>NZ_BAABAU010000001.1:0-1200000 GCF_039537585.1 Frondihabitans peucedani
AGGACTAACGACTCGTGGAGCTGACCGGTACTAATAAGCCGATAACTTGACAACACCCCAACCATCACGTCCTGTGTGGTTGGCAGTGATGCTTGCGTCCACTCTGTGGTTCCCGAAACACGGTCGACACGATCTGTTTCGCGGAACAAACAACTGAATAGCTGTGCCGATGAGGCACAGGCTACGATTCACCAGACTTCACGCCGGACCCTCTTGGGGTTACGTCGTGACCTAGTGTTTCGGCGGCCATAGCGAGAGGGAAACGCCCGGTTACATTCCGAACCCGGAAGCTAAGACTCTCAGCGCCGATGGTACTGCAAGGGGGACCTTGTGGGAGAGTAGGACACCGCCGGACTCAACTTCAAGAAACACCAAGAAAGCCACCTCAGTGAGGTGGCTTTCTTGCGTTAACGCTCTCTGCCTCGATCCTGCGCTCGCCTGTTAGGCTGGCTGCACAACACCACAGCAGGCCCCCTTGCGGGTGAGCGTCGCCTTCGGCGGCTCTGGCTCCCCGCGATTCTCGGCACCCCCGTCTTTGAAGACAGACCTCTAGAAGGAGCACCCCAGTGAGCGATCGCGACGACGACCAGCAGAAGCGTCCGCGACGCGACGGTGACTCCCGGGGTTCGGGTGACGACAGGAGGGCCGGCGGAGGCGGGCGTCGCCCGGAAGGCGGTTCCGGAGCGGGGCGATCCGGCGACCGTCCCTGGTCGGGCGGCCGTCCGTCGGGGGGTCGTTCTGGTGACCGTCCCACGGGTCGTCCCGGGGGAGACCGCTCGGGCCGTCCCGATGCAGGCAAGCAGCAGGGCGATCGTCCCCAGGGTGACCGCTCGTGGAGCCCGCGGCCGCCTCGAGGCGGGTCCGATCGTCCGCAGCGCTCCTGGCAGGATCGCGCCGGCCAAGATCGCCCCGGAGCAGGCCGTCCTGCAGCCGGTCGCCCCACGGGTGACCGGAACGACTCTCGGCGTCCGCCGAGAGGAGACGGTCCCGCCGGCGCGGAGAGGCCGTACCGCGGCGACCGTGCGTCGGGAGGCCGGCCCGGTGGCGATCGTCCGACCGGTGGCCGTCCGACCGGTGGCCGTCCGACCGGTGGCCGTCCGACCGGTGGCCGTCCGGACCGCCCCGGGACCGACCGTGGAAGCCGTTCCGGCCGCGACTCTCGCGACGGCGGTGGTCAGTGGGAGGACCGCGATCCGCTGGGCCTGCGCTCTGTCCGTCCCCGCCAGTTCGAGCCTCACCTCCCCGACGAGGTGGAGCCGCGCCAGCTCGACAAGATCGCCCGTGCCGAGCTGAAGACGCTCAGCAAGGAGAACGCCGACTTCGTCGCTCGCCACCTCGTGATGGCCGCCGAGCTGATCGACGAGGATCCTCAGCTGGCGCACCAGCACGCGCAGGCCGCCGGACGTCGGGCCGGACGCATCGCGGTCGTCCGCGAGACGATCGCCATCACGGCGTACGCCCTCGAGGACTACGCACTGACGCTCCGCGAGCTCCGCACCTACCGCCGCATCTCCGGTCGGAA
Organism: Frondihabitans peucedani; assembly: GCF_039537585.1. Classification (NCBI taxonomy): domain Bacteria; kingdom Bacillati; phylum Actinomycetota; class Actinomycetes; order Micrococcales; family Microbacteriaceae; genus Frondihabitans; species Frondihabitans peucedani. The sequence continues at coordinate 1,523 of NZ_BAABAU010000001.1, forward strand.
CGACCAGCTGCCGCTCATGGTGGACAGCGAGCGGGGACTGGGCCGAGCCGACCGCGCCCTCGAGCTCGGGCGGTCCGTCGATCCTGCGACCCTCGACGTCCCGGTCCGGGTCGGCCTCGCCATCGCGATCTCGGGCGCTCGCCTCGACCTCGGCCAGACCGACGCCGCGCTCCGCGAGCTCGAGATCCCGCAGCTCGACCGGACGAGGGCGTTCAGCTACAGCCCCGACCTGTTCGACGCGTACGCCACCGTGCTCGAGGAGCTCGGTCGCGAGAAGGAAGCCGCGGAGTGGTACCGCCTGGCGCGTCGCGCTCGCGCCGCGCTCAACACGCTGGACATCGAGGAGGACCGTGAGACTGTCGAGATCGTGGAAGAGGAAGTCGAAGGATTCGGAGGAGACGACCTCTCCCCGGACGAGGAGCTCGCAGCGGGAGGAGTCGACGTCGAGCCCGCTGACGCCAGCGAGTCCGCAGCCGACGATGTCAAGCCCGCAGCAGACGACAGCGGAGAAGACGACGCGCCCCGCGACTGAGTCGCGCGTGCCGCTCGACGGGGTGGACGTGATCCTGGCCGACCTCGACGGTGTCGTGTACACCGGCCGCAACGCGATCCCGCACGCCGTGGAGAGCCTCAATGCCGCTGCGGCGACCCGTCGGATCGGCTACATCACCAACAACGCCTCGCGGACGGCCGAGACCGTCGCCGCCCAGCTGAGCGGCTTCGGCCTCTCCGTCACGGGCGACGACGTCGTCACGAGCCCGCAGGCGGCGGTCCGGCTGCTCGCGACCGTCGTCGATGCCGGCTCGACCGTGCTGGTCGTCGGCGGCGAGGGTCTCACGAGCGTCGTCGAGGCCGCCGGCTTCCGGGTGACCCGTTCGGCGGACGACCACCCCGCCGCCGTCATCCAGGGGTTCGCCCCCGAGGTGGCGTGGACCGATCTCGCCGAGGCGTCGTTCGCACTGGCCGCCGACATCCCGTGGATCGCCACGAACCAGGACTGGACGATCCCGCAGGAGCGCGGCATCGCACCCGGCAACGGCACCCTCGTCTCCGCGGTGCACACGGCGGTTGGCAGGCTCCCGCTCGTGGCAGGCAAGCCCGAGAAGGCCATCTTCGACGCCGCCCTCGAGCAATTCGGCGCCTCGTCGCCGCTGTTCATCGGCGACCGCCTCGACACCGACATCATCGGGGCCAACAAGGCCGGCATCCCGTCGGTGCTGGTACTGACCGGTATCGACCAGGCCAAGCAGGTGCTGGCGGCCCCCGAGGGGTCGCGGCCCGACTTCATCCTGGGCGATCTCCGCGGTCTCGACGAGGTCTACCCGGCGACGGTCGAGTCGCAGGATGCACGGGGCGCGCGGATCTTCACGGTCGGCGACGCGGCGGTGTCTCTCCACGGCAACGTGGTGAAGGTCGTCGAGGAGGGCTCGTCGCGCGTGGATCTGCTCCGCGCCGGAGCCGCTGCGGTGTGGGGGAGCGGCCTCATGATCTACGGCCTGGTCGTCGATCCTGCCCTCTACGAGTAGTCGCCGGCCGGCTGTGGAGAGCCTGCGGGCCGTGTCGGCGGCAACGGTTAGGGTGGACCGATCATGAGCGAAGAGAACGACGACAGGGCCGGCCTCATCTCGCGGCTGACGGTCATCGACCAGCAGCCGCTGCAGCAGCGCGCCGCCGCGTTCGTGCAGATCCACGACGAGTTGCGGTCGGTGCTCGACAGCGACGCGTCGAAGCGTTGATGACGGCCGACCTCCCCGATCCGACGGAGCGCCTCGACATCGCTCTCACCACCCGCGGGCTCGCGAGGTCGCGCACCCACGCGCACCGGCTCCTCGCCGACGGCCTCGTGACGGTCGACGGCCGGGCAGTGCTCAAGGCGTCGGCGCCTGTGCGGAGCGCTCAGACCCTGGAGGTGGCGGGGCTCGACCACTACGTGAGCCGCGCCGCGCACAAGCTCCTCGGGGCGCTCGACGCCTTCGGCATCGACCCGGGCGGGCGCGCCGCCCTCGACGTCGGCGCCTCGACCGGCGGCTTCACCCAGGTGCTGCTCGAGCGGGGAGCCCGGTCGGTCGTCGCCCTCGACGTGGGGCACGGCCAGCTGGTGCCGAGGCTCCGCGGCGACGACCGCGTGACCGTCGTCGAGGGCGCCAACGCCAGGTACCTGACTCGCGACGACCTCCTGGGCTACGGACCGGCCGCGGACGGCATCGACCTCGTCGTCGGCGACCTGTCGTTCATCTCGCTGACGATGATCCTGCCCGCGCTGGTGTCGTCGGTCGGTGCCGACGCCGACTACGTCCTGCTCGTCAAGCCGCAGTTCGAGGTCGGGCGCCAGGGCATCCGCGAGGGCATCGTGCACGACGCGGGGCTCCGCTCCGACGCGGTGCAGCGCGTGCTCTGGGCCGCGCACGACCTCGGGCTCGGCACGGTAGGCGTCGTGCCGTCGTCGATCGTCGGCACGAACGGGAACCGCGAGTACTGCGTCCACCTGGCGATCCGCGGCGGCGTGAATCCGACAGAATGGATCACGCGAGTCGACGAGATGACGAGAGGGTGAGCATCATCCGAAACCACACCGTTCCTGCCTCCGGGGCAGGCCTCCGATGAGCGCCGCCCGCCACATCCTGATCGTCTCGCACACCGGCAGGCGCGACTCCATCGACGCCGCCCTCGAGGTCTGCAGCCTCCTGGCCGCGGTCGATCTCGTGCCGGTCCTGCCGCCCGACGAGTTCGACGACATCAAGACCGCCGAGCCGACCTTCGAGGGCGTCGACGTGCTCGGCGACACCATCAAGATCGACGACATCGAGTCGGTGATCGTGCTCGGCGGCGACGGCACGATCCTGCGCGCCGCCGAACTCGCCCGCGGCACCCGCGCGCCGATCATCGGCGTGAACCTCGGGCACGTCGGCTTCCTCGCCGAGAGCGAGCGCGACGACCTCTACGACACGGTGCAGCGCGTGCTGTCGTTCGACTACGAGGTCGAGGAGCGCTTCGCCCTCCAGGTCGCCGTGCTCGTCGACGGCAAGAAGGTATACGAGACCTGGGCCCTGAACGAGGCGACGGTCGAGAAGGCCTCGCGCGAGCGCATGCTCGAGGTCGTCATCGAGGTCGACGGGCGGCCGCTGTCGTCGTTCGGCTGCGACGGCGTCGTCATGTCGACCCCGACCGGGTCGACGGCCTACAACTTCTCGGCCGGCGGGCCCGTCGTCTGGCCCGAGGTCGAGGCCATGATCCTGGTGCCGCTCAGCGCCCACGCGCTGTTCGCCCGACCGCTGGTCGTCGGGCCGTCGTCGTCGTTCGCCGTCGAGGTCCTGAGCCGCACCGACGGCTCCGGCGTCCTCTGGTGCGACGGGAGGCGCGCGCACACCCTCGAGCCCGGCGCCCGGGTCGTCGCCCGGCGCTCGCCGCAGGCCGTCCGGCTGGCCCGCCTCCGCCGCGCTCCGTTCACCGACCGGCTCGTGGCGAAGTTCCACCTGCCGGTCACCGGCTGGCGGGGGCCGCAGGGCCCCCGCACCGACGCGCTGTGAGTCGCGCGTGATCGAGGACATCGCGATCCGCGACCTCGGCGTCATCGGTCAGGCGACCCTGGCGCTCGGTCCCGGATTCACGGCCGTCACGGGCGAGACGGGCGCCGGCAAGACCATGGTCGTCTCCGCTCTCGGGCTCCTGCTGGGGCAGAGGGCCGACGGCGGCGCCGTCCGGTCGGGCAGCAGGCAGGCTGTCGTCGACGGCCGCTGGACGGTGCCCGACGACGGCCCGGTGGCCGAGCGGGTCCGCGACGCCGGCGGCGACGTCGAAGACGGCGAACTGCTCCTGAGCAGGATCGTCTCGGCGGAAGGACGCAGTCGGGCCGTCGTGGGAGGGCGCTCGGCTCCGAACGGCGTCCTCGGCGACCTCGCCGACCACCTGGTCGTCGTCCACGGACAGTCGGAGCAGATCCGCCTGAAGTCGGCGTCCGCGCAGCGCGCCGCAGTCGACGCGCACGGCGGTGCCCCGCTCGCGGCAGCCCTCGCCGCCTATCGGGAGTCGTACGAGGCCTGGAAGACGGCCGAGCGCGAGCTCGCCGAGATCACCGGCGACCGCGACGCCCGGGCGGCCGAGGCGGAGCGCCTGCGGGTCGCCATCGACGAGATCGAGGCGCTGGCCCCGGTGGCGGGTGAAGACGTCGAGCTCGACGCCACGGCCGAGCGCCTCAGCAACGCCGAAGACCTCCGGCTGGCCGCCGGCCTCGCGCACGAGGTCCTGTCGACCGACGCCGTCGACGGCACCCGCGACGTCCTGTCGCTCGTCGACGAGGCCCGTCGCCAGATCGAGCGCGTGGCCCAGCACGACCCCGACCTCAGCGCCATCGGCGACCTCCTCGCCGAGGTGAGCGTGCAGGTGTCCGAGACGAGCTCTCGGCTCTCGAGCTACCTGTCGTCGCTCGACGCCGACGTGTCGCGCGAGCTCGAGACCGTCCAGGAGCGCCGCGCAGCCCTCGGCGCACTCGTCCGCAAACACGGGCCCACCCTCGACGACGCGATCGCCCTGCTCGACACCGGCTCGGCCCGCCTCATGGAGCTCGACGGCGACGACGACCGCGTCGAGACCCTCGCCGCCGAGGCGGAACGTCACCACGAGGAGGCCCTGGCGCGGGCTGCGGCGCTCACCGATCTCCGCCGCGCGTCCGGTGACGACCTGGCCCGGCGCGTCTCCGACGAGCTCGAGGCGCTCGCCATGGCGGGCGCACGCCTGGTCGTCCGGGTCGCACCGCGCGACGACCTCGGCACGTCGGGTGGCGACACGGTCGAACTCCTCCTGCAGCCGCACTCCGGCAGCGAGCCGCGCGCGCTCGGCCGGGGCGCGTCGGGCGGCGAGCTCTCCCGCGTCATGCTCGCGATCGAGGTCGTCATGGCGGCCTCGAGCGACGTGCCGACGTTCGTGTTCGACGAGGTCGACGCCGGCGTCGGGGGCTCCGCCGCGATCGAGATCGGTCGGCGCCTCGCGATCCTGGCCGAGCGGGCGCAGGTGATCGTCGTCACGCACCTCGCTCAGGTGGCCGCCTTCGCGACCAACCACCTGCGCGTCGTGAAAGACGCCTCGGGCGCGGTGACGGCCTCGAGCGTCCAGCAGCTCACCGGCGAGGAGCGCGTCGCCGAGATGGCGAGGCTCCTCTCGGGGCTGCCCGACAGCGAGAGCGGGCTCGAGCACGCGAGGGAGCTCCTGGAGCTCGCCGCGACACGCGCGGGCGCGCCCGCCGATACACGGTTGTAACGCCAGGCGCTTCGGCGCGAACGATGAGTGACGTAGGATGGAAGCCCGTGGTGGTCAATCAGAACTCGGTCCAGGACGGCGGTGCGGGCTCCTCGGGGGCCCCCAAGACGACGAAGCACATCTTCGTCACCGGCGGCGTCGTCTCCTCTCTCGGCAAGGGCCTCACGGCCGCCAGCCTCGGCAACCTCCTCACGGCCCGCGGTCTCCGCGTCGTGATGCAGAAGCTCGACCCGTACCTCAACGTCGACCCGGGCACGATGAACCCGTTCCAGCACGGCGAGGTGTTCGTCACCGACGACGGCGCCGAGACCGACCTCGACATCGGGCACTACGAGCGGTTCCTCGACATCAACCTCAACCAGGGTGCGAACGTCACGACCGGGCAGATCTACTCGACGGTCATCGCCAAGGAGCGCCGCGGCGAGTACCTCGGCGACACCGTCCAGGTGATCCCGCACATCACCGACGAGATCAAGCGGCGCATGCGCCTGCAGGCCTCCGACGAGCCCCAGCCCGACGTCATCATCACCGAGGTCGGCGGCACGGTCGGCGACATCGAGAGCCAGCCGTTCCTCGAGTCGGCCCGCCAGGTGCGCCACGAGCTCGGCCGCAAGAACGTCTTCTTCGTCCACGTCTCGCTCGTGCCGTTCATGGGCGCCTCCGGCGAGCAGAAGACGAAGCCCACCCAGCACTCGGTCGCGGCCCTCCGCGCAATCGGCATCCAGCCCGACGCCCTCGTCCTCCGGAGCGACCGGCCCGTCACCGAGTCGAACCGCCGCAAGATCGCGCTGATGTGCGACGTCGACGAAGACGCCGTGGTCAACGCCCGGGACGTGCCGAGCATCTACGAGATCCCGGCCATGCTCAACGAGCAGGGCCTCGACGCGTACATCATCGCCCACCTGGGTCTCGACAAGGCGGGAGCCGTCGACTGGACCGGGTGGAACCCGATCCTGAGCGCGGTCCACGAGCCCAAGCACGAGGTGACCATCGGCCTCGTCGGCAAGTACATCGACCTGCCCGACGCCTACCTCAGCGTCACCGAGGCCCTGAAGGCCGGCGGATTCGCGCAGCAGACCAAGGTGTCGCTCCGCTGGATCCCGTCTGACGACTGCGAGACCCCCGAGGGCGCTGCGAAGGCGCTCGCCGACGTCGACGGCATCTGCGTGCCGGGCGGTTTCGGAATCCGCGGCATCGAGGGCAAGCTCGGCGCGCTCCGGTTCGCGCGCGAGAACGGCGTGCCGACCCTGGGCCTCTGCCTCGGCCTCCAGTGCATGGTCATCGAGTACGCCCGGCACAAGGTGGGCCTCCTCAGCGCGTCGTCGTCGGAGTTCGACCCCGACACCGAGTACCCCGTCATCGCGACGATGGCCGAGCAGGTCGACATCCTCGCCGGCGGCGACCTCGGCGGCACCATGCGCCTCGGCCTCTACCCGGCAGCACTCCTCGAGGGCTCGCTCGCGGCCGAGGTCTACGGCTCCGAGCTCGTCGAGGAGCGCCACCGCCACCGCTACGAGGTCAACAATCACTACCGCGAGCAGATCGCCGACGCCGGGCTCGTCTTCTCCGGCACCTCGCCCGACGGCACCCTCGTCGAGTACGTCGAGCTCGACCGCGCCGAGCACCCGTACTACATCGGCACGCAGGCGCACCCCGAGCTGCGCTCGCGCCCGAACAACGCCCACCCGCTGTTCGCCGGGCTCGTCACCGCCGCCCTCGAGCGTCAGAACTCGACGCGCCTGTTCGAGGTGGCGGACAGTGCCCGCTGACGCCGTCGTGCCGGCTGAAGCGCAGGATCTCCTGCAGGACGACGACTTCGACGTCGAGATCACGTCGTCCGAGACCGTCTACCGCGGCGCCGTCTGGAACATCAAGCGTGAGGAGTTCCGCTACGGCGACTCCACGATCGCGCGGGAGTTCGTCGATCACACGGGAGCCGTGGCGGTGCTCGTGCAAGACGACGAGGGCCGGATCCTGCTCATCAAGCAGTACCGGCACCCCGTCCACTCGCGCGACTGGGAGCTCCCGGCGGGGCTCCTCGATGTCGACGGCGAGCCGCCGCTGGAGGCCGCGAAGCGCGAGCTCGGCGAGGAGGCCGACCTGGAGGCGTCCAAGTGGCAGCCGCTCGTCGCCTTCAACTCGACGCCCGGCGGCAGCAACGAGCGGCTCTTCGTCTTCCACGCCACGGGTGTGACGGACACCGAGAGCGCGTTCGAGCGGGAGGCCGAGGAGGCCGACATAGAGAAGCGCTGGGTCGCGCTCGACGAGGTCGTCTTGGGCGTCCTCGAGGGGCGGCTGCACAACTCGATCCTGTCGATCTCGGCGCTGGCGCTCCACGCCAAGCTCGGTCGCTGACGCTCCAGAAGGCCCGTACGGCCTAGCCTCGTCAGCATGACCTCGATGGCCGACGCCGTGAGCCGGTACCTCCGGCACGTGACCGTCGAGCGCGGGCTCTCCCCGCACACGGTGGCGGCGTACCGGCGCGACCTGGCGCTGTACGCTCTGTTCCTCGACGAGCGGGGGGTGCAGGATCCTGCGCGCGTCACCAGCGCGGACGTCGCGGAGTTCCCGACGCACCTGGCCACCCGGCAGACGCCGCTCGGAGCCTCCTCGATCGCGCGGGTCGTGTCGAGCGTGAAGGGCTTCCACCGGTTCGTCGCCGAGGAGGGCCTCGTCGACGACGACGTGACCACGACCACGCGACCGCCGAAGCTGCCCGCCCGACTGCCCAAGGCCATCTCGGTCGCCGAGGTGGAGGCCCTCCTCGGAGCGACGGACGGCGACGAGCCGACGCGGCTGCGCGACAAGGCGCTGCTCGAGCTCCTCTACGCGACCGGAGCCCGGGTGTCGGAGGCCGTGGCCCTGAACGTCGACGACGTGATCGAGGGCGACGTGGTGCGCCTGTTCGGCAAGGGCAGCAAGCAGCGGATCGTGCCGCTCGGGGGCTACGCGCGGAGGGCGATCGACGCGTACCTCGTGCGGGCCCGGCCGCTGTTCTCGGTGCGGGGGAGCGCGACGCCGGCGCTGTTCCTCGGGACGCGCGGGGCCAGGGTCTCGCGGCAGAACGCGTGGCTGATCATCCAGGGTGCGGCGTCGCGGGCGGGTCTCCCGATGGAGGTGTCGCCGCATACGCTCCGGCACTCGTTCGCGACGCACCTGCTCGAGGGCGGGGCCGACGTCCGCGTGGTGCAGGAGCTGCTCGGGCACGCATCGGTGGCCACGACGCAGATCTACACGCTCGTCACGGCCGACGCGCTCCGCGACGCCTACGGGCAGGCGCACCCGCGCGCCCGCTGGCGGCCGGGGGAGCGGGAGGCGCGTGCTGCTGCGGAGGAGCGTGCGTCCTCGCCGGCCTGAGCCGGCCGACGAGGACGCATCAAGCCACATCAGGTGCGGTTCCGACGCCTGTCTCGGTGGTAACGGATGTTCCCACCGACGTAGCAGACGGCGGGAAAGATCCACAGGGTGCGGACGATCGCAGTACCCCAGCTGAGGTCGTAGGGCGACGTGACCCAGTAGCCGGCGACCAGGACAGCGCCGGAGACGAGGACCGCGAACAACCGGCTGCGGAGCAGGGGACTCGTTCTCACACGCATTTCGGATTCTTCGCTCCGGTGTTCGTGATCCAGACCCTCAGCTGCTTGTTCTGCGAACAGGCGCCTCCGTTCGTCGCTCCTGCCGCAGTGACGACGATCATGATGGCGGTCACAACGCCGCACCCGATGCCGAGAGTCGGACCGCCGATCAGAACGCACAGGCCCGCGGTCATGGCCCACCCTCCGCCGCCGATGATCGCCTGCTGATCGATCGTGTTGAACTGAACGTACGCACCGTTGTTGTCCCGGCCCGCGCTGAGTCGACTCGTCTTCCTTGAAGGCTCGACGAGATCGAGAGTCACGCCACGGCCGAGATCTACTGTGCTCGTGAGGTCGCCCGAGGATGAGACGAGCTGTTTCTGGACGATGCCGGCCTGCTGGAATTCCGCTACCGCCTCGTGGATCTGCTCCGGCGTGAAGTCGAGCGTCGGCGATGACGCCGGAGGAGCAGAGACGGTGGCGTGAGCAGGCACCGCAACGATCATGCTCCCGAGAACAAAACAGGCCAGAGCGAGTGTCGTGATTTTCTTCATTTTCTCGCCTTTCAGGAGAAAGGCCCCTGCGGACCTCGAAGAGGCCGGCCACGACCAGGTCTACTCGACTTGTGGCCACCAGCACAAGACATGTGTCATTTATCATGACCGACTGCAGGGTAAGGAGGCCAGGAAGCACGCTCATCTGGCCTGTGGGTGGCTCCTCATCCGTCGATGAGAACCTCGAGGTGCAGGCCGCGACGTCCGGAGGGACGGCGTAGCCGAGCGGCCAGAATCCGCCCCGGGGGCCGCGGCCGAGGGCGGATCGTGGCCGCTCGGCGTCCGGAGCCGCGAGGAGGAACGGAAAGAGGAAGCGCCGGGGGAGTGCCCGAGGCCGACACGCGAGCGCCGGTACGATAGCGGGGTGAGCACGACGCCGAACCCGAGCACCGACGACCGCGAGGCCGTGGCCGCGCCGGCCGTGGCCCCGCCGGCCCTGGGGCCGACCGGGCGACCCGTGACCGTGTTCCCCGTCCCTCGGGAGCTCGACGGGCACGGTCCTGCGCGGATCATCTCCCTGTGCAACCAAAAGGGCGGCGTCGGCAAGACGACCACGAGCATCAACCTCGGGGCGTCGCTGGCCGAGTACGGGCGCAAGGTCCTCGCCGTCGACTTCGACCCGCAGGGCGCCCTGAGCGCAGGCCTCGGCGTCCGGACGCACGACGTGCCCACCGTCTACGACCTCCTCATCGGCACCGTCAAAGACCCGCACGAGGTCATCCAGGGCACGAACGTGCCGGGCCTCGACGTGATCCCCGCCAACATCGACCTCTCGGCCGCCGAGGTCCACCTCGTCAACGAGGTCGCCCGCGAGCAGATCCTGGCGCGGGTGCTCCGCAAGGTGCGCGACGACTACGACGTGATCCTGGTCGACTGCCAGCCGTCGCTCGGCATCCTGACGGTCAACGCGCTGACGGCGGCGCACGGCGTCCTGATCCCGCTCGAGTGCGAGTTCTTCGCGCTCCGCGGCGTGGCCCTCCTCGTCGAGACGATCGACAAGGTGCGCGACCGCCTCAACGAGGACATCCAGCTCGACGGCATCCTGCCGACCATGTACGACTCCCGCACGCTGCACAGCCGCGAGGTGCTCGAGCGCGTCGTCGACGCGTTCGGCGACAGCGTGCTGCAGACGGTCATCACGCGCACGGTGAAATTCCCCGACGCCTCCGTCGCGGCCGCGCCGATCAACCAGTTCGCGCCGTCGCACCCGGCCGCCGAGGCCTACCGCCAGCTGGCGAGAGAGCTGATCGCCCGTGGCGCCGCAGCCTGAGGCGACCACGCACGCCGACCTGGTCGACCCCTCGGCCGACGTCGAGGCGGCCACCGACACCGACTTCCGCGTCAGCCTGAGCAACTTCTCCGGCCCGTTCGACCTCCTCCTCTCGCTCATCACGAAGCGCGAGATGGACATCACCGAGATCGCCCTGAGCGCCGTCACCGACGAGTTCCTCTCCTACCTCCGCGGACTCGACACCGGCGAGGAGCTCGACAAGGCGAGCGAGTTCCTGGTGGTCGCGGCGACCCTCCTCGACCTCAAGGTCGCCGGCCTCCTGCCGCAGGGCGAGCTCGTCGACGCCGAGGACGTCGCGCTCCTCGAGGCCCGCGACCTCCTGTTCGCCCGCCTCCTCCAGTACCGCGCCTTCAAGCAGGCCGCCGACTGGTTCGCCACGCGCGGCGTGGCCGAGGGCGAGCGGCACGCGCGGAGCGTCCGCCTCGAGCAGAAGTTCCGCGTCTCCACTCCCGAGCTCGTCTGGACGCTGTCGCCCGACGACTTCGCCGCGCTCGCCGCGATGGCGATGACGCCCCGCGAGGTCCCGACCGTCGGGCTCGATCACCTGCACGCCCCGCTCGTGAGCATCCGCGAGCAGGCGGCGATCGTCGTGGCGATGCTGCGGCGGGGCGCCGTCCTGAGCTTCCGAGAGCTGATCGACGGGATCGACGTCAAGGGCGTCGTCGTGGCGAGGTTCCTCGCGATCCTGGAGCTCTACCGGCACGCCTCGCTGAGCTTCGAGCAGGTCGAGCCGCTCGGCGAGCTCACCATCCGCTGGACCGCCGAGCACTGGACCGAAGAGAACCTCGCGAACCTGGGGGCCGACTATGACGGCTGAGACCGACGGCGTCGAGACGAACGGGCCGGACATCGCGCAGGCCGAGATGCCCGCACCCGGTGTCCCGCTCGCCCGCACCCTCGAGGCGATCCTGATGGTCGCCGACGAGCCGCAGAGCCTCGTCGCGCTCGCCACCGCCGTCGGGGCTCCCGTGCCCGCCGTCCGTCGGGCGGTCGAGACGCTCGTCGCCGACTTCGACGGGGTCGACCGCGGCGACGGACAGCCGGGCGTGCGACGCGGCTTCGAGCTCCGCGAGGTCGGCGGCGGCTGGCGCTTCTACGTGCGCGAGGAGTTCGACCCGATCGTCCGCGACTTCGTCCTCACGCAGAACCCGACCCGGCTCTCGCAGGCGGCCCTCGAGACCCTCGCGGTCATCGCCTACAAGCAGCCGATCACCCGCGGTGCGATCGCGCAGATCCGGGCCGTGAACGTCGACAGCGTGGTCCGCACGCTCCTCGGCCGCGGCCTGATCACCGAGTCGTTCACCGACGCCGAGACCGGCGCGATCAACTACGAGACGACCGAGCTGCTGTTGACGCACCTCGGCATCAACTCCCTCGACGAGCTGCCGCTGATCTCGCCGCTGCTCGCCGACGGCACAGGAGGCTTCGGCGATGGCAGCGAGTGACGACGACCGGCAGAGCGTGCGAGCGCAGGATCACGAGGCGGCCCCCCAGGGCGAGCGCCTCCAGAAGGTCATGGCGGCGGCCGGCATCGCGAGCCGCCGCGTCTCCGAAGACCTGATCGCGGCGGGCCGCGTGACGGTCAACGGCGAGGTCGTCCGGGAGCCCGGGCGTCGGGTCGATCCTGCGGTGGACCGCGTCGTGGTCGACGGGCAGGCGGTCCAGCTCGACCCGTCGAGGCGCTACCTCATGCTCAACAAGCCCGTCGGCGTGGTGTCGTCGCTCCGAGACGAGCGCGGCCGGCCCGACCTGACCGAGTTCACCAGGCACTACGAGGAGCGGCTGTTCAACGTCGGCCGACTCGACGCCGAGACGAGCGGCCTCCTGATCCTGACGAACGACGGCGAGCTGGCGCACGTGCTCGCGCACCCGTCGTTCGGTGTCCTGAAGACGTACATCGCCAAGGTCGAGGGCTCCATCACGCCCGCGACCATCAAGAGGCTGATCGCCGGCATCGAGCTCGACGACGGCGAGATCCACGCCGACTCGGCGCGCATCGTCGACCGCGGCACCGGCAAGGCGTCGGGCACGAGCATCGTCGAGATCACGCTGCACTCGGGGCGCAACCGGATCGTCCGCCGCATGCTCGACGCGGTCGGACACCCCGTGATCGATCTGGTCCGTCGCCAGTTCGGGCCGCTGAACCTCGGAAGCCTCCGGATCGGCGAGGTCCGCGACCTCACCCGCGACGAGCTCGGCGAGATCCTCACCATCGCGCGCGATGCCGGGCTCGGCCGGGTGGAGGTCACCGCGGCGGTCCAGGATTCTCAAGACGAGTCGGGTGTGGAGCTCGTCGCGGACGTCGAGGACGACGTGGCGGAGTCCGACAAGGAGTACTACGACGAGGACGACGAGGAGTTCGAGCCCGAGCGCGACGCGCGCGACGAGAGCCGCCGCGGGCAGATGCCCGGCCAGGGCGACGACCGTGGTGCGCAGGATCGCCGCGTGCCGAAGAAGCAGTACGACAGCAACGGCGACCGCCGGGTCGCGCTCAACGGCGACGTGACCGGAGGCCGCGCGCCCAAGGCCGGAGCCCCGAGTCGGCGCTCGCAGGTGCGGAAGCAGCAGGACGAGCGCCGGCGAGGCGGGCAGCGATGACCTCCGCGGATCCTGCGCCGAAGCGGACCGCCGGTACCGTCCGCGTCGTCGGCTCCGGTCTCCTCGGGGCGAGCATCGGGCTCGGTCTCCGAGCACAGGGCGTCGACGTGGTGCTCGACGACGTGTCGCCGGCCGCACGCGACCTCGCCGTCGACTACGGCGCCGGGCGAGCCGCGGCCAAAGGCGACGACCCGCGGCTCATCGTCGTGTGCGTGCCGCCGGACGTCACCGCGCAGGTCGTCGAGCGCGAGCTCCGGTCGTATCCGGAGGCCCTGGTGACCGACGTCGCGAGCGTCAAGGTGGCCCCTCTGCGCGAGCTCGAGCGCCGCGGCGCCGACGTGTCGCGCTACATCGGCTCTCACCCGATGGCCGGCCGGGAGCGCGGCGGCCCCCTCTCCGCGCGCGCCGACCTCTTCATCGGGCGCCCCTGGGTCGTCGCCGGCCACGACGGCATCTCGTACCGGGCTGCCGCGGCCCTCGAAGACCTCATCCTCGACCTCGGCGCGACACCCGTCGAGATGACGCCGGAGTCGCACGACGCGGGAGTCGCCGTCGTGTCGCACACGCCGCAGGTCGTCGCGTCGCTCATGGCCGCCCGGCTCCGCGACGCCCCCGACGCCTCGCTCGGCCTCGCCGGCCAGGGCGTCCGCGACGTCACCAGGATCGCCGCCAGCGACCCGGGCCTGTGGGTCCAGATCCTCGGCGCGAACGCCTCGACCGTCGTCGAGGTGCTGCGCGACCTCCGCACCGACCTCGACCGCGTCATCGACGCGCTTGAAGCCCCGACGGAGCCCGGCGCCCTCCGCGCGATCGCCGAGAGCATCGGCGCGGGGAACGCCGGCGTCGCCCGGCTCCCCGGCAAGCACGGCCAGTCGAAGACGTTCCGGCAGGTCGTCGTCTTGGTGGACGACACCCCCGGCCAGCTCGGCCTCCTCCTCACCGAGATGGGCGAGATCGGCGTGAACCTCGAAGACCTCCGCCTCGAGCACTCGCCGGGCGCGCAGTTCGGCCTCGCCGAGGTGAGCGTCGTCCCCGAGCACGAGGAGCGCCTCATCGAGGAGCTCGTGCGCCGCGGCTGGAACGTCGCCGCAGCAGACCACTGACCCCACCGCAGGAGAGCAATGACGAACGACCCGACCCCCTCCCTCCCCGGCGTCCCCGACTCGTCGGAGGGTCTCGCCGCCTGGAAGGACGACCTCCTCGAGCGGTACCGCGACAGCGACCTCTACACGCCCGTCGTCGTCGCCGTCGACGGTCCGGCCGGCAGCGGGAAGTCGAGCGTCAGCCGCGCCGCCGCCCGTGCGCTCGGCTTCGACTACCAGGACACCGGGGCGGCGTACCGCGCGTTCGCCCTCCACGCGGTGCAGTCGGGCGTCGACCTCGACGACGCCGCGGCCGTGATCGCCGCTCTGCCCGCGTTCGACTACGAGATCGGCACCGACCCCGACGAGACCTTCGTCCGAGTCGACGGCCGCGACGTCACCGACGAGATCCGCACCCCCCGCGTGACCTCGTCGGTGGCGCACGTCTCGAAGCTCCCGGAGGTCCGGCAGCACCTCGTCGACCTCTTCCGCAGGATCATCCAGGGCACCTCGAAGCCGGGCATCGTGACGGAGGGCCGCGACATCACGACCGTCGTCGCGCCGGATGCCCAGGTGCGCATCCTGCTGACGGCGTCCGAAGAGGTTAGAATGGCCAGGCGTTCCGCGGAGGTCACGGGGCAGAGTGCCGAAGAAACTGCCAGGCAGCTGTCGAGACGAGACCAGCAGGACAGCAGAGTGGTCGACTTCATGACTGCCGCCGAAGGCGTCACGACTCTCGACTCCACTCACCTCGACTTCGATCAGACGGTTCAGGCCGTCGTCGAGCTCGTGCGTTCCACCGCCACCGCGCCCGTCGCGAACGGCTGAGGGCGCCGAGCACCAACACCCAAGGAGCCACCCGTGGCAAGCGATACAGCATCGTCGAAGGACGACTTCCCCGAGTTCGACGACTCGATGGCCGACCGCCTGGCGACCCTCGACGACGTCGACGCCGAGCAGCGCGCCTCCGCCCTCAAGCAGGGCCTCGGCGACTACGAGCTCGACGACGAGGACCTCGACGTCCTCGAGTCCGGCGACTGGGACCCGAACGCGATCACCTACGCACCGGCCCTGCCGGTGCTCGCGATCGTCGGGCGCCCGAACGTCGGCAAGTCGCAGCTCGTCAACCGCATCATCGGCCGCCGCGAGGCCGTCGTCGAAGACAAGCCGGGCGTCACGCGCGACCGCGTCTCGTACAAGGCCGAGTGGGCCGGGCGCCGCTACACGATCGTCGACACCGGCGGGTGGGAGCCCGACGCCATCGGCATCGACGCCTCCGTCGCCATGCAGGCCGAGATCGCCGTCGACCTCGCCGACGCCGTGCTCTTCGTCGTCGACGTGAACGTGGGCGCGACCTCCACCGACGAGCACGTCGTCCGCATGCTCCGCGCCACGCACAAGCCCGTGCTGCTCGTCGCCAACAAGACCGACGACGACCGCAAGGCGATCGAGGCGACCGAGCTCTGGAGCCTCGGCCTCGGCGAGCCGTTCCCCGTCTCCGCCCTCCACGGCCGCGGCGTCGCCGACCTGCTCGACAAGGCGATGACCATGCTCCCGGCCGTCTCCACGGTAGCGAAGGAGGAGATCGGCGGGCCCCGCCGCGTCGCGATCCTGGGTCGCCCGAACGTCGGCAAGTCGTCGCTCCTCAACCGGGCCGCCGGCGAAGAGCGCGTCGTCGTCAACGAGATCGCCGGCACGACCCGCGACCCGGTCGACGAACAGGTCGAGATCGGCGGTCGCATCTGGACCTTCGTCGACACCGCCGGCATCCGCAAGCGCGTCCACCTCCAGCAGGGCGCCGACTTCTACGCGTCGCTCCGCACCTCGGCAGCCCTCGAGAAGGCGGAGGTCGCCGTCGTCGTCCTCGACGTCACCGAGCAGATCTCGACGCAGGATCTCCGCATCATCGACCTCGTCCTCGAGTCCGGGCGCGCGCTCGTGCTCGCCTTCAACAAGTGGGACCTCCTCGACGACGACCGCCGCCGCTACCTCGAGCGCGAGATCGACCAGGATCTCGACCACGTCTCGTGGGCGCCGCGCGTCAACATCTCGGCCAAGACCGGCCGCCACCTCGAGAAGCTCGTGCCGGCGCTCGAGCTCGCCCTCGAGTCGTGGGACACCCGCATCCCCACCGGCAAGTTCAACGCCTTGCTCGCCGAGCTCACCCAGGAGCACCCGCACCCGGTGCGCGGCGGCAAGCAGCCCCGCATCCTGTTCGGCACCCAGGCCGCGAACCGGCCGCCGACGTTCGTGCTCTTCACGACCGGGTTCCTCGACCCGCAGTACCGCAGGTTCATCACCCGGCGCCTGCGCGAGATCTTCGGGTTCGAGGGCACGCCGATCACGGTCAACATGCGCGTGCGCGAGAAGCGCAAGCGGGCCTAACCCCGTCGGCGCCACAGGACGGCAGCGACACCGGTCCGCGGACTGGCGCCGCTGCCGTCCTGCGGCGCCGTTTTCGGTACCGCTGCCGGCACAGCCTCGTCCGCCTCGCGGCGTGCGAGAATGCCTAGGCCATGACCGCATCGACGCCGCCGCCCGGAACCCTCGGCGCCCTCGTCGACGCCCTGTTCCAGACCTTCCGCGTCGACCGGCTCGCCGGCGGGCGGCAGCACGCTGTCGTCGTCCGCGAGGACATGCGGGAGCACCCGCGCACGGTCCGGGCGTTCCAGCGCATCCGCTGGCTGCTGGTCGGCGAGACGGTGGTCGGGCTGACGGCCGTGGTGATCGCGATCCTGCTGGCCGCCGACGGCGTCGCCGTTCCGTGGGCCGTGTGGTTCCGGTCGACGGTGGTGCTGCTCATCACCCTGTCGCTCTACGTGTTCGCCTGGCGCGCGCAGCTCGGCTACTACTGGGCGTTCGCCCGGCTGCGGCTCTTCTCGAGGATCTTCCCGCTCGTGACGATCGTCGTCGCCAGCCTGCCCGGGCTCTACCCGTTCTGGATGGTCGTCGAGCAGTGGGTGTTCTCGGGGCTCATGGTCGGGATCGCCGTGGTGCTGTCGAGCGGGCACCTGCGGGAGGCGTTCCCGGTGCCGGCGCGACGTGGTCGCACGGGCTGACGCCGCGGTCTGACCGGGGCTACGCGGGCTGCTCGGAGCGGGTGACCCGCAGCGCGCCGGGCGCCACCTCGCGGCCGTCGGGGGCGAGGAACGCGAGGCGGACGGGCGCGCCGGAGTCGGGGTCGGTGAACGTGATGCGGGATCCTGCATCGACGGGCCGGTGCTCGAGGCCCCAGCTCCCGAGCGCCGAGAGCACCGGAGCGAGGGCACGGCCGGCGTCGGTGAGGAGGTACTCCTCGCGCTCGCGCTCGCCGGGCTCGCGGTAGGTCTCGCGGGTCAGGACGCCGAAGTCGACCAGCGACGCCAGACGCGCCGCGAGGATGTCGGGGGAGACGCCGAGGTGCGAGCGGAACTCCGAGAAGCGCGTGCGGCCGAGCATCGCGTCGCGAACGATGAGCAGAGCCCAGCGCTCGCCGAGGACGTCGAGACTGCGGGCGATGCCGCAGGCGGGGTCGGGGCACGGACGCGATGGCATGACCCCATCCTACCTCAGTTGGACTTTCGTATCCAGGCTGCTAGGGTCGCCGCATGCCCGCACGCAACCGCCTCGCCTTCTGGACCTGCGCCGCCGTCCTCGCGCTCGCGCTCTGGACCAGCGGCGCGGCGACGCCGGTGTATCCGCTGTACTCGACCGACTGGCACCTGACGCCGCTGCTGACCACGTCGATCTTCGCGGTGTACCCGCTCGTGCTGGTCGTCGTCCTGCTCGTCTTCGGCGACCTCAGCGACTCCATCGGGCGGCGCGCGTCGATCCTGCTCGGCGTCGTCTCGTCGATCGTCGGCGTGCTGCTCTTCGCGGTGGCTCCCGACGTCGGCTGGGTGCTGGTCGGGCGCGCCTTCATGGGCCTCGGCGTCGGACTCTCGCTGAGCCCGGCGACGGCGAAGATGATCGACATCGCGGGCCCTGCCAACTCGGCGCGGACCGGGGCGATCAGCACGGCGTCGACCGCGGTCGGGCTCGTCTTCGCGACCCTGCTCGGCGGCGCGCTCGTGCAGTACGCGCCGTTCCCGCTGCACCTGACCTACTGGGTGCTGCTGGCCGTCGAGGTCGTCGTGCTCGTGCTCGTCTGGCGGCTCGAGGGCGACCGCGACCCGTCGGCCAGGCGCTGGAGGCCGCGGGGCGTCTCGGTGCCGCGCTCCCTCTGGGGTGCGGTGGCGGCAGCGGCGGTCTGCATCAGCGCGTCGTACGCTCTCGGCGCCGTCGTGCTGTCGCTCGGCGCCTCGATCGGCAAGCAGCTCATCGGCAGCAGCAATGCCTTCGTCACCGGTGCCATCATCGCGCTGTCGATGGTCGTCATCGGCGTGGTCGCGCTCGCCTCGCGCAGAATCCCGCTCATCGTCGCCGTCCCCATCGCCTTCGGTGCGACCGCACTCGGCTTCGCAGCCCTCGTCCTCGCCGCCTCCCTGCAGTCGCTCGGCCTGTTCCTCGCCTTCTGCGTGCTCGCCGGGGTCGGCTACAGCCTCCTGTTCGCCGGCGGACTCCAGATCGTCGGCCGGTTCGCACCGGCACACCACCGCGCCGGCACCCTGTCGGCGGTGTACCTCGTCGCCTACCTGGTGCAGGGTGCCGCGGCGCTCTGGCTCGGGGCGGAGGCGACGGCGGGAGGACTGCAGCACGCCGTCGACGTCGGAGCGCCCGTGATCGTCGGGGTGGCGCTCCTCGCGCTGGTGGCCGTCGTGCTGCTGGCTCGACCGCGCCGCGGTGTGCCGGTCGTGACAGGGTCGACCGGCACCTGACCGGTCTCGCCACGACCCGGAGCCTGTTCAGTGCGGCGCAAGATCAGCGCCACGGAGGATCAGCGCCGCGCAGGATCAGTGCCGCGCAGGATCAGCGCGCGGCGTGCTCCTCGAGGAACGCCAGCGTCGTCCGCCAGGCCGACTCGGCGTACCCGGCGTCGTAGGCGTGCGGGTTCTGCTCGTTGAAGAACGCGTGGCCGGTGCCCTGGTAGACGACGGGCGCGAAGTCGACGCCGGCCGCCTCCATCGCCCGGGTGACCTCCGGGAGCGTCTCGATCAGCCGCTCGTCCTCGTCGCCGTAGAAGGCGAGGACCGGCGCCTCGATGCGCGGGAGGTCGGCCGTCTCGGGCGGTGCACCGTAGAACGGGACCGCCGCCTGCACGCGGCCGTCGGAGGCTGTGAGAGCGAAGCTGTAGCTGCCGCCGAAGCAGAAGCCGGTGACCGCGACGTGGCCCTGGCATCCTGCGCTGCTCTCGAGGTGGTCGACCACCTTCGACAGGGCGCCGACGGCCCAGGCGCCGAACTCCGGCGACCGCATCGGAGTCGATGCCTCGCGCATGCGGGTCTGGGCGTCGTTCTTCGCCTCCTCGTCGTCGCCGGCGCGGATCGCCATGAGCTCCTCGCCGAGGTCGGGCTGGATGCCGCCGCGGCTGAGGATGTCGGGCGCTGCGGCGACCCAGCCCTCGGCGGCGAAGCGGTCGGCGACCCCGCGGATCTGGTCGACGAGACCCCAGATCTCATGGATGACTACGAGGCCGCCCTTGACCTCGACCCCTTCGGGCGGTGAGGCGACGTAGACGTCGAAGGGTCCGTCGTGATCGAGCTGGAGGGTGACGCCGGTGGGTGCTGACATAAAGGCAGTCAATCACTCCGTTCCGGCAGTGCGGGGATGTCAGCGGCCACCACTACGGTCGTGACATGCCGACGCATCCCCTCGAGCCCCTGTCCGCCAGCGAGATCGGGCAGGTCTCCGCGATCCTGCGCCGCGACCGGTCGCTCGGCAGCACGTCGCGGTTCGTCTTCATCGAGACGTTCGACCCGCCGAAGGCCGACGTCGTCTCCTGGCAGCCCGGCGACGAGTGGGACCGCCAGGGGTTCGCGCTCATCCGCGAGACGTCCGAGCACAAGACGTACGAGGCCGTCGTGTCTCTCTCCGGCGACCGGGTGGTGAGCTTCGAGCACATCGAGGGCGTGCAGCCGCCCATCACGGTCGAGGAGTTCGACCTCTCGGAAGACCTCGTGCGGAAGGATCCGCGCTGGCAGGCGGCCATGCGCCTCCGCGGGGTCGACGACTTCGACAGCGCCATGATCGACAAGTGGTCGTCGGGCTACACCGGCCCGGGCGACGCTCCCGACCGGAGGCTTGCGAGGCTGCTGACCTTCGTGCGGATGGGCCAGTACGACAACGGCTACGCCCACCCCGTCGAGGGCCTCATCGTGACCATCGACATGGACACCTGGGAGGTCCTCGAGGTCACCGATCACGGCGTCGTCCCGCTGCCGCCGACCACCGGCAACTTCGAGGAGGGGCTCTGGTCGCTGCCGACGCAGTACCCTCCACAGACCGGTCCGCGCGAGCAGATGAAGCCGATCGAGATCTCGCAGCCGCAGGGCTCCAGCGTCGTGCTCGACGGGCACTCGCTGTCGTGGGGGCCGTGGCGCCTCCAGGTCGGGTACACGCCGAGGGAGGGCGTGATCCTGCAGGATGTCCGCTACCAGGACGGCGAGCGCCTGCGGCCGATCCTCTACCGCGGCTCCGTCTCCGAGATGTACGTGCCCTAC
The DNA here is from genome assembly GCF_039537585.1 of Frondihabitans peucedani. Lineage (NCBI taxonomy): Bacteria > Bacillati > Actinomycetota > Actinomycetes > Micrococcales > Microbacteriaceae > Frondihabitans > Frondihabitans peucedani. Next base: position 22,454 of record NZ_BAABAU010000001.1, read on the forward strand.
GGCGATCCTGCGGCCACCCACTGGAACAAGAACGTCTTCGACGAGGGCGAGTACGGGCTCGGGGTGCTGGCGAACTCGCTGGAGCTCGGCTGCGACTGCGTGGGCGAGATCCTGTACCTCGACGCGGTCGTGAACGACCAGGAGGGCGCACCGGTCGTGATCCCGAACGGGATCTGTGTGCACGAGGAAGACGCGGGCATCGGCTGGAAGCACACCGAGTACCGCGACGGCCGCGGCGAGGTGCGCCGCAACCGGCGACTCGTCATCTCGTTCTTCGTCACCGTCGGCAACTACGACTACGGCTTCTACTGGAACATCCACCTCGACGGCTCCATCGAGCTCGAGGTCAAGCTGACCGGCATCATCTCCACCGGGGCGCTCCTGCCCGGCGCGGTCGCCCCCGGCGGCGAGCCGGGCTTCGGCACGCAGGTCGCCCCGCAGCTGTACGGGCCGCACCACCAGCACTTCTTCAGCGTGCGACTCGACATGCAGGTCGACGGCCAGCGCAACAGCATCGACGAGCTGAACTCGGCGGCCCTGCCGGCCGGGCCGGACAACCCGTGGGGGAGCGCCTGGCAGGTGCAGCGCACACGGCTCGAGTCGGAGGCGCAGGCCGCGCGCGACGCCTCGCCGTCGACCGCGCGGTCGTGGATCGTCACCTCGTCGGACACGGTCAACGGCGTGGGCGGTCGCCCCGGCTACCTGATCGAGCCCGGCGCTGCGGCACCGTTCTTCGCGATGCCTGGGTCGCAACAGTTCGAGCGCGGCCGCTTCGCCACGAAGCAGCTCTGGGTGACCGCGTTCTCGCCGCGCGAGCGCTACGCCGCCGGCGAGTACATCGCGCAGCAGCCCGACGACCAGGGCGTGTCGAAGTTCATCGCGGGAGACCGGCCGCTCGTCGACGCCGACCTCGTCTGCTGGTACACCGTCGGCGTGCACCACATCGTGCGGCCGGAGGACTGGCCCGTCATGCCCGTCGCTCGCGCCGGGTTCCACCTCAAGCCGGTCGGGTTCTTCGACGGCAACCCGATGCTCGACCTGCCGATGGAGCCGATGGGGGATCACTGCGCGCACCACGGGTGAGGTGGGCGTGCTCGGCGGGAGTTGGCGCCCTGCTGCAGCGGGGGAGGAGCGGGCGGCAGGGGAAGAGGAGTTTCGCGCTGTGGCTGCAGGCACAGAGGAGTCGGGCGTGATCCTGCGCAGTCACGGAGGAGTTCCTCCGTGTCGTTCCTCTGTGCGCTTCGCAACGGGGCGTCAGTCGACGCTCGAGGTCTCCGTGAGCGTGACGAGCGGCTTCGCGTCGCGGCTGAGCGCGATGGTCTTGCCGCCGTTGGAGAAGACCGCGGTGTACTTCGCCGAGTAGCCGCCCTGCGTGACCTGGAGCGTGTACGCCTGCTTGCCGCCCGCGGTCGTGGCCTTGCCGACGAGGTGGCACATGCCCGGCGCGGCGATGGGAGTGAAGGTCGTGCCGCGGTAGAGCAGGTTCGTGCAGTTGCCGTCGTCGCTGATCGTCTTGTTCGGGGTGCCGTCGGAGGCCTTCCAGACTCCGGCGATCTCGGGATACCCGCTCGTGCAGCCCGTCAGCAGCAGAGCGCAGGATGCCACGACCACCGTCGCCAGAACACGCTTCACCAGGTCAGCCTACGGCGGGCACCCCGGCCGTGGTCGGTCGCAGATCGTCTCTCGCTGGTTCGTCCCGGCCTTCGGAGTCGGGTATGCTGGTCAGGTTGCCTCGGTCGGGGCGACACCAAGATCAGCCGGCTCGCCGGTCGCAGCCTGGCTGCTCAGATCTCGGGCTGTGGCGCAGCTTGGTAGCGCACTTGACTGGGGGTCAAGGGGTCGCAGGTTCAAATCCTGTCAGCCCGACCACATCGTGAACGGTCGCCTCGGGCGGCCGTTCTCTCGTCGGCGGCCCGGCTCAGCTCCTGCTGATCTCCTCGCGGCCGAGCGACTCCGTGATGACGACATCCTCGGTGACGCGACGACGGGTCAGGGTGATCCGCTCGACGGGCACGATCGAGGTCACGACCTCGACCCGCTCCTCGTGCAGGATCATCACGACGGGTTCGGGGGAGACGGGCTGACTGCCGACCGCGAGCGAGGCTGCTGCGGGGATGGCCTCGCGCGTGATCCTGAGCTCTTCGCGGCGCACGTCCACGGTGATCGTCTGCTGCTCGGTCACGACCACGCGCTCGACATGGATGCGCTCGGTCGCGTGGACCTCGGTCGTGAGGACGAGGCGCTCCTCGCGACGGATGAGCTCTGCGCGGCCATCAGCGTCGGTGCGCTGTGTGTGCGCAGGCTGTTCGGGCAGGCGTTCTGGAGTCATGGTCTTCTCAGGGTCAGGAGGGATGTTCCGCCGGGCGGCGAGGTGAGCTGGCGAGGTGAGGTGAGGTGAGGGGACGGGAGGACGACGCGGCCGGCCCCGCTCGCAGAGAGCGGGGCCGGCGCGGGGCGGTGGATCAGATGGAGCGTCGGCCGGGCGTCGAGGATGTCGATCGCTTCGCCGCGTCTGCGGCCTGCTTCGCCTGCTCGGTGACCGAGGGGGCGTTCTTCGCGTGCTCCTGGATGCGGGGCGCCTCGTCGGCGGCCTTCGTCAGGATCGCCTCCCAGCGCTCCTGCATCGGCTTGATGAGGCCGCCGCCGGCGCCGACGATGATGACACCGGCGATGATGGCGAGGACCGCGATGAGGATCGGGGTCGTGACCGAGGTGGCGACGTCGATCTGGTTCAGTGCGGCGGTCGCGCCGATGAACAGGATGAAGACGGCGACGATGTTGCCGAGGATCTTGCCGTACGACAGGCCACCGAGGGTGTTCTGGATGAGCCCCTTGGCGGCGGCTGCGACGGCGGCGGCGATCACGATGATGATGATCGCGACGATGATCTTCGGGAGGAAGCCGATGATGCCCCCGAGCAGGTCGCTCACCGGGTTGGGACCGAAGACACCGAACGCGAACTGGAGCACGAACAGCACCAGCGTGTAATAGATAATCTTCGACACGATGTCGGACGCGTCGAGCTTGGAGTTCGCGAGAGCCTTCTTGATGCCGCCGCGCTCGACAGCGCGATCGAAGCCGACACGGGTGAGGAGGCGCGAGAGGCCCTTCTCGATGAGCTTCGCGACGATGAGGCCGACGACGAGGATGAGCAGGAAGAGCAGCGCGAGCGGGACGAACGCGATGACCGCGGCCAGTCCGGTCTGAAGAGCGGCGGGGAAGTTCATGGGGAGCCTTTCGGGCGGGAGGGGTTCTGGTGGGGGTGGAGCCGGTGAGGAGTGGCTAGTCGCGGTCGGCGACGGCCCCGTCGGGAGCGGTGCCGTCGTGAGCGGTGCCGGTGCGGGTGGACGCGTCGTCGAGGTCGATCTCCTCGTGCGACACGTCGGCCTCGACCGTCCGCTGCTCGGTGACGGCCTCGGTGCCGAGGCTGACGCGCTCGACCGGGACGGTCTCCTTGGCGGTGACGACGCGCTCCTCGGTGAGGACGACCTCGTGCTCCTCTTCGCTGAGCTCGGGGCCGGAAAGGGCGTCGGCGGCGTTCGCGTCGGTGATCGGCTCGCGGGTGAGGGTGACCTCGTCGTGGCTGACCGGGACTGTCCTGGTGACCTGCTCGGTGACGATGTGCTTGCGGAGGCGGGCTCGGCCGGCCTCCACCTGCTCGGTGCCCACGTGCAGCCGCTCCTCGGAGCGCGTCATGGCGTCGTCGGTCGTCGGACCCGACGTGTCGTGGCCCTCCGAGCGGCGCGCATCCGTGCCGCGGTCCGCATCCTGGTCGTACAGGGGCGACTCCTGCGGAGCGGTCACGGCGTCGCCGTTCCCGTAGTAGGCGAAGAGCGACTGCTCCTCCTCGACGCTGAGCTCGCCGTCGTCGGCGATGCGCGGGGCGTCCTTGACGACGGCCTTGTCGTGGGCGACGCGGAGGGCGCCGCCCTCGAAGGTCGCGTCGGTGAGAGGTGCGAACGACTCCGACGAGCCGAAGAGGCCCGTGCGGACCGTGACCCAGGTGGGGGCCTGCGTCTCGCCGTCCACGTAGACCTGACCCACCGTGCCGATCTTGGAGTCGTCGCTGCCGTAGACGTCGGCGCCGACGAGGTCGTTGCTGCTGCTGCTGTCGATCATGATGATGCTCCTTTCCACCGGCGTCTCACGCCGGAGGTCGATGAGGAGATGCGCTCGAAGAGACCGCGCAGGATGACGACGATCCAGCGCCCGTGATGCCGGGCCGCCGGGTCGTCCCTGCGCCGCGATGAGCTCTGAGTCGGGTCGCTCGGATCGCGAGAGTGCTCTTCTGCCGGCTTACGGTGTAAGCCGAGTCGGAGCTTACAGCGTAAGTCTTGCTAGCGTTACCGAGTCGGTCGCCAGTGCGTTTTCAGCCCCTCGCTGTCAGCCCCGGACCGCATCCGACAGGAGGAAGGCCCTGTGGCAGAGCACGATTCACCGAGGCGGGGCGGGCCTGCACCGGCACGGCTGAGCCGCGATCTCATCGTCGGCACGGCCTTGGAGCAGATCGACCGGTCGGGTCCGCAGGGTCTGTCCATGCGGTCTCTCGCTCAGGAGCTCGGGGTCGAGGCGATGTCGCTCTACCGGTACGTCCACGGCAAGGAGGACCTGCTCGAGGGTGTCGTCGCCTCTCTGATGAGCGATCTGACCTCGCACCTCCAAGAGGCCGAGGGGGAGCACTGGCAGGTGTTCCTGCAGACCGTGGCTCACTCCGTGCGGCAGATCGCGACGGATCACCCGAAGGCGTTCCCGCTCGTGGCGACGCGTCATCCTGCGGCTCCCTGGCTTCGCCCTCCGCTCCGGAGCGTCGAGGTGGTGAACACGTTCCTGACCGCGCTGACCCGGGGCGGCTTCTCCGACACTCTGGCCGTGAACGCCTACCGGGCCTTCAGCAGCTTCCTGCTCGGTCAGCTCCTGCTGCAGTCGGTCGTCCGAGGCGCCGAAGCCGGTCCGGCGGAAGAGCCCCTCGACGAGGGCGGGGCTGTGATCCCGGAGGGGGACGGCAGCATGTCGCTCGACAGCGCCCCCGAGGTGCGCCGCCTCCGCGCTCTCCTGAGCGAGGACCGGAGCGACGAGGAGTTCGAGATCTCGCTCGAGGCGCTCCTCGACCGCATCTCGCGCGACGTCTCGCAGTGATCGCAGGGCGCTCGACCTGACGGGCTCCGCGGACGGGCTCTCGTGGCGCGCTCCGGCCTTCCACTGACCCGCCGTGCGGCCCCGCGCCGGCGGGGAGTTAGGCTCTGACTCGTGAGCGAGCGACTACGGAGTCCAGGCAGCCAGGCTTCACTGCGTGAAGCCAACCGCGGCCGGGTCGTCGACGCCGTCAAGAAGCACGGCGGCCTCACTCAGGTCGAACTGGCCGGCGCGACGGGCCTCTCTGCCGCGACCGTGTCGAACATCGTCAAGGAGCTCGTGGCCACCGGCGCCCTTCACGCCACCCCGAGCACCTACAGCGGCAGGCGGGCCCTGCGGGTCACCCTGCCGCACGATCTCGGCGTCGTCGTCGGCATCCACGTCTCGCCGCGCCACCTGCACGTCGCCCTGTCCGACCTCAACGGCGTCGAGCTGGTCGAGCGCCACATGCCCCTCGCCCGCGACCACCGCGCCGACAACGAGCTGGACAAGATCGCCCTCCTGATCATGGACCTGGTGGAGTCGATCGACTCCGGGCTCGACGAGGTGCTCGCGGTCGGACTGGCCGTCGCGGCGCCCATCAACCGGGCGACCGGGATGACGGCGCGGGCGGGGATCCTGCGCGGCTGGGACGGCATCGCGATCGCGGAGTCGCTCGAGAAGCGCATCCGGAGGCCGGTGACGGTCGACAACTCCGCCAACCTCGCCGCGCTCGCCGAGTACCGCGCCGGTGCCGCACGGGGCAGGGCCACGTCCATCACGATCGACGCGGGTGACGGGATCGGTGCGGGTCTCGTGCTCGACGGGCGCCTCTTCCGCGGGTTCCACGGCGTCGCGGGAGAGTTCGGGCACGTCCCGATCATGAGCGCGGGACCGACCTGCCGGTGCGGGAACCGGGGCTGCCTCGAGGCGGTCGCAGGGGCGCCGGCGGTGCTGGAGTCGATCCGCGAAGCCGTCGGGCCGCTCAAGCTCGTCGACCTGATCCTGCGTGCCATGTCGGGCGACGCCGCCTGCGTCCGCGCCATCGGCGACGCCGGCCACACCATCGGCACCGCTGCGGCGGGGCTCTGCAACGTCCTCGACCCGGAGCGGATCGTCGTGACCGGCGAGTTCGCGCGAGCCGGCGAGCTGCTGCTGGGGCCGCTCCGGAGGGCGCTCGAGTCGCGGCTGCTCGTCGAACCGGACGGAACGCCGGAGGTCGTGCAGGGCCAGCTCGGCGCGAAAGCAGCCGTCACCGGGGCCGTCTCGCTGGCCATCGAATCTGTCGATCTGCGCCAGACGACCTGAGAGAGTGCCGAGTAGATAACGTCTTGACTTCAAGGCTTGACGTCAAGGCAGCCGGTCGTGCATGCTCGGGACACCGCCAACGAGGGTGGTCACACAGCTGGAGGACTTTCGATGAAGACAGCCACCAAGAGAGCGATCGTCGGTGCCGCGGCACTGCTGCTCTCCGTCGCGACCCTGACGGGTTGCTCGAACGGAGCCGGAGCCGGCTCCTCGGGCGGAGGCGACAACGCCTCGTCGGCCAAGAGCGCCAAGATCGGCCTCCTCCTCCCCGACTCGGTCACGGCCCGCTACGCCAGCGCCGACCGCCCGCTCTTCACCGCCGCCATCAAGAAGCAGTGCAGCGGCTGCTCCGTCGTCTACGCGAACGCCGACGGCGACGCCTCGAAGCAGCTCCAGCAGGCGCAGTCGATGCTCACCCAGGGCGTCAAGGTGCTCGTTCTCGACCCGTTCGACGGCGAGGCTGCCGCATCGATCGTCCAGCAGGCCAAGCAGAAGAACGTGCCGGTCATCTCGTACGACCGCCTGATCAACAGCCCCGACCTCAGCTACTACATCTCGTTCGACAACGAGAAGGTGGGCGAGCTCCAGGGCCAGGCCCTCGTCGACGCGCTGAAGGCGAAGAACGTCGCCGCCGGCTCCGGGATCATCATGGTCAACGGCTCGCCGACCGACAACAACGCCTCGCAGTTCAAGGCGGGCGCGCACAAGGTCATCGACGCCAGCGGCTACAAGGTGCTGGCCGAGTACGACACACCCGGCTGGGACCCGGCCAAGGCTCAGGACTGGGCCGCGGGCCAGATCTCGAAGCTCGGCGCCGACAAGATCACCGGCGTCTACGCGGCGAACGACGACACCGGCGGCGGCGTCATCGCGGCCCTGAAGTCGGCCGGCGTCAAGAGCCTGCCCCCGGTCACCGGACAGGACGCGTCCCTCGCCGGGATCCAGCGGATCCTCGCCGGCGAGCAGTACATGACGGTCTACAAGGCCTTCAAGCCGGAGGCCGAGAAGGCCGCCGACCTGGCGATCGAGCTGGCCCAGGGCAAGAAGCCCTCCGCCGACACGACCGTGAAGACCGCGGGCGGCGCGAGCATCCAGTCGGTGCTCCTCGACCCGGTCGCCGTGACCACGAAGAACATCAACGACACGGTGATCAAGGACGGCCTCTACACCGCCTCGCAGGTCTGCACCACGCAGTACGCGGACGCCTGCAGCACCAACGGCATCAAGTAATCGCCTCCGGACCGCTCGGCCCCACCCGGGGCCGGGCGGTCCTCTTCTGAGAACGAGGATCGTCACGTGACGACAGCACCCACGAATGAGCACGGCGCCCCGGCGCCCGTGATGTCCCTCCGAGGGATCAGCAAGCGGTTCGGCGCCGTCCAGGCGCTCACCGACATCGACTTCGACGTGTTCCCCGGCGAGATCGTCGCGATCGTCGGCGACAACGGCGCCGGCAAGTCGACCTTCGTCAAGATCCTGGCCGGCGTCTACACGCCCGACCAGGGCACCATCACCTTCAACGGCGAGAGCGTCACCGTGCCGAACCCGGCGGCCGCCCAGGCCCTCGGCATCGCCACGGTGTTCCAGGATCTCGCCCTCGCCGACAACCTCGACGTCGTCGCGAACCTCTTCCTCGGCCGCGAGATCACGCACGGCGTGCTCGACGAGGAGGAGATGGAGCGCCGCTCGTGGGAGCTCCTCCAGCAGCTCGCCGCCCGCATCCCCTCGGTCAGGATCCCGATCGCGTCGCTCTCCGGCGGACAGCGCCAGACCGTCGCCATCGCGAGGTCGCTGATCGGCGAGCCCCAGGTCGTCATCCTGGACGAGCCGACCGCCGCGCTCGGCGTCGCGCAGACCGCCGAGGTGCTGAACCTCGTGGAGCGCCTCCGCGAACGCGGCCACGGCGTCATCCTGATCAGCCACAACCTGGCCGACGTCCAGGCGGTCGCCGACCGCGTCGCGGTCCTGCGCCTCGGCAGGAACAACGGCACGTTCAGGATCCAGGACGTCACCTACGAAGAGATCATCGCCTCCATCACCGGAGCCACCGAGAACGCCGTGACCCGCCGCGCGGCCGCGCGCACCGACCAGGAGGCCACCCTATGAGCAACGTCGACGAGACCCTCACCGCCGCGACGCCCACCCCGTCGGCCGCGGACCTGCAGGACGAGCGCCTGCTCCGCGACCAGGGCCTCGGCGGAGCGAGCCGCGCGTTCGTCCGCCGTGTCCGCGGAGGCGACATCGGGTCGCTCCCCGTCATCGTCGGGCTCGTGGTGATCTGGGCGGTGTTCCAGATCCTGTCGCCGGACTTCCTGTCGCCCGGGAACCTCGTGAACCTCGCGCTCCAGTGCGCGGCCGTCGGCACGATCGCCATCGGCATCGTCCTGGTGCTCCTCCTCGGCGAGATCGACCTGTCGGTCGGAAGCGTCAGCGGCCTCGCCGCGGCGATCCTCGGCCAGGGGCTCACCACGCTCGCCTGGCCGCTGTGGCTCGTGATCGTCGTCTCGCTCCTCGTCGGCGGGGCCGTCGGCCTCCTCTACGGGCTGCTGTTCACCCGCTTCGGCGTGCCGAGCTTCGTGATCACGCTCGCCGGACTCCTCGGGTTCCTCGGCCTGCAGCTCCTGATCCTCGGCCCGAACGGCTCGATCAACCTGCCCTACACGTCGCCGATCGTGCAGTTCGCCTCGGCGTCGTACCTGCCGCCGTGGCTCGCCTACGTGCTCGCAGCCGTCGCCGCCGGAGGGCTCCTCTTCTCCGACCTGCGTCGCGCCTCGCGCCGTCGCCGCGCGGGCCTGTCGACCGGACCGCTGTCGCTGACGATCATCAAGGCCGCCGCCATGCTCGTCGGTCTCTCGATCATCGTCTGGTACCTGTCACAGGACTTCGGGACCGGCACCTCGTTCGTCTTCTTCATCGCCCTCGTGGTGCTGATGAACTTCGTCCTGAAGCGCACCCGCTGGGGCCGCTCGGTCTTCGCCGTCGGCGGCAACGTCGAGGCGGCCCGACGCTCGGGCATCCGGGTCAACCGCATCTACATCTCGGTATTCATGCTGACCTCGGTCTTCGCGACCGTCGGCGGCCTCCTCGCCGCGGCGCGACTGAACTCGGCGAGCCTCTCGTCGGGCGCGGGCGACACCAACCTGAACGCGATCGCGGCCGCGGTCATCGGCGGGACGAGCCTCTTCGGCGGACGCGGCAGCGCGTGGTCGGCGCTCCTCGGCATCGTCGTCATCCAGTCGATCTCGAACGGGCTGACGCTCTTGAGCCTCGACTCGTCGATCCGCTACATGATCACCGGCGCGGTGCTGCTGCTCGCCGTGATCATCGACTCGCTGTCGCGGCGGAGTCGGGCGGCGCACGGGGCGGCGTGATCCTGCGCTCTCGCATTCCGGAGGGCCGGGCCGCCTGGTCGTCGACGGGCAGAGGCTGAGGGTACGGTCGACGCATGGCAGGAAACCCGCTGGACCGCTTCTTCGGCTGGTTCTTCGGGCTGTTCATCGTGCGGGTGTTCCTCGGGTTCGGCGGCAAGAACGGCTACGTGCTCTCGGCCGGCCTCGCCTACCAGGCGCTCTTCGCGCTGTTCGCCGCCCTGTGGTCGGCGTTCTCGATCGCGGGGATCGCCCTGGCCGGCAGCCCGCCCCTCCGGGAGTCGCTCTTCGGCGTGATCAACGCGTCGGTGCCGGGGCTCATCCGGACCGACGCCGACTCCACCGGCGCCATCGACGCCACGAAGCTGCTCCACGCCGGGATCTTCGGGTTCACCGGCGCCGTATCGATCGCGGTGCTGGTGTTCACGGCGATCGGGTTCCTGGGGTCGGCGCGCGGCGCGGTCCGGACCATCTTCGACGTGGCGCCTGTGGCGGAGAACTTCTACCTGCGGAAGGCCAAGGACCTCCTCCTCGGGCTGCTGTTCGGCGTGGCCGTGCTGCTCTCGAGCATCCTGAGCCTCATCAGCACGTCGTCGGTGCGGTTCGTCCTCGGGCTGGTCGGCATCGACTCGTCGGCGATCGCGTCGGTGATCCTGCTGCGGGCCGTCGGGCTCCTGGTCGTCTTCGCCTTCGACACGCTGGTGATGATGGGCCTGTTCAAGGTGCTCTCGGGGCTGTTCATCCCGAGGAGGCTCCTCGTGATCGGCTGCCTGATCGGCGCCGCCGCCCTCGGTGTGCTGAAGGCGATCGGCGGGCTCCTCCTCGGACACACGACGAACAACCCGCTCCTGGCTTCGTTCGCCGTGATCGTCGGACTCCTGATCTTCCTGAACCTCATCTGCCAGGTGCTGCTGCTGACGTCGTCGTTCATCTCGCTGCGGATGAGCGACGAGGGAGTGCTGGCCGACCCCGTCGCGGAGCGGGAGCGGCTGGAGCGCCTCGCGCGGCTCGAGGCCGAACGGCAGGAGGAGCTCCGCCGGCAGGCCCTCGAGGAGCGGCCGATCTGGGTGCGGGCGGCGGCGTCGCTGCGGGAGCGGCTGCCGCGGGTGTCGTGGCCGCCGTGGGGGCGGCGCGGGTCGCGGGAGCAGGAGCAGGCGCAGGCCCAGGATCAGGAACCGGCGCAGGATCGCGACGGCGACGCGTCGGAGTAGCAGGGTGCGGGCAGAGGAGCCCTAGGCTGGCGCCATGCGCATCGTCCGGAGGCGGTACAAGGTCCTGTTCATCGCGGCCTGGCTGATCGGCTTCGGGATCGTCCGCGGGCTGCTGGAGCAGGTGGGCGCGGGCGGATTCGCCGACTGGCTCGGCTCCTTCGTGTCCCTGGCGATGACGTTCTGGGCCGTGCGGGTCTTCCGGGTGCCGGAGGAGGACATCGCGGCCCCTCGAGCCCTCTGGCGGATGACCGGTCGGCCGACGGCCGGATTCCTGCTCGGCGGACTGATCGTCGTCGGCGCTGCCTTCGGCGTCTGGGGTCTGATCTACTCGAACATCGTCGCTCCGTCGCCGTTCAGCACCGCGGTGGCCGGGACCGACAGCGTCCCGCACCAGGTCGTCAGTCTGATCATCTCCGTCGTGGTCGGGGTCCTCTACCTGCGGTCGTCGTTCCGGCTCGCGCGCCGAGTCGACGTGGCCGCCTGAGGCTCACGCCCGGCACTCAGCGGCCGTGATCGAGCTCGGCGGGGACCTCCTCGGCTGGGGAGCCGTGCCCGGACGAACGACGCACGACGAAGGTGACCGCCCACAGGACGACGCCGATCGCGAGGAGAGCGCCGGCGATGCCGTACTGCTCGATGCCGCGCCCGGACGACCACGGGAGGACGAGCCAGAGGCAGGCGACGATCCCGACGACCGGCAGGACGCGGCCGGCCCGGAAGTGCCTGTGCTCGACGCGGTCGGGCCGCAGGCGCAGGACGACGAGGTTCACGACGGCGAAGACCGCGAGCAGCAGGAGCGACGTGGTGCCGCCGAGGACGGCGACGATGGGCGACTCGGGCGACAGCGACACGTAGCCGATGAGCAGGAGGCTGAGCCCGGTCGTGAACAGGATCGAGGCCCACGGCGTGCGGTTGCGGGCGTGCACCTTCGACAGGAAGCCGGGTAGCACGCCCTGCTTGCTCATGCCGTAGAGGAGGCGGCTCGCCATCATCATGTTGATGAGCGCCGAGTTGGCGACCGCGAACATCGAGATGAACGGGAGCAGCGAGCCGATCGGGAACCCGGGTGCCGCGGTCTCGACCACGGTGACCAGCGGCGTCTCGTTGTCGGCGAGCCGACCGATCGGCACCACCGCGACCGCGCAGAGGGAGACCAGGACGTAGATGACGGCGGTGATCCCGAGGCCGGTGAGCATGACGCGGGGGAAGATCCGGGACGGGTCTTTGGTCTCCTCGGCCATGTTGACGCTGTCCTCGAAGCCGACCATGGCGAAGAAGGCCAGGCTGGTCGCGGTCGAGATGCTGAGCAGCAGCGCCTTGTCGCCCGGAGTCTCGAACACGACGACGCGCGAGAAGTCGGCGTTGCCGCCCGCGATCGCCCAGAAGCCGATCAGGATCACCATCACGAGGCCGGAGAGCTCGACGAGCGTCAGCACGACGTTGGCCTTGACGCTCTCGCTCACCCCTCGGAAGTTGACGGCCATCACGAGCAGCAGGAAGCCCATCGCGATGAGCATGATCGTCGCGTTGCCGAGCTCGACGTCGATGCCCGCGGCGAGGTTGGCGGCGAAAGCGCGGGCGGCGGTCGAGGCGGAGGTGATCCCGGAGCACATCACGATGAAGGTCACCAGGAACGTCACGAAGTGGATGCCGAACGCCTTGTGGACGTAGAGGGCGGCGCCCGCGGTCTGCGGGTACTTCGTCACGAGCTCGAGGTAGGAGAAGGCGGTCACGAGGGCCACGCCGAAGGCGATCAGGAACGGCAGCCACGCGGCCCCGCCGACCTCGGCGGCGACCTGCCCGGTGAGGGCGTAGACGCCGGTCCCGAGGATGTCGCCGATGATGAACAGCAGGAGCAGCTTCGGCCCGATGGCCCTCTTCAGCTCGCCCTGCTCAGCCGGTGCGCCGCTCTCGGGGCTGGGCGCGGGTGCGGTCGTCGATGCCATGGGAGCCTCCGGTGGTGTCGGTGGATCGGTTGGTTCGGGCCATCCTGCGCGCGCTCTGCGGCAGCCGTCACGGTTCGGCGGGATGTTGCGGGCTGTGCAGCTTTGATCGGTCGTGCGGGCGCGTCGCGTGCCCTGCTCGCAGCGCGTCCCGCGGCGGGCACCGCGTCGAGCCGTGGCGGGACGCGGTGCGTGACACGGGACGCCCTGCGTTGAACGCGCCCGGGCACCTCGCGGAGGGCTAGCCGACCAGGGCCAGGGCGAAGGGCAGGACGGCGTCGGCGCCGGCCCGACGGAGGGCTCGTCCGGCCGCGGTGACACTCCAACGGCTGTCGACGAAGTCGTCGACGAGCAGGACCGGGCCGCGCTGCTGCGCCAGCGCGGCGGCGAGCTCGGGACCGACGTCGAACGCGTCGGCGACCGCGGCGAGGCGGTAGACGGAGTTCGCGGTGGTGCGCGGAGCGCCCGGAGCCACGGCCTCGTCGTCGCCCGCGCCTCGTCGGGCCCGGGTCAGCGGCGGCAGCAGCTCGAGCCGGCCCACGGTGCTCAGCGCCTCGGCCAGCGACGCGACGAGCCGGGGCCGGGAGGCCGACGGCATCGCGACGACCGCGGTGGGACGCTCGGCCCACGGCCACTCCTTGAGGACCCGCACGCAGCCGTCGAGGAGACCCTTCGACAGCGGGACGTCGGGGGCGCCAGCGGCGAAGACCTCGCGGAGGGCGGTGCCCCAGCCGAGATCGGTGAGCCGGGCCAGGGCGCGGCCGGACTCGACGCGCTGGTCGGCCGGGATCTTGCCCTTGAGCGACAGCCCGACCCGGTCGGCGCCGGTGGGCCACTGCGCCCGGGGCTCCAGCTCGACGCCGACGCGGTCGAGTGCGGCGGTCGCGAGGCCCGAGGCCTCGGCCCGCACCTCGGAGGGGTACCAGGCGCCGGCGCAGACGTCGCACCGCCCGCAGGGAGCCGCGGCAGGATCGTCGAGCTCGGCCTGGAGGAGCTGCATCCGGCAGGTGGCCGACGACTCGTAGCGGAGCATGGCGTCTTGCTCGGCGACCCGCGCCATTGCGATCCGCTCGTAGCGCTCGCGGTCGTACTCCCACGCCTTGCCCGTCGACACCCAGCCGCCCTGGACGCGCTGGACGGCGCCGTCGACGTCGAGCACCTTGAGCATCAGCTCGAGCGGGGTGCGCTTCAGGTCGACGCGGGCCTCGAGGGCTGGTGTTGAGAACGGGGTGTCGTTCAGCTCGGCGAGGACGGCGTCGGCCCGCTTCTCGGACGGCATCGACGCGGTGGCGAAGTACTGCCAGATCTCGGCGTCTTCGCGACCGGGCAGGAGCAGGACGTCGGCGTTGTCGGTCGCACGGCCGGCGCGGCCGATCTGCTGGTAGTACGCCACCGGCGACGAGGGCGCACCGAGGTGCACGACGAACCCCAGGTCGGGCTTGTCGAACCCCATGCCGAGGGCGCTCGTCGCGACGAGGGCCTTGAGGTCGTTCGTCTTGAGGCGCTGCTCGAGGCGCTCGCGCTCGTCGGGGTCGGTGCGGCCCGAGTAGGCGGCGACCTCGTGGCCGGCCTCGCGGAGGAGCCTCGCCGTGTCGTCGGCGGCGGAGACGGTCAGCGTGTAGATGATGCCGCTGCCGGGCAGGTCGGCGAGGTGGGACAGCAGCCAGCCGAGGCGCTCGCGGCTGGTCGGCAGGGTCAGGACGCCGAGGCGGAGCGACGCGCGGGCGAGACTGCCTCGGATCGTGAGCACGGGGGAGCCTGCACCGAGCTGCTCCTCGACGTCGGCCACCACGCGCTCGTTCGCGGTCGCCGTCGTCGCGAGGACGGGGATCTCGTGCGGGAGCGTACGGATGAGGTCGGCGAGACGACGGTAGTCGGGCCGGAAGTCGTGACCCCAGTCGGAGATGCAGTGCGCCTCGTCGACGACGAGCATGCCCATCGTGCGGACGAGCTCGGGCAGCTGCTCGTCGCGGAACCGCGGGTTGTTGAGCCGCTCGGGCGAGACGAGCAGGACGTCGACCTCGCCCCGGGAGATCTGCTGCTGCACGTCGGCCCACTCGTGGGCGTTCGCGGAGTTGAGCGCCGCGGCGCGCACACCGGCTCGGGCGGCCGCTGCGACCTGGTCGCGCATGAGGGCGAGGAGCGGGCTGACGAGCAGGGTGGGCCCCGCACCGCGTCGTCGGAGGAGCAGCGTGGCGATGAAGTAGACGGCCGACTTGCCCCAGCCGGTGCGCTGCACGACGAGCGCCCGGCGCCGGTCGTCGACGAGCGCGCGGATCGCCTCGAGCTGCCCGTCGTGGAACACGGCGTCGTCGCGCCCGGTCAGCGCCCGCAGGAGGCCGAGCGCTTCGGCATCGAGATCGGTGGGGGTGGTCGTCGTCATGGGGCAACTCTGCCAGCCGCCGCCGACAGCGGGAGCCAGGATCACGAGTGGGCGGGCCCTGGCAGCAGACGGCCCGGCTCCGGAGACCCGCCGACGCCTGCCAGCACCCGCCGACGCGACGAGACGCGCCCCGACCCGACCCGACCAGAGCGAACAGAACAGACCGACCAGAACAGACCGCACCGAGCCCGACTACTCCAGCAGCCCCCGGATGTCGTCCGCCGTCAGCGCCGCACCGAACGCCTGCTCGTCGTCGTCCATCATCGCGTCGAACAGCTTCGCCTTGCGCTCCTTCAGCTGCATGACCTTCTCCTCGATCGTGTCGTTCGCGATCATCCGGTACACGAAGACGTTCGAGGTCTGGCCGATCCGGTGGGTGCGGTCGACGGCCTGCGCCTCGGAGGCCGGGTTCCACCAGGGGTCGAGGAGGAAGACGTAGTCGGCCTCGGTGAGGTTGAGGCCGAAGCCGCCGGCCTTGAGGCTGATCAGGAACACCGACGCCTCACCCGTCTTGAACGAGTCGATGACGGACGCCCGGTCGCGGGTCGAGCCGTCGAGGTAGTCGTGCGTGATGCCCTCCTTCTCGAGGCGGGCCTCGACGAGGTGGAGGTAGGAGGTGAACTGGCTGAAGATCAGCGCCCGGTGGCCGCCCTCGATCACGTCGCGGAGCTCGTCGACGAGCACGTCGAGCTTCGACGACGGGATGCCGCGGTAGGCATCGGAGTCGACCAGCGAGGCGTCGAGGGCGAGCATCCTGAGCAGGGTCAGCGACCGGAAGACGATGAAGCGGTTGCGGTCGAGGTCGTCGACGAGGTCGAGCAGCTTCATGCGCTCGCGCTGCAGGAAGAGGTCGTAGAGCCGCCGGTGCGAGGGCTCGAGGTCGACGCGGAGGGTCTGCTCCTGCTTCTCGGGCAGCTCGGGCGCCACGGTCTCTTTGGTGCGGCGGAGCATCAGCGGCCGCACGCGGCTGCGGAGCCGGGCGAGGAGCTCGGGCCTCTCGTGCTGCGCGATCGGCTTGACGTACTCGTCGGTGAAGCGGAGGCCGCTCGGGAGGAGCCCGGGGGAGACGACGTGGAACAGCGACCAGAGGTCGAACAGGTCGTTCTCCATCGGCGTGCCTGTGATCGCGAGCTTGAACGGCGCGCGGAGCTCGGCCGCCGCCCTGTGCGCCTTCGACTGGCGGTTCTTGATCATCTGCGCCTCGTCGAGCACCAGCCCGGCCCAGGACACCGCCTGGTATTTCGCGAAGTCGAGCCGGAAGAGGGCGTAGGAAGTGACGACGACATCGGCGCCGCGGGCGATCTCGTCGATCGAGGCGCGGCCCTTCGCGGCCGTGGTGGTCACGACCCTCACGGAGAGCCCCGGCGTGAACCGACGCGCCTCGACGGCCCAGTTGGCGACGACGGACGTCGGGGCGACCACGAGGAACGGGCCGGCGGCCGGAGCCTCGGTGTCGACCGGTTGCGGCAGCACGTGATCCTGCGCCCTCGGCCTCTCTCGGACGTGCTCGAACAGCGCGAGCGTCTGCAGGGTCTTGCCGAGCCCCATGTCGTCGGCGAGCACCCCGCCGAGGCCGTGCTCGTGGAGGAACGCCAGCCACCGGAACCCGTCGAGCTGATACGGGCGCAGGATCGCGTCGACCCCCGCGGGCACCGGGATCTCGTCGATGCTCTCGCCCCGGCTGATGCGGAGGAGGCCGCCGACCGTGCGACTCCAGGAGTCGGCTTGCCGCGTGGCGTCGGCGAGCTCCTCGAACTCCGACCAGAGGCTCGCCTGGTACCGGTTGAGGTGGAGCTCGCCGGTCTCCCACTCGTCGAGCGCCTCGGCCTCGGCGATCAGCCGCTTCAGGCCGTCGAACACCGGCTGCTTGAGCGAGAGGTAGGTCTTGTCGACGAGCAGGAGCTTGTCGCGGCCCTTGGCGAGGGCGGAGAAGAGCGGCGCGAACGGGATCGTGCGCCCCTCGACGGTGACCAGGACGCCGAGGTCGAACCAGTCGCGCTTGTCGGACTCGACCGTCGTGACGGTGAGCTCCGGCTCGGCGGTCAGCTCGCGGTAGTCGGGGCGCTCGCCGATCGTCTCGACGCGGACGTCGCCCCGGGCCTCGATCACCGGGAGCACCCGGTCGACGAACTCGGCCGAGTCGAGCCCGTGCAGGGCGAGTGCCGCGGGCGGCCCCCCGAGGTCGGCGGTGAGACCCGCGGGCAGCGGGTGCGCGCCCACCGGAGCGCGGCGGCCGGCGTCGAGCCACGACCAGGCCAGATCGAGCCGGTCGGCCTCGCCGAACGTCAGAGTCAGGACCAGCACCGGCGGCAGGATCTCGGGAAGGGTCACCGAGCCGTCGCCGCTGACGACCTCGACGACGCGCGACAGCCGCGGGTAGAAGTCGCGGAGGAACTCCGCCTCTTCCGCAGCCGGCACCTCGATGGCCGTGCGCGCGGTCAGGAGGGCGCGCTGCTCGTCGGTGAGGGGCCCGGTGGGGGCCAGCACCAGCCGGAGGGCCGGGTCGAAGCTCCACGAGTAGACGCCGTGGTCGGCGATCACGCCGATCGACGACGCAGGATGCGCGTGCCCGTCGATCGAGACGGCCGCCGTCAGGCGCAGGTCGGCCGGCCCCTCGGCCCCGGTGCTGCTCGACGCCACATCGATCGCGACCGCTGCCCGCTCGGCCACGACCACGTCGGCCTCGCGCTTGCCGGTGACGAGGCTCACCCCGAGGCGCGCGCCCTCGGCGAGCAGCGGCCAGAGCAGCGGGCTCGCGAAGTCGTCGAGGAAGAGCCACTCCGAGTCGCCCGGGACGTAGGCGTCGCGGGCGGAGCGGTGCAGGGCCTGGAACTGCCCGAACCAGCGGTGCTGCTCGGGGCTGACGCCGAGGCGGTTGAGCGAGAAGGGGAGCGTGGTCCAGGTCAGGCTGCCGCGGACCCAGTTGCCCGTGGCGCTCTGCGTGACCGGTCGCACGCCGAGTCGGAAGGCCGCGCCCTTCGCCGCGCTCGCGGCCGACCCGGCTCGGGAGGTCGGGGCGCCCCACCGCGCGCTCTGCGACCGCGTGCGCTCGCGGAGCTCGAACTGCAGGCCCATCGGCGTCGTCCGCCGACGGTCGGGCGCACTCGTGTCGGCGAGAGCGTCGAGGGCAGCTCGCCAGGTGACACCGCCCGCCCCGGGGCCAGCGGCGGAGACGCCCGCAGCGGAGCCTCGCGTGGCCTCGGGGCGCAGGGCCTCCTGCTGGCCGGTGATCGTCGAGGCGTTGCTCTGGAGGAGGAGGGCGGCGACGTGCTTGCAGGCGCTGCCGACGAAGCAGGTGCAGGAGCTCGACGTCGGCTTCGCGGAGTCGCCCCTCGTGCGGTTCAGGGCGACCTGGGCCCGGTACGGCTCGGGTTCGCTGCCCACGACGCTCCCGGTCAGCTCGAGGGAGTCCTCGTCGAACTGCACGGCGTCGACCCGGTGCTCGCGCACGAGGGCCTTGGCGCGGTCGAAGGCGCCCGGGCCCACCAGGCGGATCACATCGGTGGCGTCGACGAGAGGGACGGCCGGAGGCATTCCCCTAGCCTGTCACGAGCCGCCGACAGTCCTCGTCCGGCCAGGCGCCGCCGCGGGACGGGCCGGGCCCCGAGGAGGCCGCACCCCAGCTTCTCCACGGCGGGCGGCCGTAGCATCGCCGCATGCCCGATCCTGCGACCCCGCCCGCCGACCGTCCCCGGCAGGGGCGGCTCGCGGCAGCAGCCTCGGGCGTCGTCTCGGTCGTCGCCTTCCTCGCGGCCGCCGAGGTCGCCGCGATCTTCGTCGGCGCGCAGTCGAGCCCCCTGGTGGGCGTCGGCAGCGCCGTGATCGACCTCGCGCCGCCCGGCGCGAAGACCCTGATGGTGGGGCTGTTCGGCACCGGAGACAAGGCCGCCCTGTTCGCCTTGATGGGCATCCTGATGGTGGCGATCGCAGCTCTCGCGGGTCTTGCTGAACGCTCCCGTGCGCCCCTGGGTCGCGTCATCCTGATCGTCGGGGCAGCGCTCGCCGTCCTCGCGGTCCGCACCCGGGCCGACGCCAGCGACTTCGACGTGGTGCCGAGCGTCGTGGGCGGCATCGTCGCGATCCTGCTGCTCCGCGCACTGATCGGGCGCTCGTTCCGCTGGGACGCCGCCCGCGCCAACCAGGCCGCCGAGGAGCGCGGCGGCGATCTCGTCGAAGTGGCACCGCCCCTCCGCGCACCCGGAGTGGAGCGCCGCGCGTTCCTCGGCCTGGCCCTCGTCGGCGCTGCCGCCGCCGTGGTCGTGGGAGCCGGAGCCCGGGTCATCACCGCGGCGCAGGTCAACGCGGCGTCGCTGCGGCAGGCCATCCGGTTGCCGAAGGCAAAGGTGACCGCACCGGCCGTGCCCGCCGGCGCCTCCCTCGACGTCGACGGGGTGTCGCCGTACGTCACACCCACCGCCGACTTCTACCGGATCGACACGGCGCTGTCGGTGCCGCAGGTCGACCCGTCCAGCTGGAAGCTCGAGATCACGGGGCTCGTCGACAAGCCGCTCACCCTCACCTGGGACGACCTCGTCGCCCTTCCGCTCGAGGAGCACCTCCTCACGCTCAGCTGCGTGTCGAACGAGGTCGGCGGCGACCTGATCGGCAACGCGCTCTGGCTGGGCTACCCGATCCGGTCGCTCCTGGCCAGGGTCGGCGCCGACTCGTCGGCCGACATGGTCCTGTCGCGGAGTGTCGACGGCTTCACCGCGAGCACCCCGCTCTCGGTCCTCACCGACCCGGGCACCGAGGCGATCCTGGCGATCGGGATGAACGGCGAGCCGCTGCCGCTCGAGCACGGCTTCCCGGTGCGCATGGTCGTCCCGGGCCTCTACGGCTACGTCTCGGCCACCAAGTGGGTCACCTCGATGAAGGTCACCCGCTTCGCCGACGAGACGGCGTACTGGACGACCCGCGGCTACTCGGCGAAGGCGCCGGTCAAGCTCGAGTCGCGGATCGACACCCCCGCCTCCGGCTCCACGGTCTCGCCGGGCAGCGGCGGCACCGTGCCGCTGGCGGGAGTCGCCTGGCAGCCGCACACCGGGGTCTCGGCCGTCCACGTCCGGATCGACGGCGGCCCCTGGCTCGAGGCCGACCTCGCCGACTCCGTCTCGGACGACACCTGGCGGCAGTGGGTCTACCGCTGGGACGCCCCGGCGGGCGAGCACCGCGTCCAGGTCCGCGCGACCTCGAAAGACGGCACCGTGCAGTCGTCGAAGAACGTGTCGCCCGCTCCGAACGGCGCCGAGGGCTGGGACGAGATCACGGTGAGCGTCAAGCGCTGACCCGCGGGAGCGCGATCCTGCGGGGTCCGGTAAAGACGCGGCGGTCCGGTGGATACGCGGGGTCCGGTGGATACTGGGCTGATGGTCGACAGCAACCTCGAAGAGCATCGCACCTCCGTCCGCGGAGCGTCCCTCGCCTGGACCGAGGAGGGCAGCGGCCCGACCGCCGTCTGGTGTCACGGGCTGAGCTCCAGCCGCGATGCGCAGGAGGTCAGCCGCATGTTCGACTGGTCGCCCGTCGTCGCGTCCGGCCACCGGCTCGTCCGGTATGACGCCCGGGGGCACGGCGGCTCGACGGCGACGCCCGAGCCGTCCGACTACGAGTGGCGGAACCTGGCGCAGGATCTCCTCGCCCTCCTCGACGAGGTCGCTCCAGGGGAGCGCGTGGCCGGCATCGGCTCGTCGATGGGCACCGCGACGCTGCTGCACGCAGCGCTCCTCGATCCCGACCGGTTCTCGAGGCTCGTGCTCACCAGCCCGCCGACCGCGTGGGAGACCCGCGCTGCGCAGGCCGGCTTCTACCGGCAGCTGGCCGATCAGGTGGAGGAGCAGGGGCTCCGCGTCTTCGAGGAGCAGATGCTCCAGGGACCGCCGCCGCCCCCGGCCTTCGGCGACGTCGATCTCACCGCCGACGGACTCGGCATCGACGAGGACGCCATGCCGACGATCTTCCGCGGCGCGGCCGGCTCCGACCTGCCGCAGCCTGAAGCGCTCGCCGAGATGCAGGTGCCGAGCCTCCTGCTGGCCTGGTCGGGCGACCCCGGGCATCCGGTCGTGTCGGCGTCGCTCCTCGCGGAGTACCTCCCGGACGCCGTCCTGCGCGTCGCGGCCACGCCCGAGCAGCTCGCCCGGTGGGGCGGCTACGCGGCGGACTTCCTGCGCTGACGCGCCTTCATCGCAGGCGCTCCGCGACGGGTCAGCCGGTGGGCGCGCACGACGACAGCACCCGCAGCATCGCGTCGCGCTCCGGCGGAGTCACCCACAGCCGGTAGCGCGCCTTCACCTCGACCTGGTGCTCGACGTAGTCGCAGCGGAACGCCTTCCGCGCGGGCAGCCAGGTCGCGGCATCTCCGGAGCCCTTCTGCTGGTTCGAGTGCCCGTCGACGGCGAAGAGGTTGGCCGGATCGTTCGCCAGCGCCTCGCGCTCCGCCTGCGAGAGCCGTTGCGCGCCGGTCCGCCAGGCCTCCTCGAGGGCGACGACGTGGTCGATCTGCACGAGCTGCGAGGTGGAGACCCCGCGGGTGAAGCGGATGGTCTGCCCTGTGTACGGCGAGACGAGGGTGCCCGAGACGACGCGGCAGGGCCCCTGGCGCAGGATGCCGGTGAGGTCGCGCGCCAGGATGTCGTCGCGGGTGTCGCACCCGTTCCGATCGACGTCGAGCCACGCCGTGCCGAAGTCGCCCTCGCGGTCGTAGCCGGTCGCCGGTGCGCGGCCCTTGACCGGGAGCGCGGCCAGGAGGCGGAGCGCTGGCCCCGCGGCCGATGACGCGGAGGAACCGAGCGAGGCCGAGGAGGCGGGAGCGGCCGACGCTTCGACGCCGGAGGTCGGCGCCGGAGCCGGAGCCGGGGCCGCATCGAGGGTCTCGCCGCGGACGGCTCCCACGACGACGGCGGCCACGAGCACCAGGCCGGCGCCGAGGAGGGACGCCAGGGCGCGCCGGCGCGCGCGGAGGGAGGAGGCGGTCACAGGCGACGGACGGCGTCAGCGCCCAGTGAGCGTCGCGGTCACGCGGTCCCACCAGGCGTCGGAGGCGGCCCGAGTCGGCTCGATGCGCGACGCCCAGGTGGACCGGATCGCGTCGGATGCGCGCCAGGTGTCGAGCGCGACGTCGGTGGCGCGGCCGTCGAGCACGTCGCGCGCCGTCACCACGCTCGACTGCCCGAAGTTGCCCAGGGCGCCGGTCAGCTTGACCGTCGTGTAGTCGTCGACGGCGATGCCCACGGTCGGAACCCCCGCGGAGACGGCGAAGATCGCCGGGTGGTAGCGGCTCGAGACCGCGAGCGACGCGCCGCGCGCGAACCGGGCCGCGGCGATGCTGTCGGTGGTGGGCTCGATCCTGCTCGGCTGCGTCATCCTGTCGATGACCCGGCGGTGGGCGAGGGAGTCGCCGCGCTCGTCTCCCGGGCCGCGGAGCGAGGCGAAGTGGGCGAAGAACACGATCTCGAGACCGGTCTCGGCGGCGACGCGGTCGAGGAGGCGGGCGGTGGCCTCGGCGAAGGCGTCGCGGTCGAGGCCGCCGACGTGCGCGGCCAGGGTCACGGCGCAGTAGGGCGCGACTTCCGGGCTGTCGGCCGCAGGCGCCTCCGCAGCCCGGTCGACCCCGAGGAAGCTCGCGTCGTCGATGGTCGACTCGACCCCGTCGCCGGTGACGCCGAGCTCGCGCACCAGCGCGGCCGATGCGGCCTCGCGGAGCCCGATGAGGCGCGCCGAGCCGAGCAACCGGGCGGTGAGGTCGCGGTCGTCCCCTTCGAGCTCCGGGCCGATGGTCTGGCCGCTGACGACGAACGGCTTGCCGAACCGGGCCGCCAGGGCCGCGAGGGTGGCCCGCTCGAAGATGTGCATCGGCCAGATCGACGCCATGTTGCCGCCGCCCGACACGGCGACGCCGTCGGCCTCGCGGACGGCCGCGATGACGCCGTGCGCCGGGTCGTCGCTCTCGAGGAGGCCGGACTCGCCGTCGGCGGTGCGGAGGACCAGCCCCATCCGCTCCTCCTGCGCCGCCCGGTCGCCCACGACCGCGGGCGAGAACCCGATGCCCGGGATCGCGTCGAGGCCGTAGCGCCGCCGGGTCTCGTCGGGGTTCGACGAGAGGCCGGTGAGGGAGGTCACGCCGCGCCTGCGGAGCTGCGACGCGAACTCCTCGAACATGGCCTCGTCGCCGATGTGGACCATGTCGTCGAGCACGCCGACGTCGCCGAGGAGGAGGATGCGCACGGGTGCTCCCTGGGGGTGGAGGGGAAGGGGGAGGGCGGCCGTGCGGAGACCCGCGGCCGATCCTCCGATGTTACTGAACGGCCGCTGTGCCGGGAGACACCTGGATGCCCTAGTGTTCGTCAGCAGGCCCCGACCGGAACCTGTACCCCTGTACCCCGTGTGAAAGGGGACACTCCATGGGCATCCAGACCTCGCTCGATGCGCTGCAGAACGCAGAACGCCTCATCGACGCCATGCGCCTCGCCGACGACCTCGCCTTCGAGGCCGGTCGCACCGGCGGCACCCGCACCATCCGCCTCCTCGCGACCGCGCTCGGCGGCGACGACCAGCTGACCGCGATCGCAGCAACGCACGCGCTCGCCGAGGTCGTCGACGAGCAGGCCGACGTCCTCCTGTCGGCGCTCCTGTCGAGCGGCCGCGGGTTCCTCCGCGAGCACGCCGCCAGCGCGCTCGGCTCCCGGCTTCCCCGCCTCGACACGATCGGCCGACTCGTCGGCCTGGTCGTCGAGGGCGGCTTCGGCGGCATGGTCGCCCAGCGCACGCTCGAGCAGTGGTCGCCGCAGATCCCCGAGCCGGTCGCGATCGGCCTCGAGGGCGCCCTCCTCGGCGTGCGCGAGACCGACGCCCGCTACCGCCTGGTCGAGACCCTCGGCCTCGTCCGGGGCCGCATCGCCACCCGCCCGCTGATCGCCGTCGCCCGCGACGCCGGCGAGGCGGAGCGCGTCCGCGTCGCCGCCGTCGCAGCCCTCGGTCAGCGTCGGGGCGAGCGGGGCATCGCCGCCGTCCTGGAGGAGCTCGCGGTCGGCCGCGGCTTCCTCGCCGACACCGCCCGGGTCGCAGTCGTCGACCTGTCCGCCTCCGCCGACGCGGGCGACTTCGACGCCGGGCGCGTCGAGGGCGGCCTCACCGTGGCTCAGCTGTTCCTGCACGCCGACATCGACGCCGACCTGACGCAGGCGGGCAGCGGCGACAACGGCGGCATCGCCACGCTCCTCGTCCGCCTCGGCGACGAGCTCGTCGAGAACCGCGCCGTCGACCGGGTCCTGACCCTGTCGCGGAGCTCCGTCGCGGGCGCGCTCGAGAGCGTCGCCGAGATCGCAGGATCCGACACCGGTCACCTCTACGGACGCATTCCTCTGCTCAGCGAGCCCGTGCCGTCGGCGAGTGCCTGGCCGCTGCGGGTCGCGGCCCGACGCGGCATCCGGCGGATCCTGCGCGCCTCGGGCGGGGTCGACATGCTGCACCTCCGCATGGCCGACGTGGGGAGCCTCGCGGCCGCCGACGTGGCCCGCGAGCTCGACATCCCGGTCGTCTTCACGGTGGCGCCCGACCCGCACGCCGTCATCCAGTCGCTCGACCTGGCCGGCTCTCTCACCCGCTGGAACTTCGGCGACGTCGACGAGATCGACCACTTCTGGTTCCGCAGCCGTCTCGTGCAGGAGCTCGCCTCCAACGCCTCGCACACGGTGCTGTTCCCGCGGCCGACGCTCGAGACCGACATGCGCGAGCTCGTCGGCATCGACGTGACCGCGCACCCCGAGCGCCACACCGTGGTGCCCGAGGGCATCGACCTCGACGTCGTCGACCGCTCCGTGGCCGAGGCGCGCGAGCACGCGGCGGGCGGCGAGGCCACCGAGCCCCTCCAGGCGCTCCGGGCCCTCATCGAGACGCTCCCCGAGGAGCGCCGCGGTCTGCCGCTGGTGATCAGCGTCGGCCGGTTCCACCGGGTCAAGGGCATGGCGACCGTCGTGGAGGCCTGGGCGACCGGCGACCTCCGCGACCGCGCCAACCTCCTCCTCGTCGGCGGCAACCTGGCCGACCCGAGCGCCGACGAGCGCGAGCAGCTCGACCTGATGAACGCGATCGTGCCCGAGCAGGGGCGCGCCGAGGCGGGCCTCCTGCTGCCCGGCCACCTGCCGAACGACACCGTCGCCCGCTTCGTCGCGGCAGCCCGCTTCGGACTCCCCGGGCTCAGCGCGCCGCACGGCGTCTACGTCTGCGGCAGCCTGAAGGAGGAGTTCGGCATCGCGCTCCTCGAGGCCATGGGCTCCGGCCTCCTGGTCGTCGCCCCCGACGGCGGCGGCCCGGCCACCTACGTCGAGCAGGGCGTCACCGGATTCCTCACCCGCACCTGGGACCTCGAGCAGCTCCGCGACTCGATGAGCATCGCGCTGACCGCGAGCCAGGAGGAGACGACCGACGAGCGGGCCGCCCGCTCGCGCGCCACCGTCGAGAGGAGCTTCACCATCCAGGCGATGGCGTCGGCCCTCTCGGCCGTGTACTCCGACGTCCGCGACGACGAGACCTCCCTCCGCGACTGGAGCCACGCCGCCCGATGACGCTCCTCATCATCAGCCCCGACTACGCCTCCCACCTCCTGCCCCTCGCGACGCTCGGCACGGCCTGGCTCGAACGCGGCGAGCGCGTCGTGGTGGCCACCGGGCCCGCGACTGCGTCGATCGTCGAGGCGTTCGGCTTCGAGCGGGTCAACCTGCAGCTGGCCCGCGGCTCGAACCCCGGCGTCATCCGCGCCGAGGAGCAGCCCGAGGGCGAGGACGACTCCCTCCGCGGGTTCTTCGACGCGACCCGCATCGGCATGGTCGAGACCCTGGCATACCAGGCGGGCGAGCGGCTCACCGACCTCATGTGGATGCCCGTCGAGACCGCGCGCGAGGTCCAGCGCGTCGTCGCGGAGGTCCGGCCCGACCAGATCGTCGTCGACCACCTCGCGTTCAGCGCCCGGCTGGCTCTGACGGCCGGCAGGATCGCGCACGCCGACGTCGTCCTGGGCCACCCGAGCGCCCTGCCGGTCGCGGGGGAGGTCTACGGGTTCCCGCCGTCGTGGCCTCGGGCGTTCGACCCCGATCCTGCGGCCCTCGAGAGGCTCCGGGAGCTCTGCGACCGCGTGAGCGAGTCGTTCACCCGCGAGTGGAACGCCGCGCTGCTCGAGCTCGACCCGTCAGCCGATCCGAGCGAGTCGGCGTTCGCGGAGCACGGCGACCTGCTGCTGCTCAACTACCCGGAGGAGCTCCACGACCCCGAGCGGCAGCTGCCGCCGCACGCGTTCCTCGGATCGGCGGTGCGCGACGAGGCCGTCGACCCGGAGGTCGAGGCGTGGCTCGCCTCCTCCGACGAGCCTTTCGTCTACCTCAGCTTCGGCTCGTTCCTCTCGGTCCGCTCCGACGTCGTGGCCAGGGTCGCCGAGGCGCTCCGCTCCCTCGGCCTCCGCGCCGCGATCGCGCTCGGCTCGGCCGACCGCTCCGACCTCGGGGAGCTGCCGGGCGACTGGCTGGTGCGGGAGTTCCTGCCGCAGGTGACCCTCCTCCGCGCCGCCGCGGCCGCCGTCACGCACGGCGGCAACAACAGCGTGACCGAGGCGATGACGGCGGGTGTGCCGGTCGTCGTCCTGCCGTTCTCCACCGACCAGTTCGCCGGGGCGGAGGCTCTCGAGCGGGCCGGGTTCGGCGTGGCACTGCCGCCCAACACGGCGACCGCGGCCGAGCTGGCCGACGGCATCTCGCGCGCTCTGGCGCTGCCGGACGACGCGGCGACGCGTCTCGCTGCCCTGTCGGAGTCGCTCCGTCAGACGCCGGGGCGGATCCGGGCGTTCGAGGCGCTGGTGCCGAACACGAAGTCGTCCATCGACACCCGGTCGGTCGACGCGCGGCGGTAGTCGTCCATCAGGCGGGAGTTCGCGTCGTACTGCGGGCCCTCGCGGAGCTGCGTCTCGTGGTGCAGCGCGAAGACCGCGCCCTCGTGCCGGCGCGGCACCTCGCCGAGGAGCGTCTCGTGGGCGACGTACCAGGCGGCGTCCTCGAAGCCCCAGCCGCGGAACCGCTCGTCTTGCCCGCCGTGGCTCCACCAGGTGGCGGGCGTCGTGACGTAGACCCCGGAGCAGGCGCCTCGGACGAGCTCGAAGTCGCACTCCTCGAGCGGCGTGCCGTCGCGGAACGCGGCGGTTCCCGAGCGGCCGAGCCAGTGGTACTCGGTGTAGGGCAGGTGGACCCGCCCCGAGGTGAGGCACGCCTCGAGCGCCTCCCGGAGCGGTGCCGGCTGCGGCAGCGTGTCGGCGTCGCCGATCACGACGACGTCGTCGCCGGCCGCCTCGACACCCGCGACGCCGAGGTTCCGGCAGCGGGCGAGGTTGAACACCTCGTCGTCGCTGTCGACGGTGACGACCCGGGCCTCGGGGAGGTTCTCGCGGTACCACGACGACACCGCCTCGAACGCCTCGACGCGAGACGGCTGCGGGCGCCAGGGGAGCACGACGGTGACCATGCGCCGAGCCTACCGGCGGCGGAGACCGGCCTTCGCTCATAAGGATCCGCTCAGGGCCTCGACCGCGGTCGCCGCGACCGACTAGCTTCGAGAAATGAGCGCAGAGCTGACCCTGGGGGCGGAAGAAGAGCTGCACCTGATCGACCTCGAGACCAAAAGGCTGTCGGCGCGCGCGCCCCAGCTCCTCTCGAGACTCCCGGCCGACCGCTACGGCGCCGAGCTCCAGCGCACGACGGTCGAGACCAATGTGCCCGTCGTGACGACGCTCAGCGACCTGCGCCGCGAGATCCTGCTGCTCCGGAAGGACCTCGTCGACGCCGCCTCCGCGAGCGACCTCGCGATCGCGGCGGCGGGCACAGCCCCGCGGTCCGAGTTCGCCGACTTCGAGCTGACCGCGACCGGTCGCTACGGCCGCATGCAGGAGCAGTACCGCCTCCTGGTCGACGAGCAGCTCATCTGCGGCCTCCAGATCCACGTCGGAGTCAGCGACCGCGACCTGGCCGTGCAGATCGCCGGCCGGGTCGCCCCGGTCCTGCCCGCCCTCCTCGCCCTCAGCGCGAGCTCGCCGTTCTGGAACGGACAGGACACCGGCTACGCCAGCATCCGCTCGATCATCTGGCAGCGCTGGCCGAGCGCCGGCGCCACCGGGCCCATGGCGAACGCCCGCGAGTACGACCGGATGGTCGAAGACCTCATCGGCTCCGGCGTCATCGCCGACGCGAAGATGGCCTACTTCGACGTGCGGCCGTCCTCGCACGCACCCACCCTCGAGCTCCGCACCTGCGACGCCTGCCCGGTGGTCGACGACGCCGTCCTGATCGCCGGCCTCTACCGGGCCGCCGTCCGGAAGGCCGAGATCGACATCGTCGACGGCCGCCCCGAGACGCTCCGCGCCGCGCCCCTCCACCGGGCCGCCATGTGGCAGGCGGCCCGCGGCGGGCTCGCCGGCGAGCTGCTCGACCTCGGCGCCCACCCCGAACGCCTCCCCGCAGCGCAGGCCGTCCGCCAGCTGGCCGTGTCGCTCCGCCCGCAGCTCGAGGAGCTCGGAGACTGGCACGACGTCGAGGGCCTCCTCGAGCAGACCCTCGCCCGCGGCAACTCGGCCGACCGCCAGCGCGCCGCGTACGCCGAGCGCGGCGAGCTCGACGACGTGGTCGACCTCGTCGTGAAAGAGACGCACGGCCCGGCCTCCGGCGAGCTCCCGACCCTGCCCACCCTCACCGGCTACCGCTTCCGCGCCGGCGACGAGGCCATCGGCCCCGGCCTTCACGCGCGCCCCGCCTACCGCGGCGTCGCCGAGTTCTTCCGCACCCTCGACGGGGCCGACATCGCGGACCGCTGCGAGCGCCGAGACGCCGCCGCCCGCGACGCCGGCCTCCGCTTCACCGTCGACGACGAGGTCCGCGGCTTCGACGTCGACCTGATGCCGCGCATCGTCACCCACCACGAGTGGAAGCAGCTCGCTCGAGGCCTCACCCAGCGGGCCCGCGCCATCGAGTCGTTCCTCCAGGACGCCTACGGCGCGCGCAGGATCGTCGCGGACGGCGTCCTGACCGAGGCCCAGGTCGTCGACGCGTCGGGCTGGCGCGTCGAGGCCACGCTCCTGCCACGAGGGACCGTCCGAGCAGCGGTGCAGGGCTTCGACCTCATCCGGACCGAGTTCGGCGGCTGGCGGGTCCTGGAGGACAACGTCCGGTCTCCGAGCGGGGCCGCCTACGGGGTCGCCGTCCGGTCGCTCCTCGACACCGTCGTGCCGGACGCACCCCGGCCGGCCGGCCTCCTCGATCCGCACTCCGTCTTCGCGCTCCTCCGCGAGACGCTCCTGGCGCACGCACCCGAGGGCGGCGTCGGCGCGGTCCTCAGCGAGGGCCCGGACGCTGCCGCCTGGTTCGAGCACCGGGCGCTCGCCGAGGGGGCCGGCCTCCTGCTCCTGACAGCCGACGACCTCGACGTCCGCGACCACCGCGTCGTCGAGAGCTCCAGCGGCACCGTCGTCGACGCCCTCTACCTCCGCCTCGACGGCGAGCTCCTGGACCTCCGCTCCCACGCGTCCAACGACCTCGGCGTCCGCATCATGGACGTCGCGGCGACGGGCGACGTGTTCCTCGCCAACGCCCCGGGCAACGGCCTGGCCGACGACAAGGCCATGTACGTCGCGGTGCCCGACCTCATCGAGTACTACCTGAACGAGAAGCCGCACCTCGAGTCGGTGCCGACGTACCGGCTCTCGGACGAGGCCGAGAGGCTGGCCGTGCTCGACCGGGTGGGCGAGCTCGTCACGAAGCCCGTCGACGGGTCGGGCGGCGTCGGCGTCCTGATCGGTCCGAGCGCGTCGGCCGCCGAGGTCGCCGCGAGGCGGGTCGAGATCGCGCAGGATCCGGCCCGGTGGGTCGCTCAGGAGGTCGTCTCGCTCTCCTCGCACCCCACCCTCACCCCGACCGGCCTCGAGCCGCGCCACGTCGACCTGCGGGCATTCGTCTACCTCACCGGTGTCGGTCCGACGCAGAGCCGCCTCGCCGACGTGGGCCTCACCCGCGTGGCCCCGGAGGGCAGCATGGTGGTGAACTCCTCCCGCGGCGGCGGCGCGAAGGACACCTGGATCATCGGACCAGAACCGGCTCCGGAGGGGGACTGACATGTGCGGCCTCGCCGGGGAGCTCCGCTTCGACGGCCGCGCGGCCGACGCCGCCGACCTCGTCGCCATGTCCGCGTGCCAGGTGCACCGCGGCCCCGACGGCGACGGGCTCTGGACCAGGGGCCCGGTCGGCCTGGCCCACCGGCGCCTGTCGATCATCGACCTGAGCCCCTCCGGCGCCCAGCCCATGGTCGACGCGGAGCTCGGGCTCACGATCGCCTACAACGGGATGGTCTACAACTACCGGGAGCTCCGCGACCAGCTCCGCTCGCGAGGCCACCACTTCTTCTCCTCGTCCGACACCGAGGTGATCCTGAAGGCCTACGCCGAGTGGGGCACCTCGTTCGCAGAGCACCTCCTCGGCATGTTCGCCGTCGCCATCTGGGAGCACCGGTCGGGCCGGTTGATCCTGGCCCGGGACCGCCTCGGGATCAAGCCGCTCTACTACACGCAGAACGCCTCGCGCCTGAGGTTCGCGTCGACGCTGCCCGCGCTCCTCGCCGCAGGCGGCGTCGACACGACCATCGACCGCGACGCGCTGGCCTGCTACATGACCTTCCACTCCGTGGTGCCGGCGCCCCGGACGATCCTCACGGGCGTCAGGAAGCTCGCCCCGGCGACGATCCGCGTGGTGGAGCCGGACGGCACGTGGCGCGACGAGACGTACTGGGAGCCGTCGTTCTCGCGGGATCCTGCGTACGCCTCGCTGTCGCCCGCCGACTGGCAGGACGCCGTCGTCGACTCCCTGCGGACCGCCGTCGAGCGCCGGATGGTGTCGGACGTGCCGGTCGGGGTGCTCCTGTCGGGAGGCATCGACTCGAGCCTCGTCGTGGCGCTCCTGGCCGAGGCGGGGCAGCAGGACCTCTCGACCTTCAGCATCGGGTTCGAATCGGCGGGCGGCGAGTCGGGCGACGAGTTCGAGTACTCGTCGCTGGTCGCGAAGGAGTTCGGCACCGACCATCACCGGATCCCGATCTCGTCTGACCGGATGCTGCCGGGCATCGACGGCGCGATCGCCGCGATGAGCGAGCCGATGGTCAGCCACGACTGCGTCGCGTTCTACCTGCTGAGCCAGGAGGTGTCGCAGTCGGTCAAGGTCGTGCAGTCGGGCCAGGGCGCCGACGAGGTGCTCGGCGGCTACGACTGGTACCCGCCGCTCGACGGCGTGCCGAGGAAGCGCGCCGCCGACGCCTACGCCGAGGTCTTCTTCGACCGCCGCTGGCGCGAGATGCCGCGGCTGCTCCGGCCCGAGTGGCTGGCCGACGACGACGTCCCGACCGCGTTCGTCCGCTCGCACTTCGACGCCCCCGGCGCCGACACCGCGGTCGACGCCGCCCTCCGCATCGACACGACCGTGATGCTCACCGACGACCCGGTGAAGCGCGTCGACAACATGACCATGGCCTGGGGGCTCGAGGCGCGCGTCCCGTTCCTCGATCACGAGTTCGTCGAGCTGGCCGGCAGGATCCCGCCCGCCCTCAAGCTCGCCGACGGCGGGAAGGGCGTGCTCAAGCGCGCCGCCCGGGGCATCGTCCCGGACGCCGTCATCGACCGGACGAAGGGGTACTTCCCGGTGCCGGCGATCCGGCAGCTGGAGGGGCCGTACCTCCAGCGGGTGCGCGACGCGCTCCTCGATCCTGCCGCGCGCGAGAGGGCACTGTTCCACCCGGCTACCGTGGAGTCGATGCTCTCCTCGCCGAACTCCGCCCGCACGACCCTCGGGTCGAACGCCCTCTGGCAGCTCGCCACGCTCGAGCTGTGGCTCCAGGCGCAGGGGATCGCGTGACGGTCACGGCCGCGGTCGACCCGTTCGTCGCGTCTCTCGTCTCGGCGTGGGGATCCTGGGGGCCGACGATGACCCGGAACGCCCGCCGCGTCGCCTTCGTCAGCGACCGCTTCGGAGTCCCCGAGGTGTTCGTCCAGGACGTCGTCGTGTCGGTCTCCGCCGCCGACCTGCCGGAGCCGGTGCGGATCGTGCTCTCCGACGACCCCGTCATCAGCGTCTCGTGGTCGGCCGACAGCGCCTGGCTCGCGGTCGCCGTCGCCACCGACGGAGGCGTCCGGCAGCAGGTCTGGGTGGTGCGGCCCGACGGGACCGACGCGCAGCGGATCGCAGGATCGCGCGACCAGCACGCCGAGCTCGGCCCCTGGTCGCGCTCCGGGCACCGCGTGGTCGTCACCCTGCCGTCGACGGAGCCCGAGCAGCCCGCCCGCGCCTACCTCGTCGACCCCGAGTCGGGCGAGCGCGACGACCTCGCCGTGGGAGACCTCATCCACATCCTCGACGTCTCCGTCGAGGAGCGCCTCGTCGTGCTCCGCGACGGCGGTCGAGGCCGCGAGTTCGTCGTGGTCGTCGACCGGCTGACCGACGACGACTTCCCGCTCCTCACCGAGCCCTGGGCAGGATCGGCCGAGACCGCGCTGATCCGCCCGTCGCCCGAGAGCGAGTCGTCGCCCCTGATCGCCTACCTCTCGACCGAGGCCGGGCTGCCGCGGCGGTCCCTCGTGGCGATGCCGCTCGGGCCGCACGGCTGGCGCGGCACCTCCCGGGTGCTCGCGGCCCGCGACGACGCCGAGCTGGAGTTCCTCGACGCCGACGACGCCGGCCGACTGCTGCTGCTCGTCTGGAACGTCGCCGGGCGCTCCTCGCTCGAACTGCTCGACACGGCCTCGGGGGAGCGGTCGGAGATCGCCGGGCTGCCCGGTGCCGTGGTCACGCACCCGGTCATCTCGCGGGACGGCCGCAGCGTGCTGCTGACGGTCGAGGGGCCCACCCGGCCGCGGGAGCTCTGGCGGCTCGACACCGGCACGCGCGCCTGGTCGCCGGTGACGTCGACCCCGCCGCTGCCGGAGGGGCTCGTGGAGCCGACGCTCGAGACGTTCGCGGCGCGCGACGGGCTCGCGGTGACAGGGTGGCTGTATCGGGGTGGCGGTGCTGGCGGTGCTGCTGCTGGTCCTGCTGCTGCTGCCGCTGCTGGCGGTGCTGCTGGCCCGGCGCTCGTGCATCTGCACGGCGGCCCCGAGTCGCAGGAGCGCCCCACCTTCTCGCCGCAGCACCAGGCTCTCGTCGCGGCCGGGATCACCGTGTTCGCGCCCAACATCCGGGGCTCGTCCGGGTTCGGCAAGGAGTTCGTGCACGCCGACGATCTCGAGAAGCGCTGGGCGGCTCACGCCGACGTGGTCGACAGTGCGGGGTTCCTCGCGGCGGCGGGGTTCGCTGATCCTGCGCGGATCGGCGTCACCGGACGCTCGTACGGCGGCTACGCGACCCTCGCCGCGCTCGCCTTCTCGCCCGGCGTGTTCGCCTGCGGGATCGACATCTGCGGGATGAGCGACCTCCAGACCTTCTACCGCGACACCGAGCCGTGGATCGCGTCGGCCGCCACGACGAAGTACGGGCATCCCGTCGACGACGCCGAGCTCCTCGCGGAGCTGTCGCCGCTCGGGAGCGCCGACGCCATCGAGGTCCCGCTGCTCGTGGTGCACGGCGAGCTCGATACGAACGTGCCGATCGGGGAGGCGCACCAGATCGTCGACGCGCTGACCGCGCTCGGGCGGCCGGTGTCGTACCTCGAGCTCGCCGGCGAGGGGCACGAGTACCGCCGGCTCGACTCGCGGACCGCCCTCGTCGCCGAGCTGGTCGCCTTCGCTCGGGCTGTGCTCACTGCGGAGCGAGCGGCGAGCTAGGCGAGGGTGAGGGGCGCCGTCGGGGTGGGGTCGACGGTCGGCCCCGCGGCGATCGGCCCTGCAGCGACAGGCCCTGCAGCGGCAGGCTCGAGCCCGGCCGGCTCCCGCGCCGACCGCACGAAACCGATGCCGCCCAGGATCAGCGCCCCGCCGACGAACTGCAGCGCAGTGAGGTCCTCGCCGAGCAGCAGCCAGGCGTAGAGCGTCGCCGCGACGACCTCGAGGAGTCCCGCGAACGACGCCAGTCGTGTCCCGAGCATCTCGCTAGCCGTGATGTTCGCCGTGTATGCGACGGCGGTGGCGACGACGCCGACGATCAGCATCGGCACCCACCACGGCACGATGCCTCCGAGCACCGTGGTCGGGGCCGTCGAGATGGTGAACGGGACGAGGCCGGTGAGCCCGACGATCCCGAGCGCGATCCCGCCGATGACGAGGCCCGCGGCAGCCAGTGCGACCGGCGGCAGGTCGTCGCTCGGGGCCGCGGCGACCACGTAGTACACCGCGCAGCCGACCATCGCGAGGGCGCCGAAGGCGAGGCCGAGGGGGTCGAGGTGGGCACCTCCGGCGGGGCCGACCACGAGCACGAGGCCGGCCACGGCGATGACGGAGCCGATGAGCACGACGACCTGGGGCATCCTGCGGCTCGTCGCCCAGGCGAAGGCGACCAGGAGCACGGGCGCCATGTACTCGAACAGGATCGCGGTGCTCACCGGGATGCGCTCGAGCGCCGCGAAGTAGACGAGCTGCGTGCCCGAGACGCCGATGAGCGCCATCAGCAGCACACGCCAGCGGGCCCGCCAGAGCGCCGACCAGCGGCCGCGGAGCAGGATTACGGCGGCCGGAGTGAGCACGATGCCGCCGACGAGCGCACGCACCGTCACGGCCGCCGCGGGGCTCCAGCCGGCCTCGAGCAGCGGCTTGATGAACGCGCCCGACATGCCGAAGCTGAACGCCGCGATCACGGCGATCACGAGGCCGGCGGAGGTAGACGAGCGGGGGCTGGTGCGGGGCATGATCCGACGGTAGCCTCGTCGTGAGTAAGGAGTCAATTTGCATTTCGCCCCTGACACCGAGGAGGCGCTGGCGTTCACCGTCGCGCTCGTGAACACCGTCGCGGGGGCGAGTCGTTCGGGGGAGGACGAGCTCCCGGATCCTGCGTCGCTGACCGCCCTTCTCGACCGGTACGGCTCCACGGGCCGCTTCGACCGCGACGACGCCGAGCTCGAGGCGGTGCGAGCGACGCGGACCCTCTTCCGGTCGATCTTCACCATGAGCCGCGACGACGCCGTGGTCGCGGTCAACGGGATGCTGCACGATGCCCGGGCCCTGCCGCAGCTGGTCCGTCACGACGGGTACGACTGGCACCTCCACGCGACCGAGCCGGACGCGCCGCTCGACGAGCGCATGCGGGTGGAGGCGGCGCTCGCTCTCGTCGACGTGCTCCGGTCGGACGAGCAGGGGCGGCTGCGGGCGTGCGGCGCACCCGACTGCGAGGGCGTGCTCGTCGACCTGTCGCGGAACGGCTCGAAGCGGTTCTGCAGCGTGCGCTGCGGGAACAGGATGAACATGGTGGCGTTTAGGGAACGGGCGGCGGAGTCTCAGACTTCGGCGCGAGAATGAACGGGCACCGGACACCCGCCCGACGCTCGAAGGACCGAGATGGAAGCCGTCAGTTACAGCGTCTCGATGGCGCTGTTCGCCGTGATCCTGACCGAGACCGCTGTCGGTGTCCGCGCGAGGCGGGCGGTCGCAGGATCCCGCGAGCGCTACGTCGCCCTGACTCAGCGGCGCCTGCTGAGCTGGGTCGTCAACATCGGGTTCTTCGTGCAGGGCGTGCTCGGGATCGCCCAGGGCGAGACCCTCGGGTTCGTGAGTCTCGGGTTCGCCGTGTGGCTGTCGTACTCGGAGATCAAGAACCACAAGGACGACGACGACTGGTTCAACGGCCGGATGAAGAAGATCTGGACGGGCGTGAAGAAGCGGCTGGCTGCTGCTGCTCGGCCGCCGGTGCGGATCCCGGCGCCGTCGCCCGTGTTCGGGTGAGGGTGCTTGTGCTTGTGCCCGTGCCCGTGCTCGTGCCCGTGCTGGTGCTCGGGGCTCGCGACACGCAGTTCGGCTCGCGACACCGGTTGTAGCGCGTGTCTGCCGCCGGAATGCGTGTCGGGGCGGGCCCCGACCGGCTCAGGCCTCGGGCCGCTCGCCGGTGCGGCCCGCGTCGGATCGGGCCCGGGCGCGGTCGGACGCCTTCGTGACGGGCACGGCCTCGGTCGCCAGCGCGAGTCCTGACGCGGGGACGCCGACGTACATCGACTCGGCGCGGTCGACGACGTAGGTCTCGTGCCAGATGCCCACCGCTCCGGGTGCTGAGCGAGCGCGGCGATTGAATGCCGACCAGGCAGGGCGGTGGGTGGACGACGGGGCGGACGCGTAGGCGTAGAGCTTCTCCTGGGAGCTCCAGTACTGGACGAGGAGCGGCCCGCCGCCGGTCAGGGTGAAGCGGAAGCCCATGAGGCCCGACTCCCGGTCGGAGAAGAGCTCGGTCAGCATCGGCGTCATCGCGAGGAAGACGGGCAGCCACTGGTCGATGCGCCAGGGCTTGTTGATGCGCATGCCGATGAGGAACACGACGAGTTCGCCGGTGTAGCGGTGTGTCATCCTGCCGGATTCGACGCGGGCCATGGTCACTCCTTAGATTGGATACCTACACTCCCCAATATTGGAGAGTCGTACTATCCATGTCAAGAGCTCGAAGGGAACGCGTCATGCGCCTCTCGGAACTGGCCCGCGCGACAGCGGTCTCCGCGCCGACCATCAAGTACTACCTCCGGGAGGGGCTCCTGCACGACGGCGCCCTCACGAGTGCGACGCAGGCCGAGTACGACGAGTCGCACGTGACGCGGCTGCACCTCATCCGGGCTCTCGTCGGGGCGGCCGGCCTGAGTCTGTCGCAGGCGCGTTCGGTTCTCGACGCGGTCGACTCGCCGCCCGAGTCGCTGCACGACCTCCTCGGCCGGGCCCACGAGGTCGTGACTGAGCCCCACCACGCCGACGTCGACACGACCGAGGCCGAGGGGCTGCTCCGGCGGTGGGGCTGGCCTGTCGAGGGCTGTGATCCGCGCGTGATCGGCGGCCTTGCTGCCGCTCTGGCGAGTGCTCGGGCCGCTGGCTTCGTGTTCCCGGAGGCCGTGCTCGACTCCTACGGCGATGCCGCCCGGCGGATGGCGACCGCCGAGCTCGACGCGATCCCGCTCGAGTCGCCGGCTGCCGCGGTGCGCTACGTCACGCTCGGGACGCTCCTGGCCGAGCCGGTGATCCTGTCGTTGCGGCGGCTGGCGGAGCAGGTGGCGTCGGGGGAGCGGTTCGAGGGGTGACGGCCCCGCGCTCTTCGCGACCATCGACGGCAAGCATCGACGGCAAGCATCGACGGCAAGCATCGATCAGTCGACCCGGCGAGCTGGAGTGCCTAGGCTGCCCGAAAGACCGACTCGAGCAGCCGAGTCGTCTTCTCGACGTCGATCCCGGTCGAGGTCTCCGCCAGGAGTCTCGAGACGAGTCTCTTGCGCCAGTACACGTCGACACCGCGCACGCGGAAGTCGCCTCCGAACATCGGCCAGTCGGCATCGACGAAGCAGAGGACGCCTCGAACGCCCACACCCGGCGCGGCCGTCCGGACGCGCTCGACCTGACCGAGAACGCCCTCGACCAACTTCGTCTGATCACGGCCTCCGACCATGAGTCGTTCCACTCGCGGTCGGATGATGCCGCCGTCGACGCGAAGGGAGGGCCGACGATTTCTGTACCGTTTCGCATCGACGACCCAGATGCCGTGCGGTGTCACGACCAGGTGGTCGATGTTGGCCCTGCTCCCCGGGATCCTGCGGTCGTGGAGGACCCGGACAGTGTCGGAAGCGATCTTGTCGAGGGCGACTCCGACCTCGCGCTCGCCGATCGCGCCACTGGCCCAGGCGGCCGTGCTCTGCCTCTCGTCCGACAGGGCTACGGCGATACCGCCCAGTCGCCCCCACTTCGCCCTGGTCTTGGCCTCGTCATTGGCCTTGCGTCGGTCGTACTCCCGTTGTGCTGATGCCCCGGCTCCACCGGCCCCCGTCGTCATAGGCTCATTGAGCCAGACGGTTGTCGGCGGCGGGAGCCCCAGTCTGCGGCTCATCACCACTCGCCGTTCGTATTCGACGAGAGCTGCGGGCTCAGAGCAGTCGCCGGAGTTCCTCACCGCTCATCACCGGGATTCCGTAGTGCCGCGCCTTGCGAGCCTTGCCCGAGAGGCTGTCGGGGTCGGCTGCGACGAGGAGGGTCGTCTTCTTGGTGACCGCGGGAGCGACGGTGACCCCTCCAGCCAGCAGCCGAGAGGCGATCTCGTCGCGGGGTGCCCAGAGTTCGCCTGTGATGACGACGACGTCCGCCGTGGACAGCGCCATGGGACGACTATCTCGTTGCACGGCCTGACTCGCATGAGTGGCCTGGGCAGTAGGAACGCTTGGTGCTTCGAGGGCGCGAGCGGCACGATCCTGCTCGATGTTCAGGATCTTCGCGACCGCCCCGATCTGGGACGCCTCCGAGGGCGTCAGGATCCCGTCGCTCCAGGCGGCCTCGACGAGAGCGTCGAAGTACTGGTCGTGCAGGATCCTGCGCTGACGTTCGTCGAGCCCGAGGCTCTTTGCGAGCTGGTGCAGGTCGTCTGCCTCTTCGAGGGACAGGAAGCCATCCGAGAGCGCTCGGTCGAGCATCGCCGCGTAGGAGTCGTCTTCGGCGGAGGCTCCGAGCGGTGGCAGGCGGTCCGTCAGAGCCTCGAGGAAGCCTGCCGGCACGCTGCTGACTTCAGCTCGGCGCGGCCGGGGGTACCACGTGGCGCGTTGTCGGCCTGCGGTGGTGGGCCAGGGGAGGCGGTTGGCGAAGTCACCCCACTTCTCCCACCACTCCGGGGTGTCGCTGCCCGCGTCGAGGTAGGCGGCCAGAAGCTGCGCCGTCGCGCGTGCGTCGGCGAGCGCCTCGTGTGCGTCCGTCAGCTCGATGTCGTAGGCGGCGCAGCAATCGGCGAGCTTCCGTCCGGACCCTGGGAGGAAAGTGCTGGCGAGCTTCATCGTGCAGAGCGTGGACTGAGGGTCGAGCGGGCTGCTGAAGCCGGCCCGCTCGAGCTCGGCGTTGAGAAAGGGGATGTCGAACTGGGTGTTGTGCGTGACCACCACACGCCCGGCCAGCAGCTCGACGAGCTTCGCGGCGATGGCACTGAAGGTCGGTGCGTCGCGCACGTCCGCCCCGACGATGCCGTGAATGCGGGTCGGCCCCAGGTCTCGCCCAGGATTGAGGACCGTCTGATACTCACGCCCGAGTTCGCCGGAAGGGCTGACGTGGACGATGCCGATCTCGATGACGCGATGGTGATGCGAAGGTGAGAGCCCGGTCGTCTCGAAGTCGAGGACGGCGTAGCCGTTGTGCGTCATGTGTTCCCCCTGGTGGTTCTAGCCCTCAACGCCGCTGTCGGTTCTCTCTAGTTCTCCGGTGAGCCTTCGAGGTCGTCGGAGGGGACATCGACCTCTTTGGGCTGGCTCGATCTATCGCCCCGAGCCCGCTCAGCGACCTGATCCGCCATGTCAGCGGTGATCGTCCGAGCCCTCTTGAGTACCGAGCCTCCGAAGCGGCCTACCAATTCGATCCCGTCGGCGCCGTTCTCGATCGCGTCGTCTTTCAGGTCTCCCGCAGCGTCACGCCATCGCTTGGCCGACAGCGACTCGCGGTCCGCTTCGATGCCGAGAACTTCGTGAAAGTCGCCGATACCCGTGGCGACACGGTTACTCGTCTGGACGACCTCGCGTGGCTTGAAGGGATGGAAGAGGACCTTCGCGTTGGCGCTGCCCGCAGCAGCGTCCACCCGCTCCATCAGGCGCCCGGTACTGCCCGCGATGACATCCAGACGCTTCTGCCGCGCGATCGTGAGGCCGCGGCGGTGCCGATCGAGCTCCTCTGGGCTGGAGGTGAGAACGCGGTCGAGTTCGAGCACCGCCATGGCATCCTGCAGCTGGAAGCACCGAGCGAGTACGGCCAGCCACTCCTGGACAGTGGGTTCAACCGCCGCGATCGTCTCGGCCATGTCGCCGACGCCGTGCTGACGTTCGACCTTCTCCACGATCGCATCCAGCTGACGAAGTGCGTAGGCCTGGGTCGACTTGAGTGCGGAGGACGACGACTGGACCTTCGACCAGGTGATGTCGGAGACCCATCCCACCTCGTGTCGTAGAGTCATCGCTTCGTCGATCTCGAGTTCGGCGCCGATCATGCCGGCGACGGCAGCATCCTTCTGCGCGCGAAGAACCTCGTCGACCTTGGCATCGATGACGGCGAGGTAGTCGGCGATGTCGTCCATCTGCTGTTGCATTGCCATCTGCGACATGATGCCTGCCGCGCCTGCGAGCATGGCTGGGTTGAGCGCCATCATGCCGCCACCCCTGGCAAACTCGAGGATGTGCTTCGTCTTGCCGTTGCTCATCAGGACGGCGCGCGACAAGCCAGGCTGAGAGCCCTTCATCGGTGGGAATCTATTCAGAGCCTTGGCTGATTCCTTCGTCAGCTTCACCCAGCGCCCCGAGCTCGCCGCGATTTCCGACCCGACCTTGAGCGCAGCGGCCCCGTTGCTCAGAGCCGACGTGACGCGAGTGAGGTCGAGCTCCTTCGAAGGAAGCCCCTGCGATGAGAGAAATCGCTCCACTGCTGCAGGCTCTCCGATGACAGCCAGGCCGTCGTTGTCTCTGATGAGCTCGATTTCGTCGTCCATTGGTTCCCTCATCGTCTGATTCACTTTTCGCGTTCGTCGAGGAAATCGACGAACGCCTTCTTCTGGGGCACGTGGACGAACCACTGCGAGTCGTAGCTGAGCTCGCCCGCAACCTCGAGCGCGCTGCCCAACCGCTGCAGGCAACGTGAGTAGAAGCCCGCCTTGTGCGCCTCGAGGTAACCCAGCTTGGTCGATCCGTTGTACACGGCGACTGTCGCAGTGTCAGCACCCTCGATCGGCTCGTCGACGAGGAAAAAGCGGTCCTCAGCGACGTCCTTCCGCCGCTCCCAGCTCAGGAAGAGGTCGGCGCCGGTGGTAGCCAGTCGTGCT
This sequence comes from Frondihabitans peucedani, assembly GCF_039537585.1. Lineage (NCBI taxonomy): Bacteria > Bacillati > Actinomycetota > Actinomycetes > Micrococcales > Microbacteriaceae > Frondihabitans > Frondihabitans peucedani. The sequence goes on from NZ_BAABAU010000001.1 coordinate 63,719, forward strand.
GTGGGGGCATCGAGCAGGGCTGTGGCTGTCGACGGGTCGAACTCCTCGGTCAGCGTCGCGGCGGCGGCTAGGCGGGCGGAAGGAAGAGGTGCCGGCGACGACACGTCGTCGTTCGTCGGGCGAGATCCTGTGCCCGCGACGATGAGGTCGCCGGTGCCACGCGCCACCCGTCCACGGCCCTCTGCGAAACGCAGAGCCTCGACGAGACGTCCTCGGATGGCTGTTGTGAGACGTACGCCGCCGAAGACACCCAGGGTCGCCCGCAGGAGCTCCTCCTCGGGCATGCCAGCAGCTCGCCGAACGAGGTCGGCCATGGCGTTGGCGAGTTCACGGTTGCTGATCGTCTCGAGGGCACGCGACGACCCATCGCGAACGGGGCGGAATCCGGTCCACTCTTCGGGGTCCAAGTCGGTCGGCCAGACGAAGTTCTCATCCGATGTCCGCTCGAGGTGGTTGGGAAGGCATTCGAGAACGGTCAGAATCCGCGGGCCACTCACCTTGTTGAGGCCGAAGGCAGACGCGACGAGCTTGGCTAGACGGACCGACTGCACGGGGCCCTCGGCGTCGACGATCTCCAGCACGATCTCCTGGATGGCTGCGAGGTTGGCCCGCCTACGCCAGTCATCGAGCACTTCGATGCTGCCGGCCACACGTGGACGCCAGGGAGTGAACGGCGTCATATCCGGGTCGGCCGAGGCAGGTACGTCGACGACTGGCCTGTCCATCGTAAGAGCAGCGGCTCGTGCGCTGACCGGTTCGTACTCCCGCATGGCGGTCACGGACGATTCGACGTCGTCGGTCGTCTCACCTGTGAGCGCAGGCGTGGAGGCACGTGGCACCACGCGAGGTGGCGTGGGCGGTGGCGGGGTGAGGGACGGCGCGACACCGATCGAACCGGCTACCGGTGCGAGTGTGGTCTCCGTCGGAAGCAGGCGGACAGACGTGGCGGGCGTCACTTCTGCAGGCTGATTCGAACGAGAGCCGTCTGTGGCGGTCGCGACGGCCTCAGCCTCCGCGGCCGCTGCCTCCTCGACTCGGCGAACGGCATCCTTCGTCGTGGCCTCGAGCCGCTCCACGACGGCCGCGCTGTCATCCAGCCACTCGGGCAGCCAGACGCGCTCGACGGCCGGCCAGTGCATGAGTCCCTCAAGCACCTCGATCGGCAGGGCGTCTCGGTCGGCCACCGTTCGCCGCTGCGACCAGGCGACGCCGTCGAGCAGGATCGCGAGCACCGGCTCGTCGGGGTCGTCCGCGGTCGCGACGACCAGATCGACCTTGAAGTCGGACAGCCCGACGTCGGTCTGCACACTGAGCCCGCGCTCGCGAAGTGCCGCGGCGATCTCGTCGCGGTGGCGGTCGGTGACAAGCGGACCGCTGCGAGCACGGAGAGTCTGCTGTGGTCCTTTCTGAGCCAGCTCGAGGTAGGCACGCAGGTCTTTGATGCCGCGCGAGGTGGTCTCGTCGGCACGGAGATCCTGCGGGTCGAAGCTCGAGAACATGATGACCTGACGGCGTGCCCGGGTGATCGCCACGTTAAGTCGTCGCTCGCCGCCGTAGTTGGTCAGCGGTCCGAAGTTGAGGGGTAAGACTCCGCGGTCGTTTTTGCTGAAGGCCGTTGAGAACAGAATCGTGTCGCGTTCATCGCCCTGGACGTTCTCGAGGTTCTTGACGAACAGGCCGTCCTTCGCCTCAAGGGCCTCGGCGATCCGCTCGTCACCCGAGTCGCGGAGCAGAGCCTCGATCAGCGTTCGCTGCTGGGCGTTGAACGTGATCACGCCGACGGAAGGTGTCGCATCCGTCGACGCGTCGAACCGTTGCTGCACCTCGGCGACGATCGCCTCCGCCTCGACGGGGTTGGTCCGGAGCTCCTTCGTCGAGCCGCTCCGGAGAAACTGCCCGTTCACTCGCACGAGCGAGATACCGTGACCGTCGATGCCGGCGTCGACCTGCCCGTGAGCCGGAGCCGGGAACGAGGTGAGCTGCTCGTCGTAGTAGTAGCGGTTGCTGAACGCGATGAGCGATTCGTCCTGGCTGCGGTAGTGCCAGCTCAAGAACTGGCGCTCGACCCGGGCCTGGACGCATTCCGCGAGGATCGACTCCTCGTCTTGCAGGAGGAAGTCGTTGGACTCGACGCTCTCGTCGTCGTCATCACCAGCCGAGGGCTCCGCGAAGGAGGTCGGTGGCATCTGCTTGCTGTCGCCGACCACGACGATCGAGTTCGCTCGTCCCATGGCGCCGATCGCATCCGCGACCCGCACCTGCGACGCTTCGTCGAAGACGACGATGTCGAAGAGGTCGCCCTGGGCCGGGAAGAAGCGAGCCACTGAATCGGGGGAGACCAGGATGCACGGGGTCGCCTGCACGATCAGGTCGAGGTATTTGATCATCAGATCGCGCACCGAGAGCCCGCCTCGCTGGCGATCCAGCTGCTTCTGCAGCTCGCCTACTCGGCCACCGCTCGTCTTCGGGTCGAAGGTCCGGCGACCGACTACGAGGTGCGGCGCGACAGTGGTCTGCAGCGAGCGGAGAGCGCGTGCCGTCTCGGTGTAGCGCCCGATCTGCGTGTTGTGGCGCACGGGATCGAATGTGGAGAGTCCCGTCACGGCGAGGCGTTCGTCCTGTGCGGACTCGGCGTAGCCGCGTTCGAAGGCGCTTGTCGCGAAGTCCGCTGGGATGTCGCCGGTGAGAAGCGCCTCGTAGGCAGCGGTCAGACCTGCAGTTCGCAGTGGTGCCAGTACGCGACGCCAGGCCACCTAGTGCGACAGTGCGACACCTCGGGTCGTGGACGTGTCGCGGCCGGGCCGCGAGTCATTCCAGGCGTCGAGAAGCCGTCGGTCGCCTCGCCAGGCGTCCCATCCAGCAGTTGTCGTGCCGGGCGAATGCAGCAGATCGTCGAGAGCGTTCGCAAACCGGTCGATCTTCGTACCGACCGTCGCGTCGACGCCGCGTGAGGTCGTGACGAAACGCTCGAGGGTGTTCCGGAACGGTACCTCCGACACATCGGTGGTCGTGGACACCTCCGTGACTTTGTTCACCCACTCGTTCCAGTCGAGGACGTCCAGGACGGCGTGGCGCTGCTCCGCGACGAAGGGATTCCAGTCGGAGTTCGTGCTGACGCCTGGCAGGGCGTTGGCCCTGGTGTAGAGGTCGATAGCGGCATTCTGGAACGCGACGAGGCGCTCGGCCAGAGGGACAAGAGACCCCACCTCGATCGTCACGCCGGGACGAACGACCGGACCGAGGCTGTCGACGATCGCCTGCTGACGCTTCTTGCGCCCGAAGAAGCCGGACTCGGCTGCCTCGGTGGACGCCTGCAGGATGCCAATGAGGTCTTGGTAGAGGGCCTCCGGCGAGACGACCGAGAGAACATCAGCGAAGGCGGGTTCGATGCCGTCGAGGTCAGCGCGGAGAGCGGCAACGTCGGCGACCACGTTCGCACCTCGGAGACCCTCGAGAATCGACGGCTGGACACGCGGCCTGACCGCCACGCGGGAGAGAGTCGACAACTGATCCGGCGCCGACGCCTCGAAGAGCGCTGCGCCGAGTTCCTCTGTCAGGTCGAGAGCGCCGAAGGCCTCGTCGAACTCGTGGATCCTGCGCTGGACTTCGTCCTCGTCGAGCGACTGGTCTTCGGAGACGTCGATGAAAGCCCAAGCGTGGTGCGCGGTCGGGCGGGCGCGCAGGGCACTGTCGGGGACATCGCGAAGCAGATGGCGAATCGATTGGAGTCGTTCACGGGAGACGGATCCGGCCCAGTCCACAGGAATCGGAAGTGCATGATCGGCGACGGCCGTGGCGAGAGCAGAGTTGTGCGCGGCATAGAAGCCCTGGCCGGCCTCGTTCGGCTCGTGCAGGCTTCGCGCGTAGCGGTCGAGCGCGCGCCGGGCCGTGTCGAGATCGTTGGAGGTGGTCAAGAGACCGTCTTCGTCGATCGTCGTCTGCGCTGCGAGCGCTTTCTTCAGGTGCGAGCGGATCTCATTCGGACGACTGCCGCGATCGTGGAGGTCGAGGGTGAAGGGGCCCAGCCCGACCGCGGCCAGACGGGACTGGACGACCTGGAGAGCCGCCTTCTTCTCCGCCACGAAGAGAACTCTCTTCCCGTCGGCGATCGACTTGGCGAGCAGGTTCGTGATGGTCTGCGACTTGCCGGTGCCCGGAGGGCCTTCGAGGACGAAGGTCCGGCCGGCCGTCGCAGCCGCGACCGCTTGCAGCTGAGACGAATCCGCCGAGATCGGAAGTCTCGTCAGAAGCTCGTCGAGGTCGACGTCCTTCTCGACATCCGCGGTGAGCGCGGCGGTGTCGACGAACGCCTCCTGCGGCTGCTCGATGAGGTGGCGCACGAGCGGGTTGGCGGCGAGAGCTTCCCAGTTCTCGTCGAGGTCTTTCCAGAGGCGGAACTTGGCGAACTGCAGAATCGCGACGTCGACCGTCGCTTCGACACGAGCCGGGATACCGGAGGCGAGGATCGCCTCACGTGTCGCCTGGAATGCAGCGTCGAGGTCGATGCCGGATCCGTCGAGTGCCGGATCGGCCAGACCTGGAATGGTGACGTTGAACTCGAGTCGCAGCTTTTCGAGGAGGCAGAAGTTCGGTGTCGACATCCCTGATTCGTCGAGCGTCAGGTGGTAATGGCCGCCCTTGGTCTGAGCACGGAGGTTCACCGGGACGAGGATGAGCGGTGAACGGATCTCGCGGTCCTTCAGCGTCCACACCAAGGATCCGAGAGCGACGTAGAGGTTGTTCGCGCCCGACTCTTCGACGATGGTCTTCGCTTTGTAGGCCAGCGCGCGAAACTTCCGGAGGTACGCGTCGGCGGTCACGTCAGTGAATGCCTGATGCTTCGTCAGGAGCGCCAGCCGATCCTCTTCGGACAGCTGGGCCCCGGTGCGGATTCCCTGACTCTTGGCGACCGCGCTGATCTGATCGGAGGGCAGGAGCGCGATCCGGTCACTGGCGCTGAGGTAGTCCTCGAGTTGGCCGAGGCCTTCATCGGGAACGGCGAGAGGAAGCCGGGCGCTCGGGGGGAAGTTGATGAGACGGTTCCGCAGGCTCAGGTCGAGGAGGCTGTTCTTCCACTTCTCTACGCGGGCGGGGGCCGCAGGTCGTGACGGCTGGTCTTGGGGAGTGGCGACGGGAGGCACGTACTTCGGCGCCTCGACCTTCGGAGCGCTATACGAGGTGAACGTGATGCTGCCGTCGGCGGCGATCGACTTGGCCGGGAGCGGCAGGATCTGGCTCGTCCGAGCACGAAGAATGTCGGTGATGCCGCGGACATCCGTGACAGCCGTGTTCAAGGCTGTGGCTCGTCCGGTCTTGTGAATCGCCGAGATGAAACTCGTCTCGTGGTCGATCGTCAGCATCGTCGTCTCGACGACCCCGATACTGCCGAGCCCGATCAGGTTCATGATCTGGGCGATGAGCTGAGCGTCCGTGGCGGCAGGCTGGGGGAGCAGACCTTCCGTTCGCCAGTAACCGAGGAAAGCATGGCCCGTCACGACGAACAGGAGGGGCCGAATGCCGACTCGTTCGAGCGCCGCGGCGAGGACGACGGTGGTGTCCAGGCAGGTGCCGAGACGCCCGTCGAGCACCTCCGACGCTGTTCGGATCTTCTGGCCGTCGTCCGTCCAGCTCGCCGGGGGAAGGGCGTAGCGGATACTGCGATTGCGCATTGCGGTCATGACCGCGTCGACGACGACGTCCACCTCTCTACCATCGGTGCCGTCGGTGTACACATCGTGAAACGAGCCGGAGCCCGTGGCGCGTTCGAGAGCGTTCGACGCCTCCTCGGTGAGAGATTCGAGCGCGGGATCGTTGGGTTTCACGAAGGCGGCGAGGAGTTCCATGCCGGCTTCAAGCGGGGCAGCCAACCATTGCGTGGAGGCGAGGACCCTGACCGGCGCCACCCGGCGCGCGATGACGTCACCCGCGAAGAGGAGGGTCGCGATGACCGAACCCGGCCGAGCTTCTTCGATCTCGGACATGGCTTTCGGATCGAGGAGGAAGTCGACCTGGGGGACGGTGAGGTCTTCACCTTCGACCAGATCGACGAAGAACTCTTTCGGCTCGCCGAGCGGACCGTCGACCGTGTCGATCCCGATGGTGAGTTGGGCACCCTCGAGAGAGGGCCCGTCCATGTGGACGACGAGACGACTCACGACCGGGAGCCGATTGTGCGCCATGGCGTAGCTGACGACGGGTACCGCCGAGATCTCGATCGAGGCGAGGCTCGTCTCGGGGACCGCCGAAGGCTCGGGAGCGCTTGACTGCTGGTGAGGTTCGTCGACGCGGATCAGCCGCTCCGGCGTCCCATGATCGACGGATACGACAGCCGCCTCAGCGGGGGCGGACACTGTGTGTCCAGGCGTCGTAGTCGGGGTCGGCGATTCCGCGGGCTCAACCGCCTGCGTCGGCCCGGCCATTGCGGCCTGGAGTTCCCGGCGAAGCTGCGTGAGGTCGTCGCTTTGGGCGGCCCCCATGAGGGCAAGCAGGCGTTGCGCCGTGTCGACAGCCCGATACGCGTCTTCGTCGGTGAAGACCATGTTGTGGGCCCAGTTGTTCCGGACCTCTTGAAGCTCCTGCACGTAACGACCGCCCGACCGTCCGAGCTGGGCATCGAAGGGCTGTCCGATATTGCCGAAACGTGCGAGAAGGGTGCGAAGCATGACGTGAAGGTCGTTGCTCTCGTATTTCTTGCCGTATTTGCCGTTGACCTCGTCGAGCTTGCGGAGGAGCTCGGTCCAAGACATCCCGCCGTTGATGCGCGGACGGAGAGTCGTCTCGATGATCGGCTCGAGCCCCTGGGCCAGCAGAGTCAGGGCACGAGAGACGTAGTCGTTGTTCGTGAGCTTCATTCTTTTCTCCCCCGGGGAGCGTCGGATTCGCTCCTCGGGTCAATCGTGTCATGAGCGACCGTCATCCCAGCGACGATCGCGACGGTGGAGTGCGGGTCAGTACTTCTTCGGGAGCGGCAGGTGCTCGCCTATGTAGCCGACGTAGATGCAGCCGGACTCGTCCAGGTCGTCCAGGTAGTGCAGACGCGGCGCGTAACCGTCGTTCTTTGTCGGCTTGAAGTGGGCGGCCATGAGTACCGTGCGCGCAGCTTCGTCTCTCGTCGGGGCAGGAAGGATCCGGTACGAGCGCAGTCTCGGATTGTTCAAGACACCGTCGCTCTCGGTGCGCGCATGTCGTTCGGTGGAGCACTTCGTACCCTGCGGAGAGGTGTCGTCCTCGAGATACGCATGGACGCTCCCGCTGAACGTTCCGTCCTTCCTGAAGGCGGCGTAATCGTGGAGTATTCGCAGAAACAACCAGAGACTGGACGCGTGGCGACCGAACCCGTCGTGCCGGCCGACTTTGAGCGCCGTGGCGACGTCGCCGGAGAAGACGACGTGGGTGGTGATCGGATGCGGCTGCTCGCCCTGCTTCGGGTCGAGGCGCGCCATGAGTTCGCTCATGTCCGGTGGGGCTGTCCATAGCTCAGACTCCTCGTCGAAGGCGTACGCCCTGTCGAACTCTCGAAGTTCGAGCAGTTGCCTCCGCAGTGTCTGAGTCATTCGGTAGGCGGCTTGAGAATCGTCTTCTGAGACCTTCAGCTCGAACTCGAGGGCATCGTTCTCCGAGCGCGCCGTCTTGAGATCGGCCTCGAGGGCCTCCGTCTTTCGGCGGAGTTCCTCGTTCTCCTCGTAGACGACTTCCTGATACTGGTCCTGCATTTCGATGAACTCGTCGAGTTCATCGAGGTGAGAGAGCTCGAACCTCGGTTTCTTCAGCCATCGCCCCACCATCGACGTGAGTCGTCGGAGCAAGGCTGTCACAGCCGGAGACGGCATTGGTCGAGCCGGATCGACTGGGCGGGGCGAATCGACTCCGCCGTGTTGCGTCTCGAGCAGATCTGGGGCAGTGCGCTCGAGTTCGACGAGCTCCTGCGCGTCCGACAGCGCAGGAGGCTCGGCCAGCGTCGGCGAGACCGGAACCGCAGGGAATGCTGGGCGAACCGGGTGGGACGACCGGTGGGTCTGAAGACGCTCTCGAACTTTGCTCGACCGCAGGACCCGCGCCTCTTCACGGGTGAGGATGCGGAAGGCGGCTTCCACGTCGTCGGGGAGAGTGAGTTTCAGGAATCGACGTCGAGCCTCCCGCGCATGTTGGATCTGAAGACCTTCGCGAACCCTGAGTCCGAGGAGCGAACGGGCGAGCGTGGTCGCACCGAGGTAGCGATGGCTGGCGCCGTCGGCAGGCGACTCGAGGTCGACACCAGGGGCGAAGGTGCGGATGTTTCCTCGCTCGACAGCGTGCGAGTCAGGGAGGAGGTGGGCGAGCCGCTCTCGAGCCTCGCCGGTCAGGATGAAGACTGTCGCCACTCCGACGCTGTCTTTCGTGAGCTGCTCCAAGACCTGCGTCCAGCCGTCCATCGTCTGGAGTCCCAGCGATGGTGCGATGATGACCGACGCCGTGCGATCAGGATCCTTGATGGCGCGGAAGACCTCTGGGACGTCCTGGATCTCCACGACTCGGGGACGGGCGTAGAGGCGAGTCGACCCGTCTCGCACGACCGCGTGCGACAGCAATTGCTTCACCAGGCGCGGCGGCCGGACGCGATCCGAGGCCTCGTCGTCGGTCGCTCCCTCGATGTCGACATCGACGACGAGTGTCTGCTCGTACTGCGAAGAAGCAGGCCGGTCGAGCGCGTAGATCGAGACGGTCCAGGTGCCGTAGGGGTTGATGTCGCGAAGCCGAATCAGCTGAAGCCGCGAGCCGCCCGCCTCGGCGGCCCACTTAGTGACAATCACCTCGACGTTGGGGCTGAGTACGTGGCGACCCTCGCCGGCCCATTCGTCTCGGGACATCGTTCCGCCCCGACGACCCTTCACCTTCGAGACGATCCAGTCATGAACCTGTTCGCCGGCGAGGTCGATCGCGCTCGTAGAATCTTCGAGACGCAGAATCGCCCGGTAGCCGACGGCCATTTTGTGGTTCCCCCTTGATGTGGTGCTTTGTCGATTAGAGCAGGTGCTCGGTCGGGGGCCCATCCCCCGAGCGGGTGGTTGCGCCTCTGATCTTTTTGCGGGCAGCCCAGTCACACCGGCCTTGCCGCACGCGGGCGTCGGCGCTCAAATTCGAAATGCTCCGGAATAGTGCGGACGTCAGCTCTGACCCTGTTGCAGGAGCGTGTCCAAGGCGAGCGCAGAAGCAATGACGAGAGAGTGCAAAGGCCCAGCAAGACTGCGGTTGATATGAACCACGTAGTTGTCGCTCTTGGTAAATGACTCCGCAAGGAGCCCGGACCAGGTCCTTGTTACCCGGGCTATCTCGACATTCATGGTGTCTTTGACGGAGAAGTCCCAAGCGCCCCGATCCTCCGCCTGAATCGTTGCCAGACGCTGTCCGGAAGCCTCGAGAGAGAACCGCGCTTTTCGGACCAAGCCGAAATTCTTCTGCGTGATCTGCCCGATTTCCGCGCCCTGGGAGTCCCGCAAAATCATCTTGGAGCGAATGAATGTCGTCGGCTGGATCAGCGTCATCATCACACGCTTCTCCCGGTCTAGGAACAGCAATCTGTGCTGTGAATCCTCGGAGCTCCAGCCCGTAGCTGTAGCCACCTTGCCCAAGATCGTCTTCCCGACCTCTCGCACAGAGCCGAGTTTGGAGCCAGCGCCGTCGAAGACCAGATACTCGGCATTGATCTCGATCAGCTTTGCCTTTTGGCTGACGACAAGTGTCGCCTCGGTGAAGAAGGACTTTTCGCCGCTCGTGGTCAGGGCCGCTGACTCATTGCGCCCGTCGGCCGCACCACTGGTGATCGCACTACCGGAGGCAGATGGGGCCCCGGCCAGAGGTGGATCGGAAGAAGGGATACCTCGGGAACTCACATGTTCAGTCCAACCAGTACCGTCCCAGAATCGCGTCTCAAAGCGTCCGAAGGGATCGGCGTGCCAGCCAGCGTCAGGTCGTGAAGTCACGTCGGCAGAGTATCGGAGCCTGGAGGACGCACTTGTCGGTGGCGAGCGCTAGGACTTCGAGGACTGGGAACGCTGACACGGTGACAGCAGAGCTTCATTCGGAAGGCAGGATCGGCTTCCCGGCGAGTCGATACGCTCTCGAATACAACGTGGCGAGGGGAACGCATGTCTGAACGAGATCAGTTGGCCGCACGAGTGCACCGGGCGCTTCAAATGTTGGCTGACGCGGAACACGGTGAGGCGCGTCGTGGAGACGTCTGGAACGATGCCGTCCGTCAGGTTGCCCTCACCCCGGAGGAAGCCGAAGAGACGAAGACCAAGGGGCGCATCCGGGGGATGACGAATTTCATGTTCGCGGCCTCTGATCTCGTGAACGCCGGGCTTATCACGCGCCAGAGAGGTCTCTGGACTATCACGGACGCGGGGCGTTCCGCGGCCCGTACCTCGGATGCAGCCGCGCTTCTCGACGAAGTCGTGCGAAAGTCGCGGACAGTGCAACGGGAGCGACGGGCGGCTCGGGCAGTGACTCTAGCTGACACGATCCTGCCTCCGACGGCGGGAGCGAGCCAAGTCCGTGACGCCGGTCGCGTCTTTGTGGAGCGGGGGCTTCGAGACGTTGATTCTGTCTTCGCCACGGGGCGACGCGTGTGGCGACGCGAAGTCGTTCAGGAGCTCCTCGAGAACTTCGTCGACCGTGACCTGGTCGAGGATGGTGCGTTCGGTGCGCGTCTGTCCCAGCAGTTGGGGCCGGTCAGTGATGACGCAAAGCTCTTGATGGCGGAGTTGGCGCTCTGGCAGGCGTTACCTCTGAAGGTGCCGGGTGAGATGAAGAAGCGGCAGCGGGTGACAACGATCCTGGAGTCGATGGACCGCGCCGTCGTTATTCCACGAGTTCTCGATGAGAGCCTCCGTGCTTACGCCTTCAACGCTGGTCGAGGAATGTCCTCCAACCTGTATCGGGGTCTCGCCCTCATCGTCAGACTGCTCGATGCCTGGCTCGTCCTGACGGCTGAGGTCCGCCAGACTGCGCTCGACGACCCTTGGGCATGGCGAGACTTCGTTCTCGGTCTTCCTGGGACCGCGTTCCCGACTCAGAGGTACGAGCTCCTCTATCTCGTCCATCCCGAGACGTTCGGCGAGGTGATCGCGCCCCTCCAACGCCAAGCCATTGTGGACGCATTCGCAGGAGAGCTGGATGAGGTATCAGGCGACGTCGACCTCGACTTCTTGAACGTCACCCTGGCGCTGCAGCAGAAGGACGGCGGTCCGATCAGGTACTACGACGCGCCGCACCACGCCCAGTGGGCGGGGACCGATCCGGAAGACAGGCAGGACGACGAGGACGGTCGCACTCCCGAGGACGTCTCCCGCTCCGGCAGGTCGGCGTTCCCACGAGCCGGCGCCGACCTCGCCGCCCGCCTCCACATCGACGAGCCTTGGCTCGACAGGACTCTCGCCCTGATCCAGCGCCGCCAGCAGGTCATCTTCTACGGTCCTCCCGGCACCGGTAAGACCTTCCTGGCGCGTGCGCTCGCGGAGCACGTGACGCACGCCACGACGGGCTCGACGATCATCGTGCAGTTCCACCCGACGTACTCGTACGAGGACTTCTTCGAGGGATTCCGTCCTTCGACCGGCGCGGATGGACAGCAGCTGGGCTTCTCACTCAGAAGGGGACCCCTGCGCCGATTGGCAGACGAGGCTGCGGTCAACCCCGAGGCGAACTACTTCCTGGTCATCGACGAGATCAACCGCGGCAACCTCGCGAAGATCTTCGGCGAGCTGTACTACCTGCTCGAGTACCGGGACAGCGAGATCGCGCTGCTCTACAGCGAGGAGCCGTTCACGCTTCCGGGCAACATCTTCTTCATCGGCACGATGAACACCGCCGACCGGTCGATCGCGATGCTCGACGCGGCGATGCGCCGTCGTTTCGCCTTCGTCGAGCTTCATCCGGAGACGGCACCCGTAGCGGGGCTCCTGGGCAGGTGGACGTCGCCGGAAGTGACCGACCAGCGCGATCTTCTGCTCGACGAGCTCAACCGTCGCATCGTCGACCACGACGCGAAGATCGGGCCCTCGTTCCTCATGCGCGATCTGCCAGGCGATGAACTCGACGGCGTCTGGACCTACGAGATCCTGCCCCTCCTCGCCGAGTACCACTATGCCGACGGCACCGACATCGAGGCTCGTTACGGGATCGGGGCGCTTCGGAGAGCGCTGAGGACAGCGGCGGCCGATGCGCCGGCGGGCTCTCGTGATGGAGACGCTTGATCTCAGCGAGGGTCGACGCATCGACGCGCTGGTGCTTCCGCGGACCATCTCAGCCGCACTCACCAGCGAGAACATCGCGACGCTCGTTCCTCGCCCTGAGGCGGACACGTACGAACTGAGCAACATCCGCAAGGTCGGCACGATCGTAATCGACGGGACGGTCGTCAGGATCCAGCCCAAGACGCCGATCCGACGCCTCTTCGCGCTGCTCGGCTATGCACGGGATCCCGCGGCGCTGTGGCGCGCGGACGACATCGAGTTCGACTCCGACGTGGACCTCTACAGCGCGGTCGCCCACGCGTTCGCTCGTTCTTCGAGCAGTGCTCTTGCAGGCGGAGTGCTCCGCGGGTACGTGGTTCGTGAGGAGGCGCTCCCGGTCGTGCGAGGACGATGGCGCGTGACCGACCAGATCACGCGACGGGCCGGGCAGATCCTGCCCCTCGAGGTCGTGTACGACGACTACGTCGACGACATCCCCGAGAACCGAGCCCTCAAGAGCGCGGCGATACGTCTGCTGCGCTTCCCGAATCTCCCGAAGTCGACGATCCTGTCGCTCCGGAGGACGCTTCGGCTCCTCGACGACGTCGCGACGCTGCCCGCAGGATCGGGGATGCCCGGGATTCGAATCGACCGCCGGAACGTCCGGTACCGCGGGGCGCTCGCGCTGGCGCGCCTCATCCTGACGGATTCGTCGCTCGAGCACCGGCAGGGGAGCGTCGTCGGTTCGGGGTTCCTCGTCGACTCGTGGACGGTCTTCGAGGATTTCGTCGGAGCTGCCCTCGGCGAGGCGCTCGAGCGTCGCGGAGGCATCGCGACCACTCAGTACAGGTCCTGGCTCGACACGGCGGGCCGGGTCTCGATCGCCCCGGATCTCATCTGGGAGGTCGACGGTCGGGTCGCGGCCTGCATCGACCTCAAGTACAAGATCGAGCACCGCGGCGCGTACCCGAACGCCGACCTCTATCAGCTCGTGGCCTACTGCACGCGGTTCGGGCTCGACACAGGCCATCTCGTCTACGCGGCCGGGGACTCAGAGCCTGGGATCGTCGACGTCGTGGACGGGCCGACGATTCTTCAGCACGCCCTCGACCTCGATGCTCCCTTCGGAGACCTGCTGGCTCAGGTCGACGAGTTGGCTGGATCGATCGCTCGATCCGAACACCGCGGCGGCTCTTCGTCGAGAATCGCCATGAGAGCCCCGTTCGACGCGCGCGTCCATCGCTGATTCAGGGCATCGGCGAAGGTGACGTCTTCGATCGCTGCCTTGCCCGGCGCGAGGCTGTACGGCCGAATCGGCGCGGTGAACTCGTCCTTCGTCATCGCGTAAGACCAGTGCGAGTTCTTCGGGTGATCGTCGTAGTCGTCGGCTCGGCCATAGACGAAGTCACCCGGGGGACGGCACTTCATGAGGGGCGTACGAGCCGTGAGGCCGCCGAAATGGACTGTTCCGACGGACACATCGAAAACGGGGGAGTCGGAGATGTTCAACAGGACGCCAAATTCATCCGCGGTGACAGTCGCGCGCTCTTCGACCATCTCAACATAAACAACAGGTGTAGTCTTACTCCGAGCCCGCACAACGGGCCGAACCGCCAGGAAGGCGAGCCTTCATCGCAGAAGTAGGAAGAGCATCCTGATGTCCAGCAGCACCCGATTCACCGACCGCGTCGTCCTCATCACGGGAGGTGGTTCCGGTCTCGGACGGGCCGCCGCCGTCCGTCTGGCGGGCGAGGGCGCCAAGCTCGCGCTCGTCGACACCTCCGAGGCGGGGCTTGCGGCGACGAAGGCGGCCGTCCTTGAGAAGGTGCCGGAGACAGAGATCCTGACGACCCTCGCCGACGTCTCGAAAGAGGCGGACGTCGACGCGTACGTGGCGGCGACGCTCGAGCGCTTCGGCAGGATCGACGGGTTCTTCAACAACGCGGGGATCGAAGGCAGGCAGAACCTCACCGAGGACTTCACGGCCGACGAGTTCGACAGGGTCGTCGCGATCAACCTTCGCGGGGTGTTCCTGGGGCTCGAGAAGGTCCTGAAGGTCATGCGCGAGCAGGGCTCGGGCTACGTCGTCAACACCGCCAGCGTCGGCGGGATCACGGGCATCGGCAACCAGTCGGGCTACGCGGCGGCCAAGCACGGAGTCGTCGGGCTCACCCGCAACTCGGGGATCGAGTACGGCCAGTACGGCATCCGCATCAACGCGATCGCCCCCGGCGCGATCTGGACGCCGATGGTCGAGAACTCCATGAAGCAGCTCGACGCCGAGAACCCGCGGAAGGCCGCCGAGGAGTTCATCCAGGTCAACCCGACCAAGCGCTACGGCGAGGCGGACGAGATCGCGTCGGTCGTCGCGTTCCTGCTGTCGGATGACGCGTCGTACGTGAACGCCGCTGTTCTGCCGATCGATGGCGGGCAGTCGATCAAGTACTGATCCCGTCCGCAAGGCGGGGCGTGCGGCCAGGGTGGGCGGAAATTCCCGCCCAGAAGGTCCGCGCACGGTCTGCCACGCCCCGCAACCAGTGCCAGACTTGCCAGGTGACCCTCGCAGACCTCCCCTGGATCTTCTCCGACCAGCGCCCGCACGGCGTGCTCCGCTACGACCACGACGACGTCGACTGGGTCGCAGCAGACGGCAAGTCGCCGCTCGGCGTCGTGCAGAAGGTGACGCCGGAGGCCGAGTTCGAGGTCAGCTTCGTCGTGCCGGGCAATGTGCCGCCGACGTCCGAGCTGCTCGACTCCGCGCTGCCCGAGCTCAACCTCCTGCTCGCCTACGAGTACGGCGACGACCCGTCCGAGCTCATCGTCACGCCGTCGGTCGACGAGTCGACGAACGACATCATCGTGACCTGGTCGAAAGACGCTCCGCCCACCGTCGAGGGCTTCGCCGAGGCGGCAGCCGAGATGAAGTGGACCGACGAGCAGAGCGCCGAGGTCGAGCGGTGGATCGGCGAGACGGTCGACCTCGCTCGCCGCACCCAGTCGCACGTCGAGATCACGGCCGAGCGCGTCGTCGACGACATCGCCAACGGCTTCACGGTCTCGATGCCCTTCGGCGACAACGAGAACATCGACGGCGGCTACATCGCCACGTTCCTCCTGCCGACCGACACCGAAGACGACGACCTCGACCCCGACGACGTCAAGGAGCTGGGCCTCGAGGGTGCCCGCGCCTGGGCCGGTGTCAGCACGCACTTCCCGGCGCAGTTCCTCCTCGAGGCGTGCGGCTACTTCGGCTTCGAGGTCGTCGAGTAGAGCCGGAGCGAGCGCGGGCTGTCGGGCTCGCGCGTTCGTCAGCGCGCGACGACGAGCAGCTGCGCGAACGCGATGGCGCTGAGGCCGGCGACACTGCAGGCCGCGATGCTGACGCCCGTGACGATGCGCTCGCGGTGACGCTCGGCGGCGCGACGGGTGATCCTGCTCTCCGCTTCCGCTGACACCTCGGCGGCGATGAGCGCGGCGACGGTCCTCGCCTCGCCAGAGACGATCGGCGCCGCCATCCTCTGGCTGCTGATCTCGCGGACGACCGCCTGGTCGCCGGAACGCGCCTGACGACGTCGGCGCGGTGCCGGTCCTGCGAGCGGAGTGAATGTGATCGTGCCCATGGTCCCGATCCTTCTGTGCGTGATGCCTGCTGTGGCTTCACAGGAGATTCGGAGCATAGCGCCGAAGGGATTGCCGACGGGGACGCAGGGCAGCCCGGGTCGCGCAATACGGCCAGAGGCGGTGCGTGCGGAGTGGCAGGGGCTCCCGATGAGGTCTGCAGGATCCTGCGATCGCTCGTTCTCTCGGACCGGCGCCGCTCCTTCTCCGGTCGCCCACCGCGACGTACGCTGAGGCATGGCAGTGCAGAACGCGACGATCGTGACCGTGGTAGGCGCAGGATCAGCCGAGGTCATCGCCTCCCTGGGCTCACTGCGCGGCGTCGAGGCTCTCCAGCTCGGCTCGGCAGACGCCGAATCGACTGCGCGCATCAGCGCCGCCCGAGGACCGTACGTGGTCCACGACGCCGACCCCCTCGAGCACGTCGCCGCCGCCTGGGTGGAGTTCTTCGACGACCGGTCGACCCTCGGCACGCTCGAGCTCGAGGTGTCGGTGGCGCTGGAGGGCTTCGCGGCGGGCGAGCGGGTCATGCCCGACTACTACGTCGTGCTCGATCCCGAGTCGATCGAGGGGACGTGGCGTCACTGGTGGTTCGGGGCGCTGGGGTCGCACGGGGTCCGTCGGGTCGTCCCGGCTCCTGCCGCGGCGTGGCCGGTGCGGCGGCTGCTGGGTCGGCTTCCGCAGGCTCCCGGTTGGGCGGCGCCTCGCGACTGGCTGCCGGGCCTGCCGTTCGTGGTGCCGGATCGCGTGGGGTTCGGCGGCGCGTGAGGGGCCGGTTCAGTCGGCGATCCCGCTGATCACGGCGGGTCGGACGCGGCCCGCCTCCAGGCGGTCTCGATGGACCACACGATCTGAGGCGTGGGCTGGTGCTCCCAGAAGCGCAGGACCGTCCAGCCGAGTGCTTAGGCCGAGTGCCAAGGCCGACTGGCTGTGCCGCCAGCGCACGCGGCGCTCGCACATCGCCTAAGCTCCTCCCAGATCAGGGCCCGAACCCGACGATCTGGAGAGACGCAGTGCCCCACGACGCAGAGTCGCGCCGAGAGCAGTCCGGTGCCGACGCTCGCCCGCGCCCGGAAGACCACCATGGCCCCGATCCCGCGTCGACGCCGCCAGAGCGCCGAAGCGGCACGGGCTTCGGAGCGAGCTGGCAGCGGACGGGCGGCGGGCTGCTCGTAGTGGCCGCGATCCTGCAGCTCGGTGCGACCTGGCTGGAGCACGTCGTCCTCGGGGCGGGCGTCTCCGTGCCGGTCTTCGTGGTGTTCGTCGCCGTGTCGAGCGCCTCCGCCCTGCTGCTCGGCGCCGCCGGATTCGCCCTCGCCCGACTCGGGATCGTCGGCACCTCGGCGACGGGCCGCTTCGCCCTGCGCGCCGCGGGCCTCTGCTGGATCGGCGGGCGCGCCGCCTACCTGGCCTACACGTACTTCCTCCCGCCGTCGACGGCGAACTCGTGGTTCGTCGTGCTGTCGACGGTCCTCCTCTGGCTGACCATCGCCTTCGCTCTCGTCGCCGCCATCGACATCGCCGCGCGCAGGATCGCCTGGGGCCCGGCCCGCGGGAGCCTCCTCCTCGCACTCGGCGTGGCCGTCGTCGTGGGCCTCGCCGTGCCCGCCTCCGGGTCGGCCCTGGCCGTCACCCTCCTCGAGAGCGTGTCGGCGCTCGGGCAGGTGTTCGTCGGGGTGACCTACGTCGTCGCTGCAGGGCGTGACCCGTGGATCGGCGGCTGACGCTCACGGCGATCCCGTCGCTCGACGACCGCTAGACGCCCCACGGCGGCCAGAGGCCCTCAGCGCCCCGGCAGGATCAGCGCGCCCGCCGGTGCATCGCCAGGAGCTCCCCGGTTCGTTGAGCCAGCGCCGCCTGGCCGCGGCGGGTGGCGAGCGCGAGGCGGGTCAGCGGGATGCGGCCGCCGATGGCGAGCGCCTCGTCGCGCGGGAAGACGACGACGCTGCCCTGGCCGAACCGGTCGCGGAGCTCGGCGACACTGCGGGACGCGGCCCGAGTCGATCCTGCGGGGCCTTGGGCTCCGTTGGCGACGACGAGGAGGCGCGACGTCCCTGCCGCGCCGAAGCGCGCGGCGGCCGCGGTCAGCAGGTCGGCCGCCGACGTCAGCCCGGACGGGGTCGCCGGGGTCACCGCGACCACGAGGTCGTGAGGGGCCTCCAGAGAGTCAATGCCGCCGGTGAACGCGTGCGGGCCGAGGTCGTGGAGAGCGAGCGAGTCGTCGAGGTCGGCCACGTCGTCGCCGTTCGTGAGGCGGACGCCGAGGTCGCCGCCAGAGTGGTCGTAGAGGACGGGCGCGCCCTCCAGCGAGTGGCGGAGGGACTCGAAGACGAGAGCGGCGATGGTCGTGGTGCCGGTGCCGCCCGCGGTTCCGGCGAGGACGATCCGGACGCCCCGGATCTCGCGCCTCGACGGGAAGTCGCTCACGGGGTGCCCCCGACCGTGGGCGCCGCGGAGCCGGCAGGAGCAGCGGCAGTAGCAGCGCCAGCGGCAACACCCTCAGGAGCCGCACCGCCAGCGGCGACACCGACAGCAGCCGCAGCGCCGGCGAGGGCCTCCCGCCCCGCGAAGTGCGCCACCTGCGCGATGAACGGCCGCTCGCCGCGCCGCACGAAGCGGCCCCGCCCCGGCAGCATCGGCTCCGCGTACAGCTGCGGCAGGATCTGCCCCTCCGCGCGCTCGCCCGACATCAGGAACGTGCTTCCGCCGGTGTCGCGGAGCGCCTGAAGGGCAGGGTCGTAGAGGGCTCGCTGCAGGCCGGCGACCGGGCGCGCGAGCACCACGTGGAGGCGGAGGTCTCGCGCCGACGGGAGGTACGGCATCAGCGGCAGGAGCGGCTCGGTGCCGCCGGAGGCGAGGATGTCGAGGTCGTCGGCGACGACGATGATGCGGGGCCCGGCGGTCCGGTCGGCTGCCGCCTGGCGTTTCGACAGCTCCTCGGCGATGGCCGCCGACAGCTGCCGGGCCTCGATCGCCGAGGACGCGTATCCGCCGAGGTAGTCGTCGGGGCAGACGTCGCGGAGGGTGCCGCGGGCGTCCATGACCGCGATGACGAGCTCCTCGGGCGAGAACCGGTCGACGAGCCCCTCGACGAGGCCGCGGAGGAGGGTCGTCTTGCCGGAGCCGCCGTCGCCGAAGACCGACAGGTGCTGGTCGACGTGCGCGAGGTCGACGAGGGCGGGCTGCATCGTGTCCTGACGCAGTCCGATCGGGATCCGGTCGGGCTCCTCGAACGGGTCGGGGAGCTCGTCGGCGGAGTAGTCGGACGGCAGCAGGCGGATGGGAGCGGCGCCCGGGCCGTTCCAGCTCTCGGCCGCCCTCGCGGCGAGGTCGGAGAGCGCTTCGGCGACCCCGTCGTCGTCGACGTCGTCCATGATCGGGAGGGCGATCTGCGCGAACAGGCGGTCTTCGGTGACGAGGCGCCCTCTCTGCTCCGCCCGGATGGTCTGCGCGAGCTTCCGTTCGATGACCGAGTCGCTCGGGTCGTTCAGTCGGAGCTCCAGGCGCGTCCCGATGAGCGGCTGGAGGTTCATGCGCACCTCGTTCCAGCGGGTGAGCGCGAGGATCACATGGATCCCGAACGACGAGCCTCGAGCCAGGAGCTCTGACAGCGGTGTGTCGAAGCGCTCGAACTCGTCGCGGATCGCGCCGTACCCGTCGACGAGCAGGATGACGTCGGCCGACGGCAGCTCGGAGAGGTCGCCGGCCGCGTGGCGCGCCCGCAGCATCGCCAACGAGTCGATCCCGCGTTCGCGGAAGACGCGCTCCCGGGTCGCGAGCATCAGCTGCAGCTCTTCGAGCAGGCGCTGGACGCGCGCAGGATCGGCCCGGGTCGCCACCCCTCCGACGTGCGGGAACGCCTCGATCCGGTTCAGCCCGCCGCCCGACAGGTCGAGCCCGTAGACCGACACCTGCCTCGGCGTCGTGGTGAGGGCGGTGGCTGCCGCGAGCGTCCGGAGGAAGGTCGACCGGCCCGACTGCGGCGCCCCGATGATCGCGGCGTGTCCGCCGCTCCGGGTGAGGTCGAGCCGCCACGGGCCCTGGTCCTGCTGCACGGGGTCGTCGAGGAGCCCGAGCGGGACGCGGAGGGCGTCGTCGAGCTCGCGGCGGTCGGAGACCACCCGGGACAGCGCGAGGCGCGGCGGCAGCGGCGGGAGCCAGACCGGATTCACGGCGCGCTGGGCGGAGCGGAGCCGGTCGACGGCCTCGTCGACGAGGGCGCGTCCGACCGCCGGCCGCTCGAGCTCCTCCTCGCCCTGTCCTCCGTCGGCGTCGCGGGAGGCGAGGGAGTTGAAGACGGGGAGGATCAGCGGTTCGGGGCGCTCCCCGGGATCCTGCGTTCGGATGGCGACCTGGTCGACCGGCGCGGAGACGTAGCCCGCGCGGAAGCGCTTGTAGATCGAGGTGTCGACCTTGAGGTAGCCGTAGCCGGGGATCGCGGGGAGGTGGAAGGCGTCGGGGCGGTCGAGGATCGTCGACGACTCGGCCTCGGAGAAGGTGCGGAGGCCGATCCGGTAGGAGAGGTAGGTGTCGAGGCCGCGGAGCTTGCCCGCCTCGATGCGCTGGCTCGAGAGGAGGAGGTGGATGCCGATGGAGCGGCCGATGCGGCCGATGGTCATCAAGAGCTCGATGAACTCCGGCTCGGCGGTGAGCAGCTCGCCGAACTCGTCGATGACGAGGAGGAGGTGGGGGAGCGGCGGCAGCTCGGGCCGGGTGAGGCGGAGCTCCCGGTAGTGGGTGATCGACGGCGAGCTGTCGGCGTCGCGGAGCACCTTCTGGCGGCGGACGACCTCGCCCGCGATCGAGGCGCGGGCGCGCTCGGTGAGCCCCGCGTCGTCCTGGAGGTTGTCGATGATGCCGGCGACGTGGGGAAGCCCGGCGAACGCGGCGAACGCGGCGCCGCCCTTGTAGTCGACGAGGACCATGCTGAGGTCTTCGGGCGAGTGCGAGAGTCCGAGCCCGAGCACCAGGGTGCGGAGCATCTCGCTCTTGCCCGACCCGGTCGCACCTATGCAGATGCCGTGCGGGCCCATGCCGAGCTGGGCCGACTCCTTCAGGTCGAGCAGGATCGGGGCGCCGAAGTCGTCGAGGCCGATGGGCACCCGCAGGAAGTCGCGCGGCGACCTCGCGACCCACGTCGTCTCGGGAGACACGGCCGTGACGTCGCTGATGCCGAGCAGGTCGGTCACGCTGATCCCCTCGACCGACTCCGCCTCGTCTTGAGCGGTGAGGCTCAGGCGGAGGGGAGCGAGGGAGCGGGCGAGCGTCTCGAAGAGCGGGGTCGGGACGCGGTCGAGCCGCAGAGTGTCCTCGACGACCTCGCCTTTCTTCTCGACCCGCGCGTCGGTGACGGTCGCGACTCCGCCGGCGGCCGTCACGCGGACAGTGACGTTCGACGGCTCGTGCAGGCGGTCGCTCAGGAGGTGCACCGCTGTGACCCGCAGGTCGGTCAGGTCGAGGTCGGCGTCGGGGACCGGGAGGGCGCTCGCCACGTGGCCGTAGTCGTCGACGAAGACGACGAGGCGCGACTGCTCGGCCTGGTCGCTCGATCCTGCGCTCCTCTTCGCCGTCGCCGCGAACTGCGCGCGGTCGGCCAGCTCGCCCCCGACGACCCGGAGGAGCGCCGTCGTGTCGGCGGCGACGCGCCGCGCGGGGACCGGGCCGTCGAGCAGGTCGTCGTCGACCACGTGCGGGAGGAGGTCGAAGCCCTGCCAGTCGTCGGCGGACGCCTCCGGGAACGCGGCCGCGAGGTGGAGGTCGTCGGGGGAGTGGAGCGCCGCGAGCTGCATGACGAGCGATCGCGCAGCCGCGAGGACGTCGTCGCGGTCTCCGATGAGGGCCACGTGACCGGCGCGGTCGAGATCGACGGTGACGGGCATGCCGGCGACCGTCGAGTAGTGGTCGACGACGGTCTGAGCCTCGCCCTGCATGATCGGGTCGAAGGGCTGGACCGGGTTCTCGTCGCGGGGGAGGGCCAGGTCGAACCAGCGGACGTCGCCGACGCCGAGCCGGACGTCGAGGAAGTCGTCGTCGCCGCGCCGCCGTTCCCAGAGCCGCGCCGGGTCACGGACCAGCTCGGGCAGCGCCGCCGGCTCGGGGTTGAGCGTCGAGGCCTTCGCCCGCACCTCGCGGGCCCGCTGCCGCATGCGCCCCCGCGTCTTCTCGAGGAAGTCGAGGTAGCGCTCCCGCTGGGTGCGGCGCGTGCGAGCGGCGTTGCCGCGCTGCGACAGCGTCATGCCGAGCCCGCCGACGAGGGCCACGACGAGCACGAGCGCGCCCACCACCATGAAGACGGGGTTGGCGTTGCGGAGCACGACGATCATCACGATGGACGACAGCGACCCGACGACGGGCAGGAGCGTCTGGATCGGGATCCCGCCGACCGGCCCCTCGGTGAGAGCGGGCGGCGGGGCGAGCTGCTCCTCGTCATCCGCGCGGAGCGGCCGGCTGACGCGCGTGGGACGGTGGACGAGGCGCCGGGTCATGCGTCGACCCCCCGGCGCGCTCGGGAGCGGGAGACGACGGCTGCTGCCACCGGTGTCGGATCGAGGGTCCGCCCGGCGGCGGCCGGGGCGGACTGCGCGGCAGACCGGACCCTGGGCATCAGCTCGGCGGCGAGCCGCGTGAGAGCGAGGCGCGACCGTGACGAGAGCCGGTCGCTCGAAACCGGCGCCGCCGACGACCGCGCAGGATCGAAGGGAACGCGGATGATCACGGAGCCGGCCCCCCAGCGCACCGCCTCCGGCGCTCGTCCGGCGGTGTCGCCGAGATCGACGGCCGCGACGACGACGTGCGGGCGGTTCTCGAGGGCCCGCAGGGCGTCGGCGACGGCGACAGCCTCTTCGAGCGAGGAGCGGTCGCCCCGAGCCACGAGACACACGGCGTGGCTTCCGGCGGCGACACCGCCGAGGTCGAGCTCGGGCCGCCGGACGCCCCAGTCGGTGCAGACGGCGTCGAAAAACCGCGTGATGGGGGCCACCGGTGTCGCCCAGTCGGACTCGGTCGCGGCGATGCCCGAGCCCGGTGCACGCACGTCGAGCGTGTACAGGCCGCTGGCGGCCCGGTGCAGGGAGGCGGAGGCGTCGGCGAAGCTCGTGGGGCGGAGCCGGCGCGCATCCGGGGTCGTGACGGGGGTGTGCAGGGGGTCGTCGGCCGTCGCTCCGACCTGCCAGAGGAGCGTGCGGGTGCCACCGGAGGCGTTGACCCCGAGGACCGGGCCCGGCCGCCGGTGGGCCAGGAGGCTCGCGACAGCGGCGGACACCGTGGAGGCGCCGGTCCCTCCGGTCAGCTGAGCGAAGGCGATCCGGTGGCTCAGGGAGAGCGGTGCGCGGATGACGCGGTCGGCGCCCTCGAGCTCGCGGACCCGGGCCGCCGTCGACGAGAAGACGGCGGTCGGCGCGGTCGCCAGGGCGGTCAGGATCCGGCTCACGAGCTGAACGACCCGAGGAGCTCGCCGAACACGCCGAAGCTGCCCAGGAGGAGGGGGATCAGGGCGATCACCGAGACGGTCTCGAGGATGTTTCCGAACCGCCGGAACGACGCGCGTTGATGGGCGGCGGGCTCCGCGACGACGAGAGCGACCACGACGACCGCGACGCCGGCGAGGGAGGCCGCTGCCAGTGCGGGCTCGCCGGCGAACCGCGAGACGACTCCGTAGAGAAGGGGGAGCAGCACCCCGAGCCAGAGTGGCCAGGCCTGCGCCGCGAGCGGGAACGCCCGCGTACGGAGCGCTCCGATGACAGCCACGACCGCCCCCAGACCGAGGATCCACGGATCGCCTGTGAGGGCGACGCCGAAGAGCGCGGCCGACAGGGCGCCCGCGACGGCGAAGGTGGTCCAGGTCAGCGTGCGGTAGGCACCGCCCACGGTCGTCAGCACGCCCTCGCGGTCGGCGAGTCGCCCGGTCATCACCTGGTCGTCCAGGCCGGTGAGACCCGACGCGCTCATGGCGTACCAGGGCACCAGCCCCACACCGACGACGGCCACGACCGCGACGATGGCCGCGGCCTCGGCGACGGGCCGACCGGCCGCGATGAACCCCGACACGAGCGCCAGCGACAGGATCGACCCGGCCACGCCGACGCCCGCTCCGAGGATCGCCGGACGATCGCGGCGCCCGAGGCCCGCCACGAGCAGGAGCGAGATCCACGCGAGGAGCAGGGTCGTCGCGACCGCCACGGGCCAGGTCCACTCGATGAGCTGCTCCTTCGTGGTGACGAAGGTGTCACCAGTCACGGAGGCACCGGAGGAGGGCGAAGCCAGGAGGGCGCCGAGCACCGGCCAGAGCAGCCAGAGCGCGACGGGCAGCGTCGTCCCGAGCGCGACGCCCAGCAGCACGCGGGCCACGGAGCGGCGGCGGGCGAGGCCGAGCCCCATGCCGGCGAGCGACGACACGGCCCACAGCGCGACCGGGATCACGGCGAGACCCGGGACCTGGAGGGCCTGGAGCGAGGCCACCAGGATCAGCGCCCCCGCTCCGCCCGCCCCGAGCATCGTGCGGTGCTCCGCCGACCACAGCCCCGCCCTCGAGGCGAGCGACTCGCTGACGGCGTCGGTCACGTCGCTGACCTCGGGCGGCGGCGGAGCCTCGTCGAGACGGAGCAGACGCAGGATCTCGCCGTCGGCCACGGTCTGCTCCGCCGCCGACAGCGTCGGGTCGAGCTGCTCGCCGGTGAGTCGCACCAGGGTCAGCGGGCGGGCGACCGAAGCCACCTGCTCGCCGAGGAGCTCCATGAGGCGGGGGATCAGGGCGCCGACGGACTCGTCGCTCGGGACCACGATGGTGGCTCGGCGGAGGGTGCCGACGATGGTCAGCCGCGTGAAGTCGGTCATCGGGCGGAGCCCCCGTTGCCCGTGCTGCTGCCGGTGCCTGTGCTGCTGCCGGTGCCCGTGTCCGTGCCCGTGCTGCTCTGGCTCGCCTGCGAGTTGATCGCGTTGATGACGAAGGAGGTGCCGACACAGCCCGCGCAGATCACCGCGGCGAGGACCATGCTGCCGACGAGCCGCCGCACGTTGTCGTTGACGTCGCGCCGCTCGGCGAGCTCGCCGATCAGGAACGCGCCTCGGAGGCGCGCCCGGTGGGTCTTGACCGACTCGAGGAGGATCGCGTCGTTGTTCATGGAGTCCGTCCGTTCCTCGGGTGCGGTTCGTCGTGCAGCGAGGCGGTCACGCCTGCGCCCCCGGCAGGATCTCGAGGGAGCGCTCGCCGAGCTCGACGCGCCACCCGATCGAGGCGGCCGTCCGGAGGCCCGGGACGAGCGGCCGCACCCCGCCGTCGGCGTCGACGATCGCGCTGCCGTTGGTCGTGTTCAGGTCGGTCACCCAGAGCAGGCCGTCACGCCAGTCGAAGAGCGCGTGCGTCCGGGAGAGGCTCCGCGACAGGTCGGGCAGCGCGTGCACTGCCGTGCCCGCCGCATCCGTCTCGGGATTCCGGCCCACGAGGAGCGGCCTGTCGAGGACGACCTCGTCACCGGAGTCGAACACGAGGCGGGCGGAGAGGAAGGAGGGGCCGGAGGTCTCGCCGACGGCGGAGGCCCGAGCGCCGTGGCGACGCCTTCGGGGAGCCGCGCCGGTCTCGACCGGCTGACCCGCGGGATCCTGCGCGTCGCCCCGCCGGGGCCTCTCGGCCGTGCTCGGAGACCCGCCGGTCGCCAGATGCTGCTCGGCGAGAGAGATCGGGGCGTGAGCGGGGGTGAGCGGGTCTCGGCCGCGTCGCAGGTCGGCGCTCAGCGACGAGCGGGGGCGCCACCGCGCCAGAGCACCGACGACCGCTGCCGGAATGGTCGGAGGGAGGGCGGTGAGGTTGTCGACGTGTCGGAGAGCGAGGAGGCGCAGGCCGAGCGTCCGGCCCGAGGAGCGCAGGATCACGAGTTGCACGGCCACTGCCGCGAGGGCCCCGACGACCGCGGCCAGCACCACGGCCGCGCGCGACCCGGTCTCGACGAGGGCCGAGGCCGCACCGACCGCCACCAGGACGGCGAGAGCGGCATCGATGAGGACGGCCAGGCGTCGTCTCGGCGCGGCCGCCTGCACGACCCCCGCCAGGAGGCCGCCGGTCTGCGACAGGGCGCCACCGCTGGCAGAAGGGAGCTGGCGCGCGCCGCACGTGGTGCAGAACTGGTCGTCGGACGGCAGGACCTGCGCGCAGCGAGCGCAGCTGAGGGAGCCGAGCAATGCGCCGCTCATGATGCCTCCCCCCGGTCGATCGTCTCTGAGCCCCCGATAGTAGCGGTCTCTCAGGGCCGCTTTTTCGTTGTCCACAGGCGGGGACAAAGTGCTGACAGCCGGCCGGGGGACAAAAAGGAGGTCGGGTTGCGAGCGCTCGCGGACATCGCGCAGGATGGTCCGTGGCCCCCGTTCCGGGGGTAGACCGGGTCGGTCTCCTGAGGAGTACAAGGGAGGGCGGCGGCACCTCGAGAAGGGGCGCAGCCGGTGCATCGAAGGCTCGGGGTCTCGGAGTCGCAGACGAAGGGGAGGACCGCTGTGAAGTTCGCAATGGGTGCCGACACGCTGGGCGTGCTCGGCAAGAAGACCGGAAGCGCCAACCAAGACCTGGGAGCGCAGGTGAAGTCGCTGCTGGCGGCCGCCGAGCCGCTCCAGGGCAAGTTCAACGGCCAGGGGCGCGCCGCTTTCGACCGCTTCAAGTCGCAGTCCGACCAGGTCGCGAACGAGCTGAACGCGTCGCTCGCGGCCGTGCTCCAGGGCATCGGCGGCATGAACACGTCGTTCGGCCAGGGCGACCAGCAGATGGCCGACGAGCAGTCGCAGGCGGCCGGCTCGGTCAACTTCGACGCGGCTCGCTTCGGCGGGTCGAAGTAACGCACGGGGGAGAGAGAACATGTCAGGCAACCAGGCAGACCGCCGCGACTACGACGTCGCCGCTTCGCAGACCGCGCAAGACAACTTCAACCGCGTCGCCTCCCAGCTCGAGGCGCTCATCGACCAGCGCGACGCGGATGTCCGTGCCGCGATGAGCGACTACCAGGCCGACGGCGTCTCCGACGAGTACCAGGCGAAGGAGCTCCGCTGGAAGAACGCCGCCGCCGAGGTGAAGCAGATCATCCAGACGCTCCGCACGTCGCTCGCCAGCAACGACGACACCGCGCAGGCGACCCTGCAGAAGGCGAAGACCGCGGTCGACAACATCGGCTGACCTGGGTGAGTGAGGCCGACACGGAGCTGAGCGCATGACCTGGAGAGTCGATCCCGCAGGGGTCAAGACGGTCTTGGCCAACGTCCAGACCGAGAGTGCACCGATCTTCGACGCCCTCGCGAAGGTCGATGGAGAGGTCGAGGGCGCTGCGACCGCCGCGCAGTCGCAGATGATCGTAGGAGCCCTCGGCGAGTTCTTCTCGTCGATCGAGAAGTCGGTGAAGCTGATCGGCGACAGGGTTCCGGCCGCCTGCGACGGCGCTGCTGCGGCGACGATGGCCATCGTCGCGGGCGACGAGCAGATGGCGGCGACGGCCGAGCGCAACGCGCAGGCGTCCGCCGTGTCGGGCGACTTCAGGGTCTTCGGGGGTGCGCGGTGAGTCTGATCGACCCGTCAAGACTGCCGGGCGACGGTCTCGACGCCGATGCTGTCGCCACGCACGCCAGAGCCCTCTCGGGCTTCGCCACCTCCATCGGCGACGGCGGAGCAGCGACGCTCCGGGCCTGGCAGGCGCTGCCGACGTCCTATCAGTCCGACGGGTCCGAGCACCTGTACGACGTGATGACTCCCGTCGGCACCGCCTCGACCGATGTCGGCGACGGCTTGGCCGCGGTCTCGCGGGCGCTCGCCGCCTATGCCGACACGGTGCGGCCCATCCAGGCCGATCTTGTGGCTCTGAAGGCCGAGGCTGCCGCTTTCGTCAAGAAGGTCGGCGATTTCAAGCCGCACGATGTCACGACCGACGACATCTGGGTGAAGGTCAGCGCGGGCCCGATGGGCTTCATCGACCCTCCCAAAACGCACATCGACTCCTGGGATCAAGACCAGGGCCTCGTCGATACCAACAACTCTCTGATCCGGCGCGGAGCCGACCTCGCCGAGAAGTGGCTCGAGGCGCAGCGAACGTGCGCCAACGCGATCCTGGCCGCCGCCGGACACAGCGTCGCCGCGTCATCCGGTCAGGCGACGCCCGATCAGATCATGGCGCAGGCCGAGGCGATGATGCCCGGGGCCGGCGACAAAGACATCCAGACGCCGTGGGGCTCCACCTCGAGTCGCAAGGAGTCGTGCGGCGAGAAGGCGATGGGCTTCCCCGCGCACTTCGTCGGCGGTGTCTTCGAAGGCGCCTTCGGCATGGTCAAGGGAGTCAGCTCTCTCCTCACCGGCTGGGACGGCACCGGTGTCCCGTGGGAGTCCGAGCTCATCGCAGGATGGATCACGGGGCGCTCCGACCTCGCTTCAGACGCGTGGAGCCGCGCCGGCAAGGGCTACGCGGGTGCCTGGCTCGGCATGGCCCACCTCGGTGTCTCCCTCGTGCCGGGTGTCGACAGTGCCCTCCTCACTCTCGGCCAGACGCCTCTCGGCGGATTTCTCGGCAAAGACGTTCAGCAGGGCCTCACCGACTGGGCCCACGACGATCAGACCGCACTCCTCGACACGGTCGGCGGCCTCGTCGGGTTGAAGCTGCCCGACCAGTGGTGGGACGCCGAGTCGTGGGACGGCTTCAACATCGCCCAGGCCTGGGTCGACGATCCAGGCGGGGCCGCAGGATCGAGTGCGTTCAACATCGCGTCGTTCTTCGTGCCCGGCGCAGGCGAGGCGTCAGCGGGGGCGCACGCGGCCGAGGCTGCGGGGAGCGTGACCAAGGTCGGCGACCTGCTCGACGCCGCCGGTCACGCCGGGGCGTACACAGGAGACCTCGCTCACGGGCTGGATGCCGCCGAGCTCGCGTCCGTCGCCGACAAGGTCACTCTCACCGACGCGGCGCACGGCCTCGGTGATCTGCACCTCGGATCGCTCGACGCGTCCGTCGCCCACGAGTCGGCCGGCCTCGACGCGGCTCTGGCCAAGCTCGACACGACTAGTGCCGCCGACGCTGCCGGCGCCGCCGATGCTGCCGGCGCCGTCCGCGGTGTCTCGTCGGGTGCCGACCTGCCCGGCGTCCTCGCCCACGACGCTCCGCTGACCGGGCACGACCTCATCGATGGCGTCTTCACGAACACGGAGGCGCCGGCCGACATCGTCCCGCAGGCGGCTCACGCCGAGAGCGCAGGAACGTCCGCGGCCGACCACGCGGCGGTGCCCGAGCGCGAGTTCGTCTCCGTCGGCGCCGCCTCCGAGCACGCTGTCGTCGGCGAGCACGGCGCCGTCGGCGACCACGCTGTGTCTCCTGGCGACGTCACTCGAGGGCCGTCCGCCGAGCTCGGTCGTCCCGGCGAGGCCGGCGGGCTGAACAGCGGCGTCTCCCACGCTGACCTCGGTCACGGTGGCGCGTCGAGTGCGGGGGAGCATGCGATGCACCCGGGAGAGTCGGCTGGCGACGCCGCCTCCGGTTTCGGGCGGGGCGAGTCGGGCGGGACTCACGAGGGTGGGGCGCACGGTCCTGCTGAGGGTCCGGCGTTGGAGCCTCCCCCCGCGCAAGAGCCGTCGGAGCCTGCTCCCGCTCACGAACCGCCCGATGACACGCCGACGGCGCCGGCCGAGCCAGGGCACGATACCGGTTCCCACGAGCCGCCCGCTCACAACCCCGACTACGTCGAGGCTGCCCATCGTCTCGCGGAACGCACCCACACGAAGGTGGTCGAACTCGACTCCGGGACGAAGAGTGCTTGGAACTCCGACCTGTACCACTCGGCCGTCCAGCCCGAGACGACCTACAGCATCGACGGCGGTCGCTACCTCTTCCAGACCGACGAGCACGCTCGCGTCGTCCACGCGGAGGGTCACCTCGACACCATCGTCGATGCCGCCGACCGAGTTCGGCACGGCGGGCAGCAGCGTATCGCGGGAGGGGAGTACCGCCTGTCGACGGACGACGGCGGGCACTTCTTCGGTACTGTTTTCGGGGGCCCCGGCGAGGGGATCAACCTCACCGCGCAGCTTCGCGGCGTGAATCGCGGGGGTTTTCGGGCCCTCGAGCAGGACTGGATGAAGATTCTCGCGGAACCCGGTGGCCGAGTACATGTCGCGATTGATGCCCATTACGGTTCAGGACTTCGCCCGGAGGGCTACATGGTGAATCACAGAGTCCCAGGCGACGTGGAGTGGACAAAGGACTACTTCAGCAATTCTCCGCAGCCGTAAGAAAGAGGCCTGATCCTTGAGTGAAAGTGCTACCCGGCTGGGCAGGATTCAGCAGCTGCAGAGAGACATCGCGCTTCTCTCGAGAGATGACCTTGCAGGCCAACAGTGGTCGCAAGGCTTTTGGACGTACATGGAGGCCGGAACCCACGGTGCAGGTTCCAGCTATTTCCTCCTCCCGAACGGCGCGAGGGACAGCGTTCCCGGTCGGGGCATGATCTTCCCCGTCTGGTCTGAACTTCGATCGAGCATGTATGAGGCGGACAAAGGGACGTGGTTCTCTGCCCGGCTGACACTCAAGTCAGACGGTTCTTTCGCGTTCGAATTTAACTACGACCGTCGACCCTACGTGGGCAATCCAGCCACCACGTTCGAGCCGTCCCGATTCGGACCCAGACCGCTAGATGAAGAGTGGTTGGTTGACCTCGAGCGGTATCCGCGGTCGCCGGAGTTCATGCCGACATGGCTGTCCGAGATCGTGGTTGCGGCTTCGGCGCCGCGTCCGGCGTCGTGGGGGAAGGCTATTGAGAAGGCGATCGACGCTCCGGTGTCGTGGCCCTCCGAGTATGAGGTGCTCGCGCCGAAGTGGGGCTGGCGGGACATCTTCGCGTCGGTGTCGGAGCACATGGTCCGGCGGTTGAGGAGCGACGCGGACTATGTGGCGGTCCTGTCGGATGAGGGGAAGCGGGATCAGTGGTCGGGCCAGTTGGAGGGTCTCTTCGCGGATGTGTTCGCGGATGTCTTCGACGAGGTGCTGCTGGGCCGGCCCATGGACGTGCTGATCCGGTTGTGGCAGTTCTACTCGGCGAATCTGCGGGTGCCGAACCGCCCGGCGATCGACGACCTTGACCCGTCGGCGCCGATCGGTCGGGGTGAGTTGCCGGGCGTGGCGGGGTCGCTGATCGATGATGTGCAAGACGTGGTGTCGTCGATCATCGAGAAGCAGATCGTCGACCGGTTCGGCATCCGCGCCGACTAGGAGCGGACCACGGCCTAATGCATGGGATTCTGCTGGGGAGGCGCCCGGATCCGCGTGAGATGGGCTGACGGCGCAGAATCTCATGCAGTAGTCGCACCCCCCGCAGCTAGGAGACCCGAACGGACGTAATCCTGGGTGGGTCGACGGGCCCGGTCGTCGACGTGGCCGACCGGGCTCGCCACGGCGGGCAGCAGCGTATCGCGGGAGGGGAGTACCGCCTGTCGACGGACGACGGCGGGCACTCCTTCGGTACTGTTTTCGGGGGCCCCGGAGAGGGGATCAACCTCAC
The DNA here is from genome assembly GCF_039537585.1 of Frondihabitans peucedani. NCBI lineage: Bacteria > Bacillati > Actinomycetota > Actinomycetes > Micrococcales > Microbacteriaceae > Frondihabitans > Frondihabitans peucedani. The sequence goes on from NZ_BAABAU010000001.1 coordinate 95,050, forward strand.
CGCGCAGCTTCGCGGCGTGAATCGCGGGAGTTTTCGGGCGTTGGAGCAGGAATGGATGAACTCACTCCGGGACACCGGTGGAGAAGTCCACGTGACCATCGACGCCGAGTACGCGGGTGGCTCTCGCCCGTTGGGTTACAACGTGGACTTCAAGCTGCCCAATTCGCCCTGGCTCAACCGTTATTTTCCAAACTCCTGACTTGACGGAAGAGGGCACTGGCTTTGGCGAATTTAGGTACCACGATCGGAAACGCTGAGGAACTTCAGCGAGCGATCGCTGTTCAGATTCACCAGGATCTTGCGGATCTTGAGTGGTCGATTTCATATTCCGCTTTCCTCGAGGCTGGTTTGGAGAGTGCCCGCGCGAGCTACTTCGTGCGACCGGATGGAACCGAAGACAGCATCCCGGGCGCGCGCAGGATCTCGGAACTCTGGAGCCAATTACGAGCGATCATGTATGAGGACGGCCGGGGTACTTGGTTTTCCTCCCGTCTGACGTTGCGTGCGGACGGTTCGTTCGAGTTTGATTTCAATTACGACTGCCGGCCTTATGCCGGTCAGATCCAAGACATGTGCGAGCCGTCGCGCTGGGGTCCACCACAACCGATCGACGACTCGTGGCTAGCTGACGCGCGCCGCTACCCGCGGTCGCCGGAGTTCATGCCTGGGTGGTTGTCTGAGCTGGTGGCTGGCGCGTCGGTGCCGCGGCCAGCGTCCTGGGGGAGGGCGATCCGGGAGGCGATCGACGCTCCGGTGTCGTGGCCGTCGGAGTATGAGGTGCTCGCGCCGAAGTGGGGTTGGCGGGACATCTTCGCGTCGGTGTCGGAGCACATGGTCCGGCGGTTGAGGAGCGACGCGGACTATGTGGCGGTCCTGTCGGATGAGGGGAAGCGGGATCAGTGGTCGGGCCAGTTGGAGGGTCTCTTCGCGGATGTGTTCGCGGATGTCTTCGACGAGATGCTGCTGGGGCGGCCCATGGACGTGTTGATCCGGTTGTGGCAGTTCTACGCGGCCAATCTGCGGGTGCCGAACCGTCCGGCGATCGATGATCTCGACCCGTCGGCGCCGATCGGTCGGGGTGAGTTGCCGGGCGTGGCGGGGTCGTTGATGGACGACGTGCAAGACGTGTTGACGTCGATCATCGAGAAGCAGATCGTCGACCGCTTCGGCATCGCCGCCGACTGAAAGCACTATCCCGCGTCGGCCGAGCGGAAATCGGACGCCCGATCGACGAGCACACCCCCGAGCAGTGCCGCCAAGCGCTCCGCGACCGCGACTCCGGCGACCTCCGCCGGCCCCCACGGCACGACCACATCCGACCACCAGAGACCGGCGACGGCATCAGGACGCAGGCCGTGAAGCACAGGACGCCCGGGGAGGAGGCGCGCCAGCTCGGGCCCGAGGACGTCGGGCGTGATCCTGCGCGGGTGGAGCACCGTGACGAGCGGGTCGAGCGCGCGCGTGTGGAATCGCGCCATGAGTCCGCCCGCGTCGAGGGTCATCGACACGGGCTCGCCAGCGGCCTCCGCGGCGGCGCGGAAAGCGGCATCGCCGGGCATCTCCGGCGACAGGATCACGAACTCACGCGGCATCCGGGCCACCTCCGAGTCTCAGGCCGGTGAGTTCCTCGAGCCGGTCGCGGCCGAGCGCGTCGAGCAGGGGCGAGAGCTTCGCCCACCCCGAGTCGCCAGGTCTCGCGGGCAGGTCGCGGAACCCGTAGACGAGAGCCGGCACCCGGGGCCGACCGCCGACGACCGCACCGAACTCGGCCGCGTGCGCCGCGGGGTCGAGGCCGAGCGACCTCACGGCCGGAGCACCGAGCAGCAGAGCGACGGGTTCGGGATCCTGCCGGAGGAACGGCCTCGTCGTGAGGTCGCGCCGCCCGACCCGCGTGAAGATCGTCGCGACGAGAGGCAGCGCCGACGAGCAGAGGGCGAGCAGGATGCTCCGACTCGCCTCGATCGCGCCCGTCGCCTCGGCAGACCCCGGCTCCCCGACCCCGATCACGGCCGTCACGACCTCCTCGACGCCCTGGTCGGTGCGCCGAGCGGTGATCGACCCGGCGAACGTGTGCTCCTCGGTGCCAGTGACGACGAGGCGCGTGTCGGCGGGCATCCGCGAGCGGACGTACGCGGTGAGGACGTCGCGGTTCCACGGCGCTTCGACGGGTTCGTGGGTTCCCCAGGCGAAAGGCGTCGTCGCTCCGCCGAGGGTGCTCAGGATCTCGGAGGCGCGCCCGAGACGTGTCTCGGCGGCGGGCCGGTGCCGGATCGACGCCGAGACGACGAACTGCGTCTGGTCGGGCTGCTCGAGGGTCAGGAAGCGGGGCGACACGGCTCCCGGGCCTGGAGTCAGGACCTCTTCGACGCTCTCGAGCGTCCGCCCGGTGAGGCCGTTCCGCAGAGACCCGTCGCTCCGCCGGACGACCCAGCGGCCGCCCGTCCCGGTCAGGAGGTCGCGGAACGCCTCGGTGAGCCGCGTCCACTCGTCGCTCACCAGGACGACGGCCCGCCCCGTGGTGGCGGCGCGGACGAACAGGTCGGCCTGCAGCTGCCCCAGCGCCACGACCTCGCTCCGCGTCTCGACGTGGACCCAGCGGTCGGAGACGGCGTCGGCGAGCGGGTGGAAGGGGGCGGTCACGAAGGCAGGATCCGTCACCCTCGAAGGCTACCGGGAGGCCGAGGTCTCGTAGCATCGCCTGGTGCGCGTCTCGTCGATCCTGCCTCTCGCCAGCGTCCCCGTCTTCGCGGGGCTGTTCCTGTGGCGGGCGTCGTGGCGGGCGTTCCCGGCCGGCACCCCGTGGATCTACCTCGCCGTCAGCATCCTGCTCTTCGTCGTCTACGCCGTCGACAAGTCGGCCGCCCGGGCCGGACGGTGGCGGATCAGCGAGCGGAACCTGCTGATCGTCGGCGCTCTCGGCGGCTGGCCGGGCGCCGTGGTGGCGCAGCAGCTGCTGCGGCACAAGACGCGGAAGAGCTCGTTCCAGTGGGCGTTCTGGGCGACGGTCACGGTCAACGCCGTGGTGGTGCTCGCCTTCGTCTGAGGCGCAGGCGCAGGCGCGCCGTCGGCACGAGACCCTGGCGCACCGACGGCGGGAGGGGCCAGACTCGCCTCACCACCGCGATTGGAGCCGCCATGTCGACCGTCCTCTGCCCCTACATCAACCTCCGTGGCGACGCGCGCGACGCGGTCACCTTCTACCACTCCGTCTTCGGCGGCGAGCTGACGATCAGCACGTTCGGCGACTACGGCATCACCGACTGGCCCGACCAGCTCGACAAGGTGATGCACTCGCGGCTCGTCACACCGTCCGGCATGGTCCTGATGGTCTCCGACGTCCCCGAGACCATGGAGCTCACCTTCGGCGACAGCATGTCGGTCTGCCTCGGCGGCGAGGACGAGGCCGATCTGACCTCCTGGTACGAGAGGCTGTCCGAGGGCGGCGAGGTGCGGGTGCCGCTCAGCAAGGCTCCCTGGGGCGACAGCTTCGGCGAACTGCGCGACCGCTTCGGCGTGCGGTGGCTGGTCAACATCGCAGGATCACCCGCAGCCTGACCCGCCCCTACTGGAGCGCTGCGACGACCTGCTCGGCCCCGGGCCAGTACTTCGCGTAGTGGTTCGGATCGGCGTTGACCTGCACCTCGTGCGCGGCCTCCGTCGGCGTCAGCGACTGCCAGCCCGGGATCGCCACGAGCTTGTCGAAGAAGTGCGTCGCGGCGATGTAGGGCGTCATGCGGTCGGAGTACGAACCCCAGGCGCCGTTCGCCCGCTGCTGGAAGAGCCCGCGGCTGTCCGGCCCGGCGACGTCGCCGTGGTCGATGTTCACGAGGCTCGACTCGCCCATCGCCGTCATCACGCCGATGGCCTGCGTGTGGGTGCCGATGCCCTGGGCGCGCGCGGCGTTGATGATGTGCGCGGCGTTGACGAGGCGGTCCTGGCAGTAGCCGGCGATCGGTCCGGCCGGCACGAGGACGGTCCCGACCTGCAGCGGCTGCTTCGCGGGGCAGGTGACGCTCGTCCCGGCCGCCGCGGACGCCGCGGATCCGGCCGTGTCGCCGACCTTCGTCACCGCGCTCGACGCGGCAGCGACGATCGAGACGACGAGAGCCACCACGACTCCGACGCCGAGGACGAGGGCGAACGAGAGGGCGCGCGATCGACGACCCGGCGCCGACGACGGACGCCGTCGCCGACGGTGCCCGCGCTTCGGCGGTCGGGTGGGCGTCTTTCCGGTCGGCACCGTTCGAGGGTAGGCGATGCAGAAGGGGCGCCACGTCCGTCTCGAGTACCGCCGACCGGTACCGGGTGTCCAGGTCGGCGGGGGAGGATGACCTCATGAAGCACACGCGCATCCAGCCCGGGCCCGGCCAGGAGTCGGTCTGGGACTACCCCCGCCCGCCCCGAGTCGAGAAGACCGGCGAGCGCGTCGTCGTCCGTCTGGGCGGCGAGATCGTGGCCGATACCACCGCGGCTCTGCGAGTGCTCGAGACGAGCCACCCGCCGGTCTACTACCTGCCCGCGTCGGCGTTCGCGGTCGGCGCCCTGAGCGCCGCCCCGGGCGCGAGCCTCTGCGAGTTCAAAGGCGCGGCGAACTACTACGACGTGACCGGCGGACGTGTGACGGCTCGCCGCGCGGCGTGGGGCTACCGGAAGCCCTGGCCCGGCTTCGAGGAGCTCGAGGCACACGTCGCGGTCTACCCGGGCGCGATGGACTCGTGCGAGGTCGCGGGGGAGACGGTGACCGCCCAGGAGGGCGACTTCTACGGCGGCTGGATCACGTCGCGCATCGTCGGACCCTTCAAGGGCGCCCCCGGCACGCTCGGCTGGTGACGCCCCGGAGGGTCTGCGCGGACTAGCTCTCGGGAGCGGCCTCGGGTGCGGGCGCGCGACGGCTCAGCTCGACGAGTGCCGCTGATCCTGCGAATCCGGCCGCGAGGGCGAAGAGGGTGCCGCCCACGCCCCACGACTTCTTGCCGAAGATCGCGTCGAACGACGCGTGGCCCGGGCCCGCGGCGATGACGCCGAGGGCCGCGATCAGGACGGCGTTGTACTCGTAGCCGCCGCCGCTGTTCCAGACGCCGTTCTTGAAGTGCACGGTGCGGATCGCGGTCGCCATGGTGCCGACGAGTCCGGCAGCGGACACCGGGGTCAGGATGCCGAGCGCGACGCCCGCCCCGCCCGCGGTCTCGGTGGCGGCGGCGATCACGGCGTTGCGCTTGGCCGGGTGCAGGCCGAGCCCGGACATCATCTGCGTGACGCCCTCGATGCCGGGGCCGTCGAACGAGCCGGTGAGTTTCTGGAGGCCGTGGCCGACGAAGACGCCGCCCACCGCGATGCGGAGGAGAGTTGTACCCAGGGTCATGGGTCAGTTCTACGCCCGATCGCGCTCGACCGCTGCCTTGAGCTGGGCGAGCCCCTTCTCGAAGTCGCGTCCGATGAACTTCTCGAGGTTCAGCACGGCGCCCATCACGCGCGACATCCGCGTCTTCGGGCTGCGCATCGTCCAGACGACCTCGGTGCCCCGGCCGTCGGCTGTGGGCGCCAGGTCGAACTGCACCTCGCTCGTCGATTTGAAGGGCTTGGTGAACTGCAGAGCCACCTCGACCTCGGTGGGCGTGATCACCGTGGCCCGCATGGTGCCCGCGCCGGCCTTGCGGTTGCCGCTCCACGAGTAGGTCGACCCGACGGCGCCGGGCGTGCCGGTGTAGCTCCGCTGCATGTCGGCGTCCTGACCCTCCCACGGCGACCAGGCCGGCCACTCCGTGAAGTCGCGGACGAGCGGCAGGATCGCCTCGGCGGGCGCCTCGATCCGGACCGACCGGTGGACGGTGCTCTGCTCGGTCATCGTGGCTCCTCTGTTCTGCCTCCGGCGAACCCGGGCAGGGTGGTCGGGATCGTCAACATATCAGATTTCGAACGCTCTGCGGTAGGGCTGGTGCTCCGGCGCCGCAGGGAGAAGGATGGCCGCACACCCACACCTGGAGGAGCAATGGCGACCGACAGCTCACCCGTGGCCCGCGCGATGCGCGTGGTCGACGCCGACCCCGAGCAGTGCTGGCGGGCGCTCACCGATCCCGACCTGGTCCGGGAGTACTTCTTCGGCACGACCGTCACCTCTGACTGGCAGGTCGGCAGCACGATCACGTACTCCGGCGAGTGGGAAGGCGCGCCCTACGAGGACCACGGCACGGTGCTCCAGGCCGAGGCGCCTCTCCTGCTCGTGACGAGCTTCTTCAGTCCGATGAGCGGCAAGCCCGACGTGCCCGAGAACTACCAGCGGGTCTCGTATCGGGTGCAGCCCGTCGACGGGGGATGCCGCGTCACCGTGGAGCAGACCAACAACGAATCGGAGGAGGCAGCCGAGCACTCCTCCGCGAACTGGCAGCTGATCCTCGACGGCCTGGCGAAGGTGGCACCCCGGGCCTGAGGCACCACTCAGGCCAGCAGCCGCCCGAGGTCGTAGGCGGCGGGGATCTCGAGCTGGTCGAAGGTGCACGAGGTAGCCTCGCGGTCGGGGCGCCAGCGCTCGAACTGAACGGTGTGCCGGAACCGGTCGCCCTCCATCTGGTCGTACCGGACCTCGACCACGCGCGTCGGCTCGAGAGCGACGAACGACGTGTCGCGGCTCGACGAGAAGCGGCTCCGCTCGGTCTCGCCCGACACCGGCTGCCCGGATTCGTCGCGGACCACGAGATCGGCGAGCTCGTCGATCAGCTCGAGGCGGCGCTTGGCAGTGAAGGCCGAGATGCCGCCGACGTTCCGGAGCATGCCGTCGTCGCCGTGGAGGCCGACGAGCAGCGAGCCGACGCCCTGACCGGAGGCGTGGACGCGGTAGCCGACGGCGACGACGTCGGCCGTCCTGTGGTGCTTGACCTTGAGCATCCTGCGCTTGCCCTGCTCGTATCTCGCGGCGAGCGGCTTCGCGACGACGCCGTCGAGCCCGGCACCCTCGAACTCGGTCAGCCAGCTGCGGGCGAGGTCGACGTCGTCGGTGGTCTGCCCGAGGTGGAGCGGCGCCTCGAAGGCCGCCGCGAGGTCGACGAGCGCTGCTCGGCGCTCCGAGAAGGCGACGCCGGTGAGGTCGAGCTCGTCGACGGCCAGGAGGTCGAAGGCGACGAACGACGCCGGGGTCTCGGAGGCGAGCTTCGCCACGCGCGAGGCCGCCGGGTGGATGCGCGCGGACAGGGCCTCCCAGTCGAGGCGCTCGCCCTGACCCGAGGCGGACGGGCGACGCAGGATGATCTCGCCGTCGAGCACGCACGACCCCGAGACCTGGGCGCCGATCGCCTCGACGAGCTCGGGGAAGTACCTCGTCAGCATCTTCGAGCCGCGGCTGCCGAGCTCGACCCGGCCGTCGTCGACGTAGACGATGCCGCGGAAGCCGTCCCACTTCGGCTCGTAGGCGAGGCCGCCCTCGACGGAGTCCTGGTCGGGGACCCGGTCGACCGCCTTGGCGAGCATGGGCGACACGGGGGAGGCGGCGCTGGGGATCATCACCCGAGTCTGCCCCCGGAGACCCGAGCGCGCTACGGTGAGGCATGGCGAGCGACGCGGTGGTGCTGTCCGTTCCGGGGCCCGAGGGCGACCGCGAGGTGCGGGTCTCGAGTCCGTCGCGGGTGCTCTGGCCCGACCTCGGCATCACGAAGCTCGACCTGGCGAACTACTTCGTCGCGGTCGGCGACGCCTTCATCCGGGCGAACGGCGGCCGCCCGGTCTCGCTCCAGAGGTTCCCCGAGGGGGTCGACGGCGAGCAGTTCTTCTCGAAGAACCCGCCCCGCGGCGCCCCCGCCTACGTCCGCGCCGTCGACGTCACCTACCCCAGCAGGCGGGTGCACCCGCAGCTCGTCCTCGACGAGCCGGCGGCAGCCGTCTGGGGCGTCCAGATGAACACCGTCGTCTTCCACCCCTGGGCGTCGCGGGCCGACGAGCCCGACCTGCCCGACGAGCTCCGCATCGACCTCGATCCGCAGCCCGGCACCGACTTCCCGGACGTCGTCGCCGCAGCCCTCGCGCTCCGCGACCTGCTCGTGGAGTACGGGTTCACCCCCTTCGTCAAGACGTCGGGCAACCGCGGCGTGCATGTCTTCGCGCCGATCCGGCCGGAGTACGAGTTCCTGGACGTCCGTCACGGGGTCATCGCGCTGGCCAGGGAGCTGGAGCGCAGGATCCCCGAGAAGGTCACCACCGCCTGGTGGAAGGAGGAGCGCGGCTCCCGGATCTTCATCGACTACAACCAGGCGAACCGCGACAGGACGATGGCGGGCGCCTACAGCCCCAGGGCGCTGGCCAGAGCGTCGGTGTCGACGCCGGTGACCTGGGACGAGCTGGTGACCGTGGATCCTGCGGTCCACACGGTCCTGACCCTGCCTGCGCGGCTCCGCACGACGGGCGACCCGTGGGAGGGTCTCCACGAGGGCGAGGCGCCGTCGATCCGGCCGCTCCTCGACCGCTGGGAGGCCGACCTCGAGGCGGGGCTCGGCGAGCTGCCGTTCCCGCCCGACTTCCCGAAGATGCCCGGCGAGCCGCCCCGCGTCCAGCCGTCTCGGGCGAAGGCGAAGTAGCCCGCCCGGCTACTTCGACGGGTGGATCAGCCCCGCCTTCTCGAACAGCTGGCTCATCGCCGGCTCGAGGGCCGACGCCGCCGACGCCGTGATGTGCGACTCGTCGCGGTAGAGCAGCAGGCCGTTCCGCACCGCCGGGCACCGGGCTGTGTCACAGAGGTACGGCGTGAGGTTGATGAGGCTGACCTGCTTCTCGTTGCCGAGGAGCGCCTGCTCCTCGACCGGCTCCTTGACGTCGCCGCGGGCGAACGAGCAGCTCGACCAGTCGTCGAGCGCCGCCGACATGCAGGTGGGGACGTCTTTGTCGGGGTAGGGAGTGTCCTGGATGTAGGCGATCGGGGAGCCGACCCTCCGCAGCTGGTCGAGCGAGGAGTTCCAGGCGTTGAGGATCTTCGTGCTCCCGGCCTTCGTCGAGCCGTCGATGTAGTTGTCGTACGACGACACGATGATGAGCGAGGGCTTCACGGTCGAGACGATCATGTCGATCGCCGCCTGGCGCCAGGTCAGGCAGGTCGACGACGACATCCTGCTCCCGTCGCCGTTCGGCTTGTAGGCGGCGACCGGGCAGCCCGACTTCGCGAACACGGTGAGGTGCCAGTCGTTCTCCGAGGCCATGGTCTCGAACGCGGGCAGCCACTGGTTGACGTGGCTGTCGCCGAACACGGCGACCGGGGTGCCCGTCTTCGAACCGAGCTCGCAGGCGGCGACGCGGGCGACGGGGGCGTCCAGGATGCACGCGGTCGGCTTCGGGATGTCGCTCGCCGCCTGCAGCGGTGACGGCGAGACGGGGCCGGCGTTCTTGCCCGTGTCGGGGCCGAACGCTGCGGTGAGTGCGGCGCTCGACACCTTCGCCGTCGACGAGCCGAGAGCGGTGACGGCGGTGCCGCCGATGACGAGCGGCGTCGTCACCGTGACGACCATGCAGAGGAGACCGATCGCGACGGTCGGGCCGACGCGCTTGATCGACACGAGAGCGCGCCCGACGGGCTGCTCGACGAACCGCTGCGTGAGCGCGGCCAGACCGAACGCCGCCACCATCAGGAGGCACCGGATCGGCCAAGGCAGAGTGCCGGTGACCATCTCGGTGAAGATGAGCACCGGCCAGTGCCAGAGGTACCACGCGTACGAGACCCGGCCGATGTATCGGACGGGCGGCAGGCTGAGGAGCGAGCCGACCGTTCCGCCGCGGGTGCCGGCGAGGAGTCCGCCGGCGATGACGGCGGCCGTGCCGAGGACGGGCAGGAGGGCCGCGTAGCCGGGGAACGGGGTCTTCGCGTCGTAGGCGACAGCGGAGATGCCGATGGCCCAGAGGCCGCCCCAGCCGACGATCCTGCCCAGGATCGCGCCCGCCCGGGTGCCCTCCGCCGACTGCAGCGCGTGCGCCGTGATCGCCAGCAGGCCGCCGACGCCGAACTCCCACGCCCTCGTCTGCGTGGCCATGTAGGCCCACTTCGGCTCGCTGGTCGTCAGCAGGACCGACGCCGCGAGGGAGGCGAGCGTGATGGTGCCGATCACCGTGGCGAGCAGGACCGTGCCGCGGAGCGGGTTCTTCCGGGCGACGAGCCAGGCGACCAGGATCACGAGCGGCCAGACCAGGTAGAACTGCTCCTCGACCGCGAGCGACCAGAAGTGCAGCACCGGGCTGTCGTCGGTCGACTGCGCGAGGTAGTCGGTGCCGAGCGAGATGAAGTGCCAGTTGGTCGTGTAGAGCGCGGCCGCCAGGAGATCCTGCGCCGAGTGGTAGACGCCGAGGAGCGGCTCGAGGACGGCGGAGGCGATCCCGACGGCGACGAGGACGATGCCGGCGGCGGGGAGCAGGCGCTTGGCGCGACGGGCCCAGAACGAGAGGAGGCCGATCCTGCCGGTCCGGAGCACCTCGCGGGTGAGCTGCCCGGTGATCAGGTACCCGGAGATGACGAAGAAGACGTCGACGCCGGCGAAGCCTCCGGTGAGGCCGGGGACGGACGCGTGGAAGGCGACGACCGCGAAGACGGCGAAGGCGCGGAGGCCCTCGATGTCGGTCTGGAAGTGCGAGCCGCGCGGGCTTCCGGCGGAGCCGTCGCGGGGGCCGCTCGGGCGGGCGCCGGCACCGTCGACGCGGTGGCGGACGGGGAGGTCGACGGAGATGCTCATCGCCACGGCACCATGGCGTCGAATGCGCCGGAGGCGAAGGCCGCGATGAAGGCGAGCGTCGCGGTGAAGCCGATCACCTCGACGACCGTGATCCTGCCGCCGTGGTCGGTGCTGTCTCGGGAGGGATTCGCGCGGGAGAGATTCTCGCGGGTCGGGTTCTCGTAGGTGGTGCGGCGGGGTCCCATCAGGCGGCCTTCCGATCGGTGCGCTCGGGGGCCACGACGCCGATGAAGCTCGCGAGGAGCGGCAGGGCGAGGTACGTGTAGCCGAGGAGGAACAGGCCCATGGGCCAGAACTGGTGGAGGCCGAGACGGGCGACGTCGTAGCCGAACGCGCCCCACGACCAGCAGAAGGTGATCGCGATCGTGACGATGCCGATGGCGGAGATCTGCCTGGCCAGCGAGTTCCGCCTGCCGACGGCCCCGGTCGGGACCCAGCCGGCCGAGCGCCTGGTCAGCTTGTGGATGACGGCGAGCGCGTGCGCGAAGCTGTACGCCATCTGCACCCGCATCACCTCGAAGCGCCACTGCGACTTCGACATGCGGGGCAGCAGGACGATGTAGACCCAGGCGCCGGCGAGGAACGGCACGAAGTGCGCCGCCCGCACGTCGGCGGCGAAGAACGTGGCCATCAGGATGCCGGGCAGGTGCAGGACGAACACGTTGATCGCGGTCGAGACGTAGTAGAGGAACCCCGACCAGAAGCAGAGGCGCTGGCGGAACGTCAGCGGGTGGCGCGACGCCTGACCGCTCGTCATGAGGGTGAGCGAGCCGTTGCCCCACCGGTACTGCTGGCTGAGGAACCCGGCGAGGTCGCTCGGGCAGAGGCCCTTCGACACGATGACGGGCACGTAGCGGAGCGTGAAGCCCTCGCGCGTCAGGCGGATGCCGGTGAAGACGTCCTCGCTGTGCTCGATCTGGACGAAGCCGCCCGCCTTCTCGAGGGCCGACCGGCGGTAGACGGCGCAGGTGCCCACGCAGATCGGGGCGCCGAGGCGGTCGCGCGACGGCTGCACCCAGCGGTAGAAGAGCTCCTGTGTCGCGCCGGCGGTGCGCTCGAGCCACGACATCTCGCCGCGGGTCTCGAAGAACTGGGGAGTCTGCAGGATCGCCACCTGCGGGTCGTCGAGGTACGGGACCGTGTGGTCGAGGAAGTCGGGCCGCGGCACGAAGTCGGCGTCGAAGATGACGATGAAGTCGCCGCTCGTCCGCTCGAACGTGTAGCCGAGGTTGCCGGCCTTCTTCATGTGCCCGCGGTTGGTCCGCACCTGGTAGTGGAAGCCGAACTCCCGCGCGAGATCCTCGACCTCCGTCTTGTCGGCGTCGTCCATCACCCAGACGTCGAGCCTCCCGGCCCAGACCATGTGCGACACGTGCGTGAACGTGTTGCGGAGGACGGCGAGGTCCTCGCCGCAGGACGGCAGGTAGACGTCGACGCTCGGGAGGGTCGCAGGATCGGCGGCCCTGCGCCAATCGGACACGAGCCGGAAGTGCGACTCGGCGCTGTCGCGGCGGCGGTGGAAGCCCGTCACGACCGACAGGAACGAGGCCGCGAGGCTGATGATGACCACGCCGACGATCCACCACAGCCAGGGCGAGCTGACGGCGAACTGCACCAGGCTGACGGTCGCGAGACCGAAGGCCAGGAGGGTGAGCACCTGCACCCAGCGGCGCTGCGGGCCGAGGTACCAGACGAGCTCGGCGTCGGTCGGCGGGGAGACGAGGGCCGGGGCGGTGCTGTCTGCGGGCGCTGCCGGTTCTGACGAGCCGGCTGCGAGCTCTGTCGAGCCGGCCGGTGCGGCATGGCCGCCGGTCGTCGGAGGCGCGGGGGAGAGCACGGGCGCGACCGGGGCCACGACGGAGGAGGGTTCGACGAAGAGGGGCAACGACTGATTCACGGGGGTTGTCCAATGTGGGAGGGAAGCGTGGGGCGACGGGATGGTCGGGCCCGTCGGGGCGGTGATCGCGGCCTCCGAGGTGGGATCGGAGAGATCGGAAGTTCGGGCTTCCGAGGTGGTGGGCCGGGTGGTGTGGCCCTCAATGTAGGGTCACGCTCCCGCTCGGGTCAACGCCCCCGGGGTAAAAGAAATGAAAAGTTCTCGCGTGTGTTGCCGGTGTGTTACGGCCGCTCGACCAGTCGGTTAAGAGGGCGTGAAAAGGGCGGCCTCCGGCGCAGGATGGCGTACCGTGCTGGCCGCGCTGCGCTGCCCCGGGCAGGTGCGGGAGGGCCGCGTCACTCCGCGGCGGGCCTCGTCAGTCCGCGTCGGGCCAGCGGGGGTCGTCCCAGATGCGCTCGGTCTCGAGCAGCTCGGACCTGTCGGCGAGGTAGAGGTCGAGCCGCCGGCGCTCGGAGCGGGTGGTGCCCCAGCGGATGAAGAAGTGCTCGCCGTCGAAGGACACCGGGTCGGAGTCGGCGGTGAGGTGCTCGCGATCCTGCGGGATCTCGACGTGCCCGTAGTTGACGACGTCGCCGTCGACGAAGTGCCCGCGGCTCGCCGCACGGCGGTCGGCGCGCCGCTGCTCGACCGACGCGGAGAGGTTCTGCGGCCACCCGGTCTCGGTGGCGCGGGTGATCTTCCCGACTCGGAAGAGCCGCCCCTCCGTGTCGAGCAGGATCACGCCCAACCGGTAGGCGCGACCGGTCGGCTGCATCGACGTCTGGGTCTTGAACGGGCCGATGCCCCGGGGGTCCTTGACGACGGCGAGGGCCTCGTCGCGGGCCCCGACCGACTCCAGGTGGGCCACGGTGGCCGCGAGGAGGGCGTGCAGCGCTGCTGCCGGGTCGGCAGCCGCCGGGTCGGCTGCTCCCGGATCGGCTGCCGTCGGGTCGGCTGCCGTCGGTTCGTCGGTCACGGCCGCGCCTCGGGCGTCAGGCCCAGAACGCGCGGACGGCGTCGACCGCAGCCGCCGCCTGAGCGCGACCGGCCCGAGCCGATGGGACCCGCGCCGCGTCGGCGAGCGAGTTCGCACCGAACGCCGAGATGCTCGCCTCGTCGGCACCGACCACCATCACCTGCGCGGGCGGCGCGGCCTCGCTGCCGGAGCGAAGGCTCGCGACCGCGGCGTCGAGCTGCGGGCCCATCGGACTGGCCGGGTCTTCGGGGCCGCACGAGAGCACGAGCACCCGGTCGTAGCCGGCGGCGACGTCGGCGTTGGTCGCCGAGCGCACCCCGCCGTCGACGTACGGGCTGCCGTCGATCTCGACGGGCGGGAACACGAGCGGCACCGAGCAGCTCGCGGCGACCGCGCGGAACAGCTCCACGCCGCTCGCGCTCTCGAGCACCCGGAACTCGCCGGTCTCTGCCTCCACGACGCAGACGCCCAGAGGCTTCTCGGGCCAGCCGTACTGCGCTGGGAACTGCGCCCCCAGCTGGCCGAGCAGAGGCGACTCGGCGCCCTGCGCGAACTGGACGGCTGCGCGGCCGAGGCGGGCCCGTGCATCCTGCGCGCTCTGGGCACCGGCGAGGATCGTCTGGAGCTGCGCGCCGAACGCGGCCATGTCGAACACGGGCGCGCCCTCGTCGTCGCCGAACACGTCGGCCTCGCCGCCCAGCTGCTGGTCGTAGACGGCTCCGACCTGGCCGAAGCGCAGGATGCTGCCGGCCACCGAGCCGGCGGACGTCCCGATCACGAGATCGGCCGCGTCGACATCGACCCCGCGCTCGAGGAGCTCGGCGAGGACGCCGAGGTGCCAGGCGATCCCGGCGACGCCGCCGCCCCCGAGGACGAGGGCGCGACGTGTGGTCTCGCCGGAGGTGGTGTCGGCGGCGGTGACGTGGTCTGCGGGGGTGTTCTGAGGGGCGTCGGAGCTCATGGAACGAGCCTATTCGCGGCCTCCCGTGGTTAGAGTGAATGCCGGGGGATGGGATCTCGTGTCTCCCGAGCCATCGAGTCTGAGAGACGCCACCATGAAGAAGACCCTCCTCCCGACCGCAGCGCTCGCCATCGCGCTGATCGCCTCCGCCGCCGGCTGCACGAGTGTCGGGCCGTCCGCCGGATCGTCGTCCGCGTCCGCCGATTCGTCGTCCCCCGCCTCTGGATCGGGCTCGTCGTCTGCCGCACCCGCCGCGGGTGCCTCGGGCGCCTCGTCGCAGACCAAGTCGCAGGCGTGCACGATCCTGGCGACCTCGATGCAGGACCTCTCCAGCAAGATGACGTCGTCGTACGCGAAGTTCGCCAGCAACCCGAAGGCTGCTGTCGCGGCGATCCAGGAGCTGTCCGACACCTTCGACGCCAACGTGCAGAAGGTCACCGACCCGGGCGCGCTCGCGGTCGCGACCACGGCGAACGCCGACCTCAAGACCTTCGTCGCCGACACGAAGGCCGCGATCGCCGACCCCGCGAGCGGCGCCGCGAAGGTGCAGAAGGACGCAGCGCTCATCCAGGCCGACTTCACGAAGGTCGGCAGGTACTGCGGCTAGGGGCTCACAGCTCCCCGCCCCCGGCTACCGGCGGGCTCCTCCCCAGGTGAGGAGACCCGTGATCCTGTCCACAGGCCGCGCCGCCTGACGAGCGGCCGGCGGCGGCGGTCGGGCATCGTCCAGGGATGCACCTCGACCTCCTGAAGACCTCCGACCTCGCCGCCGCCGACCTCGACGAGGCGCGGTACCGGCGCGAGCGCTCATCCGGAACCCTCCACCGGCTCCGCAGAGGCCGCTACCTGTCCAGCGACACCTGGGCGGCTCTCGACGCCCGGACCCGGCACCGCGCAGCAGCAGCCTCGGCCGGCGCTACGCCTTCGCGGCCTCCGGCGTGAACGTCGTCACGAGCTCGCGCTTCAGCACCTTGCCGCTCGCGCCGATCGGCAGCGCCTCCACGACGTGCACGACGCGCGGGTACTTGTAGGCGGCCAGGTGCTCCCTCGTGAACGCGACCACCGCGGCGCAGTCGATGCTCTCGCCGGCCCGGACGATGACCGCGGCGTGCACCTCCTGGCCGTGCACGTCGTCGGCGACACCGAACACGGCGGCGTTCTGCACACCGGGGTGGCGCATGATGACGTCCTCGACCTCGCTCGGGTACACGTTGTAGCCGTTCCGCACGATCATGTCCTTCTTGCGGTCGACGATCGTGACGACCCCGTCGTCGCCCTTGTGCCCGAGGTCGCCGGTGTGGAACCAGCCGTCGACCATGCAGGCGTCGGTCGCCTCGGGGTTGCCGAGGTACCCCTTCATGAGGTTGTGCCCGCGCACGACGATCTCGCCGAGCTCGCCGTGGGGGAGGAACTCCACGTGGTCCTCGATGTCGGGCTCGACGATCTCGACGTCGACACCCCAGATCGGCTTGCCGATCGTGCCGGGGCGCGGGTTGTCGAGCTCGTTGACGGTGGCGACGGGCGACGTCTCGGTCAGGCCGTAGCCCTCCTGGACGACGGCGCCGAAGGTCTCCTGGAACCGCTCGAGCACGGCGACCGGCAGAGCCGAGCCGCCCGAGACGGCGTACCGGAGCGGCGGGCGGGCGTCAGTGCCGGCTGCTGCGGCGAGGAGCCCGATGTACATCGTCGGCACCGCCGTGAAGATCGTCGTGCCGGTGGCGACCATGAGCTCCAGGGCCTCGGCCGGGTCGAACTTCGGCAGCAGCACGATCGACGCTCCGCGCCGGAACACCGTGTTCAGCACCGACGTCTGCCCGAACGCGTGGAAGAACGGCAGGCCCCCGAAGACGACGTCGTCCTTCCTCATGTCCGTGCAGTCGAGGAGCTCGGCGCTCACCTGCTCGACCATCGCCAGGTGCGAGCCGACCGCGCCCTTCGGGTGACCGGTCGTGCCGGAGGTGTAGAGGATGGTCGCAGCGGCCAGCGGGTTGACCGACTCGTAGCGCTCGATCGGCGCGGCTGCGGCAGCCTCGACCTCGAGGCGTCCGATCGGGACGGGCGTCTCGGCATCCTGCGGGAGGAGGACCGACACGACCGGCACCCCGGCTCGCATCGCGGCCGGGATCGCCTCGCCGAGCTGCGGCGCAGCGACGATCGCCAGCCTCGCACCGGAGTCGCGCAGCACGTACTCGATCTCCTCGGCCTTGAAGAGCAGGTGGATCGGCACGACGATCGCCCCGAGCGACAGGACGGCGTAGTAGGCGCGGCAGAAGTCCGGCACATTCGGGATGATCAGGGCGACCCGGTCGCCGCGTCCGATGCCGCGGGCGCGGAGGGCCCCGGCGTAGGCGCGCGTCTCGTCCCAGAGTCGGCCGTAGGTGGTGGTCTGCCCGCGGAAGTGGAGCGCGGGCCGGTCGCGGTGCCGGGTCGCGCTCTCCGACAGGATCGCGGCGATCGACATCGTCCCGAGTCCGGGCCCGTCGAGCAGCTCTTGAGTGGTGAACGTCATTGTTCTGGTCCTTTCATCGACGCCTGTGAAGTGGTGAGGGCTGGTGGGTCCGGCGGCTCAGGCGCTGTGCCGGACGGCCGGTGCCGGACGAGAAGGGGAGTCGTCGTCGGCGATCACGAAGGAGGCCTCGAGCACGCGCCGGATGCTGTCCGGCACGGGGGTCGGCCTCTGCCCCTCGCGCCCGACGAAGACCGTCACGAACTCGCCCTCGGCGAGCTCCGAGTCGTCTGCCGCGCGCAGGATCCGGGGACGCCACGTCACGCTCGACCGCCCGATCCTGCCGATGCGCAACTCGACGACGATCTGCTCGGGGAACGCCGCCGACGCGATGAACCGGCATGACGACGCCACGCAGAAGCCGATCACGTCGTCGGTCAGCGGGCGGAAACCGGCCTCCTCGATCAGGAACGTGTTGATGACGGTGTCCATCGCGGCGTAGTACACGGTGTTGTTGACGTGGCCGTAGAGGTCGTTGTCGTTCCACCGGGTCGGCACGGGACGGCGGTAGGGGGCGGGGGAGGCGTCGGTCATGAATCCCTCAGGACGTAGTGGAAGGCGGCGCGGGCGCGCTCGGCGCTGGGGCGCTCGCCGGTGATGAGGTCGGCGTAGGTGAACGACTCGGAGATGCGGACGAGGAGGTAGGCGAGATCGTGGACGGAGAGCTCGAACGTCATCCTGCCGGCGTCCTGCTCGGCTGCGAGCATGGCCTCGACGACGGCGATGTACCGCTGCTGGACCTGGCTGTCCTTCGTGGTCAGCACTCGGAGGGCTCGGGCGGGCTCCTTCTTGAGGAAGCCCTGGAAGTACGGCGCCGCGATCAGTGTGGCCACGAAGTCGCCGAGCACCCGGGTGATGCGGGCGCCGCCGACCTCGGTGGTGGAGCGCTCGATGCGGGTCAGCGTCGGCTCGGCGAGCGACCAGAGCACCTCGCTGATCAGGGCGTCGCGGTTGCCGAGCCACCGGAAGAGGGAGGTGCGGTCGACGTGCAGCTGCGCGGCCAGGATGTTCATGTCGACGCGCTCGCCGGCGAGGAACGTGCGCCGCGCCAGGACGAACGAGCGGACCGTGTCGGCGTGCTGGCCGGAGGCGAGACGCCTCGACAGCTCCGACGGGACCCGGTCGACGGCGACGCTCGCCCAGGCGACAGGGGCCTCGGTCTGCGTCGACATGCGAGCACTCTAGGCGCTTCCTCCGAGTTCGTGCAACATTCTGCCGAATGATGCAAGATGGTCTCAATCGGTTGTCACACGTCGATCAATGGAGCTCAACACCATGACCACAGTCACGCCCACCGGTACCGCCACGCAGTACCTCTCAAGCGACTTCTACTTCGCGCAAGACGCCCTGACGCCGCGCGAGAACGACTCGATCCACGAGTTGCGCGCCTACCTCGATGCCGAGGTGACGCCGATCATGGACGACTACTGGGAGCGCGCGGAGTTCCCGATGCACGTCATCAAGCCCCTCGCCGACATCGGCGCGTACGGCGCCCTCTGGGAGGAGTCCCGGCAGTTCGAGAACTCGGCCAAGTACCGCGGCTGGGCAGCGCTCGAGTCGGGGCGGGCCGACGCGTCTGTGTCGACCTTCATCGGGGTGACCTCCGGCCTCGCCATGGGCTCCATCGGCGTCGGCGGCAGCCCGGAGCAGCGGGCCGAGTGGCTGCCGCGCCTCGGCACCGGCGAGATCGTCGGCGCGTTCGGGCTGACCGAGCCGCTGTCGGGCTCCGACTCCGCGCGGGGCCTCCGCACCACGGCCACCCGCAAGGGCGACTCGTGGGTGCTGAACGGCTCCAAGCGCTGGATCGGCAACGCGACCTTCGCCGACGTCATCGTCATCTGGGCGCGTGACACCGACGACAACCAGGTCAAGGGCTTCCTCGTCACGAGCGACACCCCCGGCTTCGTCGCGACGAAGATCGAGCGGAAGCAGTCGCTCCGCTCGGTCCAGAACGCCGACATCACCCTCACCGACGTCGTCGTCCCGGAGGAGCGTCGCCTTCAGCGGGTCAACTCGTTCCGCGAGACCGCCGAGGTCCTGCTCCTCACCCGCGCCGACGTCGCCTGGCAGGCCATCGGCAACGCGATCGGCGCCTACGAGGCAGCCGTCGCCTACGTGAAGGAGCGCGAGCAGTTCGGCAGGAAGCTGTCGTCCTTCCAGCTCGTGCAAGACCTCCTCTCGCGCTGCCTGGCCAACATCTCGTCGTCGATCGCGCTCTGCATGCAGACGTCCGACCTCCTCGACAAGGGCCGTCAGACCGACGCGCACGCATCGATGGCCAAGTCGTTCGCGACCTCCCGGATGCGCGAGACGGTCGCCTGGTGCCGCGAGGTCATGGGCGGCAACGGCATCATCCTCGACTACGGCGTCGCCCGCCGCTTCGCCGACGCCGAGGCGATCTACTCGTTCGAGGGCACCCGCGAGATGAACTCCCTGATCGTGGGCCGCGCCATCACCGGCACCTCGGCGTTCGTGTCGTGACCGAGGCAGTCATCGTCGCGGTCAGCCGCACGCCGATCGGCCGCGCCTTCAAGGGGTCGCTCCGAGACGTCCGGGCCGACGACCTCGCCGCGTTCATCGTCCGGGACGTCCTCGACAAGGTCCCGGAGCTCGACCCGCGCTCCATCGACGACCTCATGATGGGCTGCGGCATGCCGGGCGGCGAACAGGGCATGAACATCGCCAGGATCGTGGCCGTCGCCCTCGGCCTCGACCACCTCCCGGGCACGACGGTCAACCGCTACTGCTCGTCGAGCCTCCAGACCACCCGGATGGCGTTCCACGCGATCAAGGCCGGGGAGGGCGACGTCTTCCTCTCCGCCGGGGTCGAGTCGGTCTCGCGGTCCGCCCGTGGCTCGAGCGACTACATCCCCGGAGAAGACCTCGAGAACCCGCTCTTCGCCGAAGCCGTCGCCCGCACGGCGACGCGCACCCAGGGCGGGGCGGCCGCCTGGACGGACCCGAGAGACGACGGCGAGCTCCCCGACGCGTACATCGCGATGGGACAGACCGCCGAGAACGTCGCGAGCCTCACGGGCGTCTCGCGCGCCGACCAGGACGAGTTCGCGGCCCTCAGCCAGAACCGCGCCGAGCAGGCGATCGCCGACGGCTTCTGGGAGCGCGAGATCACGCCGTTCACCCTGCCCTCCGGCGATGTCGTGAGCGTCGACGACGGCCCTCGCGCCGGCGTCACGGTCGAGGCCCTCGCAGGCCTCAAGCCGGTGTTCCGGCCCGACGGCACGGTCACGGCCGGCAATGCCTGCCCGCTGAACGACGGCGCGGCGGCACTCGTCGTCATGAGCGATGCTCGCGCCGCCGAGCTCGGCCTGACACCGCTGGCCAGGATCGTCTCGACCGGCGTCACCGGCCTCAGCCCCGAGATCATGGGCCTCGGCCCCGTCGAGGCCTCACGCCAGGCCCTGAGGCGCGCCGGCCTGACGATCGACGACATCGACCTCGTCGAGATCAACGAGGCCTTCGCAGCGCAGGTGATCCCCTCGGCGCGCGAGCTCGGAGTCGACTATGACAGGCTCAACGTCTTCGGCGGAGCCATCGCCGTCGGCCACCCGTTCGGCATGACCGGTGCCCGGATCACGGGGACCCTCCTCAACGGACTCCGCACCCGCGACGCCCGCTTCGGCCTCGAGACGATGTGCGTCGGCGGCGGCCAGGGCATGGCGATGGTGATCGAGCGCCTCTCGTGACGACCAGCATCCGCGGGGTCGTGCTCGAGCGCACCGACGCCGAGAGGCCGTTCGCAGGATCACGGCCGCTCACGGTCTCGACGCTCGCTCTCGACGATCCTGGGCCGGGCGAGATCCTGCTCAGGATCGAGGCCGCCGGCGTCTGCCACAGCGACCTCTCGGTCGTGGACGGGAACCGGGTCCGGCCGGTGCCGATGCTGCTCGGGCACGAGGCCGCGGGCATCGTCGAGGGGCTCGGCGACGGAGTCGACAGCCTCGCGGTCGGCGACCGCGTCGTGATGACGTTCCTGCCGCGCTGCGGCGAGTGCGACCACTGCCGGACCGACGGCCGCCTGCCGTGCCGGGTCGGGAGCGCCGCCAACAACGAGGGTTCGCTCGTCGGAGGGGGCAGCAGGCTGCACCGCGACGGGGAGACGGTCCACCACCACCTCGGGGTCTCCGCGTTCGCGACGCACGCCGTCGTGAGCACCACCTCCGTCGTCCGGGTCGACCAGGACGTCCCCGCCGACGTGGCAGCACTCCTCGGGTGCGCCGTCCTGACCGGCGGGGGAGCGGTGCTGAACGCCGGTCGCCCGCGCGAGGGCGACGCGGTCCTGGTGGTCGGGCTCGGCGGCGTCGGGATGGCGGCCGTCCTCGTCGCGAAGGCGACCGGACACCGCGTGATCGGCGTCGACGCCCTGCCCTCGAAGCTGTCCCTCGCGCTCGACCTCGGCGCCGACGAGGTCTACACGCCGGAGGAGGCCGAAGAGAAGGTGGTCCGCGCCCCCGTGGTCATCGAGGCTGCCGGCCACCCGCGCGCCTTCGAGACCGCCGTCGCGCTGACGACACCCGGAGGGACGACCGTCACCGTCGGCCTCCCGCGGCCCGACGCCCGCTCGTCGATCTCGCCCCTCACTCTCACTGCGGAGGCCCGGACGATCGTCGGCAGCTACCTGGGGTCGTCCGTCCCGAGCCGCGACATCCCGACCTACGTCGACCTGTGGCGAAAGGGTCTCCTCCCGGTCGAGAGGCTGGTCTCCTCGACCGTGCCGCTCGACCGGCTCAACGAGGCGATGGACGCGCTCGCCGCGGGCGACGCCCTCCGCCAGCTCATCGTCTTCGACACCACCCCCTGACCGAAAGGAATCCCATGGCCGACACACGAGTCGCCATCGTCACCGGAGCCGCCCGCGGGATCGGCCGCGCAACGGCCGCCCGCCTCGCCTCCGACGGCTACGCCGTCGCGTTGCTCGACCTCCGCGAGGAGGACGCCGCAGCGGCAGCCGCCGAGATCGCCGAGAGCGGCGCCTCGACCGTCGGACTCGCTGTCGACGTGGCCGACGAGGCCTCCGTCGAGACAGCGGTGGCCGCCGTCGCCGAGCGCCTCGGTGCACCGACGGTCCTGGTCAACAACGCCGGCGTCCTCCGCGACAACCTGCTCTTCAAGATGACCGCCGACGACTGGGACACCGTCCTCGGCGTGCACCTCCGCGGCGCGTTCCTGATGAGCCGCGCCGTTCAGAAGCACCAGGTGGAGGCGAAGTGGGGGCGCATCGTCAACCTCTCGTCGTCGTCGGCGCTCGGCAACCGCGGCCAGGCCAACTACTCGGCCGCGAAGGCGGGCATGCAGGGCTTCACCAAGACGCTGGCCATCGAGCTCGGCCCGTTCGGCGTGACCGTCAACGCGATCGCGCCCGGCTTCATCGAGACGGCGATGATCGAGCAGACCGCCGCGAGGATGAAGGTCTCGCTCGACACGTTCCTCGAGGAGGCGGCGAAGCAGATCGCCGTGCGTCGCGTCGGCCAGCCCGACGACGTCGCCGCAGCAGCATCGTTCTTCTGCTCGGAGGAGGCCGGTTACGTCTCCGGTCAGGTGCTCTACGTCGCGGGCGGGCCGCTGTCGTGACCGGCAGCCCCGTCGTCTTCGCCTCGCCCGCCGCACTCCTCGAGCCCCAGCACGACGGACGCGCCGTCGTCGGCACGGAGCTCGGCCCGTCGAGGTGGGTCGAGATCGACCAGCAGCGCATCCAGGCGTTTGCGGACGCGACCGGCGATCAGCAGTGGATCCACACCGATCCTGCGCGCGCCGCCGAGGGCCCGTTCGGGGTGACGATCGCCCACGGGTACCTGACGCTGTCGCTCCTGCCGACCCTGACCGACGACCTGGTGCGCGTCGACGGGATCTCGGCGGCGATCAACTACGGGGCCGACCGGCTGCGCTTCGTTCAGCCTGTCGTCGTCGGGAGCCGCGTGCGGGCTGTCGGCACGATTACGTCCGCCGACGCAGGATCGACCGGGGTCAAGCTGGGCTACCGGGTCACCGTCGAGATCGAGGGCTCCGAGAAGCCCGCGGTGGTCGTCGACACGATCACGCTCTTCGTCCCGGTGTAGCCGCTGCCGTGCACTGTCTAGCGGCGCGGCCTCTGCCTCGCAACGTCTGGCGGACTACCCACCCCGCCGCGGCAGGGTGCACAGTCCGCGAGACGTTGCGCGGCGTCCGCCTCAGTTCGCGAGGTAGCTGCGGAGCGCGCTCACGACCACGTCGTGGTCGACGACGTCGGGCTGGCCTGAGCCGGTGATCGTGCCGACGACCTCGCCGTCGACCAGGATCGGGAACGCCCCGCCGTGCGACGCGTGGTCGGTGTCCTCGAAGGGCTCCTCGCCGCGCGCCTCGGCCCGGCGCCGGACGAGCAGCGACGGCACGCCCGCCTCCACCGCGACGTTCGCCTTGCGTCGCAGCCAGTCGGTCGTGCCCTGCTCCACTCCACCGAGCGCGGCCTTGTAGACGATGTGGTCGCCGATGACGACCTGCACCGCCAGGGCGAAGCCGCGCTCCCGCACGATCTCGGCGGCCAGAGTGCCGAGCGAGTACGCGGCCTCCTGGTCGAAGCTCTCGAAGACGAGCTCTCGCAGCTGCTCCTCGATCTGGTCGGCGGTGAAGGTGGGCAGGTCGTCAGGAGTGGTCATGACCCCATCCTGGCCGCTCCGGGTGTCGCCTCGCCCGGCGCCGTGTCGGCAGCTTCGCCGGAGAGGCGCAGGAAGCGTCCCCTACCCTGGACGCGTGGCTGACGCAGGAGACCAGACGAGAAGCGGCGCCCGGGAGCAGCGAGCCCTGCCCCAGGGACCCCGGCACGCCAGGCGGCCGAGACGACGGGTGCTGCCGTGGGTGGCGTTCGGGCTCGTCGCGATCCTGCTCATCGGCACCGGCTACGGCGTGTACAACTACCAGCGCTTCGTCGGCGGCGTCACGCGCATCGATGCGATCACGCCGCACTCCTCGTCGACCACGGGCACCGTGACCGATTCGAAGGCGCAGAACATCCTGCTGGTCGGCGACGACCACCGCCCGGCGGGAGCGACCGCCGCGCAGATGGCCGAGCTCGGCACCACGCAGGACGGCGGCAGCTCCAACACCGACACGATGATCGTGCTGCACCTCTCGGGCGACGGGAAGAAGGCGACGATGATCTCGTTCCCGCGCGACTCGTACGTCCCGATCCCCGGCCACGGCACCGGCAAGCTCAACTCGGCGTTCTCGCTCGGCTCCGAGAACGGCGGCGGCGACTCCGGCGGAGCGAAGCTCCTCATCCAGACCATCGAAGACCTGTCCGGCCTCAGCATCGACCACTACGTCCGCATCTCGCTCCTCGGCTTCTACCAGCTGGTCAAGGCGCTCGGGCCGGTCTCCGTGTGTCTGAACAACGCCGTCCAGGACCGCTACTCCGGCATCGACCTCCCGGCCGGGACCTCGTCTCTCGACGCGAAGGAGGCGCTGGCCTTCGTCCGGCAGCGGCACGGGCTCCCTCGCGGCGACCTCGACCGCCAGGTGCGGCAGCAGTACTTCCTCACCGTCGAGGCCCGGCAGATCGCCTCTGCCGGAACGCTCCTCAACCCGGTCAAGCTCGGCAACGTCATCGACGCCGTCTCGCAGTCGATGCAGGCCGACCCGGGTCTCGACTTCCTGCAGCTCGCCAACGAGATGAAGAACCTCCGCGCCGACGACATCCGCTCCGCGACCATCCCCATCACCGGGACCCCGACGATCACCGTGAACGGAGCACCCCTCTCGATCGTCGCGGTCGACACGGTCGGCATGCCCGCCTTCATCCAGAACCTCTTCGGCCCCCCGCAGGCGTACCTCGATGCGAAGGCGTCCTCGCCGACCGCGACCAGCGTCACGGTCCTGAACGGCAGCGGCGTGCAGGGCGCGGCGACGGCGGCGACGACCGCGCTCACGGGTCTCGGCTACAAGACCGGCCCCGCAGGATCGACATCGGTCACCAAGCAGACGCTGGTCGAGTACCCCAAGGGCCAGGAGGCGGGCGCCAAGGCCGTCGTCGCCCGGGTTCCCGGTTCCACCGCGGTGCAGACCAGCGCCGTGTCGTCCGTCACCCTGGTGCTCGGCACGGACGGCCGCTCCGTGACCGTGCCGTCGACGACTCCCGCCACTGCGCCTGCCACGACGCCTGCCACGAGCCCCGTCGTCCCGTCCGTCCCGGCGGCCAGCACTCCGGCGTCGCAGCCGACCCCGAGCTCCACTCCGGCCGGCACGAGCTACACGAAGTCCTCCTGCATCAACTGACGCGCCTCTCCCGGTGAGCGTGTTCGGTTACGCGTCCGCATCGAGCCGCTGCTGGGCGGCCGGTCCGACGGCTGGCCCGACGGCACGGATGACGGCGCCTGCGGCCACGCGTACCGCGATCACCACCACCCCGGTGCACCCGACGACGACGGCCGCGAGGACCGCCGTCTCGGAGAGGTGCCGGAGTCGCGGGTAGCCCGCCCCGGTGTCGTGCGGCGTCTGCAGCGGAAGAGCCAGCACGATCCCGGCCGCGACCAGCAGCGCGACTCCGAGCCACGTCAGGACCCGCAGCCCCGGCAGGATCACGGCCCCGTCGCCCGGTCGTGACTCTCGTGCCCGCGCCCCCTGCCGCTCGTACTCCCGTGTCTCGTTCATCTGGTCCCCCTCGCTCGCCGACGCCTCATGCGTCTGACGACAGTGTGCCCGTCCTGCGGGTCGCCCGCGAGGCTTCTGGCGGTGCCTGTGGAGAAGCCCTCGGTGCGCGGTGGCTGGGGAGCAGGGATGAAGCCCGAGGTGATCGGCGCGGGGTTGATGGCGCCGGTGTAGAACGGCCCGATGACGAACCAGGAGCCCGACCCGAACTTCGTCCGGAACCAGCCCGCCCTCCGGCGCTCCCGCGGCACCGAGTGGATCGTCGTCGGCGGCATCTTCGCGGCGGTCACGGTCACGGTCCTGCTGCTGACGGGTACCGTCCCGGGCATCGTCGGAGCGGTCGTCAACGCGGCGGCGTTCGTGGCGATGGTCGTGGTCCGGTTCGTCGCACCGCTGCAGCGGCCCCGGCTGTGGACGCTCGCGATCCTGCTCGGGGTCATCGCGGTGTCGTCGCTCGTCGCGATCCTGCTGGCCATCGCGGTCACGTAACCCGCCCGCCCGTGCCGAGATCGCAGAAGACGTCGCTCGGCGGGGCCTGGAGGCGACAGGTAGTGCGATCTCGGGGGAGGGGCATGTCGAGATCGCAGTTCGACGAGGTCCTGGGGCCCGCGAGCGTGTCGAAGTGCGATCTCGGCGGGCGGCGCAGGGGTGAGATCGCAGTAGTCGTCGCTTCGCGGGGCCTGGAGGCGACAGGTAGTGCGATCTCGGGGGAGGGGCATGTCGAGATCGCAGTTCGACGCGGTTTGGGGGCCCGCGAGCGTGTCGAAGTGCGATCTCGGCGGGAAGGAACCGCGCGCCAGGGACACCGCGACGAACTCAGACGACCGGCAGCAGCCCCGCGGCGGCGCCGGCAGCACGAGCGATCGCTTCGTCGTCGAGGCCGAGCAGGCGCAGGCACGACGCGGCGATCGCGGGCCCGTCGACCTCGGCGGGGACGGACGCAGACCCCGGGCCGGCCACCGCAGAAGCCCGCCGCAGCTGGATGACGACCTCCACGAGCTGGATGAGCACCGCCCCGAGAAGCGGCTCTTCCAGGGAGGCGACGCCACCGGCAGCAGACCCGCCGACACTGCCGGCACCGCCGACACTGCCGGCACCGCCGGCACCACCCGCCCCCCGCACGATCGCCCCGAGCCGCCCGTAGATGCCCTGCAAGCGGTCGCGCTCGCCTCGGAAGCCGTCGTAGCGGGGATCCTGCGTCTCGGGCAGGAGGTACAGGGTCCCGATGTTGTGGGGCGTGCCGGCCAGGGTGCGGACGTCGACGAGGGCGAGCGCGTAGAGGGTCGCGGCGGCAGCGACAGGATCGTCGCCGACGCGCTCCAGGAGGGCCTGGGCGATCTCGACGCTCGGCCGGACCGAGGTCTCGAGGAGCTCGCTGAGGATCTCGTCCTTGCCGGCGAAGTGGTAGTAGAGCGACGCCTGCCGGATGCCGACGGCCTCGGCGATGGCGCGGGTCGACGTTGTGCCGAAGCCCTGCTCGACGAAGAGGCCGGCAGCGGCGCGCAGGATCTGGTCGCGCGGCGACGTGTCGGGCTCGGCGTCGGAGACCGCTCGGGGTCGTCCGACCTTGGCCGGGCGGGGGGTGCGGGTGGTCATGCGGTCCATTCTGCCGCTCAGGGCCGCGCGTCCGCCTTGCCGGCCGGCGCATCCGCGCCGGCCCGCGCGTCCGTGCCGCCCCGAGCCTCCGCGCCGCCCCGCGCGTCCGCCGCGCGGCCGGCGAGGTACGCGACCCAGCCGCCGTACCTCGTGACGTCGCGCGCCCCCACGAGCGCCGCGGGCTCGCAGACGAACCCCCGGAGCACCCGGCCGTCGGCCAGAGTCACCGCTCCGATCGCCATCGGTGCGGGGAGCGCGTCGACGAACGTCGCGAACCCTGCCGCCGGCAGCGACCAGACCTCTCCCCGGATGGAGGCGCCGCCCGACGCGACAGCGACGAGGCCCGGCTTCGGCGGGGTGGTAGGGAGCGCGTGCAGCCGGTACGCGGGCGCCGTCTCGACGGCCTCCGAGAAGGCGCCGCCCGCTGCGACGAGCTGGACGTTCAGCGGCTGCCCGCGGAGGTGCGCCCCGACGACGAGCAGGTCGATCCGGGGCGAAAGGAACCGCCGCGCCAGGTCGGCCAGGGCCCGGTCCGAGAACGCGCGCCCGGTCAGCATGACGCCGAACGGCAGGCCGTCGACGAAGCCGGCGGGCACGGCGACGGCGGCGAGGTCGAGGAGGTTCGCGAAGTTCGTGAAGCGCCCCATCCTGCTGTTGGCCCCGACCGGATCGGCGGCCACCTCGTCGAGCGTGGGGTGCCAGGTGGTCGTCGGCGTGAGGAGCGCGTCGAACCCGGCGAGGGACGCGAGCCCCCGCTGCCCGAGGAGGTCGAGCCGCTCCCGGTCCCGGTAGAGGTCGACCGCGCGCGCCTCGGCGCCGCCGAGCACGATCGACGCGACGGTCGCGTCGAGGTCGTTTCCGACGAGGTCCGGATGCGCCGCGATGAACTCTCCGACCGCCGCGTACCGCTCGGCCACGAACGCGCCGCCGTAGAGGAGGGTCGCAGCCTCGAGGAGATCGGCGATGTCGACCTCCACGATCTCGACCCCGGTCGCCCGCAGGCGCTCGACGGCCGCGGCGAATGCCTCCGGCCACCCGGGAGCCAGGCCGTCCAGGTGCTCGGGCGTGGGGATCGCGACGCGCGGCCGGGCCGGGAGCACGACCGCGCGGGGATCGTCGTCTCTCGCGAGGGAATCGCGCCCGTCGGGGCCCGACACGAACTCGACGGCCAGCCGGGCGAGGTCGAGGTCGCGCGCGAAGACGGTGATGCAGTCGATGGAGCGGCACGCCGGGACGGATCCTGTGGTGGGGAGCAGCCCGCGCGTCGCCTTGATCCCGACGATCCCGTTGAGCGCGGCGGGAACGCGTCCTGATCCCGCGGTGTCGGTCCCGAGGGCGAGGTCGACGATCCCGAGGGCGACCGCGACCGCCGATCCGGACGACGAGCCGCCCGAGATCCTGCTCGGATCCCAGGCGTTCCGCACGGCTCCGAAGGGGCTCCGGGTGCCGACGAGGCCGGTGGCGAACTGGTCGAGGTTCGTCTTGCCGACGACGACGGCCCCGCGTGCCCGAAGACGCGCGATGACGGTCGCATCGACCTCGGGATCGTAGGCGTACGCGCGCGATCCCGCCGTCGTCGGCAGCCCCTCGACGTCGATATTGTCCTTCACGGCGACGACGAGACCCGCAAGCGGCAGGATCACGCCCTCCGCCACTCGAGCATCGATCCCCGCGGCCTCGGCCAGAGCATGCTCCCGGTCGCGGAGGCTGATGAACACCTCGGGCCGGTCGACCTCGGCGATCCGGTCGAACGCCGCGGCGACGCGCTCGGCGGCACTCGCGACACCGGTCGTGAACCCGCTCACGACACGGCCCCGATCGACACGAGCACCTGGCCCGGCGCGACCTGGTCGCCCGCCTTCGCGTAGACCTCGAGCACGCGGCCCGACACGGGCGCCTGGATCACCGACTCCATCTTCATCGCCTCCACCGCCAGGATCCTGTCGCCCGCCTCGACGACGGCCCCGACCTCGACGTTCAGCTGCCAGATCGTCGACAGGAAGGGCGCCGACACCCCCGTCACACCGTCCGGCAGCACGATCTCGTCGCTCGCGACGGCTGCGGGCTCGTCGCGCACGTCGAACTCGCCGGACGCCCGCCAGCGCTCCTTCTCCTCGTCGAAGGCTCGCGCCTGCTGGGCCCGGAACGCGGCGATCGAGTCGTCGTTGTCGACCAGGAAGCGCTCGTAGGCGGCGATCGAGAACTCGCCCCCGACGGTCTCGAAGTGCCCGCGCCCGGCGTCGGTCTCGGCCCGGAGCTCGAGGAGCTCGTCGGCCGACACCGGGTACCACTCGATCCGGTCGAAGAAGCGCAGTGCCCAGGGCTGCTCGTCGAAGAGCCCGCCCTTCCGGAACCGGTTCCAGATCGGCACGGTGCGGCCGACGAACTGGTAGCCGCCGGGGCCCTCCATCCCGTAGATGCAGAGGTAGGCGCCGCCGATCCCGACGGAGTTCTCGGCCGTCCAGGTCCGGGCCGGGTTGTACTTCGTCGTCACCAGACGATGCCTCGGATCGAGCGGCGTCGCGACCGGGGCGCCGAGGTAGACGTCGCCGAGCCCGAGGACCAGGTAGCTGGCGTCGAAGACGGTGCGGAAGACGTCGTCGACGCTCTCGAGCCCGTTGATCCGGCGGATGAACTCGATGTTCCAGGGTGTCCACGGGGCGTCGCTCCGGACTCCCGCCATGTACCGCTCGATGGCGAGCCGGGTCGCAGGATCGTCCCACGACAGCGGCAGCCGGACCGTCCGCGACGGCACCACCAGCTCGCTCGTCGCGGGGATCTCGTCTTCGAGCTCGCGGAGCAGCGCCGCCATCCCCGACGCCTTCAGGATGCTCGCGTCGGTGTGCACCTGCAGCGACCGGATGCCCGGGGTCACGTCGACGATCCCGCGGGGGGAGTGCTCGGCGAGCTTCTCCTGGAGGGCGTGGACGCGCATCCTGAGTCCGATGTCGAGGGTCATGTCGCCGTACTCGACCAGGACGTTGTCGTCGCCGTCGCGCCGGTAGGTGACGCTCGGGCGCGCGTCGGTCTCGTCGAGGCGCGCGAGCACCCCGTCGTCGCCGTCGCCGCCGGAGGTGAGGAGCGTCAGCGAGGCGCGCTGATCGATGAGACCCGCGGCCTCGTCCTCGCGGACCGGCACGAACCGGATGGTGTCGCCCGGGCGGAGCTGCCCGAGCTTCCAGAGCTCGCCGCTCGCCACGACGGCGGGGCAGACGAAGCCGCCGAGGCTCGGGCCGTCGGGCCCCAGGATGATCGGGGTGTCACCGGTGAAGTCGATGGCGCCGACCGCGTAGGGGGTGTCGTGGATGTTCGAGGGGTGCAGGCCCGCCTCGCCGCCGTCCTCACGGGCCCAGCCGGGGCGCGGCCCGATGAGCCGCACGCCGGTGCGGGCCGAGTTGTGGTGGACGCCGTACTCGGTGGCGTAGAAGACGGCGAGGTCGCCGCGGGTGAAGAAGGTCGGCGCTGCGTGCGGGCCCTCGGTGACGCCGATCTGCCAGGTGGAGGTCAGGGCCGGGCGTCGGTGCGCGGGCGTCGGCCCCGGGATCCTGGTCAGCCGCTCGTCACCCGCGATCGCCGGGTGCGGGGCCTCCGAGTCGGGCGATCCCGTGCGGAGGACGTCGCCGGCGAGGAGGGCTCGGCCGGCATGCCCGCCGAACCCGCCGAGGGTGAAGGTCGAGGCGCTGCCGAGGTAGGCGGGAACGTCGATCCCGCCGCGGACCGCGAGGTAGGCGCGGAGGCCGGGGCCGGGGATCGTCCCGACGCTGAGGGTCTGGCCGGCGGCGACGTCGAACGGCTCCCAGAGCGGGACCGCGACGCCGTCGAGCGTGACGGGGGCCTCGGCGCCCGTGACCGCGACGACGGAGGCAGCCGAGAAGGTCAGCACCGGGCCCGTGGCCGTGATCTCGAGGGCGGGCGCACCGTCGGGATTGCCGACGGCCAGGTTGGCCTCCGCGAGCGATACAGGATCGAAGGGTCCCGACGGCGGCACGCCGACCTGCCAGTAGCCGATGCGGCCCGGGAGGTCCTGCACCGTCGTCTGGAGTCCGGGGGAGACGACGTCGATCCGCGGGTCGGGATCGGAGGTCGTGTCGAGGGTGGAGGTCGAGTGGGTCGCGGTCCGGAGGTCGGGATCGTCGGCGAGCGAGCGGACGAACCCGAGGTTCGTGACGACGCCGTCGATCCTGGACGCGTCGAGCGCCTCGCCGAGGAGGTCGAGGGCGCCGTCGCGCGTCGGCGCCGAGGCGATGACCTTGGCGAGCATCGGATCGTAGAACGGCGACACGGTGAGGCCGGTCTCGATCCAGCCGTCGACCCGGACCCCGTCGAGGGCGTCGCCGCCCTGCCCTGGGAACACGGCCCGCGTGACGAGGCCGGAGCTCGGGAGGCTCTGCTTGGCAGGGTCCTCCGCGTAGACGCGCGCCTCGACGGCGTGACCGGTGGGCGTGGCGGGCCGGTCGAAGAGACCCGCGTCGGGGCCCCGGTCGAGCCCGGGTGCCCCGTCGCGCGCCAGCCGGAGCATGAGCCCCACGAGGTCGACCCCGTAGACCTCCTCGGTGACCGGGTGCTCGACCTGCAGGCGCGTGTTGACCTCCAGGAAGGACGCCTCCTCGCGCACCGGGTCGTAGACGAACTCGACGGTGCCCGCCGATCGGTACGACACGCTCTCGGCGAGTGAGCGGGCCGAGGAGTGCAGGATCGCGCGCACGTGATCCGGCAGGGCGGGCGCCGGCGCCTCCTCGATCACCTTCTGGTTGCGGCGCTGCAGCGAGCAGTCGCGGTCGCCGAACACGGCGACCCGCCCCTCGCCGTCGCCGAAGAGCTGCACCTCGACGTGCCGGGCCGGCCGGACGAGGCGCTCCAGGAACACCCCGGCCGAACCGAAGTTCTTCTCGGCGAGGCGGGCGACACCGAGGTACGCGTCGCGCACCTCGTCGAGGGTGTGGCAGGCCTGCATGCCGATCCCGCCGCCACCGCCGGTCGCCTTGAGCATGACCGGGAGGCCGATCCTGCGCGCCTGGTCGACGGCCTCGTCGACGGATGCCAGGAGCCCGGTGCCCGCGAGCATCGGCACGCCGGCCTCGGCGGCGAGGGCCCTGGCCGTGTGCTTGGCACCGAACGAGACGATCTGCTCGGGCGTCGGGCCGATGAAGACGAGTCCGCGCTCCTCGACGGCGCGGGCGAACTCGACGTTCTCCGAGAGGAAGCCGTAGCCCGGGTGCACCGCGCCCGCGCCGGTCCGCTCGGCGGCGTCGAGGATCGCCTCGATCCGGAGGTACGACTCGCGCGCCGGGGCAGGCCCGAGGTGCACGCGCTCGTCGGCCTCCCGGACGTGCGGCGCTGCGCGGTCGGCGTCGGAGAAGACCGCGACGGCGCGCAGGTCGTTCTCGTGGGCCGCGCGGATGATCCTGCGCGCGATCTCGCCCCGGTTCGCGATGAGGACCGTGTCGAAGCGGGCGGTGCCGCTGCCGGCGCTGCCCGAGCTGCCGGTCCCGCTACCGGCGCTCACGCGGCGGTCTCCTTTCGGGTCACGAGCATCCTGAGCGGGGTCGGGTTGAAGTCGTTGCAGGGGTTGTTCATCTGCGGGCAGTTCGACACCACGACGAGCACGTCGCGCTCGGCCGTGATCGCCACGCGGCGGCCGGGCGCGCTCATGCCGTCGACGATCCCGAGGGTGCCGTCGGCTTCGACGGGCACGTTCATGAACCAGTTGAGGTTCGACACCAGATCGCGGGCGCCGAGCCCGTGCTTCTGGCCCTCGGCGAGGAAGTTCTCGCGGCAGCCGTGCTGGAAGTGCGTGTGGTAGCCGTAGCGGAGGGTGTTCGACTCCTTCGAGCAGGCGCCGCCGATGGTGTCCTGGCGGTCGATCTCGTTCGCGGTGACGGTCATCAGAGCCGCTCCCGATCCTGAGCGGAGGACGGTGCCGGTGCGGACGTAGGCGTTGCCCTGCCAGGTGATCGTGTCGGGGACGCTGTACCTCTCGTCGTGGTCGAGCGCGTCGAAGATCAGGCAGTCGGCCGACTGGTTCCCGCCGACGTCGACGATGGTCAGCGTGTCTCCTCGGGCGACGACGGCCGACCAGGAGGCGCGGGGCTCGACCCGCTCGTCGAGGACGACGCGGCCGTCGGACAGCGGGGACGACCAGTCGAGCACCGAACCGGGAGCGAACGACGCCCCGACGGGAACGCTGGTCTCGAGGGAGCCGAGAGGGGTGGTGAAGGTGCTCACTGTGCGCGGGCCTCCCAGTAGTCGGTGGTGTTGAGGTAGGCGCGGGTGCGCTCGGGGCTGGCGGTGTACGCGTCGTCGCCCGGCCCGGTCGGCGAGCCCGGCCAGGCGTGCACCCGGAGCGGCCCGACCGTGTACGCCGGTCGAGGGTCGAGCGGGTGAGGGACGTTCGCCAGCAGGATCACGAGAGGCAGCTCGGCCGTGAACTCGACCGCGGTGCCCGGCCCGGCACTCCCCGTGTACGTCACCCCGCCCTCGTCGTCCACGCGGGCGCCCTGGAAGAACGACACCGACGGCGGCAGGTCGCGCGGGGTGAGGCCGTGTTTGGCAGCCCCGAGCGCGAACAGCGACCGACCGGCGGGAGCCGGGCCCTCGGGGATGCTCGAGCCGTACTTCCGCTCGTTCCACGCCGCCGAGGAGGTGCCGCAGAATGCGTCGTGCCGACCGGAGGTGTCGGTCCGGATCGTGGCGAGCACGCGACCGTCGCCGGAGAGGAGCGGGTGACCCGCCGACAGGTAGGCCTGCCACGGGATCTTCAGCGTGTCGGCGACGTTCAGCCGCTCCCACGGCTCCAGCGCGTTGAACAGCAGCAGGTGCGCGCACGCGTCGCCGGTCGGGTCGTCCAGCCGGAAGCGCGTGCCCCGGGCGACGACGCGGTGCGTGTAGCCGCCGGGCGCGACGGTCTCCGCCCAGACGAGCGATTCCGGATCGACGCCCGCGGGCGCGAACGGCGACGACGAGGCCGGCAGGTAGGGCATGAAGTCGCTGGTGAGGTCGGCCCGGGCGCGCGCGTCGCTCCGCGCGGCCCAGACGGTGTCGGTCTGGTTCGTCATGCGGCCTCCGCGCCCTGGACGGTCGGGATCTGCGCGGTCGTCGCGACGGTCCGCAGCTCGCTGTGACTGCGGTGCGTCGTCGCGTAGTAGGCCGCTCCGACCGCGAGCGTCGCACCGATGAAGAGGGGCGCCGACCACTGCAGCCACCAGCTGTGCCCGGTGAGGTCGTAGATCGCGGCCCTCGGCCAGGCGAGGTTCACGACCATGAGCACCTGGAACACCACGGCGACGATGTTGACCGGGATCGCCCAGCGCCCCATCGAGAAGAGCGGCTTGCCGTCCTCGTCGACGCCGGCCTCCTTGTCGCGGGTCCAGCCCTGGATCCTGCGCACCAGGAGCGGCACGGTCACGCCGAGGTAGGCCAGGTAGAGCATGGCGATGCAGAGGCTCGACAGGGCGGTGAACAGCGCGGACTGCCCGATGTTGACCAGCAGGGCGATCGCAGCGCCCGCACCGACGACGATCGAGGTGCCGATCGGGGTGCCCGTGCGCGGCGAGACGCGCGACAGGAAGTCGGAGAAGGGCAGGGCGCGCTCGCGGGCCATCGAGTAGACCATCCGGGAGCCCGAGGTCTGGACGGCGAGGGTGCAGGCGAACACGGCGACGGCGACGCAGCAGAGGAGGAGGCGGCCGAGGACGCCGCCCAGGCGGGTCTCGACGAGGCCCGCGAGGCCTCCCGAGACGAGCGATCCGTCGGTCAGGCTCGGCGCCGCGACGAGGGCGGCGACGATGAGGAGCGCGCCCCCGAGGCCCGATACCGTGAGGGCGCGGATGATCGTCTTCGGCGTGGTGCGGCGCGGGGAGTGCGTCTCCTCGCTGAGCTCGCCGGCGGAGTCGAAGCCGACCATGACGTACGCGGCCATCAGCGCCGAGGCGAGCCACACCCAGAGGTAGGCGCCGCCGGGGGCGCGGCCCTCGTCGGTGAAGACGACCGAGGGGGAGCGCTCGGGCAGGAGGAACAGCGCCACGACCAGGACGACGACGCCCACGATCTCGATGAGCACGCCGATGCTCGTGACCCGGGCCATGAGCCGCACCGACACGATGTTCACGGTCGTGGTGATCACGAGCATGATGCAGCCGAGGAGCACGGCGTTCGCAGCTCCGGTCGGCGACAGCGGGGCCGAGTCGGCGGTGGGGCCTCCGACGATCTGGAAGCCCGACCAGATGGCCGGCAGGACCGCCTGCACCGCGACGGCGGCGACCGCGACGGTCAGGATCTGCCCGATGATCATCGTCCAGCCGGTGAACCAGCCGACGACACTGCCCGCGAGGCGGCTCGACCACTGGAAGATCGCGCCGGAGATCGGCCACCAGGCGGCGAGCTGCGCGAAGTTCAGCGCGACGAGGAGCTGCCCGGCGAAGACGACGGGCCAGGCCCAGAAGAACGCGGCGCCCCCGAACGAGAAGCCGAGGCCGAAGAGCTGGAAGACGGTCGTCAGGATCGACACGAACGAGAACCCGGCGGCGAATGAGGCGAAGGAGCCCACGCCGCGGTGGAGGTCCTGCGGGTAGCCGTGCGAGGCGATCGTCTCGCTCCGCTCGGGAGCCGGGGCCGTGGTGGTGCGAGAGGAGCTCATGAGGTGCCTTTCGCTTGCGCTGGTCTGGGGATATCTGTCGGGCGACAGGTATTGATCCCTCAGTCTGGGAGCGCGCGGTCACGAGCCGATTTCCCGCCTGTTTCGAGCGCATTAAATGCGTCGGGCGGCACCCGCCGACCGCGGGGGTAGCGGGATCAGGCAGACCGGAGAAGGATCGGACGACGACGAAGGGGAGACGACATGGGTTCGATCGTGGTCCAGGCTTTCATCACTCTCGACGGGGTGGTCCAGGCGGGCGGTGGTCCCGACGAAGACCGCGAGGGCGACTTCCCGTTCGGCGGCTGGCAGCAGGGGTACGACGCCGAGGACGAGGGCGACACCATCGCCCGATGGGAGAGCCGCGACGAGGCCCTCCTCCTCGGCAGGAAGACGTACGACATCTGGTCGAGGTCGTGGGGTGTGTGGGACGCCGACGCCGAGGGCTTCCTCGGCGACCTGACGAGGCTCTACAACCGGATCCCGAAGTACGTCGCCTCGCGCACCCTGAGCACCCTCGACTGGCAGAACTCGCACCTGCTCGGTCCCGACCTGGCGGCCGACGTCGCGCGGATCCGCGAGCGGACAGACGGCGAGATCCGCGTGTGGGGGAGCACCGAGCTGATCCGGACCCTCGCCGAGCACGACCTGATCGACGAATACCGGCTCATGGTCCACCCCCTCGTGCTGGGGCGAGGCAAGAAGCTCTTCCCCGAGGGATTCCCCCTCGCGAGACTCGCCCTGACCGAGACCCGCCGACTGGGTTCGGGCATCCTGATCACCGTCTATCGGCCTGTTCGCGATGAGGCGGCCGCGCCCTAGATCGCGGATGCGGTGCTCCGTGCCGCCTTCGCTCGCGCGCCGCCCGACGTCTCCCGGACATCGCACCCGGCCTCGGCAGGGTGGGATGTCCGGTAGACGTCGGGCGGCAGAAGTGCCTAGCGAGAGACGTCGATGAGCACCTTCCCGACGACGCTGTCCTCCACGGCCTGGTGCGCCTTCGCCGTGTCGGCGAGCGAGAACCGGACGAGGGGGAGTCCTGCGTCCTCGCCGACGGGCAGTGCGCGGGCGACGAGCGCTGCGGTGACGTCCTCGACGCCCCGGCGGAGCGCCTCCTCGCCGATCGTGTACAGGAGGACGAACTGGTAGCGCGTGTTCTTGCCCATGTTCGGCCGCACCGCGAGCTCGGCGGTCGAGCCGCCGTCGTCGGCGTACATCGCGACGACCGCGCGCTGCCCGACGACCTGCGCGTCGAGGTCGGCGTTCTTGACGATCGACACCTCGACGACGATGTCGACGCCGTCGGGGGCGATCCTCGAGATCACGTCGGCGGCGTCCTCGGTGCGGTAGTTCACGACGTGGTGCGCTCCGGCGTTCCGGGCGAGGGTCGCCTTCTCGTCGCTCGAGATCGTCGAGACGACGGTGGCTCCGGCCCAGCGCGCGAGCTGGATGGCCGCGTGGCCGACCGCCCCCGCGCCTCCTGCGACCAGAACGATCTTCCCCGCCAGCGCGCCGGGGGAGAGGCGGTCGGGGCCGTCCTCCAGGACGGTGAGGGCCCGGTGGGCGGTGATCGCCGGGACGCCGAGCGAGGCGCCGATGTCGAAGGAGGTCCCGTCGGGCAGCGGCACGACGTGGGCGGCGTCGACGGTGGCGAACTCCTGCGCCGTCCCCGAGGCCCGCTGGTAGGCGGAGAGGTACAGCCAGACGCGGTCGCCGACGCCGAGGTGCGTCACTCCCTCGCCGACGGCGTCGACGACGCCCGCGCCGTCCTGGTTCGGGGTGACCTCGGAGTCGGGGTCGGTGTTCGAGCGCGACTTCCAGTCGGTCGGGTTGACGCCCGAGACGACGATGCGGACCCGGACCTCGCCGGGGCCGGGGTCGACCGGATCACGGTCGACGAGCTGGAGGACGTCGGGCGAGCCCTTGTGCGAGTAGACGATGGCTTTCATGCCTGAAGTCAACTCCTGCTGACCCCGAGAGCATTCCGAGCATCGGCCCGGTCGTAGGATCGCAGCGTGGACGACCGCTTTCGCATCGACGGGGTCGAGCTCGGCGTGGACGCCCGCCGGTCGTCCGCCACGCTGTCCGCCGAAGGCGTGCTCGATGCGACCGTCGTGGCGCTCGGGGTCCCGGGGAGCGTCGCCGAGTGGGCGACGGTGCCGCCCAGGCTCCTGCTCGAGCTGGTCCCGGTCGCCTTCGACGGCGAGGGGCTCGGCGCGACGGTCGATCAGGACCTCCTCGACGACCTGTCGTTCGGCGACGGCGGGTTCTCGTTCTCGCTCAGCTCGCGCTTCGACCCGCAGGGCCGCCTGGCGGTGCTGGCCGGCGACCGCCTGCGCTTCACCGGCGAGGTCGAGACGCCCTGGTCGTCGACGCCGTGGCGGCTCGACGTCTCGCTCGGCTTCGGCGGCCGGCGGAGACCTCTGATCTGATGCGGACCGTCGGCCATGCCCGGCCCTCCGACCCGCGCTGGGAGCGGGTGCAGAGCGTCGCGAATCCCTGCCTCGCGGGAACGCCTCGCGATCCCCGGGCCGGTCTCTCGCGCTAGGTGATCGTCACCGTCGGCAGGTGGTGCCGCATCCGCACGTGCAGGTGGAGCTGGCCGCGCCTCGCGAGAGCGATCCCGGCGACGACCGCGGCCAGCGCCGGCATGCCCCCGGAGACGAGCATCCCGATGTGCACGCTGAAGGACGACACGATCCAGCCCATGACGGGTCCGCCGATGGCCTGCCCGCCGAGGAGCACCAGCACGTACAGCGACATCACGCGCCCGCGGACGGCGATGTTCGACGACATCTGCACGAGCGAGTTCGACGCGGTCTGGAACAGCAGCGCCGAGAGGCCGACGGTGATCAGCAGGATCGAGAACGGCACGATCGACGGCATGAGACCGGCGGTGGCCTGCAGGATCCCGGTCACACCGACCCCGACCACGACGGTGCGCAGCCGGAGGTTCGCGCGCCGCGTCGACAGCAGGGCGCCGGTGAGGGCGCCGACGGCGATCATGGAGTTGAAGAGGCCGTAGCCGCCCGCGCCGACCTTGAAGACCGTGTCGGCGTAGGTCGCCAGGAGCACCGGCATGGTCAGCCCGAAGACGGCGAAGACGGCGACCAGGAACACCGGCCAGATGATGGTCGGCTTGTGGACCGCGTAGCGGAGGCCCGCCCGGAGCTGCCCGGGCTCGCGCGGCGGCGGCGCGATCCTGGTCATCTGACTCGTGCGGAGCCTCGACAGCGTGAAGACGACGAGAGCGCAGGCCAGCCCGTTGATGACGAAGGCCCAGCCCGCGCCGACCGCGAGGAGGAGGACGCCCGCGAGCGCGGGCCCGATCATGCCGCCGAGCTGGAACACCGACGAGTTGACGCTGATGGCGTTCCGGAGGTTCTTCTGGCCGACCAGCTCGGTGACGATGACCTGCCGAGCGGGGTTGTCGATCACGGTCACGAGGCCCGTGGCGAACGCGATCGCCCAGACCATCCAGGCCTCGACGTTGCCGGACAGGGTGAGGGCTGCGAGACCGATCGACAGGACGGCGAAGGTCGACTGCGTGATCATCATCAGCATCCGCTTCGAGAAGCGGTCGACGACGACGCCGCCGAAGAGGCCGAACAGGAGCATCGGGGCGAACTGCATGGCGACGGTCACTCCGACCGCGGTCGCGCTGCCGGTGAGCTCGAGCACCAGCCAGTCCTGAGCGACCTTCTGCATCCAGGTCGCGGTCATCGCCACGAGGTTGCCCGCGGTCCAGATGCGGAAGTTCGGCACCGACAGCGCGATGAACGTGTGGCGCCACGGCGGCCGCTCGGTGACGACGCGGAGAGGCTCGGTGGGCGGGTAGGGAGTCGGCACTGCCTGACTCGAAGGGGCCTGGGTGGGAACGGCGGAGGTCGACGTCGACGTGGTCACGCGGAATTGTCCTGAGGTCGAGAGCGAGAGGTGATCTCCCTCCACGCTAGGGGGAGCGCTCACATTTGGTTCCCGAATCAGCCCTATCAGTGTCATTCGTTCCTGTAATACTGGTCGGGTGTACGATCCTGCGCTCCTCCGGACCTTCCTCGTCGTGGCCGAGACCCACAGCTTCACGCTGGCCGCCCAGCGGCTGGGCATCAGCCAGCCGACCGTGAGCCAGCACGTGTCGAAGCTCGAGAAGGCGGCGGGCAGGATGCTCGTGGCCCGCGACACCCGAGAGGTCGCCCTCACCGACAACGGCGACGCGATGGCCGGCTTCGCCCGGACGATCCTCGCGGCCCACGCGTCGGCCGAGAGCTACTTCTCGGGCTCGGCGATGGCGGGGCGGCTGCGGTTCGGCGCGGCGGACGACCTCGCCATCACGCAGCTCCCGCGGATCCTGCGCCACTTCCGACAGCTCTACCCGCAGATCAACCTGGAGCTCACCGTCAACCAGAGCGTGCCGCTCCGACGTCGGCTCGCGTCCGGCCAGCTCGACCTCATCTTCGTGAAGCAGAACGCGGGGGAGTACGACGACGGCACCCGCGTCGCCGGCGACCCCATGGTCTGGATTGCCCAGGAGCGCATGCGCCTCGAGCCCGACCAGCCGGTGCCCCTCATCACCTACCAGGCGCCGAGCCTCTCCCGGCAGATGGCCATCGACGCGCTCGAGCGGTCCGGCCGCACCTGGCGCATCACCTGCAACACGCGCGACGTCAACGGCATCCTCGCCGCCGTCCGCGCCGGCATCGGCATCGCCGTCTTCCCGTACTCGCTGATCCCGGCCGACCTCGTCAAGGTCTCGGTCCGGTTCGGGCTCCCCGACCTCGGCGACGTCGACTATGTGCTCGTCGCCAACCCGACGGCCGCGCGCGAGCCCGTCGAGGCGCTCACCTCCGCGATCCTGAGCCGGGGCGTCAGCCGAGCCGAGTGAGCGGGGCCGGGTCCGCGCGCACTGTCTTCTGAGGCAGGATCGAGGCATGACCTCCGCCTCCCCGAGAACCCTCGCCGCCGCCCTCGCCGCCGTGCTCGCCGCCTCCGGCACGCTGCACCTCGTCCGCCCGCAGACCTTCGACCCGATCGTGCCGCGCGCTCTGCCCGGCGAACGGCGGACCTGGACCCTCGTCTCGGGCTACGCCGAGCTCGCCACGGCAGCCGCTCTCGCGGCGAAGCCCTCGCGCAGGATCGGCGGGAGCCTCGCCGCCCTCCTGTTCGTCGCCGTGTTCCCGGCCAACATCGTGATGGCCAGGCAGTACCTCCGCAGCTCGAAGACGACTCGCACCGCGAAGGCGATCGTGCTCGCCCGGCTGCCGCTGCAGGTGCCGCTGGTCCTATTCGCGCTCCGCGCCCGCGGCTGAGCCCGGTCTGGGCCATAGTGCGCGATCGGAGGCTGCGCGGAAAGAAGCAGCGGCCCTCGGGCGACGTCACCGACACGAGGTGGCGGTGGTCGCTGATGAACTGGGGCCACGATCCGGAGAAGTGACGGCGGGTCGTCCGGTCTTGTCCCCCGATGCGGTGCTCCGTTCCAGGGGCCTCGGCGTACCGTCCCGCCCATGAGCGATCAGACGAACCACACGGAGCACACCGGACACCACTCGAGCTCGGACGGGTCCACGGACGTCACCGAGAGCGACAAGGAGTACACGGAGGAGCTCGGCGACGGAAGCGCGTCGGGCGACACCCAGGACTCGCAGGGCGACACCGACTTCGTCTCCGGCGGAGACCCGGAAGGCGAGTGATGAGCGACCCGAAGCGCGACGACGAGCCGATCGACCCGTCGACTCCGAGCCCCGACGAGGTCGACCCCGGTGAGGGCACGACCGAGGAGGGCACGCCCGTCGAGAACCCCTCGGGCTGACCGGCTCCGAGACAGAGGGCCCAGTCCCCACCGCCCCGAAGCCCAGGCACCCCGGTGCACTCATGGAACGAAGCAGCGGGGTCTGGGCCTTCCCCCCGCCCTGATCCAAGCGTGGGGTGCCCACAGGCTACGCCACCACCCGCTGCCCGGTAGACCTCCCGTTCGGGGGGTGCCGGTGCGCGGCGGGGGCTCGTCACGGGGGGCGGGATGGAGCGCTGCGGCCGATCCAATAGGCTGTGAGGGTTTGCCTTCTGTGAGCCTGAGGAGAAGCCCGATGACAGCCACCACCGAGACCGGCATGATGTCGCGGGTCGACCGCTTCTTCGAGATCACGAAGCGCGGATCGACCTGGGGCCGCGAGGTGCGCGGCGGCCTCGTGACGTTCGTCACGATGGCCTACATCGTCATCCTGAACCCGCTGATCCTGGGCGGCTTCTCGGGCGACCAGGCGGCGAAGGACGTCCTCGGCCACTGGCTCCAGAACGCACAGGTCGGAGCCGTCACCGCTCTGACAGCCGGCGTCATGACGATCCTGTTCGGCATCGTCGCCCGCCTCCCGTTCGGTCTCGCCGCGGGCCTCGGCATCAACTCGTTCCTCGCGGTCAGCGTCGTGAAAGACGTCACCTGGCCCGAGGCGATGGGCCTGGTCGTCATCGAGGGCCTCGTCATCGTCATCCTCGCCGCCACCGGCCTCCGCACCCTCATCTTCAAGGCGGTGCCGCAGGCGCTCAAGACGGCGATCACCGTCGGAATCGGCCTCTTCATCGCCTTCATCGGGCTGGTCGACGCCGGATTCGTCCGCTCGAGCGGCGCCGCGTCGCCCCCGGTCCAGCTGGGCGACGGCGGATCGATCGAGACCCTCCCGACGATCGTCTTCGTGATCGGCCTCATCGTCATCGGCGTGCTCGTCGCGCGTCGTGTGAAGGCCGCGATCCTGATCGGCATCGTCGCCACGACGGTCGTCGCGATCATCCTCAACGCGATCTTCAAGGTGCCCGAGTCTCTCGGCACGAATCCGGCCGGCTGGAACCTCAACGCCCCGGTCCTCCCGAAGGGCATCGTCTCGCTCCCCGACCTGTCGCTGGTCGGCCAGTTCGACTTCGGTGCGTTCGGCAGGATCGGCGGGGTCGCGGCCACCATGCTCGTCTTCACCCTGGTCTTCACGAACTTCTTCGACGCCATGGGCACGATGACGGGCCTCGCCCGCCAGGCCGACATCGCCTACCCCGACGGCACGTTCCCCCGTCTCCGCCCGGCGCTCATCGTCGAGGGCATCGGCGCCGTCGCGGGCGGTGCGACCAGCGGGTCGTCCAACACGGTCTTCGTCGAGTCGGCCGCGGGTGTCGGCGAGGGCGCCCGGACGGGCCTCGCCTCGGTCGTCACCGGCGTGCTGTTCCTGCTGGCGATGTTCTTCACGCCCCTGACGCAGGTCGTGCCGCTCGAGGTGGCCGCGGCTTCTCTCGTCGTCGTCGGAGCTCTCATGGTGTCGCAGATCAAGGACATCGACTGGTCCGACTTCTCGGTCGCGCTGCCCGTGTTCCTGACCGTGATCGTGATGCCGCTGACGTACTCGATCTCGAACGGGATCGGCGCCGGCTTCCTCAGCTGGGTGCTCGTGCGGTCGCTGTCGGGCAAGGCGCGCGAGATCAGCCCGCTGCTGTGGGTCGTGGCCGCCGGGTTCCTGATCTACTTCGCGCGCGGGCCGATCCAGGCCTTCATCGGCTGATGCGCGGCGGGCCCCCGAAGGGCCCGCCGCACCGGTGCACCGGTCAGCTCGCGCCGAGGATCTCCGCCATCTGCGCGTAGAAGGCGGCAGGATCGCCCGCGAGCGACGCCTTGACCATCGCGGTCCAGTCGTCGACGATCACCTCGATCGAGCCCTGCTCGAGGCCGTCCAGCGACCTGCGGGGCACGTCGCGGGGATCGATCTTCGGGCCGTCGTAGGAGGCGGCGATGTCGGTGTCGGCGGCTCCGAGCAGGACGCCCTGCACGAGCGTGCCCTGCGCTCCGAGCTCCAGCCGGACGGCGTTCGTGAGATTCCACTCGGCGGCCTTGGCCGACGCGTAGGCGCCGGTGCCGCGGGTGGCGAACCACGACAGCGCGGAGAGCACGTTCACCACGGCGCCGCCCCCGTTGCCGGCGAGGACGGGGGCGAACTCGCGGATCACGTCGAGCGTGCCCCAGAAGTGCGTGTCGAACTCGCGGCGGATGTCGGCGAGGTCGCCCGCGACGAGGTCGGCGCCGGTCGAGATGCCCGCGTTGTTGACGACGATCGTGACGTCTCCGGCAGCGCGGGCCGCCGCGACCACCGAGTCGTGGTCGGTCAGATCAAGTCGGAGCGGGACGACCCGGGCGTCGTCGAAGTCGAGGGTCTCGGGTCGGCGAGCGGTCGCGTAGACCCGCGCCGCGCCGCGGTCGAGGAGTTCGAGGACGAACTCGCGGCCGATGCCGCGATTCGCTCCGGTGACGAGGGCTGTCTGATCGGTGATGTCCATGGTGTTCTTCCTGTCGACGTTCCGCGGGCCTTCATCGACCCGCCTTCGGGTACGGTAGACGTTGACGTCAACGTCAGGTGCAAGTCGGCATCCGGCGACGGCGTCCGAGACGAGGAGGACGCCGTGCGCATCGGAGACGTGGCCGGCCGGTCCGGGGTCTCGACGAGAGCCCTCCGCTACTACGAGGAGCAGGGGCTCCTCTCGTCCGACCGGACGGCGTCGGGGCAGCGCGTCTACCCGGAGTCGGCGGTCGAGCGGGTGCGGATGATCCAGCGGTTCTTCACCGCGGGCCTGGCCAGTCGCACGATCCTGCGGATGCTGCCCTGCGTCGACGCCGGAGTGGCCTCGCCGGAGGTCTTCGAGCTGCTCGAGTCCGAGCAGGAGCGGATCCGCACGGCCATCGCCGACCTGCAGGCGGCCCAGGCCGAGCTCGACCGCATGATCGAGATCGCGCACCACCCGACGCCCGAGCACTGCCCGGCCCTCCGCGACGTGGCCTGGGGGCCGTACGCGGCGGAGGCGGCCGGCGCTACCCGAACGTGAACGAGTGGGCCGACAGCCCGGGGGAGAGCTCCACGGTGACGGTGCCGCTCCGGGCTCTGCCGGCATCGACCACGGCGTGGATGTTCGGGGCTCCCGAGACGCGGATCGTCCTGGTCGAGGAGCCGGAGCGGACCGTCAGCGTGCCGGTGCCGCCGACGTCGAGGTAGA
The DNA here is from genome assembly GCF_039537585.1 of Frondihabitans peucedani. Lineage (NCBI taxonomy): Bacteria > Bacillati > Actinomycetota > Actinomycetes > Micrococcales > Microbacteriaceae > Frondihabitans > Frondihabitans peucedani. The sequence goes on from NZ_BAABAU010000001.1 coordinate 139,940, forward strand.
CCTTCGACGCGGTGTACGCCAGCTCGATGCTCGAGGAGGAGACGCTCGTGAGCGCCTCGTCGGACGCCTTCCAGCGGCCGCCGAGAGCGAACGTGTCCTGCTCGACCCCCTGGGGCGCCGTGAACGTCGTCGTGCCGTTCCGGAGCCTCATCGTGCCCGAGTAGGCGGTCGCCCGCTTCGTGCCGAGATACGTCTCGGGTGTCTGCGAGCGGTCCGTCGGCGTCGTGTCGGCGACGTCCGTGCGGGCGGGGAGGGTCACCTCGGGGTCGGCTGCCGTGAGGAGCTGACGGATCATGCCCTCGATCCCGTCGTAGTTCCCTTCGCCGACCGAGACGTGCCGGATCTCACCGGTGGCGTCGATCAGGTAGTCGGAGGGCCAAGAGGTGTTCGCGTACGCGGTCCACGTCGTGTAGTCGTTGTCCTGCGCCACCGGGTAGGTGATTCCGAGCCGCTTCGCCCCGGCGACCACGTTGGCGTGCTCGTGCTCGAACGCGTACTCGGGCGTGTGCACACCGATCACGACGAGGCCGTCGGGCTGGTAGGTGCGGTACCACTGCTCGACGTGCTGGATCGCGCGCTGACAGTTGATGCAGGAGTACGCCCAGAAGTCGACGAGCACGACCTTGCCGCGGAGCGAGGCCAGCGTCACCGGCTGGTCGTCGGCGGTGTCGAACCAGCCGTCGAGTCCCGTGAGGGCGGGCGCCCGGCCGCAGTTCCGGAGGGTCTTCGGGGTGGTGAAGGCGGCCTCCGAGGCGCAGGCGGCGAGCGTGCCCGGGCCCGATCCTGCGCCGGAGGTGCCGGTGCCTCCGCCGGTGCCTGTGCCAGCGCCGCTACCACTGCCGCCGCCGCCGGTCAGCGCGCCCGCGCCCGTGTCGCCCTCGAGCTGGTGGTTGAGCGACGCCGTGTAGTCGGGGATCGCCCGCTGGATCGCGTCGGTCGCGTTGAACGCCAGGGCGACCGCGAGGGCCAGGACGACCACGCCGGCACCTGTGCGGACGGCGCGCTGCCTGGTCCGGAACGCCTTCACCCGCTCTGCGACGCCGCGTCCGGCGAGGGCGAAGAAGAGCAGCGGGGCGGCCGTGCCGATGGCGAACGCGACGGTCAGGATCACGGTCGACGCGCCGATCCTGCCGGTCGCTCCGGCCACGGTGATCGCGGCCAGCACCGGACCCGCGCACGGGACGTAGACGGCGCCGAGGGTGAGCCCCAGGACGAAGCCGCCGCGGTCGGTCTGCGCCCGGGCCTGCGGGAGACGGGAGAACGGCTTCTCGAGCAGGTGCTGGAACCGCGGCACGATCATGCCGACGCCGATCAGCACGAGGGCGGCGAGCCCGACCCAGCGGATGATGTCCTGCGGCACCGGCAGGGCGCTCAGCACGAGGGTGCCGAGGAGGGTGAACAGGCTGAAGCTGATCGTGAGCCCCAGGACGACGAGGAACGGCCTCCTGCCTGGTCCCCGGCCGTCGGGCCGGGCACCCTGGGCGCCGCCCGAGAGCAGGATCACGGGCAGCACCGGCAGGATGCACGGCGAGATCCCGGTGATGAGGCCGCCGACGAGGCCGAGGAACAGGAGGGTGATCACCGTCGGAGCATAGGCGCTCAGTTCTGACGCGTGGCTGAGATGCCCCCGTCGACGTCGAGCGTGGTCCCGTGGATCGCTCGCGCCCGGTCGGAGACCAGGAAGAGGACGGCGTCGGCGATGTCCTGGGGGAGGACGACGCTGCCGAGCGGCGTTCCGGCCGTCATCTGGTCGAGGACGTCCCGTGCGGCCTCGTTGCCCGGCGTCAGCGTCGCACCCGGCGCGACCGTGTTGACGCGCACGCCGCGCGGCCCGAACTCGGACGCCCAGGTGCGCGTGAGCTGCTCGTCGGCGGCCTTCGTCGCGGAGTAGAGGGCCGCGAAGCCCACGCCGGTGCGCGACATCCACGAGCCGATGCCGACGATCGCGCCCGATCCCCGCTCGGCCATCCTCGGGGCGATCTCGCCGACGATCACGTGCGGGGCGCGGATGTTGACCCGCAGCATCAGGTCGAGGTCCTCGTCGGACAGGTCCGCCGTCGCCGTCGCCGGGTAGACGCCGGCGTTGTTCACGAGGATGTCGGGCGTGCCGCCGAGGGCCGAGGCCGCTTCGGTTGCGAAGGCGCGGAGGGCTGCGGGGTCGGCGTCGAGGTCGGACGCCACGAAGACGGCGCGGCCGCCCGCCGCGGCGATCGCGTCGACCACGGCCTGCCCGCGCTCGGCGTCGCGGCCGGACACGGCGACGGTGGCGCCGGCTCCGGCGAGGGTGAGGGCGATGGCGCGGCCGATGCCGCTGGTGGAGCCGGTGACCAGGGCGGTCCGGCCGGTGAGGGAGAGGTCGTTCGAATTCGTCATGACCCGAGTCGACCAGCGCCCGGTCGATCGGACCAGAGCAGGATCGACCTGGGCACGGCGTGACCAGGCTGACCCGGCCTGGCGCTCCTAGCATGGGGGCATGACGCAGGATCGGCGGGCACTCGGGGCGTTCCTCCGTTCTCGGCGCGACGCGATCAGCCCGGCCAGCGCCGGCATCGAGCCCTTCCCCGGAGCCAGGCGCGTCCCCGGCCTCCGCAAGGAGGAGCTCGCCGTGGCGGCAGGCCTCAGCCCCGACTACTACAGCCGGGTGGAGCAGGGCAGGCAGGCCACCGTCTCCCGGGAGGTCCTCGACGCCCTCGCCCGCGCCCTCCGGCTCGACGACGTGGAGCGCGCGCACCTGCACGACCTGGCCGATCCCGTCGAGAGCCGCGGAGTGCGGCGCGCCGACGGCCACGAGGCCGCGCAGCGGGCCGATCCGGGACTCCTCCGCGTGATGGACGCCCTCGGCCACCTGCCGGTCCTCCTGCTCGGCCGGCGAGGCGACGTCCTGGCGGTCAACCCGCTGGTCGGAGCGGTGCTCGGCACGACGCTCTCTGCCGGGTCGTCGTTCCTCGGCTGGCTGTTCCTCGACCCGGTCGCCCGGGAGCGCATCGTCAACTGGGAGGTCTTCGCACAGGCGTCGGTGGGAGCGCTTCGCCGCGAATCGGGGCGGCATCCGGGCGACGCGCGGCTCCGCAGGCTGGTCGCCGAGGTGAGCGCCGCGGACGACGACGTGGCCCGGTGGTGGGACGACCAGGGGGTCCGGGACTACGCCTCGGTGGCGAAGCGGATCCGGCATCCTGCGCTCGGCGACCTGGAGTTCGGCATCGAGATCGTCACCGGACCCGCCGACCCCGAGCAGCGGCTGGTGGTCTACACGGTCGAGGCCGGCTCGGAGACGGCGCGGACGCTGCCGATCCTGGCCAGCTGGGAGGCCGACGGACAGCCGGCCCCCGTCCTCGGTGGACGGGAGCCGGCTGGTCCTGCGTGATGCGGTCTGGTCGTCAGTCGACCTGGTAGACCGGCGTGATGACGGCGCGAGCCAGGGTGTGGCCGAACATGTTGAACCCGAGGAACGCAGGCGACGCCGACGCGTCGACGTCGAGGTGGTCGACGTCGAGCGCGTGGACGCCGATGAAGTAGTGGTGCGTGCCGTGGCCCGAGGGCGGGGCCGCGCCGAGGTAGTGGGCGAGGCCGCCGTCGTTCTTCAGCTGCACGGCGCCGTCGGGGAGCCCTGAGCCCTCGGCGTCGCCCGCTCCGGAGTCGAGCGAGGTGACCGACGCGGGGATGTTTGCCACGGCCCAGTGCCAGAAGCCGGCGCCGGTCGGGGCGTCGGGGTCGTAAACGGTGACGACGAAGCTCTTCGTCCCCTCGGGGAAGCCCGACCACGACAGCTGGGGGCTGACATCCTCCCCTCCGGCGCCGAAGATGCCGCTGACGTGCGGCTGGGCGAGCGTCTGACCGTCGGCGACGTCGGTCGAGGTCAGTTCGAACGACGGCACCTCCTGGATCTCGTCGTAGGGGGAGCGGGGCGTGGACGTGGACATCTGGTCTCCTTCGGTGATGCGTGCCCTCAGCCAACACCAGGTTGCTCGGAGCTCTCTTGCAGGCCGCGCCGAGATCGCAGAAGACGTCGTCTGCCGGGGGCCAGAAGCGACACCTGCTGCGATCTCGCCACTCGGGCGCTGTGGACAGAGAGTGCACGGTTGTGGAGAGGAGCTCCGGCGTGCCGGTGAGAGTCCGCAGGATGCTCGTATGAAGCCAGCAGCTCTTCCTCCCGACCTCGCAGCGCGCCCCTTCCTCGTGCGCGAGGCGCTCCCGCTGACAGGGAGCGAGCGGCTCAGACGCCTGGATCTCTGCGCGCCCACCCGCGGCGTCCGAGCGCCGCCTGACACGGCGCTCACACCCGCGATCCTCCGCCTGGTCCTCGGCCCGTCGCAGTTCATCAGTCATACGACGGCGGCGCGCCTCCACGGGCTGCCCGTCCCGACGCGCGAGCAGGAGACCCTGCACGTGAGCACCGTGGGCGACGGCTCGGTCATGCGTCGCGCGGGCGTCACGGGTCACCGGATCGCGCAGGATCTCGCCCAGGTCGACTCGGCCGGGCCCGTCCGCGCCTCGACGCCGGCGGCCTGCTGGGCCGAGAGCGCGACTCTCCTCGCCCTCGACGACCTGATCGTCCTGGGCGACGCCGTCATCGCTCGGAACCGTCCTGGTTCGGTCGCCGACCTCGCCGCGCTGGTCCGGCTGCGGGCAGGACGCCGACGGGCCGGAGTCCTCCGGGAAGCGCTCCGTCTCATCCGGGAGGGATCGGAGTCGCCGCAGGAGACGCGTCTCCGTCTCCTGATCGTCCGAGCGGGTCATCCGGAGCCGGCGCTGAACGTGCCGGTGCTCGACTCACGCGGCCGCAGCATCGGTCGTCCTGACCTCAGCTACCCCGAGCTGCGCATCGGCATCGAGTACGAGGGCGACCACCATCGCACCGACGTCGGCACCTGGCGCTCCGACATCCGTCGTCGCGAGCGCTTCGCCGCCGAGGGATGGCGCACCCTCCGAGTGGTGGCGGACGATCTGACCGTCCACGCGCAGTCGTTCCTCACTCGTCTCGAGCGTGCGCGTTCCGTCGCTGCTGCCGAGCGCGGCGCGACTTCGCGAGATCGCACTCGCCGTCGCGTCGGAGCGCCCGGAGGCGACGACTAGTGCGATCTCGGCGCCCCGCGCGCGGCGCGAGCGCGCGGAGGCGCAGGCGCGCACGCGAGCTACCAGTCGTGCACAGTCCCGTCGGCGAGGCGGTTGTACGGCAGGTACGCCTTCTCGTAGGGGTACCAGCCGGCCTCGTCGACGTCGAGGGTCACGCCGATGCCCGGCTCGTCGCCGGGGTGCAGCATGCCGTCCTCGAACGTGAAGGTCTGCTGGAACACGCGGTCGGTCGCCGCCCCGTGCTTCATGTACTCCTGGATCCCGAAGTTGTGGATCGACAGCCCGAGGTGCATCGCGGCGGCCATCCCGACCGGCGAGATGTCGGTCGGTCCGTGCATGCCCGACTTGATCTGGTACTGCGCCGCGTACTCCAGGACCCGCTTCAGGTGCGTGATCCCGCCGGTGTGCGTGACCGCGCTCCGGACGTAGTCGATCAGCTGCTCGCGGATGATCAGCTGGTAGTCCCATACCGTGTTGAAGATCTCGCCGATGGCCAGCGGCGTCGTGGTGTGCTGCCGGACGAGGCGCAGCGCCTCCGGGTTCTCCGCGGGCGTGACGTCCTCCAGCCAGAAGAGGTCGTACGGCTCGAGCGACTTGCCGAGGGTGGCGGCCTGGATCGGCGTCATCCGGTGGTGGCCGTCGTGCAGCAGCGGGATCTCGGGGCCGAACTCGTTCCGCACCGCCTCGAAGACGGTGGGCACGTGGCGGAGGTAGGAGCGGGTGTCCCAGTCCTCCTCGTTCGGCAGGGCTCCGCGCTGGGCGGGCTCGTGGTCGTAGCGCACGCCCTTGTTCGCCTCGAAGGTCGCGTTCGACGCGATGCCGTAGATCGACTTGAGGCCCGGCACGCCGGTCTGCACCCGGATCGCCTTGTAGCCCTGCTCCTGGTGGGAGCGGATCGAGTCGAACAGCTCGGGCAGGTCTTTGCCCGACGCGTGCCCGTAGGTGAGGAGCCCCGTCCGAGACGCTCCGCCGAGCAGCTGGTAGAGCGGCATGCCGGCGGCCTTGGCCTTGATGTCCCAGAGCGCGACGTCGACCGCGGCGATGGCCGCCATCGTCACCGGACCGCGCCGCCAGTACGCCGACCGGTACAGGAACTGCCACATGTCCTCGATGCGGTGGGCGTCCTTGCCGATGAGGAGGGGGACCACGTGCTCGGTGAGGTAGGCGACGACGGCGAGCTCCCGCCCGTTGAGGGTCGCGTCGCCGAGCCCGGTGAGCCCGTCGTCGGTGGTGAGCTTGAGGGTGACGAAGTTGCGGTCGGGGCTGGTGACGACCACTTCGGCCTTGTCGATGATCATGCGGGGACTCCGGTGTCGAGGGGGGAGGAGGCGGATGGAGAAGAGGTGGCAGGGTCGGCGGGCGACAGGCGCAGGATCCGCGCCCGCGCCTCCTCGACCGCGGTGACGAGGCGGTCGTCGCCTGCGAGGTCGGGTGCGACGAGCCGCAGGATGTCGCGGGCACCGAGATCGGCGGAGAAGTCGCCCGAGCGCGGGTCGGCCACGAGCGACGGGTCGCCGGTGACGTGCAGCCACCAGGCGGCGAGCAGCGTGGCTGCGCCCGGGCCGATGCCCGATCCTGCGACACCGCCTGCGCCTGCACGAGCGCCGTCGGCCCGCGCGAGCCGCCGCCGCAGCGGATCCACGACCCGGATCGGCAGCTTCACCGACCCGTCCGAGGCGATCTGCTGCAGGCGGTGCCGGATCCGCGGGTTGCCGAAGCGCTCGCCGAGAGCCGCCCGCGCGGCAGCGATCTCGTCGGCCGGGAGCGGCAGCTCGGCGGCGGCCTCGTCCCAGAGCTGCTCGAGAGGCTCGACGCAGCGGGGATCGCCGACGGCCTCGTCGACCGTCTGGTGCCCGAGGTGCAGACCGAGGTACGCGAGCAGCGAGTGTCCTGCGTTCAGCAGCCAGAGCTTCCGCTGCTCGTACGGCTCGAGGTCGTCGACGAAGCGGGCGCCCGCGGTCTCCCAGGCGGGGCGCCCGGCGGGGAAGCGTCCCGACAGCACCCACTCCGCGAACGGCTCGGCGACGACGACGGCCGGGTCGTCGAGGCCGGTGAGCGCGAGGGCGTCGGCACGGTCGCCGTCGGTGGTGGCGGGCGTGATCCTGTCGACCATGGACGCGACGAACGAGACCTCGCGCAAAATCCACGCGCCGAGGCCCGCATCGACCTCGTCGGCGAGCGAGAGCACCATGTCACGCGTCATCCTGCCGTTGTCGGTCAGGTTGTCGCAGCACACCACCGCGACGGGGCCCGATCCTCGGTCGCGGCGCGCCCGGAGCCCGTCGACCAGACGCCCGGGCGCGGTCGTGCAGGCCTCGGGTGCTCCGCGCCGGAGCAGCTCGGCGTCGGCCGCGACGTCGGGGTCGTCGAGGTCGATGCGTCCGTCGGGGGCGCGGTGGTAGGCGGCCTCCGTGACGGTGAGCGTGACGACGGCGGTCTGAGGGTCGGCCAGGGCGGCTCGCCAGCGAGGGGCGTCGGCGCCGTCGTGCGCTTCGACGATCGCGTCGACGAGCTCGGCGGTGGCGCCGTCGGCGGCGCGGGTGAGGAGCGTGTAGACGGCGTCCTGCCGGGACAGCAGGTCGGCCTGGTCGGGGCGCCGGCCGGTGAAGGCGACGATGCCCCACGGGGCAGACCCGGAGGCAGACCCGGAGCTGGACCCGGAGCCGCCCGACCCTTCGGCGACGTGCTGAGTGAACCACGCCTGGTGCGACCGGTGGAACGCGCCGAGCCCGAGGTGCACGATCCTGCGCTCCCGAGCGTCGCGCACCGCGCGCTGCTCAGCAGACAGGGCCCCGAGGCCGACCGGGCGCGAAGCCCCGCCCGCAACCCGGCCCGAGCCCGCCTCCGCCTCAGACATGCGCCCCGACGAGCGCCCGCAGGTAGGCGAGGTCGTCGCGGAGGCGCTCCTCGAGCGGCAGGTCGGTGGAGAAGTCCTCGATGGTCACCCATCCGTCGTACCCGTGATCGCGGAGGTCGGTGAGGTAGCGCCCCACATCGGCCTGCCCGTCGCGCAGCGGCGCCCACTCGTGCCGCCAGGTCAGCGACCCGTCGGCGGATCGCTCGCCGTCGGCGACCCAGCGCGCGTTCTTGACGTGCACGTGCGCGAGGTACTCGCCGAGCAGCTCGAACGAGGCCCGGTGGTTCTCCCGCCCCTCGATGACGAGGTTGCCGAGGTCGTGGATGACGCCGACGTGCCGGGGGTCGAGTCCTTCGAGGAGCCGCCGGGCCGCCGAGGCCGACGGGGTGATCGTCTCGTGGTGCAGCTCGACGAGTGCCTTGACGCCGTGCTCCCCGGCGCGCGACACGACCCACTCGAGGTCGGTGCGCGTGCGGGCGAAGACCTCCGGGTAGGGGACGCCCGTGTCCGTCCGCGGCATGGTGACCCGCACCTGACCCGCACCGAGCGCGGCGGTCGCGGCGAGCACACGGTCGACGTCGTCGTGCAGCCACGCGCCCGCGTAGCCGCCGAGCCCAGAGAACCCGAGCCCGGCCTCCTGGGTGATCCTGCGGATCTCGGGCACCGCCTCTTCGAGCCCGGTGAGCGGCCAGGTCGCCCGGTTGCCGGACCAGAAGCCGGGCGTCTCCGACTCCTGCTGGTCGACGACGCGCCACTCGACGCCGTCCCAGCCCTGCTCGGCGAGCTTCCTCGCGACGACGTCGGGCGTCCAGTCGGGGGTCGACGCCGTGAAGACGGAGAACCTCACGAGCGCACCCCCACGGTCACGTCCTGGTCGTCGAGCACGCCGGTCAGCACGTCGTCGACGGCGACCGGCCGCCCGAGCGTCGCCGAGACGTAGATCGCCTTGACGGTCGCCAGAGACAGCAGCGCGTCGTCGACCGTGACGCCGGGCGCCTCGCCCGTCCGGATCGCCCGCAGGATGTCGTCGTACTGCCGCGCGTGCCCGCGGAGGAAGTGCTGCTCCTCGGGCGGCCCGCCCACGAGCTGGTCGGCCTCGACGAGACCCTCCGCCTGGTTCGCCGTGTCGAGCGCTTCCTGGAGGCCGGTCCCGGCACCCGGGGCCGCCACGTGGAAGTACTCCAGCCGGTCGTCGGTGACGACACCCGAGCCCGCGTCGCCGTGCACCTGGATGCGGGTGGTCAGCCCCGGGTACGCGGCCGTCGTCGCGTGGACGACCGCGAGAGCACCCGACTCGAACCGGACGGTCGCGACCGCGACGTCCTCCACCTCGATTCGCTCGTGCGCGAGGAGCCCGGTCTGGGCACTCACCTCGACGGGTCGCCCCAGCATCCACACCAGCAGGTCGACCGTGTGCACGCCCTGGTTCATCACGGCGCCGCCGCCGTCGAGCGCCCAGGTGCCGCGCCAGTCACCGGAGTCGTAGTAGCCCTGGCTCCGCCACCACGCGACCGAGGCGAGGCCCGACGAGACGCGGCCGAAACGGCCGTCGTGCGCCGCCTGGGCCACGACCCGGTTCGCAGGATCGAAACGGTGCTGGCTGATCACCGTGACGCAGAGTCCCTGCGCCCGCGCGTCGGACGCGAGGTCGGCGATCCTGCGCGCACTGGCGATGCTGACGTCGAGCGGCTTCTCGATGACGACGTGCCGGCCCCGCGCGAGAGCGGTCTCGGCGAGCTCGACGTGCAGCCCGCTGGGGGAGCAGACCACGACGACGTCGACGTCGGCCTGATCGAGCGCCTTGTCGAGGGTCTCCGAGACGACGGGGCGCTCGCCGGTGGAGGCGGCGACCTCGTCGGCCAGGGCGGTGGCCGCGGGCAGGACGGCGTCGACGGCGGCGGTGACCCGGAAGCCGGGGTGGCCGACGAGCACGCGGGCGTGGTGGCGTCCGATGACGCCGCAGCCGACGACGGCTGCTGTGAGGGGGGAGGCGGTGGTCATGAGAGCTGGACTCCGATCCGGTCGGTGAGGGTTCTGAGGGCGCGGGCGGCGCGCCCGAATTCGCTGGGTCCCGAGAAGCCGCCGAGCGCGTTCGTGTCGGCGAGGTGCGGCTCGAGCGAGGCGAAGCCGTCGTAGCCGGTGTCGCGGAGGGCGGTGACGGTCTCGAGGAGCTCCCCGTCGCCCGATCCTGCGGGCACCACCTCGCCGGTCGATGCGACGGCGTCCTTGACCTGCAGGTACTCGACGTGCTCGTGGAGCAGCGGCCAGGCCTCGGTGAACGGCCGGACCCCGCACTGCACGAAGTTGGCGTTGTCCCAGGCGAGGCGGAGTGCCGGCGAGCCGACCGCCTCCACGAGGTCGAGCACCCGCCTCGGGATGTCGCCGAAGATCTCCTTCTCGTTCTCGTGCAGCAGGATCACGCCCTCCCTCTCGGCGACGTCGGCCAGGGCGCGCATCCGCACCAGCACGTCGTCGCGGATGTCGTCGGGGTCCTGCCCCTCGGCCGGATAGAACGAGAACAGCCGGATGTACCGCGCCTCCAGCGCGTGAGCGGCCCGGATCGCGCGGCCGAGGCGCTCGACCTCGTGCTCGACCGGGAGCGCCACGGGCACCTTGCCGATCGGCGAGGCGATGGCCGAGACGCCGGTGGAGCGCCGGTCGAGGACGCCCTTCAGAGCGGCCAGCCGGTCGTCCGTCAGGTCGACGATGTTGGTGCCCCAGGCGGCGCGCACCTCGATGTGGCGGGCGCCGAGCGCGTTCAGGACGGCCGCCTGCACGTCGGGGTCGTCGTCGATCTCGTCGCCGAACCCCGAGAGGGTCCAGGTGAGCGGGGGACTGCTGGGCTTCGTCATTTGACGCCTCCTGCTGTGAGGCCACCGACGAGGTAGCGCTGGAAGATGAGGTAGAGGACCACGACGGGCAGCGCGCAGACGAGCGCGGCGGCCATCATCTGCCCGTAGACGGGGAGCGCGCCGCCCTCCTGCGTCGCCCCGAAGACCTGCAGGGCGACCGCGGCTGTCCGGCTGTCCGGGTTGGTCATGATCGAGGCGAAGAGCACGTCGTTCCAGCCGAGGAGGAACGCGAAGATCCCCGAGACGACGATGCCGGGCCACGACAGCGGGACGACGATGCGGGTGAGGATCCGCCACGACGAGGCGCCGTCGATCCTGGCGGCCTCCTCGAGCTCGCGGGGCAGGCCGCGGAGGTAGGTCACCATCACCCAGGTCGAGAACGGGAGCGCGAAGGTGAGGTAGGTGATGAACAGGCCCCACCTCGTGCCGATGATCTGCACGCCCGTGTACGTGGCGGCGCTCGAGAACAGGACGAACACCGGCAGCAGGAGCAGCGTGCCGGGGATCGACTGCAGGGCGAGCAGGCCGCGCAGGAACGTGAGACGGCCGCGGAAGCGGTAGCGGACGAGCACGTAGGCGGTCGCGACGGCCAGGAACGCGCAGACGAGGGCGACCGACCCTGCGACCAGGACGCTGTTGGCGAGGCCGGTGCCGAGGGCGACGGTCGTCCAGATCCGCGAGTAGTTCGCCAGCGTGAACTCGGTCGGCAGGAACGCGCCGTTGGCCACGGCGATGTCGGAGTTGACCGAGGCGAACAGGATGTAGACGACCGGGACCAGGACGAAGACCATCAGCACGGCCAGGATCACGATCAGCAGCGGCCGGGGGAGGAGCCTCGTGACGTCGGCCCCGCGCCCCTTCGGCGTGATGACGGTCATCGGGCGACTCCCGTCTCGCGGACGCCGCGGACGACCCGGTCTTCACCGGAGTCGAGACGCACGGCCTTCAGGTAGATGAACAGCGGGATCGCGACGATCACCAGCGAGCAGATCGCCATCGCGGCGCTCAGCCCGAAGCGGAAGCTCTGGAAGCTGGCGATGTAGGTCAGCACCGGCATCACCTGCACCGCGTCGGGCGTCGGGATGCCGAACAGCACGAACGGCAGGGTGAAGTTGTTGATGTTGTGCAGGATCGCGATGATCACGGCCAGCGAGATCGGCCCGCGCAGGTAGGGGAAGATCACGTACCGGAGCTTCGCCCACCAGAGCGCGCCGTCGAGGGCGGCGGCCTCGTGGACCTCCGTGTCGACGCTCTGCAGGCCCGACAGCGCCAGCAGGTAGATGAACGGCCACGACGACCAGATCGCCACGAACACCAGCGCCCAGTAGCTCTTCGGCCCGTTCAGCCAGAGCCCGCCATCGATCCCGAAGAACGACAGGAAGTGGTTGCCGATGCCCGAGGGCTGCAGGATCGTCCGCCACACGGTCGCGACGACGAACGCCGGGAGCACGTAGGGGATCAGGAAGATCGAGCGGACGACGGCCCGCCCCCGGAACGCGTTCTGCGTCGCGAGCGCGGCGACGACGCCGATCGGCAGGGTCACCGCCGTCACGATGAGGGCGAAGCTCGCGCTGATCCCGATGGAGCGGAGCAGCGGCGACTGGGTGAGCGCCTCGACGAAGTTGCCGAGCCCGACGAACGGCGCCTGCAGCCACGACCGCAGCGTGTACTGGTCGAGGTCGAGGAGCGAGATCACGACGCCGAGGATCAGCGGGACGACGATCACGATCGCCATCAGGATCCCGCCCGGGAGCAGCATCCACAGCGGGCGTCCGCGGGTGTCGAGGCTGCGGCGCCTCGCGGGCCTCGGCGTGCGGCCCGGGGCGGGGGCGGTGCCTCCCGCCCGGGCGACCGGGCGCTCGGTGGTCGACGGTGTCGTCACGGCCGTCGCCTACTTCGCCCGGGAGAGAGCGGACGAGGCCGCCTTCTGCGCGGTCGCGAGCCGCTTGTCGATCTCGGACGACGAGATCGAGCCGGACTTGAGCGACGGGATGCTCTGCACCGTGATGTCGGTGATGGCGAGCTGCACGTCGCCCCAGGCCCCGGAGAACGGGGTCGCGACCGACTTCTTCGCGGCCTCGACGATCGGCTGGAGCGACGAGTCGTCCTTCTCGAGGGCCGTCGCCGCTGCCGCGTTGGTCGGCAGCTGACCGAAGGTCGTGTAGAAGTCCTCCTGCTCCTGCTGGCCGGTGACCTGCTTGATGTAGGCGAAGGCGAGGTCCTGGTTCTTCGAGTAGTTCGCAACGACGAGGTTGTCGCCGGAGAGGATCGACGCGGCGTCCTTCCCGTCGCTCGGCCTCGAGGTCTCGCCCGGCGGCACGGTCGGCATGAGGGCGTAGGCGTACTTGCCCGCGACCGGCGACTTGTCGAGCGTGTTCTTCGAGGTCGCGGTCGTCATCGGGAAGTAGGCGGCCTTGCCGGCGGCGAAGGCGGCGAGCGCCTGCGCGTTGTTCCACCCGACGGCCGCAGGATCGACGACGCCGTCGGTCGTCACCCAGCCGAAGTACGCCTTGTACGCGGCCTTCATCTCGGGGCTGTCGATGTCCGCCTTCTTGCCGTCGACCAGCGGGTTGCCGGCCTGGTTCGACATCGCCCAGACGAACTTCCAGACGTCGAAGCCGTCGGCGTAGCCGGTCGAGACGCCGTAGACGCCGTTCTTGGTGAGGGTCTTCGCCTGCTGGGCGAACTCGTCCCAGGAGGTCGCCGGCTTCGTGATCCCGGCCGCCTTCAGCAGATCCTCGTTGTAGGCCATCACGAAGGGGCGGCTCGCGAACGGGACGCCGATCTCGTCGCTCTTCGAGGGGCCCGAGATGCCGAGGCTCGCCGGGACGAACCGGTCGCGCCCGCCCACCTGGCCCCACTGCTTGTCGCCGAGCTTCACGAACGCGCCGGTCGAGTAGGCCGTCGGCGTGAAGGTGGTGCCGATCGAGTAGACGTCGGGGCCCTGCCCGGAGACGACCGAGGTCTGGATCCGGGTGAGCTCCTCGTTGGCCGAGGCGTAGGTGTCGTACTTCAAGGTGGCACCGGTGCTCTTCTTGAAGGCCGCTGCCTGATCCTGCTGCCACTGCTTCTGCTCGGTGGGGTAGAGGGTGTCGACGCCGGTCAGGACGTTGAGCGTCTTGCCGGATCCGTCGATCTTCCCGTCGGCGCCGGTGGTGGAACCACCCGACGCGGAACAGCCCGTGAGCACGAGTGCCACGGCGGCGAGGCCTGCGACGGCCCCTGCCAGAGTGCGCTTCTTCATCTGTTTCCTCCTCGAAACGGTGAACTGGCACGAGACTAGGAGCGTGGCAAATTAGCGGCAATTATTTGCCGCTAATTTGCCAAACCCGTAATTTCGTGCCGGAGGAGGGACCGATGACCGACACCGCCCCGCGTCGCAAGGCCGCGACGATCACCGATGTGGCAGCCCTCAGCGGCGTCGCCCCGTCGACCGTGTCGAGGGCTCTGACGACGCCCGACCGCGTGAACGCCCTCACCCGGGCCCGCATCGAGAAGGCCGCCGAGGAGATCGGCTACGTGTCGCCGCGCGGCGCGTCGTCCGGGCCGGGCACCCGGACGAGAGCGGTCGCCGTCCTCGTCGCCGACATCACGAACCCCTTCTTCTTCGGCATCATCCGGGGCGCGCAGCAGCAGCTGAAGGCCGCGGGCTACCGGCAGATCCTCGTCGACACCGAGGAGTCGGGCGAGCTCGAGGCGGCGACCCTCGACTCGCTCGGCGCCAGCGCCGTCGGGGCCGTCGTCACCGCCTCCCGGCTCCCCGACGCCGACCTGGCCATGTACGCCAGGAACACCCCGCTCGTCGCGATCAACCGTCGGCCCGAGGGCGTCGCGAACGTCCTGATCGACACCCCGGGCGGTGTGCAGCAGGCCCTCGAGCACCTCCACTCACTCGGGCACCGCGACGTGGTCTACGTCTCCGGCCCGGTGTCGTCCTGGTCGAACGAGCGCCGCTGGAAGTCGCTCGAGCGCGCCGCCGACCGCCTCGGGGTGGCCCTCCGCAGGATCGGCCCGTTCGCCCCGACCACCGCGGCCGGCGTCGTCGCCGCCGACGTGGCCGTCACCACCGACGCGACCGCGTTCATCGTCTTCAACGACCTCATCGCCATCGGCATGCTCGCCCGCCTCCGGGAGCGCGGCGTCGATGTTCCCGGCGACCTCAGCATCGTCGGCTGCGACGACATCTTCGGCGCCGACTTCTGCAACCCGCCGCTCACCACGCTGCACGCCCCCATCGAGCGCGCCGGCCGCGTGGCCGTGTCGATGCTCCTGGCCAGGATCGAGGCGGGGTCGCCGGATGCCGCCCAGCGCCAGTCGGTGCTCCTCCCGACCACCCTCACGGTCCGGTCGACGACCGGACCGGTCCCCGAACGAAAGGCCCGACGATGACGTCCCTCTCCCCGCACCCCGACCGCCTCCTGCCCGCCGATCCGGCGACGCGCGACATCGCCCGCTCCCTGTACGAGAGCGTGCGGGAGGCGCCGATCCTGTCGCCGCACGGGCACGTCGACGCCGGTCTGCTCGTGGACGACCGGCCGTTCGGCGATCCTGCGGCCCTCCTGATCACCCCCGACCACTACGTGCTGCGGCTCCTGCACGCCTCGGGCGTCCCGCTCGAGCAGCTCGGCGTCGTGCCGCGCGACGGGCGTGGCGGCGTCGCGGACGGCCGCGAGATCTGGCGGGCGCTCGCGACCCACTGGGACGTCTTCCTCGGCACCCCCGTCCGCTACTGGTTCGAGACCGAGCTCCACGACGTCTTCGGGCTCACCGAGCAGCCGTCGCCCGCCAACGCCGACGAGCAGTACGACCACCTCGCCGAGGCGCTGGCTTCCGAGGCGATGAGGCCCCGCGCGCTGTTCGAGCGGTTCCGCATCGAGGTGCTCGCGACGACCGACGACCCCGCGTCCGACCTGAGAGCCCACGCGGCGCTCCGCGACGACCCCGCGTTCGCCGGCCGGGTGCTGCCGACCTTCCGCGCCGACAGCTACTTCGACCCCGCGAGGCCCGAGTGGCGCGACTCGCTGGCGCGGCTCGCCGAGGTGTCGGGCATCGACACGACGACGCACGCGGGGCTCCTCGAGGCCCTCCGAGCCCGCCGGGAGCACTTCGTCCGCCACGGCGCGACGGCGTCCGACACCGGAGTCCCCGATGCAGGATCGGAGCCGCTCGAGAGGGCGGACGCCGAGCGCATCCACGCGGCGGCCCTCCGCGGCCCGGTGTCGGGCGCCGACGCGGCCGCGTACCGGCACACCATGCTGTTCGAGAGCGCGGCGATGGCGGCGGACGACGGCCTCGTCATGCAGCTGCACCCGGGCATCCTGCGGAACCACCACCGGCCGACCCTCGAGCGCTTCGGACCCGACACCGGGCACGACCTGCCGCTGACGGGCTCGACGTACACGGAGCCGCTCCGGCCGATCCTCGAGCGCTTCGGCACGCACCCGCGGTTCCGGCTGGTGCTCTTCACCGTCGACGAGACCGCGTTCACCCGCGAGATCGCCCCTCTGGCCGGCTTCTACCCGTCGGTGTACGCCGGAGCCCCGTGGTGGTTCATCGACACCCCGGCCGCGATCCGCCGCTACCGGGAGGCCGTCACCGACTCCGTCGGCTTCACGAAGACCTCGGGGTTCATCGACGACACCCGGGCGTTCTGCTCGATCCCGGCGAGGCACGACATGTCGAGGCGGGTCGACGCCGGCTACCTCGCGTCGCTCGTCGTCACGCACCAGCTCTCGGAGGAGGACGCGCACCGGACCGCCCGCGACCTCGTCGACCGGATCCCGAGGCAGACCTTCCGCCTCTAGCAGGCCGCTGCGGGTGCCTGACACGGGGCTCCCTCTCCTCGAACCCGCCGATTCGCGCCCACAGAGCGTGTCGCGGCGCCCGAGTCGGCCTCCCGCCAGCCACGATCAGGGCATGCAGCCCCTCAGCGTCGACGCCACGAGAGGCGCCTCCACGACCCGCGTCGTCGTCATGTTCGCGGTCGGGATCGTGGTCGGCGTCGCCGCCGCGCTCCTCGGCCTCGCGGGGAGCTCGCTCGTCATCGGCTGGATCGCCGCGTGCCTCGTCTACCTGATCTGGGTGTACGCCATCGTGTTCCGCTTCGACGGCGAGCAGGCGAGGCAGCACGCCCGCGCAGAAGACCCCGACCGCAGCGTGTCGCAGATCCTGCTCGTCCTCGCCTGCGTCGGAAGCCTCGGCATCGTCGGCTTCACCGTGATCGAGGCCGGTCACGCCTCAGGGGCGAGGGCCGACGCGCTGGCGATCCTGGCCGTGGTGAGCGTCGTGCTGTCGTGGTTCTTGATCCACACCCTCTTCATGCTGCGCTACGCGGTGCAGTACTACGCCGGCGAGGAGGGCGGGATCGACTTCAACCAGCCCGAGCCGCCCGACTACCGCGACTTCGCCTATCTCGCGTTCGACCTCGGCATGACCTATCAGGTGAGCGACACGACGATCTCGAACCGGACCATCCGGCACCTCGTGACGCGGCACTGCCTGCTGTCGTACCTGTTCGGCACGGTGATCCTGGCGACGCTGATCAACCTCGTGGCCGGGCTCGGCAGCTGACGTCGGCCGCGCGGCCGCGATCCTGCGCCCCTCGCCTCGTCTGGGGAAGCGCGTGAACGTTCACGCCGGGTGTACCGTTCACCCCGGCGACGCACCGACGCGCGCCACGACAGGGAGCATCTTCGATGGAATTCAGGTATCTCGGCAACTCCGGTCTCAAGATCTCGGAGCTCACCTACGGCAACTGGCTGACCCACGGCTCGCAGGTCGAGAACGACACGGCGACCGCGTGCGTCCGGAAGGCCCTCGACGTCGGCATCTCGACGTTCGACACCGCCGACGTGTACGCCAACACGCAGGCCGAGGTCGTCCTCGGCGAGGCGCTGAAGGGCGAGCGCCGCGAGTCGCTCGAGATCTTCACCAAGGTCTACGGCCCGACCGGCCCCAAGGGTCACAACGACACCGGCCTCAGCCGCAAGCACATCACCGAGTCGATCAACGGGTCGCTGAAGCGCCTCCAGACCGACTACGTCGACCTCTACCAGGCGCACCGCTACGACGTCGAGACCCCTCTCGAGGAGACGATGCAGACCTTCGCCGACCTGGTGCGCCAGGGCAAGGTGCTCTACATCGGCGTCTCCGAGTGGAACGCGCAGCAGCTCCGCGACGGTGCCGCCCTCGCGAAGGAGCTCGGCATCCAGCTCATCTCGAACCAGCCCGAGTACTCGCTGCTCTGGAGGGTCATCGAGGAGGAGGTCGTCCCGGCCTCGAAGGAGCTCGGCATCTCGCAGATCGTCTGGTCGCCCGTTGCCCAGGGCGTCCTGACCGGCAAGTACAAGAAGGGCCAGGAGCTCCCGGCAGGATCGCGCGCCACCGACGACAAGGGCGGCGCCGGCATGATCTCGCGCTGGATGAAGGACGACGTGCTCGACGCCGTCGCCCAGCTGGAGCCGATCGCGCAGGATCTCGGCCTCACGCAGGCGCAGCTCTCGCTCGCCTGGGTGCTGAACAACGACAACGTCGCCTCGGCCATCATCGGGGCGTCGCGCCCCGAGCAGGTCGAGTCGAACGCCGTCGCGTCGGGCGTGAAGCTCGACGCCGACGTCGTCGGCCGGATCGAGCAGATCTTCGCCGGCCTCGCCGAGACCGACCCCTCGAAGACGCAGATGCCTGCCCGTCGCGAGGCCTAGGCCGGCGCTCTCACCCGAACGGCCAGAATCCGCCCTCCGCTCGTCTCGGCAGGGCGGATTCCGGCCGTTCGGCGGCGGTCCTCAGCTCGCGATGAGGCTCAGGACGAAGAACGGCCCGTCGTCGTCGTGCTGGATCGACGCGCTGCCGGCGAACCGGGCGAAGTCGCCGGTGCCGCTGCCGGGCACGATGTTGCCGAACTGCCCGGAGTCGTCCGGGGTCTGCATCGCCCCGTGGTGCACGGTGAAGGCGCCAGACCGGCCGTCGTCGAGGGTGCCGTCGATGCGCTCGACCGCGACGTACCCGCGGCCGGTCTCCTCCTCGCCGCTGGTCAAGAAGATGAGGTCGCTCTGGCCGGACAGCCCGCTGGTGAACGTCTTGTGCATCGCGAGACCGGAGGCCCAGCCGCCGACGACGCCCGGCAGGTCGATCGGCGTGGCAGCCGACAGGGTGAAGCGGCAGGTCAGGGTCTCGACGATGTCCATGCGTCCACGCTACAAGCCCGGCACCGTGCCCGTGCCCGTGCCCGTGCCCGTGCCCGTGCCCGTGCCGGGGTCGGTGGTCGATGGCAGGATCACGCCATGAGCTCCGACACGTTCGCGAACGTCATCCAGGTGGTCGCCACCCTCATCGCCCTCGTCGGCCTCGCCGTGTCGTTCGAGTTCTCGAGGCGCGGCCAGAAGCTCCAGCAGCAGGCGTCGGCCGATGCGGCGCGGCAGGCCGAGGAGTCGAACCGGGCCGCGCAGGCGGCCGCCCAGCGCGCGTCGGCGGCGGCAGCACTGACGATCGACGACCTCACCCGCATCGCCGACGGCGTCGAGCGGCTCGCGGCGGCGACGCGGGCGAGTGTCGCCGGGGCACAGGCGGCGGGCGCAGGATCCGGCGCCGCCCCGCGATCCGCAGGCGACCCCGCCCGGTTCGAGTCGCCCGGCCTCCCCGCCGCCCCGGCCTGGCGCCTCGAACGCGTCGGCGGCTCCGAGTACCGCCTCACGAACACCGG
This sequence comes from Frondihabitans peucedani, assembly GCF_039537585.1. NCBI lineage: Bacteria > Bacillati > Actinomycetota > Actinomycetes > Micrococcales > Microbacteriaceae > Frondihabitans > Frondihabitans peucedani. The sequence continues at coordinate 159,420 of NZ_BAABAU010000001.1, forward strand.
CACGGCGCCGGCCTTCGACCTGTGGGTCGGCGGCGCCCCCTCGCTCGACGGCCCGCACGGGGTCGAGCCGGGCACGGAGCTCCCGCACCAGGCCTCGGTGATGTTCCGCGCCGCGATCCTGCCGACCACCACCGACTCGACCATCACCGTGACCTGGGCGAGCGCCCGCGGCGGGGCGGAGAGGTCGTCCTGGCGGTACCCGCTGCCGGAGGCGTGACGACCGGCGCGCCCCCCGCGGGAATGCTGAGACGCCGCCGGGCGTCGTACTCACGGTGACCACCGCAACGATCCCCACCCCTGTCGTCTCTCAGGCGCGAGCGCGCGCCGGCAGCTCCTCGATGCTGGTCTACGCCGGCACCCTCCTCGTGATGGTGGCCTCGGGCGCCGCCCCGTCGCCGCTCTACCCCGTGTACCAGGCGGAGTGGGGCTTCTCGCCGCTGTTCCTCACGGTCGTCTTCGCCGTCTACGTGCTCGGCCTGCTGGTCACCCTGCTCACCGCGGGCGCGATCTCCGACTTCATCGGCAGGCGCCCCGTCGTCCTGGTGGCCCTCGCCGTGTCGATCACCTCGATGCTCGTGTTCGCGTTCGCGTCGGCGCCCATGATGCTCATCGTGGCGCGGGTCGTGCAGGGCCTCGCCATCGGGCTCGCCACCGGCGCCCTGGGCGCGGCGATGATCGACCACCAGCCCGCCCGGCGTCCGATCGCCCCGTTCCTGAACGGGGTCGTCCCGCCGATCGCGCTGAGTGTCGGAGCCCTCGGCTCCGGCCTGCTCGTGCAGTTCGTCGCGGGGCCGGAGCAGACGGTGTTCTTCGTCCTGGCGGGTCTCATGGTCGTCGCGGGCGTCGGAGTCGCCCTGACGCGCGAGCGGATCGATCCCCGGCCGGGAGCGCTCCGGTCGCTGACCCCGGTGATCCGGATCCCGCAGGCGTCCAAGGCGCTCTTCGCGGGCGTGATCGGCTGCATGATCGCCAGCTGGGCCCTCGGCGGCATGTACCTCGCCTTCAGCGGCAGCGTCCTGTCGGCCGCGTTCGGCATCCACTCGCCGCTCGCCGCCGGCGCCATGATCTTCCTCTTCGCCGGCACCGGCGCCGCCACCGGCATCGTCATCCAGAAGCGGGACGCCCGGCGGAGCATGCTCGTCGGCGTGGTCGCCCTGATCGTCGGCCCGATCGGCACGGTCGCGGCCCTCTGGACCGACTCGCTGCCGCTCCTGATCGTCTCCTCGGTCGTCGCCGGCGTGGGCTTCGGCGCCGGGTTCCAGGCCGGTCTCCGTCTCCTCCTCGCGACGGCGCCGGCCGACGAGCGCGCAGGCCTCCTGTCGAGCGTGTACGTGGCCAGCTACCTCGCCTTCGGCGTGCCGACCGTCGTGGCCGGGGTCTTCGTGCCGACCGCGGGGCTCACGCTCGTGCTGACCGTGTACGCGGCGTTCGTCGTGGCGTCGGCGGTGACGGCCCTGATCCTGCAGCGCGTCCTCGCCTCGCCCCGTCGCGCCGAGCTGCGAGCCGACCGCCTGGCGTAGGACGCCGGCCCCCCGACACGACGAAGCCGCCGCGGACCCCTCGAGGGACCGCGGCGGCTTCGTCTGTGTGCCGCGGGCTAGGCGTCCTGCGTGGTCGCCGCCTCGAGGCGGGCGAACTCGTCGTCGCTCAGCTTGATCGACGCCGCGGTGGCGGAGTCCATGATCGACTGCGGGCGCGACGAGCCCGGGATCGGGATGACCGTCGACGACTTCGCGAGCTCCCAGGCGAGGCAGACGACCTGGGGCGACAGCCTCCGGGCGTTCGCGATCTCGGCGAAGACCGCGTGGTTCGCGCCGAGGTCGCCCGCGTTCGTGATTCCGCCGAGCGGGCTCCACGGCAGGAACGCGATGCTGTTCGCGTCGCAGAACTCGAGCTCCTCGGTCGACGACAGGAACGCCGGCGAGAACTGGTTCTGCACGCTCACGAGACGGCCGTCGAGGACCTCGTTCGCCTCGGTGATCTGCGCGATCGACGCGTTCGAGATGCCGGCCATCCGGATGACGCCCTCGTCGAGCAGCTCGACGAGCGCCCCGATCGAGTCGGCGTAGGGCACGCTCGGGTCGGGCCGGTGGAACTGGTAGAGGCCGATGGCCTCGACGCCGAGCCGCTTCGCGGAGGCCTTGGCGGCCTCCTTGAGGTGCTCCGGCCGGCCGTCCTGGTCCCAGCCGCCGTCCTTGTTGTGGACGCGGGTGTGACCGCCCTTGGTGGCGACCAGGATGCCGTCCGTGTCGCCGTGCCAGGCCGACAGGGCCTCCGCGATCAGCGTCTCGTTGTGGCCCTCGTCCTCGAGCTTGCCCGAGAGGCTGTAGGCGTCGGCCGTGTCGATGAGGGTGATGCCGGCCTCGAGGGCGGCGTGGATGGTGGCGATCGACCGCTGGCGGTCGGGCCGGCCCTCGATCGACATGGGCATGGCGCCCAGGCCGATGGCAGAGACCGTGACGTCGCCGATGGTGCGTGTCTTCATTCGTGTTCCGTTCGTCGTCGAAGGGGGAGGGGGGAGAGCAGGATGCGGGTGGTCACCACGCGTAGTCCTCCGGGGCGGGCTTGTGCCCCGGGAACAGCGCGTCGAGCTTGTCGAGGGCGTCTTCGTCGAGCGAGATGTCGACGGAGGCGACCGCCGAGTCCCACTGTTCCATGGTCCGCGGCCCGGTGATGGGCCCGGTGACGCCCGGCTGGTGGAGGAGCCACGCGAGGGCGAGCTCGCCGGGGGCGTGGCCGAGCTCCTTGGCGAGGGTCTCGTAGGCCTCGAGCTGGTCGCGGTGGGCGTCGACGAACTCCTTCGACCGGCCGGTCAGGCGGCGTTTGCCCTCCTGCTCCTTGCCGACGATGCCGCCGAGGATCCCGCCGTTGAGCGGCGACCAGGGGATGACGCCCAGCCCGTAGTGGATCGCCGCCGGGACGACCTCGAGCTCGACCTCGCGCTTGATCAGGTTGTAGATCGACTGCTCCGAGACGAGCCCGGTGAAGTGGCGCGCCTTCGCGGCCTCCTGAGCCTGGGCGATGTGCCAGCCGCCGAAGTTGCTCGATCCGACGTAGAGGATCTTGCCCTGCTGGACCGCGACCTCGATGGCCTGCCAGATCTCGTCCCAGGGGGTGGCGCGGTCGATGTGGTGGAACTGGATCAGATCGATGTGATCGGTCTGGAGCCGCTCGAGGCTGGCGTCGATGGCCTGGCGGATGTTCAGGGCGGAGAGCTTGCCCTGGTTCGGCCAGTCGCCCATGTCGCCGTAGAGCTTGGTCGCGAGGACCGTCTTCTCGCGTCGCTGGCCGCCCTTCGCGAACCAGCGGCCGATGATGCTCTCGGTCGCGCCCTTGCCGGCCGACCCGCCGTAGCCGTTGGCCGTGTCGAAGAAGTTGACGCCCACCTCGTGCGCCTTGTCCATGATGGCGTGCGAATCCTCTTCGCTGGTCTCCGGCCCGAAGTTCATCGTGCCGAGGATCGCTCGAGAAACGGACAGCCCTGTTCGTCCCAGATGCGTATATTCCATAGGATCTTTGTAGTCCCTCCGAGCCGTCGGCGCATCCTGCGCTCAGGAGTCTGCCGGGCGACACCGGGGCTCTCCCCACCGGCGGTGCGTACGATCGGGCCATGTCGCTGCACGACGAGCACCACGGCGCTCACCACCACCGGCTCCGCAATACGCGGATCGCCCGGCGTGCCCGCCTGTTCCGCGCGCGGCTCAACGGCTACCCGCGGCTCCGCCTGGCCTACAAGGTGGCGATCGGGGTCGTCGGCATCGCGGTCGTCATCGCCGGCGTCATCCTGATCCCGCTGCCCGGGCCCGGCTGGCTGATCGTGTTCCTCGGACTCGCGATCCTCGGCACGGAGTTCCCCGCCGCGCACCGCCTCAACATGTGGGCGCAGAGCCGCGTGAAGCGGGCGATCGCCTGGCTGCAGGATCGGCGCCGACGCCGGGCTGCCGCGAGGAGCCAGCGCGCTGCGACCGGTCGCTGAGCGGACGAGGTGCCGCGGCGGTCGACCCGCGACGGTGAGACTGCTGGTGTCAGTGCTGGTGCTGCTGCTGCCGGTGCCCGTCAGACGTCGGCAGCGGCCTCGTTGCCCCAGGAGGTGATCTCACGGGGCACGGCCAGCGCGTGCTCGCCGGCCGGCTCGAGCAGCTCGATCGACCGGACCCGGGGCGCGACGGCTCCGGCCGTCGAGGCGATCCACGAGCCGACCAGGATGCTGTCGTCGACACTCGAGTGCACGGCCACTCCGGAGATGTCGAAGACCCCGTAGGCGTTCTCGGCGAAGGTCACCCGCACCAGGTCGCCGTGCGACACCTGCGCGAAGGTCGACGGGGCCTGGTCGAGCGCCTCGTCGGCTGCCTGGCGCTCGGCCGAGTGGTAGGTGCGGAGCAGCTGCAGAGCCTTCTGGGGCTTCTTGTTCGCGTCGAGGGGGTGGCTGCCGAGGGCGAAGGCCGCCATCGACTGCGACTGCGTCACGAGTCCGCGCACAGCGAAGACGCCGTAGCGCTCGGTCGTGAAGGTGGCGACGACGGCGTCGCCCGGCTCCAGCTCGGCCAGGAACGCCGTCAGGTTCTTCACGTTGCGCTTGGCCGGGGGAGTGAGGTCGTCGTCTGCCACACAGCCGACCCTACCGTCCGTCGTCCTCTCACACCTTTCATCGGATTCCCGCCGCGTCCTCACGGCGGAGCGCCTCCTGGTTCTCAGTCCGCTGCCGGTATTCTCTGTGGACACATGACCGAGAGCCCTGCCGCCGCCACCCCCTACGAGGTGCTCGGCGTCACCGCTGCCGCGACTCAGGACGAGCTCAGACGGGCCTACCGCCGACTCGCCCGCGAGACCCATCCCGACCTCGGCGGGACCCCCGAGCGCTTCCGCCAGGTCCAGCTCGCGTGGGAGCGCGTGGGCACCCCCGAAGACCGCGCCAGATACGACGGCAGCCGCACCTCGTCGTCCTTCGGCAGCAGCGCAGGCGGCAGCGGCGCAGGGGCCGACGAGCCGTCCTCCGCGTGGGCCCCGCGTCCTCCGCGGAGGCGCGCCGAGTCGAAGCCGCGGGCCCGCGCATTCGGTCACCCGGGCGGCCAGGAGCGGGTGCGCTACCTCGAGCTCATCCGCGAGTGGGTGGGACTCGGCGACGAGATCGACGACCCGTACGACCCGGCACTCGTCCGCTCCGCTCCTCCCGAGATCCGCAGGATCCTCGCCAAGGCCGTCGCCGAGGAGTCGACCGCGAAAGCGGTCCTCGAGCTCGGCATCGCCTACACGATCTGGAGCAACGTCGCAGCGGGCCGGGAGCCGGAGCTCGACCACGTCGTCCTCGCGCCGAGCGGTCTCTACGCCATCGACTCCGAGGACTGGGGCTCGCCCGTCCGGCTCGTGAAGGGCGAGGTGGAGGGCGACGGCCTCGCGCCGGGGGAGCAGCCGGCGCGGACGCTCGCGCGGAGCGCCCGCGCGTTCCAGAAGTCGGCCGGCGTGCCGTTCACCGCTCAGCTCCTCGTCGTCCCCGACGACGCCCTGGAGGAGGCTGTCGAGCCGGTCAGCCGCGGACGCCGCAACCAGGCGTTCGCCGTCCGGCGCTCGGTCCTCCCGCACGTCCTCCGCGGCGGCCTCGCCGGCGACGCCACGGCCCTCGTCGACGTGTTCGAGATCCGCGCGCGGCTGCAGCAGACCGTCCGCTTCGTCTGAGGCCGGGCGGCTCCGGCAGCGGCGGGAGGTGGGACTGTCGGCGCCGGTCGATCGGTGCCAGAGTGTCGGCATGATCACGACCGACCACGCGTTCAGCGGCTTCAGCGTCCGCGACACTGCCGAGGCGAGAGCCTTCTACCAGGACGTCCTGGGTCTCGTCGTCTCCGAGAACGCGATGGGGATCCTCGATCTCACGCTCCCGGGCGGCGCCCACGTCATCGCCTACCCGAAGACCGACCACGTCCCGGCGGCGTTCACGGTGCTGAACTTCCACGTCGCCGACATCGACCGGGCCGTCGCCGAGCTCGAGGCGGCGGGCGTCCGGCTCGAGGACTACGGCGGGTACGCCGACGAGAAGGGCGTGATGCGCGGGAAGGCCGCCGGGCGGGGGCCCGACATCGCCTGGTTCCTCGACCCGTCGGGGAACATCCTGTCGATCCTGTCCGACTGACCGGGCCCCCTCTCATCCTGCGCTCGCTATCCTTTCCCGAGTGCCAGACAGGACGAGGAGGCCGCGGTGAGCGACGAGCAGGACCACGTCGACGACCGCGGCGACCGGGCGAGCACCCGACCGGTGACGTCGATGTCGCTGCGGGCCGAGCGCCTCCGCCGCACCATGGCGAAGGCTGCGGGCGCCTCGCTCGAGAACGACCCCGGGCTGTCCACGCCGCCGCCGCCCCGCGATCCCGAGCTCGTCAACCGCTTCGCCGTCGTCGGCTTCAGCGTCGGCCTCGTCGCCCTCTTCGTCGACGCGGTCGGAGTGCCGAGCGTCGTCGCCCTCGTCTTCTGCGTCCTCGGGCTCCGGCGCGCCCGCGAGCTCGACGCCCGCGGCAAGGGCCCCTTCGGTCGGCGGCGCTGCCTCTGGGGCATCGGCTTCGCCGTGTTCGGCCTCGCGAACATCGCCTTCACCCTCTTCGTCCGGCCGCTGCTCGCCCCGTGATCCCGGGGCGCTCCTCCTCGGCGGATGGGAAGCCCCTTCACGTTTCGACACCTGCGCGTCGCCGCTTGCGAGACGTGGCAAGCTCGGAGGCGTGACCATCCACGGACCAGCCGACGGCTGGGTCGTCGCGCCCGACGGCCGGAAGTTCTGGGGCCGTGCCGGTGCCGCAGGGCTCCTCGTCGTCGATCCCGAGCGCGGCGTCCTCCTCCAGCACCGCGCCGTCTGGAGCCACTTCGGCGACACCTGGGGCATCCCCGGCGGCGCCCGGGCCTTCGACGAGACCGCCGTCGAGGGGGCCCTGCGCGAGAGCGCGGAGGAGGCCTCGGTGCCTCCGGCGGCGCTCCGCCTCCTGTTCTCGTCGGTCGTCGACCTCGACATCTGGTCGTACACGACCGTCGTCGCGCGCGCCGACACCCCCTTCGAGCCCGTCATCGCGGACCGCGAGAGCGAGGCGCTCCGCTGGGTGCCGCTCGACACCGTCGACGACCTCCCGCTCCACCCGGGGTTCGCGTCGTCCTGGGCTCGCCTCCGCGACCTCGTCACGACGCCGCTCCACCTCGTCGTCGACTCGGCCAACGTCGTCGGGTCGAAGCCCGACGGCTGGTGGCGCGACCGCGTCGGCGCGACCGACCGGCTCGCCGTCGCTCTCGAGGCCCTGGCGGTCTCCGGGCTCCCCGCCGCCGCCGTCGGCGACCGCGACGGGCTCGTCAGCACCTGGTGGCCCGACGTGTCGCTCGTGGTCGAGGGGCAGGCGAAGGCCGCGCAGGATCCCGCCCCCGGCTCCCCGCTCCGCCTCGTCCGCGCTCCGGCCGACGGCGACCAGGCCCTCGTCGACGAGGTCGAGCGCCTGCGGGCCGGCGGCGGTGCCGCCCCCCACGTCGTGGCCGTGACGGCGGACCGGGAGCTCGCCGCCCGGGTGGAGGCCCTCGGAGCGACTGTCGTCGGGCCGTCGATCCTGCGCGACCTGCTGCCCTGATACACGAGCGCCCCCTCGCCGATCGGCGAGGGGGCGCTCGTGGTCGCGCGGCGACCGACTACGCGGCGGGACCGGCGCCGAGCGTCACGGTGACGGTGTGGCTGGCACCCGCGGCGTCGGTGTAGGTGATGGTCACGCTGTCGCCGACGTCGTGCGCCTGGATGGCGTCGGTGAGGGCCGTGGAGTCGGCCACCTGCGTGCCGCCGACCGCCGTGATCGTGTCTCCGGCGACGAGGCCCGCCTTGGCGGCGGCGCTGCCCGAGACGGTCCCGGCGATGGTGACGCCCGAGGTCGTCGTCCCGGTGCCGGTGCCCGCGCCAGCCCCGGCCGAGGAGATCTGCGCGCCGAGGAAGGCGGGCAGGCCGATCTTGATCGTGCCCGACTCCGTGCCGTCGAGGATCTTGTCGGCGATCTTCAGAGCGGACGAGATCGGGATCGCGTAGCCGGTGACGGCGGCGGTGCCGGACGACGCCGCGGTGACGATGCCGACGACCTTGCCGTCCGCGTTCCGGAGCGGACCGCCCGAGTCGCCCGAGACGACGTCGGCCGAGATCTCGATCAGGTTCGACAGCGACTCCGTGCCGGAGCCCGACTCGCTCTGCACGGTGATCGACTGCTTGGTCGCCGTGACGGTGCCCTTGGCTGTCACGAGGCTGCCCGTCCCCTCGGCATTGCCGGTGGAGTGGACGGAGTCGCCCGCAGCGACGGACGCGTTCTTGCCGAAGGTCACCGGGGTGAGGCCCGAGGCGCCCTGGAGCTTGAGGACAGCCACGTCGTTGGTCGCGTCGGTGCCGACGACGTCGGCCGTGTAGGTCTTGCCGGTCGAGACGACCGTGACCCGGATGCTCGTGGCGCCCTGGACGACGTGGTTGTTGGTCAGGATCTCGCCGTTCGAGGTCATGATCATGCCGGTGCCCGCCGACTTCGACGACTCGTCGTAGTCGAGGGTCGACACGATCGTTACGAGGCCCTGCTTCTCGGTCGCGGTGGCCGCGGTGGCGTCGCTCGGGACCGTGCCGGTGCCCTGGCTGCCGCCCTGCGTGCCGCCCTGCGCGCCGCCGAAGGTGCCGGTGCCGCCCTGGCCGTAGCCGTAGGTCCCGGACGAGCCGGACCCGCCGGACCCGTTCGGAAGCTGCAGGGTCTGGCTCTGGCCGGCCGCGTCGGCCGCCTTCTCGCCGGTGGCGTGCCCGAGGGCGTAGGCCCCGCCGCCTGCCGCGCCGGCGATGAGGACTCCCGCGGCGATCGCGCCGGTGATGGCCAGCGAGCGCCTCCTGCGCGGGTTCCGGTTCTGGAACGCCGGGGGTACCTGCCCGTAGCCGTACCCGTAGGGCGGCTGGCCGCCGTACGGGGGCTGCCCGGCGTAGGGCTGGCCGCCGTACGGCTGCTGTCCTGCCTGACCGCCGTACGGCTGGGCCGGGATGGGACGCCCGTACTGGTCGTACGCTTGGGGGGCCTGCTGCTGGGGGCCCTGCGGCTGGGGGGCGTGCTGCTGCGAGGCCTGCGCGGCGTACTGCTCGGCGCCGTACTGCGCCGCGTAGCCGTCCTGGCCGGTGTGGGCCGCAGGATCCTGCGCGACGGCGTCGTCGGGACCGGTGGCGCCCGCATCGCCCGGCTCCGAGGCGCTCGAGACGTAGCGGGCCGGTGTCGGGCCGGTGCGGTGCGGGAGCGTGTGGGCCGTGGGCTGCTCGGGCTGCTCGGGGAGCTGCTCGGTGGTCTGGTCGACGTCGTCATGAGGAAGCGGGACCGTCGGGTTCTCGGTGTTCTCGGCCGCGCCCTCGGGCTCGGGAGCACCGGAGACGGAGTTGCTGCTGTCGTTCATGATTGCCTTTCTGGGGCTGCTGGTGACGTGTGTTCATCAAAGGCGGCCCGCCATGGAAATCCCTATGACGACTCTGAGCGCCTCTGGTGAAGACCGAAACAAGACCCTTTGAGAGGGTGCCCCTCCAAAACGGTTCCAAAGGCCGGTAACGATTCCGCTACGCTTGGACGCCACAGGAGGTCACGATGGCAGAGCCAGCCAACCCGTCGCACGGGGCGCATGCGAACGGTGAACACGACGCCCGACGCGAGGTCGAGACGACCCTCAGTTTCAACGAGGAGTTCCAGGCCCAGCTCGCCGCCCTCGAGGGCGGCGTCTCCGCTGACGAGCGCGAGGCGGTCGGCGCACTGCCGTCCGGTTCCGCGCTCCTCGTGGTGCGTCGCGGTCCGAACATCGGCGCCCGCTTCCTCCTCGACGCCGACGTGACCGTCGCCGGGCGTCACCCCGACGCGGGCATCTTCCTCGACGACGTCACGGTCAGCCGCCGTCACGCCGAGTTCCACCGCCACGGCACGTCGTTCAGCGTCAAAGACCTCGGGTCGCTCAACGGCACCTACTTCGACGGCGTCCGGATCGACGAGGCCCTCCTCAGCGACGGCGCCGAGGTCCAGGTGGGCAAGTTCCGTCTCACCTTCTACGCGTCACGAGTCGATCTCGCCAACCTGGCGATCAAGTAGTGCCCCGCGCACTGGCCCGGGCGGTCCACGCCCAGGGCTCTCCTGATCTGTTGACGATCGGTCAGGTGCTCGCACGACTCAAGCCCGAGTTCCCCGACCTGTCGAACTCCAAGCTCCGGTTCCTCGAGGAGCGCCAGCTCGTCACCCCGGTCCGGACCGAGTCGGGCTATCGCAAGTTCTCGGCCGACGACGTCGAGCGGCTCCGCTTCATCCTGGGGCTGCAGCGCGACCACTACCTCCCGCTGAAGGTGATCCGCCAGCACCTCGACGACCTCGATGCCGGGCGGCCCTCGCAGCTGCCGAGCGGCGCGGCGCCCTCGTCGATGCTGACGGGCGCCCGGCGCATCAGCCGCGACGAGCTCATCGCCGAGTCGGGCGCCTCCGCGGCGCTCCTCGACGACGCCATCGGCACGTCGCTCGTCCCCGCGGCGGAGTTCTACGGCGACGACCACGTCCGGGTCGTCTCGGCGCTCGTGGAGCTGAAGAAGTCGGGCATCGAGCCGCGACACCTCCGGGCGTTCCGGGCTGCTGCCGAACGTGAGCTGGGGCTCATCGAGAGCGCCGTCGCCCCCGTCGCCAGGCGGCGCGACGCCGCGGGTCGGGCGCGGGTCGCCGAGCTCGCCCGAGAGATCTCCGACCAGCTCGAGATCGTCCGGACGAGCCTGATTCGCTCAGCGCTCGGACGCCTCGACACGTAGACTCGCTCGCGGGCTCTCGCGAATGTCCCGACACGCCGAATCGTCGAGTCGAATGTCGCCGGGTCCGGCCGGGGTTGTCGGTACCGTTGACCTCGGTACAACCATCAACCCGATGTTGAACCTTAAGGTTCAGGATCGCGCATCGGGTGGGCAGACGGCAGTGGAAGGCACTTCATGAGTGAGTCAGGTTCTCCCGAGGGAGCCCCCGAGAGCGAATCCCGTGCCTCCGTCAACGCCTACGGCGAAGAGGTCCTCTTCACCGACGGCATGGTCGAACTCGAAGACGACCACGGCTACCGCGGCACCGCCGCCGCCCGAGCCGCCGGCATCAGCTACCGCCAGCTCGACTACTGGGCCCGCACCGGGCTCGTCGAGCCCACGGTCCGCGGCGCCTCCGGATCCGGCACCCAGCGCCTCTACGGCTTCCGCGACATCCTGGTCTTGAAGCTCGTCAAGCGCCTCCTCGACACCGGCATCTCGCTCCAGCAGATCCGGACCGCCGTCAACCAGCTCCGCGAGTCCGGCGTCAACGACCTCGCGCAGACCACGCTCATGAGCGACGGCGCCTCGGTCTACCTCTGCACGTCGAACGACGAGGTCATCGACCTCGTGTCGCGCGGTCAGGGCGTCTTCGGCATCGCCGTCGGCAAGGTGCTCCGCGAGGTCGAGAACAGCCTCGTCGAGCTCGACTCGACCCCGGCCGTCGATCCCACCGACGAGCTCGCTGCTCGTCGTCGCGTCGGCTGACGCCTCCTTCGGCCTGACCGGCGCCGTCCGACGTTGCACGGCCTGGGCACCCTGCCGCGGCGGGGTGTGGTGTCCGTGCACCGTTGCGCGGCAGCCCCGACACACGCAGAGCGGCTCGAGTCACGCGTAAAAACGCGTGCCCCGAGCCGAAGTGCGTGCGTGTTGCGCGCGGCAGCCTCGACACACGCAGAACGGCCCGAGTCACGCGCGAGAGCGCGTGCCCCGAGCCGAAGTGCGTGTGTGTTTGCCCCGAGCTGGCGCCGCCCGACGCTGCACGGCCTGGGCACCCTGCCGCGGCGGGGTGCGGTGTCCGTGCACCGTTGCTCGGCAGCCTCGACTCACGCAGAACGGCCCGAGTCACGCGTAAAAACGCGTGCCCCAAGCCGAAGTGCGTGTGTGTTGCGCCCGCGCCGCGCCGCCCGACGTTGCACGGACTAGGCACCCTGCCGCGGCGGGGTGCGGTGTCCGTGCACCGTTGCGCGCGGCAGCCCCGACACACGCAGAGCGGCCCGAGTCGCGCGTAAAAACGCGTGGCCCGAGCCGAAGTGCGTGCGTGTTGCGCGCGGCAGCCCCGACACACGCAGAGCGGCTCGAGTCACGCGCGAGATCGCGTGCCCCGAGCCAAAGTGCGTGTGTGTTTGCCCCGAGCTGGCGCCGCCCGACGTTGCACGGACTAGGCACCCTGCCGCGGCGGGGTGCGGTGTCCGTGCACCGTTGCGCGCGGCAGCCCCGACACACGCAGAGCGGCCCGAGTCACGCGTGAGAATGCGTGCCCCGAGCCGAAGTGCGTGCCGCGAGAGCGCCGGCGACGCCTAGCGCGCGAGCGGCTCCGCGTAGTCGCCGATCTTCGCCGTGCGCATGATGCGCTCGAGCAACTGGTCGAAGTTGCGTGCCATCTCTTGAGCGCTCTCGCCGGGCCACACGTGGAGCGGCTTCGCCGCACCCTGGGCCTGCTGGAGCGACGTGCGCTCGGGCAGCTGCGGCGACAGGACGAGCGGCCCGAACATGTCGCGGAGCTCCTTGATGCGGAACTGGTGCTCGAGCGACTGCACGCGGGCGCGGTTGACGATGATGCCGAGCGGCTGGAGGCGGGGGGAGAGGCCGCGGCGGATCTCCTCGATGGCCCGGAGCGCTCGGTCGGCGGCGGCCACGGAGAAGAGACCGGGCTCGGTGACGACGGTGACGCGGTCGGAGGCCGCCCACGCGGTGCGGGTGAGCGCGTTCAGCGAGGGCGCGCAGTCGATCAGGACGAGGTCGTAGTCGGCCTCGACATTCGCGAGGGCCTCTTCGAGCTTCCAGATGTCGCGGATCGACGGGTGCGGGCCGTCGAAGTTGATGGCGGACGGGCTGCCGATCATGACGTCGATCTTGCCGGTGCGCCCCTTGGTCCAGCCGGAGGGCGCGATCGCGGCGCGCACCGTCTTCTCCTTCGGGGAGGCCAGGACGTCGGCGACGTTGAGGTGGCCGGCGACGGTGATGTCGAGGCCCGTCGAGACGTCGGACTGCGGATCGAGGTCGACCACGAGCGTTCGGAGTCCTTTGGCGAAGGCCGCCGACGTGAGTCCGAGCGTCACGGTCGTCTTGCCGACGCCGCCTTTGAGAGAGCTGACGCTGAGTACATGCACGTAGAAGACGATACCTTCACTACTGTTAAAGCACCTAAAGAAGGGCTCTCCTCCTTGTTCACAAAGATCCTCGTAGCGAACCGCGGAGAGATCGCGATCCGGGCGTTCCGGGCCGCGTTCGAGCTCGGTGCTCGCACGGTCGCCGTGTATCCGTGGGAAGACCGCAACTCGATGCACCGGTTGAAGGCCGACGAGGCGTACCAGATCGGCGAGGTCGGGCATCCGGTCCGGGCCTATCTGAACGTGCAGGAGATCATCAGGGTCGCCGTCGAATCGGGGGCCGACGCGATCTACCCGGGCTACGGGTTCCTCTCCGAGAACCCGGAGCTCGCCGAGGCGGCCGCCGCGGCCGGGATCACCTTCATCGGCCCGGGCCAGCACGTGCTCGAGATGGCCGGCAACAAGGTCACCGCGAAAGAGAAGGCCATCGCGGCGGGGGTCCCCGTCTTGAAGTCGACGCCGGCCAGCCGCGACATCGAGGAGCTCATCGCGGGTGCCGACGAGGTCGGCTTCCCGGTCTTCGCCAAGGCCGTGGCCGGAGGCGGCGGTCGCGGCATGCGGCGCGTCGACACCGCGGCAGAGCTCCGCCCGGCCCTCGAGGCCGCGATGCGCGAGGCCGACAGCGCGTTCGGCGACCCGACCATGTTCATCGAGCAGGCGGTCGTCCGTCCGCGGCACATCGAGGTGCAGATCCTCGCCGACGCCACCGGCGAGACGGTCCACCTGTTCGAGCGCGACTGCTCGGTCCAGCGACGCCACCAGAAGGTCGTCGAGATCGCGCCCGCTCCGAACCTCGACGACGCCACCCGGCAGGCCATGTACCGCGACGCGATCGCCTTCGCGAAGTCGATCGGCTACGTGAACGCCGGCACCGTCGAGTTCCTGCTCGACACCGCGGGGGAGCGCCGCGGCCAGCACGTCTTCATCGAGATGAACCCGCGCATCCAGGTCGAGCACACCGTCACGGAGGAGGTCACCGACGTCGACCTCGTGCTGTCGCAGATGCGCATCGCCGCGGGCCAGACGCTCGAGGAGCTCGATCTGCAGCAGAGCGACCTTCGCCTCCGCGGCGCAGCGCTCCAGTGCCGCATCACGACCGAAGACCCGAACGCCGGCTTCCGGCCCGACACCGGGCGGATCACGACCTACCGCTCTCCGGGCGGCGCGGGAATCCGGCTCGACGGCGGCACGATCGACCCGGGTGCCCAGATCAGCCCCCACTTCGACTCGATGCTCGCGAAGATGACGGCGCGCGGCCGCGACTTCCCGGCCGCCGTCACCCGTGCCAAGCGGGGCCTCGCCGAGTTCCGCATCCGCGGCGTCTCGACGAACATCCCGTTCCTCCAGGCGGTCCTCGACGACCCGTCGTTCGCGGCCGGCGACCTCAGCACCTCCTTCATCGAGGAGCGCCCGCAGCTCTTCGAGGGCCACGTCTCCAAAGACCGCGGCACGAAGATCCTCACCTGGCTGGCCGACGTGACCGTCAACCAGCCGAACGGCCGCGGCGAGGGGGCTCTCGATCCTGCCGTCAAGCTGCCCCGGATCGACCTCGCGACCGCTCCGCCCGCAGGATCCCGCCAGCGCCTCCTCGACCTCGGCCCCCGCGGGTTCGCCGAGGCCCTCCGCGAGCAGACCGCCCTGGCCGTCACCGAGACGACGATGCGCGACGCCCACCAGTCGCTCCTCGCGACGCGGGTGCGGACGAAAGACCTCCTCGCGGTGGCACCGTACGTGGCCAGGATGACGCCCGAGCTCCTGAGCGTCGAGGCCTGGGGCGGCGCTACCTACGACGTCGCCCTCCGCTTCCTCGGCGAAGACCCGTGGCAGCGGCTGGCGAGCCTCCGCGAGGCTCTGCCGAACGTGGCGATCCAGATGCTCCTCCGCGGCCGCAACACGGTCGGCTACACGCCGTACCCCACGGAGGTCACCGACGCCTTCGTCAAGGAGGCGGCCGCGACCGGCGTCGACATCTTCCGCATCTTCGACGCCCTGAACGACGTGTCGCAGATGCGTCCGGCGATCGACTCCGTGCTCGAGACCGGCACCACTGTCGCCGAGGTGGCACTCTGCTACACCGGCGACCTCCTCGATCCTCGAGAGACGCTCTACACGCTCGACTACTACGTGCGCCTCGCCGCCGAGATCGTCGACGCCGGCGCGCACATCATCGCGATCAAGGACATGGCGGGCCTCCTCCGCGCCGGCGCCGCGGAGAAGCTCGTCACCGCGCTCCGCTCCGAGTTCGACCTGCCCGTCCACGTGCACACGCACGACACGGCCGGCGGCCAGCTCGCCACGCTGCTCGCCGCGAGCCGCGCCGGTGCCGACGCGGTCGACGTCGCCAGCGCCCCGATGGCCGGCACCACGTCGCAGCCGTCGGCGTCGGCGCTCGTCGCGGCCCTCGTGCACACCGAGCGCGACCCCGGGCTCGACCTCCGCGCCGTCTCCGACCTCGAGCCCTACTGGGAGGCCGTCCGCCGCGTCTACAAGCCGTTCGAGTCGGGCCTCCCGGGCCCCACCGGCCGGGTGTACCTCCACGAGATCCCCGGCGGGCAGCTGTCGAACCTCCGTCAGCAGGCCATCTCGCTCGGCCTCGGCGACCGATTCGAGCAGGTCGAAGACTGGTATGCCGCCGCCAACCAGATCCTCGGGCGGCCGCCGAAGGTCACGCCCTCGTCGAAGGTCGTCGGCGACCTGGCCCTGCAGCTCGCAGCGGCCGGGGCCGACCCGGCCGACTTCGAGGAGAACCCCGACCACTACGACATCCCCGACTCGGTGATCGGCTTCATGGCGGGCGAGCTGGGCGACCTCCCCGGGGGCTGGCCGGAGCCGTTCCGGTCGAAGGTGCTCGCCGGCCGTGACATCAGGATCGGCGTGGAGCCGGTCGATCCTGCCGACCTCGCTCTCCTCGCCACCCCGGGGCGCGAGCGCCAGCAGACCCTCAACCGCCTGCTCTTCGCGGGGCCGACGAAGCAGTACCAGCAGGTCGTCGACACCTACGGAGACCTCTCGGTCGTGGCCACCCCCGACTACCTGTACGGCCTCCGGCAGGGCGTCGAGCACACGGTGCCCGTGTCGAGGGGCGTCAACCTCTACATCGGCCTCGAGGCCATCGGCGAGGCCGACGAGAAGGGCGTCCGGACCGTCATGACGACGCTCAACGGGCAGCTGCGGCCGGTCTTCATCCGCGACCGCTCGATCGAGGTGTCGCAGAAGGCTGCCGAGAAGGCCGACCGCACCGCTCCGGGCGAGGTCGCCGCACCGTTCTCCGGCGTCGTCACGCTCAAGGTCGCAGTCGGCGACCGGGTCGAGGCGGGCGCCGCCGTCGCCAGCATCGAGGCCATGAAGATGGAGGCCGCGATCACGACGCCCGTCGGCGGCACCGTCGCGCGCCTCGCCATCCCCACGACGCAGCAGGTCGACGCCGGCGACCTGCTCGTCATCGTCCAGTAGTCCGTACCCGTACCCGCATCACCAGGAGCCTCACGCCGTGACCGACCGTCCCATCCGCCTGTTCGGCGACCCCATCCTGCGCTCGCCCTCCGACCCGGTGAAGCTCGACGACCCGGGCCTCCGCGGCCTCGTGGACGACCTGCTCGACACGGTCCGCGTGCCCGGGCGCGCCGGTGTCGCCGCCGCCCAGATCGGCGTCGGCCTCCGCGCCTTCAGCTACAACGTCGACGACGAGGTCGGCTACGTGCTTAACCCCGAGATCGTGGAGCTGAGAGGCGAGCCCGAGCTGGTCGACGAGGGGTGCCTGTCGGTGCCGGGGTTCTACTTCCCCCGGCGGCGCTACCCGTACGCCCGGGTCGAGGGCGTGGACCTCGACGGCGACCGGGTGGTGCTCGAGGGGGAGGGCCTCATGGCGCAGGCACTCCAGCACGAGACCGACCACCTCGACGGCAAGCTGTACGTGATGGGGCTCGACCCCGAGATCAAGCGCGACGCCATGCGGCAGATCCGGGAGAGCGACTGGTTCTGAGGCGCGGCTGCTCGGTGTGCGCCGTGCTCGGTGCTCGGTGCTCGGGTTCGGTGTCAAGTCGGCGGGCGGTAGCAGCAGTGGGCCGGGCTCCGGAGGGCCGCCGACTGCTGCGGGCACCCGCCGACGCCGGGCTACTCCGCGCTGCGAGCGGGCGCAGGAGCCCCGGGGTCTCGACCCTCGAGGACGAGCACGCCGTCGACCAGGGTGCCCTCGTCGTCGCGCACCAGCCACTCCTGAGGGCCGCCACCGACCCCGACGCCCCGGAACGCCACCGACCCCTCGTCGAAGATCGAGACCTCGATCCCCGGCAGGGGCGGGCCCACGGCTCCGACAGGGCGCGTGAACGGCGCATCGGCCCGCTCGAGGGTCACGAGGCCGCCGGTCGCGCGGTCGCCGTAGCCCTCGAGGCAGCGGATGTCCAGCGCGCGCAGCTGGAGCCGCATCCCGAGGGTCACCGCCTCTTCGGTCGAGATCGCGACGACGGTGGAGAGTCGCCCGCCGGCCGCCTTGCGGATGCCGCGGAGCACGAGCGTGTCGGCGACGGCGAACCGGGTCTTGAGGCCGCGCGGGACCGGTCCCGGCTCGAGCGCCTCGGCGTACTCGACGGCGACCTCGAGGGCCTGGCGGAGCGCGGTCGCCCGGCCGGACGCCTCGGCGCGCGCGTGCACTGTCTCGTCGATGTCGCGGAGGGTCGACGGGTACGCCATCAGGAGCGTCGGCTTGAAGGCGGCCATGGTCTCGACGAGGCGGCCCGGGTCGGCGAGCTGCGCGATCCTGCTGCCGGTGGCGACCGCGGCGAGAGTGAGGACGCGCGCGTGCACGTCGGTGGCGGGGAGGTGCTGCAGGAGCTGGCGGCCCGCACCGAGCGCGTCGCCGAGCACGCTCGCGAGGGCGAGCGCGCGCGACGACAGATCTCTCTGCGTGAGACGGTGCTCACCGAGGACGACGGCGACGCTGTCGGGGGTGACCTCGGCCACGAGGCCGTCGAAGGCGTCGTCGGGGGTGTCGCGGCCCGAGGCGGCGAGCTTGTCGAGGTCGCCGAGGCCGATCTGCCACACCTCGGCGACGAGGGGGAGGTCGCCCTGGAGCTCGTCGATGCGGGCGAAGTCGCGCGCCGTCTCGACCACGACGGCCCGGACCCCCTCCTCGTCGAGGAGGGCGGCCAGCTCGGACTGCGACGACGACGGGGACAGCGGCACCACGACCACGCCCACGGCGGCGGCGGCGAAGTCGACCAGGACGGCCTCGAAGCGCGTCGAGCAGAGCACGGCCAGCGCGTCGCCCGGGTGGAGCCCGGCGGCCGCGAGGCCCCTGGCCAGCGCGCGGACCCGGCCCGCGAACTCGGGGCCGGTCAGATCGAACCAGCCGCCGAACGAGTCGGGGAGGGCGAAGACGGCGGCCTCAGGATCGACCCGGGAGCCCCGGTCGAGGAGCTCGTTCAGGATCACGGCGTCGGCGGGCGTTGCGGGCACGGCCTTCCTTCCTCGAGAGGCTGCAGGATCGCTCCACTGTATCGAAGGGCCGACGCCCGACCGTGGACTGCTGCTGGCAGGGGCGACGGTAGAGTGGATGCTCGTGCAGGCCATCGGAATCGACATCGGCGGAACGAAGATCGCGGGTGGCGTCGTCACCGAGCTCGGTGAGATCGTCGCCGAACGCCGGGTCCCGACGCCGACGGGCAACGACTCCGAGGCCATCGTCCAGGCCGTCGTGACCATGATCCGCGAGCTCCAGGCCGAGGCTCCCGCCGAGCACGGCCAGGTCGTCGCTGCGGGCGTGGCCGCCCCCGGGTTCATCGACGCGGCCCAGTCGACCGTCTACTACACGCCGAACATCCCGTGGCGGAACGAGCCCCTCCGCGCCCGCCTGAACAGCGAGCTCGACCTGCACATCACCATCGACAACGACGCGAACGCCGCCGGCTGGGCGGAGTTCCGCTTCGGCGCGGGGCGCCTCGTCAGCGACATGACCATGCTCACCATCGGCACCGGCGTCGGCGGCGCGATCGTCACCGAAGACCGCCTGTTCCGCGGCGGCTTCGGCACGGGCGGCGAGCTCGGCCACATGCGCATGGTCCCGAACGGACTCGCCTGCGGCTGCGGCGCCTTCGGCTGCATCGAGCAGTACGGCTCTGGCCGGGCGCTCCTCCGCATGGCCGGCGAGGTCGCCGACCGGGGCGGCGACGCAGGCCGCGCCCTCGCCGATGTCCGCCGCGCCAACGGCACCCTCACCGGGCACGACGTCGCCGCGCTGATGGCGCAGGGCGACGCCGGCGCCCTCGAGGCCCTCACCGAGCTCGGCACCTGGCTCGGGCAGGCCTGTGCGTCGCTCAGCGTCATCCTCGACCCCCAGCTCTTCGTCATCGGCGGCGGCGTCGCCCAGTCGGGCGAGCTCCTGCTGGCGCCCATCCGCGAGGCCTACCGCAGCCACCTCCCGGCCCGCGGCTTCCACCCGGAGCCCGAGTTCGTCATCGCCGAGCTGGTCAACGACGCGGGCGTCGTCGGTGCCGCCGACCTGGCCCGCGTGCACGCCAAGGCGATCTGACCTGCCGGCGGCCGGCGTCCGGTTAGACTTCTGACGGTCACGCGAAGGAGACGCCGTTGTTCTACTGGATCATGAAGACGTTCCTCTTCCGTCCGATCCTGCTGTCGATCTTCCGCCCGTGGGTCGTGGGCAAGCAGAACGTCCCCGAGGAGGGGGCGCTGATCTTCGCCAGCAACCACCTCTCGTTCGTCGACTCGATCTTCCTGCCCCTCGTGCTCGAGCGCCGCCTGTCGTTCCTCGCGAAGAGCGACTACTTCACGGGGCGCGGCTTCAAGGGCGTCATGACGAAGCTGTTCATGACGGCGTCCGGCATGCTGCCGATCGACCGCTCGGGCGGCAAGGCATCCGAGGCGTCGCTGGCGACGGGCCTCAAGGTGCTGGCCCGAGGCGACCAGCTCGGCATCTACCCCGAGGGGACTCGGAGCCCTGACGGGCGCCTCTACCGCGGCCGCACCGGCGTCGCGCGGATGATCCTCGAGGGTCGCGTCCGGGTCGTCCCGGTCGCCATGATCGACACGCAGAAGGTCATGATCACCGGATCGAAGCGCCCGCACCTCCACCGCATCGGCATCGTCTTCGGCGAGCCGCTCGACTTCAGCCGCTTCGAGGGGCTGGAGGGCGACCGCTTCATCCTGCGCTCGATCACCGACGAGATCATGCACGAGCTCAACCGGCTCGGCGGTCAGGAATACGTGGACGTCTACGCGTCTTCGGTCAAGGAGAGACGGGCTCTCCTTTCGCGATAGGCTCGATTCTCAGTGGTCTCCCGGCCACGACTCTCGCCGGCCCCCAGAGGAACCAGTGCTCCAGACCGATTTCCCAGTCATCTCCGCCGATCCCGACGTGATCGCAGGGCTGGACTATTGGCGCACGCTCCCCATCAAGCAGCAGCCGGAGTGGCCCGACCACTCCGCCGTCGAGGCCGCCTCGGCCGAGATCGCGACGTTCCCGCCGCTGGTGTTCGCCGGCGAGGTCGACACGCTCCGCGAGCGGCTCGCCACGGCGGCTGCGGGCAAGGCGTTCCTGCTGCAGGGCGGCGACTGCGCCGAGACCTTCGCCGACGCGACCGCCGACAACATCCGCAACCGGGTCAAGACGATCCTGCAGATGGCCGTCGTCCTGACCTACGGCGCCTCCGTGCCGGTCATCAAGATGGGCCGCATGGCCGGTCAGTTCGCGAAGCCGCGCTCGTCCGACATGGAGACCCGCGACGGTGTGACGCTGCCGGCCTACCGCGGCGACATCATCAACGGGTACGACTTCACGCCCGAGTCGCGGCAGCCCGATCCTGCGCGGCTCGTGAAGGGGTACCACACCTCGGCTTCGACGCTGAACCTCATCCGCGCCTTCACCCAGGGCGGCTTCGCCGACCTCCGCCAGGTGCACTCCTGGAACAAGGGCTTCGCCTCGAACCCCGCCAACGTCATGTACGAGCACCTCGCCCACGAGATCGACAAGGCGGTGCGCTTCATGGAGGCGGCCGGCGCCGACTTCGACGAGATGAAGCGCGCCGAGTTCTACACCTGCCACGAGGCGCTCCTGATGGACTACGAGCGTCCGATGACCAGGATCGACTCCCGCACCGGCACGCCGTACACGCTCTCGAGCCACTTCGTCTGGATCGGTGAGCGCACGCGCGACCTCGACGGCGCCCACGTCGACTTCCTGTCGCGGGTCCGCAACCCGATCGGGGTCAAGCTCGGCCCGACGACGACGCCCGACGACATGCTGCGCCTGATCGACAAGCTCGACCCCGAGCGGGAGCCGGGCCGCCTGACCTTCGTCACGCGCATGGGTGCGGGCAAGATCCGCGACGCCCTCCCGCCGCTCCTCGAGGCCATCAAGTCGTCCGACGCGACGCCGCTCTGGGTCTCCGATCCGATGCACGGCAACGGCATGACGACTCCCACCGGCTACAAGACGCGCCGCTTCGAAGAGATCGTCGACGAGGTCAAGGGCTTCTTCGAGGCGCACCGGGCGGCGGGCACGCACCCGGGCGGGATCCACATCGAGCTCACCGGCGACGACGTCACCGAGTGCCTCGGCGGCTCCGAGCACATCGACGAGGCCACCCTCGCGACGCGCTACGAGAGCCTCTGCGACCCGCGCCTCAACCACATGCAGTCGCTCGAGCTGGCGTTCCTCGTCGCCGAGGAGCTGTCGGCCGCTCAGGCCTGACGGTCGGCGCCGCACGACGGCGCAGGCACCGGTCCGCGGACAGGTGCCTGTGCCGTCCCACGGCGCCATAGCAGCATCAGCAGCAGCGGCAGCAGCAGCGGCTACCCGACGCTGAGGCTCGACCCGTCGTACTTCAGCGTCACCGTGTCGCCCTTGAAGGCGGTCCCCTGACCGGCCGGGCTCTGCGACTGAACCTTCACGAGCTTCCGCCAGTCGAATCCGAGCGCTGTCGCCGTGGCGCACTGCGCGGTCGTGCAGTCGGCGTACGAGACCTTGAGGCCGAGCGCGGCCAGTGCGCTCTCGGCGGTCGACACCTTGCGGCCGGTCTCGTCGGGCACGGTGATCGGGGTCGGACCCTTCGACACCACGAGGTCGATGGTCGATCCGGGGACGACGGCGCCGTCGCCCTCGGCGCCCTGGCGTATGACCGCGCCGTTGGCGACGCTGTCGCTGTACTCGCCGCCCGACTGGACGCTCTTCAGGCCGACGGCCGTGAGGGCCGCCTGCGCCGCTGAGAGCGACTGCCCGGTGACGTCCGGGACGGGCCCGAGCGACACGGTGAGGGTCACCGGTCGACGCTCGGGGTAGGTCGTCGCGTTCTGCAGGTCGACCGTCGCACCGGACGCGTTCTTGCCGGCGATCCCGAGGACCGTGCCCTTGGCCTTCTGATCGAACCGCGTCGTCGACGCCCCGACGGTGAACGGCGACAGTGCCTTCTTCGCGGCGTCCTCCTGCTGGCCGACGACCTTGGGCAGACTCAGGATCCGGGGGCCCTGCGACACCACGAGCCGCACGGCCGAGCCCTTGTGGACGGTGGCTCCCGCCTCGGGACGCGTGCCGGTGACCTGGCCGGCGGCGATCACGGGGTCGTAGGTCTTGACCTGCTCGTCGCTCACGCCGAAGCCCTGCGCCTCCAGCTTCGAGGTCGCCTGCGCCACGCTCGCGTTCGTGATCGCGGGCACGGTCGCCTGCGACCCGGGCCCGAGGCTGAACCACCAGGCCGTGGTGCCGGCGACGAGCGCGAGCACGACGACGAGCACCAGCCAGACGGCGCCGCGCTTGCGGCGGGCGGCGGCCTTCCGGCCGAGGGCCTCCGCGTTCGTCCCCAGGGCCGGCGTCACCGGGCCGGTGCGGTGGCGGGCCTTCTGCAGGATCGCCGTCTCGCCCGTCGAGCCGCGGAGCCCGGCCGGTCCGGTCTGGCCGGTGGGACCGTTCTGGCCCGCCGGACCGGTCGGGTTGCGCCCGGCGCCGAATGCCTCGGCGGGCGGCACCGGCGCCATGGCGCGGGGGAGCACCATCGTCTTCTGCGTGCCGCCGGGGACGGCGTCGCCGCGCTGCAGGTCGTACAGGTGCTCGAGCATGGCCCGGGCGTCGCGGGGGCGCTGCTCGGGGTCGCGGGCGGTCGCCCAGAGGACGAGCTCGTCGAGCTCCGCCGGGACCCGCGGGTTGACGGCGGACGGCATGGGCACGGTGTCGTTGGCGTGCTGGTAGGCGATCTGCATGGGCTGCTCGCCCTTGTAGGGCTGCTCGCCGGTCAGCATCTCGTAGAGCATGATGCCGAGCGCGTAGATGTCGCTGCGGGTGTCGGCGATGCCGCGGGTCACGAGCTCCGGCGACAGGTAGGCGATCGTGCCGAGGAGGGCTGCGCCGGTGGCAGTGTTGGCGCTGGCGGCGCGGGCGAGGCCGAAGTCGCCGATCTTGATCCGGCCGTCGTCGGCGAGGAGCACGTTCTCGGGTTTCAGGTCGCGGTGCACGATGCCCGAGCGGTGTGCGGCGGCGAGCCCGGCGAGCACGGCCTCGAGGATGTCGGTGGCCTGCTCGGGAGTGAGCACCCGGTGCTCCTGGAGGAGCTCGCGGAGCGTGATGCCGGGGAGGTACTCCATGACGATGTACGCCGACTCGTCGTCCTGACCCTGGTCGTAGACGTTGACGACGTTCGGGTGCGCGAGTCGCGCGGCCGAGCGCGCCTCCTGGATGAAGCGCTCCTTGAAGTTCTCGTCGTCGGCGAGGTGGCCGTGCATGATCTTCACGGCGACGGGCCGCTCGAGCCGCAGGTCGGACGCGAGGTAGACCGTCGCCATCCCGCCGCGGGCGATGCGTGAGCGCACCCGGTAGCGGCCGTCGATGAGCCGGCCGATCATCGGGTCAGTCTGGTTGGCGCTCACCCGTCGAATTTTACGGACGCCGGGCCGGAAGGCCCCTCGGACTCACCGCCCGGACCCAGATCGTTACCGGGCCACTCGCGCGATCCTGCAGGATCGCGCCGTCAGCGGTCTAGAGGCCGGCCAGCCAGGTGCGTGCCGAGCGCTCCCACTTCGCGTACCCGTTCGGGTAGGCCGAGACCTGCACGGCCTGGGCGGCCTGTGTCACGGTCATGCGCGACCAGCCGGCGATGTCGAGGAGCCCGCGGGTGCGGCCCGCGTTCGGGTTGTGCGAGCCGCCGAAGAAGAGGCGGGTCGCGTGGGTGGCGTCGAGGAGCTGCTGCCGGGAGCCCCAGCCCTGGCTGGGACGCTGCTGGAACAGGCCGAGGGAGTCGCGGTCGCCGGAGGAGAGGTTGTAGAGGCTCGACTCCTGCGCGGCGGCGGCGAGGGCGATCACGATGCCGTAGTCGCTGACCCCGAGGGAGCGGCCGACGCGGATGACGGTGCGGGCGTTGGCGCGTTGCTCGGCGTCGAGGGCCGACACCGGGACGGAGGCGCCCGAGGCGCCGGCCGAGACGTTCGTCGACGAGCCGGTGGAGGCTGCGGCGACGGCGGCGCGGCCCGGGATCGTCAGCTTCTTGCCCGCGTAGATCGTGCTGGTCCAGCTCAGGTGGTTGGCGGCGAGGAGCTTGTCGACCGAGGTGCCGTGCGCCTTCGCGATGGAGGAGAGGGTGTCGCCGGTCTTGATGACATAGGTGGAGGCGCTCGACGGTGCTGACGAGTGGGTCGCCGTGACCGGGGCCGCCGTGGGGGCCGCGTGCGACGCGCTCGAGCCGGCGCCCGGGATCCGGACCTTCTGGCCCGGGTAGATGATGCTCGTCCAGCCGAGGCCGTTCGCCGACAGGAGGGCCTGCGTCGAGACGTGGTGCCGGCTGGCGATCGACGACAGGGTGTCGCCTCGGACGATGGTGTAGGTCGACGTCGGCGTGCTCGAGTGCGAGGCCGCCTTCACGGGGGCAGCGGCGGCAGCGCGGTGCGCGGTCAGGTGGAGGGTCTGCCCCGGGAAGATGGTCGACTTCCAGCTGAGGCCGTTGAGGGCGAGGACCGAGGCCGTCGAGAGGCCGTACCGGCCGGCGATCGACGAGACGGTGTCGCCGCTCTTCACGGTGTACGTGGTCGGCGCCGACGCGGTCTCGATCGTCGCGGAGGTCAGCTCGACGGCGGGCTCGGCCGTCAGGGCGCGGAGGTCGATGGTCGCGGTGTCGTCGGGGCTGACGCCCGGCTTCTTGGGGTGCGGCTGCACGTGGTCGGCGGCGAAGAGCGGGCCGGTGACGTTCGCGCTCACGACCATCGAGGAGGCCAGCACGATCGGGACCGTGCCGAGCATGCTGCGACCGATCCGGTAGGCGGCGCTGCGATTCGAGTTCTGATCCTGTGAGGTCATGTGGTGCGTCCCGGGGGTTGTCGTCGTGTGGTCACTTCATCAGTGATGCGGCGTGTCAGCGAACTCAACGCTGACACACATGTATAGGCAAGTCAATTAACGAGGCGCATGTGACTGATGTGACTCTCACCCCAGAGCGGGGGAGGGTGACAGGCGCCGGTGAGTCCGTGGCACAGTTGACCCGTGACTGATCTCTCCACGCGTCCCTGGTTCCCGACCACGACCTGGCTCACGCTCCCCGACGTCGCCGAGAGGCTCGGCACGACGGCCAGCCGCGTGCGCCGCCTCCTCGACGAGCACGTCCTCGTGGCGGCGCGGGTCGACGACGTCCGGAAGGTCCCCGAGGTCTTCCTCGTCGACGGCGAGCCCCTGCACGAGCTCCGGGGCACGCTGACGGTGCTGCACGACAACGCCTTCGACGACGACGAGGCGCTCGACTGGCTCCTGTCCGACGAGGAGTCGCTCGGCACGAGCCCCGTCCAGGCCCTCCTCGCCGGCCGCAAGGCCGAGGTCAGGCGCGTCGCGCAGTCGCTGCTCTGAGCCTCTCGAAGCTGAGCCTCTCGAATCCGAGCTGCTCGAATCCGAGCAGCGTCAGGCCGATCGCGCGGTGACCGTGTCGGCGAGCTGCGACAGCTGCGTCCGGGCGCTCTTCGCCAGCGGCGCGTTGTCGATCGCGTCCTTCGCGCGCGTCACCTGATCGGCGATCGACTCCTCGAGGGCGTCGACGGCGCCGGACTCCCGGATCGTGGCCTGCAGGATCGCGATCTGGTCGTCGTCGAGACCGGGGTCGCCCAGGAGCTCGTCGAGCAGGCGGACCGCGCTCTGCGGCAGCGACTCGCGCGCGGTCGCGATGAGCACCGTGCGCTTTCCCTCCCGCAGGTCGTCGCCCGCGGGCTTGCCGGTGACGGCCGGGTCGCCGAAGACGCCGAGCAGGTCGTCGCGAAGCTGGTAGGCGATGCCGAGGGGCAGGCCGAAGCGCCGGAGCGCGTCGAGGTGCTCGGCGGTGCCGCCGGCCATGGCCGCACCGATCGTGAGCGGAGCCTCGACGGAGTACTTGGCGGACTTGTAGACGATGACCCGCTGCGCCCTCGGCAGGAGCTCGTCGGCGGGGACGGCGCCCCAGGCGCTCTCCTCCAGGATGTCGAGGTATTGACCGGCGGTGACCTCCGTGCGCATGCGGTTGAACTCGCGTCGGGCCGCGACGGCGGCGTCGCGCGACGGCAGCGAGTCGAAGGCCTCGGAGACGAGCTCGTCGCTCCACGAGAGCAGGAGGTCGCCGAAGAGGAGCGCCGCGGAGGTGCCGAACGACCCGGCGTCGCCGAGCCAGGAGCCGTCGCGGTGGAGGCCCTCGAACCGGCGGTGCGCCGCGGGGAGCCCGCGACGGGTGTCGGAGTTGTCCATGATGTCGTCGTGCACGAGGGCCGCGGCGTGGAAGAACTCGAGCCCCGCCGACGCGGTCAGGACGCTCGCCAGCTGGGCGCGGTCGGGACCCTCGGCGAGAGGGTCGGACGAGGCGCCGATGGCCTGCACGGACTGCCAGCCCCAGTAGCAGAACAGGGCCCGGAAGCGCTTGCCGCCCTGGAGGAGGTCGGCGGAGAACCGGGCGAACGGATCGAGGTCGGAGGCGATGCGGGCCAGATGCGGCCGCTGCCCGTCGAGGAAGGTGTCGATCCGCTCTTGAACGACGTCTACTAACCGCGTACTCTCAGCCACGCCGCTAGCCTAACCACAGACCGCGGTCGTAGAATTCTGAGCATCGAGCCCGCGCGTGCGCGGGTCCGATCCGGCTCGTCACGCGAGTCAGACCACAGCCGTCCCTGAAGGGAACACAAGATGCCACTTTCCGAACAGGAGCAGCGGCTGCTCGAAGAGATGGAGCGCAGCCTCTACAACAACGACTCCGACTTCGTCACCACCATGAGCTCGCGTCGAGGGCGACCGAGCTACACCATGGTGGTCGTCGGGGTCCTGGGAGCACTCGTGGGGGTGGGCATCGTCATCGCAGGCGTCGCCTTCCGCCAGCCGCTCATCGGTGTTGCCGGCTTCGTCGTCCTGCTCGCGGGCGCGCTGTTCGCGATCGCGCCGCCCCGCCGCCGTCACGGCTCTCTCGGCGCCGCCCCGGTCCCTCCCCGTTCCTCCACCGGGTCGGACGGCCGTGCGCGCGGCAACCGCGGCTCGATGATGGACCGCCTCAACGAGCGCTGGGAACGCCGTCAGGGCGGCGACGAGCGCTGATCCTCCCTCTCTGATCGGGCCGACCTCCGGGTCGGCCCTTTTTTTGTGCCCTCGACCTGCCGGGGGCGCACGAAGTCCTCCCTTTTCCTCCACCCCCGTTCTTCCCCGAGAAGGCGGGGTTTTTTCATGCCCCGGCACCCCCTTTTCGGGGCGGGGACTCGCTTGAGTGGCGTGCGGTGGAGTAAAGTGGAGGAAACGGTGGGCGAGTGGGGGTGAGGTGCAGTGTTCCTCGGTACCTACGCGCCCCGGCTCGACGAGAAAGGCCGCATCATCCTTCCTGCCAAGTACCGCGACGAGCTGGCCTCCGGCCTCGTGATGACGCGCGGGCAGGAGCGCTGCGTCTACGTCTTCAGCCAGCGCGAGTTCGAAGACCTCCACTCGCGCATCCGGCAGGCGCCCGTCACCAGCAAGGCCTCGCGCGACTACCTCCGCCTGTTCCTCTCGGGCGCGTCCGACGAGATCCCCGACAAGCAGCACCGCGTCACGATCCCCGCGAACCTCCGCGAGTACGCGGGCCTCGGCCGCGACCTGACCGTCATCGGCGCCGGCAACCGCGCCGAGATCTGGGACACCGCCGCTTGGAACACGTACTACGCCGAGCAGGAGGCGTCCTTCGCCGACACCACGGAGGAGGTGATCCCCGGCCTCTTCTGACCTTCCGGCCCTGACTCCCAGCCGTCCACCCCTGGCGCACCTTCCCCGGTGCCAGGTGGGATGGATGGGGATCAGGGCCTGAAGACCACGAGAGTCCGTCCGCCATGGCAGACGAGCAGATCCACACCCCCGTCCTCCTCGAGCGCACGCTCGAGCTCCTCGCGGCGGCCATCGGCCGACCGGGAGCCGTCGTCGTCGACACCACCCTCGGCATGGGCGGCCACTCCCACGCGATGCTGTCGCGTCACCCCGGCCTCACCCTCGTCGGGCTCGACCGCGACACCGAGGCGCTGGCAATCGCGGGGGAGCGGCTCGCCGAGTTCGGCGACCGCGCGAAGCTGGTGCACACCGAGTACGACGGCATCGCCGCGGCTCTCGACGGTCTCGGCATCGACGAGGTCGACGGCGTCCTGTTCGACCTCGGCGTCTCCTCGCTGCAGCTCGACCGGGTCGAGCGCGGCTTCTCGTACTCGAAGGACGCCCCGCTCGACATGCGGATGGACCCGACGCAGGGCGTCACCGCCGAGACGGTCCTCGCCACCTACTCCGAGGCCGACCTCCGCCGCATCTTCTACCAGTACGGCGAGGAGAAGCTGGCGCCCCGGTACGCCCGCCGCATCGTGGAGCGGCGAGAGTCCTCGCCCCTCGTCCGGAGCGGCGAGCTGGTCGACCTCCTCAGCGCGGCGACGCCCGCGGCCCTGTCGCGAGCGGGTCATCCTGCGAAGAGGGTGTTCCAGGCCCTGCGCATCGAGGTCAACGCCGAGCTCGCCTCTCTCGAGGCGGCGCTCCCGGCGGCCCTCGACCGCATCTCCATCGGCGGCCGGATCGTCGTGCTCGCCTACCAGTCGCTCGAAGACCGGCTCGTGAAGCGCGAGTTCGCGGCGCGGAGCACCTCGACGGCGCCCGCCGGCCTCCCGGTCGAGCTCCCCGAGCACCGACCCGAGTTCTCCCTCCTCGTCCGCGGCGCCGAACTGGCCGGCGACGACGAGAGAGACAGCAATCCCCGAGCAAAACCCGTGCGCCTGCGGGCCGCCGAGCGAATCCGGAGACGAGCATGACCAACCTCGCCACGCTGCCCACCCGCCTCTCGGGCGACGACGTCGAAGACGACCTCCTCGGGAGCGACCTCCCCGGAGGGTCGCGGCCCCGCCGGGGCCCGATCGAGATCGTCACCAGCCGGGTCCAGCGGCAGGCGCGCCCGCGCATCCTGTACGCCCTCATCGCCACGGCGGCCCTCTTCGTCCTGCTGCTCACGCAGCTCGGCGTCAGCATCGCTCTGAGCAAGGGCGCTTACCAGATCTCGTCGCTGCAGGACACGCAGACCTCGCTCTCGCGGACGCAGGAGAAGTACAGCGAGAAGCTTCAGGTGCTGTCGTCGCCGCAGAACATCGCAAACAACGCCACGGCGCTCGGGATGGTGCGGAACCAGAACCCGGTCTACCTCGACCTGTCCACGCAGAGGGTGTTCGGCACCCCGACCCCGGCAGCGCCCGACAAGGCGACCTCGGGCGACCTCATCCCGAACAGCCTGCTGAAGGGCGTCCCCGTCGTCACGAAGCCCCAGACGAAGGACGCAGCGAAGGACGCCTCCGCGAAGGCCGCCGCGGCTTCTGGCGCGACGGGCGCGGCAGAGACGCAAACGGGTGCCGCGAAGGTACCGTCGTCGAATCAACTGGCTGCTCCGGAGACCCGCTAGACACGTCTTCCCAGCAGGCTCCGCTGGGCCAGCCGATGAGTGCGGGCGGCGTTCGGCGCCTCCCGCGGTGAGGAACCACTCGTGAGAGCAACCGCACACGGCAGCACGGTCGGGAACGGCGGCGTCCGCCACACCCGGGGCAGGCGGCGCCGAGCGACCGTCGCCGCGATCGCGATCTTCGCGCTCGTCGCGATCTTCGTCGTCCGGCTGGTCGACATCCAGGTCGTCCAGGCTGCGACGCTCAACTCCGACGCCGTCGGCAAGC
The DNA here is from genome assembly GCF_039537585.1 of Frondihabitans peucedani. Lineage (NCBI taxonomy): Bacteria > Bacillati > Actinomycetota > Actinomycetes > Micrococcales > Microbacteriaceae > Frondihabitans > Frondihabitans peucedani. The sequence goes on from NZ_BAABAU010000001.1 coordinate 189,714, forward strand.
GGTCGATCTCGACGACGATCTACGGCGACCGGGGCGACATCGTCGACACCAACGGCAAGGTCCTGGCCGGCACGGTGCTGCGGTACGACATCACCGCCGTGCCGCGGTTCGCGCAGGAGGGCTACAGCACCACCGACGCCCGAGGCGTCAAGCGCACCTACTCCCTCGAGCAGTCCGCCCAGCAGATCGCGGCGGCGACCGGGGCGAAGACGCAGACGATCCTGACGGCCCTGACGGCGAACAAGACCAGCCTCTACGCGAAGCTCGTCGGGGCGGTCGACGTCGACGCCTACGACAGGATCGAGAAGCTCGGCATCTCGTGGATCTACCCGGTCCGCACGACGGCCCGCACCTACCCCGACGGGGCCGTGGCAGGCAACCTCACCGGTTTCGTCGGCACCGACGGCGACGGCCAGTACGGCCTCGAGCAGGAGTACGACTCCTGCCTCGCGGGCGAGAACGGCTCCGAGACCTACGAGCGCGGCGCCGACGGCGTGAAGCTCCCCGGGTCGAGCGTGACGACGAAGAAGGCAGTCGACGGCGGCACCGTCCAGACGACGATCGACTCCGACCTCCAGTTCCAGATGCAGCAGGATCTCGACGAGCAGGTCAAGGCGATCGGCGCGACCTCGGGCAGCGTCGTCGTGATGAAGGCGTCCGACGCCTCGCTGCTGGCGGTCGCCGACTCCGGCAGCGTCGATCCCAACAACCGGAACGCCAACAAGGGTCTGAATCTCTCGTCCCGTGCATTCCAGTCGTCGTACGAGCCCGGCTCGACGTTCAAGGCCATGACCGCCGCGACGGCGATCGACCTGGGCGTCGCCAGCCCCGCCTCCCAGGAGATCGTCGCCGACACCAGGAGGTTCTCCTGGGGCGGCATGATCGGCGACGCCGAGGCCCACCCGGTCGAGCACCTCACCCTCGCGGGCATCCTCGCCGACTCCTCGAACGTCGGCATCTCGCTCATCGGCGAGAAGGTCTCGAAGCAGCAGCGCTACGAGTACATGCTGAAGTTCGGCCTCGGCAAGACCAGCGAGGTGAAGTTCCCGGGCGAGACCGTCGGTCAGCTCCGCGCGCCGTCCGACTGGGACAGCCAGACGGACATCAACTCGATGTTCGGGCAGGGCGTCGGCGCGAGCGCGATCCAGGTCGCCAGCATCTACCAGACCCTCGCCAACGGCGGCGTCCGAATGCCGGTCAAGCTCGTGAAGGGCTGCGTCGCGAGCGACGGCACCGTCACCGACGTGCCGAGCGCGAAGGGCACCCGCGTCGTCTCCGAGAAGGCCGCGGACGACGTGGTCGACATGCTCGAGAACACGATCCCCGAGGGCACGCTCAAGGGCATGGCTCCGATCTCGGGCTACAACGTCTCGGCCAAGACCGGTACGGCGCAGATCGCCGACGCGCCCGGCGGCGGATACGGCAGCGACTACATCATCTCGGTCGCCGGCATCGCCCCCGCCGAGAACCCGCAGTACGTCGTGCTCGTGACCTTCAACAAGCCCACTACGCTGAAGACCTCGTTCGCGGCGGCCCCCGCCTTCCGCGAGATAATGTCCCAGGTCCTCGAGACGTACCGGGTGAAGCCCTCGACCACGGCCCCCACCGATCTCCCGGATACTTGGTAGGCCGCCCGTGTCACACCAGCACGAATCGACGCGGCAAGAAATGAGGAATCTTTGAGTGCCCGGATCCCCCCGGTCCTTCGTCCGGAACATCCCTCGGCGAGGTCTCTCGGCCAGCTGGCCAGCGAGTTCGGACTCGAGCACATCGGCTCGATCGACGGCATCGAGATCACGGGCGTGACTCTGTCGACCGGCGACCTCCACCCGGGCGACCTCTACGTCGGCATGCCCGGTGCGCACCGGCACGGCGCCGAGTTCGCCGCCGAGGCCCGCGAGGGCGGCGCGGTGGCCCTGCTGACCGACGCCCGCGGCGCGGAGATCGCCGAGGGCGCAGGGCTCCCCGTGATCCTGGTCGACTCTCCGCGCGCAGCGCTCGGAGACGTCTCCGCGTGGGTGTACCGCACCATGGAGCACCCGCCGCTCCTCTTCGCCGTCACCGGCACCAACGGCAAGACCTCGACGTCCTACCTGCTCGAGGGCATCCTCCGCCAGATGGGCCTCGTGACCGGTCTGTCGTCGACGGCCGAGCGCCACATCGGCGACCTCACCGTCGTCTCCCGGCTCACCACGCCGGAGGCCAGCGAGATGCACGCCCTCCTGGCCCGCATGCGCGAGAGCGAGGTCCGCGCCGTCGCCGTGGAGGTCAGCGCGCAGGCCCTCAGCCGCAACCGCGTCGACGGCCTCGTCTTCGACGTCGCCGGCTTCACGAACCTCAGCCACGACCACCTCGACGACTACGGCGACATGGAGGAGTACTTCCAGGCGAAGCTGCCTCTGTTCCAGCCCGACCGCGCAGCGCGCGGCGTCGTCTCGCTCGACTCGCCCTACGGGCAGCGCGTCGTCGAGGCGTCTCGGATCCCGGTCACGACCATCAAGGTCGTGCCGCCGATCACCGAGGGCACGGACGACGCCGACTGGACGGTCGAGATCCTCGACGAGCAGGCCGCCTACACCGAGTTCCGCCTATCGGGGCCGGAGGGTCGCTCGCTCGTCACCCGCGTCCCGATGATCGGCTGGCACATGGCCGCCGACGCAGCCCTCGCCATCGTCATGATGGTGGAGGGGGGCTTCGAGCTCGAGGCCATCGGTCAGGCCCTCGACGAGGACGGCGGCATCGTCGCCTACCTCCCCGGCCGCACCGAGCGGGTCTCCGGCGACCGCGGGCCGAGCGTCTTCGTCGACTTCGGCCACAGTCCCGACGCGTTCCTGACCACGCTGGGCGCCGTCCGCCGGTTCACCCCGGGCAAGGTCATCATGCTGTTCGGCGCCGACGGCGACCGCGACACCACCAAGCGGCCCGAGATGGCGCGCGTGGCCGCCGCCGGGTCCGACATCCTCGTCGTGACCGACCACCACCCGCGCTTCGAAGACCCCGACTCGATCCGGAAGACCCTCGTCGACGCGGCTCGCGAGGCGTACCCCGACCACGAGATCCACGAGGTGAGCCCGCCCGAGGCGGCCATCCGGTTCGCCGTGTCGCTCGCGGACGAGGGCGACTCGATCCTGTGGGCCGGCCCCGGCCACCAGGACTACCGCGACATCCGAGGGGTCCGCACCCCCTACTCCGCTCGCGACGAGGCACGCGCCGCCCTGCGAGAGGCCGGGTGGGCCGAGTGATCCCGCTGACGCTCGACGAGGTCCGCACGATCGTCGGCGGCGAGCTCGTCCTCCCGGCAGGCAGCTCGGCGGCCGACGTCGTGACCGGCTCCGTCGAGACCGACTCGCGCCTGGTCACGGCGGGCTCGGTGTTCTTCGCCCTGCCCGGCGAGGTCACCGACGGCCGGCTGTTCGTGCCCAGCGCTGTCGAGAACGGCGCGGCCCTCGTCGTCGCCGAGGCGCCGGTCGAGGCCGGCGTCCCCGTGATCCTGGTCGCCGACGGAGTCGTGGCCCTGGCCGACCTCGCCCGCGAGGTCGTCGCGCGCATCCGCGACGCGCGAGACGGCGCCGACCGCCTGCGCGTGGTCGGGATCACCGGATCGAACGGCAAGACCAGCACCAAGAACATGCTTCGGGCGATCCTGAGCGACCTCGGCCCGACCGTCGCTCCCGAGGGCTCGTTCAACAACCACGTCGGGGCACCGATCTCGATGCTCCGGTCCGACTTCGACACCCGCTACCTCGTCTGCGAGATGGGTGCGGCGGGTCCCGGCGAGATCAAGCGCCTCGTGGGTATCGCGAAGCCCGACACGGGCGTCGTGCTCAAGGTGGGCATGGCCCACGCCGACGGCTTCGGCGGCATCGAGGGCACCCGCGCGGCCAAGGCCGAGATGGTCACCGACCTCCCGGCCTCCGCGACCGCGATCCTCAACCGCGACGACTTCCGGGTCGCAGGAATGGCCGACGACACCGCAGCCCGCGTCGTCACCTTCGGCCTCACCGAGGGGGCGGAGTACCGCGCCACCGACATCGAGGTCACCGCCACCGGCACCTCGTTCACGCTGCACGCCCCCGGCCTCACCCGCGAGGTCTCGCTCAGGATCCTCGGCGAGCACCACGTGATGAACGCCCTGGCCGCCCTGTCGGTCACGGGGGAGTGGGGCCTCGACGTCGACCGGGCCGCCACCGTCCTCGAGGGCGTCACCCGAGCCGAGCGCTGGCGCATGGAGGTCCTCGACGGAGGGCCCGGCGTCACCGTCATCAACGACGCCTACAACGCCAGCCCCGACTCCGTCGCGGCGGCGCTGAAGACGCTCGCGCAGATCACCGGCCCCGGGCAGCGCTCGGTCGCCGTCCTCGGCGAGATGGCCGAGCTCGGCGAGTTCGCCCGAGACGAGCACGACCGCATCGGCCGCCTCGTCGTCCGCCTCAACATCCACAGGCTCGTCGTCGTCGGCGATGCGGCTCGCCACGTCCACATGGCGGCCGGGCTCGAGGGTTCGTGGGATGGTGAGACCATGCTGGTTCCCGACTCCGACGCGGCCTACGACGTCCTGAAGGCCGACCTCCGCGACGGCGACGTCGTGCTGGTGAAGTCGTCCAAGTCGGCGGGCCTCCGGTTCCTCGGCGACCGCCTCGCGGGAGTGACCGCGTGATCGCCCTGCTCATCGGCGGCTCCGTCTCGCTCGTCTTCACCCTGCTGCTCACCCCGCTGTTCATCCGGCTGTTCCACCGCCTCGGCTGGGGCCAGTTCATCCGGAGCGACGGCCCCCAGTCGCACCACACCAAGCGCGGCACCGCGACCATGGGCGGAATCGTCCTGATCCTCGGCACCGTGATCGGCTACCTCGTCGGCCACCTCGTCGGCGGCGACCGCCTCACCACGAGCGGCCTCCTCGTCCTGCTGATGATGGTCGGGCTCGGCTTCGTCGGGTTCCTCGACGACTTCACCAAGGTGCGCAACCAGCGGAGCCTCGGCCTCACCGGCTGGGCGAAGATCCTCGGCCAGGTCCTGGTCGCAGTGCTCTTCGCGGTCCTGGCGCTCACCGTGCACGGCCGGAACGGCCAGACGGCCGCCTCGACCTTCATCTCGGGCGTCCGCGACATCCCCTGGCTCGACCTGGCGTTCGGCGGGTCGCTGCTCGGCGCGATCCTGTTCACCGTCTGGGTGGTCATGATCACGACGTCGGCCTCGAACGGCGTCAACGTCGCCGACGGGCTCGACGGGCTCGCCACGGGCGCGTCGATCCTCGCCATCGGGTCGTACATCTTCATCGGCTTCTGGCAGAACAACCAGCTCTGCACGAGTGCCCGCGCCGTCCAGGAGGCCTGCTACACCACGACGAATCCGCTCGACCTCGCGGTCGTGGCGGCCTGCATCTCGGGCGGCCTCATCGGGTTCCTGTGGTGGAACACGTCGCCGGCGCAGATCTTCCTCGGCGACACCGGCTCGCTCGGCCTCGGCGGCGCCCTCGCGGCCCTTGCGATCCTGAGCCGCACCGAGCTCCTCCTCGTGCTGATCGGCGGCCTGTTCCTGATCGTCACCGGCTCGGTGATCCTGCAGCGGATCTACTTCAAGCTCACGCACGGCAAGCGCATCTTCCTGATGAGCCCGCTGCACCACCACTTCGAGCTCAAGGGCTGGGCCGAGGTGACGGTCGTCGTCCGGTTCTGGATCATCGGCGGGCTCTTCGTCGCCGCCGGAGTCGGCACGTTCTACCTCGAGTGGATCTCGAAGGTCTGATGAGCGACTCACCCGTCTCCCCGCTGCCCGGCGGCGGCTCGCGCCTCGACGCCCTCACGAGCTGGCACGCCGACTGGAAGGGGCTCCGCGTCGGCGTCCTCGGCCTCGGCGTGACCGGCTTCTCGGTCGCCGACACGCTCTGCGAACTCGGCGCCGACGTCCTCGTCGTCGCACCGGGCGGCGACTCCGACGCAGCCCGGCTCCTGCCCGTCATCGGCGCGCGGCTCGTCGTCCAGCCCGACCTCGACACGCCGCCCGACGAGCTCGTCGCGTTCGACGCCGACGTCGTCGTCGTGAGCCCCGGCTTCGCGCCCCATCACCCGCTCGTCGTGTGGGCCACCGGCTCGCGCGCGGCGGTCTGGGGCGACGTCGAGCTCGCCTGGCGGGTGCGCGACAAGACCGCCAAGGTCGCCGAGTGGGTTCTCGTGACCGGCACCAACGGCAAGACGACGACCACCCAGCTGACTGCTGCGATGTTCGCGGCCGACGAGCGGACCGTCGCGGCCTGCGGCAACATCGGCCTGCCCGTGCTCGACGCGGTCCGGGAGCCCGGCGGCTTCGACGTGCTGGCCGTCGAGCTCTCGAGCCACCAGCTGCACTACCTGCCGATCGAGGGCCCGGGAGCCCTGCATCCTGCGGCCTCCGTCTGCCTGAACGTCGAGGACGACCACCTCGAGTGGCACGGCGGCCACGACGCCTACCGGGCCGCGAAGGGGCGGGTCTACGCGAACACGCGGATCGCCTGCGTCTACAACCGTGCCGACCCGACCACGATGCGGCTCGTCCAGGAGGCCGACGTGGAGGAGGGCTGCCGCGCCGTCGGCTTCGGGGTCGACGCTCCGCCGGTGAGCGACTTCGGCGTGGTCGAGGCGCTCCTCGTCGACCGCGCGTTCCTCGACGACCGACAGCACCGCGCCCTCGAGCTCACCACCCTCGAGACGCTCACCGAGTCGGGGCTCGACGCGCCGCACCTCGTCGCAGACGTCCTCGCCGCCGCCGCCCTCGCGCGCTCGCTCGACGTCCCGCCCGACGCGATCCACCTGGCCGTCGCAGCCTTCCGAGCCGACCACCACCGCTCCGAGGTCGTCGCGACGTCGGGCGGGATCACCTGGATCGACGACTCCAAGGCCACCAACCCGCACGCGGCGAGAGCATCCCTCGTGGCTGCGGGCAGCGTCGTGTGGATCGTCGGCGGCCTCTTCAAGGGCGTCGATGTCGCACCCCTCGTGCGCGACGACACGTCCGGCCTGAAGGCGGCCGTGCTGATCGGCCGCGACCGGGAGATGCTCAGGGACGCCTTCCGGCGACACGCCCCCGGCATCCCGGTCTTCGAGGTCGACGAGCCCGACACTGAACGGGTGATGACGCGGGCCGTGGGCCTCGCGGCCGGGGTCGCCGAGAGCGGGGACACCGTGCTCCTGGCACCCGCTGCGGCATCCTTCGATCAGTTCGCCGACTACGGCGCCCGGGGCGACGCGTTCGCCCGGGCCGTCCACGACCACCTGGGAGGTGACGCCGATGGCCGACACCCCATCGAGCCTCCCGCGACGCCTGGTCCCTGAGGGATCGACGGCGCGCGGGCGCGACGCACAGCACGGGGCGGCACTCGTCGCCGTCAAGAAGCTCTTCGCGGCCGAGTCGACCTCGTTCTTCGTCGTCGCCGGCACGGCGGTGTTCCTCGTGGTCTTCGGCCTCGTCATGGTCCTGTCGTCGTCGAGCGTCGAGCAGTACGTCGCGACGCACGACTTCTTCGGGGCGTTCCTCCGCCAGGGCATCTTCGCCGCGGTCGGCGTCCCCCTCATGCTCGTGCTGTCGAGGGTGCCCACCTGGGCGTGGCAGAAGTACGCCTGGCACCTCTTGGCCGCCTCCATGGTCCTGCAGCTGCTGGTGTTCACGCCGCTCGGCGTCACGGTCAACGGAAACCGCAACTGGATCCACATCGGCTCCTTCAGCGCCCAGCCGTCGGAGTTCCTGAAGCTGACCCTCTGCATCTGGATCGGCATGATCCTGGTCAAGAAGGAGAACCGGCTCGACGACTGGCGGCAGGTCGCCGTCCCGCTCGTCCCGGTCGTGCTCATCGCGGTCGCCCTCGTCATGCGCGGCGGCGACCTCGGGACGACCCTGATCCTGCTTCTCCTCGTCGGTGTCGGGGTGTTCCTCAGCGGGGTGCGGCTGAAGTTCTTCGTCGTGCCGCTCCTCCTCATGGCCGTCGCGATCCCGCTGCTCACGATCAACGGCGGCAGCTCGCGGTCGACGCGCATCTCGGCCTGGCTCGCCGGCTGCGACACCGCCGAGGCCTACCAGTCGACCTGCTGGCAGACGACCCACGGCCTCTGGGCGATGGCCTCCGGAGGCGTCTTCGGCGTCGGGCTCGGCAACTCGAAGGCCAAGTGGTCGTGGCTGCCCGAGGCCGACAACGACTTCATCTACGCGATCATCGGCGAGGAGCTCGGGCTCATCGGCGCGTGCGTCGTGCTCGGCCTCTTCATCGTGCTCGCCGTCTCGTTCATCAAGATCGTGCGCCGCTCCGACACCGCGTTCGTCCGGATCGTGACCGGCGCGATCATGACCTGGATCATCGGTCAGGCGCTCGTCAACATCGCCGTCGTCCTGGGGCTCCTCCCGGTGCTCGGGGTGCCTCTCCCGCTCATCAGCGCGGGAGGGTCGTCGCTCATCTTCGTGCTCGCGGCGCTCGGCGTGGTGCTCTCGTTCCTGCACCACGCGCCCGACGCCGAGGCGTCCGAGATCGCGACCCGCGAGCGGGTAGGGTCTCTCCGGTGACGACGTACCTCCTCGCCGGCGGCGGCACCGCCGGGCATGTGAACCCCCTCCTCGCGACGGCCGACCGGCTGCGTCGGAGGGAGCCGGGGGCGGTCATCCTGGTGCTCGGCACCGCCGAGGGCCTCGAGGCCCGACTGGTGCCAGCCCGCGGCTACGAGCTGCTCACGGTGCCCCGACTTCCGTTCCCGCGCCGTCTGAACGCGAAGGCCCTCGCCTTCCCGAAGCGCATCGTCTCGTCCATCTCCGGCGTCCGGCGGCTGCTCGCCGAGCACCGGGTCGACGTCGTCGTCGGGTTCGGCGGCTACGCGGCAGCGCCCGCCTACCTCGCCGCCTGGCGGAGCCGCGTGCCGATCGTCGTGCACGAGGCCAACGCGAAGCCGGGCATGGCGAACGTCCTCGGATCGTTCCTCACGAAGCACGTCGGCGTCGTCTTCGCCTCGACGAGGCTCCGGCACGGACGCCAGGTCGGCATGCCCCTCCGCGACGAGATCGAGAACCTCGACCGCCACGGCGTGAAGAGCGAGGCGCTGCAGTTCTTCGGCCTCGACCCCGCGAAGCCGACCCTTCTCGTGACCGGCGGCTCCACGGGTGCGAGGCGCCTGAACGAGACGGTGTCGCGCTCGGCCGAGGCCGTGCTCGGGGCCGGTTGGCAGATCCTGCACATCACCGGCGAGAAGTCCGAGCTCTCGAGCACCTCCCTCGCCGACTACCACCTCCTGAAGTACTGCGACCGGATGGACCTCGCCCTCGCCGCGGCCGACTTCGTCGTCTCTCGAGCAGGATCCGCCACCGTCAGCGAGCTCACCGCGCTGGGCCTGCCCGCGGTCCTCATCCCGTATCCCGTCGGCAACGGCGAGCAGCGCTTCAACGCCACCGACGTGGTCGAGGCCGGGGGAGCCGAGCTCGTCGCCGACGCGCAGTTCACGCCGGCCTGGGTACGCTCCCACGTCGTGCCCGTCCTCCTCGACCGCGCCAGGATCGCCGACATGGCCGCCCGGAGCGCGTCCGTCGGCTTCCGCACCGGCGCCGACCGCATGGTCGACCTCGTCATCGAGGCCTCGTCCTCGTCTCCCCGAACCACGACCCTCAGCGAGAAGCCATGATCAAGCCCGACCTCAGCCAGCCTCTGCCCGAAGAACTCGGCCGGGTCCACTTCGTCGGCATCGGCGGCTCCGGCATGAGCGGCATCGCGCGGGTCTTCCTGGCGGCAGGCGTCACGGTCACCGGGTCCGACACGCGAGACAGCGACAACATCGCGAGCCTCCGCGACCTCGGAGCCACCATCGCCATCGGCCACGCCGCCGAGAACGTCGGCGACGCCGACACGCTCGTCGTCACCGGAGCGCTCTGGCAGGACAACCCCGAGTACGTGCTCGCCCTCGAGAAGGGGCTGCCCGTCCTGCACCGCTCGCAGGCCCTCGCCTGGCTGATCGCCGGCCAGCGGCTCGTGTCCGTCGCCGGAGCCCACGGCAAGACGACGTCGACCGGCATGATCATCACCGCTCTCCTCGAGGCGGACCGCGACCCGAGCTTCGTCAACGGCGGCGTCATCCAGTCGCTCGGCGTGAGCGCCAAGGGCGGCTCCGACGACCTCTTCGTCATCGAGGCCGACGAGTCCGACGGCTCGTTCCTCCTCTACGACACGTCGATCGCGCTCATCACCAACGTCGACGCCGACCACCTCGACCACTACGGCTCGAGAGAGGCGTTCGACGAGGCCTTCGTGACCTTCGCGCAGCGGGCGGGCGAGTTCGTCGCCATCTCGAGCGACGACGCGGGGGCCGTCGAGGTCACCCGGTCTCTCGATCCTGCGCGGGTCGTGACCTTCGGCACCGCCGAGACCGCCGACGTGCGTGTGACCGAGGTCACCACCTCCGGGCCCGTGGCCTTCACCCTCACGCACGAGGGCATCAGCCGCCGCGTCCAGCTCGCGGTGCCCGGCCACCACAACGCGCTCAACGCGGCCGGCGCCTACACCGTGCTCGTCGGCCTCGGACTCTCCCCCGAGGAGGCCGTCATGGGCCTCGAGGTGTTCGGCGGCACGCAGCGGCGCTTCGAGCTCCACGGCACCGTCCGGGGCGTCAGTGTCTACGACGACTACGCCCACCACCCGACCGAGGTGCAGGCCGCGCTGAAGGCCGCGCGCTCGGTGGTCGGAGACGGCAGGATCATCGCCGTCCACCAGCCGCATCTCTACAGCCGCACCCGCATGATGGCGGGGGAGTTCGCGGAGGCCTACGAGACCCTCGCCGACCACACCGTGGTCCTCGACGTCTACGGCGCCCGCGAAGACCCGGAGCCCGGCGTCACCGGAGCGCTCGTGTCGGGCCGCTTCCAGGATCCCTCGCGGGTCGACTACGTCCCCGACTGGCAGGCGGCGGCCGACCGGGTCGCGGAGGTCGCCCGCGACGGCGACTTCGTGATCACCCTCGGCTGCGGCGACGTGTACCGGATCGTCCCCCAGCTGCTCGGGAGCCTCGAGACGACAGCGTCGGCGACGCCCGCTCCGGTCGAGTGAGTCCCGTCTCGTGAAGCGTCCCGAGGGCTTCGACCGGACGCCGGTGCGGCGTCCTGCGCCTCCTGCGGCGACCCCTCCTGCGGCGACCCCGTCTGCTTCGACGACCCCGCGGGATCCCGCCCAGCCGGTCGCCGCTGCGCCGACCACGACCATCACGGGCGAGAGGGAGCGCGACCGCGGCTCCGACGGCGGGGCGCGGGCGCACGATCCTGCGTTCCTCGACGCCCCCGACACCTCGGCAGCCGAGGCGCGCGAGCGGGCCCGGGCAGCCCGGCGCCTGGCCCGTCGAGCGGCTGCAGCCCGGCGCGCTGTCGAGCGCACGGAGGTCCGCCGCTTCACCCGGCGCTCGAGGCACCGGCGCGCCGCCTGGATCACCGCCGCCGCTGTCGTCGTGGCTCTGGTCGGCGCCGTGACGATCAGCGTCTTCTCGCCGCTCCTGTCGCTCGAGACAGTGAAGGTCGAGGGGACCTCCCGCGTCGACAAGGCGGCCGTGCAGGCCTCGCTCGACCAGCAGCTCGGCAAGCCGCTGGCCCTGGTCGACTTCGGGGCCGTGAAGCGCGACCTCTCCGACTTCCCGCTCATCGAGTCGTACGTGACCGAGACCATGCCGCCGCACACCCTCGTGGTGCGCATCACGGAGCGGCAGCCGATCGCCTCGGTGAAGGTCGGCAAGACCTTCGAGCTCGTCGACCCGGCGGGCGTCGTCATCGCGACGTCGACGAAGCAGGCCGCCGGCTACCCCGTCGTCGACCTGAAGGGCGGCAGCCTCGACGGGCGCGTCTACCGGTCGACGGCCGAAGTCCTGTTGTCGCTGCCGGCGCAGCTCCGAAGCACGGTGAAGGCCGTGCAGGCGTCGACGGCCGACGACGTGACGCTGACCCTCAGCACCGGCGAGCAGGTCGTCTGGGGGAGCGCCGACGCCTCCGACCGGAAGGCTCAGCTGCTCGCGGGCCTCATCCGCGACCACAAGGCCCGGAACCCGAAGCAGGCCGTCGTCTACGACGTCTCGGCTCCGGACAACGGGATCATCCGGACCAGGTGACGAAGTCGCGAGAGGCAAATCGCGGGCTCGTTTCGCGACACGCGGTCCGCCTCGTAACACCGCTCAGACGAGGCACCTACCTTGTGACTGCAGGATATGCATACTGAGCATAAGTTTAAGCTTCAAGTAGAACTTTAGGCTTACCCGAACACCAGGGTTGCTGAACACCAGTGTTGCCATAACGACAGAACTTTTCAGGCGGAGGCCGACGTGACAACGAACCATAACTACCTAGCCGTCATCAAGGTCGTCGGTGTCGGCGGCGGTGGCGTCAATGCCGTCAACCGCATGATCGAGCTCGGACTCCGCGGCGTCGAGTTCATCGCGATCAACACCGACGCGCAGGCCCTCCTGCTGAGCGACGCCGATGTCAAGCTCGACGTCGGCCGCGAGCTGACGCGCGGTCTCGGCGCCGGCGCCGACCCCGAGGTGGGTCGCCGCGCGGCGGAAGACCACGCGGAGGAGATCGAGGAGGCTCTGGCCGGAGCCGACATGGTCTTCGTCACCGCGGGCGAGGGCGGCGGCACCGGCACCGGTGGCGCACCGGTCGTCGCGCGGATCGCCAAGAGCATCGGCGCTCTGACCATCGGTGTCGTCACGAAGCCGTTCGGCTTCGAGGGCCGCCGCCGCCAGGCTCAGGCCGAGGCGGGCGTCGCCCAGCTCAAAGAAGAGGTCGACACCCTCATCGTCGTCCCCAACGACCGCCTGCTCGAGATCTCCGAGCGCGGCATCTCGATGGTCGAGGCCTTCGGCACGGCCGACCAGGTGCTCCTCGCCGGTGTTCAGGGCATCACCGACCTCATCACCACGCCCGGCCTGATCAACCTCGACTTCGCCGACGTCAAGAGCGTCATGCAGGGGGCCGGATCCGCGCTGATGGGCATCGGCTCGTCCCGCGGCGCCGACCGGGCTATCAAGGCGGCCGAGCTGGCCGTCGCGTCGCCCCTCCTCGAGGCGTCCATCGACGGCGCCCACGGCGTCCTGCTCTCCATCCAGGGCGGATCGAACCTCGGCATCTTCGAGATCAACGACGCTGCTCGCCTGGTCCAGGAGGCCGTCCACCCCGAGGCGAACATCATCTTCGGTGCCGTCATCGACGACACCCTCGGCGACGAGGTGCGCGTCACCGTCATCGCCGCCGGCTTCGACGGCGGCGAGCCCACGACGAAGACGAAGGAGCGCCGCTCGAGCTTCGTCGAGTCCGACGGTCCGGCGACCACCACGGTGGCCGGCGTGAGCGCGATCGCCGACAGCGGCACCATGCCCACCTACCAGCGCCCCGAAGAGGCCGCCACGCGCGCCTCCGACCCGGTGTTCGACGACGGCGACGACGACCTCGACGTCCCCGACTTCCTGAAGTAGGGGCATGACCGCGACCGGCGCCGAGCTGGAAGACCGCCTCGGCGGGATCCTGAGCAGGATCGCCGACGCCGCACGGTCCGCCGGACGAGCGCCCGAGAGCGTCACCACCATCGTGGTGACGAAGTTCCACCCCGAGTCGCTGGTGCGCGAGCTCTACTCGCTCGGCATCCGCGACGTGGGGGAGAACCGGCACCAGGAGGCGCAGGCGAAGGCTGCCTCGACGAGCGATCTCGACGGGCTCCGCTGGCACTTCGTGGGGCAGCTCCAGTCGAAGAAGGCCCGGCAGGCGCGCGCGTACGTCGAGGCGGTCCACTCGCTCGACCGCGACAGCGTCGTCGACGCCCTCGGTGTCGACGACGGCCGCGTGGTCGACGGCTTCGTCCAGATCAACCTCACCGACGACCCGGGTCGCGGCGGTGTCCGTCCCGATGCTCTGGAGCCGCTCGTGGAGCGCGTCCTCGCCGCGCCCGGACTCGCCCTCCGCGGTGTCATGGCCGTCGCGCCCCTCGACGAGGACCTTCGACCGGCCTTCGCGCGGCTCCGCGAGCTGTCCGACGTCGTGAGGTCTCTCGATCCTGCGGCCGACGCCGTCTCCGCCGGCATGTCGCACGACTTCGCCGAAGCGATCGCCGAAGGCGCGACACACCTGCGAATCGGGACGGCAATCACGGGAAACCGGCCGGACGCTGGTTAATGTCGTCTCAGACGAGCCACGACCGGAGGACACCATGGCGAACCCGCTGAAGAAGAGCCTGATCTACCTGGGTCTTGCCGACGAAGAACTCGAGTACGACGAGTCCGTCGCGCAGGAGACCCCGGCCCGCGCCGCCGCACCGGCACCCGCGCAGGCCACCGCGCCCCAGCCGGCCGCAGCGCACGCGCCGCACGGCTCGCACCCCGTGCAGAAGACCGCGCACGCCCCCAAGCAGGCACCCGCGTCGCCCGTGCAGCCGGCCCCGGCCGCCACGGCGAACCGCGCTCCCGTGACGCCCCTGCGTCGCACCACGACGACCAAGAATGCGGCTCCCACCGAGATGAACGAGATCCTCACAGTCCACCCCCGCGAGTACAAGGACGCCCAGGCGATCGCCGCGAGCTTCCGCGACGGCATCCCCGTCATCATCAACCTCTCGCAGATGAGCGAGGGCGACGCCCGCCGCCTGGTCGACTTCGCCAGCGGTCTCTCCCAGGGTCTGTACGGCAAGATCGAGCGAGTGACGAACAAGGTGTTCCTGCTCTCCCCGGCGCACATCGCGGTGAGCGGAGATGCTGCTGAGGTAGAGTCCGACATCGAAGCGTCGTTCTTCACGCAGTCCTAGAAGTTTCCGCCCGCGGGTCCACCGCGCCCGAGCCGTGCGAGTTGATGGCCCACCCATGATCGTCCACCTCTTCGCGACGATCGTCTACGTCGCACTGTTCGTCTTCTTCCTGCTGATGTGGGCGCGGTTCATCTTCGACCTCACGCAGTCCGTGAGCCGGAGCTACCGCCCCCGCGGCGCCCTCCTGGTGCTCGCCGAGGTGACCTACACGACGACCGATCCGCCCATCAAGGCGATCCGCCGCGTGCTCCCCCCGATCCGGCTCGGCTCGGTCGCGCTCGACTTCGGATGGAGCATCGTGATGCTCGCGGTGGTCATCCTCATGAGCGTCGCCTCCGCCGTGTCGCGCTCCGCCCTCTAGCGGCCGGAAGCCGCGACGCGACCTTCAGCCTGCAGGTCAGGTCGACTGTTGTCGTTGTAGGCTGTCCGCGCACGGTGTCTCCGCACGGTCCCATCCGGGTCCTGCAGCACGGGGGAGACACCCCCACAAACCACGATCCAGAAGATTCACGAGGTGACGGCAATGGCTTTGACGCCGGAAGACGTAGTCAACAAGCGGTTCCAGCCGACGAAGTTCCGTGAGGGCTACGACCAAGACGAGGTCGACGACTTCCTCGACGAGGTCGTCGTCGAGCTCCGCCGACTCGGCCAGGAGAACGAAGAGCTCCGCCAGCGCCTCGCCGCCGGCGAGTCGCGCATCGAGGAGCTCCAGAAGTCGGCCTCCGCCGCTCCTGCTGCCGCCCCGGTCGCCTCCGCTCCCGCCGCGCCCGAGCCGACTCCGGTCGCCGAGCCCGAGCCCGTCGCCGCAGCTCCCGAGCCGACCCCCGAGCCCGAGCCGACCCCGGCACCGGCCCCTGCCGCCGCCGCCGTCTCCGCACCCCCGGCGTACACCGCCCCGAGCGCCGACGAGACCACCAGCACCAACAACCTGCTGCAGCTCGCCCGCCGTCTCCACGAGGAGCACGTCCGCGAGGGCATCGAGAAGCGCGACCAGCTCATCGCCGAGGGTCACGCCACCGCCGCCCGCATCGTCTCCGAGGCCGAGGCCGCTCAGCGCGCCCAAGTCGAGCAGTTCGAGGCCGAGCACCGCGCGCAGGTCGAGAAGATCGAGGCCGAGCAGAAGGCCCGCACGGAGCAGTTCGACAACGAGTACCGCGCCCGCGCCGAGAAGATCGAGAACGAGCAGCGTGCGCAGGTCGAGCGCCTCGACAACGAGCGCATCGGTCTCGAGCACCGCATCGAGAGCCTCCGCAGCTTCGAGAGCGAGTACCGCCAGAAGCTGAAGGGCTACATCGAGGGCCAGCTGCGCGAGCTCGAGGGCGACGGGGCCGGCTCGGCACCCGAGCCCGTCTCGGCTCAGTCCAGCGCGCCCGCGAGCTACCAGGGCTTTGGCTCGAACTAGCACGGCCGCGACGAAGGCCAGTGTCCGCATGCTGCTGACACTGGCCTTCGTCGCTGTCATCGTCTATCTGCTCGACCAGGGCACCAAGTGGCTGGTCACGCACAACCTGACGCTCGGACAAGACGTCGACGTCCTGGGCCCCTGGCTGAGGCTCCACTTCGTGAAGAACCCCGGAGCGGCGTTCTCGCTCGCGACCGGGTCGACCTGGGTCTTCTCCCTCGCCGCTGCGGCGGTCGTGGTCGCGATCATCGTCTTCGCGCGCAGGATCCACTCGTTCCGCTGGGCGCTCATGCTCGGGATGCTCCTCGGCGGCACGCTCGGCAACCTCACCGACCGGCTCTTCCGGGAGCCCGGCTTCGGCGTCGGCCACGTCGTCGACTTCATCTACCTCCCGTGGATCCTGCCCGCCATCTTCAACGTCGCCGACACCTTCATCGTGTCGAGCATGGGGCTCCTGCTGCTGCTGACGCTGCTCGGCGTGGGGCTCGACGGGGTGCGGGCCTCGAAGCGCGTCGACGCCGACGGCGTGGGTTCCGACGAGGCCTCGGGCGTCGATCCTGCGCACCCGGTCGCTTCCGCTCCCGCCCGAGACGACTCGTGAGCGAGACGAGGTCGCTGCCGGTCCCCGACGGGCTGGCGGGCGAGCGCGTCGACGCCGCTCTCGCGAAGCTGCTCGGCTTCAGCCGGACCTTCGCCGCCGAGGTGGCGGCCGCGGGCGGGGTCACGGTCGACCAGAAGACCGTCGGCAAGTCCGACCGCCTCGACGCAGGATCGTGGCTCGAGGTCACCTGGGAGCCGCGTCAGGGGCCGTCCGTGGTCGCGGCGTCCGTGCCCGGCATGGACATCGTCCACGACGACGACGACATCGTGGTCGTCGACAAGCCGGTGGGCGTCGCCGCTCACCCCTCGGTCGGCTGGACCGGGCCCACCGTCCTCGGCGGACTCGCCGCAGCCGGCTTCGCGATCTCCACCAGCGGCGCCGCCGAGCGCGCCGGCATCGTGCACCGCCTCGACGTCGGGACCTCCGGGCTCATGGTCGTCGCGAAGTCGGAGCGCGCGTACACGCTGCTCAAGCAGGCGTTCCGCGAGCGGACGGTCGAGAAGATCTACAACGCGGTCGTGCAGGGCCACCCCGACCCGCTCACCGGCACGATCGACGCCCCGCTGGGCCGCCACCCCTCCTCGTCCTGGAAGTTCGCGGTCGTCGTCGACGGCAAGCCCTCGGTCACGCACTACGAGACGGTCGAGGCCTTCCGCGCCGCCTCGCTCCTCGAGATCCACCTCGAGACCGGGCGCACGCACCAGATCCGGGTCCACATGGCCGCTCAGCGGCACCCCTGCGTGGGCGACACGCTCTACGGCGCCGACCCGACGCTGTCGGCCCGCCTGGGTCTGACGAGGCAGTGGCTGCACGCCGTCCAGCTCGCCTTCCACCACCCCGCCACGGGGGAGTGGGTGGAGTTCCGGTCGACCTACCCGGACGACCTCCGGCACGCCCTCGAGGTCCTCCGCGCCGCCTGAGAGCGACACGCCCGACGATGTCGGCGGCCCCGGTTAGGCTGATTCCGCCCCACTCGCGACGACCCTCCAGGAGGCGCTTTGCCCACGAGCACCGATTCCTTCGTGCACCTCCACGTGCACAGCGAATACTCGATGCTCGACGGGGCCGCGCGGGTCAAGCCCCTCATCGAAGAGGCCGCCAAGCAGGGCATGCCCGCGGTCGCGGTCACCGACCACGGCAACGTCTTCGGCGCGTTCGACTTCTACAAGACCGCCACCGACGCCGGCATCAAGCCGATCATCGGCACCGAGGCCTACATCACGCCCGGCACCCACCGGTCCGACAAGACCCGCGTGAAATGGGGCGACGGCGGGCGTGACGACGTCTCCGGCGCCGGCGCGTACACGCACATGACTCTTTTGTCGGAGTCGACCGAGGGCATGCACAACCTGTTCCGGCTGTCGTCGAAGGCGTCGCTCGAGGGCTACTACTTCAAGCCGCGGATGGATCGCGAGATCCTGTCGGAGCACGCCAAGGGCCTGATCGCGACCACCGGCTGCCCGAGCGGCGAGGTGCAGACGCGCCTCCGCCTCGGCCAGTACGACGCCGCAGTCCAGGCGGCGAGCGACTTCCGCGACATCTTCGGCCGCGAGAACTACTTCGCCGAGATCATGGACCACGGGCTCGGCATCGAGCGCCGGATCATGGACGACCTGCTCCGCCTGGCGAAGCAGCTCGACCTCCCGCTCGTCGCGACCAACGACCTCCACTACACGCACGAGCACGACGCCACGAGCCACGCCGCGCTCCTGTGCGTGCAGTCCGGGTCCACCCTCAGCGACCCCAACCGCTTCAAGTTCGACGCCGACGAGTTCTACCTGAAGTCGGCCGCGCAGATGCGCCACCTCTTCCGCGACCACCCCGAGGCCTGCGACAACACCCTCCTCATCGCCGAGCGATGCGAGGTGAAGTTCGACACCGAGGCGAACTACATGCCCCGGTACCCCGTCCCCGAGGGCGAGACCGAGGAGACCTGGTTCAAGAAGGAGGTCGAGAAGGGCCTCGCCTACCGCTACCCCGACGGCATCACGCCCGAGGTCCGCGAGCGGGCCGACTACGAGGTCGGCGTCATCGCGCAGATGGGCTTCCCCGGATACTTCCTCGTCGTGGCCGACTTCATCAACTGGTCGAAAGACCACGGCATCCGGGTCGGCCCCGGCCGTGGGTCCGGCGCCGGGTCGATGGCCGCATACGCCATGCGGATCACCGACCTCGACCCGATCCGGCACGGCCTGATCTTCGAGCGCTTCCTCAACCCCGACCGCGTGTCGATGCCCGACTTCGACGTCGACTTCGACGACCGACGCCGCACCGAGGTCATCAACTACGTGACCGAGAAGTACGGCTCCGAGCGCGTGGCCCAGATCGTCACCTACGGCACGATCAAGGCGAAGCAGGCCCTCAAGGACTCCTCGCGCGTGCTCGGCTTCCCGTTCGGCATGGGCGAGAAGCTGACGAAGGCGATGCCGCCCGCGATCATGGGCAAGGACATCCCGCTGACGGGCATCTTCGACCGCGAGCACCCGCGCTTCAAAGAGGCCGGCGACATCCGGGCCGTCGTCGAGGGCGACCCCGAGGCCAAGACGGTCTTCGACACCGCGCTCGGCCTCGAGGGGCTGAAGCGCCAGTGGGGCGTCCACGCGGCGGGCGTGATCATGTCGAGCGATCCGCTGATCGACATCATCCCGATCATGAAGCGCGAGCAGGACGGCCAGATCGTCACGCAGTTCGACTATCCGGCCTCCGAGGCGCTCGGCCTGATCAAGATGGACTTCCTGGGGCTCCGCAACCTCACGATCATCAACGACGCCCTCGACAACATCAAGACGAACCGCGGCTTCGACCTCGTGCTCGAAGAGCTCGAGCTCGACGACAAGGGCGCCTACGACCTCCTGGCCTCCGGCGACACCCTCGGCGTGTTCCAGCTCGACGGCGGGCCCATGCGCGGTCTCCTCCGGCTGATGAAGCCCGACAACTTCGAAGACATCTCGGCGGTCATCGCGCTCTACCGCCCCGGGCCCATGGGTGCGAACTCTCACACCAACTACGCGCTCCGCAAGAACGGCCTCCAAGAGATCACGGGCATCCACCCCGAGCTCGAGGAGCCGCTCCGCGAGGTCCTCGGCGGCACCTACGGCCTGATCATCTACCAGGAGCAGGTGATGAGCGTCGCGCAGAAGCTCGCCGGCTTCTCCCTCGGGCAGGCCGACATCCTGCGCCGCGCCATGGGCAAGAAGAAGAAGTCCGAGCTCGACAAGCAGTTCGCCGGCTTCCAGCAGGGCATGGTCGACAACGGGTACTCCGCCGACGCCGTCCAGAAGATCTGGGACATCCTGCTGCCCTTCTCCGACTACGCCTTCAACAAGGCGCACTCGGCCGCCTACGGCGTCGTCTCGTACTGGACCGCCTACCTCAAGGCGCACTACCCGGCCGAGTACATGGCCGCGCTCCTCACGAGCGTCGGCGACTCGCGCGACAAGCTCGGCCTCTACCTCAACGAGTGCCGCCGCATGGGCATCAAGGTCCTGCCGCCCGACGTGAACGAGTCGATCGGGTTCTTCGCGGCCGTCGGCGAAGACATCCGCTTCGGCATGGGCGCGGTGCGGAACGTCGGCTTCAACGTCGTCGACCACATCATCGCCGCCCGGCAGGAGAAGGGCGCCTTCTCGTCGTTCCACGACTTCCTCCGCAAGGTGCCGATCCCCGTCGCCAACAAGCGCACCATCGAGTCGCTGGTAAAGGCCGGCGCCTTCGACTCTCTCGGCGACACGCGGCGCGCCCTGGTCGAGATCCACGAGAGCGCCGTCGAGGCCGCGGTCAGCGAGAAGCGGGCCGAGGCGAACGGCCAGGTCGGCTTCGACTTCGACTCGCTGTGGGACGAACCCGAGCAGGTCCAGCAGGTGCCGGCCCGGCCGGAGTGGTCGAAGCGCGACAAGCTCGCCTTCGAACGCGACATGCTCGGCCTCTACGTCTCCGACCACCCGCTGGCCGGTCTCGAGCTCCAGCTGGCCAAGCACGCGTCGACGACGGTCACGCACATCACCTCGAGCGACGACTCCATCGACGGCGAGACCGTCACCGTCGCGGGTCTCATCACCAGCGTCCAGCACCGCGTCGCCCGGAACTCCGGCAACCCGTACGGCATCATCACCGTCGAGGACTTCTCCGGCGAGATCAGCGCCATGTTCCTCGGGAAGACCTACCAGGAGTTCGGGCCGACCCTCGTGGGCGACGCCATCATCGTCCTGAAGGGGCGCGTGAGCGTCCGCGACGACGGCATGAACCTCCACGCCGTGAGCATGTTCCAGCCCGACCTCGGGGTCGCGGCGAGCAACGGCCCGCTCGTGCTGAGCATGCCCGAGTTCCGCGCCACCACCGACGTCGTCACGGAGCTCGGCGCCGTCCTCGGCCGGCACTCCGGGAGCACCGAGGTGCGCCTCCGCCTGTTGAAGGGCGACAACGCGCGCACCTTCGAGATCCCGATGCCGGTCGACATCACGGCCGACCTCTACGGCGAGCTGAAGAGCCTGCTCGGGCCGGGCTGCCTGCTGTAGGGCGCGCGGTGCCGGCTCTGCCCGCGTCGATGTCGGTGGCTCGCCCTACCGTCTGAGGCATGCCCGAGCCGATCCGCCAGTGGTGGTCGAGGCGCCAGGTGTCCCGCGGGGCCGAGGTGCCCTACCCCGTCGGCAGCTACCGCGACGCGTGGCAGTCGTTCCCGATGCTGGTGCGCCAGTACCACCCCGAGTTCAACGACGGCATCGTCCTCAGCCAGATCCCGCCGGCGGCCGACGTGTTCCTGTGCTGGCAGTGCGACGTCGGGCACGTCTTCGTCGCGACGCCCGCCGAGCAGCGCTCCCGTCCGGGGCGGGAGCGGGAGCGCCGCCGCTCCTCGTGGTGCCCGGACTGCCTCGAGGGGGCGCGGCCCCGCACGCCCGCCATGCCGATGCGCGAGGGGCCGGTGGCCGAGGCGCCGGCCGGGCCGCGGGCGGTCGCTCCCGCGGTTCGGCGCGCTGGTGGTGCTGCCGGTGCTGCTGCTGCCTCTGGTGCTTCTGCTGCGCCCGCCCGTCCCGCCTCTGCCGCGCCTGCCCCGGCGCGCCGGTCACGGCAGGCTGCTCGCCCGGCCGCGAGCACCGTCTGCTCCAAGACCCCGGCTCTCCCGGCCGGCGAGCCCTTCGCCAGCGTCTGTGCCCCGTCGCCCGCGTCCGCCGTCGAAGGTGAGCTCCGTGCGTTCCTCCTCGAGCGCCTGGAGTTCACCGCGGGCCTCAACGCCATCCGGCTCGCCCGCCCGTTCTTCGATCACCTCGAGGCCTGGCCCGACGTGATCCTGCCCGAGCTCCGGGTCGCCGTCGAGTACGACTCGACGGGGCGCTTCGGGCTCGAGCACGTGGGCCGGCGAGAAGAGGCCGACCGTCGTAAAGACAGGGCTCTCCGAGGGGCAGGATGGGAGGTCGTCCGCATCCGCACGGGCCGCCTGCCCGCTCTCGGCCCGCATGACCTGCAGGTCGGCAGCCTCTCGAAGAAGGCGCTCGAGGCGCTCGTCGACGAGCTCCGCGTCATCCGCGGCGCGCTCATCGTCGACGCCTACCTCCTGCGCTGAGGCGCCCTGCTGCTCACACCCGGAGCGACAGCGCCGCGCTCACCCACCGCGCGTGCGCGTCCCACGGGTCGGGCTGCCCTTCGGCGATCAGCGCCACGTGGGCCTCGAGTTCGGGGGAGCGGTCGAACCACTCGCTCCGGCCCAGCCGACAGGCCGCGAACTGCACGTGCCGCGCGTGCTCGACCTGCCGGTCGCCGCGCTCGAAGGCGAGCAGCTCGTCGTGCCACAGGCGCGCCAGACGCTGCCGCGGGTTGGCTGTCGTGCCGATCTTGATCCTGCCCTCGAACCTGAGGTAGTAGACGACGTCGACGCGGGGCGCCGGCAGCTCGGAGTCGACCACGTCGCCGAAGCGCCACTCGCAGACCCCGCACGCTCGACCCGACGGGTACCGGACCGCGAGGCGTGAGCCGCAGGCGGGGCAGGGCTCCTCGGCCAGATCGACGACGCCCGAGTCGTCGTCGACGAAGTCGTGGGCGAGGGCGAGGTGGCGGTCGCAGAGGGGCACCGGTGCGTCGGCCGGCACCTCGCCCGCGCAGGATCCGCCCGCCCCTGCTCCCGAGCAGCGGCGCGCGACAGAAGGCATGCCGCCACGCTATCCACAGCCCCCGACATCGGTCAGGCCCCTGGCCGACCCTCCCGATAGTCTTGGACGGCCATGATCCAGACCACCGATCTCCGCGGGCAGAAGCCCAGCCGAAGCGAGCTCCTCGCTCTCATCCCGCGCGCCCGGGTCGACGTGTCCGTCGCCACCGAGGCCGCTGCGGAGCTCATCGCCGCCGTCCGCGAGCGGGGCGCCGACGCCCTGCTCGATCAGGCCGAGCGCTTCGACCGGGTCCGCCCCGCGGCCCTCCGGGTCTCCGCCGCCGAGATCCAGAGCGCTGTGGACGCGCTCGACCCCCTGGTCCGCGAGGCACTCGTCGAGTCGATCGCCCGGGTCACCGCGTCCAGCGCGGCCCAGGTGCCGCCCGAGCAGACGACGCACCCGGCACCGGGCGCCACGATCCTGCAGCGGTGGCAGCCGGTGGAGCGGGCCGGCGTCTACGTCCCCGGCGGCAAGGCCGTCTATCCGTCGAGCGTCGTCATGAACGTCGTGCCCGCACAGGTCGCCGGCGTCTCCTCCATCGCCCTGGTGTCTCCGGCTCAGGCCGCCTTCGGCGGGTCCGTCCACCCCACCATCCTCGGCGCCGCAGGCCTCCTCGGCATCGACGAGGTCTACTCGATCGGCGGAGCCGGTGCCATCGGTGCCCTGGCCTACGGCGTCGACTCGCTCGGGCTCGAGCCGGTGCAGGTCATCACGGGGCCCGGCAACAACTTCGTGGCAGCGGCCAAGCGCCTCGTGCGCGGCGTGGTGGGCATCGACTCCGAGGCCGGGGCGACCGAGATCCTGGTCATCGCCGACGCCACCGCCGACGCGACCCTCGTCGCCGTCGACCTCATCAGCCAGGCCGAGCACGACGAGCAGGCGTCGGCGGTCCTGGTCACCGACTCGGCCGAGTTCGGCGCGCGCGTCGTGGCCGAGGTCGAGCGCCTCGCGCCACTCACGGCCAGCGCCGAGCGGGTCCTCACAGCCCTCGCCGGCCAGCAGTCGGCCGTCGTCCTCGTCGACGACCTCGAGGCCGCGGCGGCCTTCAGCAACGCCTACGGCCCGGAGCACCTCGAGATCCAGACCGCCGACGACGACGCCACGCTGGGCCTCA
The DNA here is from genome assembly GCF_039537585.1 of Frondihabitans peucedani. NCBI lineage: Bacteria > Bacillati > Actinomycetota > Actinomycetes > Micrococcales > Microbacteriaceae > Frondihabitans > Frondihabitans peucedani. The sequence goes on from NZ_BAABAU010000001.1 coordinate 213,738, forward strand.
TCCAGAACGCCGGCGCCGTCTTCGTCGGCCCGCACACGCCGGTCAGCCTCGGCGACTACCTCGCGGGATCGAACCACGTGCTGCCGACCGGCGGGCAGGCCCGCTTCTCACCCGGCCTCGGGGCCTACACGTTCCTGCGGCCGCAGCAGATCGTCCGCTACGGGGCCGAGCCGCTCGAGGCGGTCGCCGAGCGCCTCATCGCCCTCTCGCGCGCCGAGCTCCTGCCCGCGCACGGCGAGGCCGTGGCAGCGCGCTTCGACCGGCCGTAGCGCTGCGGTCCGACCACCTGATCGCCCGACGTCGCACGATATCCTGAGGCCACCATGTTCTGCCCCTTCTGCCGTCACCCCGATTCCCGAGTCGTCGACTCCCGCACCAGCGACGACGGCACGTCCATCCGTCGTCGGCGCCAGTGCCCCAACTGCGGTCGCCGGTTCTCGACGACCGAGACGGCCAGCCTCGCGGTGATCAAGCGCAACGGCGTCCTCGAGCCCTTCAGCCGCGAGAAGATCATCTCCGGCGTCCGGAAGGCCTGCCAGGGGAGGCCCGTGACCGACGGCGACCTCGCCGTGCTCGCGCAGAAGGTGGAGGAGGCCGTGCGGGCCAGCGGCGCGTCTCAGATCGATGCGAACGAGGTGGGGCTCGCGATCCTGCCGCCCCTCCGCGACCTCGACGAGGTCGCCTACCTCCGGTTCGCGAGCGTCTACCAGGCCTTCGAGTCGCTCGACGACTTCGAGGAGTCGATCCGGACCCTCCGCCAAGACCACGCCGACAAGCAGGCCACCACGGGCTCCGCGGCGGCCGACCGGTGACGACGTCGCAGGAGACCTCCGCCGAGACGCCGTCGCCTCGGGGCGGCCTCTACCAGTTCGTCTTCACGAACTTCTTCGTCAGGATGGACCCGGAGCGGGCCCACCACTTCGCGTTCCGGTTCATCCGCGCCGTGCCGCGGGTCCCGATCCTGCGCACGGTCGTCCGACGAGCGACACGGCCGCACCGGTCGCTGCGCGTCGAGACCCTCGGCCTGAGGTTCCCGTCGCCGTTCGGTGTCGCGGCGGGCTTCGACAAAGACGCCACCGGCATCGCCGGGCTCGGGGCGCTCGGCTTCGGGCACGTCGAGGTGGGCACCATCACGGCCAAGCCGCAGCCCGGCAACGAGCGTCCGCGCCTCTTCCGCCTCGTCGCCGACCGCGCGGTCGTCAACCGCATGGGCTTCAACAACGGCGGCGCCGTCCGGGCCGCCGGCGTCATCGGGCGGGCGCGACACCAGCGGCACCGGCCCGTCATCGGCGTCAACATCGGCAAGAGCCGGGTCGTCGAGGTCGACGACGCCGTCGCCGACTACCTCGTGTCGACCCGGCTGCTGGCGCCCCTGGCCGACTACCTCGCGGTGAACGTCTCGTCGCCCAACACGCCCGGCCTCCGCGGCCTGCAGGAGATCGAGAAGCTGACCCCGCTCCTGACCGCGGTGCGAGACGCCGCGGGCAGCACGCCCGTCCTGGTGAAGATCGCCCCCGACCTCGACGACGACGCCGTCCGCGACGTCTCCCGCCTCGTCCTCGACCTCGGTCTCGACGGCGTCATCGCCACCAACACGACGATCTCCCGCGACGGCCTCACCTCGAGCCCCGCGCTCGTCGAGGCAGCCGGTGCCGGCGGGCTCTCGGGCGAGCCCGTCGCAGCCCGGTCGCTCGAGGTCCTCCGGATCGTGCGCTCGATCGTGCCCAGGGAGCTCTGCGTCATCTCGGTGGGCGGCGTCTTCACCGCCCGCGACGTCCACGAGCGGCTCGAGGCCGGCGCGACCCTGGTGCAGGGCTACACGGGGTTCCTCTACCTCGGCCCGCTCTGGGCCCGCCAGATCAACCGCGGCCTGCGCGAGCTGCGTCGCGGCTGAAACGGGGCGCCTGGGTTCGACGATCTCGTCGCGCGATCGTCCCGACACGCAGTCCGGCCCGGGACACCAGTCGTTGACGGTGTCCGGGGCCGGAATGCGCGTGGCGAGGCTGCTCAGCTCGGGAACTGGCCGCGCTTCACCTGCGGCTTGGGCAGGCGCATCGGCTTCAGCTGCAGCGCGCGCATGGCCGCGTACCAGCGGAGACCCGACTCGATCTTGTCGGCGCCGACCTTGTCGCCCAGCTTGCGGCGGATCCGCTGCCCGACGAGGAGGCAGTCGATGATGGCGACGATGAAGTAGGCCCAGAGCAGGATCAGGACGATCGACGAGGCGTTCGGCACGAGGCTGAGCAGGATCACGACGACCATGATCGGGATCATCGCCTCGCCGACGCTGTAGCGGGCGTCGACGTAGTCGCGGACGAAGCGGCGCTGCGGGCCGCGGTCGCGTGCCGGCAGGAACTTCTCCTCGCCGTTCGCGAGGCCGATGCGGGCACGGTTGCGCTGCTCGGCGACACGGTCGCGCTGCGCCTTCTGGGCCTCCTTGCCCTTGGCGACGAGCGGACGCTGGTTGGCGGCCTCGCGCTCCTTGCGGGTCGGCGTGGGGCGCCCCTTGCCGGTGGCGGTGCCGTTGACGGTCGTCGAGCTGCCGTCGGTGGAGTTGTCGGGGGAGATGATGGGTGCCTTGGCCACGGGTGATCCTCGCGTATCGTCGAAGAACCTAAGATTACCTGTCATGAGTGAGACCTCCTACCCCGTGACCGCGACCGACCCGGAACTCGCAGGGAGGATCAGGGAGGCCGTCCAGGGCGGTCTGCCGTCGTCGATCGCCGACCTCTCCTCGCTCGTCAAGATCCCCTCGGTGTCGTGGGACTCCTTCGATCCTGCGAACGTCGAGCGGAGCTCCGAGGCCGTCCGGGCCCTCGTCGAGAGCACCGGCCTCTTCGACAGCGTCGCCACCTCCAGGGCCCCGATCGAGGGCGACGTCCTCGGGCACCCGGCGGTCCTCGCAGTGCGGATGGCGAGGAACGGCCGTCCGACGGTCCTCCTCTACGCGCACCACGACGTGCAGCCGGAGGGCGATCCTGCGCTCTGGGAGACCCCGCCCTTCGAGCCGACGGTCCGCGGCGACCGTCTCTACGGCCGCGGCGCCTCCGACGACAAGGCCGGAGTGATGACGCACGTCGCGGCCCTCCGCGCGGTCCACGAGATCCTCGGCGACGACCTCCAGGTGGGCGTCGTCGTCTTCATCGAGGGCGAGGAGGAGTTCGGCTCGCGCTCGTTCACGAACTTCCTCGCGCAGCACCGCGAGGAGCTCGCCGCCGACCTGATCGTGGTCGCCGACGCCGACAACCCGTCGACCACCGTGCCCGGACTCACCGTCGGCCTCCGCGGCAACGTCACCTTCAAGCTCACCGTCAAGACGCTGTCGCACGCGTCGCACTCCGGCATGAACGGGGGAGCGGTGCCCGACGGCATGCTCGCCATGATCAAGCTGCTCGCCACGCTCCACGACGACGCAGGATCCGTGGCGGTCGCCGGGCTGACGAGTCGCGACGCCGACTACCCCGACTACCCGGAGGAGCAGCTCCGCGAGGAGACCGGCCTCCTCGAGGGCGTCTCGCCGATCGGCACCGGGCACATCCTGAGCCGTCTCTGGTCGAAGCCGTCGATCACGGTCACGGGCATCGACGCGCCGAGCGTCGTCAACGCCTCGAACACCCTGAGCCCCGAGATCTCGGTCAAGATAAGCGCCCGCGTCGCCCCCGGCCAGACGGCCGCCGACGCCTACGACGCGCTCGAGAAGCACCTCCTCGAGCACGCTCCGTTCGGTGCCCGCGTCGAGATCACCGACGTCGACCGCGGCAACGCGTTCCTCGTCGACACCTCCGGCTGGGGCGTCGCCGAGGGGATGCAGGCGCTCGAGGAGGGCTGGGGCCAGCCCGCGCAGCAGGTGGGCGCAGGAGGCTCGATCCCGTTCATCGCGGACCTCGCGGAGGTCTTCCCCGAGGCCCAGATCCTGGTCACCGGGGTCGAGGACCCCGACACGCGGGCGCACTCGCCGAACGAGTCGCAGCACCTCGGCGTGTTCCACCGGTCGATCCTGAGCGAGGCGCTCCTGCTCGCGAGGCTCGACGCGCGTTCCTGACCTGCTTACACTTGAGGGGACGTGCGCTTCGCGCACCCCTCAGCTCGAAGGAGGCACCATGACCGACATCGCTACCGCACCCGCTGCGACCACTGACGCTCTGAAGATCGAGTACCCGACCCACGGTGTCGGGCTCTCCGACACCGCCGCAGGCAAGGTCAAGAGCCTCCTCACCCAGGAGGGCCGCGACGACCTGCGTCTGCGCGTCGCCGTCCAGCCCGGCGGCTGCTCGGGCCTCATCTACCAGCTCTACTTCGACGAGCGGCTCCTCGAGAACGACGCGCTTCGCGACTTCGACGGTGTCGAGGTCGTCGTCGACAAGATGAGCGTCCCGTACCTCGACGGCGCCTCGATCGACTTCGAAGACACCATCGAGAAGCAGGGCTTCACGATCGACAACCCCAACGCGCAGGGCAGCTGCGCCTGCGGCGACAGCTTCCACTGACGCCTCGCCTCCTGTCGGTCGGGCTCGCGCTCGTCGGCTCTCGTGGAGGCGGCATCCAGACGACGGAGGGGAACCACCCAGGAGGGCGGTTCCCCTTCGTCGTCCCCCGGCGAAGTTCCTTCCACGTCGAGCGAACCGCCCCTCCAGAGGAGAGAGAGACCTCGTGGCTGCGAGTAGGCTAAGCGTGCTCCGTCTCTTCCTGAGAAGCGGTGCGCGCCCCACAGTTGAGTCATCCGAGAGGTAACAGTGCGCTCAAAACGTCGTCTCCGACTCGCAGCCATTCCCGTGGCTGCAGTCCTGGTCCTCGCCCTCGCCGGGTGTACTCAACAGCAGCTCCAGGGGTGGCTTCCCACCGAGGCCGGCACCACGAACCACGTGAACAGCATCATCGGCCTCTGGGTCACGTCCTGGATCGTCCTCCTCGGCGTCGGCATCATCACGTGGAGCCTCATCATCTGGGCCGTCGTGGTGTACCGCCGTCGCAAGAGCCAGACCGGGCTCCCCGTGCAGCTCCGCTACAACATGCCGATCGAGATCTTCTACACGATCGTCCCGCTGTTCCTCGTGCTCGGGTTCTTCTTCTTCACCGCGCGCGACCAGGCGGCCATCGAGAAGCCGACGGCGAACCCCGACACGACGATCACCGTCTACGGCAAGCGCTGGGCCTGGGACTTCAACTACATGGACACGGCTGACAAGAAGAACAGCGTGTACACCCAGGGCATCCAGGCGCAGGAGCTCGGCAACGGCAACGTCGACGAGTCGAAGCTCCCGACCCTCTACCTGCCCAAGGGCAAGTCGGTCGAGATCATCCTCAAGTCGCGCGATGTCAACCACTCGTTCTGGGTCGTCGACTTCCTGTACAAGAAAGACCTGATCGCAGGCAAGACCAACTACGAGTACTTCACGCCTCTGAAAGAGGGCACGTACGCCGGCAAGTGCGCCGAGCTGTGCGGCGAGTACCACTCCCTGATGCTCTTCAACGTGAAAGTCGTGTCGCCGAGCGCCTACCAGGCGTACCTCGACAAGCTCCGCGCCGAGGGCAACGTCGGTGACCTGGGCGACCAGTACAACACCAACACCAACCAGCCCGACAACAAGGCTCCGGTCGCCGCAGGCACCGACAGCACCTCGAGTAAGTAAGGCAGGCAGAATTCGATGAGCTCAGCCACCGCAACACGTCCTGCCACAGGCGGGCAGTCCTCCAGCCAGGACTTCACCACGACCCGGGTCGGCCGCAAGGGCAACACCGTCGTCCGCTGGATCACGTCGACCGACCACAAGGTCCTCGGGTACATGTACCTGATCACCTCGTTCCTCTACTTCCTCATCGGCGGCGTCATGGCGCTGGTCATCCGCGCTCAGCTCGCTGCGCCCGGGCTGTCCGTCGTCGAGACGAAGGAGCAGTACAACCAGCTCTTCACCATGCACGGCACGATCATGCTGCTGCTGTTCGCGACGCCCCTCTTCTCGGGCTTCGCGAACGCGATCATGCCCCTGCAGATCGGTGCCCCCGACGTCGCCTTCCCGCGACTCAACGGCTTCGCGTTCTGGCTCTACTTCTTCGGCGCGATCGTCGTCGTCGCCGGCTTCCTGACCCCGGCCGGTGCGGCCTCTTTCGGATGGTTCGCCTACGCGCCTCTGTCCGACACGACATTCACACCGGGTCTCGGCGGAAACCTCTGGGTCTTCGGCCTGGCGCTGACCGGCTTCTCGACGATCCTCGGTGGCGTCAACTTCATCACCACGATCATCACGATGCGCGCCCCCGGCATGACGATGTTCCGCATGCCGATCTTCACCTGGAACACGCTCATCACCTCGATCCTCGTGATCATGGCGTTCCCGGTCCTGGCTGCAGCACTCTTCGGCCTCGGCTTCGACCGCGTGTTCGACGCGAACGTCTTCAACCCCGCCAACGGCGGCGCGATCCTGTGGCAGCACCTGTTCTGGTTCTTCGGGCACCCCGAGGTCTACATCATCGCTTTGCCGTTCTTCGGCATCGTGTCGGAGGTCTTCCCGGTCTTCAGCCGGAAGCCGATCTTCGGCTATAAGACCCTCGTCTACGCGACCATCTCCATCGCCGCACTGTCCGTCACCGTATGGGCGCACCACATGTACGTCACCGGCTCGGTCCTCCTGCCCTTCTTCTCGCTGATGACGATGCTCATCGCCGTCCCGACGGGCGTGAAGATCTTCAACTGGGTGGGCACCATGTGGCGCGGCTCGATCACGTTCGAGACCCCGATGCTCTGGGCGATCGGCTTCCTGATCACGTTCACGTTCGGTGGTCTGACCGGTGTCATCCTGGCTTCGCCGCCGCTCGACTTCCACGTGTCCGACTCATACTTCGTCGTCGCCCACTTCCACTACGTGGTGTTCGGCACCGTCGTGTTCGCGATGTTCTCCGGCTTCTACTTCTGGTGGCCCAAGTGGACCGGCAAGATGCTCAACGAGCGTCTCGGCAAGATCCACTTCTGGCTCCTGTTCGTCGGCTTCCACACCACGTTCCTCATCCAGCACTGGCTGGGCGTCATGGGCATGCCGCGTCGGTACGCGACCTACCAGCCCGAAGACGGCTTCACGTGGATGAACCAGCTGTCGACCACCGGCGCCATGCTCCTCGGCGTCTCGATGCTGCCCTTCATCTACAACGTCTACATCACCGCCAGGCTCGCGCCCAAGGTTCAGGTGAACGACCCTTGGGGCTACGGCCGCTCGCTCGAGTGGGCGACCTCCTGCCCGCCGCCTCGCCACAACTTCACGTCGATCCCGCGCATCCGTTCGGAGTCTCCCGCGTTCGACCTGAACCACCCCGAGGCCGGCCTGCCCGTCGGTATCGGCCCGTTGAAGGACGCACCGGATGCGCCCACCTACGACGCCGCGCAAGAGAAAGTGAAGTAGTCCGTCCATGAGAGCGCAATCGAACATCTTCTGGATCCTGGCCGTCTTCTTCTTCCTGGCCGACGCGGCGTACACCGTGTGGAGCCTGCTGTCGCAGGAGTTCAAGGCGGTCGAGTGGACGGGCACGCTGGGTATCGGTCTTGCCGGCATCCTGTCGATCTTCCTGGCCTACTACATGAACCGGTCGCACTTCGCGCAGACCGGCGAGCTCCCCGAAGACCGCCTCGACGCCGAGATCGACGACGGCGACCCCGAGATCGGGTTCTTCAACCCGTTCAGCTGGTGGCCCATCGTCCTCGCGGCCGGTTGCACCATGGTGTTCCTGGCTCTCGCCGTGGGCATGTGGCTGATCTTCTTCGGTGCTGCAATCACTGCGGTCGCCCTCGTCGGCTGGGTCTACGAGAACTACCGCGGGGTCTACCGCCACTAGGCGGCCTGGTCCTCCTGCATTCGAGCGGGGCATCACCTTCGGGTGGTGCCCCGCTTCGTTGTGTGCAGCGGCAGCTGCTGCTATTGCTGGCCGGAGCGAGCCTGTCGAGATCGCGGGAGGCGTCGCTCTCGTCTCGCGGAGGCGACTCCTCCTGCGTTCTGGAGCTGCCGCGGCCGTTTGCCTAGGCACTGGCGGCTTGAGGTCGTGACCCCGCTGCCGGCTCGTTCCTCACGCGCGTCGCACGTGTCTTTGGTTACCGTGCTGTGGAGTCGTCAGGCACCTCGTCGAGATCGCAGTAGACGCCGCTCACGTCTCGCTGGGGCGACTTCTCCTGCGATCTGGTCCCGCCGCCTCCGAGGGCTCTCCTGGCGTCGTCGTGAGGGTTCTGCCGCCCCTGGACACCCCGAGCGATAGGAGCTCGATGAGTCGAGCAGAGGCCGCCGAGATCGCAGTTCGACAAGTCTTGACGGGCGGGGTCATGTCGAAGTGCGATGTCGAAGCCGGAATGGTTTGAGCATGGCGGCAGGCTCGCCGAGACCGCGGTAGGCGTCGCCATAGTTGACCGGAAGGTGACGTGTAGTGCGATCTCGACGGGGGGATGGGTTGAGCAGGACGGCAGGCTCGCCGACATCGCAGTTCGACACGCTTTGACGGGCTGGGACTATGTCGAAGTGCGATCTCGACGCGGGGATGGTTGGAGCAAGGCGGCAGGGTCGCCGAGATCGCAGTAGACGTCGCCATAGTTGACCGGAAGGCGACGAGTAGTGCGCTCTCGAGGCCGGCATGGTTTGAGGAGGACGACAGGCTCGCCGAGATCGCAGTAAGCGTCGCCAAAGTCGACCAGAAGGCGACGAGAGTAGTGCGCTCTCGACGCGGGGGATCGTTTGAGCAGGACGGCAGGCTCGCCGAGATCGCAGTTCGACACGCTTTGACGGGCTGGGACTATGTCGAAGTGCGATGTGTCGACGCGGGGATGGTTTGCGCATGGCGGCAGGCTCACCCGAGATCACCGTAGACGTCGCTCCAGCCGGGGGGAGAGGCGACGACTAGTGCTACGTCGAGAAGCGCACCACCACGACCCCACAAAAGCCGAACGGCCCGCCACACTGGAAGGTGTGGACGGGCCGCGCGGGGGAGGAGCGGTGTGACCTAGTGCTTGCCGCCGGGGCCACCGTCGATCGCAGCGTGCGAGTCGTGGTGAGCAGCGTCGATCTCCGCCTTCGTGACCGGCGAAATGCGGTCCTCGAAGAAGAAGCCGGAGACGGAGGCACGCAGGCGCTCGATCGGCGTGACGACGCCACGCTCGTTCGGACGGACCATGAGCGGCTCGTACTCGTTGAAGCTGACCAGGGTCCAGCGCTCGTACTCGGTGAGCGGGGTGTGGACCTCGATGAACTCGCCGCCGGGGAGGCGGACGATACGACCCGACTCGTGCCCGTGGAGAGCGATCTCGCGGTCTTTCTTCTGGAGGCCGAGGCAGACGCGCTTGGTGATCCAGAAGGCGATGAACGGGCCGACCACGGCGAAGAACTGCATGACGTGGATGACCTGGTCGATCGACAGCTTGAAGTGAGTCGCCATGAGGTCGGACGAGGCAGCACCCCAGAGGGCCGCGTAGAGCGTCATGAGAGCCGCGCCGATGGCGGTGCGGGTCGGCGCGTTGCGCGGACGGTCGAGGATGTGGTGCTCGCGCTTGTCGCCGGTGACCCAGCCCTCGATGAAGGGGTAGAACGCCACCGTGGCGAGCAGGCCCATGAGGACGGCGATCGGGATCAGGATGTTGAACGAGACGGTGTAGCCGCCCCAGACGACTTCCCAGTGCGGGGGCACGAGACGCAGAGCGCCGTCCGCGAAGCCGATGTACCAGTCAGGCTGCGTACCCGCCGACACCGGGGAGGGGTCGTAGGGGCCGTAGTTCCAGATCGGGTTGATCGTGAAGAGCGACGCGATCAGGACGATGACACCGAAGACGATGAAGAAGAAGCCACCGGCCTTGGCTGCGAAGACCGGCATGACCGGCACGCCCACCACGTTGTCGTTCGTCTTGCCGGGGCCCGCGAACTGCGTGTGCTTGTTGATGACGAGCAGCAGGAGGTGCGCGCCGAGCATGGCGATCAGCAGGGCCGGGAGCAGCATGATGTGCAGCGAGTACAGGCGGCTGACGACCGCGGTGCCGGGGAACTCTCCGCCGAAGAGGAGGTACGAGATCCAGACGCCGATGACCGGGATGCCCTTCACCATGCCGTCGATGATCCGCAGGCCGTTTCCGGAGAGCAGGTCGTCAGGCAGCGAGTAGCCGGTGAAGCCCTCGGCCAGAGCCAGGATGAAGAGGACGAAGCCGATGAACCAGTTCAGCTCGCGCGGCTTGCGGAACGCACCGGTGAAGTAGATGCGCAGCATGTGCAGGCCGATGGCCGCGATGAACAGCAGCGCCGCCCAGTGGTGGATCTGCCGGAAGAGCAGACCGCCGCGGATGTCGAACGAGATGTTCAGCGCCGACTGCATGGCGGCCGACATGTCGATGCCCTTGAGGGGCACGTACGACCCCTGGTAGGTGACCTCGGCCATGGACGGCTGGAAGAAGAACGTCAGGAAGGTGCCCGAGAGCAGGATCACGACGAAGCTGTAGAGGGCGACCTCACCGAGCATGAACGACCAGTGGTCGGGGAAGATCTTGCGACCCACCTCTTTGACCAGGCCGGAGATGCTGGTGCGCTCGTCGATGTAGTTTGCGGCGGCGCCCATGAACTTGCTGCCCTTTGCAGGGCGGAGGGGCGCATTGCCCTGTTCGGCGTAGGACGTCACGTGGGGTTCGGTGAGTGTGCTCATCGGTCTCGCTCCCAGAAACTCGGGCCAACCGGCTCGTGGAAATCGCTCTGTGCAACCAGGTAGCCCTCGTCGTCGACCATGATGGGCAGCTGCGGGAGCGGCCGTGAGGCCGGCCCGAAGATGACCTTGCAGTTCTCGGTGACGTCGAACGTCGACTGGTGGCAGGGGCAGAGCAGGTGGTGTGTCTGCTGCTCGTACAGTGCCACGGGGCAGCCGACGTGCGTGCAGATCTTGGAATAGGCAACGATTCCGTTGTACTGCCAGTCTTCGCGGCCTGCGGGTTCGTGCAGGTCTTCAGGCTTGAGCCTCATGAGGAGGACGGCAGCTTTGGCTTTCTCTTCGAGCAGGTCGTCAGAGTCGAGCAGGGCTTCCGGGATGACGTGGAAGGCCGAACCGAGGGTGACGTCCGACGCCTTGATGCGGGTGCCGGAGGGATCGAGGGTGAGGTGCATGCCCTTTTTCCACAGGGTGTGCCGGAGCGTGACATTGGGATCCGTCTTCGGACCGAGGTCACGGAAGATCACGATGCCCGGCAGGATGAAGGCCGCGAGAGCTCCGAAGAGGCTGTTGCGGATGAGGCTGCGGCGCCCGAAGCCGGACTCCTTGTTGCCCAGCTCGAACACCTCGGCGGCCTTGGCGCGCGTGGCGTCGGTCCCGCGCGTCAGGTGACGCATCTCGGTGATCTCCTGCACGGGCATGAGCGTCTTCGACCAGTGGACGGCGCCCACGCCGATGGCAAGGAGTCCGAGGGCGATGCCGAGACCGAGGAAGAGGTTGTTCAGCCGGATGGAGCCGGTGTCGCCCGGCCTGATCGGGAACACGATGTAGGCGGCGACAGCGAGGCAGCTGAAGATGACCGACGCGAAGAACAGCGTGGAGACCTGACGGGCCGCCTTCTTCTCCTCGACGGGGTCTTTGTCGGTGACGCGGAGCCGGTGCGGCGGCTCGCCCGGGTTCTCGAAGGGCTCCGCCGGGATGACCGCCGTGCCGGCGGAGATCTTCTGCGGCTCGCTCTTCGCGACAGCCGAGCCCGTTGCCGGGGCCTCGTCGTCGTGATCTGCCATGGTGCTGCCTTTCGGTGAGTACAGGACCCGCTCGTCACATGCCGAGCGAGAAAGAGAGGGGCTAGTTGGAGCGGGCCGTCAGCCAGACCGTGATCGCGACGATTGCGCCGAGACCGAAGATCCAGATGAAGAGGCCTTCCGACACCGGACCGAGGTCGCCCAGCTGGAACCCGCCCGGGGACGGGTTCTTCTCGAGGTACTTCAGGTACGTGATGATGTCCGCTTTGTCTTGCGGCGTGATGTTCAGGTCGTTGAACACGGGCATGTTCTGCGGGCCGGTGAGCATGGCCTCGTAGATGTGCTTGGAGGACGTGCCCTTGAGGTTGGGGGCGAACTTGCCCTCGGTCAGCGCGCCGCCGGCACCGGCGACGTTGTGGCACATGGCGCAGTTGATGCGGAAGAGCTCGGCGCCCTTCGCGGCGTTGCCGTCGGCACCGAGGTACTTCGAGCTCGGCTCGGAGGGGCCGGTGCCGAGGGAGGCGATGTAGGCGGCCATGGCCTGCGTCTGCGCGTTGGTGAACTGTGCGGGCTTCTCGAGCGCCTGCGGGCCGTCGGCGGCCAGCGGCATGCGACCGGTGCCGACCTGGAAGTCGACGGCGGCCGAGCCGACGCCGATCAGGCTCGGGCCGGACGCGGTGCCCGCTGCGGAGAGCCCGTGGCAGGTCGCGCAGTTCGCCGCGAAGAGCTTCTTGCCCTCGTTGACCTGCGACTGGGACGCACCGCTGCCGGTGTTCGTGTCGGCGGTGGCCGTCGACGTGAACAGGGCGTACGCCCCGCCGGTGGTCAGGAGGCCGACCAGGATCAGCGAGACGGTCGCGAGCGGGGAGCGGCGACCGGCGCGCTTCTTGGAGGAAGTGGCGCCGGTCGTCTTGGACGTGGAGGCTGCTTTTCTGAGGTTCATTGCGCTGCGTGGATCCAATGCCTATTTGAGGATGTAGATGACCAGGAACAGGCCGATCCACACCACGTCGACGAAGTGCCAGTAGTACGAGATCACGATGGCGCTGGTGGCCTCGCGGTGTCCGAAGTTCTTGACCGCGTAGGCGCGACCGATGATGAACAGGAAGCAGATGAGACCGCCGGTCACGTGCGCGGCGTGGAAGCCGGTCGTGAGGTAGAAGGCGGAGCCGTAGGCACTGGACTGCAGCGTCACGTGCTCGGAGATCAGGTTGGTGTACTCGTACGTCTGCAGCGCGACGAACGTGGCGCCCATGGCGTACGTGAGGAAGAACCACTCGACGAGGCCCCACTTGCTGACCTGGAACAGCCGGCCGGTGCGCTTGCCCTGCAGGCGCTCGGCGGCGAAGACGCCGAACTGGCAGGTGACGCTCGAGAGCACCAGGGTGATCGTGTTGAACGCCGCGAAGGGCACGTCGAGCTTCGTCGTCTGCGACGCCCACAGCTCGGGCGACGTGCTGCGGAGCGTGAAGTAGATCGCGAACAGGCCGGCGAAGAACATCACCTCGCTTCCGAGCCAGACGATGGTGCCGACGGCAGCGGTGCTCGGCCGGTTGACGACCGGTGCACCAGTGGTTCTTGCGAGAGGGGTACTTGTCACAAGAGCCATTATGGCTGAAAAAGTGCAGCTTGCCCCGCTGCGAAAGAGTGCCAGTCTCGACATCGAGCTATCTGAGAGAAGCCGCTCAGTAGGCTGAGAAGCATGACCGACGCTCTGTCCTGGCCCCGAATCATCGACGCGCTGCTCGAGGGCGACGACCTGTCCATCGCCGATGCCACGTGGGCCATGGAGAGCGTCATGGTGGGGGAGGCGACTCCGGCCCAGCTGGCCGCCTTCCTGGTCGCTCTCCGGGCCAAGGGCGAGACGGTCGACGAGATCGTGGGCTTCCGCGACGCGATCCTGGCGCACGCTCTGCCGCTCCCCGTCGATTCCATGGGGGTTGACATCGTCGGCACCGGCGGCGACCGGTTCGGGACCGTCAACATCTCGACGATGGCCTCGATCGTGGTCGCTTCGTCGGGTGTCCCCGTCATCAAGCACGGCAACCGGGCCGCGAGCTCCGCGTCCGGGTCGTCCGACGTGCTGAGCGCCCTCGGAGTCGATCTGTCTCGTGATCCTGCGCGGGTCGCGGAGGTCCTCGGCGAGGTCGGCATCACCTTCGCGTACGCGGCGGCGTTCCACCCCGGCTTCAAGCACGCGGCGGCGACGCGGCGCGAGATCGGCGTGCCGACGGTCTTCAACTTCCTGGGCCCGCTGACGAACCCCGCCCGGCCCGAGGCGAGCGCCGTCGGAGTGGCCAATGCGTCGAAGGTCGGCCTGATCGTCGGCGTGTTCCAGACGCGCGGCGCGACCGCGCTCGTCTTCCGCGGCGACGACGGGCTCGACGAGCTCACGACGACCGGTCACAGCCACATCTGGGAGGTGTCCGGCGGGTCGGTCACGGAGCACGATCTCGATCCTGTCGAGCTCGGCCTGCCGCGCGTGTCGATCGACGACCTCCTCGGCCGCGACGCCCTGCACAACGCCGCCGTGGCACGGAGGGTGCTCGACGGCGAGAAGGGGGCGGTGCGCGACATCGTGCTCCTGAACGCGGCGGCCGGCCTCGTGGCGTTCCGTCTCGCGCAGGATCCCGCGCAGCGCGACCGCCCGATCGTCACGCGGTTCCGCGAGCAGCTCCGCGTCGCGGCCGAGGCCATCGACGCCGGTCTCGCGTCGGCCAAGCTGGCCGAGTGGGTGGCCGCGACTCGACGGTGACACGCACGTGGAAGGCCCGGCAGGAGCGATCCTGCCGGGCCTTCGTCACGCGCGGAGAGCGTCAGCTGACGTCGGAGTCGACCCAGTCGAACGTCTTCGTCACGGCCTTCTTCCAGAGGCGGAGCTGGCGCTCGCGCTCGTCGGCGTCCATGTTCGGCTCCCAGCGCTTCGACTGCTGCCAGTTCGCGCGCAGGTCGTCGAGGTTCTCCCAGAAGCCGACCGCGAGGCCCGCGGCGTAGGCGGCGCCGAGTGCCGTCGTCTCGGCCACGACGGGCCGGACCACGGGCACGTTCAGGATGTCGGCCTGGAACTGCATGAGGGCGTCGTTCGCCGTCATGCCGCCGTCGACCTTCAGCTCGGTGAGGTCGACGCCGGAGTCGGCGTTGACCGCGTCGAGCACCTCGCGGGTCTGGAACGCCGTCGCCTCCAGGGCGGCACGGGCGATGTGGCCCTTGTTGACGTAGCGCGTCATGCCGACCAGGGCACCCCGCGCGTCCGAGCGCCAGTACGGAGCGAACAGGCCGGAGAACGCCGGCACGAAGTACACGCCGCCGTTGTCCTCGACCGTGGTGGCCAGGGCCTCGACCTCGGGAGCCGAGTTGATGATGCCCAGGTTGTCGCGGAGCCACTGGATCAGCGAGCCCGTCACGGCGATCGATCCTTCGAGGGCGTAGTGGATCGGTCCGTCGCCGAGCTTGTAGCCGATCGTCGTGAGGAGGCCGTTCTCGCTCCGCACCTTCTCGGTGCCGGTGTTGAAGATCAGGAAGTTGCCGGTGCCGTAGGTGTTCTTCGACTCGCCCTGGTCGAACGCGGCCTGGCCGAAGGTCGCGGCCTGCTGGTCGCCCAGGATGCCGGCGATCGGGACCTCGCGGAGGAGCGACGACGACGAGGCGTAGCCGTAGATCTCGGACGACGACTTCACCTCGGGCAGCATCGACTTCGGGACCCCGAAGACGTCGAGGATGTCCTGGCGCCACTCGAGCGTCTCGAGGTCGAGGAAGAGCGTCCGGGAGGCGTTGGTGACGTCGGTGACGTGCACGCCGCCGTCGGTTCCGCCGGTGAGGTTCCAGAGCACCCACGTGTCGGTGGTGCCGAAGAGGAGGTCGCCCGCCTCGGCCTTCTCGCGGGCGCCCTCGACGTTCTCCAGGATCCAGACGATCTTGGTGCCGGCGAAGTAGGTGCTGAGCGGCAGCCCGACGATGTCCTTGAAGCGCTCGACGCCTCCGTCGGCGGCGAACCGGTCGACGATCTCCTGCGTTCGCGTGTCCTGCCAGACGATCGCGTTGTAGACGGGCTCGCCGGTGTTCTTGTCCCAGACCACCGCGGTCTCGCGCTGGTTGGTGATGCCGACGGCCTTGATGTTGTGGCGGGTGATGTTGGCGCGGCTGAGGGCCTGGCCGATGACCTCGCGGGTGTTCTCCCAGATCTCCTTCGGGTCGTGCTCGACCCAGCCGGCACGGGGGAAGATCTGCTCGTGCTCGAGCTGGCCGGTCGACACGATCGAACCGGAGTGGTCGAAGACGATGGCCCGGCTGGATGTCGTGCCCTGGTCGATGGCGAGGATGTAGTCGTCGCTCACGGGTGGTGCTCCTTCGTCGTTGAGTAGAACGGGGATGAGGGGGAAGAGCGTCAGGCCAGGGGGAGGAGGGCCGAGGAGAGCAGCGCCGCGAGGGCACCGCCGACCAGGGGTCCGACGACCGGCACCCAGGCGTACGACCAGTCGCTGCCGCCCTTGCCCTTGATGGGCAGGACCGCGTGGGCGATGCGGGGGCCGAGGTCGCGCGCGGGGTTGATGGCGTAGCCGGTCGGGCCGCCGAGCGAGGCGCCGATCGCGATGACCAGGAAGGCGACGGGGATGGCGCCGAGCTCCGAGGGCGTCTTGCCGTTGGTGAAGGCGATGATCACGAAGACCAGGACGAAGGTGCCGATGATCTCGGTCACGAGGTTCCAGGCGTAGTTGCGGATCGCCGGGCCTGTGGAGAAGACGCCGAGCTTCGCGGCGGGCTCCGGCTCCTCGTCGAAGTGGTTCTTGTACGCCAGCCAGACGAGCACGGCGCCGATGAAGGCGCCGACCATCTGCGCTGCGATGTAGACCAGGAACTGGACGAAGTCGATCTTGCCGAGGATCAGCTGGGCGATGCTGACGGCCGGGTTCAGATGGGCGCCCGACTTGTACGAGACCGTGACACCGGCGAAGACCGCGAGGCCCCAGCCGAAGTTGACCATGAGGGTGCCGCCGTTGAACCCCTTGCTCTTCACGAGCGCGACGTTCGCTACGACACCTCCACCGAGGAGCAGCAGCATCGCTGTGCCCACCGTTTCAGAGAGAAAAATGATTCCGAGGGACACGGTGACCTTCCTTAGTCGTTAACGGCGGTAGCACGGAAGGCGCGCTCCGCATTGAGCGTTTGTCACACCATAGACCCGGTGGCAAACATTTCAACCCCACAGGTCTGGACTTTGTTTTGTGTCTGGCTGTGTCCGTTACCGGGGCGATAACGTAAGCCCACGACCGTGCAGCCGAGAGCACTCGAGCGCTCCCGCGGTGAACAAGGAGGACTTCGATGAAGAAGCTCATCAACGATCCGAAGACCGTCGTCGACGAGTCCGTCGAGGGGTTCGGACTCGCTCACGCCGACCTCGTCCGGGTGAGCCCGGATCCGCTGTTCGTGGCGCGGGCCGGAGGCGCGACGACGGGCCGGGTCGGGATCGTCAGCGGCGGCGGATCCGGGCACGAGCCGCTGCACGCGGGCTTCGTCGGACACGGCATGCTGTCCGCGGCCGTGCCGGGCCCGGTGTTCACCTCGCCCACGCCCGACCCGATCGTCGCGGCGACGCTCGCCGTCGACGGGGGAGCGGGCGTCCTGCACATCGTGAAGAACTACACCGGAGACGTCCTGAACTTCGAGACCGCGGCCGACCTCGCCGACGCGGAGGGCGTCCGGGTGGTGTCCGTGATCGTCGACGACGACGTGGCGGTCAAGGACAGCCTCTTCACGGCCGGTCGGCGCGGCGTCGCCGGGACGGTGTTCGTGGAGAAGGTCGCCGGCGCTGCCGCCGAGCGGGGCGACGACCTCGACGCGGTCGCTGCTGTCGCGACGAAGGCGAACTCGGTGACCCGGACGATGGGCGTCGCCCTCCAGGCCGGGATCGTGCCGCACGCGGGCGAGCCGAGCTTCGTGCTCGCCGACGACGAGATCGAGATCGGCATCGGCATCCACGGCGAGCCCGGCCGCGAGCGGGTGACCCTCGAGCCTGCCGACCGGATCGTCGACCGCCTGATCGGTCCGATCCTCGACGACCTGCCCTTCTCGTCCGGCGACCAGGTGCTCCTCTTCGTGAACGGCATGGGCGGCACCCCGCTCGTGGAGCAGTACATCGTCTACCGCCGTGCCGCCCAGGTGCTCGCTGAGAAGGGCATCGAGGTCTCGCGTAGCCTGGTGGGCAACTACGTGACGAGCCTCGAGATGCAGGGCGTCTCGATCACCGTCGCGAAGCTCGATGCCGAGCTGACCGAGCTGTGGGACGCCCCGGTCGAGACGGCCTCGCTTCGCTGGGGGCGCTGATCCTGCGATCGGGTTCGACCATCCGCACGCGATCGCGAAGCGCACCGACGCGATCAGCACCGACGCGACCAGCACCGACGAGACCAGCACCGACGTCACCAGCACCGACGCAACCAGCACGACGAAAGGCAGCACCGCATGACGCTCGACCTCTCCTGGGTCACGACCTGGGTCGACGACACCGTCGCCGTCGTCTCCGACAACCGGCTGCGGTTGAGCGAGCTCGACCGCGAGATCGGCGACGGCGACCACGGTGAGAACCTCGACCGCGGCTTCGCGGCCGTCAAGGCCAAGTTCGACGCGCTCCCCGAGGGGTCGACGCCGGGCTCGGCTCTGAAGCTCGTCGCGACGACGCTCATCTCGACCGTCGGCGGTGCAAGCGGCCCGCTGCTCGGCACGGCCTACCTCAAGGGCGCCCAGGCTCTGGGCGATGCCGCCGAGCTGGACGCCGACGCGGTCGTCGCGCTCCTGACCGCCGCGCGCGACGGGGTCGTCCTGCGCGGCAAGGCCGAGGTCGGCGACAAGACGATGATCGACGCCTGGACCCCGGCCGTCGATGCTGCGACCGCGGCTGCCGCGTCCGGCGCCTCTCCCGCCGCGGTCCTCCGCGCCGCAGCGGACGCCGCCGTCGAGGGCGCAGCGTCGACCGAGCCCCTCGTGGCTCGGAAGGGCCGCGCCAGCTACCTCGGCGACCGCGCCGTCGGTCACCGCGACCCGGGCGCCGAGTCGTCCTCTCTCATCCTCATCGCCGCCGCGGAAGCGGCCGAAGCAACGGAAGGCTGATCATGGCCGCAAGCGTAGGAATCCTCGTCGTCTCTCACAGCTCGAAGATCGCGGAGGGCACGGTGGAGCTGGCGAAGCAGATGGCGCCGAGCATCACGATCGTCGCCGCGGGCGGCACCGAC
This sequence comes from Frondihabitans peucedani, assembly GCF_039537585.1. Lineage (NCBI taxonomy): Bacteria > Bacillati > Actinomycetota > Actinomycetes > Micrococcales > Microbacteriaceae > Frondihabitans > Frondihabitans peucedani. The sequence continues at coordinate 232,636 of NZ_BAABAU010000001.1, forward strand.
GAGGGCGGGCTCGGCACGAGCTTCGACAAGGTCTCGTCGGGCATCGGCCAGGCGCAGCAGGGCCGGGGCGTCGTGATCCTGGCCGATCTGGGCTCGGCGATCCTCACCGCCGAGACCGCCGTCGACTTCCTCGACGACGCCGAGAGGGCGCTCGTCGTGATCGCCGACGCCCCCGTCGTCGAGGGGACCGTCGCTGCCGCCGTCGCCGCCGAGACCGGCGGCTCGCTGACGAAGGTCGCCGAGGCCGCTCGCACTGCCACCGGCGTCGCCGACCCGCACGCCGACGAGCGCACGCTGAGCCGTGACGAGGTGTCGGGCGCCGTCGAGCGGTCCGCCACCCTCGTGAACCCCTCGGGGCTTCACGCGAGGCCGGCGGCGGAGTTCGTCAAGCACGCGTCGAAGTTCACCTCGAGCATCCAGATCAACGGCGTCGACGCGAAGAGCCTCCTCCGCATCATGGGGCTGGGTCTGCCTCAGGGGTCGACGGTGAGCATCGTCGCGACCGGGGACGACGCGCCGCAGGCCGTCGACGCCCTCATCGCCCTCGTCGACTCGGGCTTCGGCGAGGTCTAGGCGGCGTCGACGTAGACCCAGCGGTCTCCGACGCGCCGGAAGCGGCTCTCCTCCGACTGCACGCCCGCCGCGGCCCCGTGCCGGTAGCGCGCCTCGAACGTGACGGTGCCCGTCCGGTCGAGGAGGCCGCCGCCGGTGCTGCCGACGATGTCGAGCCGGTACCACCGGGTCTCCGGGTCGAGCTCGAGCGTGTCGGGCCGGGTCGCAGGATCCCACGTCTCGAGCAGGTAGGCCGCGTCACCGACCGCGAACGCGGAGTACCGCGAGCGCATCAGGCGTGTCGCCGTCGTCGCCCGGGCCTCTCCCCGGTGCAGGGGCAGGCAGCAGGATCCGTAGGTCTCGCCGCTGAGGCACGGGCACCGGGACTCGGGTGTGACGGCGGGCATGACCTGAAGCGTAGTGTCCACGGAGACGGCCCTCAGGCAGCGGCCGTCGGAGAACGGCGGTCAGAGGACAGTCGTCAGAGAGCGGAGACCTCATGCGGGCAGTGGTGATCGGAGTCGCAGCGGCGGTGTGTGTCCTGGCGATCGTGAGGTCGCGCCGAGCGGCCGGCGAGATCAAGAAGAGCGCGCGGTCGGCGAAGCGCAGGCAGGCCGTCACCCACGCGGTCCACCAGAAGCCGGGCAAGGTCGACCTCCCCAAGCTGCCGAAGATCAAGCGGAGCTGAACCCCGGCGCCCGGACCCGGGCGATCAGACCTGCGACACCGGCGAGACGACGAGCTCGTCGATCCGGACGTGCGCGGGGGAGTCGAGCACGAACAGCGCGGTCCGAGCTACATCGGTCGGCGTGAGCATCCTCTCGCGGGCCTCGCCCCCGGGGACGACGGGCCGCATGGCCAGGAAGTCGGTGTCGACGTCGCCCGGGCAGAGGTGGCAGGCGCGGACGCCGCTCGCAGCCTCCTGGACGTTGACCGTCCGGCAGACGGAGGCGAGCGCGCTCTTGCTCGCGCTGTACGCGACCCCGGCGCCGGGCGAGAACTGCCAGGCCGAGAACGACGAGACGACGACGATCTGGCCTCGCGCCCGGCGGAGAGCCGGCAGGGCGGCGTCGACGACGCGCGCGACCGCGGTCAGGTTGGTCTGCACGATGTCGTCGAACGAGTCCATCGTCTGATCCGCCCAGGTGCGCTGCGGCGAGTTGAGGCCGGCCGAGAGCACCAGCTCATCGATGGAGCCCCACCGGCGCAGGATCGCGTCGCGCGCGCCGATCACGGACGACCCGTCGCGCACGTCGCACGGCACGACGACCGCGCTCCCGCCGTCCTCCTCGATCAGCCGGACCGTCTCGCGGAGGGCGTCCTCGCGGCGGCCGCTGACGGCGACGCGCCGCCCACCGGACGCTGCCAGGAGGGCCGTCGCGCGACCCATCCCGCTGCCGGCGCCGGTGATCCAGAGCACGGGGGCGTCATCCTGCCGGCTCGTCGCTGCGCTGTCGGCAGGGGTCGTCGTCGCGTCGCTCACGGGGGCTCCTCTGCGAGGTGCGGTCGATCCTGCACCCTCCCTCCCACAGTAGGGTGCGAGAGACGAGGAGGTTCATCGATGCTGATCGACTACACCGGGCGGGTCGTGGTGGTGACCGGAGCCGCGCGCGGGATCGGGCGCGTCATCGCCGAGAGGTTCCGCGCGGAGGGCGCCGATGTCGTGGCGCTCGACCTCGCGTTCGACGAGGCGGACGAGAGCGCTGCCGGCACGGTGGCGGCAGGCAGCGGCCCGGGCATCACGATGATCCCCTGCGACGTCAGTGATCCTGCATCGGTCGCGTCAGCGGTCGCCCGGATCGACGAGCGGTTCGGCCGCATCGACGTGCTCGTGAACAACGCCGGGATCAACGTCGACGGCCTGGTCGCCGATCTCGACCCGGCCCGGTTCGCTCGCGCCCTCGAAGTCAACGTCGGAGGTGTCTTCGCCGTGAGCCAGGCCGTCGCACCCGTGATGAAGCGGGCGGGCACCGGCAGGATCATCAACGCCGCCTCGTTCGCCGCGATCGTCCCGAGCATCGGCAGCGCCGCCTACGCTGCCTCGAAGGCGGCCGTCGTGCAGTTCACGCGCGTCCTCGCGGGGGAGCTGGGACCGTGGGGGATCACCGTCAACGCGTACGCGCCCGGCATGATCCCCACCGCGATGAACGGCTTCGCCGAGCTGCCCGAGGACGCGCAGTCGCGGCTCCTCGACACGCTCACCATCCGGCGCTGGGGGAGCCCCGACGACATCGCCGACCTGCTGTGCTTCCTCGCGAGCGACTTCGCCGGCTACATCACGGGCACCCTCGTCGACGTGTCGGGCGGCAAGCTGGCGACGCAGATCCCCAGCCGGGCGTACGAGTCGGAGCGCTAGCGGGTCTGGCGCTCAGCCCTCCGTCTCAGGCGTGACCGGGCCGCTGCCGGGGGAGTCCGTACCGATCGCGTCGGCGCCGAGCGCCTCCTGGTCGGCCGTCTCGAGTCGTCCGTCCGCGCCGGGAACGTCTCCGTCAGGCGCATCCGCGGTCTCCGTCGAGTAGACGACCGGGTCGGCGGTGGGGAAGTCGCCGTCCGGGCCGACCGTGCCGTCGTCGGACGACTCCACCGGCGCGACGGCGTCCGCCGCGTCGACCACGGACGCTCCGTCGGGAGCCTCCTGAAGATCGCCGACCACCCCGAGCGCGTCCGCCGCCTCCCCGGAGTCCGTGTCGTCCGGCATCCCCTCCGTCTGCCGCCACTCCTCGACGTGGCCGGGGCCCGGCCGCCCCTGCACCAGAGACTGGCTCTCGTGCTTCAGCTCGTCGTCCAGCTGCGGGTTGTGCCTCGTGCTGCCGCGCTCGATCATGGGTTCGTCCTCTCCTGTCCGGTGGCCCCATGCAACGCGCGACGACGGGCCTCGGTCAGGGGTTGACGAGCGACCCGCGCCCGGGATACGCCCGACCGGAGCCTCTGGCACCTGTCGCTCACGCGTCGATCGTCGCTCCCGCGCGAGGCGCGCACGCCGTCAGGGCGCACGCCGCAGCGCTGACGTGGTAGATGAAGACGTCGAGGTACGTCGCCCTCGACGGGGCGAGCCCGCCCAACCACCGGGCGCAGGCGGCGATCCGGGGCTTGACATCGCCCGAAGGAGTTCGACCCGCCGGTCGCGGGAGCGGCCCCGGTGGTTGATTGAGGACGCGAATCGAAGGAGGACGATGACACCGACAGACCGAGCAGCCCTTCCCAGCCCCGGGACGATCGCGGCCCGCGGAGCCGCCTCGCTCTACGCCGCCAACATCTCCCTCGGCACGGCGGCCGCCCTCCGACTCCTCGACACCCGGGGCGTCCGCTGGGTCCACCACGCCCTCTACATCGCCACCGTCGCGGCGACCCTCGAGGCGCTCTGGCTGTCGTGGGGGAGACGGAGCGGGAGAGCGGTGTCCCTCGGACTCGCGGCGACCGCCCTGGCCACGGTGACCCGAACGTCCGGGCGCTCGCCGCGCCATCCTGCGCTGGCTCTTGTCGCGGCACCGGCCTTCGTCTCGGCCCTCGCCCTCCGCGCCGACGCCTGACATGGAGCTCTTCGACGCGATCGCGCGACGCCGCACCACGAACGGCCCCTTCCTCGACACGCCCGTCTCCGAGGAGCACCAGCGGACCCTCATGCGGGTCGCCGGCGCCGCGCCGAGCCAGCTGAACAGTCAGCCCTGGCGCTTCGTCCTGATCGAGGACAGGGCGACCATCGAGACCGTCGCCGGAATCAGCGGCTCGAGCATGACCGAGGCGATGTCGAACGGCTCGTTCTTCGAGCGGTACAAGCGGTGGTTCCGGTTCAGCCCGGCCGAGATGTCCGTGACGCGCGACGGCATGCTGTTCGACCGGCTCCCCGCGATCCTGCGCCCCTTCACCGGCCAGGTGTTCACCGCGGGCGGGCAGAGGACCATGAACCGGCTGCGGGTGCCGCAGCGGCTGGGGGAGGAGAACCGGAAGCTGGTCGCAGGATCGCCGCTCCTCATCGCGGCGCTCCTCGATCGCACCGAGGCCCGCCCGGGGGAGCTGTCGTCGTTCTACTCGATCTTCAGCCTCGGCGCCGCGATGGAGAACGTCTGGCTCGCGACCGTCGAGCTCGGCCTCGGCATCCAGTTCGTGTCGTTCCCGATGGAGGTGGAGGGCCGCTGGGCCGAGATCGAGGGGCTCCTCGAGGTTCCGGACGACCTCCAGCTCATGGCCGTGTACCGGGTCGGCTACGTGCCCGACCGGGAGCGGCGGCCGCCGATCGACTGGTCGAGCCGGGAGCGGCGGGCTCCGTCGCAGTACGTCTTCCGCGAGTCGTGCGGGCGGCCGCAGGACGGCTGGGACGAGGGCTGAGGGGGTCGGGGCTCGCTGGGGCGCTGCGTGCCGGTGCGGTGCTTGCCGGGGCGCTGCTTGCCCGCGTCGGGCCTCAGAAGCCCTCGTTGTGGACGCCTAGCGCGTCGACCGTGGGTCGGGAGCATCGCGCATTCTCCTAACCCGTCTGCGCAGGACGAGTCCCAGGGCCGCGGCCCCGATGAAGACACCTCCCGCAGCGAGCTGGACCCAGCCGGCGGCCAGGGCGGGCGTCGTGAGGCGCGTCGAGAACTCTCCGGGCCGAGGCGGCGGAATCGCCGGGAGGCTGAGGGTGATGGACGCGCGAGGAGAGACGCCCGCGACGGAGGCCAGAACGACGAGGGCGAGCAGGGCCAGGACGAAGAGTCCGATCGGTGCGAGGCCTGCCAGCCGCTCGACGCTGCCTCGGACCGCCAGATCGACTCGCGCGCGTCGTGCGGGTCGGCTCCGCCCCTCTGCTTCGGCTCCTGTGAGCAGGGTGTCGAGGAGCGCCTCGCCGTGCGAACGACGCCACGACCTCGAGTACCACCGCAGGGCCGCTCGATACCGGCGCTCGAGATCGTTCACGCTCCGACCCCGGTCACGCGCAGGCGGCGAAGAGCAGTCTCGGCGCCTCGCCGTCGCCGCTCCGCTTCTGCAGAGAGTCGAGCGCGACCGTTCTCGGTCAGAGCGAACGATCTCCGGAGCCTGCCCTGGACGATCTCCTCGGATGCGACCTCGACGAGGCCGTCGACACGCAAACGGTCGAGGGCGGCGTAGAGGGTCCCGGCCTGCAGTCTCAGTGTGTCGTCGGTGAGGGCTGCGGCATCGGTGATGATGCCGTAGCCGTGGCGCGGACCGGCCGCGAGGGACGACAGGATGACGAACGTCGGCTCGCGCATCTCGAGGGTCATGCGTCCACTATATTCAGATGGTATGACTATGACAAGTGCCCCTCGAGATGCAGGCGTCCGCTCTAGCCGTGTGGGTCCGCGCAGTGCTCGAGGGCACCTCGCGTCTGCACGGCCTCCTCGCGCTCGAGGAGGTCGAGGGTCGCGAGGGCCTCGAGTTCGGCGTCGGGCGCCTCCTCGACGGCGATGAGCCGATCGTCGGCGTGGGGGAGCGCGTGCAGGATCTCGTCGAGCTTCCGCTGGACAGCCGTCTGCTGCCGTGCCTGCGTGTGCTGGATGGCGAAGACCATGAGCAGGGTGATGGTCGAGCTGGTGATGTACAGGACGTTGTCCCACCAGGCCGGGAACGCGGCGACGAACCCGTAGACGACCCAGCCCAGGATCGCGAGGGCGGCGACGACCCCGGTCGTCGAGTGCGCGGTCGCCTCGTTGACCCGGTGCAGGACCCGGCTGCTCCATCGGCGTCCTGACGCGGTGCGCGTCTGCCGCGCGTTGATGAGTCCGCGCCGCCAGCGAGGGTGTCGCACCCGGTCGGCTGTCGAAGGGGAGGGCGGGGCGTCGGGACTCGTCATGGTGGTCACGGTAGGCGGGTTCTGACGGCACCGTCTGCGGGCCCAGGATCAGTTACTTGACATAATGTGCATTATCAGCGCGCCGCGGGAGGGCTCCGCGTCAGACACGCATTCCGGCCCGACTCACGCGGTACAACCCGTGTCTCGGGCCGAACTGCGTGTCACGAGCACGGACACGAGCACGCCCACGAGGCGCCCGCAGCCGAGGCGCACCGAGCCCCCGCAGCACCCCTCGTGCGGGTGTCACGACATTTCTTCCAAACGTAACAAGTTTGAAAAGAATTCTCACTACTGTAATCAACACTACGACGGAGCACTCGGTCGACCACCACCACGAGACACCCCGACCGACCGTCACCTGAGCACTTCCCCACGGTTCCACCACAGCGCACCTCGCGGGGTGCAGAGAGTAGTGAGGCACTCGATGAGAAAACGGACAGGAGTCGTCGCGGCTGTAGCAGTGACGGCAGCACTCGCCCTCGGCGGCTGCAGCGCGGGAGGCGGCGGCGGATCGTCGGCGGCGAGCGGCAAGCCGACCAAGGGCGGCGACCTGACGATGGCCTGGTCGGCCGACATCATCTCGATGGACAAGACCATGACGTTCGACAACAACTCCATCCGCGTGATGGAGCAGATCATGGAGCCGCTCTTCCAGGCCAGTGCCGACGGCACGAAGCTCAAGCCGTGGCTCGCCACCGGATACACGATCTCGAGCGACAAGAAGACGTACACGATCAAGCTCCGGAAGGGCGTGACGTTCTCGAACGGCGACCCGATGACGGCCAAGGACGTCAAGTTCTCGATCGACGAGGACACCAAGACCGGTGCCGCAGGCTGGGGCTTCATCAACTCCGCGATCAGCTCGGTCGAGGCCACCGACGACTCGACGGTGACGATCAAGCTCAAGTACGCCTGGGCTCCCCTGATCGCCGACCTGTCGCTGTTCTCCAACGGCGTGATCCCCGACGGCTACGGGGGCAAGACCGCGGCGGAGTTCTACAAGGCACCCGTCGGCACCGGCCCGTACGTCTGGGACTCCTGGAAGAAGGGGCAGTCGCTCAAGCTCACCGCGAACTCGAAGTACTGGCAGAAGGGCAAGCCGTACCTCGCAAGCGTCAAGTGGAACGTCGTTCCCGACGCCAACACCCGCAAGCTCCAGGTGCAGGGCGGCCAGATCGACATCGACGACACGCCCGACTGGTCGAGCCTGTCGTCCCTGAAGTCGGCCGCCGGAGTCAAGGCGACCACCTTCCCGTCGACTCAGATCGACTACATCGCCTTCAACCAGAAGCGCAAGCCGTTCGACGACGTGCACATCCGCCAGGCGATCTCGCTGGCGATCGACCGCAAGGCGATGCTGAAGGCGGTCCTGTTCGGCAACGGCAAGGTCGCGAACTCGCTCCTCTCCCCCGGCACGCCGTTCTACGACAAGGACGCCGGCGGGGCGACCCTCGACGTGAAGGCCGCCAAGGCCGAGCTGGCGCAGTCGTCCAAGCCCAACGGCTTCACAACCACGCTGCTCATCGCCTCCGGCAACCCGAACCAGGCCTCGGTCGCGCAGATCATGCAGTCGGAGCTGAAGGAGATCGGCATCACGATGAACATCAAGCAGCTCGACCCGACGGCCAACAAGCAGGCCCGTCTGGCGTCGGACTTCGACATGGCCATCTCGGCCTGGACCATGGACATCCCCGATCCCGACGAGTGGACCTCCTTCGCGGTCGACCCGACCGGCGGCTCGAAGTCGGCGTTCACGTCGTACGACAACCCCGACGTCATCGCGATCAACAAGAAGGCCCAGCAGGAGACCGACCCGGCCAAGCGTCAGGAGCTCTACTCGGAGCTCCAGAAGCAGACGAGCAAGGACGCCTTCCTGGCGTACCTGTACTACTCGCCCTACGTCTACGCGACGACCGACAAGGTGCAGGGCTTCCACGTGACCCCGCTCGGCAACTACCTCCTGCAAGACGTCTCCAAGACGAAGTAGCACCCGCACCACCGGGCGCCCGCTCTCCGGGGCGGGCGCCCCTCCTCTTCTTCGCACGCCGGTCGACGACGACCGCCCACCTCGAAAGGCCGCCATGGAAGCGCAGGATGCACGGGGCCGGGCCGACACGATCGGCCGCGCGCTCCACGCCGTGGTCGCGATCGTCCCGGCACTCCCCCGGCCGGTCTCAGGGCCCCTCTCCGGTCTCTCCGTGGCGGTCAAGGACATGATCGACGTGACCGGCTTCCCCCGTGGCAACGGCAACCCGATCGCCATGCACGGCCCCGCTGCCGCCGAGGACGCCCCGGTGGTCGCCGACCTCCGCCGCCAGGGCGCCGACGTGGTCGCTCTCGCCGCCCTCCTCGAGTACGCCGCGGGAGCCCAGCATCCTGAGCTCCCCGAGGCCCGGAACCCCGTCGATCCGTCGAAGACCGCGGGAGGGTCGAGCGGAGGATCCGCGGCCCTCGTCGGAGCCGGGGTCGTCCAGGTGGCCCTCGGCACCGACACCGGCGGCTCGATAAGGCTCCCCGCCCACTACTGCGGGGTCGTCGGCTTCAAGCCCACCCACGGCACGCTCTCGGTCGACGGCGTGACGCCGCTCGCGCCGAGCCTCGACCACGTCGGGCTGCTCGCCGTCGACGTGGCGACGACCGCCCGGGTGTTCGAGGCCCTGACAGGGCAGGTGTCCGAGGCCGTGTCACGCCCGCTCCGAATCGGAGTCCTGGTCGACCAGCTCGCCGACCCTCGGCTCGAGAGCGACGTCCGCCTGGTCGTGGACGCCGCGATCGAACGCCTCGGCGCATTCGGCGAGGACGACGTGGTGCTCGTCGAGGTCGGCGCCGGAGAACTCGACCGGCTGAACGGGCCGATCGGTGCGCTGATCCTGCGCGAGGCGTGGCAGGTGCACGGCACCAGGATCACCCGGTCGCCGGATCACTTCGGCGCACCGACCGCGCGCCTCCTCCACTCCGCCGCCGAGGTCACCGAGGCCGACTACGCCGCAGCGCTCGCGGAGCGCGACGCGCTCCTCCCCCGGGCCCTCGCCCTGCTCGACGACGTCGACCTGCTGCTCGGCCCCGCAGCCCCGTACGCGGCGCCGGAGGTCTCCCCGCCGATCGACACCCCCGATGGCGAGATCGAGGGCATCTTCTCCGGGCCCTACAACGTGACCGGCCAGCCGGCGCTCGTGCTCACCTGCGGCCAGACCGCCGACGGTCTCCCGGTCGGTCTGCAACTCGCCGCCACGAGAGGCTCCGACGCCCTCCTCCTGGCCGGGGCGGAAGTCGTCGAACGCCTCCTCGGAGGGTGACTCTGTTGTCTCTCGTTCGTAACAAGATTGAAAAGAAGACCACGTACTGTAGTGATCAGTACAAACCAGCAACCAAGGAGGTGTGACCGATGCTCCACCGTCTGCGCTTCATCCCCGGCCGGCTCGTCCAGTCGATCCCCGTCGCCCTCGGCGTGACGCTCATCGTCTTCTTCATGGCGCACCTCCTGCCCGGCAATGCGGCCCTCGCGCTCCTCGGCGAGCGCGCCACCAAGCAGAGCGTCGCCGCCCTGACCGAGCAGCTCGGTCTCGACAAGCCGCTCTGGCAGCAGTACTTCCTCTTTCTCGGGCAGCTCTTCCAAGGCAATCTCGGGACGAGCCTGACCTACCAGACGCCCGTGCTGCAGCTGCTCACGACGGCGATCCCGGTGACGCTGTCGCTCCTGCTCTACGCGCTCGTGCTCGCTCTCGTGATCAGCATCCCCCTGTCGGCCCTCGCGGCCTTCCGTCCGGGTGGCGCCCGCGACCTGAGCGTCCGCGGCTTCACGCTGCTCGGTCAGGGCATGCCGCAGTTCTGGCTCGGCATCATGCTGATCCTGCTGCTCGGGGTGACCCTCCGCGTGTTCCCGGTGGGCGGCTACGGCGACGACATCCCCGCGCACCTCTACTACCTCTTCCTCCCGGCGCTCACGCTGGCGATCGCGATGTCGCCGACGATCATCCGGAGTCTCCGCTCGTCGATGATCAGCGTGCTCGAGGCGGAGTACGTCGGGACCGCCAAGTCGAAGGGCGCGTACGGGGTCGAGCTGTTCGGCGGTCACGTGCTGCGGAACGCGGCGATCCCCACCGTCTCGGTCATCGGGGTGAACCTCGGGTTCCTGGTCGGAGGGTCGCTCGTGATCGAGCGGGTGTTCGCCCTCCCGGGCCTCGGGTCGCTGATGATCAACTCGATCTTCACCCGCGACTTCCCGACCATCCAGGGCGTGACGCTGTTCGTCGCCCTGTTCGTGGTGGTCGTCGGGATCCTGACCGACGTCGTCTACACGATGCTCGACCCGCGGGTCGACCTCAGCAGGAAGGCGCGCGCGTGACCACTCCCACGACCGCCCTGGTCACGTTCGCCTCCCGCCGCCGCAGCAACCGGTCGCGAGCGCTCCGCCCCTGGTACCGCAACGGGCCTCTGATGGCGGGCGCCGTGATCGTCGGTCTGCTGGTGCTCGTCGCGGTCCTCGCCCCGGTGCTCGCGCCCTTCGACCCGGTGAAGCAGAACCTCACGCACGCGCTCGAGTCGCCGTCGTCGACGCACCTGCTCGGCACCGACAAGTACGGCCGCGACGTGATGTCCCGTCTCATCTGGGGTGCTCGCGTCGACCTTCGGGTGGGCTTCCTCGCCGTCCTGATCCCGTTCGTCGTGGGCACGGTGATCGGGGGAATCGCCGGCTACGCGGGCGGCTGGCTCGACACCGTGCTGATGCGGATCGTCGACATCTTCTTCGCCTTCCCGTTCTACGTCATGGTGATCGTGCTGGTCTTCGTCTTCGGTTCGGGCGAGTTCAGCATCTACATCGCCATCGCCGCGGTCTCGTGGGTGTCGTACGCCAAGATCGTCCGCGGCGAGGTGCTGGTCGCGAAAGAGCAGGACTACGTCGTGGCCGCTCGACTCGGCGGGATGTCGCACGGCCGCATCCTGCTCCGCCACATCGGGCCCAACGTGCTGTCGCAGGCGATCATCTACGCCATGAGCGACATCGTCATGGACATCATGGCGATCGTCACCCTCGGCTACCTCGGCCTCGGGATCGCCCCGCCGACGGCGGAGTGGGGCTCGATGATCAACGACGGCCAGGAGTTCATCACCACCCAGTGGCAGCAGGCCACCATCCCCGGTCTCGTCGTCGTCGTCACCAGCCTCGGCCTGTCGTGGCTCGGCGACGGCCTCTCCGACCTCCTGAGCCCCGAGAGGAGGAAGTGACCGTGAGCGCTTCCCTGCTGAACGTCGAGAACCTGACCCTCGGGATCCGCCGCAAGGGCCGCCCCGACACGATCATCGTCGACGACCTGTCGCTCGACATCGCGTCCGGTGAGCGCTTCGGGATCGTCGGCGAGTCGGGGTCGGGGAAATCGCTCACCCTCCGCGCCGTCGCGGGGCTCCTCCCCAAGGGCGTCGAGGTGCTCTCCGGGAGCATCCGCTACGACGGGCGCGAGCTCGTCGGGATGCCGCGCACCGAGAGGCGCCGCCTCATGGGCCCGGAGATCGCGATGATCTTCCAGGAGCCGATGACGGCCCTCAACCCGGTGGTGCGGGTCGGCGACCAGATCGCGGAGGGCCCGCGCCGGCACCTCGGGCTGAGCCGGGCCGACGCCGACGCGCTGGCGATCGACATGATGGCGAGGACGGGCATCCCCGATCCTGCGCGACGCGCCCGCGCCTACCCGCACGAGCTCTCCGGAGGACTCCGGCAGCGGATCATGATCGCGATGGCGGTCTCGTGCGGGCCGCGGCTGCTGCTCTGCGACGAGCCGACCACGGCCCTCGACGTGACGGTGCAGCACCAGGTGCTGAAGGTGCTCGAGGCGCTCTGCGCCGACACCGGGACCGCACTGGCGTTCGTCACCCACGACCTCGCCGTCGTCAATCAGACCTGCACCGACATGGCCGTCATGTACGCCGGTCACCTCGTCGAGTCGGGGTCGGTGCGCGACGTGCTCGGCGATCCCCGCCACCCGTACACGAAGGGGCTCCTCGACTCGGCCCCCGACTTCGACCAGCCGCTGCGCGACCTCGTGCCGATCCCCGGGTTCCCGCCGAATCTCGCCGCCCGCCCGAGCGGGTGCCCGTTCGCGCCGCGCTGCGCGTTCGCGGTGCCGGAGTGCACCGAGGCGATGCCTCCGCGCGAGGTCGTCGCCCCCGGGCACGACGCCGCGTGCATCGAGTCCGACCGCATCTTTGAGGGAGCCCGCGCATGACCGTCACCGCCCTGCCGACGCCCGTGCTGCGGGTGTCGGACGTCACGAAGAGCTACCACCTGCGCACCCCCCTCGCCACGCGTCTCGCGAGGGGCGCGGACGACCACTCGAGCCTCCGGGCACTCGACGGGGTCGACCTGCACCTGCGGAAAGGCGAGATCCTGGCCCTCGTCGGCGAGTCGGGGTCGGGCAAGTCGACGCTCGCGAAGATCCTCGTCGGGTCGGCGACACCGAGCTCGGGATCGGTCGAGTACCACGGCGAGCCGATGCCGGCGAGGCGCGACCGGAACGACAGCCGCCGCATCCAGATGGTGTTCCAAGACCCGTACTCGTCGCTCAACCCGCGCATCTCGGTGGGCTCGATGCTCCGCGAGCTGCTCGTGCTCCACAAGGTGGTGCCTCGGAGCGAGGTGCGGGCCGAGAGCATCCGGCTGCTGAACCTCGTCGGGCTTGAGGAGGACGCCCTCGACGCCTTCCCCAGCCAGTTCTCCGGCGGTCAACGCCAGCGCCTCGCCATCGCCCGGGCCCTCGCGGTCCGTCCCGACATCCTGATCGCCGACGAGCCCGTCTCGGCCCTCGACGTGTCGGTGCAGGCCACCATCCTCGACCTCTTCGCCCGGCTCCGGCGCGAACTCGGCCTCAGCATCCTGTTCGTCGCCCACAACCTGGCCGTCGTGCAGCACCTGAGCGACCGGGTCGCCGTCATGTACCTCGGCCGCATCGTCGAGGTCGCCGACACCGCCGAGCTGTTCGCGAACCCCCGCCACCCCTACACCCGCGCGCTGATCGACTCGATCCCCCGCATGACCGCGGGCAGCGTGAACGAGGAGTTCGTGCTCGAGGGCGAACCGCCGAGCCCCTTCGACGTGCCGAGGGGCTGCCGGTTCAACCCGCGCTGCCCCTATGCCACCGACGAGTGCCGCACGATCGACCCGGCGCTCGCCGAGTTCTCCGCCGGACACGAGACGGCCTGCCTCCGCGCGGACGACCTCGATCCCTTCCAGGCCGCGCCCGAACACGCCGCGCCCGAACACGCAACACCCGACGCAAGGAGCACCACCCTATGAAGATCTGGATGTCACTCGACATGGAGGGCGTCGCCGGCGTCGTCGACTGGGACCAGTGCCGCCCCGGCAGCCCCTCGTACGCCCTCGGCTGCGAACTCCTGCAGGACGAGGTGAACGCGGCCATCGAGGGCGCGATCGCCGGAGGCGCGACCGAGATCGTGCTGAACGACTCCCACAGCCGCATGGCGAACCTCGATCCGCGACGAATCGCCGGCGAGGCCCAGTACATCTCGGGTCGCCACAAGCCGATGTACATGATGCAGGGCCTCGACGACACCGTCGACGCGATCTTCTTCGTCGGGTACCACGGCTCGATCTCGGGCAAGTCGTCGACGATGTCGCACACCTACAACCCCGAGGTCTTCTCGGGCGCGAAGCTCAACGGCGAGTACGTCGGCGAGAGCGGGATCAACGCCCTCGTCGCCGAGCACTACGGCGTGCCGATCGCCCTCGTCACGGGCGACATCGTCACCTGGGAGGAGACGGAGGCCTTCGCCGGCGGCGGCGTCAACGTCGTCACGAAGCAGTCGATCTCGCGCGCCAGCGCGAAGAACCTGCACCCCACCGAGTCGTGCCGCCTCATCCGGGCTGGGGCCGAGGAGGCCGTCCGCCGCGTCGCCGCCGGCTCCGTCAAGACGCCCGGCATCACCCGCCCGGCGACTCTCGACCTCGAGCTGCAGACCGCCGACATGGCCGACGTCGCCACCTGGGCGAGGCGTGCCGAGCGCACCGGACTCCGCGAGGTCAGGATCGAGGGCGACGACCTGCTCGACGTCTTCCAGGCCTTCGTGGCCGTCAACTACATCACGCGTCAGGCCGGAGGGCGCTGACATGGCCGATGAGGAGTCGAGGGCCACACCCCTCGAGACCAGGATCTGGGACATCCCCTCGCGCGGCCCCTGGTCGCTCGCCCTCCACGGCGGTGCGGGCGGCCGCATCGAGGAGCTCTCCACCGAGAGCCGCGAGGCGTTCGAAGCAGGGCTCTCCCGGGCCTACGCCGCGGGCCGCACCGTTCTCGAAGCCGGCGGATCGGCCCTCGACGCGGTCTGCGCCACCGTCGAGCAGCTCGAGGACGACCCCCTCTTCAACGCAGGATGCGGGGCAGCCCTCACCGCCGACGGAGTCGCCGAGCACGATGCGGCCGTCATGGACGGTCAGGGCAGGGCCGGCGCGATCGCCGTCTCGAGGCACGCGAAGAACCCCGTCCGGGTTGCCCGAAGCGTGCTCGAGAAGAGCGACCACGTGCTCCTCGTGAGCCCGTCGGAGCAGCTCGTCACCGAGTGGGGTCACGAGGTGCGCGACCAGTCGTACTTCGTCACCGAGGCCAGGCGGGTGCAGCTCGACCGGATCCTCAACCTGACGCTGACCGGGCCCCGGCACGGAACCGTCGGCGCCGTCGCCCGCGACGTGCACGGCGATGTCGCGGCTGCGACCTCGACCGGCGGCATGGCGGGGCAGAGCCTCGGCCGAGTGGGCGACAGCCCGATCATCGGCGCCGGCACCTACGCCCGGAACGACTCCGTCGCGATCTCGTGCACCGGCGAGGGCGAGGCCTTCATCCGCGGTGTCGTCTCGTACGACATCGCCAGCCGGATGCGGTTCCTCGGCTCGAGCCTCCGGGACGCCGTGGCGACCACCTTCGCCGAAGAGCTGACGGCGAAGAACGCCTCCGGCGGCCTCGTCGGCGTCGCCCCCGACGGTCGCGTCGTCGTCGCCCACAACTCCCCCACGATGTTCGCCGCTTTCGAAGACCACGACGGGTTCGCCATGCTGACCTGAACGGGCAGCGCCGAACACCCGTCAACCGAGAGGGAGCAGCATGTCGATCAACGATGAGATCTTCGCCCGCATGGGCGAACTCAGCCCGGCCGAGAAGAAGGTCGCCAGGACACTCCTGGCCTCCTACCCGAGCGCCGGGCTCGAGAGCGCCGCGACGGTCGCGAAGGCCGCGGGCACCTCGACGCCCACCGTCCTCCGTCTCGTGACCCGGCTCGGCATCGGCAGCTACCCCGACTTCCAGAAGCGTCTCCGCGACGAGATCACCCACCACATGAACAGCCCGGTGAGCCGCACCGTCGAGGGCATCCGCGACCACGCCCCCGAACCGGTCTTCGAGGCGGCGATGACGGAGAAGACCGCGCTGATCGAGAAGCTCGGCCAGTTCGTGCCCCCGAGCGAGTTCGAGCTGGCCGTGCAGGCGCTCGCGGCGAGGCCCCGGCAGATCGCGATCTCCGGCGGCTACTTCAGCCGCTACCTCGCGATGCTCCTCGCCACCCAGCTCGATCAGGCGGTGCCAGGGGTCGACTTCGTCGCCGAACCCCTGGGGCACGACATCGGGAAGATCCTGCGCCTGACCGCGGGATCGGTCGCCGTCATCATCGACTTCCGCCGCTACGAGCTCACGGCCAAGCAGGCGGCCGACATCGCCAAGCGGCAGGGCGCGACCGTCATCGTCATCACCGACCAGGGCCTCTCGCCCGCTGCCGAGGGCGCAGACATCGTCCTCCCGGTGCCGGTCGACGGGATCCCGTTCGACTCGTTCGTCGGCCTGCTGGCGCTCCTCGAGGCCCTGGTCGAAGGGGTCCTTCAGGCCACCGACGGCCGCGGGATCGACCGCATGAAGGAGTGGGAGGACACGGTGCAGATCGCCCGCGCCTACCGAGCCACCTCGGTGCTCCAGACCGACTCCGACACCGACGAGAGCTGAGACATGACGACATTCGAGGGCCGCACCGCCGTGGTCACCGGCACCGCCCAGGGCATCGGCAGCGCGATCGCCGCCCTCCTCGACGAGAACGGCGCCACGGTCCACCGCGTCGACCGCGACACGGTCGACCTCTCCGACACGCGAGCCGTCGAGGAGTTCTTCGAGCGGGTCGGCGGCGTCGACGTGCTCGTGAACAACGCCGGCGGGGTCGTCGGCCAGACGCACGTGCCGATCGACGAGCTCGACGACGCCGCCTGGGACGCCGTGATGAACGCCAACATCACCACGACGCGCAACTGCACGAGGGCGGCTGCGCGCTCCATGAAGGCCCGCGGCTTCGGGCGGATCGTCACGATCTCGTCCGGGGCCGGCCGGAGCGTCAGCCTCACCGGCATCCAGGCCTACGCAACCGCGAAGGCCGCCCAGATCGGCTTCACCCGGCAGATGGCCCACGAGCTCGGCCCGTTCGGCGTGACAGTCAACTGCATCGCCCCCGGCTTCGTGCTCTCGAACCCCACGACCCAGGCGCAGTGGGAGTCGTACGGCGACGACGGCCAGCGCGCCCTCCTCGACCGCATCGCCACCCGCCGCACCGGCACCCCGTTCGACATCGCCCGCGGCGTCCTCTTCTTCGCCGACCCGGAGGCCTCCTGGATCAGCGGCCAGACCATCTCGATCGACGGAGGACACTCCCTCTTCTAGAGGGCGGCATACCCATGAGCATCCGAGACCCCCGGCTCCTCGCCCTTGGCGAACGCTATTTCGAGACCCAGCACACCTACGACCCCTACAACGCCACCCTCCTCGGCATCGACCGGTTCGACGGTCTCGCAGGCGACCCGTCGCTCGCCGCGAGCGAGAGCGCCGCAGCGGCGCTCGCCGCGATCGGCCGCGATGTCGACGCCCTCGACACGACGGGGTTCAGCGACGACGAGCTCGCCGACCGCGACGTGCTCGCCGTCCTGGTGCGAGGAGCGCAGGAGGACGCGGAGCACTCCCTGTGGGCCACCAACGCCTCGGCCAAGGGCTACGTCAGCAGGCAGGGCCTCGTGTTCCAGGCCGTGCCGGCGATGACGGCGAACGACGACGTGAGCGCCGCCCGCTACCTCTCCCGCCTCGGCGGCCTGGCGGGGTTCTTCGAGGGCCTCGGGAGGCGCTACGTCGAGGAGGCGGCCCGCGGCCGCACCCCGACGCGCACCGGTGTCGAGCAGGCGATCGCGCAGCTGCAGGGGCACCTCGCGCTCGACGCCTCCGACGACGCCCTGCTGGGGCCGGCTCGCGGGGCCTCCGATCCTGCGCTTCTCGATTCGGCCCGCAGGATCGTCGAGAACGAGATCCGCCCCGCCCTCCGCGCCCTCGTCGACCTGCTGCGAACCGAGCTGCTGCCCGTCGGCCGGGAGGGAGACCGGGTCGGCATCCACGCGGTGCCGGGCGGCGACACGGCGTACGCGGCCGCGATCCGTCGTCACACGACCACCGACCTCACCGCCGCCGAGATCCACCGCATCGGCCTCGACGTGCTCGACGAGATGCTCGCCGAGTGGAGCGAGGTCGGCGAGCGGGCCCTCGGCGAGCGGGAGTTCCCCGTCATCGCGGAGCGGCTCCGGAGCGATCCCGCCCTCCGCTTCGAGACCAGCGACGAGATCATCGCCGTCGCCCGGGGCGCCCTCGATCGCGCGGACGCCGTCCGCGATGCGTACTTCCCGCGCACCGAGATCCCCGAGTGCGTGATCGAGATCATCAACCCGATCGACGCCGCCGGCAGCGCCCTCGGCTACTACAGGCCGCCGGCCGTCGACGGCAGCCGGCCGGGCGCCTACTGCGTGCTCGCCACCGACCCGGAGGAGCACTTCCGCTACGAGTACGAGTCGCTGTCGTTCCACGAGTCGGTGCCGGGCCACCACCTGCAGCTCGCCACCGCGCAGACCCTCGACATCCCCCGCTACCGGCGCTACCTCGACGTCGAGGCGTGCAGCTTCAACGAGGGCTGGGGTCTCTACTCGGAGCAGCTGGCCGACGAGGCGGGCCTCTACAGCGACGACCTCTCCCGCCTCGGAATGCTGTCGTTCCGCGCCCTTCGCGCCTGCCGCCTCGTCGTCGACACCGGCATCCACCACTTCGGCTGGACCCGCGAGCGCGCCGTCGAGTTCATGTACGCGCACACCGCGACGACGCTCGAGCACGTCACGAGCGAGGTCGACCGGTACATCGCGTGGCCGGGACAGGCGCTCGCCTACATGATCGGCCGGCGCGAGATCCTGCGGCTCCGCGAGGAGGCCCGGGAGGCGCTCGGCGACCGGTTCTCGATCGTGGACTTCCACGGGGTCGTGCTCGGCTCGGGCGCGGTCCCGCTGACCGTGCTCGCCGGCAACGTCGCCCGCTGGCAGGAGCGCCTGCTCCGCGAGCCCCTCTCCCCCACCGAAAGCGAGAAGTGACCATGGATGTCGTCATCAACGGAGCACGCCTGAACGTCGAAGTGGTGGGATCGGACGACGGGCCGGTGCTGATCGCGCACCACGGCGGCGGCGGGATCGGCTCGCTCGCCGAACCCAGGGCGACCTTCGGCACCCTGGCCGACCGCTTCCGCGTCATCGTCTTCGACGCGCGCGGCTGCGGCCTGAGCGAGGGCGTCGGCCCCTACTCGCACGAGCAGTGGGCCGCCGACGTCGACGGGCTCCGGCAGTGGGCGGGTGTCGACCGCGTCGCGGTGGCCGGCGGGTCGTACGGCGGCTTCATCGCCCTCGAATACGCCGTGCGGTACCCGGAGCACGTGTCGGCGATCATCCTGCGCGACACCTCCGCCGACGGGTCGAACCTCGAGCTCGCGTTCGAGAACGCGCGCGCGCAGACGCGGGTCGAGATCGACTGGGAGCACTTCGACCGCTACTGGGGCGGCACGGTGCGGAGCGACGCCGAGCTCAAGGCCCTGTGGGCCGAGCTGATCCCGCTCTACGACTTCGAGTACGACGAGGAGAAGTCGACAGCCGCCGTCGAGGCGGGCATCTACCGGCACGAGTCGCACAACGCCTGCTTCCAGGAGAACTTCCCCACCTACGACCTGAAGGACGACCTGCCGAACGTCGCGGTGCCGACCCTCGTCACGGTCGGGCGCGGCGACTGGGTCACCCCGGTCAGTGCGTCCGAGACCATCGCGCGTCTCATCCCGGGCAGCGAGCTGGTCGTCTTCGAGAAATCCGGCCACTCGCCGCAGACCGAGGAGCCGGAGAAGTTCCAGGCGGTGCTGCGGTCGTTCGTCGACCGCGCGGTGCCGGCCCCCGTCACCGCCTGAGTCCGGCCCTGCCCGCAGCCTGTTCGCGTCTAACCCCCTCCCGAGGAGAACCATGAAGATCCACATCATCGGAGCAGGCGCCATCGGCGGCACGCTCGGCGCCCGCATGGCCAGAGACGGCCACGACGTCACCCTCGTCGATGCCGACGAGGCGCACGTGCGGGCGATCCAGGAGCACGGGCTCCACATCGAGGGCCCGGTCGACGACTTCACCGTCCGCGTCCCGGCCATCACCCCCGACGAGCTGCCCGCGTCGATCGACCGCGCCATCGTCGCGGTGAAGAGCCTCCACACGGCCTCGGCCGCCGCCCTGCTCCGCGACCGGCTCGCCCCGGAGGGCGTCGTGCTCACGGTACAGAACGGCCTCACCGCCGACACCCTCGTCGAGGCCGTCGGGCGCGAGCGCATCCTCTGCAGCTTCGTCAACATCGGCGCCGATGTGCTGGGACCCGGCCGCGTGCTGCAGGGCAACGTGGCCACCTTCCGCGTCGGCGAGATCGATCCCGGGCCGATCACCGACCGCGCGCGGGAGTTCGCCGACGCCCTCCCCTACGCCGAGGCGACCGACAACGTGCTCGGCTACCTCTGGGGCAAAGAGGTCTACGGAGCGATGATGTGGGCGGGCGCCGTCAGCGACCTCGCCATCGCCGAGACGCTCGAGCGCCCCGAGTACCGCCCGCTCATGACCGCGCTCTCCGAAGAGGTGCTCGCCCAGGCGCCCGTGCGCGTCGAGGGCTTCGACGGCTTCGAGCCGGACGACCTCCCCGGCTCGTTCGACCGCCTCGCCGCGTTCAACCGCCGAAGCGCCAAGACCCACTCGGGCATCTACCGCGACCTCATGGTGAGAAAGCGCAAGACCGAGGTCGACGAGGTCCACAAAGACATCCAGGGGCCGATCTTCGACCGGGTGGTCGAGATGATCCACGACATCGAAGAGGGCCGCCGCACCTGCGAGGTCGCCAACCTCGACGAACTCGCAGCCCACGTCGACCGCGTCCGCGCCTGATCCGCTACCGGCGTCTCCATCCCCCGCTTCTCTGCATCCCCGAAAGGTCCACCATGCGCGCAGCCGTCTACCAGTCCGCCGGAGTCGTCGAGGTCGTCGAGGTCCCCGACGCGTCGATCAGCGATCCCAAAGACGCCCTCGTGAGGGTCGTCCGCTCCTGCATCTGCGGATCCGACCTCTGGGCCTACCGCGGCATCATCGACCGGGCCGCAGGATCACGACTCGGTCACGAGTTCATCGGCGTGGTCGAGGCAGTCGGTTCGGAGGTGACGACCGTGAAACCGGGCGACTTCGTGGTCGCGCCGTTCCAGTGGTCGGACAACACCTGCCCCGCCTGCCTCGACGGCATCCAGACCCGCTGTGAGCACGGCGGCACCTTCGGTGCTCCCGGAACCGACGGGGGCCAGGGCGAAGCCGTGCGCGTGCCCGAGGCGGACGGCACCCTCGTCGTCGTTCCCGGCGGCCTCGAATCGACCGACCCGCACCTCCTCCCCGGCCTCCTCGCCCTCAGCGACGTCGCGGCCACCGGTCTCCACGGAGCCGTGCTCGCCGGCGTGACCGAGGGATCGACCGTCGCCGTCGTGGGCGACGGCGCCGTCGGACTCCTGGCCGTCCTCGGCGCGGTGAAGATCCTGAAGGCCGAGCGCGTGATCCTGATGAGCAGGCACGACGACCGCGCGGCCCTCGGCCGCAGCTACGGGGCCACCGACGTCGTCGCCGAACGCGGCGAGGAGGGCATAGCCCGAGTGCGCGACCTCACCGACGGACTCGGCGTCCGCCACGTCGTCGAGGCCGTCGGCACCCCGGAGTCGTGGGAGATGTCGCTCGGCATGGCCCGGGTCGGCGGCACTGTCGGCGCTGTCGGCGTGCCGCACACCAGCCCGCAGCTCGGCATCTTCACGCCGTTCCGGCAGCACCTGACCCTCCGGTTCGGGATCGCGCCCGTCAGGCACTACCTGCCCGACCTCGTCCCGCGGGTCATGGACGGCAGCTACGACCCGGGCGCCGTCTTCGACCTGACGCTGCCGCTCGCCGAAGCCGCCGACGGGTATCTCGCCATGTCGGAGCGCCGATCCATCAAGACCGCGCTCGCCGGATGAGGTAGGTTCGGCACAACGTCCAAGGGGGGCCTCCATGATCCTGTTCGGCTCGCGCACCACGCAGAAGCTCGTCGCGGCACTGATCTTCGTCTGCACCGTCTGCCAGCACGAGGCCGCCCAGCGGCTCGTGCGGCGACGCACCTGGTTCACGCTGTTCTTCGTCCCGATCTTCCCGTTCGGCCACGGCTCGTACACGATCTCCTGCGCCTACTGCGGCAACACGTACGGGGTCTCGCGGGAGAACGCCGACAGGTTCGTGGCTGACGCCGAAGCGGCGCACGTGAATGCGGAGGCCGACCGGATCCTGTCCGACGAGGACGCCCGGATCCGCGGCGAGCAGCAGCAGTCCGACCGCGACTGACGAGGTCCGGCCGCTGCGGCACTAGCGTTGCAGGGGTGTGGACCTCGATCGAACGCCGACCCCTCCTCGTCGACGTCATCGTCGCCGTCGTGGCGTTCGCGTTCTTCGGCGTGCTCGACGTCACCCGGACCGGCTGGCAGACGCTGCCGGTCGACGCCCTCTTCGCTCTGGCGGTCGCCTTCCGGCGCCGCTCCCCCGGCGTAGGCCTGGCGATCGCCTGGGTCGGCGCCGTCGTCCAGCTGGTCGTCCTGCCGTCGTTCATCAACGGCGACGTGCTGATCGCCGTCGTGATCTTCGCGACGAGTCTGGCCCGGCAGCCGGTCGTCCAGCGCCTCGGGCTCGTGTCGAGCGTCGCGGGCGGCATCATCGCGAGCGTCAAGCTCGTCCTCGTCACCGGCGACTTCCTACCCCACGGCCAGTCGGACTCGCAGGAGGCGTTCTCCCGGGTCATCTACTCCGTCGGTGTGGCCGGCGTCGTCGCCGCCGCGCTGGCGCTGTTCTGGCTCCTCGGGATGATCGCGCGCGTCCGCCGCGAACTGCTGACGGCGCGGCTCGAGCGGCTCGAGGGCGAGCAGGATCTCCTCCGCGCCGAGCTCCGAGTCGCTCAAGAGACGGAGCGCACCCGCATCTCCCGCGAGATGCACGACGCCATCGGGCACTCGCTCGCGGTGATCATCGCCCAGTCCGACGGGGCGAGGTACGCGGTCGCGAAGAACCCCGCCGCCGCCACCGACGCGCTCGGCGTGATCAACCGGTCGGCGCGGTCGGCGCTCGACGACGTGAGCGAGCTCCTGAGCGTCCTCGCCACCTCGACCGGGCACGAGGGCTCCCTCGGCGTCGCCGACCTCGACACCCTGCTGACGAACATGGAGTCGTCGGGCCTCGCGATCTCGTTCAACGAGACGGGCGACCGGCTGGATCTGTCGCGATCCTGCGATCTCGCGCTGTTCCGGGTCGTGCAGGAGGTTCTGACCAACGCCCTCAAGCACGGCGGCCCCGGCACGACGGTCTCGGTCGCCCTTACCTGGTCGACGCAGGCCGTGACGGTCGACTCGGTCACGACCGAGACCGACGGCCCTGACCTGCTCGGGCGCGATGCCGACGGCCCCGACCTGCTCGGGCGCGCGGAGGCCGACGACGGCCCGCCGTCGGCCGAGCCGGCACCGACCCGCGGCGGGCACGGCATCGCGGGCATGGTCGAGCGCGTCCGGCTCGTCGGCGGCAGCGTGACGGCGGGCCCTCGCGCCGACGGAGTCCGCGGCTTCGCGGTCCACGCCACGATCCCCCACGCACCCGGAGGTGCCGAATGACCACGATCCGTGTCGGTCTGGCCGACGATCAGCCGCTCTTCCGCGCCGGGATCCGCATGATCCTCGACTCGCAGGACGACTTCGAGGTCGTCTGGGAGGCCGGTGACGGCGCCGAGGCCGTCGACCGGTCCCGCGCGGAGCCGGTCGACCTGGTGCTGATGGATCTCGAGATGCCCCGCATGGGCGGGGTCGAGGCGACCTCGGCGATCCTGCACCCCGACGATCCCGCCGATGTGGTCGCGGGCCTCCGCATCGTCGTCCTGACGACCTTCGAACTCACCGACACCACGTTCAAGGCGATCCAGGCCGGGGCGAGCGGGTTCCTGCTGAAGAACGCCGACCCGGAGTTCCTCCTCGCCTCGCTCCGGACGATCCACGCAGGATCGGCCGTGGTCGCCCCGTCGGTGATGACCGGCCTGGTCGAGCGGTTCGCCCGCCGCTCGGCGGTGGTCGACACCGACGCCCTCGAGCAGCTCACCGCGCGCGAGCGCGAGATCTTCGCCCTGCTGGCCGCAGGGCTCAGCAACAACGAGATCGCCGCCGACCGTCAGCTGAGCGATGCGACGGTGAAGACCCACGTGAGCAGGATCCTCGGCAAGCTCGAGCTCCGAGACCGCGTCCAGCTGGTGATCTTCGCCTACGAGAACGGACTCGTCTCCACGGCCTGACCGGCGCGCCGGCCGACTCGGGAGCTCGTCAGACCGAGGCGGGAGTCGTGGTCGTCGGAGCTGTCTCGGTCGGGGCGCCCTCGACGATGTCGTCGATGGTGACGGGCTTCTCGTGCTGCTTGTAGACGACCCGCGACTGGTACAGGAAGCGGAGCGTGAAGCCGATGGCGATCAGTCCGGCCTGCACGAGCACGCTGTGGAGCGAGGTCGTCTCGACGATCACCCAGAGGGCGAAGGTGCGGATGGCCGACTCGGTGCCGTTGAAGGCGAAGGTGTGCCACCAGCGCTTCCAGACGCTCCGGGCACCGGCGCGCAGGTCGTCGAAGATGAAGCGCTCCTGGAGGAGGAAGTTGCCGATGATCGTGAGGACCGCGGCGACGCAGGCGGCGGCGAGGTAGCCCACGCCGAACTTCTGCAGGCCCCAGAGGATGAGCAGGTTCGCGACCGCGCCGAGGGCGCCGATGGCGGCGAAGCCGGAGATGCGGCCGAACTTGAGGTCGAAGAGCTGGCGGCCGAGGGCGATGCCCTGCTTCATGTCGGCCTTCGACGTGCCGGCGAGGCGGGCGTCGAAGACGAGCGGCACCTCGGCGACGGTGAAGTCCTGGCGGGCGAGGATCTCGAGGAGGATCTTGAAGCCGCGCGGGTGCAGCCCGTCGAGCTGGACGGAGCCGCGGTGGATGCCGAAGAACCCGGACATCGGGTCGGTCGTCCCGTGGAGGCGCGTCGGGAACAGGGCCTTGGTGACCTTGATGGAGAGCTGCGAGACAGCCCGGCGGACGCCGCCGGAGAGGCCGTCGCTCGATCCGCCGTCGACGTGACGCGAGGCGACCACGACGTCGGCGCCGGTCTCGCGGCCCTTCGCGAGGACGGAGGGGAGCGTCTCGGGGCGGTGCTGCAGGTCGCCGTCCATGACGACGGCCCACTCCCCCTCGGCGGCGCGGAGCCCGGCGATCACAGCGCCCGACAGGCCTCCGACGGGCGCGTCGCGGTGCAGGAGGCGGACGGGGATGGCGTGCTCGCCGGCCACCCGGGTGACGACGTCGGGAGTGTCGTCGGTGGAGTCGTCGACGAAGAGGATCTCGGTGTCGATGCCGAGAGTCGCCTTCTCGATGCGCTCCACCAGCTCAGCGACGTTCGGTGCCTCGTTGTAGGTGGGGATGACGACGGAGAGCTCCATGACTCGAGCCTACGAGTCCGGCTGCCGCTGCGTCCTCGGCCGATCGGGCGAACTTCGACGTCAACACATGTGATGACGCCGGCGCCGGGCGGCCGGTGGTTCAGGCCAGCAGACCCCGGAGCCGCTCGACCAGCTGCGCCGGCTCGATGTGCTCGTCGGTCGCCTCCAACTCGGCGAGGGTCCACCAGCGCGAGGCGAGGATGTCGACCTTCTCGTCGTCGGTCCACTCGTCGTCGACGATCTCGAAGTGCGGCAGCCGCACCAGGTAGAACTCGGCGTGGCCGTGCGTGTGGTCGGCTGCGTCCCACGGCACCTCGAAGTCCTCGGTGAAGAGCACCGGCCCCGGGTCGGCGATGACCTGCCCGGTCTCCTCGCGGAGCTCCCGGACGGCCGCCTGCTCGTGCGACTCCCCCGGGTCGACTCCTCCGCCCGGCGTGATCCAGCGGCTCGCCCCCGACGTGTCGGGCGACTTCGTCAGCATGAGGAGCACGCGGTCGTCCTGGTCGACGACGATGAGGCGCGAGGTGGGGCGCAGGATCACGCCGCTCGGGTCGGAGGAGCCGGTCACGGTCAGACCTCGGCGTGGAAGTCGGAGACGTCGCCGACCAGGCGGGTGTGGTCGGAGGGGATCTCCTCGACGGCGGCGAGGGCCACCTCGGCGGCGAACTCGGCGACGTTGTAGAGCTTCCCGGCCGACTCGCGTCGGGACGAGATCGCGCCGGGGTTGGAGCGCTCGAGCAGGGTGGCCGTGATGGTGCCCTCGATCATGTCGCCGGAGACGACGACGAACGCCACGCCCTTCTCGTCGAGCTCGGGGACGAGGTCTCGGAGGGCGTCCTCGCCCGCGCGCTTCGAGAGAGCCACAGGGAGGTACTCGGGCATCGTCTCGGTGGTGCGGATGAAGTGCGCCTGGTGGCTCGTGACGAAGACGACGCGCGAGCCCGGGGCCATCAGCGGCAGGGCCTGGCGGAGCACGTCGACCTGCGCGTCGCGGTTGAGGAGCAGCGCGTAGTTCTCGGCCATGCCGGTCTCCATGCCGCCCGAGGCGTTCAGGACGAGGAGGTCGAGTTCGCCGAACTCGGTCGTGACGGTCTCGATCATCGACGCGACCGACGCAGGATCGGTGAGGTCGGCCCGGATCGCGAGGGCGCTGCCGCCCGCCTCCTCGATCTTCGAGACGAGCTGCTGGGCGCGCTTCTCCTTGTTTCGGTAGTTGATGACGACGCGCGCGCCGGCCTCGGCGAGGAACCGCGCGGTGTCGGCGCCGACGCCCCGGGAGGAGCCGGTCACGAGTGCTCTCGTGCCCGAGAGGGAACCGGTTGCGAGGGGGTTGGACACGGAGGTGCTCCTGTTCGTCGTGGGCGATCGGCGGCGCGGCGGCCGCCCCTGAGAATACAGGCCCGACGGGCTCCGCCCTCGGCCCGGGCTGCTAATGTACGAACACCAGCGTGAGATATGACACCACCGAGGGGGATGGTCCGGATGATCGAGTTCTTCACCGACTACTCGTGGGTCCTCTGGGTCGCGCTGGTCCTGCTCTTCGTGATCGTCGAGGTCGCGACCGTCGACTTCACCTTCCTGATGCTCGCCATCGGGAGCGTGGGCGGCCTCCTGGCCGGTCTCTTCGGCGCCCCGTTCTGGCTGCAGATCATCGTGGCCGCGGTCGTGTCGATCCTGCTGCTCTTCACGGTCCGGCCCCCGCTCCTCCGCGCACTGAAGCGCGGTGGCGACCCGACGCCCTCGAACATCGAGGCCCTCCTCGGCGCGCGCGGCGTCGTCGTGGTGCCCCTGATCGACCGTCAGGGCGACTCCGGGCTCGGGCAGGTCAAGCTCTCCAACGGCGAGACCTGGACGGCGCGGCTCCTCGCGCCGACGGGCCAGGACTCGCTCGACACCGGGGCGACCGTCGTCGTCACCGCGATCGAGGGGTCGACGGCGGTCGTCGTCCCCGGCGAAAGGACACCCTCATGACCGGCGCTCCCACCATCGGCGGCATCGTGCTCGCCGTCGTCCTGCTCATCGTCGTGATCTTCGTCCTGGTCATCCTCTTCCGGGCGGTCAGGATCATCCCGCAGGCGACGGCGGGCGTGGTCGAGCGGCTCGGCAAGTACCACAAGACGCTGGCCCCGGGGCTCAACATCCTGGTGCCCTTCATCGACCGCGTTCGGCCTCTGCTCGACATGCGCGAGCAGGTCGTCTCGTTCCCGCCTCAGCCCGTCATCACCGAGGACAACCTGGTCGTCTCGATCGACACGGTCGTCTACTTCCAGGTCACCGACGCGCGCGCCGCCACCTACGAGATCGCGAACTACCTCGGTGCGGTCGAGCAGCTCACCACGACCACGCTCCGCAACGTCGTCGGTGGCCTCAACCTCGAAGAGGCGCTCACCAGCCGTGACAACATCAACGGCCAGCTCCGCATCGTCCTCGACGAGGCGACGGGCAAGTGGGGCATCCGCGTCGGCCGCGTCGAGCTCAAGGCCATCGAGCCGCCCCTGTCGATCCAGGACTCCATGGAGCAGCAGATGCGCGCCGAGCGCGACCGCCGCGCCCAGATCCTCCGCGCCGAGGGCACCAAGCAGGCGGCCATCCTCCAGGCCGAGGGCTCGCGTCAGGCCAGCATCCTCGAGGCCGAGGGTGCAGCGAAGTCGCAGGTGCTCCGCGCGCAGGGCGAGGCCGAGGCGATCCAGACGGTGTTCAAGGCCATCCACGACGGCGACCCCGACCCCAAGCTCCTCGCGTACCAGTACCTCCAGACGCTCCCGAAGATCGCCGACGGCAACGCCAGCAAGGTGTGGATGATCCCGTCGGAGTTCACCGAGGCGCTCAAGGGCGTCGGGGCCGGGTTCCTGGGAGCTCGCGAGGCCGTCAAGGGCGAGCCCGGAGCAGCTCCGGCCGCGACCGGCAGCACCGCTCCCCCGCAGCCGTAGGCCGCCGTGACCGCGTGGTTCACCCCTGGCCCGCCCAGGATCATCGCGCACCGCGGGCTCGCCACCGAGGCTCCCGAGAACACGCTGCTCGCCTTCGTGAGCGCTCTCGCGCTCGGGGTCACGCATCTCGAGACGGACGTCCACGCGACGAGCGACGGCGTGGCGGTGCTGAGTCACGATCCCGACCTCGCACGGCTCACGGGGCGGGCGACGGCCATCGCGTCGACGAGCCTCGCCGCGCTGCAGCGGATCGACCTCGGGGCCGATCAGCAGGTCCCGACCCTGCGTGAGACGCTGCGGGCCTTCCCCGACGCCCGTTTCAACATCGACATCAAGGCCGATGCAGCCCTCCAGCCGACGATCGACGCGATCCTGCGCGAGAGGGCCGTCGAGAGGGTGCTCGTCACGTCGTTCGACGACGCGAGGCGGAAGGCCGCCGTCGCGGCTCTCCCCGGCGTCGCGACGTCGCCCTCGTCGCGCGGCGTGGTCCTCGCGGCGCTCGCGTCGCGGGCGCCGACAGCGAGGCTCAGGAGGCTCGGGTTCCGCGACATCGACGCGATCCAGGTTCCGGAGCGCTACCGCGGCGTCCCGATCGTTACGGGGCGCCTGGTCGAGGCCGCCCACGAGAGCGGCGTCGAGGTCCACGTGTGGACGATCGACGACGCGGACGACATGCGGCGCCTGTTCGCCCTCGGAGTCGACGGTGTCATCACCGACCGCGCCGACATCGGCCTCGAGGTGCTGACGCGCCTGGTCTGACGCGGCGCCGATCTCGGTGCACTACCGGATCGCGCCTCCTGAAGTCCTGAGTGCGCACTGTGAAAGCACGGCATGCGGAACAACCCTCCATGCTAAACGGTTACAAAGGGAGATTGCAACGCGAGAGGAGACCGCACCATGGCAGATCGCAGTTTGCGCGGAATGAGGCTCGGGAGTCAGAGCCTGCAGAGCGAAGAGGGAGTGGAGTTCTCTCCCCGGAAGAAGGCCGTGTACCAGACGGCCGACGGGGCGACGTTCGATGTCGTCTTCGCCGCTGAGGCCGAGATCCCCGACGCCTGGCAGTCACCGAAGACCGGTCAGGAGGGCCGTCTGCTCTCCGCCGACGGCAAGCCCGTCGAAATCGATCGCGGCGACGTCAAGGTTCCGCGGACCCACTGGGACATGCTGCTGGAACGCCGCACGCGCCCCGAGCTCGAGGAGCTCCTCCAGGAGCGCCTCGACTTCCTCAGGGCTCGCAAGGGCCAGCAGAAGATCGGCGCCTGACGCCGACCGGTGTGCCGTTCTGGGCGGCACGCCTCACCTCCGAGAGCGTCGGCTGATGTCGGCGCTTTTCGTCTGCCCGGAGTCGGGCGACGGGCCGGTTCGCAGCAGGATCGCCGCCATCGCGAGCACCGCGAGCCCGAAGAGCGACACCAGCCCTTCCAGCGCCCCGCCGATCGCGATGGCCGGAGTGATCCCCTTCCCGAGCGTGACCGTCGTCTCGAGGACGCCGGGCGCATAGGCCGGGATCTCGTCGACGGTGGAGCCGTCGGCGGCGATGACGGCGCTCGAGCCCACGGTCGAGATGTTGACGAGCGGCCGCGACGACTCGATGGCCCGCAGTCGCGCGATCGCCAGCTGCTGGGTGTTCTCATCGGTCCGGCCGAAGTCGGCGTTGTTCGTCTGCGCCAGGATCACCTGAGCGCCGCCCCGCACCATCCGGGTGGTGAGGGCGTCGTCGACGATGTCGAAGCAGATCGAGATCCCGGCTCGGATCCGGCCGACGTCGAGGACGTTCGGCTTCGACCCGATCGTGTAGTCGCGGGCGATCAGGTCGACGAGCGACGGGGCGAAGGGGCGCCAGAACGACCGGTCGGGCACGTACTCCCCGAACGGCACCAGGTGGATCTTGTCGTACTGTGCCGTGACCCTCCCACCCGACCAGACGATCGACGAGTTGTAGATCTTCTTGCCCCGCTGGGTGATGACGCCCGAGACGAGCGGCGCGCCGTAGGCCTTCGAGATGGTGTCGAAGACGTAGGTGCCGTACCGGTCGCGGGTGGGATCGCGGTCGCTCGCCCCCTCCGGCCAGACGATCATGTCGACCTTCTTCGACGTCGACAGCCCGTCGTAGGTGGCGAGCACCTGGGCGTCGGTGAGGTCGCCGTACTGGCGCTTGTCGAAGTAGCCCGCCCTGCCGTTCCCCTGCACGGCCGCGATGGTCGAGGTCCCGGCCGACTGCACGGGCCAGGCCGGGATCGCCAGGATCGCGACGACCGTGGTGGCAGCGACGAGCACGCGGGTCCGGCGCAGGATCGGCTTCTCGACCACGAGCTGCACGAGGAGGGCAGTCACCCCCACCAGGAGGAAGCTCAGCCCGGAGATCCCCACCCAGGCCACCAGCGACGCGAACGGGCTCTCGGACTGGCTCTCGGCGACGCGGCCCCAGGAGAATCCGCCGTACGGCCAGTGGCCGGACGCGTACTCCCGCGCCGTCCAGAGACCGGCGACCGTGACCGGCAGGAGCACGAGGCGGCCGACGGACGACGGCCACACCCGCGGCACCCAGCGGTAGGCGAGCGTGATCAGCACGGCCCCGACGGCGAAGAAGAGCGCCTCGAGGGTGGAGAGGGCGACCCAGGGCAGCGCGCCCAGGTAGAGGCTCGTCCACTGCACGTGGACGAGGAAGAAGGACAGGCCGCCGACGAGGCCCACGAGGAACGATCCGCCGATCCTGCGCCCGGCGAACGCGACGAGGTAGAGCGCGACGCCGACGAACGCCAGCGGCCACACGCCCTTGTCGGGGAAGGCGGCGTCGAGGATCGGGCCCGCGCCGAGCGCCACCACGACGGCGGCCCAGAGAGGCAGGTGGAAGTCGGGGGTGCGGGGCACCCGAGAAGTGTAGGAGCCCGTTGCTTGGGAGGAGCCCCGAGCGCGGACGGCGAAGAGGACGCTCACACGGCGCTGTACGACACGATGCCGCGCCGCACCGCGTCGAGGGCCTTCCGCGCCACCGGGCCGACCGGAGGATCGGCCACGACCGAGAGCTGGTCGAGGAGGTCGATCGTCTGCTTCGTCCAGCGGACGAAGTCGCCGGCGGCGAGCTCGGCGTCGTCGAGGACCGAGTCGAGGTCGGCTCCGCGGGCCCAGCGGTGCATGGCGAGTGCGAGCCCCGGAGCCGGCTGCTGCGTGCCGGGCAGCTTGTGCGCCTGCTCCAGGTCGTCGAGCTCGCTCCAGATCGTCCTGGTGCGGTCGAGGGCGGTGCGGAACTCGCCCCGGGGCAGGTAGCGCTCCGACACGGTGCCCTCGTCGCGCCGCGGCTCGTAGACGAGGGTCGCGGCCATGGCGGCGAGCGACGGGGCGTCGAGCTGCTTCCAGACGCCGCGGCGGAGGCACTCGGCGACGAGGAGGTCGCGGTCGCCGTAGATGCGGCGGAGGGTCCGGCCCGGGGTGGCGACGTCGACCTCGGCGAGCCGCGACACCGACGAGGAGTCGTAGGTCGCCTGCTCGGCGGCGTTCGAGCCGTCGCGGGGAACCAGGTAGCCGAGGTCGAGGAGGACGTCGGTCACGCGGTCGAAGATCTTGGCGACCGCGCCGGTGCGGCTGCGGATCTGAGCCGACAGCTGGTCGGTCTGCTTCTTGAGCTTGTACCAGCGCTCCGCCCACCGCGCGTGCTGCTCGCGCTCGGGGCAGGCGTTGCACGGGTGCTGGCGGAGCTCGCGGCGGAGGGCCGTGATCTTCTCCTGGCGGCGGTCGCGCTCGCTCCGGCTCTGGCTCTCCGCCCTCGACGCGCCCTGCTTCTCGAGGTCGGCGATGCCCTGACGGAGGGTCATGTACTCGCCGAAGTCGCCGAGGTGGCACTGCATCGAGGCGGCGTAGCCGTCGAGCGACTGCTGCTGGGTGCGGACCTTGCGCGCCAGGTCGACGACGGCCCGGTCGGCCTGGAACTGCGCGAAGGACGTCTCGAGCACCTCGCGGGTGCGCGACCGGCCGAACTGCTCGATCAGGTTGACGGCCATGTTGTAGGTCGGCCGGAAGCTGGAGTTGAGCGGGTAGGTGCGCCTGGAGGCGAGAGAGGCGACGGCCTGCGGGTCGAGGCCCTGAGCCCACTGGATGACGCTGTGGCCCTCGACGTCGATGCCGCGGCGCCCGGCGCGACCGGTGAGCTGGGTGTACTCCCCCGGCGTGATCGGCACGCGGGCCTCGCCGTTGAACTTCTCGAGCTTCTCGAGGACGACGCTCCGGGCCGGCATGTTGATGCCGAGGGCGAGGGTCTCGGTGGCGAACACGACCTTGACCAGCTTCTTCTGGAACAGCTCCTCGACGACCTCCTTGAAGGCGGGCAGGAGTCCTGCATGGTGGGCGGCCACACCGCGCTCGAGGCCCTCCACCCACTCGTAGTAGCCGAGCACGGCGAGGTCCTCGTCGCGGAGGGTGCGGCAGTGGTCGTCGACGATCTCCCGGATCTCCTCGCGCTCGGTAGCGGTCGTCAGCCGGATGCCCGAGCGGAGCACCTGGCGGACGGCCTGATCGCAGCCGACCCGGCTGAAGACGAAGAAGATCGCGGGCAGGAGGTTCTTGCCGTCGAGGAGCTCGACGATCTTCCAGCGGTCCATCCGGCCGAAGCTCTGCGGACCGCTCTGCTGCGAGCGGGAGGTCGCGGGACCCCGGTAGCCGTGCGACCCCGATCCTGGTCGGCCCCCTCGGTCTCGGCGCCCGGAGGTGCGGGTCGAGAGGGAGGCCGCGCGGACCAGCTCCGGATTCACGCGGTTCGTCGCGGCCTTGCCGCTCGAGTCGAACAGGTCGAGGTACTTCGACCCCACGAGCACGTGCTGCTGGAGCGGGACGGGGCGCTCCTCGGAGACGATGACGTCGGTGTCGCCGCGGACGGTCATCAGCCAGTCGCCGAACTCCTCCGCATTCGAGACGGTGGCGCTGAGCGACACCAGCCGGACGTCGAGGGGCAGGTGGATGATGACCTCCTCCCAGACCGCACCGCGGAACCGGTCGCCCAGGAAGTGCACCTCGTCGAGGACGACGTAGCGGAGGTCGTCGAGGAGGTCGCTCCCCGCGTAGAGCATGTTGCGGAGCACCTCGGTGGTCATCACGACGATGCGCGCCCGGGAGTTCACGTTGGTGTCGCCAGTGAGGAGCCCGACCTCGGAGGCGCCGTACTCGGCGACCAGCTCCTGGTACTTCTGGTTCGACAGCGCCTTCATCGGAGCCGTGTAGAAGACCTTGTCGCGGGGATCCTGCATGGCCAGGTGGATGGCGAACTCGGCCACCAGCGTCTTGCCGGCGCCGGTGGGGGCCGCGACGAGGACGCTCCTGCCCTCCTCGACCACCTCGCAGGCGGCGATCTGGAAGTCGTCGAGCCCGAAGGTCAGCCGGGAGCGGAACGCCTGGAGCTGCGGGGTCTTCGAGCGGCTCTTCGAGGCGGCGAAGCGCTCGGCCGGCGACGGTTCGGTGCTGGTCACACCATCGATTCTGTCACGCCGGCACCGAGAAGAGCCGGGCCGCCGCGGTGCTCCTGGAGCACTGCGGCGGCCCGGCCCGGGGTCGAACGGCTATTCGCCGGCGAGCTCCGCATCGAGCTCGGCGTCGAGAGCGGCGACGCGCCTGGCGGCGCGGCGGTCGTGCAGCAGCGTGACGGCGCACGCGGCGAGGTAGAGCAGGATCATCGGCACGGCGAGCAGCAGCATCGAGATCACGTCGGCCGCCGGGGTGACGATGGCGGTGAAGAGCACGATGAGGATGATCGCGACGCGCCAGCTCTTGATGATCGACTTCGCCGAGATGACGCCGACGAAGTTGAGCAGGACGAGGAAGACGGGCAGGACGAAGGCGACGCCGACGGCCAGCACCAGCTTCAGCACGAAGTCGTAGTACGTCTTCGCGTCGATGATGCTGGAGTCTTGCTGGGCGATGAAGCTCGTCATGACCTGCACGATGTGAGGCAGGACGAAGTAGCCCGCGCAGCAGCCCCCGAGGAACAGCGGGATCGCCGTCAGCAGGAAGCCGAGCGCGTACAGCTTCTCTTTGCGGACCAGCGCCGGGACGATGAACGCCCAGATCTGGTACAGCCACACGGGGCTCGAGATGATAACGCCCACCGTGATGGTGATCGTCAGCTTCAGGTCGAAGGCGCCGGTGATGTTGGCGAAGTTGAGGGACGCCTGACGGTTGTCAGAACCGGCGATCTGCAGCACCGGGGCGCGCAGAGCGTCGAGCACGTACGGCGAGAGGAACCAGCCCGCGACGGAGCACACCACGATCGCCAGGGCGGCGAAGAACAGCCGCCGCCGGAGCTCGAGGAAGTGCTGGCCGAGAGACATGCGCCCCTCGCGACTCTTCGTCTGCCGAGGGGCGCTGCCGGATCCTTCGTCGCCGCGCACGGAGGTCGCGGCCACGTGCTACGACTTCGGCGGGTAGTCGGTCGACGACGGGGTGTGGTACTCGTCGTTCGGGGTCGACGTGTTCGTGGTGCCCGCCGAGGGAGCTGCACTGCTTCCGTTCGGCGTGGTGTTGTGCGAGTTGGGGCCCATCTCCGTGCGGAAGATCTTCATCGACTGGGCGATGCTCTTCGCGAGACCCGGCAGCTTCGGCGCACCGAAGAGGAGCAGCAGGATCGCGAGGATGATGATCAGGTGGGGCCAACCGAGGGCGTTACCGAACATGGCGTTTGCCTCCTTGCAAGTTCGTGGAGATGCAAGTCTAACTCGACGCCGGACGATTCCCGCTGTCTCGGGCAGACGCACATCTAGTTGTCGTATTTCGACGCCGCGCGCCTCGCCCAGTCGGCGACTGCTGCTCGCGCCGCCGCCGGGGCGATGACGCGGGGCCGCCCCGGGAGGCCCGCGATCAGGCGGGAGAGCGAGCCGAACTGCGTGACCCGGACGAGCATCCTGCTGCGTCCGTCGGGGAGGTCCTCGATCTCGTCGGGCGCGTAGTCGGCCAGGAACGACACGGCCGGGGTGTCGATCTCGACCGTGACCAGGACGTCGTCGGGCGAGCCCTCGAACAGGGTCTCGGGCAGGGTGACGTCGGCCGCCCGGTAGGCGATCGGGCTCGTGCTGACGGCGGCGCGGCTGATGCGGTCGAGGCGGAACGTCCGGATCGCCTCGCGGAGGTGGTCGTACCCCCGGAGGTACCAGTCGGCGTCGAGCGACTCGACCCGGAGCGGATCCACTCGACGGCGCTCCGTCTGACCGCGGACGCCGGCGTAGTCGAACTCCAGCTGCACGCCCTCGGACGTCGCGCGCCGCACGAGCGCGAGCAGCTGGTTCGTCTCGCTGTTCTCGACCGCCACCTGGCTCGGCGCACCGGAGGATCCGCGGCTGAGCTTCGACATCAGGCTCGCGATCGCCTGGCGGTCGGCATTCTCGGGCAGCGACGAGAGGTACTGCAG
Source organism: Frondihabitans peucedani (assembly GCF_039537585.1). Classification (NCBI taxonomy): domain Bacteria; kingdom Bacillati; phylum Actinomycetota; class Actinomycetes; order Micrococcales; family Microbacteriaceae; genus Frondihabitans; species Frondihabitans peucedani. The sequence continues at coordinate 268,196 of NZ_BAABAU010000001.1, forward strand.
CCCCGCGATGAGCGCCGCCGCCTCGCGCGACGAGAACCGGGGCGAGTCGTCGATGGCGACCAGGTTGGTCAGGACGATGACGTCGTTCTGCTCGAAGTCGTCCCAGGCGATGTCGAAGAGGTCGCCATGCTGGTACTGCGTCGTCTCGCCGGGGATGCCCGACACCGCGATCAGCTCGACGGCGCGCCGGATCTGCGCGACCGGGACCCCGAAGTGCGCGGCGGCCTCGGCGACGCTCACGCTTCCGCGGTCCATGAGGTAGGGCACGAGAGAGAGCAGGAAGGCCAGCTTGTCTTGCGCCTGGAGAGGCGTCTGCCGCTCAGCCACGGGGACTCCCCTCGTGGTCGGTGACGAGTGTCTCGAGGCGGCCTCGGACGAGCGCCCGGATCGTCTCGGGCGAGCGGACCTCCACCTCCGGCCCGAACGAGGCGAGCTCGTCGGCCAGCAGGTGGCGGTCCGACCAGTGCACGGTCAGCGCGCCGTCGTCTGAGCGCGTGGTGCCGCGCCGCTTCAGCAGCCGGGTCTCGGCGTCGGACGCAGGATCGACGAGCACCACGGCCGTCTGCTTCTCCCACAGCTCCTCGAGGTCGGCCAGGGCGCGCTCGGCCGTGGCGTCGGCCGGCCGCTCGACCACCTCGGCCGTGAGGCTCACCGCGCCGACGATGCGAGAGAGCAGGAAGGTGCGGCGGCCGCCCGACTCCTGGTCGATGGCCGAGCACATCCAGCGCCCCTGGAACTGGACGAGGGCGTACGGCAGCACTCGTCTCGGCCTCGGGGCCTGCTCCCCCGGCTTGAGGTAGGCGAAGCGGACGACGACGGAGCGGTCGAGCGCCGTCCGGAGCGGATCGAACGCGTCGTCGCGGGAGCGGATGCGCGGCACGTAGTCGAGCTCCGGGACGGGGGCGGTGCCGCCGAGGCTCCGGAGCTTCAGGAGGGCGCGGCGGCTCTCGCCCGACAGCGTGCCCTCCCGCCACACCATCGCGGCGAGGGTCAGCAGCGCGGTCTCCTCCGACGAGAAGGAGATGTCGTCGGGGAGCTCGTAGGCGCCGCGCGGGATGCGGTACCGGAGGTTCTGGTTGTTGCCGCTCGAGCCCGGCTCCTCGATGGTCTCGAGGGGCACGCCGAGCTCGCGGATGTCGTCTTTGTCGCGCTCGAACTGGCGCTCGAGAGCGGCGTTGTCGTCGGACGACCAGCGCTGGCGGTACCCCTGCACGGTCGACAGGATCTCGGTCTTCGTCAGGCCCGTCTCGGTCGCGAGCAGGGCGAGAACCAGGCTGAACAGCCTTTCTTCGACGGGGACGCGCGGAACGCGTGGTGACGGCACGTCGTCGATCTTAGATCAGGACCGGCGTGCGCCGACGCCCGGGCGGGTGCTCCGGATCAGAGCGCGCCCAGCACGTCGAAGACGTAGACGTAGGTCGTCGACGAGCCGCTCGCCGAGGTGGGCGGCGTGACGACCATGACCTGCGATCCGACGGTCTTCCCGATGAGGGCCGACCGGATCTGCGCGGGGACGTCGGTCGAGCCGAGCGGGATCGGGTTCGCGGAGTCGCCGTCGGTCCAGGTGGAGCCCTGGACGGTCGGCTTGGCGCCGGTGCCCGGTGCCGGCCAGTCGACCGCCGTGTACTGGAGGATCGCGGTGTCTTTCTTGGTCAGCGTCTTGCCGCTGCCCTTCCGGACGACCTGCACCTTCTCGCGGGTGGGGGCCTTGATGTCGGGGATGCTGATGCCCGGGGCACCGTTGGCCGCGGTCACGACCGCGGGCATGTTGTTCACGCCGAGCTGCAGGGCTCCGTCGGCCCTCGGGAGGAAGGCCTTGACGATGTCGATGACGGCGACGTCGGCAGGACCGGACTTCTCGTTCTTCTTCGTGGACGCCGTCGAGCTGAGATCGCTCGCCTTGACGGCGACCGCGATCCTGGAGCCCACGCGGGAGCACTCGAGCGCGTCGATGATCGGACCGCCCTTGGTCGCACCGACGGTGACGGGAGCGGTGGGGTCGCTGTAGGAGCTCGAGGAGAGCACCTTGCCGGTGCTGCCGCTGTAGATCGTGTACTCGATGAGCGCGGGCGTGCCGTCGGTCAGGACTCGGCCGTCGCCCTCGACCAGCGTCGAGACCTCGGTGTGGCGGGTGTTCAGCGGGGTGGGGATCGTGACCTTCGGCTTCGAGCCGAAGGCGCCCGTGGCCTCGACGACCGACGACGCCTCGCCGGAGGCAGGGGTCGTGCAGCCGGCGGAGCCGGGTGCCGCGCTCGTGGAGCAGGCGGTCAGGGTGGCCAGGAGGCCGGCCACGACGATGAGCGCGGGGAGCTTGCGCACGGATCCTCTTTCTACGTCACTCCGGGACGCCCGGAGCTGCTGACAGCGATGCTGGTGCCGGTAGCCGGCGGGCAGCCTGCACAGCCTATCGGTTCGGGCTAGGACACCTTGCCGAGGATGTCGACCACGAAGACGAGCGTCGAATCAGCAGGGATCCCGGTCTGCGCGTTCGAGCCGTAGCCCTCCTTCGGCGGGATCGTGAGCAGCACCTGCGAGCCCACGGTCTTGCCCGAGAGGCCGTCCACCCAGCCGGGGATGATCGAGCCGGTCGTGAGGGTCGCGACGAACGGCTGCTTCTTCGCCCACGAGGAGTCGAAGACCGTGCCGGTCTTGTACACGGCGCCCGTGTACTGGACCATGATCGAGTCGCCCTTGGCGACCTTCGAGCCGGAGCCCTTGATCAGCGTCGTGGCCTTCAGCGTCGTCGGCGGGGTCGCCTTCGACACGGTGATCGTCGGGGTGCCGTTCTTGGCGACCTTCACCGTCGACTCGCCCGCGACGGGCTTCTCGGCCGTTCCGGTGGCCTTCGCGGGGAACGCCTTCAGGATGTCGGCCACGAAGACGACGGAGTCTTTCGCGCCGATCTTGTACTGGCTGATCCCCTGGCCGTTCGTGCTGTCTTTCGCGCTGCCGGCGATCGCGATCCGGTCGCCCACGTGCGAGCAGACGAGACCCTCGCTGAGCGCGTTCAGGCTCTCGCCCTTCCCTGCCACCAGGTACGTGCCGCTCGAGGTGTAGTCGGTCGCGGTCGCCTTCTTGCCGGTGGCGCCGTCGTAGAGGCTGACCTGGAAGACGACGGGCTGACCCGCCTTGACGAGCGAGCCCTTGCCCTTGACGATGGTCGACTTCTGCGTGGTCTTCGTCGTCAGCTTCTTCTCGAACGACACCTTGGGCGCCTTGCCGACGGCGCCGGTCGCCTTGATCGAGTCGGAGACGCTTCCGGACGACGTGCCGCAGCTCGCCGAGGTGTCTTTCGACGACGAGCAGCCAGCGAGGCCGAGGGACACCAGCGCGCCCGCGGTCGCCGCGATCGCGAGCGTCTTGGTGATCTTCATCTTCACAGCGGGGTGTCCTGTCCGGTGGGGGTCGTGGGGGTGCCAGGCGTCTGGGCTCCGGCCGTCGCCTTCGCGGCGGCGTCCTGAGCCTGACGGGCTGTCTTGCGGAGCTTCTTCGGGCTGGCCGTGCGGTCGCCGAGAGCGCCGGGCGTCCAGAGCTCGACGTCCTCGTCGCTGAAGTCCGACTTCGAGGCGCGGCGCTTCAGCTCGGGCAGGACCGCGCCCGGAGCCAGACGGCGGGCCGTCATGAGGAACCCGGTGTGCGCGATCATCCTGTGGTCGGGTCTCACCGCGAGCCCCTCGACGTGCCAGGACCGCACGAGGGTCTCGGAGGAGTCGGGCTCGGTGAACAGGCCCGACGCGCGGAACGCCTCCGCCGTGCGGGAGAGCTGCGTCACCGTCGCGATGTAGCAGACCACGAGGCCGCCGGGCTTGAGGGTCTCGGCCGTCGCGGCGACGCACTCCCACGGGGCGAGCATGTCGAGGACGACGCGGTCGGCGGTGCCGGGCTCGACGACGCCGGGGAGCTCGTCGACGAGGTCGCCGACGGTGATGCTCCAGTTGTCGGGGCTGGCGCCGAGGAAGCTGGTGACGTTGCCCTGGGCGACGTCGGCGAACTCCTGCCGCCGCTCGAACGACGCGAGGCGGCCCTCGGGGCCGATCGCGCGGAGCAGCGACAGCGAGAGCGCACCGGATCCGACGCCCGCCTCGACGACGGTGGCGCCGGGGAAGATGTCGGCGAAGGTGACGATCATCGCCGCGTCTTTGGGGTAGACGATGGCGGCGCCGCGCGGCATCGACATGACGAAGTCGGCCAGGAGCGGCCGGAGCGCGAGGTACTCGTCGCCGGTCGTGCTGACGAGCACGGAGCCGTCGGGCAGTTCGACGACGTCGTCGTGCCGGATGATGCCCCGGTGCGTGTGGAACTCGCCTCCGGGGGTCAGGGTGATCGTGTGCATCCTGCCCTTGGGGCCGGTCAGCTGCACCTTGTCGCCCCAGAGGAACGGGCCGCTCTGGCGGCGGAGCGCGCTCACGCGTCGCCCTCGGGCAGGTCGGCGAGGAGGCGGCCGCGCGACAGGATCTCGCGGAGGTCGTCGAGACGGACGCCCTCGAGCGTCGCGCGGTGCACGAAGTCGCCGTCGGTCCGCAGCGGGGCGTGGTGCTCCACGCCGATCGCGGTCGTGCCGGCGGCCACGGCGGACGCGAGGCCGGTGGGGCTGTCCTCGATGGCGATGCAGGAGGACGGATCGACGCCGAGGGCCTCCGCCGCGCGGAGGTAGGGGTCGGGGTGCGGCTTCGCGTGCTCCACCTCGTCGCCCGCGACGACGACGTCGAACGCGTCGAAGTCGACGGCGGCCGCGATGTGGTCGGCCATCCGGCGGATCGACATCGTGACGAGGGCCGTCTTGATGCCGGCGTCGCGCACCTCGCGGAGGAGCTCGCGCGCACCGGGCCGCCAGGGCAGGTGCTTCTCGATCGAGACCAGGACGTCGTCGGTCATCCGGTCGATGATCTCCTGCTCGCTCAGCTTCACGCCGTGCTCCTGGAGCACCCGCGCCGAGTGCCACAGACCGGAGCCGATCAGCGAGTCGCCGTCTTCCCTGCTCCAGCTGCCGCCGTGCTCGGCGACGAGCACCACCTGCGACTCCTGCCAGTACGGCTCGGTGTCGACCAGCGTGCCGTCCATGTCCCACAGGACGGCGTCGGGCAGGGGCAGGTCTCGGCCGGCGGCTGCGGAGATGGTTTCGGTCACGACGATCGAGTCTAGGCGCAGCGCTGATGGGCGGCGACCTCGACGGGTCGCCGCACGGTCTATCGTGGAGGGTCAACGCGCGAGGGACGAACCGGTGCCTGCGCAGTGAGGAACTCAGGTGTCGCCAACGTCACGCTTTGCCGAGGGACGGCTGCTCGTCGTCGCGTTCGAGGGCTGGAACGACGCCGGCGAGGCCGCCAGCAACGTCGCGCGCTCCCTCGTCGACTCCCTCGACATGACGACCCTGGCCGAGCTCGACGGCGAGGCCTACATCGACTACCAGTTCAACCGGCCCGAGGCTGCCCACGACGACGACGGCGCCTCGATCCTGGTCTGGCCCCGCATCCTGCTGCACGGCACCCCCGCCGTCACGAGCCCGGTGCTCGGAATCGACGGCTCCCTCGAGACCTCCGACTCCGCCGCCGACGGCGGCCTGCTCGTGCTCCTCGGAGCCGAGCCGTCGCGCAGCTGGCGGAGCTTCGCGGCCGAGGTCGTCGACCTCGTCGACGTCCACGACGTGACCGGCGTCGTCTTCGTCGGCGCCATGCTCGCCGACGTGCCGCACACGCGGCCGATCTCGATCTACGTCGGCAGCGAGAACAGCGACGTCCGGGGCGAGCTCGGCGTCGAGCGGAGCACCTACGAGGGCCCGGTCGGAATCCTGTCCGTCCTGGCCCAGGCCCTCGAGGCCGCCGGCGTCCCCACCCTCTCGATCTGGGCCTCCGTGCCCCACTACGTGCACAACGCGCCGTCGCCCAAGGCGTCGCTCGCGATCCTCGAGAAGGTCGAGGAGATCACGGGCGTGTCCATCCCCCGCGGCGACCTCGTCGAGGAGGCGGCGGCCTGGGAGAGCGGCATCGACGCACTCGCGGCCGACGACGACGACATGGCCGGCTACATCGAGCAGCTCGAGCAGGCCCGCGACACCGTCGACTCCCCCGAGGCGTCCGGCGAGGCGATCGCGCAGGAGTTCGAGCGCTACCTCCGCAAGCGCGACGGCAAGTCGGGCGACGACCCCTGGCGGCCCTCCGCCTCCTAGGCCGGTCCCCTCCGCCCCAGGCGGGCGACCCCGAGGGCACGGAGCCCTCGGGGTGGCTGCACGACCGACCTAGGCGCGGAGGTCGATGCCGAGCAGGGCGTCGACGGCGTCGAGGTCGACTGTCGTCGGCACGGCGCCGGACGCGACGCTCCGCTCGACCGCCTCGACGGCCCGAGGCGTGTCGAGGTCGTCGCGGAGGGCCTGCCGCAGCTCCGCGAGGAGCGGCGTCTCGGCGTCGCCGTCCGTCGCACCGGCAGCCCAGCGCGACCAGTGCGACAGACGGGCGATGGCGCCGAACACGTCGTCGTCGAACCACTCCCAGTCGCTCCGGTAGTGGTGCTGCAGGAGGGCGAGGCGGATCGCCCGCGGGTCGACCTCCTCGGCCACGAGCTCCGACACCTTGACCAGGTTGCCGAGCGACTTCGACATCTTCTCGCCCTGGTAGGCGACCATGCCGGCGTGCGCGTAGTGGGAGGCGAACGTCTCGCCCGTGAGCGCGGTGCCGTGGCCGGCGCTCATCTCGTGGTGCGGGAAGACGAGGTCGGAGCCGCCGCCGTTGACCGACACGGGCCTGCCGAGGTGCCGGAGCGCGATCACCGTGCACTCGATGTGCCAGCCCGGGCGCCCCTCGCCGACCGCCGACGGCCACGACGGCTCGCCCTTCCGCGCCGAGCGCCAGAGCAGCGGATCGAGCTCGCTGCGCTTGCCGATCCTGGCGGGGTCGCCGCCGCGCTCGGTGAAGAACCGGAGCATCGTGTCGGCGTCGAGACGGCTCTCGATCCCGAGGTGCCAGGAGGTCGACGAGGACGCCCCCTCGACGTCGAAGTAGAGGTCGTCGCCGGCGTCGGAGTCGGGCGTCTCGACGCGGTACGCGAGACCCTTCTCGACCAGCGCCGCGACGGCGTCGGCGATCGGCTCGACGACCTCGGTCACGGCCGTGAAGTGATCCGGCGGCACCACCCGGAGGTGCTCCATGTCGGAGCGGAACAGGTCGGTCTGCGACTCGGCGAGCTCGCGCCAGTCGACCCCGGTGGCCTCGGCGCGCTCGAGCAGGGGATCGTCGACGTCGGTGGTGTTCTGCGCGTAGACCACGTCGACGCCGGCGTCGCGCCACACGCGTCCGAGCGTGTCGAAGGCGAGGTAGGTGGCCGCGTGTCCGAGGTGCGTCGCGTCGTAGGGGGTGATCCCGCAGACGTACAGCTGACCGCCGGTCGTCTCGCGGGCCTCGCCGGTGGCCGTGTCGAACAGGACCGGCACGGGGCCGCGTCCGGGGAGGCCGGGGATCCGCGGTGCGCTCCAGGAGCGCATCAGCCGATCACCCCGGTGCCGAGGAGCACGAACAGGACGATGCCGAGCACGATCCGGTAGACGACGAACGGCAGGAAGCTGCGCTTCGAGATGTAGTTCATGAAGAACGCGATCACCACGAAGCCCACGAGGAAGGCCACCACGGTCGCGGCGATCGTGTCGCCCCACGAGAAGGGGTTGTACGCCGAGTCGTGGACGGCCTGGTACGTCTCGAAGAGACCGGAGCCGAAGACGGCCGGGATCGCCAGCAGGAACGAGAACCGGGCGGCAGCCGGACGCGTGTAGCCGAGCGCCAGACCGGCGGACGTCGTCGCGCCCGAGCGCGAGACGCCGGGGACCAGCGCGAGCACCTGAGCGATGCCGATCGCGATCCCGTGACCCCACTTCATGTCCTCGAAGCGAGCCGCCTTGCGGCCGAACACGTCGGCGGCGGCCAGGACCAGGCCGAAGACGATCAGGACCGAGGCGAGCAGCCACAGCGAGCGGAACTCGTTCGCGATGAACTTCTGGGTCAGGACGCCGACGAGCACGATCGGGACGGTGCCGATGATGACCAGCCAGCCCATCCGGACATCCTGGTCACGCCTGTCGACCTTGCCGAAGAGCGCCAGGAACCAGCGCGAGACGATCCGCGAGACGTCTTTCCAGAAGTAGATCAGGACGGCGAGCTCGGTGCCGAGCTGGATGATCGCGGTGAAGGCGGCGCCCGGATCGAACTCCTTGCCGGCCGCGTGCGGGAAGAAGAGCCCGACGAGGCGGATGTGACCGCTCGACGAGATGGGCAGGAATTCCGTCAGCCCCTGGACGAGGCCGAGCAGGAGCGCCTGGAGGAAGTGTTCCACGTGGCGAGGAGACCTCTCAGTAGGTGGCGAGGAGATCGCGGAGCACGCGACTGCCAAATGTTAGTGCCGAAAGCGGGACCCGCTCGTCGACGCCGTGGAACATCGCCGGGAAGTCCATCTCCTCCGGCAGCCGCAGCGGTGCGAAGCCGTAGCCCTTGATGCCGAGGAGGCTGAGCGCCTTGTTGTCGGTGCCGCCGCTCAGGAGGTAGGGCAGCACGGGGGCTCCCGGGTCGTGACGGCCGAGGGTCGACACGATCGACTCCACGAGCGGGCCGCCGAACTCCGTCTCGAGGCCGATGTCGGTGTGCATGGTGACGATCTCGATGTCGTCGCCGACGAGGCTCTGCACCTCGGCCAGCACGTCCGCCTCCTGCCCCGGCATGCAGCGGATGTCGATGAGGGCCTCGGCCGTGTCGGGCACGACGTTGTGCTTGTAGCCGGCATCCAGCTTCGTCGGGTTCGTCGTCACCCGGAGGCTCCCCCGGATGAAGCCCGACGCCGTGCCCGTCTTCAGGACGAGCTCGTCGGGGCTCGTCGTCTCGGGATCGACGTCGAGGATGCGGGCGACCTCGCGGAGGAGCTCCGTCGTGGTCCCGGTGAGCTCCACCGGCCACTCCTGCCGGCCGAGGACCGCCACGGCCTCCGCGAGGCGGGTGACCGCGTTGTCGCGGATCATCTGCGAGCCGTGACCCGCCGTGCCCCGCGCGATCAGCTTGATCCAGATGAGCGCCTTCTCGCCCGTCTGCAGCAGGTAGGCGCGCTTGCCCTCGATGAACGTCGAGTAGCCGCCGACCTCGCTGATCGCCTCGCCCATGCCCTCGAAGACCTCCGGGTGGTTCTTCACCAGGAAGTGCGAGCCGAGCACGCCGCCGGCCTCCTCGTCGGCGAGGAACGCCACCACGAGATCGCGCTCCGGCTGCTCGCCGCTCCGCAGGATGTCGCCGACGCTCGTCAGCATCATCGCGTCCATGTTCTTCATGTCGACGGCCCCGCGGCCCCACAGCATGCCGTCGCGGACCACTCCCCCGAACGGATCGACCGTCCAGTTCGCAGGATCCGCGGGCACCACGTCGAGGTGGCCGTGGACGACGAGCCCCGGCTTCGACCGGTCCCGGCCCTCCACCCGCGCCAGGACGCTGTGGCGCCCCGGCTCCGACTCGAACATCTGCGGCGACAGCCCCAGGCCGCTCAGGTGCGCCTCCACGTACTCGGCCGCATCCGTCTCGCCGTTCGACCGGCCGTCACCGAAGTTCGTCGTGTCGAAACGGATGAGATCGCGAGCGATCCGCGCGGTCTCGTCCAGCGAGTCGTCGTCGAGTTGCGTCATGCCACCACGCTACCCGGACGCCGGAGCGACCAGCGACGGGCCCTGTGCCCCGACGTGTCAGAGCGGCCCCCCGAGTCGTGCTAATGTCTTCGAGGCGGTTACGCCGCACAACACTCGTCCGGGTGGCGGAAATGGCAGACGCGCTAGCTTGAGGTGCTAGTGCCCGTATAGGGCGTGGGGGTTCAAGTCCCCCCTCGGACACGAACAAATAGAACGGCTCTGCCCCACGGGGTGGGGCCGTTTTTGTTCGTAGTGCCTTCTGGCCGCCTCCGGCGGCATGCGGCCCTTCGGGCGCAGAAGAGGTGAGGCCCGCCAGGCCCGAGTGGCACGGGGGCCGCGGACGCTTCGCTGAGCTGCCGGGTGCGCGGTCGCTCCGCTCCGCGCCGGGGGTGTAGACCGGGAGGCATGGACTACGTACGACTCGGAAACAGCGGCCTCGAAGTATCGGCGATCACCCTCGGCATGATGAGCTACGGCGATCCTGCGCGGGGAGGCCACGAATGGAGCCTCCCCGAAGAGGAGAGCCGGCCCTTCATCCAGCGGGCCCTCGAAGCGGGCATCACCACCTTCGACACCGCCAACGTGTACAGCGACGGCTCGAGCGAGGAGATCACCGGCCGCGCGCTCGCCGACTTCGCAAAGCGCGACGAGGTCGTCATCGCCACCAAGCTCAACGGCAGGATGCGCCCCGGCCCCAACGGCGCCGGCCTCTCGCGCCTCGCCGTCATGACCGAGGTCGACAACAGCCTCCGCCGCCTCGGCACCGACTACATCGACCTCTACCAGATCCACCGCTTCGACCCGCTCGTGCCCGTCGAGGAGACGATGGAAGCGCTCCACGACGTCGTGAAGGCCGGGAAGGTGCGCTACATCGGCGCCTCCTCCATGTACGCCTGGCAGTTCGCGAAGATGCAGTACACCGCCGACCTCGGCGGCTGGACCCGGTTCGTCTCCATGCAGGACCAGTACAACCTCATCCAGCGCGAAGAAGAGCGGGAGATGCTGCCCTTCTGCCTCGACCAGGGCGTCGGCGTCCTGCCCTGGAGCCCCCTCGCCCGCGGCCGCCTCACCCGCGACCCCGACGAGACCACCGCCCGCAGCGAGACCGACCTCTTCGGGAAGACGCTCTACAAGCAGCAGGAGGAGAGCGACCGCAGGATCATCGACGCCGTCACCTCCGTCGCCTCGGCCCGGGGTGTGCCGCGGGCGCAGGTCGCGCTGGCCTGGGTCCGTCAGCAGGACGCCGTCACCTCTCCCATCGTCGGCGCCACGAAGCCGCACCACCTCGACGACGCGGTGGCGAGCGTCGACCTGGTGCTGACCGACGACGAGCTCGACGCCCTCGAGTCGCCCTACACGGCACGCGGCGCCGAGGGCTTCTGATCGCTCCGTCCCACTCCCTCACGTCGCCCTCCGGAGGGTGCATAGTGGATCCAGCGCGGAGGGCGACGGTGCCCGCCGGACGACGAACGGAGCCGACCGTGACCGAAGACGAGCAGAGCGACCAGTCGCAGGACGACCGCAACGGCGATCACAACCAGGCGCAGGCCGCCCAGACCGGGCAGAAGCAGACCGACGCGGCCACGGACGCCCCGCTGAACGGCGGCGAGCACGTGGAGTCCGGCTCGTACACCGGCACCCACGAGCACGGCGTCGACTACGACGGGGCCTTCACCGACAGCGAGATCCCCGAGGACGACATCGCGCCCGGACAGACCGAGGCCGACCGAGCGGGCTTCGAGGGGTCGTACACCGAGAGCGAAGGCACGGAGTAGCGCTGCCGACCGGCCCGGCCGGAGCGCCCTCGAGGGCGGTCTCCGGCCGGTGTTCGGCGTGCGGTGCGCGAAGCGGCTCCCTCGCGGAGTAGCGTCGACCCCATGACAACACGAATCGTTATTCTGGGTGGTGGTTCGGCGGGTCTCCACACCGCGCTCGCTCTGCAGAAGAAGCGCCCGCCGCAGAGTGCCAGCATCACGGTGATCGACCCGAGCCCGTACATGACCTACCAGCCGTTCCTGCCGGAGGTCGCCGGCGGTCACATCGATCCCAGAGACGTGACCGTGCCCCTCCGCAAGACCCTCCGCCGGTCGAAGTTCATCCAGGGCGCGATGACGGGCATCGACACGGCCGCGAAGAAGGTGACCGTCGCCCACGTCGACGGCCGCACCTCCGACGTCGCCTACGACCACCTCGTCGTCGCGATCGGCGCGGTCACCCGCACGTTCCCGACTCCCGGCCTCGCCGAGAACGCGGTCGGCTTCAAGACCGTCGAGGAGGCCTCGTACGTCCGCAACCGCATGCTCAGCAACATCGAGAAGGCGGCGGCGACCGACGACCCGGCCGAGCGCGCCAAGCTCCTCACGATCCTGTTCGTCGGCGGCGGCTACACCGGCGTCGAGGCTCTCGGAGAACTAAACGACGCGGCCAACGCGGCCGTCGACCAGTACCCGAACCTCTCCCGCCACGAGCTCCGCTTCGTCCTCGTCGAGGCCCTCGACCGCGTCGCACCCGAGGTCGGGCCCGAGCTGTCGAAGTGGACCCTCGGCGCTCTCCGCGCCCGCGGCATCGACATCCGCCTGAAGACCACGATGCCGTCGTGCGAGAACGGCGACTGCGTGCTCAGCGACGGCGAGACCGTCCCGGCCGGCACCATCGTCTGGACGGCCGGCGTCAAGCCGAACCCGGCCCTCGACGGCACCGACCTCCCCCGCGGCCCCAAGGGCCACGTGAACGCGAACGCGAAGCTCGAGGTCGTCACCGAGGATGGAAAGCGCGTCGACGGCGTGTGGGCCCTCGGCGACAACGCGCAGGTCCCCGACCTGACCGCTGCCAAGCAGCCGGCGTACTACCCGCCGAACGCGCAGAACGCCGTCCGTCAGGCCGTGACCGTCGCCGACAACATCCTGGCGTCCATGGCCGGCGAGCCGCTCGTCGAGTACCGCCACGAGTCGGTGGGGACCGTCGCCAGCTACGGCATCGGCAAGGGTGCCGCCCTCATCCAGGGCGTGCACCTGAAGAACGTGCTTGCCTGGCTCGCGCACCGCGGGTACCACCTGCTCGCTATGCCGACCTACACGCGCAAGTGGCGCATCCTGACCGGCTGGATCACGAACTTCGTGTCCGGCCGCGACGAGACGACGCTCGAGAACATGAACGACCCCCGCTCGCAGTTCGTCTCCCTCGCCGGAGGCGTCAAGAAGTAGCTGTCGGCGCTGTGTGGAGGGCCCTCGTCGCGATCGCGGCGGGGGTCCTCTTTCGTCGGTGACCAGGCGGCAGACATCCGGTGAACGCACCGGGGCCGAAGCCCCGCCCAGTTCACCCGTCTCACCCGTTCGCGCAACCCGGGGTACAACCTCTGAGGTCATTCGAGGGGACTCCCTGCGACGCCCGGATCCCTTGATCATGAAGGTTTTCAGCCGAGATACTTCTGCCTGACGAGGCCTATCCACGCGGATCCCCATGAATCCGGGCGTCAAGAGCAGACCAGACCGAACCGGATGGTCGTGCCTGTGCCGAGTCGACGACGGGTGCCGCCGAGAGAACCCCCGAATCGGAGCCACTCACCCGTTCGGGGGTGACACTCACCCGTTCCGCTCCCCCCGCGAGGGGGGTGCCGAGTCCCCCAAAGTGGGGTCATGCCGGGGAGGGTGCCGATGGCATACGTTCGCTTCAGACGCACCGCAGGGTGTGGACAGAGATCACACCCGAAATGTCGATCTCGAACCCGTGAAGCACCCGAACCTTCCCGAATCGTCGACTCGCAAGCGAGCCTCGAGACCAGCCGTACCCGACGGCCCTCACAGGATCAGAACGCAGTCGTCACCCGAGCAGCCGGCCGACACCCGATCCTTCGGCCGTCAGCTCGATCCCCGGTTCCTGGACGTACCCGAATCGCGCCCAGGAGCGAACGCACCGCCTACCCGAACCCGAGATCCATGCTTACCCTGCTCATTTCTCGTACGCCTCCGCGTACCCTCGACCGCCCCGAATCGGACGAGGAATCATGACCGGCATCAGCCGCGACGTCGGCGAGAGCCGCCGTGTCAGCTGGCCCGCGTCTGCGCGGCAGTCGAACGCGGGATGGGTGGATCTCGGCGAACGGGTGGGCGGTGCCGAAACGGGCGCCTCCTGGGCCATCCGCTACCGCCGCCGCCTCCTCGCGTCCGACGCGGTCATCATCACCGCCGCCGTCGTCATCGCCTCCTTCGTCGAGGCCGTCCGCGGAGGCCTCGACAAGACCGCTGCGGGCCTCGCGACCGCGTCGACGCAGCCCCTCCTCGAGACGATCGGCTACCCCGTCGGCATCGGTGTCCTCTGGGCGCTCTGCCTCGCCTTCCAGCGCACCCGCGACCTGGCCGTCGTCGGCACCGGCGCTGCCGAGTACAAGCGCGTGCTCAACGCGACCGTCCTGACCTTCACGCTCATCGCCCTGGTCATCTCGATCACCGGCCACGAGAGCATGCGCGCCTACTTCTTCGTGGCGCTCCCGGGCGGAGCGCTCGGTCTCATCGGCTCGCGCTACGGCCTCCGCCGGTGGCTCCTCCACCAGCGCCGCCTCGGCAACTTCCTGTCGCGGGCGATCGTCGTCGGCTCCCGCGCCGACGTGCGCTACGTCATCGACAGGATCGACGAGAAGCCCGGCGCCCTCTACGACGTCGTCGGCGCGGTGGTCGACGACGACGACCCCTCCGGGATCCCGTTCGGGTCGCGCGTCGTCCCGATCGTCGCGGGCCTCGACGACGTCTCCCGTGCCGTCTGGAAGCTGTCGGTCGAGAGCGTCATCGTCGCCGGCGACCCGCGGCACGGCACCGACTACGTCCGCGACCTCGGCTGGAGCCTCGAAGGCCGCGCCACCGAGCTCGTGATCGCGTCGCGGCTGGCCAACATCGCCGGCCCGCGCATCCACTTCCGTCCCGTCGAGGGACTCCCCCTCATGCACGTGGAGCTCCCCCAGTTCGACGGTCCGAAGCACGTGATGAAGCGCGCCACCGACGTCGTCCTGTCCGGTCTCGGCATCCTGTTCCTGCTGCCCCTCATGGCCGTGATCGCCCTGATGATCCGCGCCGAGGGCGACGGACCGGTGCTGTTCCGCCAGGAGCGCGTCGGCCGCGACGGCCAGCACTTCACGATGCTGAAGTTCCGCACCATGGTGGTGGACGCCGAAGCGCGCCTCGCCGACCTGCAGGCGCTGTCCGACGGCCAGGGACTCCTGTTCAAGATGAAGGACGACCCCCGGGTCACCCGCATCGGCAGGATCCTGCGGAAGTACTCCCTCGACGAGGTCCCCCAGCTGTTCAACATCTTCCGCGGGACCATGAGCATCGTCGGGCCCCGCCCGCCGCTGCCCACCGAGGTCGAGGGCTACGCCGACCACGTCCACCGCCGCCTGTACATCAAGCCCGGCCTGACCGGCATGTGGCAGGTGGGCGGACGCAGCGACCTCTCGTGGGAGGAGAGCGTCCGGCTCGACCTCTACTACGTGGAGAACTGGTCGATGACCGTCGACTTCGTCCTCATGTGGCGGACCGTCAAAGTGATCCTGCGGCCGGAGGGGGCCTACTGATGACTCAGATTCCATTCACCCAGGACGCCCTGGCGCCCGGCTTCCGGCGCGGCGGACGACGCGGCCGCGTGCTGATCGTCCATTCCTCCGACGAGATGTACGGCTCCGACCGCATCGTGCTCGAGGTCGTCGCGGAGCTCGTCGCCGACGACTCCCTCGACGTGACCGTCTGGCTGCCGAGCGACGTCGCACCCGGGCCGCTCGGCCCGCGCCTCCGCGAGCTCGGAGCGCGCGTCGAGAGGCAGCCCCTCCCGATCCTGCGCCGCCTGAAGCTCACCCCCGGCGGCTTCTTCCGCCTCGGTCGCGACGCCGTGAAGACGCTGTCGCGCCTCCGCGGCCGCCGCTTCGACCTCGTCTACTGCGCTACCAGCGCCTGCCTGCCCGTCGCACCCCTCGCCCGCCTCGCCGGGATCCGCAGGGTGATCGGGCACCTCCAAGAACCATGGGGAAGGAAGGACCGGGTAGGTCTTCGTCCCCTGGCAAACGCGTGCACCGCCCTCGTGGCGGTCTCGCGTTCGGTCCTCGGCGCGTCGGGTCTCGCCGAGGACCCGCGGGCGGTGGTGGTGCACAACGGTGTTCCCCATCGCTCGCGTGAGCTTCCCGCTGCCGCGCCCGAGCACGGACGGCCCCACTACGTCGTGGCGAGCCGCTGGAACCCCCACAAGGGCCACGGCACCCTGCTCAAGGCGTGGGAGAAGGCAGGATGCCCGGGTGAGCTCGTGATCCTGGGCGCCGTGCCTGCCGCGGGCCTCGGCGTCGACGTCCCCGCGCTCGTCCGCGAGCACGTGTCGAGGCCGGAGACGGTCCTCGTCGTCGGCGAGGTCGACGACTCCACGCCGTACCTTCAGGCGGCCGACGCCGTCGTGCTCCCGACCGACACCCTCGAGGGCTTCGGCCTGGTCACCGTCGAGGCGTTCAGCGAGGGCCGCCCGGTCATCGCGAGCCGCTCCGGCGGGCCCGAGGAGGTCATCACCGACGGCGAGACCGGCTGGCTGTTCGACTGCCAGGACGTCGACGCGCTCGCGACCCTGTTCTCGACCCTCGACGTCGAGTCGCTCGCTGCCGCCGGCAAGCGCGCCGAGCAGGTCTACCGCGAGGAGTTCACCCCCGAGCGGATGCGCCGGAGGATCGGCGCCGTCGTCGACGGCGAGCTCCACCGCACCGGACGCCGCACGTCTCCCCTGGCGGTGGCCTCGTGAGCCGCGCTGCCGGAGGCGAGACCTACGCCGGCTCGCTCGCCCGCCTGTCGACCGCTCAGAAGGGCTCGAGCGGCGCCCCCGCCTACTCCCGCTTCATCAACCGCCGCCTCGGCCGCTACCTCGCAGCCGGCGCCTACCAGCTCGGCATGACGCCGAACCAGGTGACGGCCGTCAGCGCCCTGTTCACCTTCGCGGGCATCGCCGTGATCGCGTTCGTCCCCACGACGATCTGGTCGGCCGTGGCCGTCGTCCTCCTGCTCGTCATCGGCTACGCGCTCGACTCCGCCGACGGGCAGCTCGCCCGCCTCCGAGGCGGCGGCAGCCCCGCCGGCGAGTGGCTCGACCACGTGATCGACGCGACGAAGATCGGCGTCCTGCACCTCGCGGTGTTCGGGAACTGGCTCCGTGAGCCGCAGGGCCGCGAGGCCGTCCTCGGTGTGCCCCTCGCCTACGAGGTCGTCGCCGCGGTGGCGTTCTTCGCGATCGTCCTCACCGACCAGCTGCGACGGGCCCAGCACGTCCGGACGGGCATCCCCACCCGCGGGAGCCGCCGCACCAGCGCGCTCTACTCGCTGGCGGTCGTCCCGACCGACTACGGCCTCATGTGCCTGGCCTTCGTCCTCCTGGCCTGGCCGCTCGGCTTCACCGTCGTCTACATCGCGTTCTTCGCCGCCAACACGCTCTACCTGCTGCTCGCGCTGCCGAAGTGGTTCCGCGAGCTCAAGGGCCTCGGCGAACTGCCCGACGCCGGCGCGGCGTCGGCGTCCGCCGCCTCCGACACCGGCCTCGCCGCCTCCGACACCGGCCTCGCCGCTGAGGCGCGTCCGTGACGGCCACGCCTCGCGACCGCACCGGCTTCTTCGACCTCGTGGCGCAGCTGCGGTCGAAGTGGGCCATCGTGGTCGCGGGCGGCCTCCTCGGGCTCGTCGTCGGCGTGATCGTCTCGCCCGTCGGCGGAGGCGTCGCGGGGCAGGACGCCGCGCGGTACGTCTCGCTCCTCATCCTGCTGGTCGCGGCCCTCGCCGGGCTCGTGGTCGGATTCGTCGTGGGGCTCGTCCTCACGTACCTGCAGCCCCGTGTCACGACGGCCGACGACGTCCGTCGTGTCACGGGGCTCCCCGTCCTGGCCCAGCTGCCCGCCTACATCGTCGACGCCGACGACTTCGACGAGCGCGCCACCTCGAGGCGCATGCGGACCTCCCTCCGCGAGGCGGTCATGAACACGCGTTCGCTCGCCGGCGGAGTCCTGCCGAAGCGACTCGTGGTGGCCCGCACGGACAGCGCAGCGGAGTCGAGCGGGGTGGACGGCGGTCTCGCGCGCGCTCTCGTCGAGAGCGGCTTCGTGCCGGCGCTCGTCCAGACCGACTTCGAGTCGCGTCTGCTCGTCCGTCCCTCCACGGTCGACTTCGGCACGACGAGCATCGGCGACGAGGGCGAGATCGAGCGTCCCGACGCGGCCGGGTACCAGCGCGTGCCGGTGCCCGACCGGGTCGCCTCCGCTCGCCCGGCCGACCGGACCGGAGAGGTCGACGACCTCCTGGATCTCCTCGGCGACCGCTACGACGTCACCGTCGCCCAGGCCGCCAGCAACTCGTTCCCGGTGCCGCTCCGCGGGATCGCGCCCGTCGCCGACGCCGTCCTCCTCGTGGTCCGGTCCAACCGGACGACCGTCGAGGGGCTGCTCTCGCTCTACGGGGAGCTGCTGAGCCTCGGCGTCGCCCCGCTCGGAGTGGTCATGACCGGCGTGGCGGCACGGCACCGCGTCCTGCTGCGGCAGACCTGGGTGCCGTCGGACTTCCGCGAGAGCGCCGCTGCCGGTGCCTCTCGCGCCGGCGCCGCTGCTGCCGTGCCGGCCGCGGTGCCGGCCGGCGTGCCGGTCGCGGTGCCGGTCGGCGTGCAGGTCGCGGTGCCGGCCGGCGTGCCGGTGTCGGCTGCCGCCGTGGTGGTGCCCGGGGATCCTGCACCGGCCCGCTCCGGGTTCTCCATCGCCGACCTGGCGACCCTCGCTTCGAACACCTCGGCAGGCGCAGTGCCCGCCGACGCCCGAAAGGACAAGTCATGACGAACTCCCCCCGGGTCGGCTACGCCGCCGGCGCCTACGACCTGTTCCACATCGGTCACCTGAACCTCCTCCGGCACGCGAAGTCGCAGTGCGACTTCCTGATCGCCGGAGTCGTCGCCGACGAGATGCTCGAGCTCACCAAGAGGATCTCGCCCATGGTGCCGCTCGCCGAGCGCCTCGAGATCGTGGAGCACATCGACTACGTCGACCGCGCCTACGCCGAGACGGTGCCCGACAAGATGGATGTGTGGCGCGAGCTGCACTTCGACGTCTTCTTCAAGGGTGACGACTGGCGGGGCACCGAGAAGGGCCTGAAGCTCGAGCGCGAGTTCGCCGAGGTCGGCGTCGAGGTCGTCTACTTCCCGTACACGATGTCGACGTCGAGCACGGTGCTGCGTCGTGCCGTCGCTGCTCTCGACGGCGTGCGCCTCTCCTCCACAGGCGGCGAATAACAGCGCAGGATCCCGCGGCCTGTGGAGAGGCCCGGCACCGGACGGCGACCCGCGTCACCCTCGACGCATGACACTCGTTGCTGACACCACGTACGACCACGACTCGACCCTGACCGCTCCTGCTGGGCCTGCTGCTGGCCTGGCTGCTGCTGCTGGCCTGGCTGCTGCCGGCCTGGCTGCTGCCGGCTCTGCCGGTGGTGCTGACCTCCTTCACGCCGAGGCGCCGCCGGCGGTCCCCCGCTACGACCCGCACTGCCGGCTGACCACCCGGCGCGACCTCGACGACCGGGTCGAGGGCCTGCTGCCCACCGCGGTGGTCCGGCAGCTCTGGCTCCTCCTGCTCGATGCCGACGACGTGCAGATGCCGGCGATGATCCCCATCGGCGACCTGCCGCTCCGCCAGGGAGACGCCGACGGCGAGGGCGTGGGCGAGCTCCTCACCACGCTCGACCGCGAGTTCGGCGTGGCCAGCTTCGTCTTCGTCCTCGAGCGGCCGGGCTCCCCCGACCTCACCGACGACGACCGCACCTGGCTCGCCCACGTCCTGACCCTCGGCGACGGGCGTCCGTTCGCCGTGCGAGCCGCGTACCTCTGTCACGACGACGGGGTGACGCAGTATCAGCGGGAGGACGTCGCCGTGGGATGACCGGCTCGGGCGAGGCGCCGGGTCATCCGCGTGCGGCTCCAGCCCATCCGCGTGCGGCGCCGGGCTCCGTCACGCGCCGGTGTCGCGGTGGCGCCACCAGGCCTCCTCGGCGTGGTGAGCCGAGGTGTAGACGCCGAGGGAGCGTCGCTCCGCTTCGACGAGCGACCAGCTCGTCAGCCGGAAGCCGCGCGCGAAGCCCTCGACGAGCGCTTCCGGCGGAGCGTCGTCGCGGGCGCGGACCAGCCACGTCTCCGGTCCCGTCTCGTCGAGCATCCTGCCACTGTAGATCGCTGCGGCGGGCTCGTGCTGTTCTGCTCCGGCCGGCACGTCGGCGGGTGCTGGCAGGCCGCTGGGGGTGCTGCTGCGCGTGTGGGCGGGTGCCGGTAGGAGTGGGCGCCCCTCCGGGGGCCCGCCGACGCCTGCGAGTACCCGCCGATGCAGCCCGGCAGCGCTGCTCGGAGCGTGCCGCTGCGTGCGGGTACTGCCTGCGTGTGTGGCGTCGTTGGAGGGGCCCGCGCGCGTGGGCGGGTCCCCGCAGGAGTGGGCGCCCCTCCGGGGACGCGCCCACGCCTGCGAGTACCCGCCGAAGCAGCCGGCAGTGCTGCTCGCGGCTTACCGCGGCGTGCGAGTGCTGCACGCGCGTGTGGCCCCCTCGCAGGTGCCCGCGCGCGGGGGCGGGTGTTCGCAGGAGTGGGCGCCCCTCAGGGGGCCCGCCGACGCCTGCCAGCACCCGCCGACGGGCAGCGGAGGCGCAGGAACGAAAGCTAGCGGCGGTTGCCGATCCTGCCGCGCAGCACGTCGATCCGCTTCTGGATCTGCTCGGTGCTCGCCTGGGCCACGGAGGGGCCGCCGCTGATGCGCCGGAGGTCGGCGTGGATGACGCCGTGGGGCTCGTTGGAGTGGCGCGACCAGATGGAGACGAGCCGGCTGAGCTCCTGCCGCTGCTCCTTGATCGTCTGGTACAGCGGGCGCGGCGTCTCGGCCTGCGCGGGCAGCCCGGTCTTCGGGACCCGCTTCGCGCGGCCGGCCTGCGTGGCCTGACGCTGGCGGAGGAGGTCGCGCACCTGGTCGGGCTCGAGGAGACCCGGGATGCCGATGAAGTCGAGCTCCTCCAGGCTGCCGATCTCGCCGCCGGAGCCGAACTCGCCGCCGTCGTAGAGGACACGGTCGAACGAGGCCTGTGCGTCGAGCGCCTCAAAGGGCTGCTGCTCGAGCAGGCTCGACGCCTTCTCCTCGCGGTTGGCCTCCGCCATGAGAGCGTCCTCTTCGGGCGTGAAGAGACCGTCGTCGGCGGTGGTCGGGCGGTCGAGCGCGTGATCGCGCTCGAGCTCGAGCTGGCCGGCAAGAGCCATGAGCCCCGGGACGCTCGGCAGGAAGATCGAGGCGGTCTCGCCGCGGCGGCGCGCCCGGACGAACCGGCCGACGGCCTGGGCGAAGAAGAGCGGCGTGGAGGCGCTCGTGGCGTAGACACCGACGGCGAGGCGTGGCACGTCGACCCCCTCGGACACCATGCGGACCGCGACCATCCAGCGGGACTCCCCCGCGGAGAAGGCGGCGATGCGGTCGGAGGCGGCCTTCTCGTCGGAGAGCACGACGGTCGGCCGCTCGCCGGTGAGGCGAGTGAGGATGGTCGAGTACGCGCGGGCTGCGGTGTGGTCGGTGGCGATCACCAGGCCGCCCGCGTCGGGCACGCCCCGGCGCACCTCGGTCAGGCGCTTGTCGGCGGCCGAGAGGACGGCGGCGATCCAGTCGCCCTGGGGCGAGAGGGCCGTGCGCCAGGCCTGGGCGGTGATGTCTTTCGTCACCGCTTCGCCGAGCGTGGCGCTCATCTCGTCGCCCATGCGCGTTCGCCAGCGCATCTGGCCGGCGTAGGCCATGAAGAGCACCGGCCGGACGACGCCGTCGGCGAGGGCGCGCCCGTAGCCGTACGCGTAGTCGGACTGCGAGGTGCGGATTCCGTGCTCGTCGGGGGCGTACTGGACGAACGGGATCGGCGCGGTGTCGGAGCGGAACGGGGTGCCGGTGAGCGACAGGCGGCGCGTGGCATTGCCGAACGCCTCGCGGATCCCGTCTCCCCAGGTGAGAGCGTCGCCGCCGTGGTGCACCTCGTCGAGGATGACCAGCGTTCGGCCGGCCTCGGTGATGGCCTTGTGCACCTCGGGCTTCATGCCGACCTGCGCGTACGTGATCGCAACACCGTGGTAGTGGCGCCCGAAGGTGACGTCGTTGTTCTTGAACATCGGGTCGAGCCGCAGGTTGACGCGGTCGGCGGCGTCGGCCCACTGCCTCTTCAGGTGCTCGGTCGGCGCGACGACGACGATGCGGTCGACCTCGCCGCGCGACAGGAGCTCGGTCGCGAGTCGCAGGGCGAAGGTGGTCTTGCCGGCGCCGGGGGTCGCAGCCGCGAGGAAGTCGCGGGGCGAGGTGGCGAAGTACTTCTCGAGGGCTTCCGCCTGCCAGGCGCGGAGCTTGCTCGCCGTGCCCCAGGCGGCCCGCTCGGGGAAGGCCGGGGAGAGGTGCTCGGCTGCCGAGTTGCCGGCGATCGCGCCGATTTCGAGTTCGGTGGCGGTGCCCGGAGAGGGGTTCTCGGGCTCGGGTGAAACGGACGCGCTGCTCATACTCACTGGGCGTCGAGTTTACTCGGACACGGGGCGTCGACCCGACACGGAGCCCGACACGGAGCCCGACGCGGAGTCGGGACCGGAGCCGGGGCGAGGAGCGTCGGCGGCGTGCGTCGAGGTGCCGGACGCGTTCCGCGAGAGCCGCCTCGACGAGGAGCCGAGGAGGCTCGCCGACGTCACGCTGCCCGGGCCGAACCGGGCGCGCAGGGCGTCCATCGTCGTCTCGGCCTCGCGCCAGTCGGCGTCGTCGTCCCAGAGCCCGATGGCGCCGGACGAGTCGCCGGCGAAGGCGAGCTGCTCCATCCGGACGCCGACCAGCCGGATCGGCGTCGCCGGGCCGTTCGAGTCGTCGTGGCCGGACGCCTCGTAGACGCCCCGCACCTCCTCGTAGATGCGGCGACCGAGATCGGTCGGCTCGGCGAGGGTCTTGGAGCGGGTGATGGTCTCGAAGTCGCCGAAGCGGAGCTTCAAGACGACCGTCCGCCCCGTGGCGCCGGCCGCTCGCAGCCGTCGGCCGACCTGGTCGCTCAGTCGGAAGAGCTCGCGCCGGATGCGGTCGGCCTCGCGGACGTCGTGCTCGAAGGTGACCTCGTGGCCGACGCTCTTCTCCTCGGAGCGCGTGGTGACCTCGCGGGGGTCGCGCCCCCAGGCGAGTGCGTGGATCTTCGCGCCGCCGGCTGCGCCGATGGCGCGCTGGAGCGTGTCGAGCGGGGTGTTCGCCACGTCGCCGATGGTCGACAGCCCGTAGCTGCGGAGGGTCTCCTCGGTGCGTCCGCCGACTCCCCAGAGGTTGCCGATCGGTCTCGGGTGGAGGAACGCGAGGGTCTCGTCGTGCGGGACGATGAGGAGCCCGTCGGGCTTGGCGACGCTCGAGGCGAGCTTCGCGACGAACTTCGTGGACGCGGCCCCGACGCTGCAGTGGAGGCCCGTCTCGCGGTGGACGCGCTGGCGCAGCTCGGTGGCGATGCGGAACGGCGACCCGTAGAGGCGCCTCGAGCCACTGACGTCGAGGAAGGCCTCGTCGATGCCGAGGCGCTCGACGAGCGGAGTGACGTCGTCGAACATCGCCATCACCTGCTTCGAGTAGTGCTGGTAGCGCTCGAAGTGCGGCTCGAGCACGACCGCCTGCGGGCAGCGCCGGAGGGCGACCGCCATCGGCATCGCCGAGTTCACGCCGAACTTCCGGGCCTCGTAGGTGGCCGCGGTGACGACGGAGCGCTGCGACCGGTGCCCCACGACGACGGGGAGGCCCCGGAGGTCGGGCCGCTCTAGGAGCTCGACGGAGGCGAAGAAGGCGTCCATGTCGACGTGCAGGATGCTCGCGGTCGCGTCGTCTGTCGGCACCGTCGTCACGATGCGTCCGCTGCCGTCCTGCTTGCTCATGCGCCCCTCTCGAAGGCGCGCCCCGACTCGGGCTGCCCTTCGAAGACATGTTCGCACGGGCCACCGACAACCGGCGCTCAGCAGCCGGGTCGGCCCGCCACGGGCCCTAGCAGCCGGGTCAGCCCGCCGCGGGCGCTGGCGCCCGGGTCAGCCCGCAGCGGGCCCGAGCAGCCGGTTCGCCACCGTCGCGTGCGCGGAGTCGCTGGAGGACGGGTGGAACCTCCCCGCCAGCACGTCGCGGTAGAGGCGGCCGAGCTCGGAGGTCCGGCGGAACGCGGCGCCGCCCGCGACCGTGACGGCGCCGTCGACGATGCTCGACGCGGTGCTCGTGGCGCGGTGCTTCAGGCCGACCAGTCTCGGGAACCAGTCGGCCCCGTGGTCGACGAGGTCGTCGAGATCCTGCGCGATCCGGTCGACCTGGGGCTCGAGCCCGTCGAGGGCGATGGCGAGGTCGGCGATGCGCCAGCGGGTCACCGGGTCGTCCGCCCCGGTCGCCCCGGTGCGCCGCGAGGTGCGGTTCACGGCCGCGTCGACGGCGAGCTCGACGGCGCGGCGCGCGATCCCCCGGTAGACGGACGCGATGAGCGTCTCGAAGGCCGCGAAGATGCCGAAGACGAGCGAGTCGGCGCTCGGGCCGACCGGCAGGCGCCGGACGATCCGCGACGCGTCGACGACGACGCCGTCGAGCACCGTCGTGTGGCTCTGCGTCGCGCGCATGCCGACGGTGTCCCAGTCGCCGAGCGAGGAGTGCCCGGCCGTGTCGCGGGTGGCGAAGCCGTGGACGACGACGGGCGCTCCGGGCTCCGAGTCGTCACGGCCGAAGACCCCGAGCCTCGTCCAGACCGGCGAGAGGGACGTGAAGATCTTCGTGCCGGTGAACGAGTACGAGCCGTCTGCCAGGGGCACGGCGGTCGTCGTCGAGTCGAAGAGCACGAGGTCGTTGCAGGGCTCGCTGACGCCGAACGCGAAGACCTCGCCTCGGGCGGCGTCGTCGAGCACCAGCGAGAGCGTCGTGTCGCCGCGGGCGGCGAGGACGGCCGCGGTGACGGTCCAGACGAGGTGCATGTTGATCGCCAGCGCCGTGGCGGGCGCTGCGGTCGCCAGCCGGCTCTGCAGGGCCGCGATCTCGAGCAGCCCGAGCCCGTGACCGCCCTGCGACGCGGGCACGGCGAGCCGGGTGTAGCCGAGCTCCACCAGCTCGTCGAAGTCGTCCTGCGGGAACGCGTTCTCCTCGTCGTACCCGGCCGCTCGGGAACGGAACCGCTCGAGCAGATCGTCGGGCAGGAGGCGCGCAGGATCGAAGTCGGGGCCGGGTGTCGGGGTCACGTCCCCACGGTACGTTGGAAGCATGACGGAAGCCCACCCCTGGTCCCGGTACGTCGCCATCGGCGACTCGTTCACCGAGGGGATCGGCGACCCCGATCCTGCGACTCCGGGCGGCTTCCGCGGCTGGGCCGACCGGACGGCCGAGGTCCTCGCCTCGACCGCCGACGACTTCGCCTACGCGAACCTCGCGATCCGGGGCCGCCTCCTGCAGCAGATCATCGACGAGCAGGCGGAGGCGGCGCTGGCCCTCCACCCCGACCTCGTCACGGTGTCGGCGGGCGGCAACGACATCATCCGCCCCGGCACCGATCCCGACGAGGTGGCCGGGCGGCTCGAGGGGCTCGTGCAGACCCTGTCGTCGGAGGGGGCGACCGTGGTCGTCTTCACCGGGCCCGACATCGGTGCCACCCCGGTGCTCGGCAGGATGCGCGGCAAGGTCGCGATCTACAACGAGAACATCCACGCGGTCGCCCTCCGCAACGACGCCGTCGTCGCCGACATGTGGTCGCTCCGCGAGCTCGCCGATCCCCGCATGTGGGCGCCCGACCGGCTGCACTTCTCGCCGCTCGGCCACCACACCATCGCCCGCGCCGTGCTGGCGTCGCTGAACGTCGAGAACGACCTCGAAGACCAGGTGCTGCCCGAGGCCGCGCCCCGTCAGTGGCGTGCGGCGAGGCGCGAGGACATCGGCTGGGCCCGCGAGTACTTCGTGCCGTGGGTGCTCCGGCGGGTGCGGCACCAGTCGTCGGGCGACGGCCGGAGCGCCAAGCGCCCCGACGCGGTCTCGGTCGTCTACCGCCAGGAGTGAGCGGGAAGCCCGAGGCTCAGAACACCTCGCCGGGGTTCGTGATGCGCCACCAGGCGCCGGGCTCCGTGACCGGCCGGTCGAGCTTCAGGGGAACCGTGGTCGTCTGCCCGCCGATCCTGACCCTCAGTCGGCCGACCGTCGATCCTGCTCGGGCGCTCCCGACCTTCTCGAGGGTCGGCACGGCGGTCACCCCGACGTCGCCGTAGACGAGCCGGCTGACCCCCTCGGCCGCCTCCGCATGGGCCCTGTCGCCCCACTTCGTGGCGTACGTGCCGTAGACGTCGCCGACGCGGACGGCGTCGACGGTCTGGAAGCCGGCCTTCACGCCGGCGAGGAGCCGCTGGATGTCGGCGTCGAGCGAGTCGTGGTCTCTCCCGCCGAGCATGACGCCGACGACGGTCACCGTGTGACCCTCGATCGCCTCTCGGGTCGCGAACAGGAGGCACGCGCCCGCCTGGTCGAGGGTGCCCGTCTTGATGCCGACCACGTCGTCGATCCCGAGCAGCTTGTTCGAGTTCGTGACGGTCCCGACGCCCGGCACGGCGAGGGACTTCGTCGACACGATCTTCGCGATGTCGGGGTTCGCCAGCGCGAGCTTGCCGAGGGCGACGAGGTCGGTCGCGGTCGAGGTGTTCCCGGGGTTCAGGCCCGTCGGTTCGCGGAGGGTGGTGTGGTCGAGGTGATGCTCGCTGAGCCAGGCGGAGGCCGCCTTCACGTAGCCGGCGTTCGACCCGAACGCCCAGTTCGCCAGAGCGCCCGCATAGTTGTTCGCCGACTTGATGAGGGCGACCTGGAGCACCTGCCGCTCCGTCAGCGTGAGCCCGATCGGCATCGCCGCGACCTCGCCGTCCTGCGCGAGGTACTTGGCGTACAGGGCGTTGTCGGCGGCGGTGAAGGTGATGTCGGGGCCCGACCCGCCCTTCAGCGGCTTCGCGTCGAGGACCACGAGGGCGGTCACGATCTTCGAGATGGACGCGATCGAGCGCGGCTTCGAGTCGCCCGACGTCTTCAGACTGTCGTCGAAGCCCACGGCCTCCACCGCGGTCGCACCGTAGCTGGGGAACGTCAGGTCGAGCTTCGTCTCGACCGGGGCCTTGAACGAGGTCACGACCGCCGACGCCGGCTGGATCGGGGCGAGGAGCGTCGCCGGGAAGTAGACGCCGCAGGCGACGAGGAGCGCCAGGAGGGCTCCGACGCCGACACGACGGCGGATCAGGCGGGAGCGGCTCGGGCGGCGTCGGGCGGTCACGCCGAGGCTCCGGCCGGAGCGCTCGCCGCAGTGCCGTCGGAGGGGACCCGCAGCGCCCACAGCGCCACGGCCGCCGCGGCGGCGACGTTCAGGCTGTCGACCCCGTGCAGCATCGGGATCGTGACGACCCGGTCGGCCGCCTCGAGTGCTGAGCGCGACAGGCCGTCGCCCTCCGTGCCGAGGAGCAGCGCGACCCGCTCCGGAGCGTGGGCCGCGTACTCGTCGAGAGCCACGGCGTCGTCGCTGAGGGCGAGGGCCGCGATCTCGAAGCCGGCCGAGCGCAGGATGCCCTGCGCCTCCGGCCACTCCGGCAGCCGGGTCCACGGCACCTGGAGCACCGTCCCCATCGACACTCGGACGCTCCGGCGGTACAGCGGGTCGGCCGAGCGCGGGGTGACGAGCACGGCGTCGGCGCCGAGCCCCGCCACCGCCCGGAAGATCGCCCCGACGTTCGTGTGGTCGACGATGTCCTCCAGGACGACGACGCGCCGGGCTCCCCGCAGCACGTCGGCGACCGCGGGCAGCTCCGGCCGGTGCATCGACGCCAGCGCCCCGCGGTGCAGGTGGTAGCCGGTCAGCTGCTCGAGCAGGTCGGCCTCCCCCACGAAGATGTCGCCCTCGAACGGCTCGACGAGAGGCTCGATGTCGGCGAGCCACTTCTCTGTCAGCAGCACCGAGCGCGGGACGTGCCCCGCAGCCAGCGCCCTCGTGATGACCTTCGACGACTCGGCGATGTAGAGCCCGCCCGCCGGCTCCGACTTCCGGCGGAGGACCACGTCGGTGAGCCGCGAGTAGTCTGCGAGGTCGTCGGCGTCGAGATCGGTGATGCGGGTGATGCGCACGTCACGCTCCAGGGGCGGCTCCGGGGACGCCGGTCGGTGCAGAACGGTCAGGAGCCGGAAACATATCGGAAAGAGTCGTTGTTTAGGCTAACGTCACCTGCCTTTGAGGAGCTCCACCATGCCGAACGCCCTAGTCACCGCGAGCACCACCAGCGCGGAGCTCGACCAGGCCACGGCTGTCCTCCGCGGCCGACAGGTCTCGGTCCTCACGGGAGCGGGCCTCTCGACCGACTCCGGGATCCCCGACTACCGCGGGGAGGGAGCCCCGGTCCGGCACCCGATGACCTTCCAGCAGTTCCGGTCGAACGCCGAGTTCCGGAAGCGCTACTGGGCAGGCAGCCACCTCGGCTTCCGCGCGTTCGCTGCTGCCGGGCCGAACGACGGACACCGCGCGCTCGCCGCGCTCGAGGCCGCCGGGGTGACGAACGGCGTCGTGACGCAGAACGTCGACGGCCTGCACCTCCGGGCCGGGTCCTCCCGCGTCGTCGACCTGCACGGCACGGTCGACCGCGTGGTCTGCCTCACCTGCGGGCAGACCTTCGCCCGCGAGACGGTCGCTCAGCGCATGGCGGAGGCGAACCCGTGGCTCGAACGGCCCGACGAGATCCGGCTGAACCCCGACGGCGACGTCGAGGTCACCGACATCGACGCCTTCGAGGTGCCGGTCTGCACGGTCTGCTCGGGGCTCCTGAAGCCCGACGTCGTCTTCTTCGGCGAGTTCGTGCCCATCGAGCGCTTCGCCGAGGCGAAGGCGATGGTCGCGGGCTCCGACGCGCTGGTGGTCGCAGGATCGTCGCTGGTCGTCAACTCCGGCATCCGACTCCTCGAGACGGCGCTCCGGAAGAAGCTGCCGGTGGTCATCATCAACCGCGGCGTCACCAAGGGCGACTCGCGGGCCACCGTTAAGCTGAACGCGGGCACGTCGGAGTCGCTGACGGCCCTGGCCGGACGCCTGGTCGACTGACCGTCCCCGCAGAAGCGGCGGCGCGCGCGGCCGATGGGGCGCTCGGGCTGTGACCTCCTGCCGAGAGACCCGACCGATGACACTGCTCTACCTCGTCCGCCACGGCGAGACCGACTGGAACAAGGCCCGGAAGATCCAGGGCTCCACCGACATCCCCCTCAACGACAACGGCCGCCGCCAGGCTGCGGCCGCTGCGGCGCTGCTGGCCAGGAGGCGGTTCGACGCCGTCGTCGCGAGCCCCCTGGAGCGGGCCCACGAGACGGGCTCGATCATCGCCCGGCGCCTCGGGCTCCCCGAGCCCGTGATCGTGCCGGGAGTCGTCGAGCGCGCCTACGGCGAGGCGGAGGGGCTGACCTTCGAGGAGGTCGAGGCGCGCTTTCCCGACGGAGTCGAGGTGTCCGGCCGTGAGAGCCGCTCCGGGCTCCTCGAGCGCGTCCAGGCGTCGCTCCTCGAGATCGCCCGCGAGCACGCCGGCCAGGCGGTCGTCGTCGCGACCCACGGCGCGGTCATCCGCGCGATCGTGAACCACGTCGCCCCCGAGCACGAGGCGCGACTGGGCGTGCCGATCCGCAACGGCTCGATCCACTCCTTCGAGGTGTCGGGCGGCGAGCTCGCGCTCGTCGCGTTCGACGATCCGATCGAGGTCGAGTCGGAGGCCGCCGGGCGCTACGCGTTCGACTACCAGAACGCCCTGGAGGGCCGCGGCGACGCGTGATCCTGCTCAGTCGACGCGGCGACGCGTGACCCTGCGCCCTCAGCGGCCTGCGGCCACCCTCTCGAGCAGGTCGAGCAGGATCGCGGCCGAGCGGTCCCAGCTGAAGTGCGACGCCTGCTCGACCCCGCGGGCGCTCCGGGCCTCCCACTCCGCCGGCGTGTCGAGGCGTCGGAGCGCCTCGGCGATCGACGAGGGCGACTCCGGATCAAAGTAGAGGGCCGCGTCGCCGCCGATCTCGCGGAAGATCGGGATGTCGCTGACGACGGCCGGGGTGCCGAGGGCCATGCCCTCGATGACCGGGATGCCGAAGCCCTCGGCTCGCGAGGCGGTCACGGCGGCGGTGGCCCCGAGCAGCACCTCGCGGTACTCCTCGTCGCTCGCGCCGTCGTGGAAGACCAGGCTTCCGGGCGCCGCGAGGCCCTCGAGCTCCTGGCGCTCGCGGTCCGAGACACGGCTCATCAGGTGCAGGCGGTAGCCGGGCAGGAGGGCGAGGGCGCGGACGAGGGCTCGGACGTTCTTGTACGGCATGAAGGAGCCCATGTACACGAGGTCGCGCGACTCGGGCTTCACCCGCCGCTCTGCCTCCTGCGGGTCGGCGGCGTTCGTGACGACCGTCACCGGCTTCGAGGTGAGGCGGTGGGCGGCGATCTCGCGCGCCGTCGTCTCGCTGACGGTCACGACGGCGTCGGCGCGGTTCAGCAGCAGCCGCTGCGGCCACCAGGCGAGGTGGTACAGCCTCCACAGCAGCCGGATGGGCGCTGCGAACTCCGGCGGCGGCGTGCGGTTGGTGTAGTAGATGAGGTCGTGCAGGGTGAGCACGAGCCGGTACCGGCGCCCGAACGACCCCATCGTCTGCATCGGCGACCAGACGATGTCGGGGTGCAGCCGGTTCACCTGGAGAGCGACGAGCGGCTCGAGGGGGCTCGTGGGAGCCGAGACGAGGCGGTGCGGCGCGTCCGGCAGCTTGTCGAGCTGCCGCACGTCGTTCACGAGCAGGGTCAGCTCGGTGTGCTCCGCGAGGGCGTTCACGACTCCCGCGGTGAAGCGGCTGATGCCGTCGTGGCGGCCCACCCGGACGTACCGGCAGTCGACGACGATCCTCGGCCGGCCGCTCTCCCCGCGGTCTCCGTGGGCTCCGCTCATCGGAGGAAGTCCGTGATCAGCGTGGCCGCCTCGAGCGGCTTCTCGTAGTGGATGAGGTGCCCCACCCCGTGGACGACGTCGAGCTGAGCGTCGGGGAAGAGCGCCTGCAGCTCGTATTGCCTCGGCAGAGCCGTGATGTCGTCGCGGTCGGCGGCGATCAGGAGCGTGGGTGTCGTGATCCTGCGGGCGTAGGTCGAGACGTCGCTCGACACCGACGCGGTGAAGGCCTCCAGCACGACGCGCCGGTTCTGGAACCTCGAGAAGTAGGAGTCGTGCTGATCGTGGATCCAGGCGGTGAGTGACCGGCTCCTCGTCTTGACCATCGCCATGCTCGTCACCCGCGTCACGATCCGGGAGCGCAGGATCGCCTGGCCCACCGGCTCCGGGAGCCGCGCGCCCAGCCAGTGGTACAGGATCGCCAGCCTGCTCAGGATGCCACGGGGCCCCTTCAGCGCGGGCGCCGCGATCGGATTCACCAGCACCAGCCTCGACGCCGGAAGCCCCGACGCCAGGGCCGCGCTCGCGACGATCGACCCGAACGAGTGCCCGAGGACGACGACGTCTCGCCCGATCCCCACCGCCTCGGCGAAGACCTCCAGCCAGGACGCGTAGCTCGCCACCGAGTGGTCGCGGTCTCGGAACGCCTCCGACTCGCCGAAGCCCGGCAGGTCGGGAGCGATCACGCGGACGCCCTCGAGGTACGCCACCACCGGCTCGAGGCCGTGGTGCTCGCCCCGGAACCCGTGGACCACCAGCACGGTCACCGGGGCGTCGTCGTCGCCGTACACCCAGTAGTCGCTCCGGCTCCCGAACACCTCGGCCGACAGGTGCCGCACCGGGATCGCGGCCAGCCGCTCCGCGTACGGCGAGGGGACGGACGGCTCGGGCGGGAGGCGGCGGGGCGGAGTCACCCGGCCAGTCTAAGGAGACACCCGTCGGGCGAGTCTGAACCGACGGGCGGGGTCCGTTCTAGAGTGAACGAGTCACCGGCACGGGTGGCGTCCGCTGTCGCACCTCGCAAGGAGACCGGTGAGCTTCACTGCCCCCATCCAAACGCCCGGACTGACGCTCGACCCCCAGTGGTTCCGGCGGAGCGTGTTCTACGAGGTGATGGTCCGGTCGTTCGTCGACTCCAACGGCGACGGGGCGGGCGACATCGCCGGGCTCTCGTCGAAGCTCGACTACCTGCAGTGGCTCGGCATCGACGCGCTGTGGATGCCGCCGTTCTTCCAGTCGCCCCTCCGCGACGGCGGCTACGACATCTCCGACTACAAGGCGATCCTGCCCGAGTTCGGCACCCTCGACGAGTTCCGCGACCTGGTCACCAAGGCGCACGAGCGCAACATGCGCATCGTCATCGACATGGTGATCAACCACACCTCCGACGCGCACGAGTGGTTCCAGCAGTCGCGCGAAGACCCCGACGGGCCGTACGGCGACTTCTACACGTGGAGCGACACCGACGAGAAGTACGAGAACATCCGGATCATCTTCGTCGACACCGAGGAGTCGAACTGGACCTTCGACCCGGTGCGCCGCCAGTTCTTCTTCCACCGCTTCTTCAGCCACCAGCCCGACCTCAACTACGAGAACCCGAAGGTGCACGAGGCGATCTACGACGTCATCCGGCACTGGCTCGACCTCGGCGTCGACGGCATCCGGCTCGACGCGATCCCCTACCTCTACCAGTCGGAGGAGGGCAACGGCGAGGGCGAGCCCGCCACCCACGAGTTCGTCAAGAAGCTCCGCACCATGATCGACGAGGAGTACCCCGGCCGCATCATGATCGCCGAGGCCAACCAGTGGCCGCGCGAGGTCGCCGCGTTCTTCGGCACCGACGAGGAGCCCGAGTGCCACATGGCCTTCGACTTCCCGGTGATGCCCCGCATCTTCTACTCGCTGCGCTCGCAGAGTGCCGCCGAGCTGACCCGGATCCTGTCCGAGACGACCGACGTCCCCGAGTCGGCAGGGTGGGGAGTGTTCCTCCGCAACCACGACGAGCTCACCCTCGAGATGGTGAGCGAGGAGTACCGGCAGGCGATGTACGGCTGGTACGCCTACGACCCCCGCATGCGCTCCAATATCGGCATCCGGCGCCGTCTGGCCCCTCTCCTCGACAACTCGCGGGCCGAGCTCGAGCTCGCTCACGCGCTGCTGTTCTCGCTGAAGGGCGCCCCCTTCCTGTACTACGGCGACGAGATCGGCATGGGCGACAACATCTGGCTGAACGACCGCGACGCCTCCCGCACGCCGATGCAGTGGACTCCCGACCGCAACGCGGGCTTCTCGACCGCCGACCCGGGCAAGCTCTACCTGCCCGTCGTGCAGTCGCTCGTCTACAACTACACGCTGGTCAACGTCGAGAGCCAGCTCGCGCAGTCGCGCTCGCTCCTCCACTGGATCCGCAACGTGATCCACGTCCGCAAGGCCCACCCGACCTTTGGTCTCGGCACGATGGAGGTCCTCCCGAGCGACCACGAGTCGGTCCTGGCGTTCGTCCGCTCGTACGCAGGATCGGGCACCCAGTTCGGCGACGCGGCAGAAGACGTCCTGTGCGTCTTCTCGTTCGCCCACAACCCGTCGTCGGTCACGATCACCGCGCCCCGGTTCGCCGGCCGGAAGCTCTTCGACCTGTTCGGCGGCGGCGACTTCCCCCCGTTCGACTCCGAGGGCAGGGTCACGCTCACCATGGGCACGCAGGCCTTCTTCTGGCTGCACGTGGGCGGCCCGGTCGAGGTCCCGACGCCGACGGCGGCCCTGCCGGTGATCGAGGCCGCTGGCGAGTGAGCCGCGGCATGTCGGTGGCTGGCTCTAGGCTTCAGGCGTGAGTGAGACGACGATCGGCCCGGTTCCCGAGTCCTGGTGGGAGGGCCTCGGGGTCTTCGACCTCGAGACCACGGGCATCGACGTCGAGACCGCGCGCATCGTCACAGCGCACGTCGGCCTGATCGACTCGAGCGGCGCGTCGATCGCCCACGGCGAGTGGCTCGCCGACCCCGGTGTCGACATCCCCGTGCAGGCCTCGGCCGTGCACGGCATCAGCACCGAGCAGGCGCAGGCGGAGGGGCGCCCGGCTCCCGAGGTCGTCGCCGAGATCATCGCGGCCCTCCGCGCCGTCTTCACCCGTGGTGTGCCGCTCGTCATCTACAACGCCCCCTACGACCTCACCGTCCTCGACCGCGAGGCGCGGCGTTACGGCATCACGCCCCTCGAGGTCGAGGCCGGCTGCGTCGTCGACCCCCTCGTCATCGACAAGGCGGTCGACCGCTACCGCAAGGGCAAGCGCACCCTCGAGGCCGCCGCCGAGTACTACGAGGTCGTGCTCGACGACGCCCACAACGCCGGCGCCGACGCCATCGCGGCCGGCCGCGTCGCGCAGGCCATGGCGAAGCGCCACCTCGACAAGCTCGACGTGCCCGCGACCGACCTCCACTCGCTCCAGGTCGGCTGGTGCGCCGAGCAGGCGGCGAGCTTCCAGGAGTACATGCGCCGCAAAGACCCGACGTTCACGGCGTCCGGCGACTGGCCGGCTCGGGCCCTCTCCGCCTCGTGATCAGCTGAGCGTCGCCTGAATCGTCAGGCGCGAAGCCCTACAATCGAAGCCGGGGGCGAACGACGTCCGCGTCGCCGGAAGGCGAACCCTGAAACGCAGTTGGGGGCTAAAAAGCCTTGTTCCTGAAGACCTTCGGATGGTCGCTCGTGATCACCGCGATCGCGCTCGCCATAGCACTCGTGTACGGAGGCCCGGCCGGGCTCGCCATCGCCGCCATCCTCGGCATCCTCGAGATCAGCCTCAGCTTCGACAACGCCGTGGTCAACGCGCGCATCCTCGAGAAGATGAGCGCGTTCTGGCAGCGGATCTTCCTGACCGTCGGCATCCTCATCGCCGTCCTCGGCATGCGCATCCTGTTCCCGCTGCTCATCGTGGCCGTCACGGCCCGGCTGAACCCGGTCGAGGCGATCCGGCTCGCCCTCGAGAAGGGGTCGATCGAGACGCCCGGCTCGTACGCGTACATCCTCCAAGACGCCCATCCGCAGATCGCCGCCTTCGGTGGGATCTTCCTGCTCATGATCTTCCTCGACTTCATGTTCGAAGAGCGGGAGATCCGCTGGCTCAGCGTGCTCGAGAAGCCGCTGGCCCGGATCGGCAGGCTCAACGCGGCGTCGCTGGTCGTGGGCCTCCTCGCCCTGGTCGTCGCGTCGCTCGCCGCGGGCGACAAGCAGGCCATCGTCCTGCTCGCCGGCATCCTCGGCATGGTGCTGTACTTCCTGGTCAACGGGCTCGGCGCGCTGTTCGAGGTCGACGACGCCGACGACGACGGCGAGATCGACGCCGACGAGGTCGACAAGCGCGCCGGCGTCATCTCGGGCTCCACCACCCGGGGCGTCGGCAAGGTCGTCGGCCGGGCCGCCTTCCTCCTGTTCCTCTACCTCGAGGTCATCGACGCGTCGTTCTCGTTCGACGGCGTCATCGGCGCCTTCGCGATCACGTCCGACCCGATCCTCATCGCGCTGGGGCTCGGCCTCATCGGCGCGATCTTCGTCCGGTCGCTCACCGTCTTCCTGGTCCGCCAGGGCACCCTCGACGAGTTCGAGTACCTCGACCACGGTGCTCACTGGGCCATCGGCGCCCTCGCCGTCATCCTCCTGATCACCATCACGACCGAGGTCAGCGAGGTCATCACCGGGCTCATCGGCGTGGTGTTCATCGCCGCGGCGTTCATCTCGTCGATCGTGCGCAACAAGCGTTCCCGATCGACATCCGACGAGAGCGTCACGGTCGGCGTCTGAGCACCCGCTCGTCGCCTCGCTCACCGACCGCACCACGGCAACACCGCAGCACCGAACGAACGCAGTACCGCACGACCGCACCACCGCCAACGGAGACAAGAGGAGATCGTCATGGGTTTGAGCCTTCAGAAAGGGCAGTCGCTTTCGCTGACCAAGTCGGACGGAGGGTCGCTGTCGCGGGTCCGCATGGGTCTCGGCTGGGACAGCGCCGCCCCCGTCAAGCGCGGCTTCTTCGGCAAGGCCAAGGCGGCCGACGTCGATCTCGACGCCTCGGCGATCTTCTTCGACGCGCAGGGCGCAGTCCTCGACACGGTCTGGTTCAACCAGCTGGCATCGAAAGACGGCTCGACAAAGCACACCGGCGACAACCTCACCGGGGCCGGTGACGGCGACGACGAGACGATCCTGGTCGACCTCCCCCGCGTCTCCCCCGCCGTCGCCCAGATCGTCTTCGTCATCTCGAGCTACAGCGGTCAGACCTTCGACACCGTCGAGAACGCCTTCTGCCGCCTCGTCGACGACTCGACCCCGGCCCTGCCGGAGGTCGCGCGCTACCAGCTCACCGACACCGGCACCCACACCGCCATGATCATGGCCAAGGTGTCGCGCGAGGGGGCCGGCTGGTCCTTCACGGCCATCGGGGAGCGGGCGAACGGGCGATCGGTCCGCGACCTGCTCGTGCCGGCCGCGCGGTTCCTCTGACCGGGCCGAGCGGTTCTCAGCCAGATCGAGAAGTAGCAGAGTAGGGAGAACACATGGCTAGTCTTTCGCTTTCCAAGGGGCACAACCTGTCGCTGACGAAGGCCGACCCCGGCCTCAAGCGCGCGATGGTCGGTCTGGGCTGGGACCCTCGCACGACGAGCGGCACCGACTTCGACCTCGACGCCTCGGCGCTGCTCATCGGCGCCGACGGCAAGGTGCGCTCGAACGACGACTTCATCTTCTACAACCAGCTGCAGTCGGCCAACGGCTCGGTCATCCACCAGGGTGACAACCGCACCGGCGCCGGTGACGGCGACGACGAGCAGATCCTGATCGACCTGAGTCTCGTGGAGCCCGACGTGCAGCGCATCGTCATCACGGTGACGATCGACCAGGGCGACGAGCGCCGGCAGAACTTCGGACAGGTCCGCGACGCGTTCTGTCGCGTCGTCAACGAAGACACCCAGCAGGAGATCGTGCGGTACGACCTCACCGAAGACGCCGCGGCCGAGACGGCCATGATCTTCTCCGAGATCTACCGCAACGGCTCCGAATGGAAGTTCCGTGCGGTCGGCCAGGGGTACTCGACCGGCCTCCGCGGCATCGCCACCGACTTCGGCATCATCCTCGACTGAAAGCGACAGAACAATGGCAGGACTCAGCCTCGAAAAGGGCAACAACCTCTCTCTCACCAAGACCAGCCCCGGCCTCACGGTCGCGACGGTCGGCCTCGGCTGGGACCCTCGCACCACGAGCGGCGAGGCGTTCGACCTCGACGCCTCGGCACTCCTCCTGGGCGCCGACGGCAAGGTCCTTTCGTCGGCCGACTTCATCTTCTACAACCAGAAGTCGACCCCCGACGGCTCCGTCGTCCACCAGGGCGACAACCGCTCCGGCGAGGGCGACGGAGACGACGAGCAGATCGACGTCGAGCTGCTGAAGGTCGCGCCCGACGTGCAGCGCATCGTGATCGCCGTCTCGATCGACAAGGCCGACGAGCGGCGCCAGAACTTCGGCCAGGTCCGGAGCGCGTACTGCCGCGTCGTCGACCAGGACGGCCAGGAGATCGTGCGCTTCGACCTGAGCGAGGACGCCGCCCCCGAGACGGCGATGGTCTTTGCGGAGGTGTACCGCAACGGCTCCGACTGGAAGTTCAAGGCCGTCGGCCAGGGCTACACCTCCGGGCTCGCCGGCATCGCCGACGACTTCGGCGTCCAGCTCGGCTGACGCCCTTCTCGCCCGCCCCCCTTTCGAAGGAGAATCGACCATGGCTTCCCCCCTGACACCGCCGACCGACGACGAGGCCGCACTGGTCCTCCGGGCACCCGAGGCGCCGGAGATCGTGCAGGCCGACGACGC
Source organism: Frondihabitans peucedani (assembly GCF_039537585.1). Taxonomy (NCBI): domain Bacteria; kingdom Bacillati; phylum Actinomycetota; class Actinomycetes; order Micrococcales; family Microbacteriaceae; genus Frondihabitans; species Frondihabitans peucedani. The sequence continues at coordinate 305,664 of NZ_BAABAU010000001.1, forward strand.
GCCCGGCATGGTCCCCGTGCCGGCCGAGCGCCAGGCCGAGATCCAGGCTCAGGCCAGGCAGTTCGTGGCCGAGGTTGCCTCTCTCGATCCGAGGTCGCCCGAGTTCACCACCAAGGTCGACGGCATCTCCGCCCTCGCCGGCAACGAGATGCGGTCGTCGGGCGACTTCTCGTCGCGCATGCTCGAGCGCTCGTCGTCGTCGGTCTCCGGGGCGAAGAAGACGAAGGACTCCGCGCAGATCGCGGTCGCCTCGACTCTCGGCGATCTCCGTTCGACGGTGGAGGACCTCACGCCGAACCAGGCCGACCTCGGGGTCGGCCGGAAGATCCTCGGGTTCATCCCCGGCGGCAACAAGCTGGCGAAGTACTTCCAGAAGTACGAGTCGGCCCAGACGCAGCTCGACCACATCATCAAGTCGCTGATGTCGGGTCAGGACGAGTTGCTGAAAGACAACGCCTCACTCGCCGGCGAGAAGGTGCAGCTCTGGGAGACCATGCAGCAGCTCAGCGAGTACGCGGTCTTCGCCAAGGCGCTCGACGGCGCGACGGTCGAGAAGATCGACTCGTACCGGTCGTCGGGCCGGGTCGACGAGGCGCAGAAGCTCGAGGCCGACGTGCTGTTCCCGATCCGGCAGCGCCACCAGGACATCCTGACTCAGCTGGCCGTCTCGGTGCAGGGATATCTCGCGATGGACCTCATCCGGAAGAACAACCTCGAGCTCATCAAGGGCGTCGACCGGGCCCGCACCACGACCATCGCGGCCCTCCGGACGGCCGTGATCGTGGCGCAGGCGCTGGCCAATCAGAAGATGGTGCTCGACCAGATCGACGCCATCAACACGACGACCAACAACATGATCCTCAAGACCAGCGAGATGCTCCGCGATCAGACGACGCGGATCCACGAGCAGGCGTCGAGCTCCGGGGTCAGCGTCGAGACGCTGCAGAAGGCGTTCGACAACGTGTTCGCCACGATGGACTCCATCGACTCGTTCCGGTCGCAGGCGGCTGCGAACATGCAGGGCACCGTCTCGGCCCTCGAGCAGGGCATCGAGCGGTCGAGGCCCTACCTCGAGCGCAGTCGCCAGGGCGAAGCGGCCGAGAACTCGTCGCAGATCGGCTCCGGCCGCCCCACCGGCCAGATCGGGAGCGGGCGGTAGTCGGTGGCAGGACGATTCCTCGGGAGCCTCTTCGGCCGGCCGCCCGTCGAGGTGGTCGACGACACCCCGGTCGACGAGGTCCAGGCCGATGCCGAGCGCGCCGCGCGTGAGCTGGACGCTCTGCGCGCGCTGGTGCGGCGCTCCGGCGCCCTCCTGCCGCCCGTCGTGTCGTCGAGGTTGCGTCACCTCGACGACCTCCTCCGCGTGGTCCTCCAGGCCGCCGACGCGGAAGACGCGTCGACCGAGCAGCGGTACCTCCTCGACGCGATGATCCGCGACTACCTGCCGACCCCGCTCCACTCGTACCTCGCCCTGCCCGAGAGCGACCGCGCCGTCACGGCCGGCCCCACGGTCCTCCTGCTCGGTCAGCTCGAGGTGCTCGAAGAGACCGTCCGCGACCTCCTCAACCAGATCCGGATCCACGCGATCGCCGAGCTCTCCACCCACGGCCGGTTCCTCGCCGACAAGTTCGACGGCCCCTCGCTGGTGCTCGACTCGCCGTCCTCGACCTCGTCGTGACCGTGACGATGGTCCCCGGGGCGAACGCCGCCCTGACGGCGGAGAACCCCGATCTCACCCGCGTCGTCGTGGCCCTCGGCTGGGACGTCATCGAGAGCCACGGCCCCGAGGCGGAACTCGTCCCGCTGGCGGTCCTCTGCGGCGACGACGGCCGCGCCCTCTCGAACGAGCACCTGGTCTTCTTCAATCAGATCGTCAGTCACGACGGCTCGGTGGCGTTCGTCGACGACGCAGACGACGAGGAGATCGACGTCGACCTGTCGGCGGTGCCGCCGGAGGTCGCGAAGATCGTCTTCCTGGTCTACGTCGACCCCGACGTCCGCGGGGTGGGCACCTTCGCGTCCGTCCGGTCGGCCTACATCCGGGTCGCCACCGAGGACGGTCGCGAGCTCGTGCGGTTCACGGTCCCCTCGGGCGACAACCGCAGCATCAACGCGATGATCTTCGGCGAGCTGTACCGGAACCGCGACCAGTGGAAGTTCCGGGCCCAGGGGCAGGGCTACACCAGCGGGCTCCGGGGCGTCGCCGACGACTTCCGGATCAGCCTGTGACGGCGGGGGGGCCGACGACGACCCGGAGCGACCTCGTCTTCCTGCGACGGCGCGTGCGACCCGAGCGGGAGCGTCCGCAGCAAGTGGAGCGTCCGCAGCAGGCCCCGCGTCCGCAGCACGCGACGCATCAGCAGCAGGCACCGCGTCCGCAACAGGCGCCGCGTCCGCAGGCCGCCCAGGCCCGACCGCCGGCCTCCACCGGTCTCTCGCTGGGGGCACCGTCGACCGCTGCTCCGAGGCCCGCGCGCCCTCGTCTGCCGCAGCCCTTCGCGGCTCCCGGCCTCGGCGACGTGCGCGAGATCGACGGGCGGTCTCCCGTCGTCAGAGTCGATCGGGTGCGCTCGGCCGTCGGCACGCTGATCATCGCCGGGGCCTCGAGTGTGGCCTGGGAGTCGGTCTCGGGTGTCACCGGCGCGGCCACCAGCGAGGGCGAGATCACCGGATCGGCGGCGCCGACCGACGGCAACCGGCCTCTCGTGGAGTTCGAGAACGGAGCGGTGCTGGTGACGCTCCGGCACGTCCGGGAACTCCGCCGGGCCCTCGTCCTGGGCCGCCGGACGGAGGCTCTCGCCCTCCGCTTCTTCGACGGCGCGACGCTGACGGTTCCGACGGGAGTGCCGGAGCGGCTCTCCCTGCTCCAGATCCTCGTCGTCGACGGCATGCTCGAGCTGCGCTCGGAGCCCGTCGACCCGTCTCTGGCAGATCCGAGCATTCACCAGGAGTTCGGTTTCTCGATGACGCGTCGATTCGCTCTCCCCGACGGCCCGGGCTGAGAATCAAGGATGCGCCACTTCCCCTTCCTGACCGACGAGCAGCGGACGAGGCTCTTCTCCGTCGAGCCGCGCGAACTGACCGTGGCGAGTCCGGCGCCCCTGGTCGCCGCGGCCCTCGGCGCCACGCTGTACTCGCCGGGAGACCGGCCGACGCTGGTCGCCGACGTGCAGAAGATGGCGGCCCGGGGCTGCTTGAGCATGGTGCTCTGCCTCGAAGACAGCATCTCCGACCGCGCGGTCCCCGAGGCCGAGCAGACCGTCGTCGACGCCGTCGTCGAGCTCGCGCGCCTCGACGCCGAGAAGCTGCTCGTCGACGAGCTGCCGCTGCTGTTCGTCCGCGTCCGCACTCCCGAGCAGATGCGGAGCATCACCGACCGCATGGGGGCGGCCGTCGCGATCCTGGCCGGCTTCGTCATCCCGAAGTTCCGCGCGGGCGAGGGGTACGGCCAGGCGTTCCTCGACGCCCTGCACGACATCCGGAGGGCTGCACCCGAGCAGGCGCACCGTCTCCGCATCATGCCGATCCTCGAGTCGCCCGAGATGATCCACTCCGAGACGCGGGTCGAGGCGCTGGCCGACATCGCGACCGTGCTCCGCGAAAACCGCGACGACGTCCTCGCTGTGCGGATCGGCGCGACCGACCTGTCGAGCATCTTCGGTCTCCGGCGTTCCCGTGATCTCACGATCTACGACGTGAAGGTCGTGTCGTCGGTGATCTCCGACGTGGTGAACGTCCTCGGACGGACCGACGGCGGCTTCGTCATCACCGGGACCGTCTGGGAGCATTTCGCCGACACGGAGCGGCTCCTCCGCCCGCAGCTGCGTCTCACGCCGTTCGTCGACGCCAGCGACGAGGATCTACGCCGCCGCCTCCTCCTGCAGAACTTCGACGGCCTCATGCGCGAGATCTCGCTCGATCAGGCCAACGGGCTCCTCGGGAAGACCGTCATCCACCCCTCCCACGTCCCGGTCGTGCACGCCATGAGCGTCATCAGCTCCGAGGAGTACCTCGACGCTCTGGCCATCGACGCCGACCTCGGTGGCGGTGTGTCGGCGTCGCCGTCGCGCAACAAGATGAACGAGATGAAGCCCCATCAGGCCTGGGCGCAGAAGACCCTTCTGCGCGCCGCCGCCTTCGGGGTCGCGGCCCAGGACGTCACCTACGTCGACCTGCTCGAAGCGAGCATGCGGTGAACGACGAGCATGGGCTGTCCGGCGTCGTCGACCCGGGCGGATTCGTCGCGGAGCGCTTCGGCGTCCGACTCCACACCGATCAGGAGGCGAGCGTCGTCCCCGTCGGACGACTGGTCGGGCTCGCGCTCCGGAAGAACCCGCGCCGGGCCCACCTCCTCGTCTCGACCGTCCTGGCGAAGCACGTGCCGACCGACCCGGCGACGACGATCGCCGCGGGTGCCCTGCTCGGCGTGCTGGTCGCCGAGCTCCTCGCCGCCGAGGGCGGGGTCCCGCGGCTGCCGTCGGCCCGGGCGAGGGCGTTCGGCGATCGACTCACGGAGGTCCTCGAAGGGAGGGGCAGAGCCGACGGTCTCCGGGCCCTCCTCGTCGACGCGAGGGTCTCCGATCCTGCGCTGTCGGTGATCGGATACGCCGAGACGGCGACCGGCCTCGGCAGGATCGTGGCCGACACGCTCGGAGCGGCGTACATCCACTCCACGCGCCTCGACGTGCCCGGCTCGCGCTCGTTCGCCGGCTTCGAGGAGGAGCACTCGCACGCGACGAGTCACCGGCTGCTCCCCCGCCGGAGCGACTGGTTCCGCGCCGGAGGGACCGTCGTGCTGGTCGACGACGAGGTGAGCACCGGATCGACGATCATCAACACGATCCGTTCGCTGCACGCCGTCGTGCCGCAGCGCCGGTGGGTGGTCGCCGCGCTGATCGACCTCCGCTCCGGGGTCGACCGGGCCCGCTTCGACGCCCTCGCGGCCGAGCTCGGCGCCGCGATCGACGTCGTGGCCCTCGGGACCGGCAGCATCGACCTCCCGAGCGGTCTTCTCGACGAGGCACAGCGGTTCTTCGCAGACACGGCTGATGCCGTTGTGCCCGACGCGCACGTCTCCGCGCCGGGAGCCGTGTCGCTCGTCGACCTCCGCGCGCACCCGCCCGTCCCCCTCGACCGGTTCGGCACCCTCGCCGACGAGCGTCCCGACCTCCTCGCCGGGTCCGAGACGGCGCGTGCCCTCGCGGCGGCCGTCGCGGCGGAGGCCGCGGTCCCGCGGCGAGATCCGCAGGATCACGACAGCCCGCCTCGCGTCCTCGTCCTCGGCACCGAGGAGGCCATCGCCCTCCCGCTGGCCGTCGCCGACGCGCTCCGCGAGGCGACGACGGCCGAGGTGGTCTTCTCGACGACGACGCGCTCTCCCATCCACCCTCTCGACCGCGGCGACTACGCGATCCAGACGGCGGTCCGCTTCGACCGGCACGACCGGGTGCTCGATGACGAGCCGCGGCGCTACGCCTACAACCTCACCCGGGGCGGCGAACGCTTTGACGAGATCGTGCTCGTCCCCGAGCCCGGCACACCGGAAGACGCCCTGACCGGGCCGGGCAGCGTGACCGAGGCCCTCGCGGGCGTCGCCTCCCGGGTGACCGTGATCCTGCTGACCGCCCCTCTCGCCCCTTCGGAGTCCTCCCGTGCCTGAGCCCCTCACCTCCCCCGCCTTCGGGTCGTACTCCCCCGACGACGTCGGCTGGCTCCTCCACGACCTCGGCGACCTCGCCCTCGAGGCCGACGCGGCGACCCGCGAGGCCGAGATCCAGTCCGGGCGGGCGAACTACGCCGAGTCGCTGCCGATCGAGTACGTCCCGACCGCCGAGTACCAGGCGCTCTATCGCGAGGCGCTCGAGCGGTCGAGTCGCAGGATCGCCGAGGCGGTCGGGGTGGTCACCGAACTCGCCCTCGCCGCGCGGCGGGCGACACCGGTCTTCGTGTCTCTGGCCCGTGCCGGGACCCCCGTCGGCGTCCTGATGCGGCGCTGGGCCCGGGAGGTCCGCGGGCTCGACGTGCCGCACTACACGATGAGCATCGTCCGGGGCGTCGGGATCGACGAGACGGCCCTCCACTACCTGGCCGAGCACCACGATCCCGGAGACGTCGTGTTCGTCGACGGCTGGACGGGCAAGGGCGCGATCGCCCGCGAGCTCTCGGCGGCGCTCGCCCTCTTCGCGGAGCGGACCGGCATCCGATTCTCCGACGACCTGGCGGTGCTCGCCGATCCCGGTCACTGCGTCACGATCTTCGGCACGCGAGACGACTACCTGATCCCCTCGGCGTGCCTCAACTCGACCGTGTCCGGTCTCGTGTCGCGGACCGTCTACAGCCGCGAGCTCATCGCCCCCGGTTCGTTCCACGGCGCGAAGTTCTACCGCCACCTCTCGGGAGACGACGTGTCGCAGGCCTTCATCGACGCGGTCGCCGTGCACTTCGCCGACGTGGCGCCGGAGGTCGAGGCCCGGCTGCGCGCCGAGGCGGGCTCCGACGTCACGGCGACCTGGGTGGGCTGGCAGGCCGTCGAGAGGATCAGCCGCGAGTACGGGATCGGCGACGTGAACCTCGTGAAACCCGGCGTCGGCGAGACGACGCGCGTACTGCTGCGCCGGGTGCCGTGGAAGATCCTGGTGCGGTCCTCTGCCCGCGCCGAGGTCGCGCACGTGCTCCTCCTCGCCGAGCAGCGAGGGGTCGAGGTCGTCGAGGTCGACGAACTGCCCTACAGCTGCGTCGGCCTGATCGACCCCGTGGGCGTCGGTCCGACAGATGCGGCGGGAGCCGCATGACGGCCGTCCTGGTCGCGTCCGACCTCGATCGGACCCTGATCTACTCGGCTCGGGCCCTCCTCCTGGAGGCCGCCGACGCCGACGCCCCGCGACTCGTCGTCTCCGAGGTCTACCAGGGTGCTCCGCTGTCGTTCATGACCCGACGCGCCGAAGACGCCCTGAGCAGGATCGCGTCCCGAGCGGCATTCGTGCCCGTCACGACCCGCACCGTGGCGCAGTACCGCCGCGTTCGGCTTCCCGGCGGGGTGCCCGAGCACGCCGTCACGTCGAACGGCGGCACGATCCTCCACCGCGGCGAGATCGACGAGGGCTGGAACCGCTCTCTCCGGCGGCGGACCGCCGAGACGTGCGCCCCGCTCGTCGACGTGCAGGCGCTCCTCACCGACCCCTCGAGGAGTTCGTGGGTGCTCCGGGTGCACGATGCCGAGAGCCTCTTCCTCTACGCGATCGTGGACCGCGACATCCTGCCTGCCGACGACCTGGCGGCTCTCTCCGAGCGGTGCGTCGAGCTGGGGTGGGTCGTCTCGGTCCAGGGCAGGAAGCTCTACTGCGTGCCTACGACCATCGACAAGCGCTCGGCGGTGGCCGAGATCGCGAGCCGGACAGGCGCCGACACGGTCCTCGCCCTCGGCGACTCGCTCCTCGACGAGGGCATGCTGACCGGGGCCGACCTGGCGTTCCGCCCGGCCCACGGCGAGCTGCACGACGTCGGCTTCACCGCGTCGCACCTGACGGTGACATCGAGCCGGGGGGTGCTGGCCGGCGAGGAGATGCTCCTCGGCATCGAGGACGTCATCGCCGGCGGCTGAGGTCTGTGCTGCCGGCTTCCGCTGCCGCAGGTCGACCGGTGCGCCCGGGCACGACGAAGGCGCCCGACCGAGGTCGGGCGCCTTCTCGATTACTGCCTGCTTGCGGTGGCCGCCTACTTGCTGCCGAAGTTCTTGAAGCGCTGGTTGAACTTCTCGACGCGACCGGCCGAGTCGAGGATGCGCTGCTTGCCCGTGTAGAACGGGTGCGAAGCCGACGAGATCTCGACGTCGATGACGGGGTAGGTGACGCCGTCGAGCTCGATGGTCTTGTCGCTGGTCGCGGTCGAACGGGTGAGGAAGGTCTCACCGGACGCGAGGTCGCGGAACACGATCGGGTTGTAGTCGGGGTGCGTAGCGGTCTTCATGGGGTTCCTCTGAGTGTGTGCGCCCTGGTTTTTGCCAGCGCTGAACGGGTGGCGCGGAGGCCAACCAGCAACAATACCAGACCGGCGGCATCCGGTCAGGGTGCGCCGGGTGATCCTGCGCTCTCGCATGTCATATGGCAGCAGCATGGACGCCCATGAGCACGAGCAGAGAAGCCGAGACCGACACCCGCTTCTTAGGGCAGCCGCGCCCCCTGGCGACGCTGTTCGGCGTGGAGCTGTGGGAGCGGTTCTCGTTCTACGGCATGCAGGGCATCCTGCTGCTGTACCTGTTCTTCTCGACGGCCGACGGCGGGCTCGGCATCGACAAGGCGACGGCCGCCGGTATCGTCGGCGCCTACGGCGGCGGGGTGTACCTGTCGACGGTGCTCGGCGCGTGGGTGGCCGACCGGCTCCTCGACTCGCAGCGGACCCTCCTCGTCAGCGCGATGATCGTCATGCTCGGGCACATCGCCCTGGCGGCGCTGCCCGGCGCTCTGGGCGTCGGCGTCGGCCTGATCCTGATCGCCATCGGCTCGGGCGGCCTCAAGGCGACGGCCACGAGCCTCGTCGGCACCCTCTACTCCGAGGGCGACACGCGTCGCGACGCAGGATTCTCGCTTTACTACCTCGGCATCAACCTCGGCGCGTTCTTCGGTCCGATCCTCACCGGCCTCCTCCAGTCGTCCGTCGGATTCCACTTCGGCTTCGGTCTGGCGGCGGTCGGCATGGCGGTCGGCCTCGTCCAGTACGCCGTCGGACGCAAGAACCTTCCCGCCGACTCGCGGATCATCCCGAACCCGCTCCCCCGCGATCCGCGGCGACGCATGGCCGTCGTCGCGGCGATCGGCGTGGTCGTGATCGTCCTGGCGGTGGTGTTCCGCCTCGTCACCGCGACCAACCTGGCCACGGTCGTCATCGTCGTCACCGCCGTCGCTGCGGTCGCCTACTTCATCGTGATCCTGAGCAGCCGTGTCATCTCGCGCGACGAGCGGAGCCGCGTGATCGCGTTCATCCCGCTGTTCCTCGCCAGCACCGTCTTCTGGTCGATCTACCAGCAGCAGTTCACGGTCATCACGATCTACACCGACGAGCGGCTCGACCGCTCCGTGTTCGGGTGGGAGTTCCCGATCCCGTGGGTGCAGTCGATCAACCCGATCTTCATCATCATGCTCTCGGGGGTGTTCGCGGCCCTCTGGACGAGGCTCGGCTCGAGGCAGCCCTCGACACCGGTCAAGTTCGCCGGCGGCGCGATCGTGGTCGGTCTCGCGTTACTGCTGTTCCTGCCGTTCTTCGGGACCGGGCCGCACGGCACCCCGGTCATCGCGATCGTGCTGATCCTGCTCGTCTTCACCGTCGCCGAACTCCTCCTCTCGCCGGTCGGCCTCTCGGTCGCGACGAAGCTGGCGCCCGAGCGGTTCCGCACGCAGATGGTCGCGCTGTTCTTCCTGTCGGTGGCGCTCGGGACCGCGATCTCGGGCCGCCTCGCCGGCGTCTACAGCCCGTCGGACGAGGTGCCGTACTTCGGAGTGCTGGGCATCGTGGCGATCGCCGTCGGGGTGGTGCTGCTGCTGCTGGCGAAGCCCGTGCTGCGGCTCATGCGAGGCGTGCGTTAGGGGCTGCTCGCGTGTCGGCGGGTGCTCGCAGCAGTGGGCGCGCCTCCGGGGGCCCGCCGACTGCGGCCACGACCCGCCGACACCCAGCGAGTGCAGCGCGCAACGCGGAGTCACGCACCAGCGAGTGTGACCTACTCGGTCGCGCGAGCGGTGTAGCGGCCGCCCTCTTCGCTCACGGTGAGCGGCAGGCCGAAGGTCTCGCCCAGGATCTCGGCGGTGAGCACCTCGGCCAGCGGCCCGGAGGCCTTCACACGGCCGTGCGACAGCAGCAGCGCGTGCGTGAAGCCGCGCGGGATCTCCTCGACGTGGTGGGTGACCATGACGATAGCGGGGGCGCCCTCGCTCGACGCGTAGCCGCCGAGCATGCGGAGGAGCTCCTCGCGGGCCCCGAGGTCGAGCGATGCGGCCGGCTCGTCGAGGAGCAGGAGCTCGGGGTCGGTCATGACCGAGCGGGCGATCTGGACGCGCTTCTGCTCACCGTCGCTGAGGTCGCCGAAGGTGCGCTCGGCGAGGTGACCGAGGTTCCACTCGTCGAGGACTCGGTGGGCACGGCGGACGTCGACGCTCTCGTACTCCTCGTTCCAGCGACCGGTGACCGAGTAGGCCGCCGTCAGGACGACGTCGAGGACGGTCTCCTTCGGCGGGATCCGCCGGGCGATCGTCGTCGATGCGAAGCCGATGCGGGGCCGGAGGTCGAACAGGTCGACGCTGCCGAGGTCTTCGCCCAGGATCTCGGCCTCACCCGACGACGGGTGCGTCTGCGCCGCCGCGACCTGCAGGATCGTCGTCTTGCCGGCGCCGTTCGGGCCGAGCACCACCCAGCGCTCTTCGGAGTCGACGGTCCAGCTGACTGCGTCGACGACCGGAGAGCCGTCTCGGACCACGGACACGTCGGTGAGCTGGAGAACGGTGGGCATGGTCACACTCTATTCGAGGGGAGGCCGGGGAACGGCGAGGTGGTGGAGGCTGTGGAGAACGCGTGTCAGGCGAGGTCGCGGTAGATCTCGAGCGTGCGCTCCGCGATGCTCGACCAGCTGAAGTCGAGCTCGGCGCGGGCTCGCCCGGCGCGTCCCATCAGCCGGGCGAGGCCGGGGTCGGCAACCGTCTCGGTGAGGGCGGCGGCGAGATCCTGAACGAAGCGGTCGGGGTCGAGGGGCGTGCCTGTGCCGTCGGTCGCCTGGTCGATCGGCACGAGGCGGCCGGTGAGGCCGTCGGCGACGACCTCGGGGATGCCGCCGGTCGCGGTGCCGACGACGGGGACGCCGCAGGCCATCGCCTCGAGGTTGACGATGCCGAGGGGCTCGTAGATCGACGGGCAGACGAACACGGTCGCACTCGACAGGACCGCGCACAGCTCGTCACGGGGCAGGATGCGCTCGATCCAGACGACGCCGGTCCGGGTCTGCTTCAGGTCATCGACCAGCGCCGTCACCTCGGCCATGATCTCGGGGGTGTCGGGTGCTCCGGCGCAGAGGATCAGCTGGACCTCGGGCGGGAGGAGCGCGGCCGCGCGCAACAGGTAGGGAAGACCCTTCTGCCGCGTGATCCTGCCGACGAAGACGACGGCGGGACGCTCCGGGTCGATGCCGAGCGACCGGACGAGCTCGGGCTCGTCGAGTCGACGCCAGCCCTCGAGGTCGATGCCGTTGTAGACGACGCTCACCTTCGACTCGTCGATGGTCGGATACGAGCGCAGGATGTCGCGCCTCATGCCGTCGCTCACGGCGATCACGCGGTCGCAGGTCTCGTACGCCTGCCGCTCGATCCAGCTCGACACGCGGTAGCCGCCGCCGAGCTGCTCGGCCTTCCACGGGCGGAGGGGCTCGAGGGAGTGCGCCGTCAGGACGTGGGGGACGTCGTGGAGCATCTGGGCGAGCTGTCCGGCCGCATTGGCGTACCAGGTGTGGGAGTGGACGACATCGGCGCCCTCGACGTCCTGAGCGATGGCGACATCGACGCCGAGGGTCTTCAGCGCACCGTTGGCGTGCGCCAGCTCGGTCAGGTCGGGGTAGCCCGTCGTGCCGTCCTCGCCGGGGGCGCCATCGCTGCCCGAACCGGTGAACGCCCGGACGCGCACATCGATCGACGGACGGAGGGCCTTGACCAGCTCCGTCACGTGGACGCCCGCGCCGCCATAGACGTTGGGCGGGTATTCCTTGGTGATCACATCGACTCGCACGGCCTTTACCGTAGTCGCCCGCGCGAGAAACGTGCCATTCTGGCCACATGGCATCAAAGAAGATCTTCGGCATCGTGTTGGCCGGCGGAGAAGGCAAGCGACTGATGCCTCTGACAGCAGACCGCGCGAAGCCCGCAGTCCCGTTCGGCGGAAACTACCGCCTCGTCGACTTCGCCCTGTCCAACCTGATCAACTCGGGTCTCCGTCAGATCGTCGTCCTGACCCAGTACAAGTCGCACAGCCTCGACCGGCACGTCTCGCAGACGTGGAGCATCGAGGGCCTCCTCGGGGCCTACGTCGCCTCCGTGCCGGCGCAGCAGCGACTCGGCAAGCGCTGGTTCGCAGGATCGGCCGACGCCATCCTGCAGAGCCTCAACCTGCTCCGCGACGAGAAGCCCGACATCGTCGTCGTGGTCGGCGCCGACCACGTCTACCGGATGGACTTCGCCCAGATGGTGGAGGCGCACATCGCCTCGGGCAAGAGCGCGACCGTCGCAGCGATCCGCCAGCCCATCTCGCTCGCCGACCAGTTCGGCGTGATCCAGACGAACGCCGACGACGCCACCCTCATCGACGCCTTCCTCGAGAAGCCGAAAGACCCTGTCGGGCTCGCCGACTCCCCCGAGGAGGTCCTGGCCTCGATGGGCAACTACGTCTTCAACGCCGACGCGCTGATCGACGCGGTCCTCCGCGACGGCGAGAACACCGCGTCGAACCACGACATGGGCGGCGACATCATCCCCGACTTCGTGTCGCGCGGCGACGCCGCCGTGTACGACCTCAACCGCAACGAGGTCCCGGGCTCCACCGAGCGCGACCGCTACTACTGGCGCGACGTCGGGACCATCGACTCGTTCTACGACGCGCACCGCGACCTGATCGCGGCGCTGCCGGTGTTCAACCTCTACAACACGGCGTGGCCGATCTTCAGCCAGCAGCTCAACTCGCCGCCGGCGAAATTCGGCCGCGACGAGCACGGCAACCCGGGCAGCGTCATCGAGTCGATCGTCTCGCTCGGGACCGTCGCCGTGGGCTCCCACGTCGAGCGCAGCGTCGTCGGCCCGTGGAACACCCTCGACTCCGGCTCGCGCGTCGTCGACTCGGTCCTGTTCGACCGCATCTACGTCGGCAAGAACTCGATCGTCAACCGCGCGATCCTCGACAAGGACGTCGTCATCGTCGACGGCGCCCACGTCGGTCTCGACGCCGAGGCCGACCGTGCTCGCGGCTTCACCGTCACTCCGTCCGGCATCACGGTCGTCGGCAAGGGCGTCCGCGTCGAGCAGTAGGGCGTAACGCGCGGCGCCCCGCCACTAGCCTGGTCGGGTGCCGCGCTTCCTCATCGTCCTCGACGTCGACTCCACGCTCATCGACGACGAGGTGATCGAGCTCCTGGCCGATGCGGCCGGCTCGCACGCCGAGGTCCGCGACATCACGGAGCGCGCGATGGCGGGCGAACTGGACTTCGCCGCGAGCCTCCGCGAGCGGGTCGCAACCCTCCGCGGGCTCCCCATGTCGTGCTTCGACGAGGCGCTCGCCACGATCACGGTCACCCGGGGCGTCCCCGAGATGATCGCCGGCGTGCACGCGGCGGACGGCCTCGTCGGAGTCGTCTCCGGCGGGTTCCACGAGATCCTCGACCCGCTGGCCGAGCGGCTCGGCCTCGACCGCTGGCGGGCCAACCGGCTGGGCGTCACCGACGGGCACCTCACGGGCGAGGTCGACGGACCGGTCGTCGATGCGCGCGCCAAAGCCGACGCGCTCCGCGGGTGGGCGCAGGATGCGGGCATCCCGCTGTCTCAGACCCTCGCGGTCGGCGACGGCGCGAACGATCTCGAGATGATGCAGGCCGCCGGGCTGTCGGTGGCATTCGACGCCAAGCCCCGCGTCCGCGCGGCCGCGGACGTGGCGCTCAGCACGCGCGACCTCTCGCAGATCCTGCCGCTCGTCGGCCTCCGCGGCTAGCTCGTCGACCACGAAAGCGGCTCGCGACCACTCTGCTGCGTGGTCGAGAGCCGCTTTCGCGGTCGGGAGGGCTAGTGCCCCATGCCGAGGCCGCCGTCGACCGGGATCACGGCGCCCGAGATGTAGCCGGCGTCGTCGGAGGCGAGCCAGGTGATCGCGCGGGCGACCTCCTCAGCGGTGCCGTAGCGCCCCGCCGGGATGCTCTTCTTGTACTCGGCCTGCTGCGCCTCGGGGAGCACGGCGGTCATGTCGGTCTCGATGAATCCGGGGGCGACGACGTTCGCGGTGATGCCCCGAGCGCCCAGCTCGCGGGTGATGGAGCGCGCGAAGCCGACGAGGCCGCTCTTCGAGGCGGCGTAGTTGGCCTGACCCGCGCTGCCGTAGAGGCCGACCACGCTCGAGACGAGCACGATCCTGCCGAAGCGGGCCTTCAGCATGCCCTTGGAGGCGCGCTTCACGACGCGGAAGGTGCCGCCGAGGTTGGTGTCGAGGACCTCGGTGAAGTCGTCCTCGGACATCCGCATGAGGAGGGTGTCGCGGGTGATGCCGGCATTGGCGACGACGACCTCGACCGGGCCGAGCTGAGCCTCGACCTCGGTGAACGCCGCGTCGATCGACGCGGAGTCGGTCATCTCGGCGCGGACCGTCAGGGTGCCCTCCGGACCCTCGCCCGAGCGGGCCGTCACGGCGACCCGGTGGCCCTCGGCGGCGAACCGCTCTGCGATGGCGAAGCCGATTCCGCGGTTGCCTCCGGTGACCAGGACGGTGCGGGGCGTGGTCATGGTGTCTCCAAGTCGTTCGGTGTCGAGAGATCGAGACGGCGAGGCGCTTGTGCACAGCCCGCTTCGACCTCGACAAGCCTAGTGTTCTGCTGTGGACTACTCAGCATCCCGCTGTGTCCCCCTCCCCGTCGCACAGAGCCTGTGAAGTGATGAAGATCAAGTCGAAGAAGAGCAGTTCGGTCCTCGCGGTCACGACGCTGCCGCCCGCGCCGATCGATGAGCGCCGCGGCCGCATGATCCGCTACTCGCTGGCGATGCTCGTCCGTCTCGTCTGCGTGATCATGGCGCTCGTCGTGCCGTTCGGCTGGTGGACCCTCGCTCCGGCGCTCGGCGCGATCATCCTGCCGTACGTCGCCGTCGTCCTCGCGAACGTCGGCCAGGAGGGCGCGCGCGGCGAGGTCGAGCGGCCCGGCGCCGTCGAGGTCTACCGCCCGCAGGAGGCCTACGACCCGACGCAGTTCCGGGGCGAGACCTACCAGGCCTCCCCGTCGCGCCCCGAGAACGAGCGATGATCCTGGGGGCTGCCGGCCCCGACCGGGTCGAGTGCTCCCGCGCAGGATGCCGCGAGGACGCCGTCTTCCAGGTGAATTGGCGGAACCCCAGGATCCACTCCCTCGACCGCGTGAAGGTCTGGGCCGCGTGCGCCGAGCACGTAGACTTCCTTGCAGATTTCGTGCGCTCCCGTGACTTCCCCGTGGCGGTGACAGCGCTGGGCGAGACCGTCGACACGGTCGGAGCGGAGAGTGGCTCGTGAGGGAGTGGCGCTTCGTCCTGTCGAAGAAGTGGCTGGGGTACCTCGCGGTCGCCGTCGTCTTCGCGGTCGTCTGCGTGTTCCTCTCCCACTGGCAGTGGGAGCGCAGGGCTGAGAACCTCGCCCTGCAGGATCGCCTGAACGCCAACTACAACGCCCGTCCGGTCGCGATCACGAGCATCCTGCCGGAGCTCGACTCCTACTCGGCCGCCGACGAGTTCAAGCCGGTGCGGGTCACGGGCCGCTACCTCGTCGACAAGACGTTCCTCGCTCGAGACCGGAGCTACAACGGATTCCCGGGCTTCGAGGTGCTCGTGCCCCTCGAGACCACGTCCGGCCGGGTCTTCGTGATCGATCGCGGCTGGGTCCCGACCGGCAACACGCACGACGCGCCCGACTCGATCCCGGCTCCCCCGTCGGGTCGGGTCACCGTCGTCGCCCGCCTCAGCCAGTCCGAGGCCGACGTGCCGGGCCGCACCGACATCCCGGGCACGAACGAGCTGGCGCGGATCCAGCCGGCCGACATCGCGAAGCGCCTGCAGCTGCCCACCTACACCGCGGCCTTCGGGCAGTTGAAGAGCGAGACCCCCGAGACGGCCACCCTGCCGAAGCTAGCGCAGAAGCCGCAGATCGACTGGTCGCTCAACCTGTCGTACGCCATCCAGTGGGTGATGTTCGCCGTGGCCGCATTCGGGTTCCTCATCTACGTGGTCCGGCAAGAGTACGACGCCCTCAACTCCGACGAGGAGGACCAGCGCTGGCTCGAGGAGGAGCGGGAGCGGAAGCGCCTCAAGCGCGGCCCGTCCGACTCCGACCTCGAAGACCACGACCTCGACGAGAAGGGCTACGAGTCGTCGCTCCCGGGCACCCGCATCAGTCGCTGAGACCGATCGGGAACCTTTTCCGGCCAGCGGACATCAGTGGGTAGAGCACCATCTACCAGGGGGAACACGACATGCCCGACGAGAGCACGGTCTGGCGACGCGCGCGCGACGGAGACCCCGACTCGTTCGGCGACATCTTCGACGCGCACCGCGACCGCGTCTACGGCCAGGCGCTCCGTCTCACGAGGTCGGGCCACGACGCCGAGGACGTCACAGCCCTCGTCTTCCTCGAGGCGTGGAGGCGGCGGGCCTCGGTCCGCCTGGTCGACGGGTCGGTGCTCGCCTGGCTCCTGGTGACGACCAACTACGTCTCCCTGAACCACGCCAGGACGGCCAGGCGCCACCGGATCGCCCTCGCGAAGATGCCGCGGCAGGATCACGCGGACGACCACGCCGACGAGATCCTCGAGCGGTTCGACGCCTCCGGCCGCGAGAAGCGGCTGCGCGCCGCGTTCCAGAAGCTGTCGCCGAGCGACCGTGACGTCCTGACCCTCTGCGTCGTCAACGACTTCCCCCTGGCCGAGGCGGCGACCGCCCTCGGCATTCCCCTCGGAACCGTCAAGTCGCGGTTGTCGAGGGCCAAGCGGCGCCTCGCCGCGCTCACGCAGTCCCACGACCCGGCCGACACCTCGCGGGCGATCGGAGGCACGAAATGAATCACGACTCCCCCCGGCTCGATCCCGAGCGCGCTTCGAGCATGCGCCGCATGCTGGTGGACACCGCAGCAGGATCCGCAGCACTCCCCCGACGGCGACGCCCCGCGCTCTTCGTCGTCGTGGCGGCGGCAGTCGTCGTCGCCCTGGGCGGCGGCGGGGCACTCGCCTACGGACTCGGGCACGCAGGATCCGGCCGTGGTCAGGCGATCGCGCCGGTCCGGACTACCTCGGCCCGGCCCCTCGATCCTGCGACGCCCTCGAAGACGCCCGACCCCGGCGGCATCGTCGACCCGGCGGGGACCCCGAGCCCGACGCCGCTGCCGACTGGGCCCGATCTGACGGACCCCTCCTCGTGGAAGATCACGACCGCGGGCGTGGGGCCGCTCACCCTGGGCGGGAGCCAGACCGCCGAGAGCGCCGATGCTGCCGTCTCGTTCGACGTCACCGCGCCGGGATACTCCTGCCCGGTCGACTTCTACGCGCCGAAGGCGGGGGTCGTGTCGCCGAAGATCGTCACGCAGGCCGCCGAGGGCGACCGGATCGACACGATCCTCATCGGCGAGCTCGGAACGGCGGTCCCGGCAGTGTCACCGAAGACGCCGTCCGGGATCGGGCTCGGGGCGACCCAGGCGGAACTGCTGGCGACTTACCCGGGCATCGAGGACCTCACGGTGTCGTCGGACGGTGCGTCGACCTTCGGTCAGGCCTACGGGATCCGTGACGGCCAGGGACGCTGGCTGAGCTTCTCGCTGGATGCCGACGGCCGTGTGGGCGAGATCGCCATGTCGTACACGAAGGGCGCGGCCGGGGAATTCTGCTGACGGTCGCGCTGGCCCGGCTCCGGTCCGCTACGCCAGCGTGATCAAATCCGAGTAGTCCTTGGTCCAGTGGTCTTCGGTGCCCTCGGGCATGATGAGCACGCGCTCGGGGTTCAGCGCCTCGACGGCGCCCTCGTCGTGACTGACGAGCACGACGGCGCCCTCGTAGTTGTTGAGCGCGTCGAGGATCTCGAGGCGCGACGCGGGGTCGAGGTTGTTGGTGGGCTCGTCGAGGAGCAGCACGTTGGCACCCGACACGACGATCATCGCCAGAGCGAGCCGCGTCTTCTCGCCGCCGGAGAGCACGCCCGCGGGCTTCGCCGAGTCGTCTCCCGTGAAGAGGAACGAGCCGAGGACCCGCCGCGCCTCCATCTCGGTGATGTTGGGCGACGACGACACCATGTTCTCGAGGACGCTCCGCTTGACGTCGATCGTCTCGTGCTCCTGGGCGTAGTAGCCGATCCGGAGTCCGTGCCCCGGCTCGAGCTGCCCGGTGTCGGGCGCGTCGACGCCCGCGAGGATCCGCAGGAGCGTCGTCTTGCCGGCACCGTTGAGGCCCAGGATGACGACCTTCGACCCGCGGTCGATCGCGAGGTCGACCGCCGTGAAGATCTCGAGAGAGCCGTAGCTCTTCGACAGGTTCGACGCCATCAGCGGCGTGCGGCCGCAGGCGGCCGGCGTCGGGAACCGCAGCTTCGCGACGCGGTCGACGGCGCGCACCTCGTCGAGGCCCGCCAGGAGCTTCTCGGCCCGCGCGACCATCTGGTGGGCGGCGGCGGCCTTCGATGCCTTCGCGCCGAAGCGGGCGGCCTGCTTCTGCAGCGCACCGGCCTGCTTCTCGGCGGTGGCGCGCTCCTTCTTGCGGCGCTCCTCGTCGGAGGCGCGCTGACGCTGATAGTGCTTCCAGCCCATGTTGTAGATGTCGATCTGCTGGCGGTTCGCATCGAGGTAGAAGACGCGGTTGACGACCTCGTCGACCAGCTCGATGTCGTGGCTGATCACGATGACGCCGCCCTGGTACGTCTTGAGGTACTCGCGGAGCCAGACGACCGAGTCGGCGTCGAGGTGGTTGGTGGGCTCGTCGAGGATCATCGTGTCGGCGGCCGAGAACAGGATGCGCGCCAGCTCGATGCGACGGCGCTGACCACCCGAGAGGGTCGACAGCGGCTGGTCGAGGATGCGGTCGGGCAGGCTGAGGTTGGAGGCGATGCTCGCGGCCTCCGCCTCGGCTGCGTAGCCACCGAGCGCGTTGAAGCGGTCGTCGAGGTCGCCGTAGCGCTTCATGGCCTTCTCGGCGATCGCAGGATCGTCGCTGCCCATCTCCTGCGTCGCCTGCTGGATCCCGAGCAGGATCTGCCCCAGACCGCGGGCGTCCAGGATGCGCGTGCGGGCCAGGTCTTCCGGGTTGCCGGAGCGGGGATCCTGCGGCAGGTAGCCGATCTCGCCGTTGGACTCGATCGTGCCGCCCGTCGGGAGGGTCTCGCCGGCGAGGGTCTTGGTCATCGTCGTCTTGCCGGCGCCGTTGCGGCCGACCAGGCCGATCTTGTCTCCCTTGTCGACGCGGAACGTGACGCCCTCCATGAGGAGGCGCGCGCCTACGCGAATTTCGAGGTCGTGCACGGAGAGCACAGCGAAAGTCCAATCATCTGAGGAGGTGTCCACAACGCCGCCCGCCGGTGGGCCGCCCCTAGGATGAAAGGGATCGAAGCGTGGACCGTTTCGCGGCTCGTGATCACTCGTATCAGGCCGGTCAACCCACCCATTCTAGGAGATTGCATTGACGAACACCGCCGTACCTGTCCTCAGGCCCGTCCTCGCCGACCGCTTCGTCTCGAAGAGCCTCGCCACCGACGCCGCCCTCGTGCTGGGCGGTGTCGCGTTCACGGGTCTCATGGCGCAGGTGCAGGTGCCGCTGTGGCCGGTCCCGATCACCGGTCAGACGCTCGCCGTCATGCTCGTCGGAGCCACGCTCGGTGCCCGCCGCGGTGCGCTCTCGCTCACCCTCTACATGATCCTGGGCCTCGTCGGGCTGCCGCTCTTCGCCGGTCTCGCCGGCGGCGTGCACAGCCTGGCCCTGCCGAGCTTCGGCTTCATCCTCGGCTTCATCCCCGCGGCCGCCGTCATCGGCTGGCTGTCGGAGCGCCGCTGGGACCGCCGCCCGATCCTGTCGCTCGGTGCATTCTTCCTGGCCAGCCTCATCCCGTTCGCGATCGGCCTCCCCTACCTCGCCGCGTCGCTCGCGCAGCTGGGGCTCCCCCACGACTTCGCCTCGGTGATGGCCGCGGGCTTCACGCCGTTCATCGTGGGCGGCCTCGTGAAGTGGGTCGTCGCCGCCGGCTCGCTGCCGCTGCTCTGGAAGGCCGTCGGCGCGCTCGGTGCGCGTCGGGGCCGCTGAGCGCGCTCCCCTGTTCTGCTCCGAAGGCCCCCGGCGTCCTGCCGGGGGCCTTCGTGTGTCTGCTGCGCCGCTCCGCCCGCTCCCTGCGTACATATGGACGGAGATCCGTTCCCGATCCTGCCCGCGCGTACATATGGACGGAGATCCGTTCCCGATCCTGCCTGTGCGTACATATGGACGGAGAGTCTCGCGCGACGCCCCTCCGATCGGCATGAAATGACGCAGGATCCGCGGAACTCCGTCCATTTGTACGCACGACGGGCTGCGAGCACCGATCTCCGTCCATTTGTACGAAAGAAACGAGAAGGCGGGTGAACGCGGCAGTGGGCGGGTCTCCGGAGACCCGCCCACTGCTGCATTCACCCGCCCACCTGGGCGGCGCGACCCTACTAGATCGAGAACCCGATCGCGCGCATCATGTCGCGGCCGTCGTCGGTGATCCGGTCGGGACCCCACGGCGGCATCCAGACCCAGTTGATCCGGAACGCGTCGACCACGCCGTCGAGGGCGTTGGCCGTCTCCGACTCGATGACGTCGGTCAGGGGGCAGCCGGCGCTGGTCAGCGTCATGCTGATGATGAGGGCGTTCTCGACCTCGTCGTCCATTGCGAGGTCGTAGATGAGACCGAGGTCGACGACGTTGACGCCGAGCTCAGGGTCCATGACCTCTTTCAGCGCCTCCTCGACCTGGTCGAACTTCTCGGGCGCGAGCGCGACTGCTGCCATGATCAGGCCTCGGCGCCGGCGGCGGCAGCCGCAGCGCTGACGTAGCGGTCGTAGCCCTCGTTCTCGAGCTGGTCGGCCAGCTCGGGGCCGCCCTGCTCGGCGACGTGACCGTCGACGAACACGTGGACGAAGTCGGGCTTGATGTAGCGCAGGATCCGCGTGTAGTGCGTGATCATAAGGATGCCCAGGTCGGTCGACTGGTGAGCGCGGTTCACGCCCTCCGAGACGATCTTGAGAGCGTCGACGTCGAGACCGGAGTCGGTCTCGTCGAGGATCGCGAACTTCGGCTTGAGGAGCTCCAGCTGCATGATCTCGTGGCGCTTCTTCTCGCCGCCGGAGAAGCCCTCGTTGACGTTGCGCTCGGCGAACGAGGAGTCCATCTTGAGGTCGGCCATGTGCGTGCGGAGGTCCTTCACCCACGTGCGGAGGGCGGGGGCCTGGCCGTCGAGCGCCGTCTTCGCCGTGCGGAGGAAGTTCGCGACGGTGACGCCCGGGATCTCGACGGGGTACTGCATGGCGAGGAAGAGCCCGGCCTTGGCGCGCTCGTCGACGGTCATGTCGAGCACCTCCTGGCCGTCGAGCAGGATGGAGCCGCCGTCGACCTTGTAGCGCGGGTGACCGGCGATCGTATAGGCGAGGGTCGACTTGCCGGAGCCGTTGGGGCCCATGACGGCGTGGATCTCGCCCTTGTTGATGGTCAGGTCGACGCCCTTGAGGATGGGCTTGTTGCCCTGCTCGGTGTCGATCGAGACCTGGAGGTCGCGGATTTCGAGGGTAGACATGGTGTTCCTTCGTGTGGCGGAGATCAGGAGGCGCTGACGCGCGAGGAGGTGTCGACGTAGACGTCGCCGTCGACGACGGTGACTTCGAAGACCGGGACGGGCTCGTAGGCCGGCAGCGTGAGCGGCTTGCCCGTCGTCAGCTCGAACTTCGAGCCGTGCGCCCAGCACTCGAGGGTGTCGTCTTCCACGAAGCCCTCCGACAGCGAGATGTCGCCGTGGGTGCAGGTGTCACCGAGCGCGTGCAGGGTTCCGGCGGAGTCGCGCACTACGGCGACCGGGACGCCGTCGACGACGACTCGGAGAGCCTCCGAGACGCTGACGTCGCTCTCGGCACAGACCTTCGTGCTCATCGTGCGTTCCCTCCGGGGTGAGTGCCGATCGCGGTGACGCCCTGGGCGACATCCGGCTCGGTCGTGACGTGCTCGGTGCCGGTGGCCACGGAGGCGCCGGGCTGCGAGTCGACGTACGGCGAGCGTCGGGACGCGGCAGAGCCGGCGGCGGAGTCCGCCTCGGCACGGGCGCGCGCGCCCTCGGCCAGCTCCTTCTCGAGGGACGCCTGCAGGCGCTCCTGGAGGCCGGGCTCCCCGATGCGCTGAACGATCTCTGACAGGAAGCCGAGGACCACGATCCTGCGCGCCTCCTCTTCGGGGATGCCGCGCGACTCGAGGTAGAAGAGGTGCTCGTCGTCGAAGCGGCCCGTGGCGCTGGCGTGCCCTGCACCCTGGATGTCGCCGGTCTCGATCTCGAGGTTCGGGATCGAGTCGGCGCGCGTGCCCTCGGAGAGGACCAGGTTGCGGTTCTGCTCGTAGCTGTCGGTGCCGGGGGCGGTGCGCCCGATCAGGACGTCGCCGATCCAGACCGTGCGAGCACCCTCGCCCTGGAGAGCGCCCTTGTAGTTGACGCGGCTCTTGGTCGCGGGAGCATCGTGGTTGACGTAGACCTGCTGCTCGAGGTGCTGGCCCGCATCGGCGAAGTACACGCCGTTGAGGTCGGCGTCGGCGCCCTGGCCGGCGAGGTGGGCCGACGGGTTGATCCGCACGACGCTTCCGCCGAGCGAGACGACGAAGTGCTTCAGCTGCGCGTCGCGGCCGATCTTCGCGAAGTGGGTGGCGAGGTGGATCGCGTCGTCGTCCCACTCCTGGACGCTCACGACGGTGAGCTGCGCGCCTTCGTCGACGACGATCTCGACGTTCTCGACGAGGTTGGCGCTGCCGCTGTTCTGCAGGATCACCATCCCGCGGGAGTTCGGCGTCGCGTGGACGACCGTGTGGGCCGCGCGGGGGGACGCGTCGAAGCCGGAGCGGCCGAGCGTGATCGAGGAGGCGTCGTCGCCGGACAGCGTCACCAGCAGGACGTTGTCGACGCTCGCCCACGCGTTCGCCGACGCCTTGTCTTCGGGCGTGCCGGCCGTGCCGACGAGCGCGTGGTCGGGGGCGACCCACTCGACCGAGGCGCCGGGCGTGTCGCGCGCGAGGTAGGCGTACGGCGAGCCGTCGAGGGCACCGTCGATGAGCGGCCGGAGACGCTCGACGGGGCTGAGCTTCCAGTCGACCTCGCGGCCGGTGACCGCGGGGAACGCCGCAGGATCGGTGGACGCGAAGCGCCCGGAGCGCGTCTGCACCGGGACGGGGCGGTCGGCCCACGCCCCGTCGGTGTGGCCCTTCGAGCCGGGTCTCACGATGGGCTCGACGAGAGGAGCGGCCGTGGCCGGATCCGTCGAGGTCGGCTGGGTCGTTGCGGGAGTTGCGGACATCTAGCCGACGGATCCTTCCATGCTCATCTCGATGAGCTTGTTCAATTCGAGTGCGTACTCCATCGGGAGCTCGCGGGCGATGGGCTCGATGAAGCCTCGGACGATCATGGCCATGGCCTCGTCCTCCGCCATGCCGCGCGACATCAGGTAGAAGAGCTGCTCCTCGCTGACGCGCGAGACCGTGGCCTCGTGGCCGAGCTGGACGTCGTCGATCCTGATGTCGATCGCCGGGTACGTGTCGGACCGGGAGATCGTGTCGACCAGCAGGGCGTCGCACCGGACGGTGTTCGCCGAGTGGTGCGCGCCCTCGTCGACCCGGACCTCGCCGCGGTAGCCGGCGCGGCCGCCGCCACGGGCGATGGACTTCGAGACGATGGACGACGTCGTGTACGGCGCCATGTGGATCATCTTCGCGCCGGCGTCCTGGTGCTGGCCGGGGCCTGCGAAGGCGACCGACAGCGTCTCGCCCTTGGCGTGCTCGCCCGCGAGGTAGATGGACGGGTACTTCATCGTCACCTTGGAACCGATGTTGCCGTCGATCCACTCCATGGTGGCGCCCTCGTGCGCGATGGCGCGCTTGGTGACGAGGTTGTAGACGTTGTTCGACCAGTTCTGGATCGTCGTGTAGCGCACGCGGGCGTTCTTCTTCACGATGATCTCGACGACTGCGGAGTGCAGCGAGTCGGACTTGTAGATCGGAGCGGTGCAGCCCTCGATGTAGTGCACGTAGCTGTCTTCGTCGGCGATGATCAGCGTGCGCTCGAACTGGCCCATGTTCTCGGTGTTGATCCGGAAGTAGGCCTGCAGGGGGATCTCGACGTGGACGCCCTTCGGGACGTAGACGAAGGAGCCGCCCGACCAGACGGCGGTGTTGAGCGCCGCGAACTTGTTGTCGCCGGCCGGGATGACCGTGCCGAAGTACTCCTTGAAGAGGTCGGGGTGCTCGCGGAGGGCCGTGTCGGTGTCCATGAAGATGACGCCCTGGGCCTCGAGGTCTTCACGGATCTGGTGGTAGACGACCTCGGACTCGTACTGCGCGGCGACGCCCGCGACGAGGCGGTTGCGCTCGGCCTCGGGGATGCCGAGCTTCTCGTAGGTCGCCTTGATGTCGTCGGGGAGCTCTTCCCAGCTCGTCGCCTGCTTCTCGGTCGAGCGGACGAAGTACTTGATGTTGTCGAAGTCGATGCCCGAGAGATCGGCACCCCACGTCGGCATCGGCTTGCGCTCGAAGAGCGACAGCCCCTTGAGGCGGTTCTTGAGCATCCACTCGGGCTCGCTCTTGAGATTCGAGATGTCGGTGACCACCTCGGGATTGACACCACGGCGCGCGGAGGCTCCCGCGACGTCGGAGTCGGCCCACCCGAACTCGTACTGGCCGAGGCCTTCGAGCTCCGGGCGGTCGATCAACACGTCTGACATAGCTACCTCTTTCTCTACCGACTCGAACCGATACGCTCGTTGCGGCATTCCCTTGCCAGCGACCTGGATCGCCTGTGGGCGGCACTCCCCTCGCGTCTGCGAGCGGAGCAGGTTCAGCAGCGACCACCCAGATCGATGTCTCTAAACTCGAGCTGCTGAGAGCTCATGCCGCGTGAGATCTGATGGGATCTGTGGGTCTGCGTCGACGCACCGAAACGGGTGTGTTCCTGAACCCGGCAATTCTACAGGTCGAGACCGCAAATGTAAGGAAGGGCAGCAATACGTGACCAATGCACAGGCATCGTCCGCCGGGCCACTGGCGAGGGTGTGGTCCCTGCTCCCCTCGCGGGTCGACAGGCGGGTCAGGATCATCGCCTGGGCGTCGCTGGTCTGCCAGCTGGTCCTCGTCGGGACGGGGGGCCTCGTCCGCCTGACCGGCTCCGGCCTCGGCTGCCCCACCTGGCCGGAGTGCACGGCCGGCTCGCTCGTGACCACGCCCGAGATGGGCCTCCACGGCATCATCGAGTTCGGCAACCGGCTGCTGACCTTCGTGCTGGTGATCATCGTGATCCTGGCGTTCTTCGCGGTCTTCCGCATGCGGAAGGTGCGCCGCGACCTCTTCTGGCTGACCCTCATCCAGGCGCTCAGCATCCCGTTCCAGGCGGTGCTCGGCGGCATCAGCGTGCTCGCCAAGCTCAACCCCTACGTCGTCGGCTCGCACTTCATCGTGTCGATGGTGCTGGTCCGGATCACGGCGACGCTGGTCTACCGCGTCTATCACGGGCCCCGCGGCACGAGTGCGGCGACTCCCCCGTGGTACGCCCTGACGACCCGCGTCGCAGCGGTCTTCGTCGGGATCACGGTCGTCCTCGGCATCCTGACCACCGGAGCGGGGCCGCACGCCGGCGATGCAGACACTCACCGCAACGGGTTCGACCCGAAGGTGATCGAGGTCCTGCACGCCGTGCCGGCGTTCGCCGTCTTCGCGCTGACGCTCGTGCTGGTGGCCGGGGCGGCACGGCTCGGGCTGCCGCGCCTGTTCCCGATCCTGCTCCTCGCCGTCGAGGTCGCTCAGATCACGGTCGGGCTGGTCCAGGCGAACACCGGGCTGCCGCCGCTCCTCGTCGGCTCGCACCTGGTGCTCGCCGGCCTGCTGGTCGCGGCGATGACGGCAGTCGCGCACACCCTCGAGAGCGACACCGACCTGACGAAGCCGGTCGAGGTCGCTGCAGTCGCTGCGGAGCGCTAGACGCTCGGGCCCGTTAGAAGCAGAGTCGGCTAGAAGCAGAGTCGACTAGAAGCCGAGTCGACTAGAAGCCGAGGACGCGAGGCAGCAGCGGGTCGATGCCCACGGCGAGGAAGACCAGCGTCAGGTACGTGATCGACGAGAAGAAGACCTTCATCGGCTTGACGTCGACGACGTGCGTGATGGCCCGGCTGTAGAGGCTGTGCGACTGGTAGATGAACCAGATGCCGCTCGCCAGCGCTACGACCGTGTAGAGGACGCCCATGTGGGCGACCGGCACCAGCAGGAGCGAGCACACCACGGTGGCCCAGGCGTACAGGATGACCTGCAGTCCGACGTGCGCGCGGCCGCGGACGACGGCCAGCATCGGCACCCCGACCGACGCGTAGTCGTCGCGGTAGCGCATCGACAGCGGCCAGTAGTGCGGCGGCGTCCAGAGGAAGATGATCATGAACAGGATCACGGGTGCGGCGCCCAGCGAGTCCGTGACCGCCGACCAGCCGATGAGCACCGGCATGCAGCCGGCGATGCCGCCCCACACGATGTTCTGCGGCGTGCGGCGCTTGAGCCACAGCGTGTACACGAACACGTAGAACAGGATCGCGAAGAGCGAGAGGGCAGCGGAGAGCGGGTTGATCAGGATCGCCAGCCACGCGATGGACGCAACGCCCAGCACGTACGAGAAGACCAGGGCCTCGCGGTCGGTCACGTCGCCCGTGACGAGGGCACGGTCTTTGGTCCGCTTCATGACGCGGTCGATGTCGCGGTCGATGTAGCAGTTGAACGCGGAGGCGCTGCCCGCGCTGAGCGCGCCGCCGATGAGGGTGCCGAGGACGCGCCACAGGTCGGGGACACCGCCCTGCGCGAGGAACATGGTCGGCACCGTCGTGACGAGCAGGAGCTCCATCACGCGGGGCTTCGTGAGCGAGACGTAGGCGCGGACCTTGCGCGAGAATCCGATCCGGGCGCGGCCCTCGGAGTCGTTGCGAGTGTCTACTGCTGCTGTCATGCGTCCTCTGAAGTACGGGGCTCCCGAGCGGCCTTGCCGGGTGGGAGACGGACGGCTCACCGAGCTGTTTCGTGGCCCTGGCAAGTCTAAACGATGAATGTCCGCGCTGACGGCGTCGAGGGGCCTTCCGGCGGGCGCTGGACCCCCGACCTCCCTATACTGGCAGGTGCTTGCCAGTTACTGGGCCCAGGGCGCCGTTCCCACCGTTTCGAGTCGGAATCGCCCGAGAGACACGCCCGGCAGCAGGCTGCAGCGGGCCGAGGTCCGTGCGGCCGAGTCGACGGAGCCTCGGCAGGCGCCATGTCAGTGCGGGAGCGAAACCCGCGCAATCTCGCATCAAGAAGGGTCATCTTCAAGTGGCAGATCTGCAATGGGAATCCATTGACAAAAAGGCAGTAGACACGGTCCGCGTCCTCGCGGCTGACGCGGTCGAGAAGGTGGGTAACGGCCACCCCGGCACGGCGATGAGCCTGGCACCCGCGGCCTACCTCCTCTTCCAGAAGGTCATGCGACGCGACCCGAGCGACAGCACCTGGATCGGCCGCGACCGGTTCATCCTCTCCGTCGGTCACTCCTCGCTCACGCAGTACATCCAGTTCTACCTGGGCGGCTACGGCCTCGAGCTCGAAGACCTCGAAGCTCTCCGCACCTGGGGCTCCAAGACCCCCGGTCACCCCGAGTACGGCCACACCGACGGCATCGAGATCACCACCGGCCCGCTGGGCCAGGGTCTGGCCTCCTCCGTCGGCTTCGCGTACGCGTCGCGCTTCGAGCGCGGCCTGCTCGACCCCGACGCGGCACCCGGCACCAGCCCGTTCGACCACTTCGTGTACGTCATCGCCGGCGACGGCGACATGCAGGAGGGCGTCACCAGCGAGGCCGCCTCGCTCGCCGGCCACCAGCAGCTCGGCAACCTGATCGCGATCTACGACTCCAACCAGATCTCGATCGAGGACGACACCAACATCGCCTTCACCGAAGACGTGCACAAGCGCTTCCTCGCCTACGACTGGGACGTCCAGGTCGTCGACTGGAAGAAGACCGGCCAGTACGTCGAAGACGTCGCCGAGCTCCACGACGCCATCGAGCGCGCCAAGGGCGTCACCGACAAGCCGTCGCTGATCATCCTCAAGACCATCATCGCCTGGCCCTCCCCCACCAAGCAGGGCTCCGGCAAGTCGCACGGCTCGGCTCTCGGCAAGGACGAGATCGCCGGCCTCAAGCGCTTCCTCGAGTTCGACCCCGAGAAGTCGTTCGACGTCGACCCCGCCGTCCTCGAGCACACCCGCAAGGCTGTTGAGCGCGGTCAGGCTCAGCACGCCGAGTGGAACGAGCAGCTCGCGGTCTGGGCCGAGGCCAACCCCGAGAAGAAGGCTCTCCTCGACCGCATGCTCGCGGGCGAGCTGCCCGAGGGCCTCGAAGACGCCCTCCCGGTCTTCGAGCCCGGCAAAGACGTGTCGACCCGTGCCGCCAGCGGCAAGGTCATCAACGCCATCGCCGAGGTCCTGCCCGAGTTCTGGGGCGGCTCCGCCGACCTGGCCGAGTCGAACCTCACGACCATCGCGAGCGGCAAGTCCTTCGTGCCGACCGAGTGGTCGACCCACGAGTGGAGCGGCGACCCCTACGGCCGCGTGCTGCACTTCGGCATCCGCGAGCACGCCATGGGCGCGATCCTGAACGGCATCGTCCTCCACGGCAACACCCGCCCCTTCGGCGGCACGTTCCTCATCTTCAGCGACTACATGCGCCCCGCCGTCCGTCTCGCCGCCCTCATGAAGGCGCCCGCGACGTACGTCTGGACCCACGACTCCGTCGCCCTCGGCGAGGACGGCCCGACGCACCAGCCCATCGAGCAGCTCACGGCCCTCCGCGCGATCCCCGACTTCTCGGTGGTCCGCCCGGCCGACGCCAACGAGACGGCCTACGCCTGGCTGACGATCCTGCAGCGCTTCTCCGGCCCCGCCGGAATCGCGCTCAGCCGCCAGAACCTCCCCGTCTTCGAGCGCGGCGACGGCGACGCCACCGGCGAGACCTTCGCCTCGGCGAAGAACGTCGCCAAGGGCGCCTACGTCCTGGCCGAGGCTCCCGGCGGCACCCCCGACGTGATCTTCATCGCGACGGGCTCCGAGGTCCAGATCGCCGTCGAGGCCCGCGAGGTCCTCCGCGGCGAGGGCATCAACGCCCGCGTCGTGTCGGCTCCGAGCCTCGAGTGGTTCGACGAGCAGAGCGACGAGTACAAGGAGTCGGTCCTGCCCAAGGCCGTCAAGGCCCGCGTGTCCATCGAGGCCGGGATCGCCCTGGGCTGGCAGGGCATCGTCGGCGACGCCGGCCGCAGCGTCTCGATCGAGCACTTCGGTGCCTCGGCCGACTACAAGACCCTGTTCGAGAAGTTCGGCATGACCACGGACGCCGCTGTCGCGGCTGCGAAGGACTCCCTGGCCGCGCTCTGAGCGCCCAGCGGAACCCGCCGAAGAACTCACGAGAGAAGAAGAGAATGACTGACACCCAGCAGACCACCCCCACCGCTCAGCTGTCCGCAGCCGGCGTGAGCATCTGGCTCGACGACCTGTCGCGCGAGCGCATCAAGGCCGAGGGGCTCCAGAAGCTCATCGCCGAGCGCGACGTCGTCGGCGTGACCACCAACCCGACGATCTTCGCGTCGGCTCTCGCCAAGGGCGAGGCCTACGACGAGCAGGTCGCCGAGCTCGCGAAGGCCGGCACCGGCGTGACCGACGCCGTCTTCGAGATCACCACCGACGACGTCGCCGACGCGTGCAACGTGTTCAAGCCGATCTACGACTCGACGAACGGCTTCGACGGCCGCGTGTCGATCGAGGTCGAGCCGGGCCTCGCGCACGACGCCCAGGGCACCATCGAGCAGGCCAAGGCGCTCTACAAGAAGGTCGACAAAGAGAACGTCCTGATCAAAATCCCCGCGACCCTTGAGGGTCTTGAGGCGATCACGGCCGTCATCGCCGAGGGCATCAGCGTCAACGTGACGCTGATCTTCTCGCTCGACCGCTACCGCGCCGTCATCAACGCCTACCTGACCGGTCTCGAGCAGGCCAAGCAGGCCGGCCGCGACCTGTCGAAGATCCACTCGGTCGCCTCGTTCTTCGTGTCGCGCGTCGACACCGAGATCGACAAGCGCCTCGAGGCCGTCGGGACCGACGAGGCCAAGGCGCTCAAGGGCAAGGCGGGCGTCGCGAACGCCCAGCTCGCCTACGAGGTCTACCAGCAGTCCTTCGCGACCGAGCGTGCGGCCGGCCTCCTCGCGGAGGGCGCCAACAAGCAGCGTCCGCTCTGGGCCTCGACGGGTGTCAAAGACCCGAACGTCCTCGACACCACCTACGTCGTCGAGCTCGTCGCGGCCGATGTCGTCAACACCATGCCGGAGAAGACCCTCGAGGCCACCTTCGACCACGGCGTCATCGCGGGCGACACCATCACCGGCTCGTACGACCAGGCCAACGAGGTCATGAACGCCATCGCCGCTCAGGGCGTCTCCTACGACGACGTCGTCGGGGTCCTCGAGTCGGAGGGCGTCGAGAAGTTCATCGTCTCCTGGAACGAGCTGCTCGACACCGTCACCGCCGCGCTGGAAGCCGCTAAGTGACGATTGCCATCACCGCGTCGGGCGCGGCTGCCGAGGCAGTCGCGTCCGTCGTCCCCCAGCTGGTCGCCGACCTGGTCGCGTCCGGCATCACGGCTCAGGACCCCAGCCTGTGGGGTCCTGACGCCGAGGACGAGGCGTCGAAGCGGCTCGGCTGGACGGAGGCCGTCGCGGTCTCCGCCCCGCTGGTCCGCGAGATCGCCGACCTCCGCGAGAAGCTCCTCGCGAAGGGGCTCGACCGGTTCGTCCTCGCGGGCATGGGCGGTTCGTCCCTCGCTCCCGAGGTCATCACGCGCACCTACGGCGTCGAGCTCACCGTGCTCGACGCCACCGAGCCGGGCCAGGTGCGCGCGGCTCTCGCCGACCACCTCGAGCGGACCGTCCTCGTCGTGTCGTCGAAGTCGGGCTCCACGGTCGAGACGGCCAGTCAGCGGGCGGTCTTCGAGAAGGCCTTCCGCGACGCCGGCTACGCCGACATCGAAGACCGGATCGTCGTCGTCACCGACCCGGGCTCCCCGCTCGATCAGTCGGCGCGTGAAGCGGGGTACGTCGTGTTCAACGCCGATCCTGCGATCGGCGGCCGCTACTCGGCCCTCTCGGCGTTCGGGCTGGTGCCCTCCGGTCTCGCCGGCGCCGACATCGGCGAGCTCCTCGCCGAGGCGGACGCGGTGACCGTCGAGCTGGCGCAGGATCGCGAAGACAACCCCGGCCTCGTGCTGGGCGCGGTGCTCGCCGGCACCGAGCCGCTCCGCGACAAGATCGCGATCGTGGCCGACGGCACGCACATCCAGGGCTTCGCCGACTGGGCCGAGCAGCTGATCGCCGAGTCCACGGGCAAGGAAGGTCGCGGCCTCCTCCCGATCGTGCTCGACGTCGACTCCCCCGAGATCGCCGCCGGCCTGCCCGACGTGCAGGTCGTCCGGCTCGTCGCCAGCACGGAGGAGACCCGCGAGGTCGCCCCGGGCGAGGTCGAGATCTCCGGATCGCTCGGCGGCCAGATCCTGGTCTGGGAGTACGCGGTCGCCGTCGCGGGCCGGCTCCTCGGCATCAACCCCTTCGACCAGCCCGACGTCGAGTCGGCCAAGGCCGCCACGCGTGCCCTCCTCGAGGGTCGGCCCGAGACGTCTCCGGCGGCCTTGGTCGTCGACGGCGTCGAGGTCCGGGAGCGGGGCGGCATCGCCCTGGGCGACACCCTCGACTCCGCGGTCGACGCGCTCCTCGCTCGCCTCGGCGACGACGGGTACGTGTCGATCCAGGCCTACGTCGACCGGGTCGCGCATCCTGAGCTGATCGGCCTCCGCGACGTGCTCGCGCGTCGCACCGGCCGCCCGGTCACCTTCGGGTGGGGGCCCCGGTTCCTGCACTCGACCGGGCAGTACCACAAGGGCGGTCCGAAGACCGGCGTCTTCCTGCAGATCACGCAGGTGGCGACGACCGATCTCGAGATCCCCGACAGCCCGTTCGGCTTCGGCACCCTCGTCGCCGCGCAGGCCGCAGGCGACGCCGAGGTGCTCGCCGACCACGGGCGGCCCGTCCTGACCCTGACGGTCACCGACGTCGAGCAGAGCCTGCCGGCGATCCTCGAAGCCGTCCGCTGAGTGCGAAACGGGCGCAGGATGATCCTGCGCCCGTTTTTCTCATCCGAGAGCGGCTCACGACGAGACCGTCCTCGCCCCTCGCCTCTCGCAGCACCACAACGCAAGGACAGATAAGACAATGGCACCGGTGGAAATCACTCCGGAGTTCAACCCCCTGCGGTTGCCCTCCGACCGCCGCCTCAATCGCATCGCCGGTCCGTCCGGCCTGATCATCTTCGGTGTGACGGGCGACCTGTCGCGCAAGAAGGTCATGCCGGCGATCTACGACCTCGCGAACCGCGGCCTCCTCCCCCCGGGCTTCGCCCTCGTCGGCTTCGCCCGGCGCGAGTGGGAGGACCAGGACTTCGAGCAGGTCGTCTACGAGGCCGTCAAGCAGCACGCCCGGACCCCCTTCGACGAGGACGTCTGGCGGCAGCTGAAAGAGGGCATCCGGTTCGTCCAGGGCGACTTCGACGACGCGGAGGCCTTCCAGCAGCTCAAGCAGA
Organism: Frondihabitans peucedani; assembly: GCF_039537585.1. NCBI lineage: Bacteria > Bacillati > Actinomycetota > Actinomycetes > Micrococcales > Microbacteriaceae > Frondihabitans > Frondihabitans peucedani. The sequence continues at coordinate 338,302 of NZ_BAABAU010000001.1, forward strand.
CGATCGACCAGCTCGACGTCGAGCGCGGCACGAAGGGCAACCACGCCTTCTACCTCTCGATCCCGCCGCGGTTCTTCCCCCTCGTCACCGAGCAGCTCCGCGACTCCGGCCTCGCCGAAGACACGGTCGACGCCAACGGCGACCGACCCTGGCGCCGCGTCGTGATCGAGAAGCCCTTCGGCTCCGACCTGACGACCGCCCGCGAGTTGAACGCCGTCGTCGAGACGGTCTTCGAGCCCGACTCGGTGTTCAGGATCGACCACTACCTCGGCAAGGAGACCGTCCAGAACCTGCTGACGCTCCGCTTCGCGAACCAGATGTACGAGCCGCTCTGGAACAGCAACTACGTCGACCACGTCCAGATCACCATGGCGGAAGACATCGGCGTCGCCGGCCGCGCCGGCTACTACGACGGCATCGGCGCAGCGCGAGACGTGATCCAGAACCACCTGCTGCAGCTCCTCGCCCTCACCGCGATGGAGGAGCCGGTCAGCTTCAAGGCGCGCGACCTGCGAGCCGAGAAGGAGAAGGTGCTCTCCGCCGTCCGGATCCCCGAGAACCTCGCCGAGGGCACCGCCCGCGGTCAGTACTCCGGCGGCTGGCAGGGCGGCGAGAAGGTCCTCGGCTTCCTGGAGGAGGGCGGGATGAACCCCGACTCCGTCACCGAGACCTTCGCGGCCATCAAGCTCGAGATCGCCACGCGTCGCTGGTCGGGCGTGCCCTTCTACCTCCGCGCCGGCAAGCGCCTGGGTCGGAGGGTCACCGAGATCGCCGTCGTCTTCAAGCGCGTCCCCGAGAACGTCTTCGGCCTCGGCGACGGCGCCGAGCTGGGGCAGAACGCCCTGGTCATCCGCGTCCAGCCCGACGAGGGCGTCACGCTGCGGTTCGGCTCGAAGGTCCCCGGCATCGGCACGCAGGTGCGTGACGTCACGATGGACTTCGGCTACGGCCACGCCTTCACCGAGGCGAGCCCCGAGGCGTACGAGCGGCTCATCCTCGACGTCCTGCTGGGCGACCCGCCGCTGTTCCCGCGCCACGAGGAGGTCGAGCTCTCGTGGAAGATCCTCGACCCGATCGAGGAGTTCTGGGCGACACAGGGGCAGCCCGAACAATACCGACCCGGCACGTGGGGCCCCCACTCCGCCGACGAACTGATGGCCCGCGACGGCCGGACCTGGAGGCGACCGTGATCGTCGATCTTCCCGACAGCACGATCAGTCGGGTCTCGAAGGCTCTCGTCAAGATCCGCGAGGAGGGCGGCGTCGTCGCCCTCGGGCGCGTCCTGACCCTCATCATCGCCACCAGCCTCGGCCACGAGGAGGAGGCGATCGAGGCGGCCAACGAGGCCAGTCGCGAGCACCCCATGCGCGTGATCGTCATCTCGACGGGTGACGACCCCTCGGATCACGGCGAGGCGCGCCTCGACGCCCAGATCCGCGTCGGCGGCGACGCAGGTGCGAGCGAGGTCATCCTGCTCCGCGCCTACGGCGACATCGCAGCCGACGAGGAGGGTCTCGTCACCGGGCTCCTCCTGCCGGACGCACCCGTCGTCGCCTGGTGGCCGGGCAAGGCCCCGGCCGTCGTCTCCGAGTCGCCGCTCGGCAGGATCGCGCAGCGCCGCATCACCGATGCCGCCGCGCAGACCAATCCCCGCCAGTCGATCATCGACCTCGCGTCGACCTACGAGCCCGGCGACACCGACTTCGCCTGGACGAGGCTCACCCTCTGGCGCACTCAGCTCGCCGCGGCGCTCGACCAGCCGCCGTACGAGCCGATCACCTCCGTCGAGGTGTCCGGCGCTGCCGACTCCCCCTCGACGCTGCTCCTCGCCGCGTGGTTGAAGCTGCAGCTGCGGGTTCCCGTGCTGCACGCGCTCACCACCCGGGCCACCGGCTCCAGCGGAATCCACGGCGTCCTGCTGCACCGGGCGTCGGGCACCATCGAGCTCGAGCGGTCGCTGGTCAATGTGGCGACCCTGTCGCAGCCCGGCCAGCCGACGCACGACCTCTCCCTGCCACGCCGCAGCCTGCGCGACTGCCTTGCGGAAGAACTCCGTAGACTCGATCCAGACTCCCTCTTCGGGAATGTCGTGAAGACCGGCGTGAGGCAATTGCGCGAAGACCAAGAAAGCAACTGAGTGTGACGAACGAACGCCGGGTGTTGGTTCACCCTGACAAGCAATCGCTGGGCGCCTCGGTGGCCGCGCGATTCATCACGAAGATCATCGATGTCATCGAGGAGCAGGACTACGCGTCCGTCGTCCTGAGCGGAGGATCCGTGAGCACGCTCGTGCTCGCCGCCATCAACCGCTCCGAGGCGCGCGACAGCGTCGACTGGTCGAAGGTGTCGTTCTGGTGGTCCGACGAGCGCTGGGTCGAGAGCGACAGCGCCGATCGCAACGACAAGCAGAACGGCATCGATCTGCTCGACCACATCGGCGTGCCGGCTGAGAACGTGCACCGTTTCGGCGCGGTCGGCGACTACGCATCAGTCGATGAGGCCGCCGCCGCCTACGTCGCCGAGCTCAAGGAGTTCGCGCAGGGCGACGACGAGTCGCCGCGCTTCGACATCACGCTCCTCGGCGTCGGGCCCGACGGCCATGTGGCCTCGCTCTTCCCCGACAAGCCGCAGATCAGCGCCCTCGAGCCCACCGTGCTCACCATCACCGACAGCCCGAAGCCGCCGCCGGAGCGTCTCACGCTCAGCCTCCCGGCGATCAACAACTCGCAGCGCGTGTGGATGATCCTCGCCGGCGCCGAGAAGGCGTCGTCGCTCGGGTTGGCCCTCGCCGGCGCGGGCGCCGACCAGGTTCCCGTCGCGGGCGTCAAGGGCCGAAAGCGCACCGTGTTCTTCGTCGACAAAGACGCTGCCGCCGAAGTGCCCGAACAGCTCATCGCCTCGTCGTACTAGAAGACGAGTTCCGAACGCAGGATGCCCGTGGTCGCCGACCACGGGCATCCTGCGTCTCCGTCCTCCTCGCTCCGTGCTGCTGGCAGAGGAAAGGCCCCCGGCTTCTGCCGGGGGCCTTCTCGGTGTGGAGCTACTTCTTCGCGGGAACCTTGCCGCGCCGCTCGCGGAGCTGCTGCAGGGCCTCGTCGAGGAGCTGAGCCGCCTCTTCTTCGGTGCGGCGCTCTTTGACGTAGGCGAGGTGCGTCTTGTACGGCTCGAGCTTGGCGACGACGGGCGGGTTGTCTTTGTCGCGGCCGGCCGGGAGCCCGGTCGACGGGGAGTCGACGGTCTCGGGGATCTCTTCTTCGGGGACGTTCGCCGCGAAGTGACGCACGACCTCGTTGCCGAGGGCGTCCCAGTAGGAGATGGTGATCCGCTCGGCGTGGAAGCCGCGGTCTTGTTCGCCCATCGGGCCTGCGCCGACGCGGGACCCTCGAATTGCGCTACCGCCTGATGCCATTACGAACCTGCCGAGAACTTGGTGATGAGGCCGAGGACCACGATGGACGCGATCCAGATCAGGCCGAGGATGACGGTGATGCGGTTGAGGTTGCGCTCGGCGACCCCGGACGCACCGAGGTTGCTGGTGACACCGCCGCCGAACATGTCGGACAACCCGCCGCCGCGACCGCGGTGCAGCAGGATGAGCAGGGTCAGCAGGAGGCTCGTGATGCCGAGCACCACCTGCAGTACGACCTGGAGAATTTGCACGGAGAACCTTTCGAGCGTCGGGCCGTCAGCAATTATAGCTTGGCGTCGACTGAATCAGACGCCGACGTGGTGCTGGTACCGCACGATGCTGGCGAACTCGGGGATGTCGAGGCTGGCACCGCCGACGAGGGCTCCGTCGACGTTCGGCTCGCGCATGAAAGCGGCGATGTTCGAGGACTTGACCGACCCGCCGTACAGGATGCGCGTCGCGGCGGCCGCATCGGCGCCGAGGACCTCGACGAGGGTCGACCGCAGCGCGGCGCACACCTGCTCGGCCTGGTCGGGCGTAGCGGCCTGGCCCGAGCCGATGGCCCAGACCGGCTCGTAGGCGACCACGATCTCGGCGGAGGCGGGCACCTGCGAGAGGGCTGCCCTCAGCTGAGCGACGGGGACGGCGCTCGGGCCGTGCTTCTCGAGGTCTTCGGCCGTCTCGCCCACGCAGACGACCGGCACGAGGCCGTGGCGGTGCGCGGCGGCGACCTTGGCCGCGAGGACCTCGTCGGTCTCGCCGTGGATCGTCCGGCGCTCGGAGTGACCGACGATGACGTACTTCACGTCGAGGCGCGCGAGGAAGGCGCCCGAGATGTCGCCGGTGTAGGCGCCGGAGTCGCTGGGCGACAGGTCTTGAGCCCCGAGGGAGAGTTCGAGCCGGTCGGCGTCGATCAGCGTCTGGACGCTCCGGAGGTCGGTGAAGGGCGGGAAGATCGCCGTCTCGACGCTCGCGTAGTCGTGCTTCGCGTCTTTGAGGCTCCAGGCGAGCTTCTGCACGAAGGCGATCGACTGCAGGTGGTCGAGGTTCATCTTCCAGTTGCCGGCGATGAACGGGGTGCGCGTGGTTACCATCCGAGGACCTCCAGGCCGGGAAGCGACTTGCCCTCGAGGAACTCGAGGCTTGCCCCACCACCGGTGGAGATGTGACCGAACTGCTCGTCGTCGAAGCCGAGAGCCCGGACCGCCGAGGCGGAGTCGCCGCCGCCGACGACTCCGAGGCCGTCGACGCGGGTGAGCGCGTCGGCGACGACCCGGGTGCCCGCGGCGAAGGCGTCGAACTCGAACACGCCCATGGGGCCGTTCCAGAAGACGGTCTTCGACGAGGCGATGACGTCGGCGAAGGCCGCGGCGGTCTCGGGCCCGATGTCGAGCCCGATCCCGTCGCTGCCGAAGGAGGTGCTCTCGATCGACTCGGCCGCGACGGTCGCGTGCTCGGCGTCTGGGGCGAAGCCGGACGCCACGACCACGTCGGTCGGCAGGATCAGTCGCACCCCGCGTGCCTCGGCGTCGCGCACGTAGCCGCGGACCCGGTCGAGCTGGTCTTCTTCGAGGAGGCTCTTGCCGACCGCGTGGCCCTGCGCCTTCAGGAAGGTGAACAGCATCCCGCCGCCGATGAGCAGGTTGTCGACCCGCGGCAGGAGGTGCTCGATGACGCCGAGCTTGTCGGACACCTTCGAACCCCCGAGCACGACCGTGTAGGGGCGCTCCGGGTTCTCGGTGAGCCGGTCGAGGACCCGGAGCTCCGTCTCGATGAGCGTGCCGGCCGCGCTCGGGAGGAGCTGCGGCAGGTCGAACACGCTCGCCTGCTTGCGGTGCACGACCCCGAAGCCGTCGGAGACGAAGGCGTCGCCGAGGGCCGCGAGCTGCTCGGCGAATGCCGTGCGCTCCTCGTCGCTCTTCGACGTCTCCGCTGCCTGGTACCGGAGGTTCTCGAGCACGAGGACCTCGCCGTCGGAGAGGGCCTCGACAGCGCTCGTCGTGGCCTCCCCCGTCGTCTCGGGCGCGAACGCCACGGCGGCTCCGAGGAGCTCGCCGAGGCGTGTCGCGACCGGAGCCAGGCTGTACTCGGGCTTCGCCTCGCCGTCGGGCCTCCCGAGGTGGGAGATCACGACGACGCGGGCGCCCGCCTCGATCAGGGTGCGGAGGGTGCCGAGCGACGCGCGGACGCGGCCGTCGTCGGTGATCACGCCGTCCTTCAGGGGGACGTTGAGATCACACCGGACGATGACGCGCCTGCCGGCCAGATCGCCGAGCGACTCGAGGGTGCGGAGAGCCATGGGTGTCGTGCCTAACGGTTCGTGCTGCAGGTCTCGGGCGGTCGTCGCCGAGAGCTAGAGCTTGGCGGCGACGTACTCGGCGAGGTCGACGAGACGGTTCGAGTAGCCCCACTCGTTGTCGTACCACGACGTGATCTTGACGAGGTTGCCGATCACCTTGGTCAGGCCCGAGTCGTAGATCGACGAGTGCGGGTCGCTGCGGATGTCGCTCGAGACCAGCGGGTCTTCGGAGTAGAGCAGGATGCCCTTGAGGTCGCCCTCGGCAGCTGCCTTGTACGCGGCGTTGATCTGGTCGACCGTGACGGGCGACGAGGTCTCGAGTGTGACGTCGGTGATCGAGCCGGTCGGGACCGGGACGCGGAGGGCGTAGCCGTCGAGCTTGCCGGACAGCTCGGGGATGACGAGGCCGATGGCCTTGGCGGCACCGGTCGACGTCGGCACGATGTTGAGGGCGGCGGCGCGGGCACGACGCGGGTCTTTGTGCGGGCCGTCCTGGAGGTTCTGGTCGGCCGTGTAGGCGTGCACGGTCGTCATGAGGCCGCGCTCGACGCCGAAGTTGTCGAGGAAGACCTTCATCAGGGGCGCGAGGCTGTTCGTGGTGCACGACGCGTTCGAGATGATGTGGTGCGCGGCGGGGTCGTAGAGGCCCTCGTTGACACCGAGGACGATGGTGATGTCGTCGCCGGTCGCGGGCGCGGAGATGATGACCTTCTTGGCACCGGCGTCGATGTGCTTCTGAGCGTCGGCGGCCTTGGTGAAGAAACCGGTCGACTCGATGACGATGTCGACGCCCAGCTCGCCCCACGGGAGGTTGGCGGGGTCGCGCTCGGCGAGGACCTTGATGGCCTTGCCGTTGACGACGATGCTGTCGCCCTCGAGCTCGACGGTCGCGTCGAGGCGACCCGTGATCGAGTCGAACTTCAGAAGGTTCGCCAGGGCGGCGTTGTCGGTCAGATCGTTGACGGCGACGATCTCGAGGTCACTCCCCTTCGCGAGGGCGGCGCGGAAGTAGTTGCGGCCGATGCGGCCGAAGCCGTTGATTCCGATCTTGACGCTCAATGGATCTCCAGTTTTTCGGGCGCCCTGCGGCGCTTGTTGTCATGGCTTGGCGCTGTTGTCTGACAGCGGAGGTGAAGCGAGCTCGTGGCCTCTACGACACTATCGCAGGACGCACGGGCGACGGACGTCAGTCGAGGTCGAGGTCGGCTGGGAGATTGGCCTCGGTGCCGGGGATGCCCGTGTCGGCGGCCTTCTTGTCGGCCATCGCGAGGAGCCGCCTGATCCTGCCCGCCACGGCGTCTTTCGTCATGGGCGGGTCGGCGTGGTGACCCAGCTCGTCGAGACTCGCGTCGCGGTGCGCCAGACGGAGCTCGCCGGCGTAGCGGAGGTGCTCGGGGATGTCGTCGCCCAGGATCTCCATCGCCCGGTCGACGCGGGCGCACGCGGCGACCGCTGCCTGAGCCGAGCGCCGGAGGTTGGCGTCGTCGAAGTTGACGAGCCGGTTCGCCGTCGCGCGGACCTCGCGGCGCTGACGGAGCTCCTCCCAGTCGCTGACGCTCTTCGTGGCGCCCATCTGGCTGAGCATGGCGCTGATGGCCTCGCCGTCGCGGATGACGACCCGGTGCACGCCGCGGACCTCGCGCGCCTTGGCTGCGATGCCGAGCCTCCCGGCGGCGCCGACCAGGGCCATGGCAGCCTCGTTGCCCGGGCAGACGACCTCGAGGGCGGCGGAGCGGCCGGGGTCGGTGAGGGAGCCCTGCGCGAGGAAGGCGCCGCGCCAGATCGCGGCGAGATCGTCGCGGGAGCCGGTGGTCAGGCGGTTGGGGAGGCCGCGGACCGGGCGGCGTCTGGCGTCCATCAGACCGGTCTGCCGGGCGAGCGTCTCGCCGGCCTCGTGGACGCGCACGAGGTAGTGGCTGGTCCGGCGGAGCCCGGTCGCGGCGATGACGGAGACGTCGCTCCGGGCGCCGTACAGCTCGGCGAGGTCTTTGCGGACCCGGCGCGCGAGGAGAGCGCTGTCGAGCTCGGCCTCGACCGCGATACGGCCGGAGATCACGTGGAGACCGCCGGCGAATCGAAGAATGGTGGCCACCTCGGCCGCGCGGACGGTGGTCTTCGAGACCTCGACGCGGGCGAGCTCTTCTTTGACGTCGGCGGTCTGTGCCAAGACGGTTCCTTACGTTGTTCGGGATGATGCGTGATGCCGCCGGTCGCGGGGCGCTGGTGAGGCACCTGCAGGCGCGCGGCGGGGAGGACGGCCTCGGACTACTCGCGACCCAGGTCGCGGTGCTTGACGCTGACCGCCACCCCGGGAAGACCGCGGAGGTGCGCCGCCAGCTCGCCGACGAGGGTCACCGATCGGTGTTTTCCCCCCGTGCAGCCAATGGCGATCGTAGCGTGTCTCTTGTTCTCACGCTGATAGCCGGCCATGACGGGCTCCAGCGCTCGGCCGAAGGCGTCGACGAACTCGCGGGCTCCCGGCTGGTCGAGCACGAACTCGTTCACCGCCGAGTCGAGACCCGTCATCGGGCGGAGCTCGGGCACCCAGAACGGGTTGGGGAGGAAGCGCGCGTCGCCCACCATGTCGGCGTCGGCGGGCAGGCCGTACTTGAAGCCGAAGCTCAGGACCGTGACCTGGACGCCCGGGGTCTCGGGCGCCGAGAACCTCTCGATGATGGTCGTCGCGAGCTGGTGGATGTTGAGCTCGGAGGTGTCGATGATGATGTCGCTCGACTCGCGGAGCTCCTCCATCCGGCTGCGCTCCGCCAGGATGCCGTCGAGGAGGGTGCCGTCGCCCTGGAGAGGGTGCGGTCGCCTGACCTGCTCGAAGCGCCGCACGAGAGCGGCGTCGGTGGCGTCGAGGAACAGGACGCGCACCTTCGTCGGCATGCTCTCTTGAAGAGCCCGCACCGCCTCCTGGGCCTCGGAGAAGAGACGGCCCCCGCGGACGTCGACGACCGCCGCGATCTTCGGGAGCGAGTCGCCGGCGCGCTCGGCGAGGTCGATCAGGGGGCGAAGCATCTGCGCGGGGAGGTTGTCGACGACGTACCAGCCGACGTCTTCGAGGGCGTTGCCGACCGTCGATCGGCCGGCCCCCGACATCCCGGTGACGATCAGGACGTCCTGCTGTTCGGGTGCGTCACTCATTGCAGAGGAGCCCTTCCGGTTGCCATCGAGATCGCGCCAATCCTACTCGGGCGCTGTGGCGGCGACGGGGGCGTCGGCGTCCGTCTCGTCGGCGTCCGTCTCGTCCGTGGCTGGCTCGTCAGCGTCCGCTTCGTCCGCGGCCGCCTCGTCGGCCTGCGCCGCCGTGCCCATCGCGGACACGATGCTCGCGGCGAGCGTGGGGCCGATCCCCTTCACCTCGGCGATCTCCTTCGCGCTGGCCTTCTTGAGCCTCGCGACGGAGCCGAAGTGCTTGAGCAGGACCGCGACGCGGGTGGCACCGAGACCGGGGATCTCGGCGAGCTGCGTCGCGATGTCGCGCTTCCGGCGCTGACGCTGGAACGTGATCGCGAAGCGGTGAGCCTCGTCGCGGATCCGCTGGATCAGGAACAGCGCGTCGCTGTTGCGCGGCAGGATCACCGGGAAGCCGTCGTCGGGCAGCCAGATCTCTTCGAGGCGCTTCGCGATGCCCGCCAGCTGGATGCCGGTGACCCCGAGGTCGTCCATCGCCCGCTGAGCCGCGGCGACCTGTGGCTGACCGCCGTCGACGATGAGCAGGTTCGGCCGGTAGGCGAACCGCTTGCGCTGCTCGCCGACCTCCTCGACCGGCGCCAGCTCGTCGTCGAGACGGGCGAGGCGCCGCGTGAGCGTCTGGTAGATCGACTCGGTGTCGTCGGTCGACGACGGGATGGAGAACCTGCGGTACTGGTCTTTGCGCGGCAGGCCGTCTTCGAAGACGACCATCGACGCCACGATGTTCGTGCCCTGCAGGTGCGAGACGTCGTAGCACTCCATCCGGAGGGGCGCCTCCGTCATGCCGAGCGCCTCCTGGATGTCGGCCAGCGCCGTGGACCTCGTCGCGAAGTCGGCGCTCCGCTTGGTCTTGTAGAGCATCAGCGACTGAGCCGCATTGAGGGTGGCGGTCTGCATCAGGTTCGCCTTGTCGCCCCGCTGCGGGGTGTGCAGCTGGACGCGGCCGCGCATCCTGCCGTCTGTCGCGCTCTCGGTCCGGAGATCGGTGAGCCAGGTCTCGAGGGCCTCGACGTCGTCGGGGAGGGTGGGCACGACGATCTCTCGGGGCAGCTCGCCGCCTCGGCTGTAGACGTCTTGAAGGGCCTGCTCGACGATGTCGCCGGTCGAGATGTCGATCTCCTTGTCGAGGACCCAGCCCCGCGCGCCGCGCACGCGACCGCCGCGGACCGTGAAGAGCTGCACAGCGGCGGCCAGCTCGTCTTCGGAGACGGCGAAGAGGTCGAGGTCGACGGAGTCGCGGAGCACCACGGCCGACTTCTCGAGGACCGCCTCGAGGGCGCCGACCTGGTCGCGGAACCTGGCGGCGTCTTCGTACCGCTGCTCTTCCGCGGCCTGCTTCATCTGCCGCTGGCGGTCGGCGATGACGCGGCGGTCGTAGCTGCCCATGAAGCGGACGAACTCGTCGACGATCCTGCGGTGCTCCTCGATGGTCACCCGGCCGGAGCACGGTCCGCCGCAGCGCCCGATCTGACCGGGGAAGCACGGCTTGCCCGTCTGCATGGCCTTCTTGTAGCTCGAGTCGGAGCAGGTCCGGATCGGGAAGACCTTGATCATCAGGTCGATGGTGTCGTGCACCGCCCAGATCTTGGGGTACGGGCCGAAGTACTTCGCGCCCTTGATCCTCGTGTTGCGCGAGACCATGACGCGCGGCGCCTCGTCGGCGAGCGTGATCGCCATGAACGGGTACGTCTTGTCGTCGCGGAACTTGACGTTGAAGGGCGGGTCGAACTCCTTGATCCAGGTGTACTCGAGCTGCAGGGCCTCGATGTCGGTGCCGACGACTGTCCACTCGACACTGCGCGCGGTGAGGACCATGCGACGGGTGCGCTCGTGGAGCGACGGCAGCGGCGCGAAGTAGTTGCTCAGACGCTGTCGGAGGTTCTTCGCCTTGCCGACGTACAGCACGCGGCCGCGCTCGTCTCGCCAGCGGTAGACGCCCGGCTGCGTCGGGATGTCGCTCGCTTTCGGGCGCCAGGAAACGGTGTTGCTCATCAGCCAGACCTAGCCGGCCAGCGCCTTCGCGCGGGGCTTCCTTGCCTTCGCTGGCGCCGGGATCTCGGCCCTCGGCATCGACAGGATCTCGGCCAGGAAGCGCCCGGTGTGGCTCTCCGGGACCTTCGCGAGATGCTCGGGCGTGCCCGTGGCCAGCACTCGGCCGCCGCCGGCGCCGCCCTCGGGCCCCATGTCGATCAGCCAGTCGGCCGACTTGATCACGTCGAGGTTGTGCTCGATCGTGATGACCGTGTTGCCCTTCTCGACGAGACCGTTCAGGACCAGCAGGAGCTTCCGGACGTCTTCGAAGTGCAGACCGGTGGTCGGCTCGTCGAGGACGTAGACGCTCCGGCCGTTCGAGCGCTTCTGGAGCTCGGTCGCGAGCTTGACGCGCTGCGCCTCGCCGCCGGAGAGCGTGGTGGCGCTCTGCCCGAGGCGGACGTAGCCGAGGCCCACGTCGACGAGCGTCGCCATGAAGCGGGAGATCGAGCTGATCGGCGCGAAGAACTCGGCCGCCTCGGCGATCGGCATGTCGAGGACCTCGGAGATGTTCTTGCCCTTGTAGTGCACCTGGAGCGTGTCGCGGTTGTAGCGGGCTCCCCCGCACACCTCGCACGCGACGTAGACGTCGGGCAGGAAGTTCATCTCGATCTTGATCGTGCCGTCACCCGCGCAGTTCTCGCAGCGGCCGCCCTTGACGTTGAAGCTGAATCGGCCCGGCAGGTAGCCGCGCGCCTTCGCCTCGACGGTCTCGGCGAACAGGTTGCGGATCTTGTCGAAGACGCCGGTGTACGTCGCCGGGTTCGAGCGGGGCGTGCGGCCGATCGGGGCCTGATCGACGTGGACGACCTTGTCGAGGTTCTCGAGCCCGGTGACGCGCGTGTGCTTGCCCGGAATCTGGCGGGCGCCGTTGAGCTGGTTGGCCATCACCTTGTACAGGATGTCGTTCACGAGCGTCGACTTGCCGGAGCCGGAGACTCCGGTGACGGCGACGAACGTGCCGAGCGGGAAGTCGACGGTGACGTTGTCGAGGTTGTTTGCGCGGGCGCCGACGACTGAGATCATCCGGCTCTTGTCGATCTTCCGGCGCTTCGACGGCGTCTCGATCGAGCGGCGACCGGCGAGGTAGTCGCCGGTGTACGACGAGGTGTTCGCGATGAGGTCCTCGTAGCTGCCCGAGTGCACGACCCGACCGCCGTTGACGCCGGCGCCGGGCCCGATGTCGACGACCCAGTCGGCGGTCCGGATGGTGTCCTCGTCGTGCTCCACGACGATGAGGGTGTTGCCGAGGTTCTTGAGCTTGACGAGAGTGTCGATGAGACGGCGGTTGTCGCGCTGGTGCAGACCGATGGACGGCTCGTCCAAAACGTAGAGCACCCCGGTGAGGCCCGAGCCGATCTGCGTCGCGAGCCGGATGCGCTGCGCCTCGCCTCCCGAGAGCGATCCGGCCGAGCGGGCGAGCGAGAGGTAGTTCAGGCCGACCTCGAGGAGGAACTCGAGACGCACGCGGATCTCTCGGAGCACCTGCGCCGCGATCCTGGCCTCGCGAGCGGTGAGCTCGACGGTGTTCATGAACTCGAAGGCGTCGGCGAGGCTCAGCTCGGCGACGTCGGCGATGCTCTGCTCGGCGACCTGGACGGCGAGGACCTCGGGCTTCAGGCGCTTGCCCTTGCAGACGACGCAGGGGATCTCGCGGAGATAGGACGCGTAGCGCTGGCGCTGCGAGTCGGACTCGGCCTCGGCGTACTTGCGCTCGATGTAGGGCATGACGCCCTCGAAGCCGGTGCTGTACTTCATCTCGCGACCGAAGCGGTTGCGGTACCGGACGGTCACCTCGAAGTCGTTGCCCTCGAGGACGGCGCGGCGCACCTCGGGCGAGAGGTCGCGCCACGGGGTGGTGAGCTTGAACCGGAGGTCGCTCGCGAGACCCTCGAGCAGTTTCTGGAAGTAGTTGTAGAGGCCCTTGCCGGAGTTGGTCCAGGGCAGGATGACGCCCTCCGAGAGGCTCAGCTCGTCGTCGCCGAGGAGGAGGTCGGAGTCGACCGACATCTTCGTGCCGAGGCCGGAGCACTCGGGGCAGGCGCCGAAGGGGGCGTTGAACGAGAAGGTCCGCGGCTCGACCTCGGTGAGCTGGAGCGGGTGGTTGTTCGGGCAGGAGAGCTTCTCGGAGAACGTCCGGAAGGCCTCGGGGCCCGTCTCGTCGACGAAGTTGATCGTGACGAGACCGTCGGTGAGGCGGAGAGCCGTCTCAAGCGAGTCGGTGAGGCGCGACAGCAGGTCGTCGGACGCGACGAGCCGGTCGACGACGACCGAGATGTCGTGCTTGATCTGCTTCTTGAGCACGGGCGGCGAGCTGAGCTGGATCGCCTCGCCGTCGACGATCGCGCGCGAGTAGCCCGAGGAGGCGAGCTCTTTGAAGAGGTCGACGAACTCGCCCTTCTTCTGCGACACGATGGGGCTCAGGACCTGGTAGCGGCGGCCGGTCTCGAGCGTCATGAGCTGGTCGGCGATCTGCTGCACGGTCTGCTTGCTGATCTTCTCGCCGCAGACGGGGCAGTGCGGCACGCCGATGCGCGCCCAGAGCAGGCGCATGTAGTCGTAGATCTCGGTGATCGTGCCGACGGTCGAGCGGGGGTTGCGGTTCGTCGACTTCTGGTCGATGGACACGGCGGGGCTCAGTCCCTCGATGAAGTCGACGTCGGGACGGTCGACCTGGCCGAGGAACTGGCGCGCGTAGGCGGACAGCGACTCGACGTAGCGGCGCTGGCCCTCCGCGAAGATCGTGTCGAAGGCGAGAGACGACTTGCCCGAGCCGCTCAGGCCCGTGAAGACGACGAGCGAGTCGCGCGGGATCTCGATGTCGACGTTCTGGAGGTTGTGGACGCGTGCGCCGCGGACGCTCAGCTTCGAGACCTCACCGGGGTCGGTGACGCTGGCGTCGTCGAACGCATCGAACTCGTCGAACTCGGAGAAGGCGGGGCTTGCGGGTGAAATCGACACTCTGTCCATTCTAGGGAGGAGGAATCCGGTGGATCGGTGGGCGCTGCGGCGGGCGGCGGCTACTCGAGGACGGGCTGCAGACGGGTGAGGCGAGCGGAGAGGTTCCAGAGGCGGGCGGCGGCCTTGCGGTTCATCGCGTGCTTCTTGGCCCGGACCAGGGCGGGAGCGCCTGTGAGCTGGAACCAGCCGTCGGGTCCCCAGTATTCCCCGCCGCGGACGTCCGCGCCCAGCGCAGCATACGTGAGCGGCCTGGCCCCCTGGTCCTTGCCCTGGCACACGGTGCGGAGCAGACCGACGACCGGGCTCGGGATCCAACGTCTCGACACGATGCCGGGTCGCTTCTCGGTGAGCGTGTCGAGAGCGAACCCTGGGTGCGCCACGACGCTCCGGACCGACGAGCCGGCAGCGCGCAGACGCCGGTCGAGCTCGAAGCCGAACGTCATGACGGCGAGCTTGGACCTCGAGTAGGCCCGGTAGCTGCGGTAGCCGCTGGTGAGCATGGGGTCGTCGAGGTCGAGGCGCGCCCAGCGGTGGCTGATGCTGCCGAGGTGCACGATCCTGCCCGCGTCTGCGCTCGTGAGAGCGGGAAGCAGGTGCGCGATCAGGGCGAAGTGGCCGAGGTGGTTCGTGCCGAACTGGAGCTCGAAGCCGTCGGCCGTGGTCTCGCGCGACTTCGACCCCACGACTCCGGCGTTGGCGACGAGGGTGTCGACCGGGCCGCCGGCGACGATCTGCGAGGCGGCGCGGCGGACCGACGCGAGGTCGGCGAGGTCGGCGATCACGACCTCGAGGTCGGCGTCGGGGTAGCGCTGGCGGATGCTCTCGACGGCTCGGGCGGCTCGCCCCTCGTCGCGGCAGGCGAGGACGACACGGGCACCGGTGGCCGCCACCTGCTCGGCCACGAAGTAGCCGAGGCCCGCGTTCGCGCCGGTGACGACCACCCGGGCCCGGTGGGCGCCAGCAGCAGGGGCGACCCCGGCGACCTGATCAGCGGACATGCCCAGCGGCCTCCATGCCGCGGAGGTCTTTCTTGAGCTCGGCGACCTCGTCGCGAAGGCGACCAGCGAGCTCGAACTTGAGCTCGGCCGCGGCCTGCAGCATCTGGTCGTTGAGATCGGCGATGATCGCCTCGATGCCGCCTGCGGCACTCGCGGCCTTGCCCTCGCGACGGAGCTCGGGCGTGGGCGCGCGCCTCTTGCCCTGCCGCCCGGCCAGGAGCTCGGCCGTGTCGGCGCCCTCGCGGGCCAGCACCTCGGTGATGTCGGCGATCTTCTTGCGCAGCGGGGTCGGGTCGATGCCGTGCTCGGTGTTGTAGGCGACCTGCCTCTCGCGGCGGCGGTCGGTCTCTTCGAGCGCCTGCTTCATCGAGTCGGTGACCCTGTCGGCATACATGTGCACTTCGCCCGAGACGTTTCGAGCGGCGCGCCCGATGGTCTGGATCAGCGACGTCGACGACCGGAGGAAGCCCTCCTTGTCGGCGTCGAGGATCGCCACCAGGGACACCTCGGGCAGGTCGAGACCCTCTCGGAGGAGGTTGATGCCGACGAGCACGTCGTAGATGCCCTGCCGGAGCTCGGTGAGGAGCTCGACCCGGCGGAGGGTGTCGACGTCGGAGTGGAGGTACCGCACGCGGACCCCGGCCTCGGTGAGGAAGTCGGTCAGCTCTTCGGCCATCTTCTTGGTGAGCGTGGTGACCAGGACGCGCTCGTCGCGCTCGACGCGGAGCTGGATCTCTTCGAGGAGATCGTCGATCTGGCCCTCGGAGGGCTTGATGACGATCGCGGGGTCGATGAGGCCGGTCGGTCGGATGATCTGCTCGACCACACTGTCGGTGATGCCGAGCTCGTACTTGCCGGGCGTCGCCGAGAGGTAGATCTTCTGGCCGACGCGGTCGAGGAACTCCTCGAACTTCAGCGGCCGGTTGTCGAGGGCGCTCGGCAGCCGGAAGCCGTGGTCGACCAGGGTGCGCTTGCGGGAGGCGTCGCCCTCGTACATGGCGCCGATCTGCGGGACAGTGACGTGCGACTCGTCGATGACGACGAGGAAGTCGTCGGCGAAGTAGTCGAGCAGGCAGTGCGGAGCCTCCCCCGGCCTGCGGCCGTCGATGTGCGCAGAGTAGTTCTCGATGCCGTTGCAGAAGCCGATCTGCTCCATCATCTCGAGGTCGAAGGTGGTGCGCATGCGGAGCCGCTGCGACTCGAGGAGCTTGCCCTGCTTGTCGAGCTCGGCGAGGCGGTCGGCGAGCTCGGCCTTGATGGTGCCGATGGCGCGGTGCATGACGTCGGTGCCGGCCACGTAGTGGGAGCCGGGGAAGATCGACACGGCGTCCATGCTGCGGACGACGTCGCCGGTGAGCGGGTGGAGGTAGTAGAGCGCCTCGATCTCGTCGCCGAACATCTCGATCCGGACGGCGAGCTCCTCGTACATCGGGATGATCTCGATGGTGTCGCCGCGCACTCGGAAGTTGCCGCGCGAGAAGTCGATGTCGTTGCGCTGGTACTGCATCGCGACGAAGCGCCGCACGAGCTGGTCGCGCGGGATCTGCATGCCCACCTGGAGCGCGATCATCGCCTCCATGTAGCCCTCGGGGGTGCCGAGTCCGTAGATGCACGACACCGTCGAGACGACGATGACGTCGCGCCGGCTCAGGAGGGAGTTCGTCGTCGAGTGGCGGAGACGCTCGACCTCGGCGTTGATCGACGAGTCTTTCTCGATGAAGGTGTCGGTCTGCGGGACGTACGCCTCGGGCTGGTAGTAGTCGTAGTACGACACGAAGTACTCGACGGCGTTGTTCGGGAAGAGCTCGCGGAACTCGTTCGCCAGCTGCGCCGCGAGGGTCTTGTTGTGAGCGAGCACCAGGGTCGGGCGGTTGACGGCCTCGACGAGCCACGCGGTCGTGGCGGACTTGCCCGTACCGGTGGCGCCGAGGAGCACCACGTCCGTCTCACCGGCGTTGATGCGGCCGGCGAGCTCAGCGATCGCGGCAGGCTGATCGCCGCTCGGCTGGTACTCGCTGACCACTTCGAAGGGGCGGACACTGCGAGTCGGTTCCATAGAACAAGTCTACGAGCGACCACTGACACTCGAAGGACGAGGCTGGTCCGCCCGGGGCTGCTGGGAGCGAACAGGGGGCGTGATCCTGCTCGCGCAGGCGTTGTCTGGGTCTGCGGCTTTGTCTGCGGCTGCGGCTTTCGCTGCGGCTCCGGCTTTCGCTGCGGCGAGCTCGGCGAGGCGGTCGTACAGCGCGTCGGTCTGCGCGAGCGTCTCGTCGAGGGAGCCGCTCGAGTCGATCACGTCGTCGGCGACGGCGAGGCGCTGCTCGTCGGTGGCCTGGGCGTCGATCCTGCGGACCGCGTCGGCTTCGTCCATGCCCCGGAGCGACACCATGCGCTCGATGCGGGTCTCGCGGGGCGCGTGCACCACCACGACCCGGTCGAACTCGCCCGTTCCGCGGGCCTCGACGAGGAGCGGCACGTCGTAGACGACCACCCGCGCAGGATCCGCCTCGGTCGCCTCGCGCATCCGCTGCTGGCTGAGCTGCTGCACCGCGGGGTGCGTGATGCCTTCGAGGTCACGTCGAGCGTCGGGGTCAGAGAACACGATCGCACCGAGAGCGGCCCGGTCGAGACTGCCGTCGGAGCGCAGGATCGCGTCGCCGAAGCGGCGGGCGATCGCCTCGAGAGCCGGGGTGCCCGGCTCCACCACCTCGCGCGCGAGTCGGTCGGCGTCGATGTGGGCTGCGCCCCGCTCGGCCAGTCGCGCGGACACCACGGTCTTGCCTGCTGCGATCCCGCCGGTCAGCCCCACTACGAACACGCCTGCAGCCTAGCGCTCGGGTGGTTGCCGGTTCGTCGCGGTGTCCGTGGGTGTGGTGCGCATATGGACGGAGATCCTCGCCCCGTTCTTGTTTCTCCGTCCATATCGACGGAGATCCGGTCGCGTGGGTGCAAATGGACGGAGATCTTCTGCGAAGCGCGAAAGTGAGGCGGATCGGAAGGGCATTGGACGAGAATCTCCGTCCATTTGTACGCGCAGGGAGGGAGGGGGCGAGAATCTCCGTCCATTTGTACGCGGGAGGAGGGGACGGGCAAGAATCTCCGTCCATTTGTATGCGGGGAAGGGGCCGACGAAGAACAGGCGGTGCGGAACGACGCACGCGGGAACGCCGAAACGGCGGCCACCCGGAGGTGACCGCCGCTTCGAGGGGTGTGACTAGTTGTTGTTCGACAGCTTCTCGCGAAGCGCGGCGAGCGACTCGTCGTCGGCGAGGGTGCCGGCGCCCGAGGCGGCCTCGTTCGAGAACGAGGAGCCCGAAGGCACGTCGAAGGAGGTGGCCTCCTCGACGAGCGAGGCAGCGACCTGCTTCTTGTGGGCCTCCCAGCGAGCCTGGGCGGCAGCGTAGTCCTGCTCCCACTTCTCGCGCTGGGCCTCGAAGCCCTCGCGCCACTCGTTGGTCTCCGGGTCGAAGCCCTCGGGGTACTTGTAGTTGCCCTGGTCGTCGTACTCGGTGAGCATGCCGTAGAGCGCCGGGTCGAACTCGGTGCCCTCGGGGTCGACACCCTCGTTGGCCTGCTTGAGGCTCAGCGAGATGCGGCGACGCTCGAGGTCGATGTCGATGACCTTGACGAACACCTCGTCGCCGACCGACACGACCTGCTCGGCGAGCTCGACGTGCTTGGCGGACAGCTCGGAGATGTGGACGAGGCCCTCGATGCCGTCGGCGACACGGACGAACGCACCGAACGGCACGAGCTTCGTGACCTTGCCGGGAGCAACCTGACCGATGGCGTGCGTGCGGGCGAAGACCTGCCACGGGTCTTCCTGGGTGGCCTTGAGCGACAGCGACACGCGCTCGCGCTCGAGGTCGACCTCGAGGATCTCGACCGTGACTTCCTGACCGACCTCGACGACCTCGGAGGCGTGCTCGATGTGCTTCCAGGAGAGCTCGGAGACGTGGACGAGACCGTCGACGCCGCCGAGGTCGACGAACGCACCGAAGTTGACGATCGACGAGACGACGCCCTTGCGGACCTGACCCTTGTGGAGGTTGTTCAGGAACGAGGTGCGGCTCTCGGACTGCGTCTGCTCGAGCAGAGCGCGACGCGAGAGGACGACGTTGTTGCGGTTCTTGTCGAGCTCGAGGATCTTGGCCTCGATCTCCTGACCCAGGTAGGGCGTGAGGTCGCGGACACGACGCAGCTCGATGAGCGAGGCGGGAAGGAAGCCGCGGAGCCCGATGTCGACGATGAGGCCGCCCTTGACGACCTCGATGACCGTGCCGGTGACGACGCCGTCGGCGTCCTTGATCTTCTCGACATCGCCCCAGGCACGCTCGTACTGAGCGCGCTTCTTGGAGAGGATGAGCCGGCCTTCTTTGTCTTCCTTCTGGAGGACGAGGGCTTCGACGGTGTCGCCGACGTTGACGACCTCGGTGGGATCGACGTCGTGCTTGATCGAGAGTTCGCGCGAGGGGATGACGCCCTCGGTCTTGTACCCGACGTCGAGGAGGACCTCGTCGCGGTCGATCTTGACGACGGTGCCCTCGATGAGGTCTCCGTCGTTGAAGAACTTGAGAGTCTTTTCGACCGCGGCAAGGAAGTCTTCAGCAGATCCGATGTCGTTGACGGCGACCTGCTTGGGTGCCTTGGTCGTTACGATTGTCATGTAGTGGTTGCTCCAGCTGGGCATTTCTCGGGCCGCATCCCGCTCGCCCAGCGACCTCGGTCGCAGGAGAACTGTTGGTGGGAGTGCAGCAAAGCGGATGATTCGACGCAGTTTGCGCCAAGCAATTCTAGCTGTTCGCTCCGGCCTCGATCAACCCGGTCGGCCGCCCCGTCGTAATGCGGACTCCGGCCGCTGCGCCGTCACGCGGCGCCGTCACTCCGCGCCGTCACTCCGTGTCGCCCAGCAGAGCAGTGCGGAGCGTGTCGAGGCCCACTCCGCCGAGGGCGAGCGCCTCGGAGTGGAAGCGCCGGAGGCTGAAGGATCCGCCTTCGCGACGCGCGCGCTCGGCGCGGAGGTCCTCCCAGATCCGCTGACCGACCTTGTACGAGGGCGCCTGGCCGGGCCAGCCGAGGTACCGGTCGATCTCGAACCGGACGAAGGCCTCGTCCATGTTGACGTTGTCGAGCATGTAGGCCAGCGCCTTCTCGTGATCCCAGACGCCGCCGGCCGGCATCGACTCGCAGCCCGGGAACTCCTTGCCGAGGTGCGCGCCGATGTCGATCACGACTCGCGCCGCCCGCATCCGCTGGCCGTCGAGCATCCCGAGCCGGTCTCCCGGCTCGCCGAGGTAGCCGAGCTCGTCCATGAGGCGCTCGGCGTAGAGCGCCCAGCCCTCCGCGTGACCGGAGGTGCCCGCGATCGACCTGCGGTACGTGTTGAGTGTCGCGCGGTTGACGGCGGCCTGGCCGAGCTGCAGGTGGTGGCCCGGAACGCCCTCGTGGTAGACGGTCGTCGTCTCGCGCCACGTCGTGAACCTCGTGACGCCGACCGGGACGGACCACCACATGCGCCCGGGCCGGACGAGGTCGTCGCTCGGGGCCGTGTAGTAGATGCCGCCGTCGTGCGTCGGCGCGATCCTGCACTCGAGGGTGCGGATCGAGTCGGGGATGTCGAAGTGGGTGGCTCCGAGCTCGGCGACGGCTCGGTCGCTCAGCCCCTGCATCCACTCGCGAAGAGCGTCTGCCCCGTCGAGCTGGCGCGCAGGATCGGCGTCGAGCAGCTCGATCGCGCGGGCGACCGATGCGCCCGGCTCGATCTGCTCCGCGATGGCCGCCTGCTCGGCTGCCATCCGGGCGACCTCCTCGAGCCCCCACTCGTAGGTCTCGTCGAGATCGACCGTCGCGCCCAGGAAGCGCCGCGAATGCAGGGCGTACGCCTCGCGGCCGACCCCGTCGGCGTCGCCGGCCACCGGAAGGAGCTCGTCGCGGAGGAAGGCCTCGAGCCTCTGGTAGGCCGCCCGAGAGGCGTCGGAGCCGGCGCGAAGGCGCTCGAGGAGCTCGCCGGAGAGCGGCTCCCCCGAGTCGGCGCTCGCATCGTGGGCGAGCTTGCGGAAGAAGCCCTCCGGCCCCGCGTTGCGCGCGCACTGCTCGGCGACCGCCTCGACCTGGCGCTTCGCGGGGACGACGTGCTCTTCGATGCCGAGGCGCAGGGTCTCGATGTAGCCGTCGACGGCCGCGGGGAGGGCGGTCAGGCGCGACGCGATGTCGGCCCAGTCGGTTTCGGTGGCCGTGGGCATCAGGTCGAAGACGTCGCGGAGCCCCTGCGCCGGAGAGGCGATGACGTTGAGGTCGCGGAGATGGAGTCGCTGCTCGTCGTACTCGATGTCGAGAGCGAGGGACGCCTCGAGGTCGTTGCGGGTGACCCGGTCGACCGAGTCGGCCGGAGGTGTCGCACGGAGCTCGTCGAGGGTCGCTCGGACCGCGGCGATGTAGGCGTCGTGCCCGGCCGGCGTGGTGTCGCCGTACTCGCCGGTGCGGCCCTCGCGCCCGAGCCAGGTCGCCCAGAGCGGATCGAGGTCGACGAGAGTGTCGACCCACCGCTCCGCGACGGCGTCGATCGGCGTGGCGGCGCGGGCGGTGGGAGTGTCGTCGGAGCTCATGGAACGAGCCTAGCGACGACGTCCGACGCGCGATCGGGGCCGGATGCTGCCCAGGCCGGATGCTGCCCGGAGCTGGATGCTGCTCAGAGCTCGACTGTGGTGCCGTTCTTGATGGCGTCGACGACGCGTGCGACGTCGGGGTCGCCCATGAAGAGCTGGAAGGGGACGACGGGGGTGCCCTCCGCGACTGCGGCGCGGGCGCGGTCCGCCAGGTTGTTCTGGGTGACGACGACGTCGGCGTCGGCCGGGATCTGATCGAGGGCCGAGTGGTCGACCGTCACGCCGTTCTCGGAGAGCTGCTTCTTGAGCGTGGTGGCGAGCATGATGCTCGATCCCATGCCGGCGTCGCAGGCGACGATCAGCTTCTTGACGCTCGCGCCGTCGATGGTGACCATGGTGGTTCTCCTTGGGGTGCCGTCGTGAGTGGTGCTGTGTTCATCATGCTCCCGCCCCGCCGAGCAGGCGTGGGGAGCAGGATCGGCTCGGCGCAGTTCGCCCGGTTTCGGTGCGGCTCGGTGCAGTTCGCCTCGTTTCAGTGCGCCGCGGCGTCCCAGCTCTCGCCCATGCCCACCGACACGTCGAGCGGGACGGTCAGGTCGGCCGCGGACCCCATGCGGGCGCGCACGATCTCCTCGACGACGTCGGCCTCGCCGCGGGCGATCTCGACGATGAGCTCGTCGTGCACCTGCAGGAGGACCCGCGACTGGAGCTCGCGCTCGTCGAGGTCGCGCCGGACGCCGAGCATCGCGATCTTCATGATGTCGGCGGCCGAGCCCTGGATCGGCGCATTGAGCGCGGCGCGCTCGGCGTTCTCGCGGAGGACGCGGTTCGACGAGGTGAGGTCGGCGAAAGGGCGTCGGCGCCCGAAGATCGTCTCGGTGTAGCCGTCTTCACGGGCCTTCTCGACGACGTTCCGGAGGTAGTCGCGGACGGCTCCGAACCTCGCGAAGTAGTCGGTCATCAGCTGCTTGGCCTCGGCCGTCTCGATCCGGAGCTGCTTCGAGAGGCCGAAGGCGCTGAGGCCGTAGGCGAGACCGTACGACATCGCCTTCACCTTCGTCCGCATGAGAGGCGACACGTCGGCCGGCTCGACACCGAAGATGCGCGCCCCGACGAAGCGGTGGAGGTCTTCGCCCTCGCTGAAGGCCGTGATGAGCCCGGCGTCGCCGGAGAGGTGCGCCATGATGCGCATCTCGATCTGGGAGTAGTCGGCGGTGAGCAGGGTCTCGTAGTCGGGACCGTGCTGGAAGGCCGCCCGGATCTCGTGCCCGACGGCGGTCTTGACCGGGATGTTCTGCAGGTTCGGGTCGATCGACGAGATGCGGCCGGTCGTGGTGCCGGTCTGGTCGTAGGTGGTGTGGATGCGACCACCGTCGTCGACGGCCTTGTCGAGCGTCTCGATGATCTGCCGGAGCTTCGTCGCATCGCGGTGCTTCAGCAGGAGGTCGAGGAAGGGGTGCGGGTTCTTCTCCTGGAGGTCGGCCAGGGAGGCCGCGTCGGTCGAGTACCCCGACTTCATGGAGCGCGTCTTGGGCATGTCGAGCTGCTCGAACAGGACCTCCTGGAGCTGCTTCGGAGAACCGAGGTTGACCTCTCGGCCGATGACCTCGAAGGCCTCCGCCGCGAGCAGTGCCGCGGTGTCGGCGAGGCGGGTGGAGAGCTCGCGGAGGGCGGGGCGGTCGGTCGCGACGCCGGTGAGCTCCATGTCGCCGAGGACCGGCACGAGCGGCAGCTCGATGGTGCGGAGGACCCGCCTGGAGCCCTCGTCGAGCAGCGCGTCGAGCTCGTCGGAGACGCGCAGGGCGTACCAGGCCTCGGTCGCCACTCCCCCGGCGTCGTCGGCCGGGACGAGCTGGTTGGGGTCGGCCTCGGGCATGCGCTCGGCCAGGTGCTCGTAGACGAGGTCGGCGAGGGCGAACGAGGTGCGGCCGGGCCGGAGGAGCCACGCGGCGATCCGGGGGTCGCCGTCGAGCCCGGTGAGGGTGAGACCGACGCGCCGGAGGGCCTTGTAGGCGCGTTTGGCGTCGTGCACCACCTTCGGAGAGTCGGTGTCGAGCCACTCCTCGAGGGCCACGTAGTCGCCGCGGCCAGCGGCCCACGGCACGTGCACGGAGTCGCCCGCGGCGGCGATGCCGAGGCCGGTGACCGTATTGTCAGGGCCGTACTCGACGGCGACGCCGACGGCCGGCTTGTCGGCGGAGGCGTGGGTGCGGAGCCAGTGCGCCAGCTCCTCGTCGATGAGCGTGCGCACCACGGGCGCCACCGGGCCGGTGGGAGCCGCGGGCTCGACGCTCTCGGCACCGGTCGCCGTGCCGCCGCCCTCGGCGAGGGCCGTGACGCGGTCGAGCAGGGTGCGGAACTGCAGCCGGTCGAAGACCTCCCGCACGGCGGGGACGTCGATCGGCCGGCGGAGGAGGTCGTCGGGCCCGACGGGGAGGTCGACGTCGGTGACGAGCCGGTTGAGGCGGCGGTTGCGGACGGCGCGGTCGTACTGCTCGCGGAGCCTGTCGCCGACGACGCCCTTGATCTCGTCGCGGTGCTCGATGACCTCGTCGAGCGAGCCGAACTGGTTGATCCACTTGACCGCGGTCTTCTCGCCGACCTTGTCGACGCCGATCAGGTTGTCGCTCGTCTCGCCGACGAGGGCGGCGATCTCGGGGTACTGGTGGGGTTCGATGCCGTAGCGCTCGAAGACCTTATCGCGGTCGTAGCGGGTCAGGTCGGTGACGCCGCGGGCCGACGGGTAGAGCAGGGTGACGTCGTCGTTCACCATCTGGATCGCGTCGCGGTCGCCGGAGACGACGTAGACGTTGTACCCGCCCGAGGAGCCGCGGCTCGCGAGGGTCGCCAGGATGTCGTCGGCCTCGTAGTCCTCTTTGGTGATCGTCGTGATCCCCATCGCGTGGAGGGCCTCCTGCAGGAGCGGGATCTGCCCCACGAACTCCGGCGGCGTCTCGTTGCGGGTGCCCTTGTACTCCGGGTACTCACGCGTGCGGAACGAGTAGCGGGAGATGTCGAACGCCACCGCCAGGTGGGTCGGCTTCTCGTTCTTGAGCAGGTTGAGCAGCATCGAGATGAAGCCGTGGATGGCGTTCGTGTGCTGCCCGTCGCGGTTGACGAAACTGTCGACCGGGAGGGCGTAGAAGGCCCGGAATGCGAGGGAGTGACCGTCGATCACGAGGAGGGTAGGCTTTGCTGGGTCCGGCACCCCGTCAGCCTAGCGGCCCCCTCCGACACTCGGCTCGGCCCCGGACTGCCGCCGATCCCCAGGGAGAACCCGTGCCCGACACCACGCCCAGCGCCTTCAGCGACCAGGCCCTCGAGTTCCTCGAGCGTCGGGGGGCGGGTGAGCTGGCCGAGCGCATGGGCATCGAGATCGTCGAGCTCAGCGCCGAGCGCGCGGTCGGCACGATGCCGGTCGAGGGCAATCGCCAGCCGGTGGGCATCTTGCACGGCGGGGCCCACGTGGTGCTGGCCGAGTCGCTCGGCTCGATGGCGGCCAGCGTGCACGCCGGTCCGGACCGCATCGCGATGGGCATCGAGCTCAACGCCTCGCACAGTCGCGCGGCGGCGTCGGGCATCGTCACCGGGACCTGCACCGCGATCCACCTGGGCCGGACCCTCACCACTCACGAGATCGTCATGACCGACGAGCAGGGCCGCCGGCTGTCGACGGTCCGCATCACGAACATCCTGCGCGACGCCTAGGCCCCGGCTGGGCCACAGCCGCTCACGATCTGCCGCGGAAGAACTCCCGGATGTCGTCGGCGAGCAGGTCGGGCTCCTCGTGAGGGGCGAAGTGCCCGCCGCGGTCGAACACGGTGTAGCGCTCGACGGCGTAGGTGCGCTCGGCCCAGCTCCTGGGCGGGTGCGCCAGACCGGAGGGGAAGAGCGCGACCGCCGTCGGCACGTCGACCCGGGTGACCTGGGGCGTGATCCTGCGGGCCCCCTCGTAGTACGGCCGGAACGAGGTCGCGATCGAGTTCGTGAACCAGTAGAGCGATGCCTGGGTGAGCAGGTAGTCGTCGGAGAACCTCGTGCCGACGTCGCCTCCGCTGTCGCTCCAGGCGCGGTGCTTCTCGAGGATCCAGGCGAGGAGGCCGACGGGCGAGTCGGCGAGCCCGTACGCGAGCGTCACCGGCCGGGTGCTCTGCTGGTGCGCGTAGGCGCCCTCCTCGTCGTCCCAGGCGGCGACGTCGTCGAGGTGCCGCCGCTCCTCGGGAGTGACGGACGCAGGATCGACGTCGGCCGGCTCGGCGACGGACAGCACGTGGATGCCCGTGACGGCCTCCGGATGCGCCTGCCCGAGCCGCGCGGTGATCCCGGAGCCGAGGTCTCCGCCGTGGGCGGCGTAGCGCGCGAAGCCGAGGTGGTCGCGCATCAGCCGGTGCCACACCTCGTGGGTCGGGAGGGCGTCGGTGAGCGAGGGGCGCTGTTCGGAGAAGGTGAAGCCCGGAATCGAGGGGACGACGACCGTGAAGGCGTCGTCGGCGCTGCCGCCGAAGCGCTCGGGTGCCGCGAGCCGCTCCGCCAGGGGCACCAGCTCGAAGAAGGTGCTCGGCCAGCCGTTCGTCACGACGATCGCCGGGGCGTCGCCGCGGGCCGCGTCGAAGCGCAGGTAGTGGACGCGGGCGCCGTCGATGTCGGCGAAGGCAGACGGGAGCGCGTTGAGCGAGGCCTCCTGGGCGCGCCAGTCGAAGTCGCCTGCCCAGTACTCGGCGAGGCGGTGCACCGTCTCGGGCTCGGTGCCGGCCGCCCACCCCTCGACAGGAAGGACAGCAGGCCACCGGGTGCGACGGAGACGCTCGCGGAGATCGTCGAGGTCGGCTTCGGAGACGGAGATCAGCGGCCCGGTCGTCATGCGACGACGCTACGCCGACCGCCGAGGCGATGCTCGATGGCGAGGGCCGGCTGATGGGCAGCCGGTCGGAGGCTACTTCTTGACGCTGAGCTGCTCGATGATGGCCTGAGCCACGTCGTGCATGGTCAGGCGGCGGTCCATCGATGCCTTCTGGATCCAGCGGAAGGCTTCGGGCTCTGTGAGGCCCATCTTCTCGTTGAGGAGGCCCTTGGCCCGGTCGACGAGCTTGCGGGTCTCGAACCGCTCGACCAGGTCGGCGACCTCGGCCTCGAGCGTGATGATCTGCGTGTAGCGCGAGAGGGCGATCTCGATCGCCGGAAGGAGGTCGTTCGGTGTGAACGGCTTCACCACGTAGGCCAGCGCGCCGGCCTCGCTCGCGCGCTCGACCAGCTCTTTCTGGCTGAAAGCGGTGAGGAGCACCACGGGCGCGATGTGGTTCTTGGACAGCGTCTCGGCTGCCGAGATGCCGTCGAGCTTGGGCATCTTGACGTCCATGATCACGAGGTCCGGACGGAGCTCGGTGGCGAGGGCCACAGCGGTCTCGCCGTCGCCGGCCTCGCCGACGACCTCGAAGCCGTTGTCGCGCAGGATCTCGACGATGTCGAGGCGGATGAGGGACTCATCCTCTGCGACGACGACGCGACGGGGTGCTGCTGAAGTTGCCTCTTGATCACTCACGGATGCGATCCTACCGGTCTTTGACTCGGAGGGATCTCGACCTGTGGAGAGCGTCGGAGCCCGCGTGGTGCGAATGGCGGGACTCGAACCCGCAAGCCGTGAGGCAGAGCATTTTGAGTGCCCCGTGTCTGCCAGTTCCACCACATTCGCGTGCTGACAAGCCTACCGGGCCGTCACGAGGACCCGAACTGCGACTTATTCGGGCGGAATCCCCCGTGCAGGGGTCGACCTGCGATAGTGTGGGCGCCACTGGTTGTTGTGTTACGCATTTGTACTTCGCGAAGAGGCATCATTTCGTCTCTTCGTTCTTAGAGGGAGCGGACAAAGAAAGCACCGCGACGAGAGATCTCGACAGACGAGATCGGACACCTCTGATTGAAGGAATAGAAAAATGGCAACAGGCACCGTGAAGTGGTTCAACTCCGAAAAGGGCTTCGGCTTCATCACCCCCGACGACGGATCCACTGACGTGTTCGCGCACTTCTCCGCGATCGCCGGCGACGGCTACCGCAACCTGGAGGAGAACCAGAAGGTCGAATTCGAGACCGCTCAGGGCAACAAGGGTCTCCAGGCCGAGAACATCCGCGTCATCTGATCTCCTGCGGCTGACAACGCACCTCCGGGTGCCGCGTGGTCGCACTGGAACGGCTCCGGCAGCTTCGGCTGTCGGGGCCGTTCTGTTTTTGCAGCAACGTCGACGTGCTCTTATGGAGCGTGACCCACAGCGGCAGCGCACGGGCCGAAGGCCCCGCAGCGTCAGCGCTCGACCCGCACCTTCAGCGTTCGAGCCGCAGCGTCAGCGCTCGAGCGCAGCGTCAGCGCTCGAGCCGGAGGCCGAGGAGCTCGGCGACGGGCTCGTAGTCGTGCCTCGCGACGACGTAGGCGAGTTCGGCGTCCGCCTGGGTGAGAGCCGGGGTGAGCGTCCCGGTCCGGGATGCGGTCGATGCGTCGGCAGCGTTCGACTGGAACGGCAGCTCGTCGAGGGCGACGCGCGCCGCACGGTAGCGGCGCGTCAGGACGCTCCACAGGACGAGCTCGTCCGGCGTCGAGTCGTCGGGGGCCGAGCGCGCGATGTCGCCGGGGATCTGGATCGCGGGCAGCCGCACCACCTGTTCCTCGTGCGGTCGGCCGACGAGAGCCTCGCGGATGCCGATCGCCGTCGCGAATCCGACCACCCCGCCGAGCCCGAACATCATCGCGAGGGCTGTGCCGTCGGTCAGTCGGGACGTGTGCCAGGCCGAGAAGTCGATGAACGCTCCGCCCAGCACTCCCCCGACGAAGGCGCTCCAGTGCACTCGGGGGCGATTTCCGCGTCGCCGCGCCGCGTCGCTCCTGGTGTAGCTCGAGCGCGTCTCCTCCACCGAGAAGGCCGAGTCGGAGGGCACTGCGTACAGGCGTGCTCCGTGCTCGAAGCACCCGGGAGTCCCGCCGTCGACAGCCATGCGACGATCCTAGGTCCGGGCCGCGAGGCGACCCGTGAATCTCAGCAGGATCACGGCTCGTGCAGGAGCAGGCCGGGCAGAGCGAGGGCCGGCCCACCCTGGGGTGGACCGGCCTCGACGTACGGCGGACGAGCGGTCGATCGGCCGCCCGACGTTCTGCGACTACGAGCGGGCGTACGCCGGAGCAGCCTCGTTGTGCGCGTCGCCCACGCGGTGCACGCGCAGGTCGTTCGTCGAGCCGGAGATCCCGGGAGGGGACCCGGAGATGACGATGACCTTCTCGCCGACCTCGGCGAGGCCGTTGCCGAGCAGGATGTCGTCGACCTGGCCGAACATCGAGTCGGTGTGCGTCACCGGCTCGACGAGGTAGGACTGCGCGCCCCAGCTCATGGCCATCCTGCGTCGGATCGCCTCGTCGGTCGTGAAGGCCACGATCGGGATGCGGTGCCGGAGGCGCGCCATCCTGCGGACGGTGTCGCCGCCCTCGGTGAAGACGCAGACGTAGCTGGCCTGGACGAACTCCGCGACCTCGGCTGCGGCGAGGGTGATCGCGCCGCCGAGCGTGCGGGGCTTGGTACCGAGTGCGGGGATGCGCTCGAGGCCGTGCTCCTCGGTGGACGCGACGATCCTGGCCATGGTCTGCACGGTGATGACGGGGTACTCCCCCACGCTGGTCTCGCCCGAGAGCATGACCGCGTCGGCACCGTCGAGGACGGCGTTCGCGACATCGGAGGTCTCGGCGCGCGTCGGGATGGGCGACGAGATCATCGACTCGAGCATCTGCGTCGCGACGATGACGGGCTTCGCCATGCGACGCGACAGCTCGACCGCGTGCTTCTGCACGATCGGGACGGCCTCGAGAGGCAGCTCGACGCCGAGGTCGCCGCGGGCGACCATGATGCCGTCGAACGCATCGATGATGGCCTCGAGGTTGTCGACGGCCTGGGGTTTCTCGATCTTGGCGTAGACGGGGACCTTCCGGCCCTCCTCCTCCATGATCACGTTGACCCGGTCGATGTCGTCGGCGTTGCGCACGAACGACAGGGCGATGAAGTCGGCGCCGAGCTTGAGGCCCCAGCGGAGGTCGGCCTCGTCTTTCTCGGAGAGCGCCGGCACGTTGACCGCGACGCCGGGCAGGTTGATGCCCTTGTTGTTCGACACGGTGCCCGCGACGACGACCTCGGTGGTGACCGTCGTGCCGTCGGTGTCGAGGACGCGCAGCTTGACGCGGCCGTCGTCGATCAGCAGGGGGTCACCGGGCGAGACGTCTTGCGGGAGGCCCTTGAACGTGGTGCCGCAGATCTCTTTCGAGCCCAGGATCTCGTCGGTGGTGATCTTGAAGATGTCGCCGACGGCGAGGTTGTGCGGCCCGTCGGAGAACTTGCCGAGGCGGATCTTCGGACCCTGCAGGTCGACGAGGACGGCCACGGCGCGGCCCGAGTCGGCTGCCGCCTGACGGACGTTCTCGTAGACGCCCTGGTGCACGTCGTACGTTCCGTGGCTGAGGTTCATCCGCGCGACATCGACGCCCGCGTCGATGATGGCCCGGATGTCGTCATAGCTCGACGTCGCGGGCCCGAGGGTCGCGACGATCTTTGCACGTCTCATGTGTTCCTTCATTGGGGGTGATTTCGCAGGTGGACGCTCCGATGCGTCGCTCCACCCTATTCCCACCGGGAGGGTGGTCTCGTAACGGCGCCCGACGTGCCGGTGAACTCGTGCTCGTGCCGGCGGACTAGACGGAGATGGAGCGGTCGGTGGGTCGCACCGGGAACGGCAGCGAGGTCGCGCCCTCCAGGTACTTGTCCACGGCCGACGCGGTGGCGCGGCCCTCGGCGATGGCCCACACGATGAGCGACTGGCCGCGGCCGGCGTCGCCGGTCACGAACACGCCCGGCTGGCTCGTCTCGTACTGCCCGTCGCGCTCGATGGCGCCGCGGTCGTCGAACGGGACCTTCAGCTGGCCCTCGAGCGCTTCGCGCTCCGGCCCGGTGAAGCCGAGGGCGAGGAGGACCAGGTCGGCCGGGATCTCGCGCTCGGTGCCCGACTTCGGCACGCGGCGGCCGTCGACGTACTCGGTCTCGGCGACGCGGATCGCCCGGACCTCGCCGACCTCGTTCGACAGGAACTCGACGGTGGACGCCAGGTACATCCGGTCGCCGCCCTCCTCGTGCGCGCTCGACACCTCGAAGAGGGTCGGCTGCATGGGCCACGGCTGCTCGTCGGGCCGCTCCGCCGGGGGCTGCTTGCCGATGGCGAGGTTGGTGACGCTGAGCGCGCCCTGGCGGTGCGCGGTGCCGATGCAGTCGGCTCCCGTGTCGCCGCCGCCGAGGACGACGACGTGCTTGCCCTCGGCCGTGAGCTGGTCGGCGAGGGTGTCGCCGGCTCCGACGCGGTTCTGCTCGACGAGGTACTCCATGGCGAAGTGGATGCCGGCGAGGTCGCGCCCCGGGATCGGGAGGTCGCGCGGGACCGTGGCGCCGGTGGCGACGATCACGGCGTCGTAGCGCGCGCGGAGGTCGTCCCAGGAGATGTCGTGGCCGATCTCGACGCCGGCGCGGAAGCGGGTGCCCTCGGCCTGCATCTGAGCGAGGCGCTGCTCGATCTGCTTCTTCTCCATCTTGAAGTCGGGGATGCCGTAGCGGAGGAGGCCGCCGATGCGGTCGTCGCGCTCGTAGACGGCGACGGTGTGACCGGCGCGGGTCAGCTGCTGGGCGGCGGCGAGGCCCGCGGGGCCGGAGCCGACGACGGCGACCGTCTTGCCGGTGAGGCGCTCCGGCGGGTGAGGGGTCACCCAGCCGTTCTGGAACGCCTGGTCGATGATGGACACCTCGACCTGCTTGATGGTGACCGGCGGCTGGTTGATGCCGAGCACGCAGGACGCCTCGCAGGGCGCGGGGCAGAGCCGGCCGGTGAACTCCGGGAAGTTGTTCGTCGCGTGCAGGCGCTCGATGGCCTGGCGGCCCTCGCCGCGCCACATGAGGTCGTTCCACTCCGGGATGAGGTTGCCGAGGGGGCAGCCCTGGTGGCAGAACGGGACGCCGCAGTCCATGCAGCGGCCGGCCTGGCGCCGGAGCTCTCCGCTCTCCTGCTGCTCGTAGACCTCTTTCCAGTCCATGAGCCGGACGGACACGGGACGCCGCTTGGGCAGCTCCCGCTTCTGGACCTTCAAGAAACCTTTGGGGTCAGCCACCGGTCACCTCCATGATTCTGTTCCAGACGACGTCTCCGTCGAGGTCGAGTCCCTCTTCGGCCGCCGTGCGGCGTGTCTCGATCACCGCGGCGTAGTCCCGCGGCAGGACCTTCACGAACTGCTCCGCCGCCTTCTCGACGTCGGCGAGCAGCTCTTCGGCGACGGGCGAGCCCGTCTCGCGCGCGTGCTGCTCGAGCAGGTCGCGCAGGATCTCGATGTCGGCGCTTCCGAGCGGCTGCAGGAGCAGTTCGCCGGTCGCGAGGGCGTCCTCGTTCACGTTCTCGCGCCGGAGGCCGCGCACGTACGCGGTGCCGCCGGACATGCCCGCGCCGAGGTTCCGACCGGTCTCGCCCAGGATCACGGCGAGCCCGCCGGTCATGTACTCGAGCGCGTGGTCGCCCACGCCCTCGACGACGGCGCTGGCACCGGAGTTGCGGACCAGGAAGCGCTCCCCCACGATGCCGCGGATGAACATGCTGCCCTGCGTCGCGCCGTAGCCGATCACGTTGCCGGCGATGACGTTCTCCTCGGCCGCGAAGGCGGCCTCGGCGGGCGGGCGGACGACGACGATCCCGCCCGAGAGCCCCTTGCCGACGTAGTCGTTGCTGTCGCCGACGAGGCGCAGCGTGATGCCGGCGGGCAGGAACGCCCCGAGGGACTGGCCCGCGGAGCCCGTCAGGGTGATGTCGATGCTGCCCGCGGGGAGACCGTGCTCGCCGCGGCGGACCGTCACCTCGTGGCCGAGCATGGTGCCGACAGCGCGCTCGGTGTTGCGGATGGGGAGGCTGAGCGCGATCCTGCCGCCGTTCTCGACGACCTCGGCGGTCGCCTTGATGAGCTGGTTGTCGAAGTGCTTCTCGAGCTCGTGGTCTTGAGCGACCCGGTTGCGGCGCGGCTCGTCGTCGGCGAACACCGGCCCGACGAGGACCGGCTCGAGGTCGAGGCCGGACGCCTTCCAGTGCTCGACGGCGCGGTCGACGCCCAACAGCTCGCTGTGGCCGATCGCCTCGTCCAGGGAGCGAAAACCGAGAGCTGCGAGGTACTCGCGCACCTCCTGCGCCAGGAACTCGAAGAAGTTCACGACGTACTCCGCCTTGCCCGAGAAGCGGGCGCGGAGCTCGGGGTTCTGCGTCGCGACGCCGACCGGGCAGGTGTCGAGGTGGCAGACCCGCATCAGGATGCAGCCGGAGACCACCAGGGGCGCGGTCGCGAAACCGAACTCCTCACCGCCGAGCAGGGCCGCGACGATCACGTCGCGCCCGGTCTTCATCTGGCCGTCGACCTGCACGACGACGCGGTCGCGCATGCCGTTCAGCATGAGCGTCTGCTGCGTCTCGGCGAGGCCGATCTCCCACGGCGTGCCGGCGTGCTTCAGCGAGTTGAGGGGGCTCGCGCCGGTCCCGCCGTCGTGGCCGGAGACCAGGACGACGTCGGCGAGGGCCTTCGTCACCCCGGCAGCGACCGCGCCGATGCCCGACTGGCTTACGAGCTTGACGTGCACCCGGGCGGTCGGGTTGGCGCGCTTGACGTCGAAGATCAGCTGCTTGAGGTCTTCGATCGAGTAGATGTCGTGGTGCGGCGGCGGCGAGATGAGGCCGACGCCGGGGGTCGCGTGACGGGTGCGGGCGACCCAGGGGTAGACCTTCGACGGCGGCAGCTGGCCGCCCTCGCCGGGCTTCGCGCCCTGCGCCATCTTCAGCTGGATGTCGGTGGCGTGCGTCAGGTACATGCTGGTCACGCCGAACCGGCCGGAGGCGACCTGCTTGACGGCGCTCCGGCGCTCGGGGTCGAGCAGGCGGTCGACGTCCTCGCCGCCCTCGCCGGTGTTCGACTTGCCGCCGAGGCGGTTCATCGCGATGGCGAGGGTCTCGTGCGCCTCCTTGGAGATCGAGCCGTAGCTCATCGCCCCGGTCGAGAAGCGCTTGACGATCGCCGAGACGGGCTCGACCTCGTCGAGGGGGACGGCCGGACGCGACCCGGTGCGGAGGTGGAACAGCCCGCGCAGGGTCATCAGGTGCTCGGCCTGGTCGTCGACCATCTTCGTGTACTCGCGGAAGATGTCGTACCGGCCCGTGCGGGTGGCGTGCTGGAGCCGGAACACGGTCTCGGGGTTGAACAGGTGCGGGGGCCCCTCGCGGCGCCACTGGTACTCGCCGCCCGTCTGCAGCCGCTCGTGTGCGCTGGTGGCGCCGTCGGCCGGGTAGGCGCTCAGGTGCCGCTCGGCGTTCTCGGCCGCGATGACGTCGATGCCGACGCCGCCGAGCCGCGTCGAGGTGCCCGTGAAGTAGGTCTCGACGAACTCGTGGCTGAGTCCGACGGCCTCGAAGGCCTGGGCGGCCGCGTAGCTGGACACGGTCGAGATGCCCATCTTCGACATGATCTTCAGGACGCCCTTGCCGAGCGCCTTGATCACGTTCTTCACGGCCTGCTCCGGCGAGATGCCGGTGATCATGCCGCTCCGGACGAGGTTCTCGCAGGTCTCCATCGCGAGGTACGGGTTGATCGCCGAGGCACCGTACCCGATGAGGGTCGCCACGTGGTGGACCTCGCGGACGTCGCCGGCCTCGACGATCAGGCCGACCTTCATCCGGTTCTCGGTGCGGATCAGGTGGTGGTGCACCGCCGCGAGCATGAGGAGCGACGGGATCGGCGCGAGGTCGCCCGTCGAGTCGCGGTCGGACAGGACGATGAACTGCGAGCCCTCCTCGATCGCCTCGTCGACCTCGGCGCAGAGCGCCGCGATGCGCTTCTCCATCGCGCTCGGACCCTGGTCGACCCGGTAGAGCCCGCGGAGCGTCGTCGTGAGGCGCGAGCCGGGTGCGACGTCGATGTGCTGGATCTTGGCGAGCTCGTCGTTGTCGATCACCGGGAAGTCGAGGATCACCTGGCGGGCGTGCTCGGGCGTCGCGGCGAGGAGGTTCCGCTCCGGGCCGAGGCCGAGCTTCAGCGAGGTGACGACGGCCTCGCGGATCGAGTCGAGCGGCGGGTTCGTCACCTGGGCGAACTGCTGCGTGAAGTAGTCGAAGAGCAGGCGCGGCCGGTCGCTGAGCACGGCGATCGGCGTGTCGCTGCCCATCGCCCCGAGAGGCTCGGCCCCCGTCTTCGCCATCGGCGAGAGCAGGATCCGCACCTCCTCCTCGGTGTAGCCGAACGTCCGCTGCCGTCGGGTCACCGACGCCGGGGTGTGCACGATGTGCTCGCGCTCGGGGAGGTCTTTGAGGTGGATGCGGCCCATCTGGAGCCACTCGCCGTACTCCGCGCTCGACGCGAGCTCGTTCTTGATCTCGTCGTCCTCGATGATCCTGCCGGCCTCGGTGTCGACGAGGAACATCTTGCCCGGGCGCAGGCGGCCCTTGCGGACGATCCTGGCCTGGTCGATGTCGGGGAGCACGCCGATCTCGCTGGCGAGCACGACGAGGCCGTCGTCGGTCACGAGGTAGCGGCCGGGGCGGAGGCCGTTGCGGTCGAGGGTCGCGCCGACGAGCGAGCCGTCGGTGAAGGTGATGGCGGCCGGGCCGTCCCACGCCTCCATGAGCATCGAGTGGTACTCGTAGAAGTCGCGGAGGACCGGGTCGATCCCGACCTGGTTCTCCCACGCCTCGGGCACCATCATCATGATGGCGTGCGGGAGGGAGCGGCCGGTCAGGCTGAGGAGCTCCACGACCTCGTCGAACGAGGCGGAGTCGCTGTTGCCCGGGCTCACGATGGGCAGGAGCGGCTGGATGTCGCCGATCAGCTCCGACTCGAGCTGCGACTGCCGCGCGCGCATCCAGTTGCGGTTGCCACGCACCGTGTTGATCTCGCCGTTGTGCGCGATCATGCGGAAGGGCTGGGCCAGCGGCCAGGACGGGAACGTGTTCGTCGAGTAGCGCGAGTGGACGATCGCGAGCTTCGAGGCGACCCGCTGGTCGGAGAGGTCGGGGTAGAACGGCTCGAGCTGGAGGGTCGTGACCATGCCCTTGTAGACCATGGTGCGGCAGGACAGCGACGTGAAGTACGCGCCCAGCTCGCGCTCGGCGCGTTTGCGGAGCCGGAACGCGACGCGGTCGAGCTGGATGCCCTCGCCGCGGGCGTCGTCGTGGGCGGACGCGACGAACAGCTGCTCGAAGGCGGGCATGGCCTTGCGGGCCAGCGAGCCGAGCTCGTCGGCGCGCACCGGGACGACCCGCCAGCCGAGGACGCGCAGCGACTCGTCGCGGGCGATCGCCTCGATGGCGGTCTTCAGGGCGCCGCGCTCGTCGTCGTCGACCGGCAGGAAGCCGAGGCCGACCGCGTAGCGGCCGGGGGCCGGGAGCTCGAAGTCGACGACCTCGCGGAAGAAGGCGTCGGGCACCTGCATCAGGATGCCGGCGCCGTCGCCGGTGCCCGCGTCGGAGCCCACGGCACCGCGGTGCTCCAGGTTCCGGAGGGCGCCGAGCGCCGCGTCGATGATGTCGTGGCCCGGGGTGCCGCGGAGCGTCGCCACCATGGCGAGGCCGCAGGCGTCCTTCTCCTGGGCAGGGTCGTAGAGGCCCTGGGCCGCGGGGATGCTGCTGAAGGTCTGGTGCGCTGGCGTGAGAGCCATGTCGATCCGTCCTCACGAGGGTGGACTGGCACCGTGGTCTGGAGCACGGTGGCCTAGTACGTGAAAGGTAACGCAGGGCGGGGCGTCGCTGGCCCGATTCGCGACCTCTCGGCAGGAAACCGAGGGGTTGTGGCTGGCGTCGTCGGCGCGGGGTCGTGGCCTGACGGACGTCGTTGCTTCTCGCGTTCTGAGTGCGGATCGCGAGGTGTTCCGGTGCCCGGCGGCCTGATCGGCTCGCCCGGCGGGCTGTGGTGCTCGTGGTCTGTGGTGCTGCTGCCTTGTAGTGCTTCTGATTCTGGTTGCTTCTGGTGGTGCTGCCGTCTCGCCCGCCGGGATGGGGCGGGTGTCGCGGTGGGTCTCGAGGCGGTGCTCGCGCCTCAGACGGTGGTCGTGGCCTTCGCTCCGACCGCTGTGTCGTCGTCGCGATCGCCGGTCGACCCCGCGATGGAGTCTACCTCAGGGTGGTCGACCTCCCCGGTGATGACGGGGTTGAAACCGGCCTCGTTCGGCCCGCGGCCCGGGAGGTACGCGCTCGGCACGAGGCCCGTGTGCCGTCGACTCTGCACGTAGAAGACGAAGACGCCGAGGCCCACGGCGAGGAACGCGACCCACACGTTGACGCGGACCCCGAGGAAGAGCTCGCTGTAGTCGGTGCGGATCGACTCGAACCACATGCGGCCGGTGCCGTACCAGACGAGGTAGAGCGCGAACGTCTTGCCCCACTCGAGCCGCACGTTGTGGTTGATCAGCAGGATGACGGCCATGCCGAACAGGTTCCACAGGATCTCGTAGGCGAACGTCGGGTGGAACAGTGTCCCGGCGGGGAGGCCGATCGGGTAGGCCGGGTTGTCGGACTCGATCTGGAGGCCCCAGGGCAGCGTGGTGGGCGTGCCGAAGAGCTCGTGGTTGAAGTAGTTCCCGAAGCGGCCGAACGCCTGCGCGAGCATGAGGCCGGGCGCGAGGGCGTCGACGAACACGGAGAAGCGGATGCCGGTCTGGCGGCAGCCGAGGATCGCGCCGATGGCGCCGAAGGCCAGGGCGCCGAAGATCGCGAGCCCGCCCTCCCAGACGGCGAAGACGTGCCAGAGCGGCTGCCCGCCGAAGTAGTCGTCGGGGTGCGAGACGACGTGGAAGAAGCGGCCGCCGACGATGCCGAACGGCACGCACCAGATGGCGAGGTCGATGATGATCCAGCGCTCGGCGCCGCGCCGGTTGAGGCGGGCGTTGGTGAGGAGGACGGCCGCGACGATCCCGAGCAGGATGCAGATGGCGTACGCACGGACGCTGACGTTGAACGTCAGGTTCGTGCCGAACGTGCTGTTGAACCAGTCCGTGACATCGAAGGACTGCCAGGCGGCAGACGGGCTGGGGATGCTCAGGGGCAACAACGTTCAGGTGCCTTTCGTAGTGCGGAGGAGGTTGCTGCTGCGCGAGGGAGCAGCGACGCTAGGAGACTCTACTGCCCGAGGCCAGGTCGGACGCGACCTCGGCGAGGCGCTCGACGCCGCCCTCGGCCAGGGCGCGGACGAACGCGGACCCGATGATCGCACCGTCGGCGTACTCGAGGACCTCGCGCACCTGCTGCGCGGTCGAGATGCCGAGGCCCACGCAGGCGTTGTCGACACCGACGGCCCGGAGGCGCTCGACGAGGGTCGAGGCGGCGGCGTCGACGTCGCTCCGGGCACCGGTGATGCCCATCGTCGAGACGGTGT
The DNA here is from genome assembly GCF_039537585.1 of Frondihabitans peucedani. Taxonomy (NCBI): domain Bacteria; kingdom Bacillati; phylum Actinomycetota; class Actinomycetes; order Micrococcales; family Microbacteriaceae; genus Frondihabitans; species Frondihabitans peucedani. Next base: position 376,253 of record NZ_BAABAU010000001.1, read on the forward strand.
AGACGAAGCCGCGGCTGGCCTCGACGGCCTGCCGGAGACGCTCCTCGCTGGACGACGGAGCGGCCAGGAAGATGCGGTCGAGGTCGGCCCGCTCGGCAGCCGTCATCCACTCGGTCGCCTCGTCGGGGATGAGGTCGGGCGTGATGAGCCCGGCTCCCCCGGCGGCGGCCAGGTCGTCGGCGAAGCGCTGGGCACCGTACTGCGACACCGGGTTCCAGTAGGTCATGACCACGACGGGGATGTCGGTCTGGGAGACGATCTCGCGCACGGCCGGGAAGAGCTCGCGCACGCGGAAGCCCTCGGCCAGGGCGCGCTGGGTCGCCGCCTGGATGACGGGGCCGTCCATCACCGGGTCGGAGTAGGGCAGGCCGAGCTCGAGGACGTCGATGCCGTTGCCGGCCAGAGTGACAGCCGCCTCGATGCTGGTGGACAGGGTCGGGAAGCCGACCGGCAGGTAGCCGATGACAGCGCCCGATCCTGCGTCTCTCTTCGCCTGGATCGCGCGCGAGACCTTGCTGCTGGTCGTGTCGATCACGCCGGCTGCCCTTCGTCGTCGAGGATCCCGAAGTAGCGGCTGGCGCTCGCGACGTCCTTGTCGCCGCGACCGGACAGCGAGACCAGGATCGAGGAGCCGGGACCGCGGTCGCGGCCGAGGCGGATGGTGCCGGCGAGGGCGTGAGCGGACTCGATGGCGGGGATGATGCCCTCGGTGCGGCTGAGGAGTCGGAACGCCTCCATCGCCTCGCGGTCGGTCACGGGCTCGTACTTCACGCGCCCGATCTTCGCGAGCCACGCGTGCTCGGGACCGACGGCCGGGTAGTCGAGACCGGCGGAGATGGAGTGGCTCTCGACGGTCTGGCCGTCTTCGTCTTGCATCAGGTACGACTTGGCCCCCTGGAGGACGCCGGTGCGGCCCAGGGTGATCGACGCGGCGTGGCGGCCGGACTCGATGCCGTCGCCGCCGGCCTCGTAGCCGTAGAGGTCGACCGACTCGTCGTCGAGGAAGGCGTCGAAGATGCCGATGGCGTTCGAGCCGCCGCCGATGCAGGCGGTGATGGCGTCGGGCAGGGCGCCGGTCAGCTCGAGCATCTGCTGCCGGGCCTCTTCTCCGATCACCTTGTGGAAGTCGCGCACCATCGTGGGGAACGGGTGCGGACCGGCCACCGTGCCGAGGACGTAGTGGGTCTTCTCGACGCTCGAGACCCAGTCGCGGAGCGCGTCGTTGATCGCGTCTTTGAGGGTGCGGGAGCCGGTGGTGACAGCGACGACGTCGGCCCCGAGCAGCTTCATGCGGGCGACGTTGAGCGCCTGGCGCTCGGTGTCGACCTCGCCCATGTAGACGACGCACTCCATGCCGAAGAGGGCGGCTGCGGTCGCGGTGGCGACGCCGTGCTGCCCGGCTCCGGTCTCGGCGATCAGGCGCGTCTTGCCGAGCTTCCGGGCGAGGAGCGCCTGACCCAGCACGTTGTTGATCTTGTGCGAGCCGGTGTGGTTGAGGTCTTCGCGCTTGAGGAAGATCCGCGCGCCGCCGGCGTGCTCGGCGAACCGGGGCACCTCGGTGATGATCGAGGGGCGGCCCGTGTACGACTTGTTGAGAGCGGCCAGCTCCGCCTGGAACTCGGGATCGACGGCAGCCGCCCGGTAGGCCTGGTCGAGCTCGTCGAGAGCCGCCACGAGCGACTCGGGGACGAAGCGCCCGCCGAACTCGCCGAAGTACGGACCCACTGCTTCGCGCAGCTTCGTCATCAGACCTCCAGGAAGGTGTTGAGAGCGTCGACAGGATCGCCGTGGACGACGAGAGCCTCGCCGACGAGCACGACGTCGGCACCGGAGCGACGGTAGTGGGCCACGTCGGCGGGCGACTTGACCGCCGACTCCGCGACGCGGACGACGCCCGAGGGGATGCTGTCGGCGAGGCTGCCGAACAGGTCTTGGTCGAGCTCGAAGGTGGTGAGGTCGCGGGCGTTGACGCCGAGGACCGTGGCGCCGGCGTCGAGACCGCGGACGACCTCGTCGGCCGAGTGCGTCTCGATCAGAGCGGTCATGCCCAGCTCGAGGACGAGCTCGTGCAGGGAGACCAGCTCGGCCTGCGGGAGGCCGGCGACGATGAGGAGGACGAGGTCGGCGCCGGCGGCCCGGGCCTCGAAGACCTGGTACGGCGTGGCGATGAAGTCTTTGCGGAGCACCGGGACCGAGACGACGTCGCGCACGGCCTCGAGGTCGGCGAGCGTGCCCTTGAACTTGCGACCCTCGGTCAGGACGCTGATCGCGCTGGCGCCGCCGGTCTCGTACGACAGGGCGAGCGAGGCGGGGTCGGCGATCTCGGAGAGCGCGCCACGGGACGGGCTGGCGCGCTTGACCTCGGCGATGATCTTGACCCGGTCTGCGGGCTGGAGGGCGGCACGGGCGTCGAGGGCCGGCGCGCGGTCGCGGGCTGCTCGCTCGACGACGTCGAGGGGCCGCAGGGCCTGTCTGGCCGACGCGTCGGCGAGGGACCCCGCGTAGAGATCGTCGAGCACTTACTCGTGCACCTTCGAGGCGTAGCGGCTGCCGCCGACGCCGTAGCCCATGCGCTTCAGGACCTGGCCGACGATGAGGCCGACGACCTCGAAGCCCGCGGCGATCCAGACGACGACCGGGTAGTCGAAGCAGAACGCGATGGTGCCGACGGCGAATGCGACGAGCATGATGATGACGGCGGCCCACGCGGCGATCGAGTTGCCCTCGGCGTCGTGCTCCTCGCTCGAGTCGCCCTGGCGGGCGGTCTCGGCGGCGGCCTTGCTCGTGGTCTGCGTGCTCACGGTGCTCCTTGAAGTACTAGGGGTTCGAGCCCAGAGTCTACCGGGTGTCACCCGTCTCGCGGTCGCCCTCCGGGCGCGAACGCTCGGCGTCGAGATCAGTCGGGTCGACGCCCGTGGTGAGGGTGTCCCAGGTCGCGACCGGGTCGGCCGGAGCGTCGGAATCGACGAGCCGGACGGCCTGGTAGCGGCGGGTCGAGGCGGGCCACCGCCTCGAGGTCACGAGGACGAAGACGCCGACCGCGGCCATCAGGACGCCGCCGACGAGAGCCACCCAGGGCCACGCCGTGACCGAGTGCCGGAGCACGATGCCGGAGACGGAGCGGGCGCCGTCGACGCCGGTCACCTTCGTGATGGCCGTCTGGGCCGAGCCGATCGGGTCGGTCACGACCAGGATCGAAGACAGGACGATGCAGCCGCCCAGGATGACGGCCAGGACGCCGAGGATCGCCCGGAACACGGGCCCGGCGATGGTGATCGCCCCGAAGAGGGCCAGCCCTGCGAGGGACAGCGCCGAGAGCGCCGGCGCCGCCTGGCTGCCCGCCGCGGCCACGCCGAGCGCGCCGCCCTGCGGCGACGACACCCGGACGTCGACCCAGGTCTGCGTGTACGCGAGGAGCCCGACGCCGGAGAGGGCGAGCCCGCCCAGGACGGCGAGCAGCTTGGTCGATCGTGGCGTCATCAGTGCAGCTCTCTCATCGCGTTGGCGACAGCCACGGCCCGGAGAGGCGCGGCCGCCTTGTTCCGGGCCTCCTGGTTCTCGGCGGCCGGGTCGGAGTCGGCGACGAGCCCCGCTCCGGCCTGGACCCGGGCCACATCGCACTGCAGCAGCACGGTGCGGATGGCGATGGCGACGTCGGCTGATCCTGCGAAGTCGAAGTACCCCACCACGCCGCCGTAGACGCCCCGCTGCGCCGGTTCGAGGGCGTCGATGATCTCGAGAGCCCGCGGCTTCGGCGCCCCGGACAGGGTTCCGGCCGGGAAGGTGGCCCGGAACGCGTCGATCGCGTTCGTCCCGGGGGCGAGGTCGCCCTCGACGCTCGACACGAGGTGCATGATGTGGCTGAAGCGCTCGACGTGCATGAACTCGGTGACCTCGACGCTGCCGGGGAGGCAGACCTTCAGCAGGTCGTTCCGGGCCAGGTCGACCAGCATGAGGTGCTCGGCCCGCTCCTTCGCGTCGCCCTCGAGGGCCGTGGCGAGGGCCAGGTCTTCTTCGGGGGTCGCGCCGCGCGGCTTCGATCCTGCGATCGGGTGCGAGTACACGCGCGTGCCGTCGACCTTCACGAGCGCCTCGGGGCTCGATCCGACGATCTGGTAGGGCGCTCCCCCCGTGTCTTCGAGACTCACGAGGTACATGTAGGGGCTCGGGTTGAGGGTCCGCAGCACGCGGTAGACGTCGATGGCCGAGGCGGTGAGCGCGTGGTCGAAGCGCTGCGAGATGACGACCTGAAACACGTCGCCGTCGCGGATGTGCTCCTTCGAGCGCAGGATCGCCTCGGCGTACTCGTCGTCGGTGGTCCGGCGGACCGGCTCGGGCTCGATCGAGAGGTCGACCTCGGCCAGGAACGCCTCGCTCGGCTGCGCGAGGCGCGACTGGAGGGCGTCGAGCTGGGCCTGCGCGGCCGCCCAGAGCGCATCGGCGTCGTCGGAGCCGTCGTTGAGCGCCGTGGCGACGAGGAGCGCCGACCCTCTGCGGTGGTCGAGGACGACCAGCTCGGAGACGAAGCTCAGAGCCTGGGCGGGCACGTCGAACTCCGCCGGGGGCGCGTCGGGGAGGTTCTCCAGCTCGCGCACCGCCTCCCAGCCGATGAACCCGACGAGGCCGCCGGTGAGCGGCGGGAAGCCGGGGATGCTCGGGGTCTGCCAGCGGGCGTGGAGTGATCGGAGCACCTCGAGCGGGGTGCCCGTCGCGTCGCCGAACGCGCGGTCGGCGCTCATGCCGTAGTCGATCCAGGCCGTCTCGCGCGTCGATCCTGCGCCGGCGGTGGTCAGGACCCCGAACGACGAGACGCCCACGAACGAGTAGCGCGACCAGATGCCGCCCTGCTCGGCGGACTCGAGGAGGAAGGTCCCCGGACGGCCGCCGGCGAGCTTCCGGTAGATGCCGACGGGTGTCTCGCCGTCGGCGTAGAGGCTCCGGATGACCGGGACGACGCGGTGGCCCTCGAGGAGCGCGTCGAACTCGGCGCGCGTGGTGGTGCGGGGCTCGCCGTGAGTCGTGGAGCCGGGAGTCGCGTCGACGGAAGGCGTCGCGCCGGGGGCCGTCTCGCGGGCGGTGGCCGTGTCAGTCATCGGACGAGCCGATCACGGGGCTCAGCGGCTCGACGTCGAAGCAGGCGTGGGCGCCGGTGTGACAGGCCGCCCCGATCTGCTCGACCGTGACGAGCAGGGTGTCGGCGTCGCAGTCGAGGGCGGCTCCCCGCACGTACTGGGCGTGGCCGGAGGTGTCGCCCTTCCGCCAGTACTCCTGCCGGGAGCGCGACCAGAACGTGACGCGGCCCTCGGTGAGGGTGCGGCGGAGCGCCTCGGCGTCCATCCAGCCCATCATCAGGACGTCGCGGGTCGACTCCTCCTGGATGATCGCGGGAAGGAGGCCGTGGGCGTCGAACGCGGCGCGCTCGACGACCTCCTCGACGGTGTCGCGGGTGAGCGTGTCGGTCATCGGCCCTCCTGGGCGCTCTGGTGCGGCGCGGCGCGGACGACGGCGCCCGAGGCGGCGAGGGCCGCCTTGACGTCGCCGACGGTCAGCTCGCCGTTGTGGAAGACCGACGCGGCCAGGACGGCGTCGGCGCCGGCAGCGATCGCCGGGGCGAAGTGCCCGACCGCCCCCGCTCCCCCGGACGCGATGACGGGGACGCTGCTGACCTCGCGCATCAGGCCGACGAGCTCGAGGTCGAAGCCCTGCTTCGTGCCGTCGGCGTCGATGGAGTTGACGAGGAGTTCGCCGGCGCCGCGCTCGATGGCCTCGCGGGCCCAGACGAGCGCGTCGAGGTCGGTCTCGGTGCGGCCGCCGTGCGTCGTGACGACGAATCCGCTCGGGGTCGCTCCGGAGCGCTTGACGTCGAGGCTCAGCACGAGGGCCTGCGCGCCGAACCGGTCGGCGATCTCGCCGAGCAGGTCGGGCCGGGCGATGGCGGCGGAGTTGACGCCGATCTTGTCGGCGCCGGCCGCCTGCAGACGTGCGACGTCGTCGGTCGAGCGGACTCCCCCGCCGACCGTCAGCGGGATGAACACCTGCTCGGCCGTCGCCCGCACGACCTCGTACATGGTCGCCCGCTGCTCGACCGTCGCGGTCACGTCGAGGAAGGTGACCTCGTCGGCGCCCTGCTCGTAGTAGGTGCGGGCCAGTTCGACCGGATCGCCCGCGTCGCGGAGGTCGAGGAAGTTGACGCCCTTGACGACGCGGCCGGCAGCCACGTCGAGGCACGGGATGACCCGGACGGCGAGGCTGCTCGCTCCGGGCTCGTCTCGGACGGAGGGCACGGTCACAGCCGCGCGGCGTGGATCGGACTGACCAGGATCGCGCGCGCGCCGAGGTCGTACAGGGCGTCCATGATCTGGTTGGTGTCGGACTTCGGCACCATGACCCGGACCGCCGCCCACTCGGGGTCGTGCAGCGGCGAGACGGTCGGCGACTCGCGGCCAGGGGCGATGCGGGTGGCCTCCTCGAGGAGCCTCACCGGCAGGTCGTAGTCCATCAGGACGTACTGCCTGGCGACGAGCACGCCCTGCAGGCGGCGCTGCAGCACGTCGAGGCCCGCGGGCTGCGCCTCGGACGAGATCAGCACGGCCGTGGAGCGCAGGATCACGGGGCCAAAGATCTCGAGGCCGGCGGCGCGGAGCGTCGTGCCCGTCTCGACGACGTCGGCGATCGCATCGGCGACACCCAGCTGCACGGCGCTCTCGACAGCGCCGTCGAGGCTCACGAGCTCGGCGGTGACGCCGTGCTCGGCCAGGAAGGCGCGGACGAGGCCGGCGTAGCTGGTGGCGACACGGACGCCCTCGAGGTCGCGGAGGTCGGAGAACCGGCCGGCCGGACCGGCGAACCGGAACGTCGAGGAGCCGAAGTCGAGGGGCGCGACCTCGAGGGCGCGCGACCCGGAGTCGAGCAGGAGGTCGCGGCCCGTGATGCCGACGTCGAGGGCCCCGGAGCCGACGTAGGTGGCGATGTCGCGGGGGCGGAGGTAGAAGAACTCGACCCCGTTCCGCTCGTCGGCGAGGTAGAGCGACTTGGGGTCGCGGCGGCCGGAGTACCCGGCCTCGGAGAGCATCTGACTGGCGGTCTCGGACAGGGAGCCCTTGTTGGGCACTGCAACGCGGAGCATGGGTGGGTGCCGATCTGTCGGGGGTGAACTGGTTCGCGGGGAGTCAGTTCACAGATGTCGGTACACGTCGGCCGGTGTCAGGCCCTTCGCGAGCATCAGCACCTGCAGGTGGTAGAGGAGCTGCGAGATCTCTTCGGCGGTGGCGACGTCGCCCTCGTACTCGGCGGCCATCCACACCTCGGCGGCCTCCTCGACGATCTTCTTGCCGATCTGGTGGACACCGGCGTCGAGCTCCTTCACGGTGCCCGACCCCTCGGGGCGCGACTCGGCCTTGGCCGAGAGCTCTGCGAACAGGTCGTCGAAGGATTTCACGGGGACTAGGCTACCCGGCCCGCGGCGGCCCGCAGTGCCGCTATGCGCTCGGCCGGCTCGGGCGTGCCGGGCCGGCCGTAGACCGACGACCCGGCGACGATCGTGTCGGCGCCGTTGCGGACCGCGGTCACGATCGTCTCGTCGTTGATGCCGCCGTCGACCTCCAGCCACACGTCGAGCCCGGACGCGTCGACGGCCTCCCGCGCGGTCCGCAGCTTCGGCATGGTGTCGTCGATGAACGACTGGCCGCCGAAGCCGGGCTCGACGGTCATGACCAGGATCATGTCGATCTCGTCGAGGAGGTCGAGCCAGGGCTCGATGGCGGTGCCGGGCTTGACGGCGACCGCGGCGCGCGATCCTGCGCTGCGGATCGCGCGGGCGAGGGCCTTCGGGTCGGACGCGGCCTCGGCGGGGAAGGTCACCGAGAAGGCCCCGGTCTCGGCGTACCGCGGCGCCCAGGAGTCGGGGTCGTCGATCATCAGGTGGATGTCGAGCGGCAGCGGGGACACCTCGGCGATCCGCTGGACGACCGGCAGGCCGAGCGTGAGGTTCGGCACGAAGTGGCCGTCCATCACGTCGACGTGGACCAGGTCGGCACTCGAGATGCGATGGAGGTCGCGCTCGAGGTTCACGAAGTCGGCCGAGAGGATGCTGGGGCTGATGCGGACGGACACCCGTCAAGCCTACCGGCGGCTCCCTGCGGGGTTCAGACGGGCTTCCGCAGGAGGCTGACGAACATCGCGTCGGTGCCGTGGCGGTGCGGCCACAGCTGTGCGAACGGCCCCGGGCCGAGGTCGAGGGGCGCGGTGGCGACCGCCTCGAGGGTGGCGGAGGCGTCGAGCACCTCCATCTCGGGTCCGCCGTCGCGGACCCAGCGCTTGAGGCCCGACTCGACGACCGCCCGGGTCTCGGCCGTGTGCGGGGAGCAGGTGATGTAGGCGAGCGTGCCGCCGGGCGCCAGGGCGGCCAGCGCGGAGGCGAAGAGCCTCGCCTGGAGGCCGGTGAGCTCGGCGACGTCGCGCGGCTGCTTCCGCCAGCGCGCCTCCGGGCGGCGACGGAGGGCGCCGAGGCCGGTGCACGGGGCGTCGAGCAGGATGCGGTCGTACGCGGCCGGCTCTGCCTCGCCGACGAGCGTCGCGTCGCCCTGCCGGACGGTCACGCCGCCGGGCACCGCCTGCAGGGCCTTCCGCACGAGACCGACGCGCGCCGGGACGAGCTCGTTCGCGACCAGGGTCGCTCCCCCGCGCGCCGCCTCCGCCGCGAGGAGGGCCGCCTTGCCGCCAGGACCCGCGCACATGTCGAGCCAGCGCTCCCCCGGAGCGATCGGTGCGACGCGCGACAGGGCGAGCGCTGCCAGCTGCGAGCCCTCGTCCTGGACCCGGACACGGCCCTCGGCGACCAGGGGCAGCGAGGCCGGATCGCCCGACGGCGCCGTGATGGCGACGGGCGAGAAGCGCCCGGGGTCGGCCGTCGGGACGTCTGCGGGCACGGCGAGCCCGGGCAGCGCGACCAGGCTGACGCGAGCGGGCTCGTTGTCGGCGGCGAGGAGCGCTTCGAGCTCGCTGGCGCGGTCGTCGGCCGCGAGGGCGCCCCGGAAGGCGCGGACGACCCACTCGGGGTGCGAGTACTCGGCGGCGAGGCGGTCGTCGGTGCTCGTCGCCCCGTCGAGGACGCGGCTGCGCCACTCCTCGGGCGTCGACCGGGAGATCGTCCGCAGCACGCCGTTGACGAACCCCGTGCCCGAGCGGCTGCCGACCTCGCGGGCCTGCGACACCGACTCGTCGACGGCGGCGTGCGGAGCGACGCGCGTGGCGAGCAGCTGGTGGCTCGCGAGGCGCAGGACGTCGAGGAGCGCAGGATCGATCGCCGACGTCGGCCGTCTCGCGGCCAGGGCGATCACGCGGTCGTAGTAGCCCGACATCCTGAGCGTCCCGTAGGTCAGCTCGGTCGCGAGACCGGCGTCCTGCGGGCTCAGCCGCGCTCGGACGATTCGCTGCGGGAGGAGGAGGTTCGCGTAGGCGTCGTCGTGCTCGACCGCGCGGATGACCTCGAGGGCGACGCGGCGGGCCGGCTGGACGCCGCTCACGCGCGGGCCCCGTCGTCGGGCTGGGACGCCGGCGGATCGACGACCAGGCTCTCGCGGTCGGGCGCACCGCGCAGCCAGTCGGCGGCCGGCATGGCCTTCTTGCCCGACGGCTGCACGGTGACGAGCTCGAGCGGGGTCGTGGACGTGCCGACCAGGACCCGTCGGCCCTCGAGCACGATGGACCCGGCTGGGAGCGGGTCGGGGGCGTCGTCGGGCAGGCGCAGCTCGAGGACCTTCAGCCGCGTGCCGCCGACGAGCGTGAACGCGCCGGGCTCGGGAGTCACGCCGCGGAACCGGTCGAGGGCGGCGCGCGCCGGACCGGAGAGGTCGAGGAGGCCGTCGTCGACCGTGAGCTTCGGGGCCAGGACCACCTCGCCCTCCTGCGCGACAGCCGTCGCCCGGCCCGCGGCCAGGTCGTCGACCACGCGAGACAGCAGCAGCGCCCCGGTGATCGCGAGCTCGTCGAGCAGGTGCCCCGCGGTCTCGTCGCCCTTCAGCGGCTTCGAGACGGAGGCGAACACGTCGCCGGCGTCGAGGTCGGGCACGAGCTGGAAGACGGCGGCGCCGGTCACCGCGTCGCCCGCGATGAGGGCGCGCTGGACCGGGGCCGCACCGCGCCAGCGTGGCAGCAGCGAGAAGTGGAGGTTGATCCAGCCGAGGCGCGGTGTCGACAGGAGCGGCTCGCGGAGCAGGGCGCCGTAGGCGACGATGACGCCGAGGTCGGCGCCGGTGTCTGCCACCGCCCGGGTGGCGTCGTCGGTGATCCTGCGCGTCTTGATCACGGGGATGCCGAGGTCGTCGGCGGCCGTCGCCACCGGGGTCGGCGTCAGGACCCGCTTGCGGCCCTGCGGGGTGTCGTCGCGGGTGAGGACGGCCACCACGTCGTGCTCGCTCGCGGCGAGGGCACGGAGGGACGGGACGGCGGCTTCTGGGCTGCCGGCGAAGACGAGGCGCACGGTCGGGCTTTCTGTTGGACGAGCAGGGCCGGATCAGTCGGCGAACGGCTCGACGTCGTCGAACCGCACTCTGAGTGTAGGGACGGCGCGGCGCTGATTCGAACCGCGCGGGTCGCCGGGGATCCGCCGGCGGTCGGTGGCAGCGCGGATCACGCGGCCGCGGAGGATCGCGGCGACGTCGTGCCCGGCGGCGTAGTCGAACCGGACGATCGCCCGGACGGTGCCGTCGTCGGTGTCGACCGGCCCGAGCGTCTCGGCGCGGATCTCTGCCGGGAGGTCGTCGAGCGCCGTCTCGACCGTCTCGGTCTTCCCGGTGACCGTCGCGACGCGGATCGCCGGCGGGAAGCGCAGATGGCGCCGGTCGGCGAGCTCGGCGGAGGCGAAGCGGGCGAGGTTCCAGGTGGCCAGGGCCGAGGCGAGCGACCCGCCGACGCCGACCAGGAACACGGGCGCGCGGTGCGCGGCGAGGGCCGTCGCGTCGGCCCACCAGCGCAGGCAGTCCTCCGCCACCCGCAGGCTCTCGCGGGCCAGCATGCGCTCGCCGTCGAGCAGCAGGATCGCGCGGTAGCCTCCCGGCGCGACCGGCTCGGCGCCGCGGGTCGCCACGACGATCGCCGACTCGCCGTCGACGCGGAGGATCGGCCGCGACCCGTCGGACACGACGACCTTCACGCCCGGGAACGCCCGGCCGAGCTCGTCGGCGGTGCGCCCGGCGCCGGTGCCGACCGCGCGCATCATCGTGTTCTCGCAGGTGACGCAGTGCCAGCCCACCGCGAGGGCTCCGCACCAGGCGCAGGCGGGCGTGGCGTGGGCGTCCTTCTTCTGGAGCGGGCCGGAGCAGCGGAGGCACCTCGCCGTGTCGCCGCACTCGGTGCAGGCGAGCCGCGGCGCGTAGCCCGGGTGGGCCACCTGCACCAGGACCGGGCCGTGCTCGACGGCGGCCTTCGCCTCGGTCCAGGCGCTCGACGGGATCCGCGCGTTGGCTGCGAAGCCCTCGCGCGACCCCTGCTGCGTCGTCGGGATCACCCGCGGCTGGTAGCGCGGGTCGGGCGACACCTCGGTGAGCCAGCCGATCTCGACGAGGCGCTGCACGTCGGCGCTCCGCGCGTGACCGGCGAACACGAGGGCGGGCCTCTGCTGCTCGTAGCGCAGCAGCGCGGTGTCGCGGGCGTGCACGTAGGGGCTGAGCGGCTCGGAGAAGAGGGGGTCGCCGTCGTCCCACACGGCGATCAGGCCGAGGCGGGCCGAGGGCGCCAGCAGCACCGAGCGGTTGCCGACGAGCACGAGCGCCTCGTCGCCCCGGGCCCGGAGGAGTGCGCGGTACCGGTCGGGGTTCGACTGCTTCGAGTCGAGGCGGACGATCCGACGGGGGTCGACGACGGCCTCGAGGGCCAGCACGAGCTGCTCCTGGTCGCGGTAGTCGGGGACAGCCAGGATCGCGTTCTCACCGTCGGCGAGGGCGACCGCTGCGAGCTCCGCCAGGGTCACGGCCCACTGCCCCACCCACCGCGGACGCTCGTCGTCGTTGCCGGGCCTCGGGACGTCGCCGTCGGGCGCCGGCAGCTCGACGACGCGCGGCACGGCGTCGAGGGCGAGGCGGGCCCGGGAGCGCACGGCGGCGACGAGGTCGACGGAGCGGTAGCCCGAGACCGGGCGGGGCTCGGGTGGGGTGGCGTCGAGCGCAGGATCCTGCCCCTCGCCGTTCGCCTGCGCCTCGTCGCGCGCCGCGTCTCGCGCTGCCTCCCGCGCTGCCAGCCACGCCTTCTCGACACGCACCTGCCTGGTCGGCACGGCCAGCCGGAGCACGTCGCTCGCGGAGCCGCCGGCCCGGTCGGCCAGCGCCCGGGCCAGCCGCCAGACCTCGGGGGCGAGGACGGGCACGGTCGAGAGGAGCTCCTCGACCTCGCTGAGCGAGCCCTCGTGCTCGCTCGACGGGACCACCTCGACGACGAAGCCGTCGGTCATGCGCCCGGCGGACCGGAGCGGCACCTTGACGCGCATGCCCGGGCCGATGTCGGCGCGGAGGCGCTCCGGGACGGCGTAGTCGAACAGCCGGTCGAGCTGGGGCAGGGGCGTGTCGACCAACACCCTCGCGACGGCGAGGGCCACGGCGCCCCTAGTGCTCCGGAGCGGCGTCGAGGCCGGCGGCGGCGCGGAGGGCGTCGACGCGGTCGAGGCGCTCCCAGGTGAAGTCGGGCAGCTCGCGGCCGAAGTGGCCGTAGGTCGACGTCTGGCCGTAGATCGGGCGCAGCAGGTCGAGGTCGCGGATGATCGCCGCCGGTCGGAGGTCGAAGACCCGCCGGACGGCGTCGATGATGACCTCGTCGGCGACGTGGCCGGTGCCGAAGGTCTCGACGTAGAGCCCGACCGGGGCGGCCCGGCCGATGGCGTAGGCGACCTGGAGCTCGAGGCGCTCGGCGAACCCTGCCGCGACGGCGTTCTTCGCGGCCCAGCGCATGGCGTAGGCGGCGCTCCGGTCGACCTTCGAGGGGTCTTTGCCCGAGAAGGCGCCGCCGCCGTGACGCGAGGCCCCGCCGTAGGTGTCGACGATGATCTTGCGGCCGGTGAGGCCCGCGTCGCCCTGGGGCCCGCCGATCTCGAAGCGGCCGGTGGGGTTGATGATGAACTTCGTCGCCGACAGGTCGAGCCCGGGCGCCTCGGCCTCGAGGACGGGCAGGATGACGTGCTCGACGACCTCGCGCTCGAGGTCGGCCATCGAGACGCTCGGCGAGTGCTGCGTGGAGAGCACGACGGTGTCGACGGTCTTCGGCTCGTAGCCGTCGTAGCCGATGGTGACCTGGGTCTTGCCGTCGGGCCGGAGGTAGGCGAGGAGGCCCTCCTTGCGGACCGCGGTGAGCCGCTCGGCGAGGCGGTGGGCCAGCCAGACCGGCAGCGGCATGAGCTGCGGCGTCTCGGTGGTGGCGAAGCCGAACATGATGCCCTGGTCGCCGGCACCCTGGAGGCTGAGCGCGTCGTCGGCGCTCTCGCCGGTGCGGGCCTCGAGCGCGACGTCGACGCCCTGGGCGATGTCGGGCGACTGCGAGCCGATCGACACCTCGACGCCGCAGGTGCGCCCGTCGAAGCTCACCGAGGAGTCGTTGTAGCCGATGCCCGTGATGAGGTCGCGGACGATCGTGGGGATGTCGACGTAGCCGGTGGTGGTGACCTCGCCCGCGACGTGCACCAGACCCGTGGTCACCAGCGTCTCGACGGCGACGCGGCTGTGCGGGTCGACGGCGAGGAGCGCGTCGAGGATGCGGTCGGAGATCTGGTCGCAGATCTTGTCGGGGTGCCCCTCGGTCACGGATTCGGACGTGAAGAGGCGGAGGCCGGAAGAGGTCACAGGGTTCCTAGGGGAAGAGGTGCCGGAGGGGTGCCGAGCGCTGTCGCGAAAGCGGCTAGCCAACTCTACCGCCGACCCTCGGACACTTCTGGGGCGTCCGTCCTCTCGGGTCTCGGCCACGGCGGAGACGCCGAAGGCGGGCCCGACCCGTGGTCGGACCCGCCTCGGGCGGAAGGGCGCGTGCTACTCGGCGACGGCCTCGATGGGCTTCGCGGTGAGCTTGTCTTCGTTGATCTCGTGCATCGCGACCGACAGCGGCTTGTCGTCGATGGTCGAGTCGACCAGCGGGCCGACGTTGTCGAAGAGCGAGCCCTCGTGGAGGTCGGCGTAGTAGTCGTTGATCTGACGCGCACGCTTCGAGGCGAAGATGACCAGCGCGTACTTCGACTCGACCTTGGAGAGCAGGTCGTCGATGGGCGGGTCGATGATGCCCTTGGTTCTGTCGGCCATGGAGACTCCTCGTGTCGTTTCTAAGATCAGTGTCGCCTGGCAGCGGGCTGCGCTCCGGGCATTGCCATCAAGTCTACGACCTCCTGGGCCGCTTCGCTGACCTCGGTGTTGACGACCTTCACGTCGAACTCGTCCTGTGCCGCCAGCTCGACCTTCGCGGTCTCGAGGCGGCGCTGCTGCTCGGCGGTGTCTTCCGTGCCTCGCCCGATGAGCCTCCGGACCAGCTCCTCCCAGGTCGGGGGCAGCAGGAATACCAGGACGGCCTCCGGCATGACCGCGCGGACCTGCCTGGCGCCCTGCAGGTCGATCTCGAGCAGGACGGAGCGGCCGCGGTCGAGAGCCCGGTCGATCGGCGGCCGAGGAGTGCCGTACCGGTAGGAGTTGTGGACCACGGCCCACTCGAGGAGCTCGCGGTCGCGGATCATCCGGTCGAACTCGTCGTCGTCGACGAAGTAGTAGTGCACGCCGTCGACCTCGCCGGGGCGGGGCTTGCGGGTCGTCGCCGAGATCGAGAGGTGGACGTCGGGGTAGTTCTCGCGGATGTAGCTCGAGACCGTGCCCTTGCCGACCGCGGTCGGGCCCGCGAGGACCACGAGGCGCGACTTCAGGCGCCCCTTCGCCTCGCGCCTCGACAGCCAGTCTCCGAGGACGACGCGCTGACGGACGCCGAGCCCGCCGACGCGTTTCGACTCGGCGATGCCGAGGTCGTCCATGATCTTCGTGACGCGGGTGGGGCCGATCCCCGGGATGCTCGTCAGGAGCTCCCGGACGCGGAGGGTGGCCTCGGGGGCCGTCGGCTCGACGCGCCAGCCGGTCTCGGCGACGTCGAGGGCGGTGCGGCGGCGCTCGGCGACGTCGCGCTTCACCTCGGCCCGCGCGCGGCGGGCGGCGACGGCCGCTTTCGCGGCGGCGGCCCGGTCGACCGGGGGCGGCGTCATGCGAGGCATTCGGCGACCTCTCCCGACGCGCGGCGGACGGCCTCGGCGACGCCCGACGGCCCCGCCTCGAGGATCGACCTGGACACCGACACGAGGACGCTCCCCGAGGCCGGCCCGAAGAGGTCGCGGATGTCGGAGTAGCGGGCGCCCTGAGCGCCGAAGCCGGGAGCCAGGATCGGGGTCGACACCAGCGAGGCGACGTCGATTCCGTAGTCGGAGAGGGCGACGGTCGCGCCGAGCACGACACCTGTCGATCCCAGTCCCTGGTCGGAGGAGGCGTTGTCGGCGAGCACGTCGTCGACGATACCCGCGGCCACGGTCGAACCTGTGGCGAGAATCGCCGTCTGCGTCGGTCTGGCCTCCGGGTTCGAGGTCGCCGCGAGCAGGAAGACGCCGCGTCCGGTGGCGCGGGCGCGGGCGATGAAGCCCGCGTCGGCGCCGACGCCCTGGTAGGCGGCAGCCGTCGCAGCGTCGACGCGGAGAGGCGAGTCGTCGGCGAACCAGGCGTCGCCGTAGGCGTCCATGGTGCTGCCGATGTCGCCGCGCTTCGCGTCGCCCACGACCAGCAGGTCGGTTTCGCGAGCCGCCTCGAGGACGTCCTCGAGCGCCGCGAACCCCGCCGACCCGTAGCGCTCGTAGAAGGCCACCTGCGGCTTGACGACAGACGCGGATCCTGCGGCCGCCTCCACAACCCGGAGACCGAGGTCTCGCGCGCCTCCCGCTGTGGCGGGGAGCCCCCACTCCCCCAGCAGGTAGGGGTGCGGGTCGATGCCGACGCAGAGCTGGCCGTGCGCGTCGAACGCCGCCTGGAGCCGCGCCCCGAAGGCCTCGGTCACCGCTTCGCTTCCCGTTCGCGGGCGTAGTCCTGCAGGCTCGTGACCTCGTAGCCGGTGTGGCTGGTCTCGATCGAGGCCACCGCGGCGCCGAGCTGCGCCATCGTGGTGAACAGGGCCTTGTCGGCCGCCACCGTCGCCGCGCGGATCTCGTAGCCGTCGGCCCGCCCCGACGAGCCGGTGGGCGTGTTGATCACGATGTCGACCTCGTCGCGGTTGATCAGGTCGACGACCGACTCGCCGCCCTCCGAGTACTTGCCGACGACGCGCACCTTGATGCCGTTGCGGATCAGGACCATCGCGGTGCCCTCGGTGGCGGTGATCTCGAAGCCGAGCTGCTGGAGACGCAGGACCGGGAGGACGATCGCCCGCTTGTCGCGGTCGGCCACGCTCACGAAGACGACGCCCGAGGTCGGCAGTCCGCCGTAGGCCTCGGTCTGGCTCTTGGCGAACGCCCGCGGGAAGTCGCGGTCGATGCCCATGACCTCGCCGGTGGAGCGCATCTCGGGGCTCAGCACGCTGTCGACCACCTGGCCCTCCTTGGTGCGGAAGCGCTTGAACGGCAGGACGGCCTCCTTCACGGAGATCGGCGAGTCGAGCGGGACGTCCGAGCCGTCCTTCTCGGGCAGGACGCCCTCCTCGACCAGCGAGCGGATGGTCGACCCGACCATGATCCGCGACGCGGCCTTCGCGAGGGCGATGCCGAGCGCCTTCGAGACGAACGGCACGGTCCGGCTGGCTCGCGGATTGGCCTCCAGGACGTAGAGGACGCCGGCCGCGATCGCGAACTGCACGTTGAGGAGCCCCTGCACGCCGATGCCCTGGGCGATGGCGAGGGTCGCCTCGCGGACCCGGTCGATCTCGCCGCGACCGAGGGTCACCGGCGGGAGGGTGCAGCTCGAGTCTCCGGAGTGGATGCCGGCCTCCTCGATGTGCTCCATGATGCCGCCGACGTAGAGCTCGTGGCCGTCGTAGAGGGCGTCGACGTCGATCTCCACCGCGTCGTCGAGGAACCGGTCGACGAGGAGCGGCTGGTCGGGGCCGATGATCGCCTGGTCGCGGGTGCGCTCGAAGTAGTCGGCGAGGAGCTCGGAGGAGTAGACGATCTCCATGCCGCGGCCGCCCAGCACGTACGAGGGGCGGACCAGCACGGGGTAGCCGATCTCCTCCGCGACGGCGACGGCCGACGCGTAGTCGGTGCCGGTGCCGTTCCGGGGGGCGAGCAGGCCGCCCCGCTCCAGGATCTTCGAGAAGAGGCCGCGCTCCTCGGCGGAGTCGATGGCGTCGGGCGAGGTGCCGAGGATCGGCACGCCGGCGGCCTCGAGTCCCTTCGCGAGGCCGAGAGCGGTCTGGCCGCCGAGCTGCACGACGACGCCGACGAGCTCGCCGGAGGCGCTCTCGGCGTGGACGACCTCGAGGACGTCCTCGAGGGTGAGCGGCTCGAAGTAGAGCCGGTCGCTGGTGTCGTAGTCGGTCGAGACCGTCTCGGGGTTGCAGTTGATCATGATCGTCTCGAAGCCCGCGTCGGAGAGCGCGAACGAGGCGTGGACGCAGGAGTAGTCGAACTCGACGCCCTGGCCGATCCGATTGGGTCCGGAGCCCAGGATGATCACCTTGCGGCGGTCGGACGGCGCGACCTCGGTCTCGAAGTCGTACGACGAGTAGTGGTACGGCGTGAGGGCGGGGAACTCGCCGGCGCAGGTGTCGACGGTCTTGTAGACGGGCCGGAGGCCGAACGCGTGGCGCTGGTCGCGGACATCCTGCTCGGCGCCGCCCCGGAGCTGGGCGATCTGGACGTCGCTGAAGCCGTGGTCCTTCGCCTCCTTCAGGACGTCGAGGGTCAGCTCGCCCGCGGACCGCACCTGCTCGGCGACCTCGTTGATCAGGACGATCTGGTCGATGAACCAGGGGTCGATCTTCGTGGCGTCGAAGACCTGCGTCGCGGTGGCGCCGGCGCGGAGGGCCTGCTGCACCGTGACGATCCTGCCGTCCGTCGGCACGGCCGCGAGCTCGAGGAGCGCGTCGACGTCGCCGGGCGCGCCCTCCCAGTGGAAGCTGGAGCCGCGCTTCTCGAGCGAGCGGAGCGACTTCTGGAGGGCGGTGGTGAAGTTCCGGCCGATGGCCATCGCCTCGCCGACGCTCTTCATGGTCGTGGTCAGCGTCGTGTCGGCGGCCGGGAACTTCTCGAACGCGAACCGCGGCACCTTGACGACGACGTAGTCGAGCGTCGGCTCGAACGAGGCCGGGGTCACCTTCGTGATGTCGTTCGGGATCTCGTCGAGGCGGTAGCCGATCGCGAGCTTCGCGGCGATCTTCGCGATCGGGAAGCCCGTGGCCTTCGAGGCGAGCGCGCTGGAGCGCGACACGCGCGGGTTCATCTCGATGACGATGATCCTGCCGTCGGCGGGGTCGATGGCGAACTGGATGTTGCAGCCGCCGGTGTCCACACCGACGCGGCGGATGATGTCGATGCCGATGTCGCGGAGCTTCTGGTACTCGCGGTCGGTGAGGGTGAGCGCGGGAGCGACGGTGATCGAGTCACCGGTGTGGACGCCGACCGGGTCGACGTTCTCGATCGAGCAGATGACGACCGTGTTGTCGGCCGTGTCGCGCATGAGCTCGAGCTCGTACTCCTTCCAGCCGGTGATGCTCTCTTCGAGCAGCACCTCGGTCGTCGGGCTCGAGTGGAGGCCGTCGCCGACCATGCGGAGGAGCTCTGCCTTGTCGTGCGCGAAGCCCGAGCCGAGGCCGCCCATGGTGAACGACGGGCGGACGACCAGGGGGTACCCGAGGTCTTCGGCGGCTGCGACGGCCTCGTCGAGGCGGTGCACGATGTGCGACCTGGCGACGTCGGCACCCGACTCGAGCACCAGCTCCTTGAAGATCTGGCGGTCCTCGCCCTTCTGGATCGCCTCGACCTTGGCGCCGATGAGCTCGACCCCGTGCTTGGCGAGGATGCCGGCCTCGTCGAGAGCGATGGCGGCGTTGAGGGCCGTCTGGCCGCCGAGGGTCGGCAGGACCGCGTCGGGGCGCTCCTTGACGATGATCGACTCGAGCACCTCGGAGGTGATCGGCTCGATGTAGGTGGCGTCGGCGAAGCCGGGGTCGGTCATGATCGTGGCCGGGTTCGGATTGACCAGGATCACGCGCACCCCCTCCTCGCGGAGGACGCGGCAGGCCTGCGTGCCCGAGTAGTCGAACTCGGCCGCCTGGCCGATGACGATCGGCCCGGAGCCGATGACGAGGACGGAGTTGATATCAGCGCGCTTGGGCATCAGTTGCTTTCCTGCTTGGCGGTGCTCGCGGAGCCGCGCTCGATCACGAGCGAGCGGAACCGGTCGAAGAGGTGGTTGCTGTCGTGCGGGCCGGCCGCCGCCTCGGGGTGGTACTGCACCGAGAAGGCGGGGATGTCGAGGGCGCGGAGGCCCTCCACGACGTTGTCGTTGAGCGAGAAGTGGCTCACCTCGACGCGGCCGAAGCCCGCGGGCGAGTCGAGCACGCCGTCGACCGGGGCGTCGACCGCGAAGCCGTGGTTCTGGCTGGTGATCTCGACGGTGCCGGTGGTCTTGTCCCAGACCGGCTGGTTGATGCCGCGGTGGCCGAAGGGCAGCTTGTAGGTTCCGAAGCCGAGCGCGCGGCCGAGGAGCTGGTTGCCGAAGCAGATGCCGAAGAACGGGGTGCCCTCGCGGAGGGCTCCCTGCAGCAGCTCGACCTGCGAGTCGGAGGCCGCGGGGTCGCCGGGCCCGTTCGAGTAGAAGAGGGCGTCGGCGCCGATCGCGCGGAGCTCGTCGGC
The DNA here is from genome assembly GCF_039537585.1 of Frondihabitans peucedani. Classification (NCBI taxonomy): domain Bacteria; kingdom Bacillati; phylum Actinomycetota; class Actinomycetes; order Micrococcales; family Microbacteriaceae; genus Frondihabitans; species Frondihabitans peucedani. The sequence goes on from NZ_BAABAU010000001.1 coordinate 396,090, forward strand.
CGTGATCGACTGCGGCACGACGATGACGTCGAAGCCGCGCTGCGACAGGTAGCGGAGCGTGGAGGTCTTGACGCCCAGGTCGAGGACCGCGACCGATCCGATGCGCTCCCCCTCGGCGGGCAGCTCGTACCGCTCGGTGGTCGACACCTCGCTCGACAGGTTCCGGCCGCGCATGTCCGGGCCGGCCTTCACGATGGCGAGCTGCTCGTCGTCGCCGAGGTCGGCGTCCGGGCCCGAGAAGACGCCGGCGCGCATCGAGCCGGTGTCGCGCAGGATCCGGGTGATCGCGCGGGTGTCGACCCCGCGGATCCCGACGATGCCGTCGTGCTCGAGCTGGTCGTCGAGGGTGCCCTGCGCGCGGAAGTTCGAGACCATGCGGCTGGCGTCGCGGACCACGAACCCGGCCACCCAGATGCGGCTCGACTCGGGGTCTTCGTCGTTGACGCCGGTGTTGCCGATGTGCGGCGCCGTCATGACGACGATCTGTCCGGCGTAGGACGGGTCGGTCAGGGTCTCCTGGTAGCCGGTCATGCCGGTCGCGAAGACGGCCTCGCCGAGGGTGCGGCCGATCGCTCCGTAGGGGCGGCCGACGAAGCGGCTTCCGTCTTCGAGGACCAGGACGGCCCGGGCCGTGGTGGGTGCGTCTGTCACGGGGTCTTCTCTCCTGTGCTGGGGATGATGCTGCGGATCGCGTCGACGAGTGCGCGGGGGTCGTCGTTGTCGCGGAGGTAGGTGTCGACGTCGAGGTCGCCGAGCCGCCAGCCGAGCTGGATCAGCCCGTCGCTCTCGACGACGCGGTCGATGGTCCAGGTGGCGCGGCCGATGGCGCGGAGGTCGCGAGTCGCGATCAGGATCGGGCTCTCGCCGGCGATGTCGAGGACGACCCCCTCGGGGTGGGCGCTGACGACGGCCCGCCCGCGGAAGCCGAGGCCTCCGATGACGATGCGGTCGAGGCGGTCGTCGGCCTTCGTCGTCGAGACGTAGAACAGGTCGCGCTCGGCCAGGGTCTCGCCGAGGTCCGCCGGAGCCGGGGCGGGACGCGCGACGCCCGCCTGCCCGCGGCCGCGGCGACGCCATCCTGCGCGCATCAGCAGGAAGAGGGCGACGCCGCCGAGCAGGAAGGCGGTCAGGATCAGCGGGATGGTCACCGGGGAGCCACCGCCAGGGCGTGCTCCGCCACGAGGGCCTCGTCGACGAGCTCGCCGCCGACGACGGTCTGGTAGCCGGCGTGGAAGGTGGCCTCGACCCGGCCGGGCAGGCGGCGCTCGAGGAAGGGCGAGTTGCTGCTCTTGCCGGCGAGGTCGCGGACGGAGAACTCCCTGGTCACACTCCGATCGTAGAGCGTGATCTCGGCCGGCGAGCCCACGCCGATCGGCCGACCGTGGCCCTCGACCTGTCCGATGGCCGCCGGCGTGATCGACAGGACGCGCTCGACGTCGTTCCAGTCGAGGAGGCCGGTGTCGACCATCGTCTTCTGCACGACGCTCAGGGCCGACTCGAGGCCGACCATGCCGTTGGCGGCGTTGTCCCACTCGCACGACTTCGCCTCCGCCGTGTGCGGCGCGTGGTCGGTCGCGACGATGTCGATGGTGCCGTCGGCCAGCCCCTGGCGGAGCGCCTCGACGTCCTCCTGGCGGCGGAGCGGCGGGTTCACCTTGTAGCGGGCGTCGTAGGTCGAGACGAGGTCCTCGGTGAGGAGGAGGTGGTGCGGGGTGACCTCGGCCGTGACGTCGAAGCCGCGCGACTTGGCCCAGCGGACCACCTCGACGCTCCCGGCCGTGGAGACGTGGCAGACGTGCAGCCGCGCGCCGACGTGGTGCGCGAGGAGGACGTCGCGGGCGATGATCGCCTCTTCGGCGACCGCGGGCCATCCTGCGAGCCCGAGGGTCGCCGAGAGCTCGCCCTCGTTCATCTGCGCGCCGATGGTGAGCCGAGGCTCCTGGGCGTGCTGGGCGAGGACGCCGCCGAAGCCCTTGATGTACTCGAGGGCGCGGCGCATGAGCAGGGGGTCGGAGACGCACACGCCGTCGTCGGAGAAGACCCGCACCCTCGCCCGCGAGGTCGCCATCGCGCCGATCTCGGAGAGGTGGGTGCCCTGGAGGCCCTGCGACACGGCTCCGATCGGGCGGACCGTCACGTAGCCGGCGCGGTCGCCGAGGGCCTGCACCTGCTCGACGACGCCGGCGGTGTCGGCGACCGGCGACGAGTTCGCCATCGCGTTGACCGCCGTGAAGCCGCCCTTCGCCGCCGCCCGCGAACCGGTCAGGACCGTCTCGCTGCCCTCGAAGCCGGGCTCGCGGAGGTGCGTGTGCAGGTCGACCAGGCCCGGGAGCGCGAGGAGCCCGGCGGCATCGACGACCGTCGCGCCGACCGAGGTGAGGTTCACGCCGAGGGCCTTGACCACGCCCCCGCCGATCAGGATGTCGGTGGTGCGGCCATCGCTGAGGCTCGCACCCTTGATCAGGTGCTCGGTGCGGTTCTGGTCGGTCACTGCGCTCCTTGAGAGGTCTGGGTGCCTGCGGCGAGGGTCAGGTAGAGCACGGCCATGCGGACCGAGACGCCGTTCGCGACCTGCTCGAGGACCGTCGACTGGGCCGAGTCGGCCGCCTCGTCGCTGATCTCGAGGCCGCGGTTCATCGGCCCCGGGTGCATGACGAGGGTGGTGTCGGGCAGCTTCCGGAAGCGCTCGGCGGTGAGGCCCCACGCCCGGGCGTACTCGCGGCCGTTCGGGAAGAACGCCGCGTTCATGCGCTCCTGCTGGATCCGGAGCATCATCACGACGTCGGGCCGCACCTGCGCGATCGCCTCGTCGAGGTCGTAGTGCACGTCGACGCCGAATGCCGCGACCCCGTTCGGGATGAGCGTCGGCGGCGCCACGAAGGCGACCTCGGCGCCGAGCGTCTTCAGGAGCCACGCGTTCGAGCGGGCGACCCGGGAGTGCAGGATGTCGCCCACGATCAGGACGCGGACGCCGTCGAGCCCTCTCTCCCGGCTGGCGTCGCCGTGGAGGCGCCTTCTCATCGTGAACGCGTCGAGGAGCGCCTGCGTCGGGTGCTCGTGCGTGCCGTCGCCGGCGTTGACCACTCCCGCGTCGACCCAGCCGCTGTGGGCGAGCACGCGGGGCGCGCCGGACGCGGGGTGCCGGATGACGATCCCGTCGGCACCCATCGCGGCGAGGGTCTGCGCGGTGTCTTTCAGCGACTCCCCCTTCGACACGCTCGAGCCCTTGGCGGAGAAGTTGATGACGTCCGCGCTCAGGCGCTTGGCCGCCGCCTCGAAGGAGATCCGGGTGCGGGTGGAGTCCTCGAAGAAGAGGTTGACGACGGTGATGCCGCGGAGGGTCGGCAGCTTCTTGACCTCGCGGGTCGAGACGGCGGCCATGTCCTCCGCGATGTCGAGGATCTGCACGGCGTCGTCGCGGCCGAGGTCGGCGGTGCTGAGGAGGTGCTTCACGACGCTCCCCCCTCGATGGCGACCGAGTCGCCGTCGCCGGCGTCGCTCTCGGCGAGGCGGACGAAGATGCGCTCCGCGGTCGAGGTGGGGAGGTTCTTGCCCACGTAGTCGGCCCGGATCGGGAGCTCGCGGTGACCCCGGTCGACCAGGACGGCGAGTCGTACGACGCGGGGCCGCCCGAGAGCGCTGATCGCGTCGAGAGCGGCCCGGATCGTGCGGCCCGAGTAGAGCACGTCGTCGACGAGGACGACCGTCTTGCCGTCGATGCCGCCGGGCGGCAGGGACGTCGGCTGCGGCGACCGGGTGGGCTGCCTCCGCAGATCGTCGCGGTAGAGCGTCACGTCGACCGATCCGGTCGGGACCGCCTCGCCGCTGATCGACTCGAGCGCGCGGCCCAGGCGGTCGGCCAGATGGACGCCGCGGGTGGGGATGCCCAGGACGACAAGGTCGTCGGAACCGCGGTTGCCCTCGAGGATCTCGTGGGCGATGCGTGTCAGTGCACGCGTGATGTCAGCCTGACTCAGCACTTCTCTGGTGCTCAATCGGACCCCCTTCCCCGCCTCTCGGGACGGAACTTAAAGGACGTCGGTGTGGTGCGGGGTCAAGCCTAGCGGCTACGGGACGGGGTGCTCGCCCTGCCAGAGGGTGTCGACGGCCTCGAACTCGCGGGGGTAGCACTCGGTGTCGAACGCGACGCTGCCGTCGGAGGCATAGGCGTAGTCGTACCGCTCGTCGGCGAAGGGGACGACGCCCATGGGGTGACCGGCCTCCGCCATGCAGGCCTGAAGGCGGTTGAAGGCGGTCGTGTACTCCGCGAAAGTCGCTTTGCCGTCGGCGGTCTCGGCGTCCTGCTGGGCGGAGGCTCTGGCGAGCGTCGGGAATCTGGCCCACGAGATCCAGACGGCGTACCGGGCGCTGTCAGGGCCGGAGACCGTGAACGAACGACCGGTGCCGGACACGGACCGATAGGCGGCGGCATCGGGAGAACCGACAGTGCACGGACCCGCCTCTCCGACCGGCAGGGAGCCCCACCTCTGCGAGAACGTCCCGGGATCCGTGCAGGTGAAGACCACTTCGATGGCGTCAGCACCGGCGGGCCTCGACGGGAGGCGGATCTCCGCGGGTCCCGAGAGCTGCTGGAACACGGGAGCGCCGACGAGTCGTCCGTGCGTCGTCTCCGACATGTCGTAGCGGGCCGTCGTCGCCATCAGCGACTCGACCGCGCTCTGGTCACCCGATCCCGCGGCGGCCGCAGCGGTCAGGCCTCCGGTGAGCGCCCCTCCCACGACGAAGGCCGTCACGACGGCGACCACGGTGGAGCGGTGCGGTCGGCGACGTCGGGCGGGGGCGGTCTCGACCCGTTCGACGAGGGCGTCCCTGATCCTGCTCAGGCGTTCGGTGGGTGCGTCGACGGTGCTGTTCACGGGGTGCCTCCGAGGGGTTCGGTCGTCGCCTGGTACTGCTTCTGGAGTCGGGCCTTCGCCCGGTGGAGTCTCGACTTCACGGTGCCTGCCGGCACGCCGAGCACGGACGCCGCCTCGCGCTCGCCGAGTCCTTCGACGACGCAGAGCGTCAGCACGCGCTGGTCGGCCAGCGGGAGGCCGGAGAGCGCCTCGACGGCCGAGCCGTCGGTGAAGGCGTCGGCAGGATCGGGCGCAGGATCGTCGACCGGGAACCTCCCGAGGAACGCCCGGTGCCGCCTGGTCGACCGCTGCAGATTGTGCGCGGTGTTCGTCGCGGTGACGAGCAGCCACGGCAGGAGGCTGTCGTCGACGAAGCGGACCCGGTCGCGCTTCCGCCACGCCTCGAGGAACACCACCGCCACGACGTCGTCCGCGTCGTCGGGCGTCGGCACCAGCGCCCACGCGTGGCGTCGCAGCCTCGGCGCGTGCCGGTCGAAGACGCGCGCGAACGCCCGGCCGTCGCCCTCCTGGGCCAGCGCCCAGTCGGCGTGATCCCCCGTGATCCTGTTCATGTCTCGTAGTGTCCGGCCGCCCCCGATCGGTTCCCTCTCGACACGGCGGCTTCCGCCCAGACGCGAGAGGGCCGGAATGCTCGCTCTGCGGGGGCAGAGCGGGCATTCCGGCCCGGTCGGTGCTGTGGCGGGGAGGCCTAGCTCTCGAAGGTGGTGTCGAGGGTGATCTCGACGCCGGTGAGGGCCTTCGACACGGGGCAGGTGGCCTTCGCGTCGGCGGCGGCCTTCTCGAAGGTGGCCTCGTCGATACCGGAGACCTCGCCCTTGACGGTGAGGTGGATGCCGGTCAGCTTGAAGCCGCCGTCGGAGGAGTCGGCGCCGAGCGAGACGTCGGCCTTGACGTCGAGGGCCTCGACGGTGCCGCCGGCCTGGCCGAGGATCGCCGAGAACTGCATGGCGTAGCAGGCCGAGTGGGCGGCAGCGATGAGCTCCTCGGGGCTCGTGGCGCCGTTGGCCTCGTCGGCGGCGCGCTTCGGGAACGACACGTCGAAGGTGGCGAGCTTGGAGCTGGAGAGCTCGACCTGGCCGGAGCCCTCTTCGAGGCTGCCGTTCCAGGCGGTGCGTGAGGTGCGAGTGGGCATGATTTCTCTTTTCGTCAGGTGATGAGGTGGAGCGGAAGGAGGTCGAGTCAGAGGGTCGCGCGGACGGAGCCGGCGAGGGCGGTGATCTGCCCCTGCAGAGCCACGAGGGCCGCAGGATCGAGGCCGGTCGCCTCGCAGATGCTGCCCGGGATCGAGGCGGTCGCCTCCCGCAGCGCCTCGCCGCCGGGCGTCAGCGACACCTCGACGACGCGCTCGTCGTCGTGGCTGCGGCTGCGGGCCACGTGACCCGTGGCCTCGAGGCGGCGAAGGAGCGGCGACAGGGTGCCCGAGTCGAGCTGCAGGCGCTCGCCGAGGTGCGTGACGGTCGAGGGGCCGTCCTGCCAGAGGACGAGCAGGACGAGGTACTGCGGGTAGGTGACGCCGAGCGGCTCGAGGAGCTCGCGGTAGCGCGACGTGATCGCCCGGGACGCGCTGTAGAGCGCGAAGCAGATCTGCTCGTCGAGGAGCGGGGCGGGGATCGCGGTGGCTGTCGGCACGCTCCCGACGCTAGCACCTCGCGCACGATCATGTTGCGCGCAACTCATCTGGGCCGGCGAAAGGCCGATTTCCGCCCCCGCACGGGTGCGGGAGGGCGGAAAACGGCCTCTCGGTGGAGGTGGTTGGCGCTGGCGCGCTGGTTGGGCTGGCGCGGCAGGCGCGCAGGCGCCGCTGGCGTCAGGAAGCGGTGGTGGTCGCGATCCTGCCCAGCAGTCCGTTCACGAATCCCGCCGAGTCGTCGGTCGACAGCGTCTGCGCGAGCTCGACGGCCTCGGAGATCGCCACGGCGTCGGGGATGTCGTCGTTGTGCGTCAGCTCCCAGATGCCGATGCGGAGGATCGCGCGGTCAATGGTCGGCATCCGCTGCAGCGACCAGCCCTGCGAGTATGTCTCGATGAGCTCGTCGATCTCGGGACGGTTCTCGATCACGCCCTGGACGATGTCGCGCGCGTAGCCCCAGGACGAGGTGCGCTCGGGGTTCGCCATCGCACGCTGGGTCTCCTGGACGAGAGCGTCGTCGATGGAGATCTGCCGGATGTCGGCCACGTACAGGACGTCGAGCGCGCGCTTCCGGGCCTTGGTTCTGGCACTCATGGGTGGAGGCGCCGCCTAGTCGTTGACGCGACCGAGGTAGCTGCCGTCGCGCGTGTCGACCTTGACCCGCGTGCCGGTCTCGAGGAACAGCGGCACCTGGATCTCGTAGCCGGTCTCGACGGTGGCGGGCTTGGTGCCGCCGGTCGAGCGGTCGCCCTGGAGGCCGGGCTCGGTGTAGGTGACCTCGAGGACGACCGAGGCCGGCAGCTCGATGTAGAGCGGGTCGCCGTCGTGCAGCGCGACCTGGACGTTCTGGTTCTCGAGCATGAAGTTCTTGGCGTCGCCGACGACCGTGGCCGGGATGTTGATCTGGTCGTAGTCGGTGGTGTCCATGAACACGTAGCCGTCGGCCTCGGCGTAGAGGTAGGTGTACTCGCGGCGGTCGACGTTGGCGAAATCGATCTTGGTGCCGGCGTTGAACGTGCGGTCCACGACCTTGCCGCTCATGACGTTCTTCATCTTCGTGCGGACGAACGCTCCACCCTTGCCCGGCTTGACGTGCTGGAACTCGATCACGTTCCAGAGCTGGCCGTCGATGTTGAGAACGGCGCCGTTCTTGATGTCGTTGGTAGTCGCCATGCGCTGGAAATCCTTTTACGTCTGAGGAGTTGTGAAGTGGTCTGGTGCTCTGCAGCCTCGGAAGGCGCGGCACGGGGCCGGTGACGGCCCAGACAAGTGTACCCGGAACTCTACGCGGGGCCCCGGAGACCGCGGCGGAGCCTCGTGATCCTGCGGAGCAGCAGGATCGAGGCGACGATCGCGATCGTGCCGTAGACGACGCCGTCACCGACGACGGCACCCTGCGAGGGGCCCGGCAGATCGGACAAGAAAGCGGCCCAGGACGCTCCGAGGAGGCCGAGGAGTCCGAGGGCGAGAAGGCCGAGTGCGATGCCTCGGGCTCTCGCCGGGCGTCGGTCGAGCAGCCGGACCATCTCAGCGCGTGCCTGGACGGCGAACAGGAGGAGGCCGCTCAGGGAGCTGGAGGCGAGGAAGGAGCTTCCCGACACCGCTCCGGTCACAGCCAGCGTCAGGGCGAGGCCGATGCCGACGCCGACGAACGCACGCCGGTTCTGTCTCGCAGCCGTCTCCGACACCTCGATGTACGCCCGTCTGCCGAAGACGGCCAGGATGACAGCCCCGCACAGGGCAGCAAGAGCCGCGACACGCCATCCGTCGGTGAGACGAACGGTGAGAGCTGTCGTCGCGACTCCGTGAGTGGCTGCCAGGACGAGAAGGGACAGGAGCACGATCACACCCGGCAGCAGAATCCAGCCTCGCCGGGTCACCGGCTGCCACGGCAGGAGTCTCGGATCGAATTCGTCCTCCTGCGCGTCCCCCGCCCGATCGCTCACGACCGCGGCCCCCGCCGCCGCGCATCCCACACCTGCTGCAGTCGCGGGTAGAGCTCCTCGAGGTCGCGGGGCAGCGCCGCCTTGGTCGCCCGGCTCTCGTCGTCGACGAGCACCTCCTCGGCGCCCTGCGCGACGCCGTCGAGCACCTGCGCGACCACGTCCGACGGGCTGGCCTTCGGCGCGCGGACCCGGGTCACCATGTCGGTGTCGATGAACCCGGCGTGGACGGCGACGACGAGGGTGCCCTGCTCGCGGAGCTCCACCCGGACCGCGTTCGTCATCGACCACGCGGCGGCCTTGGATGCTCCGTAGCCGCCGCTCGCGGGCGGCGCCACCCAGCTCGCGATCGAGAGCACGTTCACCAGCGCTCCCCCGCCGTTCGCCGCCAGCACGGGTGCGAAGGCGCGGCACATCCGGAGCGTTCCGAAGTAGTTGACCTCCATGGCCTGGCGCGCGGCGCTGTCGTCCGCCGCTCCGACGAGCGGGTCGAGGCGCAGGATGCCGGCGTTGTTCACCAGCAGATCGACGTCCGGGCAGCGGGCCACCGCATCCTGCACCTGCGCGGCGTCGGTGATGTCGAGGGTGAGCGGCACCACGCGCGGGTCGCTCCACGGTGCGTCGCCGCGGGTGCCGGCGTAGATGCGCCGGGCGCCGCGCGCGAGGAGGCCGTCGACGAACGCCCGGCCGAGACCGCGGTTGGCGCCGGTCACGAGAGCGGTGCGGCCCTCGATCGAAAGAGTCATGCGCGGGGGGCCAGCCGCTCGCCGAGGAACTCGACGACCCGCGCGCGGGCGGCGGCAGCGGGGTGCCGCGGGGTCTCTCGCACCTCGCCGGTGAGCACCGAGTGCGCACTGCCGGCGAATCCTGCGGCGTTGCCCTTCGACGAGTCGAGCTCGATGACCTCGAACGCGTCGCCGAGCCTCTCGGAGAGCGCTCGGAACCTCGCGCGCGGCACCGAGGCGTCGTTCGAGAAGCGCAGGCCGATGGCGCACACCTCTCCCGCCTCGGCGCGGGCGGCGATGCGGTCGAGCTCGGAGGGCGACATGCCCGGGTCGTGCTGCCGGGAACGTCCGAGGGGGAAGGGCACGGCGGGCTGGCTGAGCACCGACGCCGCGACCGAGTCGTCGACGGCGACCGCGAGGGCGAAGCCGCCGGTGAAGCACATGCCGATCACCCCGACGCCCGGGCCCGGGGTGCGGGCGGCGAGGTCGGAGGCGAGCGCGCGTAGGAAGTCGGTGATCGGGCGGTGCGCACCGGTGGCGAACGCCCGGAACTCCGCCGCGACGCAGAGCCGCGGCATCACGCGGAGGACCGCCCCGACGGTGCCCTCGCGGCCCGGCTCGCCGAACGGCGACGGGACGACGACGGTGAAGCCGCGCTCGACGAGGTGGTCGGCGAGGCCGAGGACCTCGGGCGTGATCCCGGGAACCTCGGGGATGAGCACGACTCCCGGCCCCGCGCCCTTCTCGAACACGTCGTAGGTCAGGCCGGCACCTGTGAAGGACGACCTCGCCCATCCGGTCAGGTCGGATCGTGGCGCACCTGTCATGTCGCTCCTTCGCTCAAGGATCATCGTAGGAGTCGCCGCGGTCCGATCGACGCAAGCGGCCCGCGTAGAGTTCGGCGCATGGCCGAGCAGGATCCCCGGGCGCCGAGCGACCTGGTGTCGTTCGAGCCGCGGGTCGACGACACCCGCGCCTTCACCATCGGCCTCTGGACCTCCGAGATCCTGCTGTTCTCCGGCCTCGTCGCCGGGCTGACCCTCTTCCGCGACGCGGGCGACGGCGTCCGCGTCGGTACCGCCTGCGCGGGAATGGGTCTCTTCGTCGCGGTGACCGCGATCGTCCTGCGAGGACGCCTGCAGCTTCGACCGGGTGTCGGGCGCAGGATCGCGGCGGTCCTCGCCCTGGTCGCGCTGGCCGCCTGGACTGTCGCGGTGATCCTGGTGTCGTCAGTGTCAGCGTCAGCGTCGCCGTCGCCCGCCGTCGCTCGGACGATCGGCCTCGACACGGTGGGGCTCGTCGTGCAGACGGCCGCCCTCGTCGCGGCCTACCGGGCGCGGATGTTCCGCTGGCTGGCCGACTGAAGCCCCGGCAGGACCGGCGTCAGGAGCCGATCTCCTGGTAGGCGGCGAACAGCAGGCTCTGGTCGGGCGCCTCGAGGACGGTCGGCCGGGCGATGTCGTCGAGCACGATGAAGCGGAGCATGCCCGCGCGCGCCTTCTTGTCGCGCTGCATCGTCGCGAGGAGGGTGTTCCAGCGGCCGACGGGGTACTGGACCGGGAGACCGAGCGACGTCAGGATGCTCCGGTGCCGGTCGACGACCTCGTCCGAGAGGCGCCCTGCGAGCCGCGAGAGCTCGGCGACGAACACCATGCCGACCGAGACGGCGGCGCCGTGGCGCCACTGGTAGCGCTCGGCGTGCTCGATGGCGTGACCGAGGGTGTGCCCGTAGTTGAGGATCTCGCGGAGGCCGGCCTCGGTGAAGTCCTCTCCGACGACGCGGGCCTTGAGGGCGATCGCGAGCTCGACGACGCGGCGGAACTCGGGCGTCGACGGGTCGACGACGCGGTCGACGTCGCGCTCGATGATGTCGAGGATCTCGGGCTCGGCGATGAAGCCCGCCTTCACGATCTCGGCGAACCCGGCCAGGATCTCGTTCCGCGCGAGGCCGTCGAGCATCTCCAGGTCGACGAGGACCCCGGCCGGCGCGTAGAACGAGCCGACGAGGTTCTTGCCCTCGGCCGTGTTGATGCCGGTCTTGCCGCCGATGGAGGCGTCGACCATGCCGAGCACGGTCGTCGGGACCTGCACGAGACGGACGCCGCGCAGCCAGGTCGCCGCGACGAACCCGGCGAGGTCGGTCGTGGCTCCCCCGCCGAGGCCGACGATCGCGTCGGTGCGCGTGAAGTCGGCCTGCCCGAGGATCTGCCAGCAGAACGCCGCGACCTCCACCCGCTTGCCGGCCTCGGCGTCGGGGATCTCGGCGATCATCGCCTCGAAGCCCTCGCCGAGGAGCTGCTGCCGGAGCGCCTCGGCGCGGGCGCCCAGGGGCCCCGAGTGGACGATCAAGACCTTCCGCACCTTGGACCCGAGCACGCCGCCGAGCTCGGAGACGACGCCGCGCCCGACGAGCACGTCGTAGGGCGAGTCGCCGCCCACGGGGATCACCGTCGTCGCGGTGCTGTCTGTGGCGGTGCTGTCTGTGGCGGTGCTGCCTGTGGTGGTGCTGTCCGTCGAGGCCGGCGCCTCGTCGGCCTGGGCGGGGCTCGTCGTGCTGTCGCTCATGCGTGGTCCGTTCCGACCCAGGTCACGATGTCGGCGACGACGTGCGAGAGGGGTCTGTGGGAGGTGTCGAGGGTGAGGTCGGCCAGGTCGGCGTAGAGAGGTGCGCGCTCGGCCGCGATGGCCTTCCAGGCGGCCAGGCCGTCGTCGTGGAGCAGGGGCCGGTCGCTGCCGGAGATGCGCGACTCCACCGCTTCGGGTGTGACGGTGAGCAGGACGACCGGGAGCTCCCGGAGGAGGGCGCGCGTCGCAGGATCGAGGACGGCGCCGCCCCCGAGCGACACGACCACCGGCTGGGCGACGGCGTCTCTGACCGCATCACGCTCGAGGGCTCGGAAGCCCGGTTCGCCCAGGGTCTCGAAGAGGGTCGGGATCGGGCCGTGCTCGCGCGCTACGACCCTGTCGGTGTCGATGAACCGGACACCTAGGGACTTCGCCACGCGCTTGCCGACGCTGGTCTTGCCGGCGCCCATCGGACCGATGAGCACGACCGCCGTCTGGAGCGCGGTCATCGCCGCGTCACAGCCGGGCTGCGGGGACGCCGGACTCGGCGGTCGTGGTGAGGAACTCGGGGATCGCAGCGAGGTAGCCGTCGACGTTGCGGCTGGTCTCGTCGATGGAGTCGCCGCCGAACTTCTCGAGCACGGCGTTGGCCAGCACGAGCGCGACCATCGCCTCGGCGACGACACCGGACGCCGGGACGGCGCAGACGTCGGAGCGCTGGTGGTGGGCACTCGCCTCCTCGCCGGTCGACACGTCGACCGTCGCGAGGGCGTGAGGCACCGTCGCGATGGGCTTCATGCCCGCCCGGACCCGCAGGACGGTGCCCGTGGACATGCCGCCCTCGGTGCCGCCGGCACGATCGGTGTCGCGCGAGATGCCCTGGGCCGTCCGGTGGAGCTCGTCGTGCGCCTCGGAGCCGCGGCGCGTCGTCGTCAGGAAGCCGTCGCCGACCTCGACGCCCTTGATCGCCTGGATGCCCATGAGTGCCGCCGCGAGCTGCGAGTCGAGCCGGCGGTCCCACTGGACGTGGGAGCCCAGCCCGGGAGGCAGGTTGTAGGCCAGGACCTCGACCACGCCGCCGAGCGTGTCGCCCGCCTTCTTGGCGTCGTCGACCTCGGCGACCATCAGGGCGCTCGTCTCGGCGTCGAAGCAGCGCAGCGGGTCGGCGTCGAGGGCCTCGACGTCGTCGAGGCGGGGAAGCGGTCGGCCCTCGGGGACGCGGACGGGACCGATGGAGAGCGTGTGGCTGACCAGCTCGATGCCGAGCTCGGCGAGGAACGACTTGGCGACCGCGCCGAGAGCGACGCGCGCTGCGGTCTCGCGGGCGCTGGCACGCTCGAGGATAGGGCGGGCCGAGTCGAAGCCGTACTTCTGCATGCCGACGAGGTCGGCGTGACCCGGACGCGGCCTCGTGAGGGGCGCGCTCCGGCCGCGGGACGCATCGCTCACCTCGACGGGCTCGGGGTTCATGACCTCCTGCCACTTCGGCCACTCGGTGTTGCCGATGCGGAGGGCGATCGGGCTGCCGATGGAGCGGCCGTGGATGACGCCGCCGGAGATGTGCAGCTCGTCCTGTTCGAACTTCATGCGCGAGCCGCGGCCGTAGCCGAGCTTGCGGCGCGCGAGGTCGCCCTGCAGGTCGTCCATCAGCACGGGGACGCCGGCGGGCAGCCCCTCGAGAACGGCGATCAGTTCGGGGCCGTGCGACTCACCCGCGGTCATCCAACGAAGCATGGGTCGATTCTTCCACACGTGCCCGGCGCCGCGATCCTGCGCCCTTCCCGCCCCCGGAGCCTCGGCCCGCCCCTACTTGTCGTACTCGGGGTGGGCGCGGAGCCACGACTGGAACTGCGCGACGGCCTTCTGGTGCTCGGCGTAGGTCGTCGAGAAGACCGTCTGGCCGGAGTCGAGGTCGACCGTGACGAAGTAGAGCCACGAGCCGGCCGCAGGATGCAGCGCCGCCTGGAGAGCGATGTCTCCGGGATTCGAGATGGGCCCGACCGGCAGGCCCTTGTGGACGTAGGTGTTGTACTTGTTCGACGCGTCGGCGCGCTCGGCGTCGGTCGTCGTGACCCGCCCGGTCGTGCCCGCGCCGTAGGCGACGGTCGCGTCGGACTGCAGGAGCATGCCCTGGTCGATGCGGTTCTGGAACACGCGCGCGACCTTCGGGTAGTCGGCGGCGAGACCGGCCTCCTTCTGGATGAGGGAGGCGAAGATGATCGTGTGCTCGTAGTTCGCGGGGGCGACACCGGCATCGGCGAGATGCTTCTTCATGGTGTCGACCATCTCCTGGAAGTACTGCTTGGCCGTGTTGCCCGGCTGGAGGTCGTAGGTCGCCGGGAACAGGTAGCCCTCGAGGCTCGACGCGTTCGACGGCAGGCCGTAGCTCTTGTAGTCAGCGGCGGCGGCTGTGACCTGGGTGACGGGGATCTTCGTCGTGGCTGCCATGAGCTGGATGATGCCCTTGAGGGTGGTGCCCTCCGGGATGACGAGCTTCGTCGTGATCCGCGCGCTGGCGAGCTGGAGGCGGTCGATCGCCGACTGGGCGCTCATGTGCTCGAACATCGAGTAGGTGCCCGGCTGGAACTGGATCGTCGTGTCGGCGAGGAGGATCTGGTAGGGCGCTGCCGAGCTCTTCGTGATGCCGGCCTTGGCCAGGTTCTTCGAGATCGTGGAGCCGATGTCGCCGGGGACGATGGTGAAGTCGACCTTGGTGCCGTTGCCGGAGCCGGTGTAGTCGTCGCTCTCCTTCGAGCCGAACAGGGCGGAGATGCCGGGGCCGTACTGGTTGTAGAGCGTCGAGGCGACGGCCGCGCCGCCGCCGAGGACGAGGACGAGGACGGCGATGAGGATGTAGGTGCCGCGGTGCGGTCGGCGGCGTCCACCGGGCGTCCGGCGCCTCGAGGACCGCGGGGGGCGCCCGCCGTCCTGAGGGTCGGCGGGGAGCTGCGGGGCCGAGCCGTACTCCGCCGAGGACTGCGGGGACGGGGCGCCCGTGGTGGCGCGGGACGCCGACGTCGTCGTGTCAGAGCGCGCGGGAGGAGCTACCGCGTTGGCGAGAGCGAAGAGGTCGTCGTCGGCCGGGGCGGGCTGCTGCGCCGCGGCCTGCCGCTGCTGCGCCGCGGCCTGCTGCTGCTGCACGCGCTCCGCGGCGGCTGCCTCGGCCGCCCGCTCGCGCTCTCGGAGCTCACGGCGGGACAGCGGCGCTGCCTGAGCCCGCGGACGACCGTCGGAACGAGCCGCCGGCGGTCCGGGGAAGATCTCGTCCCAGGAGGGTTCGTCTGCCACGTGTCATCGTCCTTCGTCGGGTGTCGCCTCACTCGGCACGAGAGCACCCGGTGGGCGACCGCTCGAACGCTCGAGGTCGATGGCGTGTTGCAGAATTATAACGGCGGCCACCTGATCGACCACGGACCGCTGCTTCTTGGCCGGTCGGCCGGCCGCTCGGAGCGCGCCCTGCGCGGTCACCGTCGACAGCCTCTCGTCGACGAGCCGCACCGGGCGGGGGGCCGCGGCCGCCGCGAGACGCTCGGCGAACTCGCGGGCGTCGGCGGTCGACGGGGTGTCGCCGCCCGAGAGCGAGAGCGGCAGCCCGACGATGATCTCGAGCGCGTCGAGGTCGACGACGTGCGTCAGGATCGCGCGCACGTCGTCACCCGTCGAACCCGAGCGCGCGACCGTCTCGACCGGCATCGCCAGGAGGCCGTCCGGGTCGCTGCGGGCGACCCCGATCCGGACCCGCCCGACGTCGACGCCGATGCGGTTGCCGCGACGGAAGGTCACCCGCGGAGGGCGTCGCCGATGGCCGACAGGGCTGCGGGGATCGCCGACAGGTCGGAGCCGCCGCCCTGGGCGAGGTCGTCTTTGCCGCCGCCGCCGCCCCCGAGGATGCCCGCGGCGGTCCGGGCCAGCGCACCGGCCTTGACCCCGGTGTCGCGGGCGCCGGGTGTCGTGGCGACGATGACCGCGGGCTTGCCGGAGACGTCGGCTGCGAGAGCGACGACCGACGCCGACGAGGCGCCGAGACGCTCGCGGACGTTCATCGCGAGGCTGCGGAGCTCGTCGGACGACTTCACCTGGCCCACGGACTCGATGACGACGGTGAGCGCGCCGAGGGTCGACGCCTTCTCGACCAGTGAGGGCACGCGGGTGGCGAGAGCCGCGGCCTCGAACTCGGCGATCCGCTTCTCGGCGGCCTTGAGGTCGGCCGCGAGGGCGGCGATCCGCTCCGGCAGCTGCTCGCGCGGGGCCTTGAGGGACGACGTCAGCTGGCCGACGATCGCGCGCTCGGCGGCGAAGTCGCGGAACGCGTCGACTCCGACGAGCGACTCGACCCGGCGGTTCGTCGAGCCGATCGACGACTCCCCCACCAGGTTGATCAGACCGATCTGCGACGAGGTCGAGACGTGCGTCCCGGCGCACAGCTCGCGCGACCAGGGCCCGCCGATGTCGACCATGCGGACCTCGTCGCCGTACTTCTCGCCGAACAGCGCCATCGCGCCGGCGGCGCGCGCCTCGTCGAGGGGCAGGATGCGCGTAGTCACCTGGAGGTCGTCGCGGATCTTCTGGTTGGCGATGTCCTCGATCTCGGACCGGGTGTCGGGAGACAGCGGGTTCGACCAGTTGAAGTCGAGCCGCATGTAGCCGGCCTTGTTGTACGAGCCGGCCTGGTGGGCCTCCGGGCCGAGCACCTGGCGGAGCGCGGCGTGGATGAGGTGCGTCGCGGAGTGCGCCTGCGTGGCGCCTCGCCGGTAGACCGGGTCGACGACGCTCGTCGCGGCCTGACCGACGCCGACCTCGCCGGAGCGCACCTGCACGCGGTGGCTGATGAGGCCCTTCACCGGCTTCTGCACGTCGAGCACCTCGAGGTCGAAGCCGTTGCCCACGATGCTGCCCGCGTCGGCCTCCTGGCCGCCGGACTCGGCGTAGAGCGAGGTCTCGCGCAGGATCACCTCGGCGATGTCGCCGGCGACGGCCTTGTCGACGGACTGCCCGTCGACGATGATGCCGAGGATCGTCGAGTCGGTGTCGAGGTAGTCGTAGCCCGTGAAGACGGTCTCGCCGGCCGCTCGGAAGGCGGAGTACACGCTGAGGTCGGCGAGGGCCACCTTGCGCGACTTCGCGTCGGCCTTGGCTCGGGAGCGCTGCTCGGCCATCAGCGAGTCGAAGGCGGAGCGGTCGACCGACAGGCCGGCCTCCTCGGCGATCTCGAGGGTGAGGTCGATCGGGAAGCCGAAGGTGTCGTGGAGCAGGAAGGCCGTGTCGCCCTTCAACTGGGGCTCCTGGGCGCTCTTGGTCGCGGCCACGGCCTCGTCGAGGATGCTCGTGCCGGCGCTGAGGGTGCGGAGGAAGGTCTCCTCCTCGGCGAACGCCAGGCGGGAGATGCGGTCGTAGTCGGTCTCGACCTCCGGGTAGGCGGCCTTCATGGCGTCGCGGGACGCCGCGAACAGCTCGGGGAAGGTCGCGCCCTCGACGCCGAGCAGGCGCATCGAGCGGATGGTGCGGCGCATGAGGCGCCGGAGGATGTAGCCGCGGCCCTCGTTCGACGGCGTCACGCCGTCGCTCATGAGCATGAGCGCGGAGCGGACGTGGTCGGCGATGATCCGCATGCGGATGTCGTCTTCGTGGTCGGCACCGTAGCGGCGACCCGAGAGCTCGGACGCGCGGTCGAGGACGGGGCGCACCTGGTCGATCTCGTACATGTTGTCGACGCCCTGCTTGAGGAACGCGACGCGCTCGAGGCCCATGCCGGTGTCGATGTTCTTGTGCGGGAGCTCGCGGACGATGTCGAAGTCGACCTTCGAGCGGACGTTCTCGATCTGGTACTGCATGAACACGAGGTTCCAGATCTCGACGTACCGGTCGTCGTCGGTGGCCGGGCCGCCGTCGATGCCGTAGGCGGGCCCGCGGTCGAAGAAGATCTCGGAGCAGGGCCCGGCGGGACCGGGCTGGCCGGTGTGCCAGTAGTTGGTGTCTTTGTCGAGGCGCTGGATGCGCTCGTCGGGCAGGCCGGCGATCTTCTTCCAGAGCGCGATGGCCTCGTCGTCGTCTTTGTAGACGGTGACCCAGAGGTCTTCGGGGTCGAAGCCGAGGCCGCCGTCGGCCTCGCTCGTCGTGAGGAGCTCCCAGGCGTAGGAGATCGCCTGCTCCTTGAAGTAGTCGCCGAACGAAAAGTTGCCGTTCATCTGGAAGAACGTGCCGTGGCGCGGGGTCTTGCCGACCTCTTCGATGTCGTTGGTGCGGATGACCTTCTGCACGCTCGTGGCGCGGGGGTACGGCGCGGGGACGAGCCCGGACAGGTAGGGGATGAAGGGGACCATGCCGGCGACGACGAAGAGCAGGCTCGGGTCGTCGCTCACGAGCGAGGCCGAGGGCACGACGGTGTGCCCCCGATCGCCGAAGAACTGGAGCCAGCGGTTACGGATGTCTGCGGTCAGCATGGGGGTCTCTCAGGATCGAGGAAGGACGACGGACGGTGGAGGACCGGTCAGGACCTGTCGCGGAGCTCGGCCTCGCGACTGCGGTAGCCGTCGGCCACCGAGGTCTGGAACCGCTTGATCCGGCTGTCGCGGCCCGTGAAGAACTCGCGGCCCGCGGGCGTCTCGTTCACCCGGTGGGCCACGACGAACCCGGCCGCGACGCCGATGGTCAGGACGAGCAGGTATCTCAACGGTGTGTCTCCTTCTGGTGGGCTGGATCAAGCTTAGTTCGTCGCCTGGTGCGCGATTCTCGTTCTCCACAGACGACGAAGGGAGCAGCCACCTGGGTGGCTGCTCCCTTCGGAGCGGAACGGCTGAGGCTAGCGGGCCGCGTAGTACTCGACGACCAGCTGGACCTCGCAGGTCACGGGGACCTCGGCGCGCTTCGGGCGGCGCACGAGGCGGGCCTGCAGCTTGTCGATCTCGACCTCGAGGTAGGCCGGGACCTTCGGGAGCACGTCGACGTGACCGCCGGCAGCAGCGACCTGGAAGATCTCCATCGACTCGGACTTCGGCTTGACGTGGATCATCTGACCCGGCTTCACGCGGAAGGAGGGGCGGTCGACGAGCTTGCCGTCGACGAGGATGTGGCGGTGGACCACCATCTGGCGGGCCTGAGCCGTGGTGCGGGCGAAGCCGGCGCGGACCACGAGGGCGTCGAGACGCTCCTCGAGCAGCTCGACCAGGTTCTCACCGGTCAGACCGCGCGACTTGCGGGCCTCTTCGAAGACGATCTTGAGCTGGGCCTCGCGGATGCCGTACTGGGCGCGCAGACGCTGCTTCTCGCGGAGGCGGACGGCGTAGTCGCTGTCGGTCTTGCGCTTGGTGCGGCCGTGCTCGCCCGGAGCGTAGGGACGCTTCTCGAGGTAGCGGGCGGCCTTCGGGGTGAGGGCGATGCCGAGGGCGCGCGAGAGGCGCGTCTTCGAGCGGGTGCGGGACTTGGTAGACAAAGCTGTTCCTAACGATCTTGTCGATTGACTGATGGTCTGCCAGGCGCGCGAGCGCCGACAGGCGTAACAAGAGGGGTTCGTCGCCGGCTAAAGGCAACCGTGCAAGCTTACACGGAGCGGGCAGGATCGGCGATCACTCGCCGCGCGTGATCCTGCGCAGCTTCTCGAGGCGCGCCGCCACGTCTCGCTCGTTGCCGTTCGCGGTGGGGTCGTAGTAGGTCGACCCGAGCAGGGTGTCGGGGAGGTACTGCTGCTCGACCACGCCGAAGTCGGAGTCGTGCGAGTACTTGTAGCCCTTGCCGTGGCCGAGGCGCTTGGCGCCGGGATAGTGCGCGTCGCGCAGGTGCTTCGGCACGCGGCCGGCCTTGCCGGCGCGGACATCGGCGATCGCCTGATCGAGCGCCAGGTAGGAGCGGTTCGACTTCGGAGCGGTGGCCAGGTAGACGACCGCCTCGGCCAGCGGGATCCGGCCCTCCGGCATGCCGATCAGCTGCACGGCGTCGGCGGCGGCCATGGCGATCACGAGCGCCTGCGGGTCGGCCATGCCGATGTCCTCGGCGGCGGAGATGATGACGCGGCGCGCGATGAACCGGGGGTCTTCTCCGGCCTCGATCATGCGTGCCAGGTAGTGCAGGGCGGCGTCGACGTCGGAGCCCCGCACGCTCTTGATGAAGGCGCTGATGACGTCGTAGTGCTCGTCGCCGTTGCGGTCGTACCGGAGCAGAGCACGATCGACCGACTGCGCGACCAGCTCGGCGGTGACCACCGGGACAGAGGGAGAGAGGAAGGCGCCGGAGGCGTCGTCGTCGGCGCCGCCGTCACCGTCGGGCCCGTCGTCGTCGTCGTCGCCGATCTCGCCCGTCTCGCCGGTCGGGTCGAGCTCGGCCAGGTCGGTGCCGTCGAGGTCGGTGCCCCGGGATCCTGCGAACCACTCGGTCTCGAGGAGGGCCCACGCCGACTGCGCCGAGGCCTCGAGCGCCGTGAGTGCCCGCCGGGCGTCGCCCGAGGCGAGCCGCACGATCATGGCGAGGGCGTCGTCGTCGACCTCGACGGCGCCGGCCAGCCCCCGGACGTCGTGGACGGCGCGGAGGACGAGCTCGCGGAGGTCATCGTCGCTCAGCTGCTCGAGCGTGAGGAGAAGAGAGCGGGACAGGAGGGGTGTGATCACCGAGAAGGAGGGGTTCTCGGTGGTGGCCGCGATCAGGATGATCCAGCCGTTCTCGACGCCCGGCAGCAGTGCGTCTTGCTGGGCCTTCGTGAAGCGGTGGATCTCGTCGAGGAAGAGGACCGTGGTCGTGCCGTACAGGTCGCGGTTCGACAGCGCCTTCTCCATGACCGCACGGACGTCTTTGACGCCGGCGGTCACGGCGGACAGCTCGACGAACTGCCGGCCCGACGAGTGCGCCACCGCCTGCGCGAGAGTGGTCTTGCCGGTGCCGGGCGGCCCCCAGAGGATGACCGAGACGGCGCCCGACTCACCGGTGGTGTCGGAGGCGAGCTGGACCAGGGGCGACCCCGGCCGCAGGAGGTGCTTCTGGCCCGCGACCTCGTCGAGACTGGTCGGCCGCATGCGGACCGCGAGCGGCGTGGAGCTCTGCAGGCTCCGCGGGCGCGACGGCCGCTCGGCGCTGCGTGCGCCCGCGCTCGAAGGACCGGTGCTCATAGGTCCTGATGGTAGACCTGGCCACCGACACTCACCGGGGCCCGCCGGACGACGGCCGTCCGTTACAGTGCAGGCTGGACCATCGCCCATGGAGGATCAGTGACACCGAGCAAGAACCAGGACCGCGAATCGCGCGAGAGGCTCCGCCGGTACACGGCACGGCAGAAGGTGCACGAGGGTCAGGTCCGGCGCCGGAAGCGCGACAACATCGCCGCCGTCGTCGCTGTCGTCCTGATCGGGGCCCTGGGGACCGGTTCGCAGATCTTCTACGCGCACGGCGGGTTCAACCCCCAGAAGCCGAGCGCGTCGGCCTCGGCGTCAGCGTCGGCGACGCCCTCCGCCTCCGCGACCGAGGGCGCGAACACGGGCGACGTCCCGGCGGCGTCGATCGCCGAGAACCGCTCCTGGACCGGGACGATGATCCTCAACAAGAACGTGCGGCTCGGCATCGAGCTCGACGGGAAGAAGGCTCCGCAGGCCACCGCCGTCTTGGTCAGCCTGATCGAGAAGGGCTTCTACGAGGGCACGCACTGCTGGCGCATGAGCAATGCCCCGACCGCGAAGTTCCTCCAGTGCGGTGCGGCCAAGGCCGACGGCACCGGCGACGCGGGCTTCCAGTTCGGGCCGCTCGAGAACGTCCCGAGCGACAACGACTACACCACCGGGGTCATCGCGATGGCCCGCGCGTCTTCCCCCTCGTCACAGGCCACGCAGTTCTTCATCGTCTACGGCGACACGGTCCTCGACGGCTCGACGGGCGGCTACACGGTGGTCGGCAAGGTCACCTCGGGTCTCTCCTCGCTCGAGAAGGGCATCACCGACAAGGGCCTCACCGCGGTCAACAGCGCGAACGACGGCTCCCCCAAGGTGGCCACGACCATCACGGCAGCCACCATCCGATAGAGCCGTTCCGAGCGATCGCACAGGCTTCGCGCTCGTGCAATAGGCTGAACACCCATCGCGCCGATCGGAGTCGACCGGCGCGACGAGCTCGATCGGGCTCAGACTGCACGCAGATGATCATCCAGCAAGGTGGAATTGTGGCTACGAACGATCAGGCGCCCTGGGGCCGAGTCGCCGACGACGGGACGGTCTACGTCCGCGAAGCCGACGGCGAGCGGGCCGTCGGTCAGTACCCCGACGCGACGCCCGAAGAGGCGCTCGCCTACTACGAGCGCAAGTTCACCGAGCTGGCCGGCCAGGTCACCCTCCTCGAACAGCGCGTGAAGCGCGGGGCCTCTGCCGCCGACGTGTCGAAGGCCGTCGCGCACCTCCGCGACGCTCTCGCCGAGCCGAGCGCCGTGGGCGACATCGAGGCTCTCCGCACCCGCGTGGGCGCTCTCGACACCACCGTCGTCGAGCTGACGCAGCAGCAGAGCGCGGAGGCGCAGGAGGCTCAGGCCGAGGCGATCGCCTACCGCACGACCCTGGTCGTCGAGGCCGAGCAGCTCGCCGCTCAAGATCCTGCCCGCGTCCAGTGGAAGCAGGTCACCGCCTCGATCGACGACATCTTCGCCCGCTGGCAGAAGCACCAGCAGGAGGGGCCGCGCATCCCCAAGGGCGAGGGCAACGAGCTCTGGAAGCGCTTCCGCGCCGCCCGCTCGACGATCGATGCGCACCGCAAGGCGTTCTACGCCGAGCTCGACTCCGTCCACCGCGACGCCCGCCAGCGCAAGCAGGCCCTCGTCGAGCAGGCCGACGGGCTCGCGCCGAAGGGCGCCGACGGCATCCCGGCCTACCGGGGCCTCCTCGAGGACTGGAAGCGCGCCGGCCGTGCCGGCAAGAAGTACGACGACGCCCTCTGGGCCAGGTTCAAGGCGGCGGGCGACGTGCTCTACTCCGCCAAGACCGCGATCGTCGCGCAAGACGAGGCCGAGTACGAGGGCAACCTCGAGGCCAAGCTCGCCCTGCTCGACGAGGCCGAGCCGATCCTGACCATGACCGACCGCACGAAGGCGCGCGACGCCCTCATCTCGGTGCAGAAGCGCTTCGACGAGATCGGGCGGGTGCCCCGCGACAAGGTCCGCCCCGTCGAAGACCGGCTCCGCAAGATCGAGAACCACGTCCGGGCACTCGACGACGACTTCTGGCAGAAGAACAACCCCGAGCGCAAGGCGCGCTCGGAGGGCTTGGCCGGTCAGCTCCAGGACGCCATCGCCAAGCTCGAGGTCGAGCTGTCGGAGGCACAGGCGTCCGGCGACCAGCGGGCCATCAAAGACGCCCGCGAGGCGCTCGACGCTCGAAAGATCTGGCTCGACGCCCTCGGCTCCTGAGAGCTCTCCCCCACCTCCGGCCCGCGGCGGCCGGTTCTCCACAGACGCGGAGGACCGGCCGCCGTCGCCGTCTCCGCTCCGCCAGGGTGGAGCCATGCCCTCCACGCTCCCCTCCCTGCTGACCGCCACCGACCTCCCCGACACCGAGCTCCAGGCTGCGGCCCTCGACGGCGACGTCTTCCGGCTCGACCGTGTCTTCTGCTCGATCGCCGAGTTCGACGTGCCCTGGCGACGCGCCTCGGTCTTCGACGCGTCGGAGGTGTTCGTCGTGGCGCGGCTCTCGGCCGCCTGGGTCTGGGGTGCTCTGGCTTCCGCACCGCGGGTGCACGAGGTCTTCCGCGACGGGCGGGGCAAGAACGGCTCCGAGACCGAGGGACTGCGGGTCAGCGCCACGGCCGTCCATGCCTCCGACATCGTCGACTTCGGGGGGCCGGGGGCGCCGCGCCGAGTGACGAGCCCGACGCGAACGGTCGTCGACCTGTGCCGGAGTCCCGAGTTCGACGAGCCGGCGGCCGAGGTGGTCCGACGGCTCGTGCGGGAGCACCGGGTCGACCGCGCAGGATGCGACGCGGTGCTCGATCGCGCCCGCTCGCTCCCCCACCGGCTCGCCGCCCGGGAGCGTCTCGCCGACCTCGGCCTGGTGTGAGCGCCGGGCGTGGTCGTCGATGCCCGGGGTTCACGGCCGGCTGCCGCGCCGGTGTGCCGAGGGTGGGCTCAGCCGCCGCTGACGCGGTAGACGTCGTAGACCGCGTCGATCCTGCGCACCGCGTTCAGCACCCGGTCGAGGTGGGTCGTGTCGCCCATCTCGAAGACGAAGCGGCTGAGGGCCAGGCGCTCGGAGGAGGTCGAGACCGTGGCCGACAGGATGTTGACGTGATGCTCCGACAGCACGCGGGTCACGTCGCTGAGCAGCCCCGACCGATCGAGGGCCTCGATCTGGATCTGCACCAGGAACACGCTCTTCGACGACGGCGCCCACGAGACGTCGATCATGCGCTCGGGCTCGTTCATCAGGCTCTGCACGTTGTGGCACGTCGCCTGGTGCACGCTGACGCCCTGGCCGCGCGTGATGAAGCCGACGATCTGGTCGCCCGGCACCGGCGTGCAGCACTTGGCGAGCTTGACCAGGATGTCGGGGGCTCCGCGGACGAGGACGCCCGAGTCGCTGTTGCGGATCGGACGCTGCCGGCCCTTCGACGGGAACTCGAGGTCGAGGTCGGTGTCTTCGTCGGTCTGCGTCTGGACGGCGGCGAGGATCTTCTCGATGACCGACTGGGTCGAGATGTGGCCCTCGCCGACGGCCGCGTAGAGCGCGGTGAGGTCGTCGTAGCGCATGGCGGCCGCCACCTCGGCGATGGAGTCCTGGCTCATGAGCTTCTGAAGAGGGAGGTTCTGCTTGCGCATGGCGCGAGCGATGGCGTCCTTGCCCTGCTCGACGGCCTCGTCGCGGCGCTCCTTGGTGAACCACTGCCGGATCTTGTTGCGGGCGCGAGGGCTCTTGACGAAGGCGAGCCAGTCTTGCGAGGGGCCCGAGTCGGGGTTCTTCGAGGTGAAGACCTCGACGACGTCGCCCGAGGTGAGCGTCGACTCGAGGGGCACCAGTCGGCCGTTGACCTTCGCGCCCATGGTGCGGTGGCCGACCTCGGTGTGGACGGCGTAGGCGAAGTCGACCGGAGTCGCACCCGAGGGCAGGCCGATGACCTTGCCCTGGGGGGTGAAGACGTAGACCTCCTTCGCGCCGATCTCGAAGCGCAGGCTGTCGAGGAACTCCGACGGGTCGGCCGTCTCGGCCTGCCAGTCGGAGATGTGCGCGAGCCACGCCATGTCGGTCTCGGTCTTGGGGTCGCTGAGGTTGTCGCGACCGCCGTTCATGCGCTGCTTGTACTTCCAGTGCGCGGCGACGCCGAACTCGGCCCGCTGGTGCATCTCGTGCGTGCGGATCTGGATCTCGACCGGGCGGCCCTTGGGGCCGATGACCGTCGTGTGCAGCGACTGGTAGAGGTTGAACTTCGGCGTCGCGATGTAGTCCTTGAAGCGGCCCGGGATCGGGTTCCAGCGCGCGTGGATCGAGCCCAGCACGGCGTAGCAGTCGCGCAGGCTGTTCACCAGGACGCGGATGCCGACCAGGTCGTAGATCTCGTCGAACTCGCGGCCGCGCACGATCATCTTCTGGTAGATCGAGTAGTACTGCTTCGGCCGCCCAACGACGTCGCCCCGGATCTTCGACGACTTGAGGTCGCTCTTGACGGCGTTGATGACGTTCTGCACGAACTGCTCGCGCTGCGGGGTGCGCTGCTTGACGAGGCTGTCGATCTCGACGTAGAGCTTCGGGTGCAGCACCGCGAACGAGAGGTCTTCGAGCTCCCACTTGATGGTCTGGATTCCGAGGCGGTGGGCCAGCGGCGCGTAGATCTCGAGGGTCTCGGTCGCCTTCCGGGTCGCCGAGGCCGACTCGACGAAGCCCCAGGTGCGGGCGTTGTGCAGGCGGTCGGCCAGCTTGATGACGAGCACGCGGATGTCTTTCGACATCGCCACGACCATCTTCCGGACCGTCTCGGCCTGGGCACTGTCGCCGTACTTCAGCTTGTCGAGCTTGGTGACGCCGTCGACGAGCATGGCGATCTCGTCGCCGAAGTCGCGGCGGAGCATGTCGAGCGTGTAGTCGGTGTCCTCGACCGTGTCGTGCAGCAGCGCGGCAGCGATCGTCTTCGGACCGATGCCGAGGTCGGCCAGGATCTGGGCCACCGCGACCGGGTGCGTGATGTAGGGCTCGCCGCTCTTCCGCAGCTGCCCGGTGTGGGCAGTGTCGGCCGTGGCGTAGGCGCGATCGATGATCGACAGGTCGACCTTCGGGTGGTGCATCCTGACCGTCTTGATCAGGCGGTCGACGGCGCCGGCGGGCTGGCTCCGGGAGAACAGCCTCGGGAGCAGCGTGCGGAGAGACGCGGCATTCGGAGCAGGCTGGCCGGCCGGCGTTCCGGCGGCACCGGGCGCAGACGTGTCGGTCGTGGTGATGTCGGTCGTCATCCGCGCCCACTCTCTCTCGAGGTCGAGACTCTCAGAATAGTCGACCCGGTCAGCCGACCGACGGCGCGCGGCCGTTCTCGCTGGTCAGTTCGCCGTCAGCGTCCTGCCACGCGATCATGCCGCCGAGGACGTCGACGGCGTCGTAGCCGTGCTGGCGAAGGGCGGCGGTGACCTGAGCGGACCGGCCCCCGACGTGGCAGACGACCAGCACCTCGCGGTCGGTCGGCACCTCGGACACCCGGGCGTTCAGCTCGGACATGGGCAGGAGGTGGGCGGCCGACGCGTGGCCGGCGTCCCACTCGTGCTGCTCACGGACGTCGAGCAGGTAGGCGCCTTTCTGTACCTCGGCGATAGCCTCCTGGGCGGTGATCATCTCGCGCTCGTCGCTCACGAGGCCACCTGCGCCTTCGACTTCTTCGCGTCGGACTTCTGCACGCCGACCTCGTTGCCCCGGATCTGCGCGTACACGGGCGCCGCGATGAAGATCGTCGAGTACGTGCCGACCAGGATGCCGATGAACAGCGAGAGCGAGATGTCGCGGAGCGTGCCGGCGCCGAGGAGCAGCGAGCCGATGAAGAGGATCGCGGCCACCGGCAGCAGGGCGACCACCGACGTGTTGATCGACCGGACCAGCGTCTGGTTCACGGCCAGGTTGACCGACTCGCCGAAGGTGCGTGACGAGCCGTTCTTGTCTTCGGCGTTGTTCTCGCGGATCTTGTCGAACACCACGACGGTGTCGTAGAGCGAGTAGCCGAGGATCGTGAGGAACCCGATGACGGCTGCGGGCGAGACCTGGAAGCCCAGGATCCCGTAGACGCCGGCGGTGATCACGAGGTCGTGGATCAGGGACACCATGGCTGCCGCGGCCATCTTCCAGGTGCGGAAGTAGATGGTCATGAAGATCGCGGCGAGGATCAGGAAGATGACGAGGCCGCGGATCGCCTGCGTGGTGATGTCCCCGCCCCAGGTGGCCCCGATGAACGATGTGGCGACGTTCTTCTGGGGCACGCCGTACGCCTCGGCCAGCTGGTTGCCCAGCCGGTCGGTCTGCTGCGTCGTGAGCTGGTTCGTCTGCACGCGGACCGTCGTGCCGGCCACGGTCGACACGAGCGGGGTGGCCTTCGAGTCGAACTTCGTGACGGTGTCGGTCGCGATGGTCTGGTCGGGGTTCTTCAGACCGGAGATCTGGAACTCCGAGCCGCCCGTGAAGTCGATGCTGAACTGGAAGCCGCCGCGGGCGATCGGGATCAGCACCGAGGCCAGGATCATGAGGACGGCGATGCCGTACCAGATCTTCCGGCGGCCGACGATGTTGTAGGAGCGGGCCCCGGTGTAGAGGTCGTTTCCGAACTTGGAGAAGCTGGCCATCAGGAATCCTTCTCGGACGTGGTCTCGGAGTTCTTGGCGGCGGCCGCCTCGGCCGCTCGTCGCTCGGCGATCGTCTGCCGCTTCTCGGCCTCGCGGCCTCCGGCGCGCTTCCGGCCCGTGGCCACCGGCGCGCGGAACTGGGCGCGGCCGCGGTAGACGGCGCCGAGCGCCTGCGGGTCGAGGCCGGAGAACCGGTGTCCGCCGCCGAAGTAGCCGGTGCGGGCGATCAGACGGAGCATCGGGTGCGTGAACAGGGTCACGACGACCACGTCGATCAGGGTCGTGATCAGCAGGGTGAGGGCGAAGCCCTTCACGTTGCCGACGGCCAGGATGTAGAGCGTGATGGCGGCGATCAGGTTGACGGCGTCGGAGGCCAGGATCGTGCGGATGGCCCGCTTCCAGCCGGCCTCCACCGCCGACTCGAGGACCCGGCCGTCGCGCAGCTCGTCGCGGATCCTCTCGAAGTACACGATGAACGAGTCGGCCGTGATTCCGATCGCGACGATCAGACCCGCCACACCCGCCAGCGACAGGCGGTAGCCGTCGTGCCAGGACAGGAAGTCGATGGTCAGGTAGGTGATCACACCGGAGATCGCCAGTGACAGGACCGTGACGAACGCCAGGGCGCGGTACTGGATCAGCGAGTAGATGATGACGAGGATCAGGCCGATGAGCCCGGCGATCAGGCCGGAGAACAGCTGCGTCTTGCCGAGGGTGGCGGAGATCGCCTCGTTGCTCTGCACCTGGAAGCTGATCGGCAAGGCGCCGAACTTCAGCTGGTCGGCGAGGGTCTTCGCGGTGTCGGAGGTGAAGGAGCCGGTGATCTGCGCGGAGCCGTCGGTGATCGCGCTGTTGGTGCTCGGAGCGGTGATGACGAGGCCGTCGAGCACGATGGCGAACTGGTTGCGCGGGGCGGTCAGCGAGACGAGACGGCTCGTGACGTCTTTGAACTCCGACGTGCCCTTGCCGTTGAAGTCGATGTTGACGGCCCACTGACCCGTGCTGTTGCCCTGCGAGTTCGTCGCGATGCCGCTGGTGGCGTTGGAGATCGTGGAGCCCTCGACCTCGACCGGACCGAGGATGTACTTCGAGGTCTGGCCGCCGTCGTCGGTGGAGCAGGTGACGAGGGGCTTGTCGTCGGGCGCGTTGGTGACGTCGTCGGGCGCCGCGCAGTTGTAGTTCGTGTAGAGGTCGGCGAGCCGGGCGCTGATCCAGCTGACGTCGCTGGCGTCGGTCGGCTTCGCCGTCGGGGTGGCCTCGAGCGTCTTGCTCGGCACGTACGGCGTCGCCGAGGCCGACTTGCCGACGGAGCTCGAGGTGACCGCCTCGGTGTAGAGCACCGGCCGGAACGTCAGGCGCGCGGCCGACTCGATCCTGTTGAGGGTCGCCTCGTCGGGCTTGCCCGGGATCGACACGACGATGTTGTTCTTGCCCTGGGTGTTGATCTCGGCCTCGGAGACGCCGTTGGCGTTGATCCGCTGGCGGATGATCGCGACCGCCTGGTTGAGCTGGTCGGACGACACCGTCTGTCCGCTCTGGAGCTGGGCCTGCAGGGTGATCTGCGTGCCGCCCTGGAGGTCGAGCGCGAGCTCGGGCACGAAGCTCGCGTTGCTCCACCAGCCGTTGGTCGTGTTGGTGGTCTTGTGCAGGATCGTCGCGGCCCCGTTGAGCGCGGTGATCGCGGCGATGATCACCAGCAGCCAGGTCAGGGAACGAAGGGCCTTCTTCACGGGCGTCGATCGTGCCACGTAGAAACTCAGCTTTCTCAGGCGGAGACCGCCGCCCGAGGGCGGCGTTCACCGGGTGGAGTCCGGCCGGGCGGCCGGAGTGTCACAGGGTCAGGACTTGCCGGTGTCGTTACTTGTCGGTGTCGTCACTTGTCGGTGTCGTTCTCGCGCGGCGACGTCGTCGTCCCGTCGACCCGCTCGCCGTACTCGGCGGGGTCGGTGGTGATGGCGTGGTCTTCGTTGAGCGAGTACGACGAGGTGGAACCCGCAGCTGCGGCCTTGGTCGCCGCGGCGTCGTCGTCGGCCACGACGGGCTCCACGATGCGGCCGAGCGTCTGGCGGTGGACGGTGATGACGGTGCCCGGAGCGATCTCGACCTCGGCGACGTTGTTCTCGTCGTCGATGGAGACCAGCGTGCCGTAGATGCCGAAGGTGAGCATCAGCTCGACGCCCGGGACCATCTTCGTCTGGAGCTCGGCCTGCTGCCGCTGCGTGCGACGACGGTTGCGGAAGATGAAGAAGACGAGCACGACCAGGACGACGAGCATGATGCCGGTGATTGGATCCATGGTGAGTTCTTCTTTCGCGTGGAGGCTGTGGAGACTGTCGAGATGATGGAGACGGTGGTGAGGCGCAGGATGCCGCGGAGAGATCAGCCGCGGCGGCTGTCAGCTGTCAGGCGCGGACCAGGGGTTCGGAAGCCTCCGAGGATTATAGGCCATCGTCGAAGAGCCCCCCTGGACGACGCTGGAGGCCGAAGTGGCGCCAGGCCTCGGGTGTCGCGATCCTGCCCCTCGGTGTGCGGGTGAGGAGGCCCACGCGCACGAGGAACGGCTCGACGACCGACTCGATGGTGTCGGCCTCCTCGCCGACCGACACCGCGAGGGTGTTGAGGCCGACCGGTCCGCCGTCGAAGCGGGTCAGGATCGTCTCCACCACGGAACGGTCGAGCCGGTCGAGGCCGAGCGCGTCGACGTCGTAGAGGTCGAGGGCCTCGCGGACCGTCGTGATGTCGGCTCGGCGGCCGTGGACGAGGGCGTAGTCGCGCACCCGTCGCAGGAGGCGGTTCGCGATTCGCGGCGTGCCCCGGCAGCGTCCGGCGATCTCGGCCAGCGCGTCGCGGTCGATGTCGACGTCGATGAGTGCGGCCGCGCGGCGGAGGACCTCCTCGAGCTCGGGCTCGTCGTAGAACTCGAGGTGGGCGGTGAAGCCGAAGCGGTCGCGGAGCGGGTTCGGCAGGAGGCCGGAGCGAGTGGTCGCGCCGACGAGGGTGAACGGCGACAGCTCGAGCGGGATGCTCGTGGCGCCGGCGCCCTTGCCCACCATGATGTCGATGCGGAAGTCCTCCATCGCGAGGTAGAGCATCTCCTCGGCCGACCGCGCCATGCGGTGGATCTCGTCGATGAAGAGCACCTCGCCCGGCACGAGCGAGGAGAGGACGGCCGCGAGGTCGCCGGCGTGCTGGATCGCGGGCCCGGACGACATCCTGAGCGGCCGGTTGCCCTCGTGGGCGACGATCATCGCGAGCGTCGTCTTGCCGAGGCCGGGTGGGCCGGCCAGGAGGACGTGGTCGGGGGTGCGGCCCTGCATGGCAGCGGCGCGGAGCAGCAGCTCGAGCTGGCCGCGCACCTTCGTCTGCCCGACGAACTCGGTGAGCGACTTGGGCCGGAGGGCTCCCTCGAAGGCGAGCTCGGCCTCGGACTCGAGCTCGGGGCTTGTGAGGTCGTCGCTCATCGGCCTGCTCCGGCGCGCTGCGGGCCGAGGCGGGTCAGCGTGGCGCGGAGCAGGGCGGGGACGGCGGTCGTGACGGAGGCGTCGGCCTCGTCGAGCACGTGGTCGATGGCGGTCTGGGCGTCGCGCTCCGACCAGCCGAGGCCGATGAGCGCGATGAGGACGTCGGTCGCCGTCGTGCTCGCTGCGGTGACGCTGGGCGCCTGGATGCGGATGTCGAGCTTGCCGGTGAGCTGGACGACGATCAGCTTGGCGGTCTTGGGCCCGATCCCGGAGACCCGCCGGAACGCGGCGTCGTCTTCGGAGGCGACGGCGGTGGCGATCTGCGATGGCGTGAGGTGCCCCAGAACGCCGAGGGCCGACTTCGGGCCGACGCCGGTGACGCCGCGCAGGAGGTCGAAGATCTCGAGCTCGTCGGCGGTCGCGAAGCCGAACAGCGCGAGGTCGTCTTCGCGGACGATGAGGGTGGTGAAGAGATGGGCGACGGTGCCGACCGGCATCGAGAGCGCCTGCTGCGGGGTGACCGAGACCTTGAGCCCCACTCCCCCGACCTCGAGGACCACCGTCGACCCGGATGCGGCGGCGACGGAACCGCGGAGACTCGAGATCATCCGCCCAGCCTAGGAGTGCGCACCGACTTCTCTGCGTCACGCCACGCTCGCTGGGCCGGTGTGAGGCCGGCCGCCGACGATGCTGCTGCGGCGGCGGCCGGAGCGGCGCGGACGCTGCCGCGGCGCCAGGCGTGGCAGATGGCGAGGGCGAGGGCGTCGGCCGCGTCGGCGGGCTTCGGGACCTCGTCGAGCCGGAGGAGGCGCGCCACCATCTGCCCGACCTGGGCCTTGTCGGCGTTGCCGTAGCCGGTCACGGCGGCCTTCACCTCGGAGGGGGTGTGCAGCGCGACGGGGATCTCCCGCTCGGCGGCGGCGCGGAGGGCCAGGCCGGACACCTGTGCGGTGCCCATGACCGTCCGGACGTTGTTCTGGGCGAAGACGCGCTCGATGGCCATCGCGTCGGGGCGGAACTCGTCGATGAGCTCCTCGAGCCCGCGGGCGATGCTCAGGAGGCGCCGCTCGAGAGGCAGGTCGGCCGGCGTCCGGAGGGTGTGGACCGACACGAGCGTCGGAACCCGTGTCGTCGAGACCTCGATGACACCGACGCCGCACCGGGTGAGGCCGGGGTCGACGCCCAGCACCCGGAGTGTCACGGCCGGGGCTGGATCGTCGGGAGCATCACTCGTCGTCGTCGAGCTCGGCCTGCACGTCGGCCGGGACGGCGACGTTCGAGTAGACGTTCTGCACGTCGTCGTCGTCGTCGAGGGCGTCGATGAGTCGGAACACCTTGCGCGCGGTGTCGGCGTCGACCTCGATCGTGAGGCCGGGGACGAACTCGATGTCGGCCGCCTCGTAGTCGATGCCGGCCGCCTGGAGCGCCGTTCGCGCGGGGACGAGGTCGCTCGGATCGGTCTGGATCTCGAAGCCGGCGCCCTTGTCGACGACGTCTTCGGCACCGGCGTCGAGCACGGCCCCCATGACGTCGTCTTCGGAGAGCCCGTCGGTCTTCATCACGGTGATGACGCCCTTGCGGCTGAAGTTGTAGGCGACGCTGCCCGGGTCGGCCATGGTGCCGCCGTTGCGGCTCATGACGGTGCGGACGTTCGCCGCGGCGCGGTTCTTGTTGTCGGTGAGGCACTCGATCATGAGCGCCACGCCGTTGGCGGCGTAGCCCTCGTACACGATGGTCTGGTACTCGACGCCATCGCCGGTGAGGCCCGCCCCGCGCTTGACGGCGCGGTCGATGTTGTCTTTGGGGACCGAGGTCTTCTTGGCCTTCTGGACAGCGTCGACCAGGGTCGGGTTGCCCTCGAAGTCGGCACCGCCGAGCTTGGCGGCGACCTCGATGTTCTTGATCAGCTTCGCGAACGACTTCGCGCGGCGACCGTCGACGACGGCCTTCTGATGCTTGGTCGTCGCCCACTTGGAATGCCCGGACACGGTGCTCCTGTCGTTGCTGAGGATCTGAACCAGATAAGTGTACCGGCGACCCGTTCAGGAGGAGGCGCGGGCGCGGGCCTTCGCGAGGAAGTACTCGTGGAACCGGAAGTCGCCGGTGATCTCGGGGTGGAACGACGTGCCGAGGAGGTTGCCCTGCTCGACCGCGACCACGCGGCCGTCGGCCAGGGTGCCGAGCGGCTTCGCGTCGGCGCCGACGGTCTCGACCACGGGTGCGCGGATGAACACGGCATGCACCGGCTCGCCTTCGAGCGCGGGAACCTCGAGGTCCTCTTCGAAGGAGTCGCGCTGGGTGCCGAAGGCGTTGCGTCGCACGGCGACGTCGAGGCCGCCGATCGTCTGCTGCCCGGCCATGCCGTCGAGGATCGAGTCGGCGAGCATGATCAGCCCGGCGCAGGTGCCGTAGACGGGGAGACCCGACGCCACGGCCTCCTTGAGCGGCTCGGCGAGGCCGAAGGTCCGCGAGAGCTTGTCCATGACCGAGGACTCGCCACCGGGGATGATGAGCCCGTCGACGCCCTTCAGCTCGTCTTCGCGGCGGACCGGCACGGCCGTCTCGCCGAGTGACGAGACGACCTGCAGGTGCTCGCGGAAGTCGCCCTGGAGTGCCAGGACGCCGATGCGGAGAGCGGTCACCAGCCCCGCTCGGAGAGACGGTGCGGTGCCGGGACGTCGGCGACGTTGATGCCGACCATGGCTTCGCCGAGACCGCGCGAGGCGTCGGCGACGACCTGCGGGTCGTCGTAGAACGTGGTGGCCTTGACGATCGCGGCGGCGCGCTGCGCCGGGTTGCCGGACTTGAAGATGCCGGAGCCGACGAAGACGCCGTCGGCGCCGAGCTGCATCATGAGAGCCGCGTCGGCCGGGGTGGCGACGCCGCCCGCGGTGAACAGGACGACGGGGAGCTTGCCGGTCTCGGCGACCTCCTTGACGACGTCGAACGGCGCCTGCAGCTCTTTGGCGGCGACGTAGAGCTCGTCGGGCGAGAGGTAGCGGAGGCCCGCGATCTCGCGCTTGATGGTGCGGATGTGCTTGGTCGCCTCGGAGACGTCGCCGGTGCCGGCCTCGCCCTTCGAGCGGATCATGGCCGCGCCCTCGGTGATGCGGCGGAGCGCCTCGCCCAGGTTCGTGGCACCGCAGACGAAGGGGACCGTGAACTTCCACTTGTCGATGTGATTGACGTAGTCGGCGGGGCTCAGCACCTCGGACTCGTCGATGTAGTCGACGCCGAGCGTCTGCAGGATCTGCGCCTCGACGAAGTGGCCGATGCGGGCCTTCGCCATGACCGGGATGTTCACGGCCTTGACGATCTCGTCGATCATGTCGGGGTCGGACATGCGAGCGACGCCGCCCTGCGCACGGATGTCGGCGGGGACGCGCTCGAGGGCCATGACGGCCGTGGCTCCGGCGTCTTCGGCGATCTTCGCCTGCTCGACGTTGACGACGTCCATGATGACGCCGCCCTTGAGCATGTCGGCGAGGCCGCGCTTGACCAGAGAGGAGCCGGTGGTGGGGGTGGGGGTGCTGTCGCTCATGATCCCCTAGCTTACGGGGTCGCAGGGGGTGGAGCCGATTGGCTCCAGGCCGCAGACACGGCCGTTCTCACGTCGTCGAGCAACTGCGTGACGGCCTTCGTCTGCGCGATGATCGGGAAGAAGTTCGAGTCGCCCGCGTAGCGCGGGACGACGTGCTGGTGCAGGTGCGCCGCGATGCCCGCTCCCCCGACGTCGCCCTGGTTCATCCCCATGTTGAATCCCTGAGCGTGCGAGACCGTCGTGAGGACGCGCATGGCCGTCTGCGTGAGCACGCCGATCTCCGCCACCTCGTCGGCCGTCGCCTGGTCGTAGGTCGAGATGTGGCGGTAGGGGCAGACCAGGAGGTGGCCCGGGTTGTAGGGGAACAGGTTCAGCAGGACGTAGGCGTGCTCGCCGCGCGCGACGATGAGCGCCTCCTCGTCCGTCTTGCCGGGGGCGGCGCAGAAGGGGCAGTCGTCGTCGTGGGCGCCCTGCCCCTTCTCGACGTAGACGGCGCGGTGCGGTGTCCAGAGACGCTGGAAGGCGTCCGGGGCCGCGGCGAAGTCGGAGGACGACTCCGTCGGAGCCCCGGACGCGTCGCTCATCGAGGTCAGACCTGAGCCTTGGTCTCGATGGCGGTGACGATCTTCTCGATGGCGTCGGCGACCGGGATCCCGTTCTCCTGCGATCCGTCGCGGTACCGGAACGAGACCGATCCTGCCTGGCGGTCCTCCTCGCCGGCGATCAGCTGGAACGGCACCTTGGCCTTGGTGTGCGTGCGGATCTTCTTCGGCATGCGGTCGTTGCCGTGGTCGATCTGCACCCGGACGCCGCGGGCGCGCAGCTGGGCCGCGACCTCGTCGAGGTAGTCGCCGTACTCGTCGGCGACCGGGATCCCGACCACCTGCACCGGGGCGAGCCACACGGGGAAGGCGCCCGCGTAGTGCTCGGTGAGCACTCCGAAGAAGCGCTCGATCGAGCCGAACAGGGCGCGGTGGATCATCACGGGGCGCTGGTGGGTGCCGTCGGCCGCGGTGTACTCGAGGCCGAATCGCTCGGGCAGGTTGAAGTCGAGCTGCACGGTCGACATCTGCCAGGTGCGGCCGATCGCGTCGCGCGCCTGCACCGAGATCTTCGGGCCGTAGAAGGCGGCGCCCGCAGGATCGGGGACGAGCTCGAGCCCCGTCTCGCGCGCGACCTCGGCGAGGGTCTCGGTCGCCTCCTCCCAGGTGGCGTCGTCGCCGACGTACTTCTCGGGGTCTTTCGTCGACAGCTCCAGGTAGAAGTCGTTCAGGCCGTAGTCCTTGAGGAGCGACAGGACGAACGACAGGGTCGTCTTGAGCTCGTTGGCCATGTCTTCGCGGGTGGTGAAGATGTGGGCGTCGTCCTGCGTCATGCCCCGCACACGGGTGAGGCCGTGGATCACGCCCGACTTCTCGTTGCGGTAGACGGAGCCGAACTCGAACAGGCGCATCGGGAGGTCGCGGTACGACCGGCCCTGCGAGCGGTACACGAGGATGTGCATCGGGCAGTTCATGGGCTTGAGGTAGTAGTCGGCGCCCTGGCGGGTGATCTCGCCGGCCTCGTTGCGGACCTCGTCGAGGTGCATCGCCGGGAACATGCCGTCTCGGTACCAGTCGAGGTGACCGGAGGTCTCGTAGAGGTTCGACTTGGTGATGTGGGGCGTGTAGACGAACTCGTAGCCCTCTTCTTCGTGGCGCTTGCGGGAGTAGTCCTCCATGGTGCGGCGGATGATGCCGCCCTTCGGGTGGAAGACCGGGAGCCCCGAGCCGAGCTCGTCGGGGAACGAGAAGAGGTCGAGCTCGGCGCCGAGCTTGCGGTGGTCACGCTTGGCCGCCTCCTCGAGGCGCTCGAGGTGGGCGCGGAGGTCGTCCTTCGTCGCCCACGCGGTCCCGTAGATGCGCTGCAGCTGCTTGTTCTTCTCCGAGCCACGCCAGTAGGCGGCGGCCGTCCGCATCAGCTTCCAGCCGTTCTGGATGAGGCGCGTCGAGGGCAGGTGCGGCCCGCGGCAGAGGTCGCGCCAGACGACCTCGCCGGTCTTGGCGTCGACGTTCTCGTAGACGGTGAGCTCGGTGCCGCCGATCTCGACACTTGTCTCATCAGCGAGCACGACTCCGGCGTCGCCCGCGTTCTCGACCAGGTCGTTGCCGCCCTTGAGGCCGATCAGCTCGAGCTTGTAGGGCTCGTCCGCCATCAGGGCGCGGGCCTCGCCCTCGTCGACCACCCGGCGCACGAAGCGCTGGTTCGCCTTGACGATGCGCTCCATGGCCTTCTCGATGGCCTTGACGCTCTCGGGCGTGAAGGGCTCCTCGACGTCGAAGTCGAAGTAGAAGCCGTCCTCCACGGGCGGCCCGATGCCGAGCTTGGCCTCGGGGTTGATGCTCTGGACGGCCTGCGCCATGACGTGCGCCGTCGAGTGACGCAGGATCTCGAGACCCTGCGGCTCCGAGATCAGCACCGGCTCGGCGAGGACGCCCGGCTCGAAGGAGGCCGCCATGTCGAAGAGCGCGCCGTCGACGCGGACCGCGACGACGCTGCGGTCGGGGAAGAGGTCGAAGCCGGTCGTCGTCTCCGTGACCTCGCGCGGCGATGGCGGGGTGGGCACGGTTGCTTCGGCGTCTGACACGGAACGTCCTTTTCATCGACAGGGGTTTGACCCAGTTTAGGGGCGGGGCCGAGAGGGCCTCCGCGGCACTCGGTGCGGGGCGGACGGATCCCCTCCGAAAAAAGATGGAACCTTCCGGTCACTTCGGACATCCATCATCAGAGGGACCGAACACAAGGGGGAACACCATGCCGGACCGGACAGGATCCGACGAGCCAGGGCTCTGGGAGCGGGCGAGGAACGGCGACTCCGCCGCCTTCGCGCTGCTCTACGACCGCCACCGCGACCGCGTCTTCGGCCAGGCACTCCGCTGGACGAGGTCGGGTCACGACGCGGAGGACGTCCTGGCCCTCGTCTTCCTGGAGGCCTGGCGGCGGAGAGCCGCGGTGAGGGTCGTCGAGACGTCGATCCTCCCGTGGCTCCTCGTCACGACCAATCACGTGGCCCAGAACGCCCAGCGCGCGGCACGGCGGCACCGGATCGCCATGGCGAGGGTCCCCGCGCAGGAGGACGTCGCCGACCACTCGACCCGGGTGCTCGACGATCTCGACACCGACTCCGCGGCAGCCCGCGTCCGGACCGCGTTCGTGCGGCTCCGCCCGCGAGAGCAGGACGTCCTGACGCTCTGCGTCATCCACGAGTACTCGCTCGCCCAGGCCGCCGAAGCACTCGGCGTGCCCACCGGGACCGTCAAGTCCCGCCTCTCCCGCGCCAAGGCACGACTGGCGCAGCTCACCGGCCCGCAGGATCGCGACGAAGCGTCCGCCCCAGCCCTCGGAGGCCTCCGATGACTTCGACATCCCAGCCCGACGCCGCGCGCTCCGCGGCGATCCGCTCCATGCTCATCGACACCGTCGACCGATCGGAGGCGAGAAGGCCGGCCAGGCGCGCGGTCCTGTTCACGTCGATCGCGACGGCGGCGGTGCTCGTGATCGGAGGCCTCGGAGTCACGGTCTCCAGGATCACGGCCCCGGCGCCCGGCCACGGCATCGTCGTCGGGCCGAGCCCCGAGCCGACGCTCCCCGCGACGGTCACCCCGACCCCGGGGAGCACGTCGGGCCCCGGGATCGTCGACCCGGCCGGCACCCCCAGCCCCGTGCCGATCGTGCCGGATCCTGCACCGACACCCTCGGTCGACCTGTCCGACCCGGGCTCGTGGAGGATCACCTTCGACGGGATCGGCCCGATCCGGGAGGATCAGGACATGGTCACGGCCTTCGCGTCGCTGTCGGGATACCCCACGCGCGATGACGGAAGCAGCAACTTCTGCCTCATCCGGTCCAAGCAGCTCCCCGAGGGGGTGTCACTGATCCTCGTCCCCGTGGAGAAGAAGACTCCGCTCGGTGCGGTGAAGATCGCCGTCTTCGGCGACTACGACCAGACGGCGGTGACGCCCGCGCAGGCCGCGGAGTCGCCCCGGACCCAGGAGGGCATCGGTCTCGGAGCCACTCTGACGGAGGTGCGCGCGGCCTACCCGGGTCTCACCGATCTCGGCATCGGGACCAACGGCCGCAACTACGGGGTCAGAGACTCGCGCGGGCACCTCATCGTCTTCGAGGCCGGATCGAACGGGATCGTCAGCTCGATCACGGCGGGGGCGTCGGATGAGACCTGGTCGTTCTCGATGGGCTGCGGCTGACGGGCGGCGTATGTTGGTCGGCAGATGTTCACCATTACTCTGCCTCCCCTTCTCGAAGACGCTGCCGCCGGACGCTCCCTGGCCAGCTCCCTGCCCGTCGACGGCGCCGCCCACGTGGAGATCGACGCGTCGCTCCTGGCGCTCGCCGACCACGCCTTCGTGGGCGCGCTGATGGACGAGCTGATCGGCCGCGGCCTCGAGGTCCTGGTCGTGGAGGGGGCGCCGTCCGACCTCCGCGGCTCGTTCCTCGACGCGGCGGAGCGGCACCGCTTCGAGGAGATCTGGTTCTCGACCGACACGGCCGAGGCGGGCTGACGGTCCACCCCTAACGATATATCTCCGTTGTATCGTTCGGTCTCGCTCAGGCAGTAGGCTCAGAACGTGTCCGCCGCTCCGTCCTCCCTGCGCGTCGCGGTCCTGGGGCCCGTCCTGGTCCTCGGACCGTCCGGCGAGGGTCTCGTCGAGCCGCCGGGCTCCCGCGGCAAGGCCCTCGTGGCGACCCTCGCGCTCGCCTCCGGCGGCAGCGTCTCGGCTCCGCGGCTCATCGACGAGCTGTGGGGCGACTCTCCGCCCCGGGCCGGCAAGGCCGCGCTCCAGACGCTCGTCTCGCGCCTCCGGCAGGCCTGCGCCCACGACGTCATCGTCTCGACCCCGGTCGGCTATGCCCTGGGCGACGCCGGCGCCTCCGACTTCGGTCTCGCTGCCGCCGGCCTCGTCGACGCGGAGCGGCTCCTCCCCCGAGACCCGCGGGCCGCAGAGCGCATCGCCGGAGACGCCCTCGCTCTCTGGCGGGGCGAGCCCGGAGCCGACCTCCCGGACTCCGAGGCGGCCGACGAGCTGACGGCCTCGGCCGAACGGCTGCGCACCGGTCTCCTCCGCGTTCGTGCCCGCGCCCGCTTCGACGCCGACGACCAGGCCGGGGCGCTGGCCGACCTCGACGCCCTCGGCGACACGGCACTCCGCGACGAGACGCTCGTCGGGCTGCGCCTCCGCGCCCTCGAGGCGGCCGGGCGGCGCACCGAGGCTCTCCGGGTCTTCGCCGACCACCGGGAACGCCTCGCCGACGAGCTCGGCGCCGACCCCTCCGCCGATCTCGTCCGTCTGCACGCCGATCTCCTTCGGGAACCCGCCCCGGCAGAGACCCGCTCGCGTCTCACCGTGGGCCTCCGCACCGCACCGAACGTGCTGATCGGCCGTGACGCCGACGTCGCCCGGATCGACGCCCTCCTCGCGCAGGCCCGGCTCGTCACGATCCTGGGCCCCGGCGGCCTCGGCAAGACCCGTCTCGCGCAGGAGGTCGCGCGGCACCAGTCGCAGATTCTTCCCGGAGTCGTCGTCGTGGAGCTCGCCGGCGTCCGGGCCGGAGACGACGTGACGCTGGCGCTCGCCACCACCCTCGGCATCCGCGAGGCCCGAGTCGGGCGCGTGCGCCTCGGCGAACCGGGCGTCGCCGCCGACGTCCGCGAGCTGATCCTGCTGGCCCTCGACGAGCGCCCGACGCTCCTGGTCGTCGACAACTGCGAGCACGTGATCGAGGCCGCCGCCTCGTGGGTGGCCGACATCCTGGCGTCGACCGAGAACGTCCGGGTCCTCGCGACCAGCCGGTCACCTCTGGCGATCGGAGCCGAGCGCGTCTACCCGCTCGAGTCGCTCGCCAGTGCCCCGGCAGGAGCCGAGGAGGGTGCGGCCGTCGTCCTGTTCCGCGAGCGGGCCCGGGCTGCCCGGCCCGGAGTCGCGCTCCCCCGCGACACGGTCGCCCGGCTCTGCACGCGGCTCGACGGGCTCCCGCTCGCGATCGAGCTCGCCGCGGCCCGCGTGCGGTCGATGTCGGTCGACGAGATCGAGCGGCGCCTCGAGAACCGGTTCGCGCTCCTCACCGGCGGCGACCGCTCGGCGCCCGAGCGGCACCGCACCCTCACAGCGGTCATCGACTGGAGCTGGAACCTCCTCGGCGACCGCGAACGCGTCCTGCTCCGCCGGCTCTCGCGGTTCCCCGACGGCTTCGGTGCGGACGCCGCCCAGATCGTCGGCGCCGCAGGTATCGGGCCCGACCTCTCGACCGGAGCGCAGGATCACGGCGACGTCGCCGACGCCCTCGACGGCCTCGTGACGCAGTCGCTCGTCTCCGTCGCCGACGACGCGTCCACCGGGGCCGCGCGCTACCGCATGCTCGAGACCGTGCGCGAGTTCGGCGACCGCGAGCTCCTCGCGGCAGGCGAGGCGGACCTGGTCGAGCGGGCGATGTCCCGCTGGGCCGAGGCCTTCTGCGTGGAGGCTGCCGCGCGTCTGGACGGCCGCGACCAGGTGTCGGCATTCGAGGCCCTCGCCCTCGAGCAGGACAACCTGACGACGATCCTGCGCGCGGCGCTCCGGGCCGACCGGCCCGACGTCAGCGTCAGTCTCTTCGCCGCACTCGGCTACTCCTGGTCGCTCCGCGGCAACCAGTCCGACGTCATCTCGTTCGGGGCGGCGGTGCTCGACGGCGTCCGCTCCTACGAGCCCGACGACGCTCACCTGACGGCGACGGCGCTGACCCTCGCCCTCGCCGGCGGCACAGCCCTTTTCAGTGGAAACACGCGCGTCAGTCACCCGGCCCTCTCCGCGCTCCGGAAGCTGCGCGCGCGCCGCCGACTGGAGCCCGCCCGCACCCTGGTGATGGTCGACATCCTGCTCAGCGCCGTGCAGGGTCCCGAGGTGCTCCGCGCCCGGCTACCGAGCATCGTGTCGTCGCCCGACTCGTCGATCGCCGAGATCGGCCTGATCCTGAGCGCGCAGCTCGCGGAGAACCGCGGCCTCCTCGCCGAGGCCCGGCGCCTCGCCGAGCGGGCCTACCGGAGCGCGGGCGCCACCGGCAACGTCTGGGCGTCGGCCAGTGCGGCGGGCTTCCTCGCGCAGCTCGGAGTGCAGAGCGCAGCCCCGGAGGAGGCGCTCCTCTGGGCGGTCCGCGCCCGCGAGGGGCTGGAGGCGATCGGGGCGCGCGGCGACCTCCACGAGCTCGACCGCCGGATCGCCGCCGCCGAGATCGCGACCGGTCGCTTCGATCTCGGGCGCCGGCTGTTCGAGGGGATCCTGAACGGCGAGGAGGAGGTCCCGGCCTTCGACCGGGACGACGTGCGCTTGCAGGCGGCCTGCGGGCTCGCCGAGATCGATCACCTCGAGGGGCGCGAGCGCGAGTCGCTGGAGCGCTACGACCTGGCCGTCGCCGAGCTCCGCGGGGTCCCGGGCGCGTGGGAGATCCGCCGCTGGCCGCAGC
Organism: Frondihabitans peucedani; assembly: GCF_039537585.1. NCBI lineage: Bacteria > Bacillati > Actinomycetota > Actinomycetes > Micrococcales > Microbacteriaceae > Frondihabitans > Frondihabitans peucedani. The sequence continues at coordinate 438,089 of NZ_BAABAU010000001.1, forward strand.
TGATCGTGGCGGCCTCCGCCGCTGTCGCCGCGCACGCCGTCCGGGAGGCAGAACCGGTGTCGCCCGCCGACACCGACGCCCTGGCGACGTCCCTCCGCGTCCGCGTGATCGCCCTCCACCGCGTCCGCGCCGCCTTCGAAGACACCCCGGTCGCCGGCGCCGCCGCCTTCGCCATCGGTGCCTGGCTCGTCTGGCCCGCGCGGCACGCCTCTGCCGAGGTCCGAGACATCGGTCTCCGCCTCGTGCTCCTGGCCGAGTCGCTCGGCTCCCGGCAGGACGTCGGCCCGCTCGAGACCGCCGCGTTCGTCGCGGGCCTGGGCGCGCGCTTCGGAGCGGCCCGGGTCGCCGAGGTCCGCTCCGAGCTCGCGCTGGCGTCGGCCGACCAGCGGCTGGAGAAGGTGCACGAGCTGCTCGCGAGGCGGGAGATGCGACGGCCCTTCGGCGCCGTTTGACGATTTCGACAACGGGTGCGGGTGATCCTGCGTCACGCCTCGTGGCTCGTCCACGACTGATTTCGACCCTCGACGGCCGCGACGTACCGTGACGGAGTCCGCTCCGTCCGAAGCCGCAACCCGGAGAGAATCAGCGCTGATGACCCGTCTCGACGAGAACCCGACCACCCGCACCGTGCCGCCCGTCTCGCCGCCGGCGCGCCGCGCGGCGGCCGCCCCAGGGGCCGCCACTTCTGAGCGGATCGACGTGGCTGCGCTCGGCGAGCAGCTCCTCGGCCGCTGGGCGGAGGCGCGGAAGCACTCGCGCGAGCTCCTCCGCGACGACGCCTTCCACCGCCGCAGCGACCTGACCCTCGACGAGCAGCGGGAGCGGGTCTTCGGCCAGCTCCAGCACCTCCTCGACCGCGACGCCGTGCTGCGGGCGTTCCCGAAGCGCCTCGGCGGGCTCGACGACCACGGCGGCAACATCGCCGCCTTCGAGGAGATCGTCACCGCCGACCCGTCGCTCCAGATCAAGGCGGGCGTCCAGTGGGGACTCTTCGGCTCGGCGGTCCTGCACCTCGGCACCGAGTACCACCACGACACGTTCCTGCCCGCGATCATGAGCCTCGAGGTGCCCGGCGCCTTCGCGATGACCGAGACCGGCCACGGCTCCGACGTCGCGTCGATCGGGACGACGGCCACGTACGATCCTGCGACCGAGGAGTTCGTCATCCAGACGCCGTTCCGGGCCGCCTGGAAGGACTACCTCGGCAACGCCGCCGTCCACGGCCGCGCCGCGGTCGTCTTCGCCCAGCTCGTGACCGACGGACAGGGCCAGGGGGTCCACGCGTTCTACGTGCCGATCCGCGACGACCAGGGGTTCCTGCCCGGCGTCGGCGGCGAGGACGACGGGCTGAAGGGCGGCCTCAACGGGATCGACAACGGCAGGCTGCACTTCGACGGCGTGCGGGTGCCCCGGACGAACCTGCTGAACCGCTACGGCGACGTCGCCCCCGACGGCACCTACTCGTCGCCGATCGCCAGCAAGGGCCGCCGCTTCTTCACCATGATCGGCACGCTCGTCCAGGGACGGGTGTCCCTCGACGGCGCCGCGGTCGTCGCGTCGAAGCTGGCCCTGAAGATCGCGATCACCTACGGATCCGAGCGGCGCCAGTTCACCGCGGCCGACCCGGGCCGCGAAGAGGTGGTCCTCGACTACCAGCGTCACCAGCGCCGACTCCTGCCCCGGCTCGCGACGACGTACGCGATGTCGTTCGCGCACGAGAAGCTGCTCGCCGCGTTCGACGGCGTCTTCTCGGGCGAGCACGACACGGACGCCGACCGGCAGGATCTCGAGACCCTCGCGGCCGGCCTCAAATCGCTGAGCACCTGGAACGCCCTGGACATCCTGCAGGAGAGCCGTGAGGCGTGCGGCGGCGCGGGGTTCCTGGCCGAGAACCGGCTCACGCAGCTCCGGGCCGACCTCGACGTCTACGCGACGTTCGAGGGTGACAACACGGTGCTTCTGCAGCTCGTCGCGAAGCGGCTGCTCGGCGACTACGCGAAGAAGTTCAGAGGCGCCGACGCGAAGACCGTGGCCGGGATCGTCGCGGGCCAGGTCGGCCAGGCCGCGACCGACCGCTCCGGACTCCGCCGCCTCGCGCAGAACGTCACCGACCGCGGGTCGACCGGCCGTGCCGTCGGGCACGTCCGCGACGAGGAGTCGCAGCGCGCACTCCTGACCGGCCGCGTCGAGACGATGGTCGCGGGTATCGCCGCGCGACTCCGGCCCGCCGCGAAAGCCTCGCCGGTCGAGGCCGCGCGGCTCTTCGACTCGAACCAGAACGAGCTGATCGAGGCGGCCCGCGCCCACGCCGAGCTCCTGCAGTGGGAGGCGTTCACCGACGCACTCTCGGAGGTCCAGGATCCTGTGACCCGGACGGTGCTCACCTGGCTCCGCGACCTGTTCGGGCTCTCGCTCATCGAGAAGCAGCTCGCCTGGTACCTGATCCACGGCCGGCTGTCCGCCCAGCGCGCCACCGCGATCACCGACTACATCGACGACCGGCTGCTGCCGCGGCTGCGGCCGCACGCTCTCGACCTGGTCGAGGCGTTCGGCTTCGCGCCGGAGCACGTGCGCGCGCCGATCGCGTCGGGTGCCGAGCAGGCCCGGCAGGACGAGGCCGCGGCGCACGCGGCCCGGCGGTAGCGGTCGAGCGGCCGATATCCGCCCCCGCTGTCTGCGGCAGGGGCGGATATCGGCCTCTCGACGAGGCGGTCAGGCCTTCCGCATGTAGGCCCGCACGGTGAGCGGCGCGAAGATCGCGACCACGACGGCGGCCCCGAGCAGGGCGAGCCAGACGTCGACGGTCCACTCGCCGGTGTTGGCGAGGGCGCGCACCCCCGAGACGATGTGCGACACCGGGTTGGCGTTCGCGAACCAGGCCAGCCAGTCGGGCAGGCTCTTCGTCGGCACGAACGCGTTCGAGAGGAACGTCAGCGGAAACAGGATCAGGAACGAGATCCCCTGCACGCTCGACGCGCTCCGGGCGACGACACCGAAGAACGCGAAGATCCAGCTGAGCGACCAGGCGCAGACGATCACCAGGAGTGCGGCCACGACGACGAAGCCGAAGCCGCCGCCGGGACGCCAGCCGAGGATCACGCCCATCACGAGGGTGAGCGTCGTCGCGATCGCGTACCGGATCGTGTCGGCGAGCAGAGCACCGGAGAGCGGCGCGATCCGGGCGATCGGCAGCGACTTGAAGCGGTCGAACACGCCCTTGTCCATGTCCTCGCGGAGCTGGACGCCCGTCGTCACAGACCCCGTGATCACCGTCTGCACCAGGATCCCGGGGATAATCAGCGGCAGGTAGGCCGCGACGCCGCCCGCGATGGCGCCTCCGAAGAGATAGGTGAACATCAGCGTGAACAGGATCGGCTGGACGGTCACGTCGATCAGCTGCTCCGGGGTGCGGCGCACCTTGAGCAGGCCGCGGTACGCCATCGTGAACGAATGGCGGACCGTCTGGCCGAGGCTGACGTGGTTCTTGAGCTGCCGGGTGCTCCCGGCGGCGATGGTGGCGGTGGTGGTCATGCGGAGACCCTCTCCTTCTGGGCGGCGCTGTCGGTGGGGGCCTCGGCGTCGCTGGCGACGCCGTGGCCGGTGAGGGTCAGGAAGACCTCGTCGAGCGTCGGCTTCTGGACGCTCATCTCGGCGAGCCGGATCCCGGCCTCGCGGAAGGTGATGAACAGGTCGGTGACCCGGTCGGGGTCGGCCATGGGAGCCGTGATGCGTCCGGCCTCCGGGGAGACGACCGCCTCGACGCCGAGGACGTCCCGGATGACGCGCCGAGCATCCTGCACGTCTCCCGGGTCGGTGAGGCGGAGCTGCAGCGACGACTCGCCGACGGACGCCTTGAGCTCGTCGGCGGTCCCCTCGGCCACGACGCGGCCGGAGTCGATGACGGCGACGCGGTCGGCGAGCTGGTCCGCCTCCTCGAGGTACTGCGTCGTCAGCAGGACGGTCGAGCCCGATGCCACGAGGCGCCGGATGGTGTCCCACATCTGCGAGCGGGTGCGCGGGTCGAGGCCGGTCGTCGGCTCGTCCAGGAAGATCAGCGGCGGCTGCGCGATCAGGCTGGCCGCCAGGTCGAGCCGGCGCCGCATACCGCCGGAGAACTTCGCGAGGGGGCGCTTGGCGGCCTCGGTCAGGCCGAACTCCTCGAGGAGCTCACGGCTCTTCCGTCGTGCCTCCGAGCGGGAGAGCCCGAGGAGGCGGGAGAAGATGACGAGGTTCTCGGTCGCCGACAGCTTCTCGTCGACGGAGGCGAACTGCGCGGTGACGCCGATCAGCTGGCGGACGACCTGCGCCTCCCTGACGACGTCGTGGCCGAAGACGCGGGCCTCGCCGCCGTCGGGGCGGAGGAGGGTGGCGAGCATGCTGATGGTGGTGGACTTGCCGGCGCCGTTCGGTCCGAGGACGCCGTAGACGGTTCCGGCCCGGACGTTCAGGTCGACCCCGTCGACGGCGCGGTTCTCGCCGAAGACCTTGACAAGCCCGTGGGCCTCGACGGCCCAGTCGCTCTGGGTGCTCATGATTTCCTTTCGGGGGTGGCTGCCGCAGGATGTCCTGCTGCGACGATCCTGCGGTCCCCCGCTTGCACGGCGCTCACGCGGCGCTTGCACGCGCTTACGTGCTCTGTCGCCGGCGGTGTCCTGCTGTCAGCGCGGCCAAGGCGCACATCCTGCCCCCGGAGGCCGCCGCCGGGCGCCGAGCGGCCACGATCCGCCCGGGCGACTCCGAGCGGAGGGCGGAAATCGGCCTCTCGAGGCCCAGGGCGACAGTCAGACGACCGCGGGCCGACTCCGAGCCAGCAGGATGCTCGCCACGACCACGAGGGCGATCCCCCCGAGCGTGAGGAGACCCCCGAAGACGAGGTTCTCGATCGCCGTCGACCCGTCCACCGACACCGAGGGCCAGATCCCGGAGGCGACCGTCGCGATGGCGGCGACCCAGGCCGCACCTCCGACGAGGGCGACGATCCCCGCGGCCAGGGTCCGCCCGGCCGCCTGGCGGTCGCTCGGCGTCGGCGCCGGTGCCGCGTCGCGCACGAGCGGTCGGGCCGGCCAGATCACGAGGCAGGCGGCCGCGATCGGCCCGAAGAACAGCACGAGCAGGAACCAGTACCAGGCCGACCGGTTGCGGGTCCGGGCGAAGCCTCCGGCGAGGATGGCGACGGTCACCCACACGAGCGGGAGGGAGGACTGGTCGAGGCTCATGCCCCGAGGTTAGCGGTCTCCTCGGAGGTCGAGCCAGGCCACCTGCTCCGGCGTGAGGTCGATCGCGAGCCCGGCCATCGAGGTCCTGGTCTCCTCGAGCGAGCGCGGCCCGAAGAGCGCGAAGGTCGGGAAGCTCTGCGCCAGCACGTAGGCCAGCGCCACCGCGGTGGGCTGCACTCCCAGCTCGTCGGCGAGCGAGCGGGCCCGGGCGAGACGCTCGAAGTTGTCGTCGCTGTAGTAGCAGCGGACGAGCTCGGCGTCGGAGAGGTCCGCGGGATCGGCGCGCGCGAAGAAGCCGCGGGCCTGCGACGACCACGGCAGGAGCGCGGTGCCCGTGCGCTCGAGCCACTCGCGGTCGGCGGGCTCGGTGACGTGCTCGCATCCTGCCCACGGCACGTCGAGCGCTCGGGCGAGCCCGAAGTGGTCGCTGAGCGCGGCGAACCCCTGCTTGCCGTTCGCGGCGGCGTAGTCGAGGGCCTCCTGGTAGCGCGAGATGGTCCAGTTCGAGCCGCCGAAGGCGCGGATCCTGCCGGCCCTGGCGTGCTCGTCGAGGACGTCGACGAATTCGCCGACGGGGATCGCGGGGTTGTCGCGGTGCATCAGGTAGAGGTCGAGGTGGTCGGTCTGCAGCCGGTCGAGCGTCTCGCCGAGCTGGCGGGTGATCGACTCGGGATCGCAGTGCGGCGTGTGCGCGCCCTTGCCGATGACGACGATGTCGTCGCGGATGCCCCGGTTCGTGATCCACTGCCCGAGGAGGCGCTCCATCAGGCCGTTCCCGTAGACGTAGCCGGTGTCGAAGGTGTTGCCGCCGAGCTCCGTGAAGTGGTCGAACATGGCGGTCGCGTGTCCGAGGGTCCGCTGGTTGTCGCAGCCGAGGACGAGCCTGGAGACGGGCTTGTCGATCCCGGCGATGGTGCCGTAGCGCATCGTCGAGCCGTCGCGGACCCGGAGCGGACGCCCGTCGGCCGTGGGCACGAAGGCGGTGTCGGCCTCGAAGGGGTAGCGCAGGCCGATGGCGTCGCGCCAGCGGTCGAGCGTCGCCGCGTTCCCGAGGCTGTCGGCCCAGGTGATCTCGGGGCTCTGCCCCGCGGCGTGGTTGCTCGCGACGGCGTCGCCCTCGAGCCCCCACTGCCGGTCGCCGGCGATGTGGATGGTCTCGCGGGGCCGCCCGACGACGTCGAGGTCGATGTCCGATCCCTCGGTCTCGCTGGGGAGCCACGGGTCGCGCAGCGTGATCCTGCCGGCGGATCCGATCACGGTGACCTCGTTGTCGTCCTGCAGGCGGATCCCCGAGCGGACGTTCGCGGTCACGCCCGACGGGAACACGAGGGAGGCGGTTGCCCACTCGTCGACGCCCTCGGGGCTCAGGGTGCCGACGGCGGTCAGCGACACGGGCTCCGCGAAGGCCGTGCCCGATGCGAACGAGCGGCCCTCGGCGATCCCGGCGACGAGCCGCGCGACCGAGACGGGGTAGCCGCCGACGTCGAGGATCCCGCCGCCCGCGAGCTCGGGGTTCGCCAGGCGGTGGTCGGACGCGGCGTCGGTCGCGAAGGCGAACGAGGCGTCGACGTGCTGGATCGTCCCGATGGCGCCGCTCTCGAGGAGCTCGGCGAAGCGGGCGATCTGCGGGTGGAAGCGGTACATGAAGCCCTCGGCGAGGTAGACCCCGGCGTCGCGAGCGGCCTCGACGAGTCGCATGACGCCGGCGTGGTCGACGGCCATCGGCTTCTCGCAGACGACGTGCTTGCCAGCCTCGAGAGCGCGCATCGCGAGACGCACGTGCTCCGTGTGCACGGTGCCGATGTAGACCGCGTCGATGGCAGGATCCTCGAACAGCTCGTCGTACGAGCCGTAGACGGCGACGCCCGCGGCTGCATCCTGCGGGCCGAACTCGTCGGCGAAGGCCTGCGCCCGCTCGAGGGACCTGCTGGCGACGCCGGCGAGGACTCCGACCTCGCTCGTCAGGAGCTGCGAGCCGAATCTCCGCGAGATCGTCCCGGGCCCCGCGATCCCCCAGCGGATCGTCCGCCGGGACTCGGCGGTCTCCGCCACCGCCCCGCCGCTCGAGTCGGACACCTGTTCTGCACCATCGCCGTGAACGTTCACGTAGGGACGCTACCAAGGCTTCGGCGAGGCGGGCAAGGGGCCTCGCCGAAGTCAGGCGGATTCGCGCAGCAGCAGCGTGTGCCGGACGACCCGGTGCACCTCGGGGCCGGAGGACGGGAGCGCACCGGTCTGCATCCCGATCGCGAGCTCGACCGCGATCCTGCCGACCGCGGCGATGTCGAGGTCGAGGCTCGACAGCTCGGGGCTGCTGACGACGCCCATCGCGAGCCCGTCGATCCCGAGCACGGCGCACCTGTCGGGCACCTCGAGCCCGGCGTGCTGCACGGCCTTGAGGACGGCGAACGCGTGCAGGTCGTTGAACGTCATGAAGGCGTCGACGTCGGGCGCCTCGCGGAGTGCCCGGGCGACCGCTCCGGCCGCGTCTCCGCCGGAGTCGCCCTCGAACACCACGAGCGGGTCGAGCCCGTGCCTCTCCATCGCGGCACGGAAGGCGGCCGTCCGCCGGGACGGGGCCGCGGCCGACCGGGAGTCGATCATGACGATCCGGCGACGCCCGGTCTCCAGGAGGTGCTCGATCCCGGCGTCGAGCCCGGGAGCGAAGTCGATCTCCACGACGCCGCGGTGTCCGTCTTCGGCGGTCCCCTCGAGGACGACCACGGGGAGGTCGCCGAACACGTCGTCGAAGGCGTCGGGGCCGATGCGGAAGTAGCCGATGACGGCGTCGACCTGGTCGGCGACCTCGCGGAGGAACCGCCGCGGATCGCCGCCGTCGTGTGAGCCGTCGGTGACCAGGACGTTCCAGCCGGCGGCCGTCGCCGCCTCGACGACTCCGTCGGCGAGCTCCGGGAAGTACGGGTTCGTGAGCCCCTCGGTCACGAGGCCGAGGGCGGGCCGGTGCCCGACGACGAGCCCGCGGCCGAACCTGCTCGGCCGGTACCGGAGCTCCTTGGCGACGTCGAGGACCCTCTGCCTGGTCGCCGCGCTGATGCCGTCCATGTCGTTCATGGCCCGCGTCACCGTCTGGCGCGACACGCCGGCGGCGCGGGCGACGTCGATGACCGTCGCTCGCTTGTGCCGCTCGGGCTCCGCGTTCATGGTGGCACTGTAGCAACGTGCGTAGGCTGGCCCCGTGACCGATGACCAGCTCACGCCGACGAAGGCGCTGCCCGAGAGTTCCCCCACCGCCGAAGGGATCGACGCCTCCGGCATCGACCGGTTCGTGACCGCGCTCGAGCAGGCGGCCGACGTCGAGCCGCACGGTCTCATGATCCTGCGTCACGGCCGCGTCGTCGCCCAGGGCTGGTGGGGTCCGTACTCCCCCGACCGGGTGCACCTGCTCTACTCGCTCAGCAAGAGCTTCACCTCGACCGCGGTCGGATTCGCGATCGCCGAGGGCCTCCTCGGGCTCGACGACACGATCATCAGCCACTTCCCCGAGCTCGATGCCGAGATCACCGACGAGCGCTCGCGCAGGATCCGGGTGCGTCACCTCCTGGCGATGGCCAGCGGCCACCGCGAGGAGACCGTGGACCGCGCCTACGCCCTCGACCCGGTCGACCTCGTGCGCGGGTTCCTGATGATCCCGCCCGACGAGGAGCCGGGCACCCTGTTCTGCTACAACCAGCCGTGCACCTTCACGGTCGGCGCCATCATTCAGCGGGCGAGCGGCCAGTCGCTCACCGACTACCTGCGTCCGAGGCTGTTCGACAAGCTGGGGATCGGCGAGGTCGGCTGGAGGCGCGACGACTCGGGCAGGCAGCTCGGGTTCAGCGGATTCCACGCACCGACCTCGGCGGTGGCGAAGCTCGGCCAGCTGTACCTGCAGAAGGGCGTCTGGGAGGGCGAGCAGCTCCTGTCGGCCGAGTACGTCGAGGAGGCGACCCGGTCGCACATCGACAACCCCGACGAGGACAAGATCGACTGGCGGCAGGGCTACGGGTTCCAGTTCTGGATGGCCAGGCACGGGTTCCGCGGCGACGGCGCGTACGGCCAGTACTGCGTGATCCTGCCCGAGCAGGACGTCGTCGTGGCGATCACGAGCCAGAGCCCCGACATGCAGGCCGTGCTCGACGCCGCGTGGGAGCACCTGCTCCCGGCGATCGACCGCGACCCGCAGCCCGGTGCCGACGAGGCCCTCGCCGCGCGACTGGCCGACCTCCACCTCGCACCGGTCGCGGGCGACGACCTGCCCGACGGGACCTTCGCGGCCGCCCCGGGGAACGACGTGCCGACAGTGACCTCGATCACCGTCGCCGACGGCGCCGTGTCGCTCGAGGAGGGCGGCGACCCGCTCGTCCTGCCGATCGGGCGCGGCTCCTGGAGGGTGACCGACGCGTTCGCCGTCTCGGGCGGAGGGTCGACGGTCGATGTCGTCTTCGTCGAGACGCCCCACCGGCTCCACCTGACCCTCGACCCGGCAGCCGGCACCTTCATGTCGCGCTGGGAGACGTCGCCGCTGCACGGCGGGCCGCTCGCCGAGCTGCGGATGCCGCGCTGAGGCGGGAGCGTCACACGGCGAAACGCGTTTCGACAGGTGCGCGAGGCCCTGGAAGGCTCGTTGACCTAGGCTCCCGGGCCCTGATCACCTGTCGTTCCACGAAAGAGGCACCACGATGTCCACCTCCTCCGCTCCTCAGCTGCCGCAGCGCGCCAAGCGCGGCCCCGGCCTCCTGATCGGCATCATCGCCGCGGTCGTCGTCATCGCCGTGATCGTCGTGATCGCGGTCGTGTCGAACCGCTCGAACGGCGCCTCCGCCGCAGGAAAGACGGTGTCGATCGGCGTCGCCGACAAGGCCGAGCCGTACTGGAAGACCTACCAGGCGCTCGCGAAGAAGAAGCTCGGCGTCACCGTCAAGCTGGTCAACTTCACCGACTACAGCCTGCCGAACCCGGCGCTCAGCCAGGGCCAGACGGACCTCAACGAGTTCCAGCACATCCAGTACCTCGCGAACTACAACGTCACGAACGGCGACGACCTGCAGCCGATCGGCGCCACCGCCGTCTACCCGCTGCCGCTGTACTCGACGAAGTACTCCAGCGCGTCGAAGATCCCCGAGGGCGCGAAGGTCGCGATCCCGAACGACGCCGTGAACGAGGCGCGCGGCCTCCTCATCCTGCAGTCGGCCGGCCTCCTGAAGCTGAAGGACGGCGGCAACGCGTTCTCGACCTCGAGCGACATCGTCAGCCACCAGGTCGACGTGACGCCGATCGACGCCTCGCAGACCGCGGGCGCGCTGAAGGCCGGATCGGTCGCGGCCGCGATCGTCAACCAGAACTACGCCACCACCGGCGGCCTCTCGAAGTCGGACGCCATCTTCAAGGACGACCCGTCGTCGACGAGCGCCGCACCCTACGTCAACGTCTTCGTCGCGCAGAAGAAGGACGCCGACAACGCCCTCTACCTGAAGCTCGCGAAGCTCTACCACACCGCCAGCGTCGAGAAGGGCGTCCAGGAGGCGAACGCCGGCACCGCCGTCTTCCGCAGCACCTCGGCCGCCGACCTGCAGAAGGAGCTCGCCACCGTCGAGAGCGACGCCAAGGCCGCCTCGAAGTCGTGAGCCCTGTTCCCGAGACCCGCCAGAAGAACCTCGTCCGCCTCGAGGGCGTCACCAAGTCGTACCCGACGCCGGACGGCCCCAGGATCGCCGTCGACGACGTCAGCCTGGACGTCCGGGAGGGCGAGATCCTGGGCGTCATCGGCTACTCGGGCGCCGGCAAGTCGACGCTGGTCCGGCTGATCAACGCCCTAGAGCTGCCGACCTCGGGACGGGTCTTCGTCGGCGACGACGAGCTGACCGCGCTCCCGGAGAGCCGCCTCCGCGAGGTCCGTCAGGGCATCGGCATGATCTTCCAGCAGTTCAACCTGTTCCGCTCGCGCACCGTGGCCGGCAACGTGGGGTTCCCGCTCCGCGTCGCCGGCCTCGGCCGTGCCGAGCGCGACGCCCGGATCGCGGAGGTGCTCGACTTCGTGGGGCTCCTCGACCGCGCCTACAGCTATCCCGAGCAGCTTTCGGGAGGGCAGAAGCAGCGCGTCGGCATCGCGCGGGCCCTGGCGACGAGCCCGAGGATCCTGCTCGCCGACGAGGCCACGAGCGCTCTCGACCCCGAGACCACCTCCGACGTGCTGGCACTCCTCCGCCGGATCAACCGCGACCTCGGCGTGACCGTCGTCGTCATCACGCACGAGATGGACGCCATCCGGGCGATCGCCGACCGGGTCGTGGTCATGGACGCGGGCCGCGTCGTCGAGCAGGGCGAGGTGTACGACGTGTTCTCGAAGCCGTCGACCCCGGCGGCCGCGCGCTTCGTCCGCTCGGTCCTGCAGGACCGCCCCTCGCCCGAGACCCTCGGGCGACTGCGCCAGAACCACCCGGGCAGGATCGCGACGATCCAGGTCGCGGAGATCAAGAACTTCATCGGCGTGGTCGCCGCCGCGTTCGCGGACGCCGGTGTCGACGCCGAGCTCGTGTTCGGCGGCATCAGCGAGCTGCAGCAGCGGGCGATCGGGGCTCTGACGTACGAGCTCTCGGGCTCGGACGCCGAGATCGACCGGGCGCTCGGCGCTCTGACGGACCGCGGCATCACCTGGAACGAGGAGGACTGATGGACTACTTCCTCAGCAACATCGACGTCTTCGTCACCGCGATCTGGACCACGCTCTTCATCGTCTTCGTATCGCTCGTCGCCGCCGGCATCCTGGGTCTCGCCCTCGGGATCGGCCTGTACGTCACGCGCCCGGGCAACCTGCTGTCGAACCGCGTCGTCTTCACGGTGCTGAACGTCGTGGTGAACATCGTCCGGCCGATCCCGTTCGTGATCTTCATCACGGCGATCGGTCCTCTGACGAAGAACGTGATCGGCACGACCATCGGGCCTCAGGCGGCGACGTTCGCGCTGTCGCTGGCAGCCGCGTTCGCCGTCTCGCGGATCGTCGAGCAGAGCCTCGTCGGCATCGACCCCGGCGTGATCGAGGCTGCCCGCGCGGTCGGAGCGGGCCCCGGCAGGATCATCTTCACGGTGCTGATCCCGGAGGGCCTCGGCCCTCTGATCCTCGGCTACTCGTTCATCTTCGTGGGGATCGTCGACATGTCGGCTCAGGCGGGCCTCGTCGGCGGCGGCGGTCTCGGCGACTTCGCCGTCACCTCGGGATCGCAGCGGAACAACTGGGTCGTCGTGTGGATCACGGTCGCCGCGATCGTCGTGCTCGTGCAGCTCGGGCAGTTCGTCGGCAACCACCTGGCGCGGCGGGCGCTGCGGCGCTGATCGCGCGCCGCGGCGCTCGGGCGCTGCGGCGCTGATCCGGCAGGATGCTCGCCTCCGGAGCCCCGGGTGCGCCACACTCGGTGCATGGAACGCACCGACCACCCCACCGAGTGGGACGAACGCTCGACCCTGCTGACGATGCTGCAGTACACGCGCGACACCGCGATCGAGAAGGCCTCCGGGCTGAGCGACGCCGATGCCGCAGCCGCTCCCCTGCCGACCTCGCCGATGTCGACCGTCGGCGGCGTCCTGAACCACCTCCGCTGGGTGGAGCACTCCTGGATCGAGAACCGGTTCGTCGGCGGACCCGACCTCGGGCCGTGGACCGACGAGTCGCCCGACCAGGAGTTCCTCGACGGCGCGATCCTGCCGCTCGACGACATCATCGCCGGCTACCGGGAGCAGATCGTCCGCACCGACGCGCTGATCGAGAAGCTCGATCTCGACGACCGGTCGGTCACGCCGTTCCGGTCCGGCGTCCTGCCGACGCTCCGCTGGGTGATCATGCACCTGATCGAGGAGAACTCCCGGCACAACGGCCACCTCGACATCCTGCGCGAGATCGCCGACGGGGTCGTCTGCGACTAGGCCTCCTCGAGTACCGCCTCGGCGCGCGGCGGAGGCCACCCAGGGCGCCCCGGAGCCCTAGGGTCGAGGGATGACGAGTGCCGCAGTGCCCGATGACCAGGCGACGACCGACACGGTCGAGCTCCTCCGCGACCTGATCCGCAACGCCTGCGTCAACGACGGCAGCCCCGACTCCGGCCAGGAGCACCGGAGCGTCGCGACTCTCGAGCGCTTCTTCCAGGGCTCCTCGCTGACGTGGGAGATCGTCGAGCCGCACCCGGGCCGCACGTCGCTCGTCGCGCGCCACCGGGGCACCGACCCGGAGGCCCCGGCTCTGCTCCTCCTCGGCCACCTCGACGTCGTGCCCGTCGCGCGCGGCTGGCAGCACGACCCGTTCGCGGCCGAGCTCGTCGACGGCGTCGTCTGGGGGCGCGGCGCTCTCGACATGCTGCACCTGACCGCCGCCTACGCGACCGTCATCCGCGAGCTGGCCGCGACCGGCACGCGACTCAGGGGCGATCTCGTCTTCGCCGCCGTCGCCGACGAGGAGGCCGGCGGCGGCTTCGGAGCCCGCTGGCTCGCCGAGAACCGTCCCGAGCTGGTGCGGGCCGACGGGGTCCTGAGCGAGTCGGGCGGCGTGCCGCTGAGCGTCGACTCCGAGGTGCGCGGCGTCACCGTGACGGTCGGCGAGAAGGGCATCTCGACCCGGCGCCTCGCCGTGTCGGGTCATCCCGGGCACGCGTCCACCCCCTGGGGCTCGAGCAACGCGGTCGTGACCGCGGCCCAGGCGGTCGGCAGGATCGTGGAGCACCCCGTCCCCCCGGTCATCGACGAGCTCTGGCCGCAGTACGTCGGCGCCCTCGGTGTCGACCACGACCTCGCCGCAGCGCTCACCGATCCCGCCCGGATCGACGGCGCCCTCGGGTCTCTCGGGAGGCTCGCCGGCCTCGCGCACGCCGTCACCCACACGACGATCTCGCCCGATGTCATCCGCGGCGGCGACGCCATCAACGTGATCCCGGCGCACGCCGAGGTCGAGCTGGACATCCGCACGCTTCCCGGCGTCTCCCCCGACGACGTCGACCGCCACCTCGTCGAAGCGCTCGGCCCCCTGGCCGACCGCGTCGAGATCAGCAGGATCAGCGACAACCCGGCCGCGCGCTCGACCAGCGACACCGCCCTCTTCCGCGCCCTCGGGGAGGCCGTGTCCGCTGCCTATCCCCAGGCGCACGCGATCCCGGTCATCGCGCCCGGAGGATCCGACAGCCGCTACTTCCGCTCGCAGGGCATCCCCGCCTACGGGTTCGGCCTGCTGTCGCCCGGGTGGAACCACGCCGACGTCCGCCGTCTCCTGCACAGCACCGACGAGCGGGTGGACGTGGCGTCGGTGGCGCTCGTGACGAGCGCTCTCCGGCGGATCGTCCGGTCCGTGCTCGGCTGAGATGCCGCGCCGGGCCTGCAGCCGTCCCAGCCTGGCCTGCACTCGTCCGCGGCTCGTGCGAGGCTGGTGGCATGGACCTGGAGGTGACACCGGCACTCACGATCCCCGAGGCGGAGCTCCGCTGGCGGTTCTCCCGGTCGTCCGGTCCCGGCGGGCAGCACGTCAACACGTCCGACAGCCGCGTGCAGCTCTCGTGGGATCTCGGGGAGTCGGCCGTCGTCACCGACGAGCAGCGCGCGATCCTGCGGGACCGGCTCTCGGGTCGGCTGATCGGCGGTGTCGTGACGGTCACGTCGTCGGAGCAGCGGTCGCAGCTCCGCAACCGCGAGAGCGCCCTCGTGAAGCTGGGCTCCCTGGTCGCCGAGGCGCTCGCGCCCCCCGGACCGCCTCGACGCCCGACCCGGAGGACGCGCGGCTCGGACCGTCGCCGGCTTGCGGCGAAGGGCGAGCGCTCGGCGACGAAGCAGCAGCGGCGGCGCCCGCCCCTCGACTGATCCGGTCGGTCTTGGCGGTTTCTGAGGGTGCCCGGGCGAGGCTCGCGGCATGCCGACCCATCGATCCACCGAAGACCTCCGCCAGGAGACCGTCCCCGCCCTCCTCCTGCCGAGTCGGACGCCGCGCGCGACCGTGACTCTCGGTGTCGCCGCGGCGGTGCTCGTCACCGTCTTCGGGCTGCTGATCGCGAAGACCGGGTGGATGACGCGCGCCGACCTCCGAGGGGTCGAGGCGCTCAACGCGCTCCACACGGGACTCCTCGGCGCCGTCGGCGCGGGGGTCTACCGCGTGTTCAGCCCGGTCTCGGCGGTCGTGCTGACCGTCGTGATCGTGGGAGTGCTCTGGGTCGTCACGAAGGACCTCCGCGTGGCGGCGGTCTTCGCCGTCACGGTCGCGGTCACCTGGCTCTCGAGCGACATCGTGAAGATGCTCGTCGAGCGGCCCCGCCCCGACCACGCGGTCCTGACGAACCCGCTCGGGATCGCGCCGGCCGACGCCTCGTTCCCGAGCGGGCACATGGTCTTCGTGGCGACGCTCGCCGTGACGTTCTTCCTCCTGGCGAGACGGAGCGTCCACCGCGGCACCGTGACCGTCATCGGCTTCGTGGCCGTGCTCGTCGTCGCGTTCAGCCTGGTCGCCGACGGCGTCCACTACCCCTCCGACGTGATCGCGAGCGTCGTCTGGTCCGTCGCCGTGACCCCGGCGGTCCTGCACCTCGTCGACCGGTACGCGCTGCCCCGGGTTCCGGCGCGCCTCGCCGGGAGCACCCGCGAGAGGACCTCCGCGTGATCCTCGATCCCCAGGCGTTCCTGACGTCCCTCGGTCCGGTCGCCCTGATCGGCCTGGCCGCGATGGTCTTCGTCGAGTCCGGCCTCCTGTTCCCGTTCCTCCCCGGCGACTCGCTCCTGTTCACGGCCGGGCTCCTCGCCTCCAGTGGAGTCCTCCACGTGCCCGTCTGGGCCGTGATCGTCGTCGCGTTCGTCGCCGCGGCCGCGGGCGACCAGGTCGGCTACCTCCTCGGTCACCGGTTCGGACGCCGCCTCTTCCGCCCCGACGCGCGCGTCCTGAAGACCCGGTACCTCGACGAGGCCGAGGCGTTCTTCGCCCGGTACGGCGGGCCGGCCCTGATCCTCGGCCGGTTCGTCCCGGTCGTCCGCACCTACGTGCCTCTCGCGGCGGGCGCGAGCCTCTACCGCTACCGGTCCTTCCTCGTCTGGAACCTCACCGGGGCGGCGCTCTGGACCGCGGCGGTGAGCATCCTCGGAGTCGTGCTCGGGAAGATCCCGTTCGTCGCCTCGCACATCGACATCCTCGCGATCCTGGTGGTGATCGTCTCGATCCTGCCGATCGTCATCAGCGGGATCCTGCGCTACCGGAAGAGCCGCAGGACGAGCGACGTCGAGAGCGACCGATGACGACGAGCGGCTGGTTCACGCTCACCGAGGCCCGGGGCAGGACCTTCGCGAGCTCGAAGGTGCCCGAGATCACGGCCCTCTTCTGGGCGGTCAAGCTGCTGACGACCGGGGCGGGCGAGACGTCGTCCGACTTCCTGGTGACGCACCTCGATCCTGTCGTGGGCGTCGGGATCGGCCTGGTGGGGTTCGTCGTGGCGATGTGGCTGCAGCTCCGGTCGGATCGCCACCGCCCCGTCCTCTACTGGGCGGCCGTGCTGATGGTCAGCGTGTTCGGGACGATGTGCGCCGACGTCCTGCACGTGGGAGTCGGCGTGCCGTACGCCGTTTCGGCACCGGCGTTCGCGGTGATCCTGGCGGTCGTCTTCGTGCTCTGGCGCCGCTCGGAGGGCACGCTGTCGATCCACAGCATCACGTCGCGCCGCCGCGAGTGCTTCTACTGGGCGGCTGTCCTGGCGACCTTCGCCCTCGGTACGGCGGTCGGCGACCTGACCGCGTCGACCCTGCACCTCGGCTACCTTGCGTCCGGCATCGTCTTCGTCGTCGTCCTGGGCCTCTCGCCGCTCGGCCTCGCCCTCCGCCTCTGGGGGCCGGTCTTCGCCTTCTGGTCGGCCTACGTGCTCACCCGCCCGATCGGTGCGTCGTTCGCCGACTGGATGGGGGTCTCGCAGGCCAGGAGCGGCCTCGGCTGGGGCACCGGCCCGGTGAGCCTCGTGCTCCTCGCGGCCATCGCGGTGCTCGTGGGCGTGCTCGCGGTGCGGCGGCGCCGGTCGCCTGTCGCCGTCGCCTGAGGGCGCAGGATCGGTAGGGTGCCGGGTATGCAGATGCGTCTCGAGCTCGTCCCCCTCCCGGCCCGCGACGTCGATCGGAGCAAGGCCTTCTACGTCGACCAGGTCGGATTCGTCCTCGACCACGACGTCGAGCCCGGGAACGGCATGCGCGTCGTCCAGCTCACTCCCCCGGGATCGGCGTGCTCGATCGTCATCGGCACCGGGATGGGCGATCCTGCCGGCCCTCCGGTGACCGGTCTGCACCTCGTGGTCGACGACATCGCCGCCGCCCGGAGCGAGCTCGCCGGTCGCGGCGTCGACGTCTCCGAGGTCGTGCCCGTCGGCGGTGGTGTGAGCTACGCCTACTTCGCCGACCCCGACGGCAACTCGTGGGCCCTCCAGCAGATCGACCGGTG
Organism: Frondihabitans peucedani; assembly: GCF_039537585.1. Lineage (NCBI taxonomy): Bacteria > Bacillati > Actinomycetota > Actinomycetes > Micrococcales > Microbacteriaceae > Frondihabitans > Frondihabitans peucedani. Next base: position 455,735 of record NZ_BAABAU010000001.1, read on the forward strand.
ATGCCCAGGTCGGTCTGTTAGCGTCCTCGGCGATCGGGCGGAGGCCCGGATCCCGGACGACAGGCACCGTACCCGGCACGACGACGGCGAACCAGGAAGCACCGCCGTGTCTCTCGTCATCCAACTCGCAGGCTCTCTGCTCGTCCTGGCCGGCTTCGCCCTCGCTCAATGGGGCGTGCTCGACCTCAAGTCGAAGCGGTACCTCGCAGCGAACACTCTCGGGTCGGGCGCGCTGGCCGTCGACGCGGTCCTCGAGGAGCAGTGGGGCTTCCTCCTGCTCGAGGGCGTGTGGGCGGTCGTCTCGGCCGTCGAGCTCGTGCGCGTGTCACGACGGGTCCCGGAGCGGGTCTGAGCCTCTCCGTGCCGCCCGTCTCCGCGTGACCCGTCGCTGCATGACGACACGCGACACCACTCCCACGAGGAGCACGGCGACCCCCGCGACGATCCCGACCGGAGGCACCGTCGCGACCAGGATCACGCAGAGCACCGCACCCACAGCGGCCAGGGCGCGCGGATACCGACGCTCCGGCGCGGGCTGCCGGAGCGCTGCGACATTGGCGACGAAGTAGTACAGCAGCACGCCGAACGACGAGAACGCGATCGCGCCGCGCAGGTCGCAGACCACGAGGAGCACCGTCACGACGGCCGCGAGGGCGAGCTCCGCGCGGTGCGGCACGCCGAAGCGCGGGTGGACAGCGGCCAGCCAGCGCGGCAGGTCGCCCTCGCGGGCCATGGCGAGCGACGTCCGGCCGATGCCGGCGATCAGCCCGAGGAGCGCCCCGAGCGACGCCACGGCGGCGCCGACCCGCATCAGCGGTACGAGGGCCGGTGATCCTGCGGCCGTCAGGGCATCCGCCAGGGGCGAGGTCGAGTCTCCGAGAGCCCGGGCGCCGAGCGCTCCGAGCAGGGTCACGGCGACGGCCGCGTAGACCACCACCGTGATTGCGAGGGCGACGACGATCGCGCGCGGGATCGTCCGCACCGGATCGACCACCTCCTCGCCGAGGGTCGCGACGCGCGCGTAGCCCGCGAAGGCGAAGAACAGGAGGCCGGCGGCCTGCAGGATCCCGTACGGTCCGGCCGCGAGGAGGCCGTCGCCCGGTCCCCCGGCAGCGGGGCGCGTGAGGGCGAGGCTCTCGGACGCGTGCGGCAGCCCGCCCGCGGCGCCCGCCGCGACGAAGAGCACCAGGACCGCGAGACTCACGGTCACGAGGAGCGCGGCAAGCCGTGCGGTCTTCGTCACACCCCGGGAGTTGACCGCGGCCAAGACGATCACGGCTGCGATCGCGGTGGGCCGCTGCCACGCGGTCGGCACGGCGTAGGAGGCGAAGACGAGGGCCATCGCGGCGCAGCTGGCGGTCTTGCCGATGACGAACGACCAGCCCGCGAGGAAGCCCCACCACTCGCCGAGGACCCGGCGGCCGTAGACGTAGGTGCCGCCGGACTCCGGGTAGCGCGCAGCGAGTTGCGCCGACGACGTCGCGTTGCAGAGGGCCACGACCGCCGCGATCAGGAGCCCGACGAGGAGCCCCCGCCCGGAGGCTCGAGCGGCCGGCGCGAACGCCGCGAAGACGCCGGCTCCGATCATCGAGCCGAGACCGATCACGACCGCGTCTCGGAGGTGGAGTCGCCGCTGCAGGGCGGCCGGTGCCGTCGTCATGCGGCGAACACTAGCGGAGCGGCGTGAACCCCCTGCGGCGGGGCTCTCGAGCCCTAGACGGCTTCGCGACGGAGCCGTGCGGACGCGATCGAGAGCCAGATGGCGATTCCGTAGACGACGAATGCGAGGGCGACGTGGAACGGGGTGACCCAGTCCATGCCGAGGGTCGAGATGGCGTGTCCGGACAGCCACTGGACGACCGTGGCGACGAAGAGGAGCCCGGCCATGAGCGGCACGGCGCCCGACCCGCGGAGGCCGCGGAAGGCGACGATCGCCGCGAGGAGCGAGAAGACCATCACCGGGTACGCGATGAAGCCGTGCACGTCGGTCCAGGTGTTCTTGGCGCTCTCCGGCAGACCGTCCTCGATGAAGGTGCCCGCGGTGATCGACTGCACGAAGATGAACAGGACCGCGATCCCGGTCACGATCGCGAAGGTCTTCCGGGCGGAGGCGGAGGAGGTGGGCCGAGCGGGGACCGGGCGGCGCGTGGTGGGGGTCGTCATGAGCCTGACGCTAGGCGGTGCGGTCCCGCGAGCACCCTGCGAACGCACCCCCGCACATTCGAATCCTCACATGTGAGCGCCGACTGCCCGGGGATTCCGGGCTCAGGCCAGGCTAACCATGCTGGCGCGGCTCGCGATCCGGAGAGAGGGTCGTCTCATGTCCACTCCCGAAGAAGTCCTCGCCGCCCGATCGGACGAACCCCACGCCGCCGGAATCGCCGGTCGACTCAACTGGCTCCGAGCCGGCGTCCTCGGCGCGAACGACGGGATCGTGTCGGTCGCCGCCATCGTCGTCGGCGTCGCCGGAGCGACCACGTCCACCGGTGCGATCGCCACCGCCGGTACCGCGGGCCTCGTCGGAGGCGCGATCTCGATGGCACTCGGCGAGTACGTGTCGGTCAGCAGCCAGAGCGACAGCCAGCGGGCCCTGATCGACAAGGAGCGCGTCGAGCTGCAGGACGACCCCGAGGCCGAGCTCGAGGAGCTGACGCAGCTCTACGAGGCGCAGGGGCTCAGCCGGTCCACCGCCGAGACGGTGGCCCGCGAGCTGACCGAGAAGGACGCCCTTCAGGCGCACCTCGCCATGGAGCTCAACATCGACGAGGACGACGTCGTGAGCCCGTGGCACGCCGCCGCGGCATCGGCGCTGGCCTTCACGGTGGGCGCGATCCTGCCCCTGCTGGCGATGCTGCTGCCGCCGCCCGGCGTGCGGGTCCCGGTCACCTTCGCCGCGGTCCTGATCGCGCTCGGCCTCACCGGCGCCCTGAGCGCCAGGATCGGCGGAGGCTCGAAGACCCACGCGACCGTCCGGGTCGTGATCGGAGGGGCGCTCGCACTGGCCGCGACGTTCCTGGTCGGTATGCTCCTCCACACCGGCGGCGTGGCGTAGCCGACGGCCGGAGCGGTCGAGAGAGCGAGGCGCCGATGGCGAGGATCCTGCTGGTCGAGGACGACGTCGAGATGCGCGGACTCGTCGCCGACAGCCTGACCGCCGAGGGGCACGAGGTGACGAGCGTCGGCGACGGCGTCACGGCGCTCATCGCGGCGAGCGGCACCGACTTCGACGCTGCCGCCATCGACGTGATGCTCCCGGAGATGACGGGGTTCGAGATCTGCCGGCGGCTGCGGCAGGCCGAGAAGACGTTCCCCGTGATCCTGGTCACCGCTCGAGACGCCGTGGACGATCGGATCTTCGGGCTCGACTCCGGCGCCGACGACTACCTCACGAAGCCGTTCTCGCTCGCCGAGCTGCAGGCGCGTCTCCGGGCTCAGCTCCGTGGGCGCGCGGCGGCTCCGACCGCCGCCCCCCTCGTCGAGCTGGGAGACCTCTCTCTCGACACCTCCGCCGTCCGCGCCCGGATCGGCGGGCGACCGGTCGCCTTCAGCCTCAAGGAGTTCTCGCTGCTCCGCCACCTCGCCAGGTCGGCGCCGGAGCCACGCAGCCGGGCCGAGATCCTCGCGGAGGTGTGGGGCTCGGCCGAGCACTTCGACCCGACGATCGTCGACCAGTACGTCAGCTACGTGCGGAAGAAGCTGGCGGCCGCAGGATCGAGCGTGTCGATCGCGACCGTGCGGGGCGTGGGCTACCGCTGCGTCGCCCCGGGTGCCGAGTGAGGCGAATCCGCGCGCTGCCGATCCAGCTCAGGATCACCCTCGGCAGCCTCCTCGTCGCAGCGATCGTCCTCGCCGGCGTGGCCGCCCTGCTCGCCTACCAGATCCGGGCGACGACCTCGGCGAGCGAGGAGACGCTCGCCAGGAGCGACATCGAGCCGTACCTCAGCGACCTCCAGAAGAACCCGGCCGAGAAGCCCGACGATCCTGCGACGGGCGTGCTCATCGCGGTCCGGTCGGAGAAGTCGGGCTTCCTGATCGACTCGCTCCCGAGAGAGCTCCAGGAGAACCTCGACGACCGCGACCTGCACGACCCCGAGTTCGAGCTGCAGGCGCCGTCGGGCGGGAGAGGGGGCGGCCGATCGGGCGAGGCTCCCACCCGTCGCGTGACGAGCGACGGGACGACCTACGTCGTCGTCGAGCAGCACCTCACCACCTCCGAGGGGCAGTTCACCCTCTGGGCGGCACGGAGCACCACCTCGGGCGATCTCACGATCGCCGCTCTCGACCGGTCGCTCCTCATCGGACTCCTGGTCGCGCTCGTGGCGTTCGGCGGGGCCGCCTGGCTCCTCAGCAGCCTGTCGCTCCGGCCCGTGCGACAACTCGTGCGCTCGGCCGAGAGCCTCAGCCGCAGCGACAGCGGTCAGGCGCTGCCGGTCTCGAGCGCGGGCGACGAGCTCTCGACGCTCGCCACCACCCTCAACGCGTTCATCGCCCGGCTGCGTGCGAGTGCCGACCACGAGCGCCAGATGGTCTCCGACGCCAGTCACGAACTCCGGACGCCTCTGGCGGCGCTCACCGCGAGACTCGAGCTCGCGCACCGCTCGTTCGGCGACGCGGAGGCTCTCGAGCGGGAGATCGTCGCCGCGGAGCGGTCGGTGGCGAGACTCACCGATCTCACGACGACGCTCCTCGAGCTCTCCCGGCTCGAGCAGCCGGGCGAGCCCGAGGGCGCCGGCCTGCGGACGACCGCCGAGATCCTGGTCGCCGAGACGCTCGACGCCGTCGACCGCGCCCGGGTCGCCCCGGGGCACGGCGGCGTGGAGGTCCAGTTCGACGTCGATGGTGTCACGGACACCGGGCACGAGTACGCGGTCGCCCCGGTCGCCTTCGGCCGGATCGCCGACAACCTGATCGGGAACGCGGTCACGTTCTCGCCCGAGGACGGCGTCGTCCGGGTCGTCCTCGCGCAGGAGGGCGGGCTGATCCGGCTGTCCGTCTCCGACGACGGGCCCGGTGTGCCGGAGGAGTTCCTGCCCGTCGCGTTCGACCGCTTCACCCGGGCCGACGAGTCGAGGCGCAGGATCCGCGGTGGCTCAGGGCTCGGCCTCACCCTGGTGCGCGGTCTCGCTGAGCGGGCCGGCGGTCGCGCCTCTCTGGTCAACGGGGCCGACGGCGGAGCGGTCGCGGTCGTCGAGCTCCCCCAGATGTGAGTTCTCGAATCACCGAGGCCCGATTCCACCAGCGCCCCGAAAGGTGAGGATCCGACGATGGGGGGACGACGGCGCCCAGCCGTCGCGAAGGAGGACTCCATGACGACCATGGTCGACCGCGCCGCCACAGCCCGGATCCCCCGCCCGCCCGCAGTGACGCCCGAGGCCGCCGGGAGGCGCAACCGTCGCGCATACCGTCGCCGGAGCGCGGTCGCGGACCTCCTCACCGTGTCGGTCTGGGCGTCCGCGGCCGCAGCCGCGGGCCTCTACCTCGCCTCGCCGGGAGCGCACGATCTCACGAGCGCGGCCTCGGTCGTGACCGGGATCGGCATCGTCGCGGGGCTCGTCGCCACCGATCTCGTGCTGGTCATGATCCTGCTGGCGGCCCGCGTGCCGCTCGTCGACCGCGTCTTCGGGCAGGATCGCGCGATCGCTGTCCACCGCTCCCTCGGAAAGCCCGTCCTCTACCTGATCCTGGTGCACGGCCTCCTGATCACGATCGGCTACGGGCTCAGCGACCGCACGAACCCCGTCGGCGAGACGATCTCGCTCTTCACGACTCTCGACGACATGCCGCTCGCCTACCTGTCGCTCGGCCTCTTCATCGCGGTCGTCGTGACCTCGCTGGTAGCGGTCCGCCGGAGGATGCCGTACGAGGCGTGGCAGGCGATCCACCTGCTCAGCTACGCCGCCGTCGCCGTCGCGCTCCCCCACCAGCTCAGCGTCGGGAGCGTCCTCGCCTCCGGCACCTGGCAACGGGTCTACTGGATCGCGCTCTACGTCGTGGCCCTGGCCGCCGTGGTCGTCTACCGGTTCGCGCTGCCCCTCGTGGTCACGTTCCGCCACCGGATCCGCGTGACGGCGGTCGAGACGATCGCCCCGGGGGTCTTCTCGATCCATCTCCAGGGCCGCGACCTCGCCCGGCTCGGCGTCGAGGGCGGCCAGTACGGCATCTGGCGCTTCTGGACCGCGAAGACCTGGTTCCACGCCCACCCCGTCTCGTTCTCGGCGGTGCCCGAACGGAACAGCGCTCGCATCACGGTCCGCGACCTCGGCGCAGGATCCCGCAGGCTCGGCTCCCTGCGGCCGGGCACGGCCGTCTCCCTCGAGGGGCCGTACGGTCTGTTCACAAAGCGCGCCCGCACCGCCCCCTACCTCGCCCTCGTCGCCTCCGGGATCGGCATCACGCCGGTCCGATCCCTCCTCGAGCACTCGGACCTCCGCCCCGGCGAGGCGACGGTCCTGCTCCGCGGCTCCGACCGGTCGTCCACCTACCTGTGGGACGAGGTCGCGGCTCTCGCGCGAGCCACCGACAGCGAGGTGTTCGCGATGGTCGGGCGACGCCCGTCCCGGCTCGACGCCTGGCAGTCGGAGGACGACCTCCGCCGCGGAGTCACCCTGACGTCGACGTTCCCGCACCTGCTCGAGTCCGACCTCTACATCTGCGGCCCGCAGCCCTGGGCCGACCTCGTCGCCCGCGACGCCCGGTTCGCGGGAGTCCCCGAGCACCAGATCCACCAGGAGAGGTTCGAGTCATGAGAGCACGCGCGATCGCAGGCGGGATCGTCACGTCGGCGGCAGTCCTCGTCGTCGGCTGGCAGATCGGTGCGGGACAGGTGGCGGCGACGCGGGTGACCACGCCGAGCGCGAGTGGCACGTCGGGATCGACGGGATCGTCCGGGTCGAGCGGCTCGGGATCGTCGGGGTCGACAGGCTCGGGATCGTCGGGATCGTCGGGATCGTCGGGATCGTCGGGATCGTCGAGCTCTTCGGGATCGAGCTCTTCCGGGTCGTCGTCCTCCGGCTCCTCCGCGTCCACGGTCTCGGGCACCTTCCAGGGCACGACGGTCGAGACGCAGTTCGGTCCGGTCCAGGTCGAGATCACCGTCAAGAGCGGGACCATCACCGACGTGACGGCGCTGCAGTTGACGAATGACGGCGGCCGCTCGGTCGAGATCAGCAACTACGCCGCCCCGATCCTGCGCACGGAGGCCCTGAGCGCGCAGTCGGCGTCGATCCAGTCGGTCAGCGGTGCGACGTACACGAGCGAGGGCTACACGACGTCTCTGCAGGCCGCGATCGACAAGGCCGGACTGTGACCACGCACGTCTTCTCAACCATGGGCACCGTCGCCAGCCTCCGGGTCGACGGGCCTGCTCCCTCGGCGCAGGATCTCGAGGCGGTCGAGGCGGTCTTCCGCCGTCACGACGAGACCTTCAGCCTCTACGACGAGGCGTCTCCCCTGAGCAGGATCGCGCGTGGCGAGCTCGCCCTGTCGGCCTCCGGCGCACAGATCCTCGACGCCTACGCCCTCGCGCTCGACTGGCGGAGCCGGACGGGTGGCGCGTTCACCCCGCACCGCCCCGACGGCGTCGTCGACCTGTCGGGTGTCGTGAAGGCCCTCGCGATGGAGGAGGCCGGGGTGCTGCTCGCGCGGGAGCACCCGGACTTCCTGCTCGCGGTCGGCGGGGACATCCTCGGGCGGGGCCTCGACGAGGGGGCGGACTGGAAGGTGGGGGTCGTCGATCCTGCGCACCGAGACCGGCTTGCAGCCCTGGTGGACCTCACGGGCAGCAGGCGAGCGGTCGCGACGTCGGGAACGGCCGAGCGCGGCCAACACCTGTGGCGTCGAGGGGGCGAGCGGTTCTGCCAGGTGACCGTGGTCGCCGACGACATCGTCACGGCGGATGTGCTGGCCACTGCGATCGCTGCCGGTGACGGCTCGGACCTCGACCGGATCTGCGGCGGCTTCGACGTCGACGTGATCACGTTCGACCTCGAGGGTGCTGCGCGGGCGACGCCGGCTGCGCGGGGCTGGGTCGTGTGACGCGCAGGTGCAGAAGGCCGAACCGAAGACTCATAGCGGCCGGAAGCCGAACCGCGAATGTGTCGGCCGAAGGCCGAACAGAGAACACTGTGGGCGATACCGGACTCGAACCGATGACCTCTTCCGTGTGAAGGAAGCGCGCTACCAACTGCGCCAATCGCCCTTTCGGACTCGATGATCCTACTGGACGAAGGCCTTCTGGACCGAATCGGGAAAGCGTTCGAACACGAAGATAGCTCAGTTTGTACTCCGCTCCAGACTCGGATAGAGTTCTGGACGTCGCAGAGATGCGAAAGAAAAGCAACAACAATGCGGATGTGGCGCAGTGGTAGCGCATCACCTTGCCAAGGTGAGGGTCGCGAGTTCGAATCTCGTCATCCGCTCGAGTGAAAGCTCACCAGGGGGGCCCTGCTCCTCAGGGTGGGGTGGCCGAGAGGCGAGGCACCGGCCTGCAAAGCCGTTTACGCGGGTTCAAATCCCGTCCCCACCTCACAGCCAGGGTTTACACTTGGTTGGTTCAAACTGAATAGCCTGAGCGATTGGCGCAGCGGTAGCGCGCTTCCCTGACACGGAAGAGGTCGCTGGTTCGATCCCAGTATCGCTCACAGAGAAAAACCCCCGGCTCGCCGGGGGTTTTTTGTTGTCCAGATGCTCTACGAGCGAGCCCCCGCGATCAGCTTCCCGAACCTCAGGGGTAGCGGGGATCGGGACGCTCCCGACCGAATCGGTTCGCGCGGTCGGGGTTGGCAGCCGCCCACCGATCGACCAGAAGCGCCTCGCCGATCGTGGCCCACCACTTCGTGTCGATGCTGCCGTCGCTCATGCCACAGCCGATCGACCCGCAGTTCCCAGCGCTCGGGCTCGCGCTCGAAGAGCGATCCGAATGCCGCCTGTGCCGCGTCATTGTCAGTCATGACTTGCGTTCCGGGTCGGTGGGGGCTGCGTTCCATCCGTGCTGACTGCCTCGGCTCGGGCACCCCGGCATGGTTTCGAGCGCTTCGGCCGGTCCATCGGACCTCTGCCTCAGAAGTTCAAGCCCGTGTTCGCACCCCGGCCGCGGGCGACGTCCTCACGCTCGGCCTGGCGTGAATCGGCCCGCAGCAAGTCGTCGGGAGTGCTCGTCGTCTCGTCGTCGTGGCCGCCACGCCGCCGACCGATGGCGATGCCGATGACCAGGCCGATCGCGAAGATCAGTACCGCCAGCACGATGAGTGCGATCACGTCAGGTCCCTCCCCCGGGTCGTCGACTCCGAGGCCGACGCCTCAGTGTCGTCCCGGCGGGTCGGCACGCGCAAGTGAACTCCTGACTCCGCAGGCTTCGTCCCGGGCCCGGCGGCGTTGACCCTGGTGCAGCGGGTGGAGGAGGGCTACCGTGATCCTGACGAAAAGGGGGCGTGATGCGCGCTGTCAGGTTCATCGCGAGGCTCGCCGGCAGGCTCGCTGTCCTCATTGCGAAGACGGTCGGCGGAATGTCCGGAGCGAAGACATTCGACCAGGATGGCGCCGTAGCCGCCTACAAGCGCCCCGACCAATACCGGCCCTAGCGGCCGGGTGACAAGCGTCTCAGCGAAGGCAGAGCATCCGGAGGATGGTCCGTCTACCGTGGAGGCATGCCCGCTTCGCAGCCTGACCTCGGCGACGTGCTCCGCGGCCTCGCCGGAGACGCCGCGACCGACGACCTCCTCGACACCCTCAACGGCCTCGTCCAGACGAGCACCGCCTACACCTCGGCCTCCGAGGGCGGCATCGTCCTGGTCGACGCCGACGGAGGCCTGCACGTCATGGCATCGACGAGCGCGCGGACCGCGGACGTCGAGGAGGCTCAGCTCGGCACGCGGGAGGGTCCCTGCATCGACTGCGTCGCCACGGGCGAGGCGCTCGAGGTCGCCGACCTGGCGGAGAAGCGCGCCGAGTGGCCGACGTTCACGCGCGTGGCCGAGGAGCGCGGCTTCCGCGCCGTGCTCGCCACACCGATGCGTCTCCGCGGCCGGACTCTCGGCACGGTCTGCCTGTTCTCGAAGGAGCCCGGGCACCTGTCCGACCGGGATGCCGCACTCGTCCAGACGCTCGCGGATGCCGCGATCCTGAGCATCCTGCAGCAGCAGGAGATCGCGGAGGGTCGCGCCCTCAACGAGCAGCTCCAGCACGCCCTCGACAGCCGCGTGGTGATCGAGCAGGCGAAGGGCTTCCTCGCTCAGCGGCTCGGCGTCTCGATGGACGAGGCGTTCACCGTGCTCCGGCGCCAGGCGCGGACGACACAGCGACGACTGCAGGATGTCGCGCGCCAGGTGATCGAGACCGGCGCGCGGTAGTCGCACCCGGGCCGGGCATCTCGGGCCGCACTACGCCTCGGACGAACACCCGGTCGCATCCTGTCCGACCGACCTACCATGGACGAGCACGACACAGAGCGGCCCGGACCCTGATCGCCCTCCCCCAGCGACCACGTGCCGCTCTTCGCGATCAGGAACCCTCATGAACGGCTACATCCTCTACCGGCAGTCAGACGGCAGCATCGGCCGCGTCGAGGAGCAGCGCTCCTCCCGCGCGTCCCTCAAGAAGATCCTGGAGGACTCCGTGCCGCCGGGTCACGCCGTGCTCGGGATCGTCTTCGGCCCGAAGGAGCAGTCCAGGCTGCAGGTGCTGCGGGCGGCCTCCTAGCCGCCTGGCCGGCATCTGCCAGGATGCCTGCATGACCGTCACGCCGCCGACCGAAGAGCGCTCCCGGATGCTCCACCGCCGCGGCGTGGGGCTCGAGGTCGTGACCCTCGCCTGGAACATCGTGGGCGTGGTGGTGCTCGCGATCCTGGCGCTCGCCTCGTCGTCGGTCGCGCTCGTCGGGTTCGGTCTCGACAGCCTGATCGAGATCGGCGCGAGCACGGTGGTGCTGTGGGAGCTCGCCGGGACCGGCCAGGATCGCCAGCGGCGGGCCCTCCGGCTGATCGGCGCGGCCTTCGTGGCGCTCGCCCTCTACCTCTCGATCCAGTCGACCGTCGCGCTGGCCACCGGTCATCACGCCGGGTCCAGCGGCGGCGGGATCGTCTGGACGGCGATCACTGCCGCCGTCATGTTCACCCTCGCCACCGGCAAGGCCCGCACCGGCCGGGCGCTCGGGAATCCGGTCCTCGCGACCGAGGGCCGCGTCACCTTCGTCGACGGCCTGCTCGCCGTCGCCGTCCTGGTCGGGCTGAGTCTCGACGCGGCGCTCGGCTGGTGGTGGGCGGACCCCGTGGCCGGCTACGTCATCGTGTTCTACGCGGTGCGCGAGGCCGTCGAGATCTTCCGGTCCGGCTCCTCCGCTAGCGTCGAGGCATGACACTGCAGATCCCAGGACTCCCGCCTCTCGCCTGGACCGGCGCGGAGGGTGCCGCCGACATCGACGAGTCGGCCGCAGGCTCGGTCCTGACGATGACCTCCGAGCCCGGCGTCGACTGGACCAACGACGCCCTCGGTGGTCCGCAGCAGCAGGCTGCGACGGCCCTCGGCTTCGTGGCCGACGGCGACTTCGCCCTCTCCGCGCGGGTGCGCGTGCTCTCCGAGCGCTCGACCTTCGACGCCGGGGTGCTCGCCATCTGGGCCGACGACGACCACTGGGCGAAGATCTGCTTCGAGTTCTCGCCGCAGGGCGAGCCGATGGTCGTCTCCGTCGTCACCGACGTGTTCTCGGACGACTGCAACTCCCAGCTCGTCGAAGGCGACTTCGTCTTCCTCCGCGTGGTCCGGACGGGCGACGGCTGGGCCTTCCACTCGTCGGAGGACGGCCGAGTCTGGCGGTTCGTGCGCCTGTTCCGGCTCAGCAGCCCCGGTCCGTTCCGGGTCGGCTTCCTGTCGCAGGCTCCGACGGGCGACGCCTGCACGGCCGCCTTCGACGAGATCGCGTACACGACGACGGTGCCGTCCGACCTGCGAGACGGCAGCTGAGCAGGATCCGCCCCTCTCACCTCCGCCTCACCGGTCGGCAGGCGCGCTGCCGATCGGGTGACGCTAGGGTCTCGAAGTGACCTCCGAGCTGACCCTGAGTGAGAGTGTGTTCCTGCGCCCGCTCAGGGCATCGGATGCCGGGGCGCTCGCGCGTGCCTATCGAGAGAATCGCGAGCACCTCGCGCCGTGGGAGCCCGAGCGCTCGGCGGAGTTCTTCTCCGATATCGCTCAGCTCAGGCAGATCGAAGGGGTCCTGACGGAGGCGGATTCAGGATCAGCAAGCCCCTTCGTTCTCGCCGAAGGGCCACGCATCGTGGGGCGCGTCAACGTCACAGGGATCGTGCGAGGGGCGTTCCAGAGCGGCAATCTCGGCTACTGGATCGACTCGCGGTTCTCCGGTCGAGGGCTGATGACCGCTGCGCTGCAGGCCGTGATCGTCCTCGCGCGCGACGAACTCCGACTTCATCGCCTCCAAGCTGCGACGCTCGTGCACAACGCCGGCTCTCAGGCGGTCCTGCGTCGGTGCAGGTTCTCCGAGATCGGGACAGCGTCGGAGTACCTGCAGATCGCAGGCCGGTGGCAGGATCATCGGCTCTACCAGCGCATCATCGCCAGCAGATCTCCTTGAGCAGGATCCGCCCCTACCCGACAGGCTCGGCGCCATCGCGCCGCCGGAACTCCGCCACCACAGCAGGCAGCTGGCCCGCCGTCGTCAGGACGCGGCGCCGCTCACGGCCGTGGCCGGCGCTGACGATCTCGCAGTGCTCCAGCCGCGCGAGCAGCCTCTCCGCCACCTCGTCGGTGACGTAGAGCTGACGCATCAGGAGGGCCCTCGTCGCCGTCCTGGTCGTGACGACGAGCCGCGCCGCCTCGATGATGAGCGCGGTGTCGACGCTCCTCGCGGCAGGCTCGTCGGGAGCGGCCGGTCCCCCGACCGGGTCGCTCGGGCGCAGGATCCTGCGCAGTGCGTCTCTGATCCCCATTGCTCGAGGCTACGGATGCGGCGCGCCGGTCGAACTCCCCAGTTCGGGACGCTGAGCGTCACGGAGACGGCAGCTCAGTGCCCCCGTCGAGCGAGTCGAGGTAGTCGGCGTTGCCGCGCAGCGCAGGCCGGTAGCGGTCGAGACCCTGGTCGTCGACGTGGTCGGCGAGGAGCCTCAGCACATTCGCGAGGGCCGCATCGGCACGGCCGCCGGCGTGGAGGCTCAGCGATTCGAACGCCCCGAGGGCGAGAGACGCGGGGAACTCCGCCCGCGCCCGCTCGAAGACGGCGAGCGACTCGTCGATCCTGCCCAGATTGCGGAGCGTGCTGCCGTACTGCAGCAGGCAGCGCTGGCGGAGGTCACCCGAGAGCCCCCCGTCGAGCGCGCGCTCGTAGAGGCCGACGGCCGTGGCCTCCTCGCCCGCCGTGTCGTACGCGCCGCCGAGCTCGTAGAGCACTCGTGCATCGTCGGGGTGTCGCTCCGCCAGCGGGAGCAGCGCCGCGATGGTCGGAGCCATGTCGTCGCGGTCGCGTGCCGCGAAGATCCGGTCGAGCTCGTCGTCGAGGGCGCGCGTCACGAGCGGTCAGTCGTCGAGGAGCGCCCGGAGCGCACCCTTGTAGGCCTCGATGTGACCTCGCAGCCTGGCAGCCTCGGCCTCGAGCTCGGCCACGCGCCCGGCCACGTCGGTGTCGGCTCGCGCGTCGGTCTCAGGCGCAGGATCAGCCGCCTCGTCCTCCGCCGGATCGTCGAGGGTCTGCTCCTGCACCTCGACCGGGACCTCGGGCTCCTCTTCGGCGACGGCTTCGGGCTCCGCGGGCGCTTCGTCGACCGCCGCCTCCTCGACCGGCTCGAAATCGACCTCGGATTCGCCGTCGCCCTCGTTGTCGTCATCGGGCTCAGCGTCGCCCTCGCCTTCCGGCACCTCGACCTCGTCGTCCCGCGGCTCGATACGTGTCCGGACGACGGGCGAGAACTTCGGCCGCGCCTTCTTCTTCGACAGCGCCGCGGTCGGGCTCGCAGCCTCGACCCAGGCGCGGAGCGACCTCTCGTCGACGCTGAACTCGTCGGAGACCACCCGGAACACCGACTTGTCGCCCGGGTTCGTGAAGAGCCGCTGGAGCACGCGCGCCGTCGCGGCCTCCTGGGTCGCGTCGTCGTACCACTGGTCCACGGGCATGCTGTCTCCGGACGGTCGGTGCAGATCGGTCAGGACAACGCTAGCTGGCGCGCGGGCACCGACACGACCGACGTCGCCGCGGCTGTGGAAGCATGACACCCATGACGCTTCCCGCCGACGCGCACGTCCACAGCGAGTGGTCGTGGGACAGCGGCTCCGACCCCGCCTCCCCCGGCCGCATGCGGCGCACGTGCGAGCGCGCGGTCGCGATCGGCCTCCCGGCCCTGATCTTCACCGAGCACCTCGACTTCGAGGACTCCTGGAAGGTCGACGACGGCGACATGGGCGAGCACGCCGGATCGCTCGTCGACGCGACCGGTCACGTCCGCCTCCCGCCCTTCGACGTCGACGGCTACCTGGAGTCCATCGAGCGGTGCCGGCGGGAGTTCGAGGAGCTCCGCATCCTGACCGGGGTCGAGTTCGGGCAGCCGCACCTCTGGGACGCCGAAGCCCACCCGCTGCTCTCGTCCGGGGCCATCGACCGGGTCAACGGCAGCCTCCACATGCTCCCGCTCGGCGATGACGGCGACCGCAGCGAGCCGACGACGCTCTACCGCCACGAGAGCCCCGACGCCGTGATGCGCGCGTACCTCGACGAGATCCCGCGGATGGTCGCAGGATCCGACAGCTTCGCTGTCTTCACCCACATCGACTACGCCGTGCGGGCGTGGCCGACGCTCACGGCCGGGCCGTTCGACCCCCGCCGCTTCGAGGACGGCTTCCGCGCCGGCATGCGGGCCATCGCCTCGTCCGGCCGGGCCCTGGAGATGAACACGCGGCGGCTGTGGTCGTGGATCCCCGAGTGGTGGGCGCAGGAGGGCGGCCGGGCCGTCACCTTCGGGAGCGACGCGCACGTGCCCGAGAACCTCGCCGCCAACTTCCCCGAGGCCACCGCGATGCTCGAGTCGTTCGGCTTCCGGCCCGGAGCTCGTCCCGAGGACTTCTGGCGGCGCTGATCCTGTGTCCGCCTCGGCCTGGCCTGCTCCTCTGGCAGACTGCGGCCATGACGCAGCCATCCGACTCGGCGACGGGACCGGCCGTCGCCCTCCACCGCTCCGACACGCTGTTCGGCACCGAGTACGCCTACGCGGCGAGCGTTGCGCCCGGCAGCCGTCTGATCTTCCTCGCGGGGTCGTGCCCGCTCGACCCGGCCGGAGCGACAGTCGGGGTCGGCGACTTCGCCGCGCAGGCCGTGCAGTGCCTCGAGAACCTGAGAAGCGTCCTGCAGGATGCGGGAGCCGGCCTCGCAGACATCGTGAGCACGCGCATCCTGGTGGCCTCCTCGGACCGTGCCGATCTCGGCGCCGTGTGGTCGGTCGTCCGCGAGGCGTTCGGCGACCACGACGTGCCGAGCACCCTCCTCGGGGTGACCGTGCTCGGCTACGAGGATCAGCTGGTCGAGATCGAGGCTGTGGCGGCCGTCCGGGATCCTGCGTGAGCGGTGCGGACCGGGCGTCTGCCATGCTTCGGCTGTGACCGAGCAGCAGGGCATCCCTCCGATGGCGCCGGTGCGCGCCGACGACGCGATCCCCGAGCGATCGCCGTGGGGTTCGCCGAGGTCGGTCCTGACGAGGCTGAGCTGCATCCTACTCGGCTGGGCCGCGGTGTTCGTGGCGACGGAGGTGCTCCACCTGCCGCTCGGTGCGCTGGTCGCTGGGGGTCTCGCGATCCTGGTGGCGGCTGTCGCCTTCGACTTCGTGCGCTGGCGACGGCGCCGGCGCCGCTGACGGCTCGCGAACGCGGGCGACTGCGTGCGGCTCGGACAGGAAGCGCTCCCGAGCGGCTCCGCCTGCCGCGGTGCAGCGATGGTCAGCG
The DNA here is from genome assembly GCF_039537585.1 of Frondihabitans peucedani. NCBI lineage: Bacteria > Bacillati > Actinomycetota > Actinomycetes > Micrococcales > Microbacteriaceae > Frondihabitans > Frondihabitans peucedani. The sequence goes on from NZ_BAABAU010000001.1 coordinate 471,665, forward strand.
GCCCGCGAGCTCCCGCACGAGCCCGGCGACGACCGTGGGCTGGTCGAGGCCGGGGAGGTGCGCGGTGCCGGGCAGGATGCGGGCAGGCCCCTGGCCGAGCCTGCGCACGGTCTCCTCGTAGAAGGGCACGTCGCACGGCACATCGAGGTCGCCCCAGGCGGCGGTGACCGGCACCTGGAGCTCGTCGAGCCTCGTCCAGGCGTCGACCCCGGCGTCGCCCGCGGAGTCGGGGGCTGCGACCTCGAGGATCCGGCGGTTCATCGACCGAAAGAGCTCCCGCGGCGCACCGCTCACCCGGCCCGCCGGAGCCGCGGGACCGTCGAGCCAGAGGTGGGCGAGGGCGTCGATCCGGGCGTCGAGCGGCGCGTCGGAGTCCTCGGCGGTCTCCATCAGAGGCGCGGAGGCGTCGTCCAGTTTCCAGTCGAACGGGGTGTCGTCGTCGGTCATGCCGCTGACCGCCGCGCCGACGAGCAGGATGCCCGCCACCCGGTCGGGATGCAGCAGCGCGGTGTCGAGGGCCAGTGCGCCGCCCATCGAGTTGCCGACCAGGAAGGCCCTGCCGACCCCGGCGAAGTCGAGGACGGTCAGGAGGTCGTCCACGTGCGTCAACGACGAACCCTCCGCTGCCGCCGCGGTGTCGCCGTAGCCGCGGCGGTCGTAGCTGAGGAGGTCGAAGCCGTCTTCCTCGAGGTCGGCGGCGACGGTGTCCCAGGCGCGTCGGTCGGCGACACCGGCGTGCAGGAGGAGGACGGTCGGGCCGGTGCCGTGTCGACGCGTCGCCGCGATCGCGGTGCCGTCGGGCGTGGGGATCGAGAGCTGCTCTGCTGTCATGGCCGCCAAGGTACTCGCACCCGGTGTCGTCGGCGAGGGGTGAGAAGTGGTGCTCGGCGTGCTGCCCGCTCAGTCGTCCAAGCGCTGACGATTCCCGCGACGACGCGCGACGACCTACTGTCGAAGCCATGGACCCGACCGACCTCGGAGAGCGCATCTGCATCCTCGGGCAGTCGGCGAGCGGCAAGTCGACCCTTGCGGCAGCCCTCGGACAGGCCCGCGGGCTTCCCGTGGTCCATCTCGACCAGCTGCGCCATGTCCCGGGCTCGCGGTGGGTCGTGCGACCGGACCCCGAGTTCGAAGCCCTGCACGCGGCCGCCGTCGCCGAGGAGCGGTGGGTGATCGAGGGCAACTACTCGCGGTGGCTGGAGTCGAGGCTCGAGCGCGCCACGGGGCTGATCCTGCTCGAGGTGTCGACTCCGACGAGCCTCCTCCGGAACGTCCACCGCTCGTCCACGGTCGAGAGACACCCCCGCGTCGGCGATCTCGGCGGTGGCGACACCCTCACCTGGGAGCGGGTTCGGTTCATCGTCGGCCAGAGCGGGGCCGCGCGGCGCCGTCGAGCCGCCGTGTTCGCCGAGACCGACCTGCCGAAGGTCCGACTGAGCGGCACTCGCGCCATCCGCGACTTCTGCCGTCGCGCTAGTGCATGAAAAAATTGCCGGGGCTTTCGATTCATGCGGATCGCGGGCCCTCGTGCCGAGAAATTCATGCATTGGCCAGGGCAAAGCGACGCAACGCATCACGACGACACGACACGTGGCGCAATCGGGCTAAACGAAGCGCAACCGATCAGATCACGACCACAATGGAATCGGTCGAGCTGGTTACTCGGCCTCATGCCGTCGCTCGAGGGATCGCCTGATCCTGACCCCTCGTCAGCGGCGGCAGCGCGTCCTCGCACCTCGTGCGGGGGCGCGCCTCTCTTTCTGCCCGGGTCGTGCGCGAGGCGAGGCGACCCGACGAGACACGAAGCCGAACGACCCGCCCCGTGACGGTTTGTGACGCCCGACGTCGTCCCCCCGTCACGCGCGGTCACGCGGCGACCCCGACCCGCGCTGCCCGTCCCCCGGCCTCTACTCTCGCGTCATGATCAGCCTCCAGCAGCTCACGAAGGTCTTCGACCACGACGGCGCCCGCAGCGTCGTCCTCGACCGCCTCGACTTCGAGGTCGGCACGGGCGAGATCGCCGCCGTCGTCGGACGGAGCGGCGCCGGCAAGTCGACGCTCGCCGCATGCGTGAACCTCCTGGAGCGCCCGACGTCCGGCTCGGTCGTCGTCGACGGGCTCGACCTCACCGCGTCGGGCGAGGCCGGCCTCCGCTCCGCCCGCCGCGCCATCGGCACGATCTTCCAGACCGACGGCCTCCTCTCCCGCCGGACCGCCGCCCAGAACGTCGCGCTCCCCCTCGAGTTCCTGGGTGTCACGCGTGCCGAGACCAGGTCGCGCGTCGGCGAGCTGCTCGACCGGGTGGGGCTCGCCGACAAGGCCTCGTCGTACCCGCACCAGCTCTCCGGCGGGCAGCGGCAGCGCGTCGGAGTGGCCCGCGCTCTCGCGCTCCGACCCCGGGTGCTCCTGTCTGACGAGGCGACGTCGGGTCTCGACCCGGAGTCGACCCGGTCGATCCTGCGGCTCCTCCGGGAGCTCCGCGACGACCTCGACCTCTCGATCCTGCTGATCACGCACGAGATGGAGGCCGTGCGCGAGGTCGCCGACACCGTCGCGCGGCTCGAGGGCGGGCGGTTCATCGAGAGCGGTCGTGTCGTCGAGCTGCTCCGCGATCCTGCATCGGCATTGGGCCGCGACCTCCAGCCCGAGCGGCCTGCCGCACCAGCGAGCGCAGGATCCGCGGAACTCGTCGTGGCCTACGCCTCGGCCGCCGTCCCCGCCGACTGGCTGACGCGCCTCGGCGGCGAGCTCCGCGCGCCCGTCGACCTGCTCGGCGCCTCCATCGAGGTCGTGGACGGTCAGTCGGTCGGGCACGCGACGATCGCGGTGCCGGCAGCACTCGAGAGGGCCGCGCAGGATGCACTGGCCCGCCTCGGACTCGCCCGCCGCGTCCCCGAGGGGCGCACCGCCGCCCTCGGCCCCGCGTCCTTGAGCGCCGCCCCCTCTGCCGCCCCCGTCCCCCTGGAGTCCGTCGCATGAGCCTCGCAGCAGCAGCAGCAGCCACGGCAACAACGGCAGCAGCAGCAGCCCCGACCGCGGTGGCAGCCGCCGCCGACCCGGTCGGCGAGGTCCGGGTGCCGCTCGACCAGATCGCCGGCCTCGTTATCCCGGCGCTCGGCGACACGATCGTCATGGTCGGCGTCACGATGGTCATCGTCGTGCTCGTCGGGATCCCGCTCGGCGCCCTCGTCCACAACACCGCGCGCGGCGGCCTCTTCGAGCACCGCGTCGCGCACGCCGTGGTCGGCTGGGTCGTGAGCCTCGGGAGGAGCCTGCCGTTCCTCATCCTGATGGCCGCCATCATCCCGTTCACCCGCCTGATCACGGGCACCAACATCGGCATCCCCGCGGCGGTCGTCCCGATGTCGCTCGCCGGTATCGCCTTCTTCTCGCGGATCGTCGAGAACGCGCTCCGGTCGGTCCCGCCCGAGTACGGCCGGGTCGCCAGGGCGGCCGGAGCCTCGCGCCTGCAGGTCATCCGCACGGCGCAGCTCGCGGAGGCGGTCCCGGCGATCATCGGCGGCCTCACCATCAACACGATCGCCATGATCGAGTACTCGGCCATCGCCGGGACCATCGGCGCAGGCGGGATCGGCTACGTCGCGGTCACCTACGGGTACCAGCGGTTCGACACGCGGGTGATGATCGCGACGATCGTGATCCTCGTCCTGCTGGTCGCGCTCGTCCAGCTCGCCGGCGACCGGCTGGCGCGCCGCCTCACGCCGCGCCTCCGGCTCTCGTCGCGCCGGACGCGCGTGGCCGAGCCCGTCGTCTGACCACCCACCCTCCCACCACCCACCCTCACCCCCCACCCTGGAGCAGCACAGCCATGCCCTCGAACGAACCCACCACCCCAGAAGCCGGCAGCACCAGCGCCGACCCGAACAGCACCCGCGAGCACGGCTTCACCCTGAAGAGGCGCCGCCGCTGGCCCTTCGTCGTCGGCGCAGCGGTCGCCGTCGTCGCGGTCGCCGCCGGCATCACCGTCCCGAGGCTGCTCCCGACCGCGTCGGCCAACGACACCGCCGGCGCGACCCTCTACGTCGCCACCGCCGAGGGCAACTCCGCCGAGGAGAGCCTCGTCGACTTCGTCGCGAAGAACGTCGCGCCGAAGTACGGCATCAAGGTCGCGTTCAAGGGCCTCTCCGACTCGACGACGCTGAACCGCGCCGTGAGCGAGGGCGAGGTGGCCGGCACGGTGTACCAGCACAAGCTCTGGCTGAGTCAGGTCCTGAAGGCCAATCCGGGCTTCGAGGAGACGGCGGCCACCCCGGTCTTCCGCTGGGGCTTCGGTTTGTGGTCGTCGAAGTGGAAGTCCGCGGCCGAGATCCCCGACGGCGCCACGATCTCGCTCTACTCCGACCCGGCCAACGAGGCGCAGGGCCTCTGGATCCTGGAGCGCGCCGGTCTCATCACGCTCAAGCCGGGCATCGACAAGGGCTACGCCACGCAGGACGACATCGCCTCCAACCCGAGGCACCTGAAGTTCACGCTCCTGGACTTCGCCGCCCAGTCGCGCTCGCTCGACGACCTCGACGCGGCCGTCGGCTACACGGAGTACTACCTGGCTGCCGGGATCCCGATCGAGAAGAAGATCTTCGCGCCCGCGGCACCCGACGAGTTCGCGGGCCAGCTCACAGTCGGCACGAAGTACCTCGACTCGCCGAACGTGAAGAAGCTCATCGCCGCCTTCAAGGACCCCGCCGTGCAGGAGTTCCTGGCGACCGACCGTCAGGAGAAGGGGATCCTGCTGCCGCTCGCCGCGAAGGAGTAGCGCCCGCGCGATGCAGCCCAGGAGGTGGCGACAGGGCATTCATGCCTCAGGCATGTGTAACATGTGACGCATGCCCTTTCACATGCCAAGCGTCCTGAGCACCCTGCGAGTCCTCCCGTGAGGCCCGTGGTCGTCGTCGCCCTCGCGACAGCCCTGGTCGCCGGGCTCGTCCCCGCGACCGTGTCGAGCGCGGCAGCCGTGGCCGCCTCGGCGCCTGCGCCCGCAGCGAGCATCGCTCTCGCCCTCGAGGTCGCGAGCGACGGCCGCGGTCCCTTCACCCCGTCGGCCGGTGCCGGCGCCGACACGGGCCGGTCGAACGGCGTCGTCCGGACGCACGACCAGATCACCTATCGCGCGACCGTCAACGCGGTCGACGGCGCTGCCGACGACGAGACGATCCGGCTCGAGGCCCCCGCGAACACCTCCTGGGGCGCTCTCCCCCGCGAGTGCATCGCAGGATCGTCCGTGGCCGGCCCGATCCTGACCTGCGCCCTGGGGCGCGTCGAGACCGCGGTCCGCGCGGTGTCCGTCACTCTCGAGATCGACGGCTCGGCCCGGAACGGCCAGGTCGTCGCGATCACCGGGTCGGTGGCGGCGGGCGACACGTCGTCCGCCGACGAGCAGGTGCGCTCGCCCGAGACCGTCGTCTCCGCGGCGCCCCGCTTCGACCTGGTGAAGAACGGGAGCGCCTCGCTCCTGAAGGCCGGAGTCGCCGGGCCCGACGGCGAGCCGGGGCTCACCCTCACGTACCCGATCACCGTCGTGGCGCGGCCGCTCGTGCCCGGGCAGGGCGCGCTGGGCTCGGAGGAGCTGGCCGGGATCCTGCGCTTCCGCGACGACGTCTCTCGGCTCGAGGGGCGCGACACGAGTCGCGCTCGGCTGTACGACTGGGGCGGTCAGCCCTGCGGCCTGAACGGTCCGGGGTTCTTCCACTCGCTCCCGAGCGGACGGGGCGGCGGACGACGCGCCGTCGCCGACTCCGGAGTCGCGCGGTGCAGGCAGTCGGCGCCGGGGCAGCCGATCGACGTGAGCATCGACGGCACCGACACGCGGCTTGACTCGAGTCCCGACCTGAGCTCCACCGGCGGGGCGATCGAAGGGGGTGCTGCGCCCTACGTCATGTCGATGACCATCACCGTGTGGCTCCCCTCCCCGAGCGCCGGGTCGTCGGCCCTCGCGGTCAACACGTTCTCCGCGCTCTCGGCCACCAGCGTGAGCGGACAGGAGAACTACGGGGCGACCTCCGAGCCCCTCGCCAACAACGTGTCGTCGAGGCTGGTCTCGAACTTCCTGCCGGGCAGCGGATACAAGGCCTACGGCCGGGTGACGGCTTCGGGCTCCACGGTCCCCGGCTCGGGCAAGAGCGGCGACCCCTACGCGACGCCGATGACGCTCCTCCGCTCGCAGGTGAACCTGGCGAACAGCGGCCTCGGCACCTACCAGGGCGCGATCGCCTGCGACGTGTACGACCCGGGCGTCCAGACGCTGGCCGTCGGCCCGGCCGGCAGGTACGCCACGACCTCCGGTCAGCCGCGAGCCCGCATCGAGTACGCGGCGGTCCCCTGGACGACCCCGACGGCCGGTCGCGACGCGACGTGCTCCGACTCCGACGGACCGTGGTTCTCCTCGCCCGACGACGTCCCCGGCGGCGTGACGGCCGTCGACCGCGTCCGCGCCGTGTCCGACGTCCCCGGCAGCCAGCGACTCGACCTGTTCACCTACCTCCGGGTCGACGACGGCGCCTCGGCGACCCGCGTCCGGAACTTCGGGCAGCTGTTCTTCGGCGCCACCTCCGACGGCACCTGGGTCCACGACACCACGTCCGCCGATGTCGCCGGCGGTCCGCTCTCCGACTTCGTCGTCCGCACGACCGATCTCGCGCGCATCACGACCAAGGTCGTCGATCCCGGCTCGGACGCCGCCTCCACCCCCGACGCGACCAAGACGGCCACCGCAGGCAGCAGCCTCCGACTCGCGCTCTACCCGACCGTGACCAGCGCCGACACGGCCGCCCGGACCACGACCGTCACCGTCACCGACGTCCTGCCGGCGAACACCAGCTACATCGCCGGCAGCGCCTCGGTCTCCCCGACGTCCATCGACGAGGTCGACGGCCCGGGCGGCCCCGGCGACCGCCGGCAGCGGCTGACCTGGATCCTGCCCCACCGCACCGTCGGAGACCTCATCGACCCGCTCGTCTTCGACATCGCCGTGGCGGTCGACGCGCCGCCGAGCGCGCTGACGAACACCGCGACGGTGGCGTCCGACGGCGACATCTCGGCGGAGCGGTTCCGCACCGCGTCGCGGGCCGTGGAGGTCGTCTCGTCCGGCGGTCTGGCGGTGAGCACGACCGCCGTGCACCCGGTGATCGAGGTCGGCGACCCGGCCGAGTGGCTCCTGACGGCCGTCAACACCGACACGAGCGCGCTCGAGGGTCTCGACCTGATCGACGTGCTGCCCTCCGACGGCGACACGGGCGGGTCGTCGTTCGCCGGCCGCGTGCACCTGGCGAGTCCCGTCGTCCCCGGCGCCGCCCTCCGTGAGCGGGTGCTCTACTCCGCCGCCCCGCCGTCGACGATCTCGCTCGACCCGGCCGCCGAGTCCAATGCGCTCACGGCCGCCGGAGCATCGGCGGGCAGCGCCGCCACGACCTGGTGCGAGCTGTCGGCGCTGGGCACGGCCGGCTGCCCCCGGTCGCTCGCAGAGGTCACCGCCGTGCGGATCCTGCGCGGCGCCGCACTCCCCGTCGGAGGCCGCGCAGAGCACCACCTCCGGGTCGACGTGCCCCGAGCCGCCGACGGAGACCTGCTCGTCGACCGGTTCGGCCTCCGGGCGTCCAACCTCGCGCTCCCGGTCAGGAGCGACTTCGCGACCGTCCGCGTCGTCGCAGGCGCGGTCGGCGACTTCGTCTGGAGCGACACCGACGGCGACGGTGTCCAGAGCAGGGGAGAGCCCGGCGTCGGCGGCATCGCCGTCCGACTGACCGGCACCGACGACATCGGCCGCCCCGTCTCCCGGTCGACCACCACGGACGCCACGGGCCGGTACCTCTTCGCCGGGCTCCGCTCCGGGTCGTACGAGCTGACCTTCACGCGCCCGGACGGGAGCCGGTGGACCCGAACCGGCGCGAGCGGCGATCCTGCGCTCGACTCGGACGTCAGCCTCGCGGGCGCGACCAGCGTGCAGCTGAAGCGCGAAGAACTCGCCGGAGCGCTCGTCGGGGTCGACACCCGACTCGACGTCGACGCGGGCCTGGTGCTCCCGGAGGAGCCGGTCATCGTCCTGCCCGTCATCGATCCGCCGGGCGTTCTGATCGGCACGCGACCGGACCCGGAGGGCGTCCACCCGGGCACCACGACCGCGACCACGAGCGCGGCCGGCCCCGACCACCTGGCCTTCACGGGTACGGCCCTGCTCGTGCCGGGCGGCGCGGCGCTGCTCCTCCTCCTCGCCGGAGGGATCGCGATCCTGCTCTCCAGGCGGCGCCGCTCCGACGGGTAGCGGGTGCGAGCCCCCCGCGTGACGGTTCGTTACGCGGGGGGCTGTGGCTGCGCGCGCGGGTGCCGGACGATGAAGCCATGACCCGACAGATCCGCTTCAACGCCTTCGACATGAACTGCGTGGCCCACCAGTCGTCCGGCCTCTGGCGCCACCCGAACGACCGGTCGCGCCACTACAACGACATCGAGTACTGGACGAGCCTCGCGAAGCTGCTCGAGTCGGGCACCTTCGACGGCATCTTCATCGCCGACGTCCTCGGCACGTACGACGTCTACGGCGGCAACAACATCGCAGCCGTCCGCAACGGCGCGCAGGTGCCGGTGAACGACCCGGTGCTGCTCGTCTCCGCGATGGCGGCTGTCACGAAGCACCTCGGCTTCGGCGTCACGGCCGGCACCGCGTACGAGCACCCCTACCCGTTCGCCCGCAGGATGTCGTCGCTCGACCACCTGACCAAGGGTCGCGTCGGCTGGAACGTCGTCACCGGCTACCTGCCGAGCGCCGCGCGCAACATGGGCCACGACGACCAGCTCGAGCACGACGCCCGCTACGACGTCGCGAGCGAGTACCTCGACGTGCTCTACAAGCTGTGGGAGGGCTCGTGGGAGGACGACGCGGTCGTCGAAGACCGCGAGGGCGGCGTCTTCACCGACCCCGAGAAGGTGCACGAGATCGGCCACCGCGGCGAGCACTACACCGTTCCCGGCATCCACCTCTCGGAGCCGTCGATCCAGCGCTCCCCCGTCATCTACCAGGCCGGCGCGTCGCCTCGCGGTGTCGCCTTCGCGGCCGACAACGCCGAGGCCATCTTCGTGTCCGCTCCGACCGGGGCGGTGCTGAAGGCGACGGTCGGCAGGATCCGCGACGCCCTCGAGAAGGCGGGTCGCGACCGCTACTCAGCCAAGATCTACACGCTGCTCACGATCATCACCGACGAGACGCACGAGAAGGCCGAGGCGAAGCACGAGGAGTACCTCCGCTACGCGAGCGAGGAGGGCGCGCTCGTGTTCATGTCGGGCTGGACCGGCATCGACCTGTCGCAGTACGACCTCGACCAGCCGATCGGCGACGTGCAGGGCAACGCGATCCAGTCGGTGATCGAGAACTTCAAGGAGTCGGCGAAGCTCGACGGCCGCGAGTGGACGGTCCGCGACATCGCCCGATTCGGCGCCATCGGCGGCCTCGGGCCGATCTTCGTCGGCTCGGGAGCCGAGGTCGCCGACCACCTCCAGGCCCTCGTGGCCGAGACCGACGTCGACGGGTTCAACCTCGCCTACGCCGTCTCGCCCGGCACCTGGGAGGACGTCATCGAGCACGTGATCCCCGAGCTCCGTGCCCGCGGTGCCTACCCGACCGAGTACGCGCCCGGGTCGCTCCGGGAGAAGCTGCACGGGCGCGGCGACCGCCTGCCCGAGGAGCACCGCGGGGCGAGCTTCCGCATCGGCGGCGCCCGCTCCACGTCGACGGGGAGTGTCGCCGACGCCGCCCGCGTCTCGGCGTAGCCCGCCGCCGCCCCGCCTCCGGGCCCGGCGACGGCTGCCGTGCAACGTCTCACGGACGAGGCACCCTGCCGCGGCCGGGTGCGGTGTCCGTGCAACGTCGGGCGGCACCGCGCACCACGGCAGGACACACGAAGGCCCCGACACCCTCGCGGGTGCCGGGGCCTTCGTGATGAGGCGAAAGGCGGGAGGCGGCGGAGACTAGACGCGCTCGTCGAGGAGCACGTAGCCCTCCTCGCCGTGCACGGCCGTGTCGATGCCGGCGATCTCGTCCTCGTTGGTGACTCGGAAGCCCATCGTCTTCTGGATGATCCAGCCGATCGCGTAGGCGAGAGCGAACGAGTAGACCATGACGACGAGGGCCGCGAGAGCCTGCACGCCGAGCTGGTGGAAGCCGCCGCCGTAGATGAGGCCGATGCCCTTGTAGGCGAAGACGCCGATGAAGAGGGTTCCGACGATGCCGCCGATGAGGTGGACGCCGACGACGTCGAGCGAGTCGTCGAAGCCGAGGCGGAACTTGAGGTCGATCGCGAGGCAGCAGACGGCGCCGGCGACGACACCGAGGACCATGCCCCAGAAGGGCGTGAGCGCGGCACAGGCGGGAGTGATCGCGACGAGGCCGGCGACGGCGCCCGAGGCGGCGCCGACCGAGGTGGCCTTGCCGTCCTTGAGCTTCTCGACGACGAGCCAGCCGAGCACGGCCGCGGCGGGGGCTGCGAGGGTGTTGATGAAGGCGATCGACGCGGTTCCGTCGGCGGCGAGCTCGGAGCCCGCGTTGAAGCCGAACCAGCCGAACCAGAGCAGGCCCGCACCGAGCATCACGAAGGGAGGGTTGTGCGGCTTGTAGGCGCCCTTGGCGAAGCCGACGCGCTTGCCGAGGACGAGGGCGAGCGCGAGGCCCGCGGATCCTGCGTTGATGTGCACCGCGGTACCGCCGGCGAAGTCGATCAGGCCCATCCGAGCCAGCCATCCGCCGTCGACCACGGAGCCGTCCTTGCCGAGGGTGAAGTTGAAGACCCAGCTGGCGACGGGGAAGTACACGATGGTCGCCCAGACGCCGGCGAAGACCATCCACGCGCCGAACTTGGCGCGGTCGGCGATGGCGCCCGAGATGAGGGCGACGGTGATGATCGCGAAGGTGGCCTGGAACGCCGCGAAGGCGAGACCCGGGTAGCCGGCCTTGGTCGCGGAGTTGGCCTGGTCGACCAGCGCGTTGAGGCTGAACAGCGTCGGGTCGAACCCGATGACGCCGTCGATGCCGATGAAGTGCTCGGTCGCCCCGGCGCCGCCGGCAGCGCCGGAGAACACCATCGAGTACCCGTACAGGACCCACAGGACGGCGATGAGGCCGATCGCGCCGAAGCTGAGCATCATCATGCTGATGACGCTCTTGGCCTTGACGAGTCCGCCGTAGAAGAAGGCGAGGCCGGGGGTCATGAGCAGGACCATGGCGGCCGTGATCAGGACGTAGGCGGTATTGCCTTGGTCGAACATCTGGTGTCACCTCTCAGTTGTGCAGTGCGGGGCTCCCGGCGCGCTCGAGGAACAACATGCGGGTGGATCGAGTTCGCCGCCTCGGGATACCGCTCATCCTGGCGGCAGCACGTTTCGATCCGTGTGCCTCGATGTTTCGCCGATGTAACACGATTCGGCCCCTTGTAAACATGAGGTTTCGCGAATCTGACCGCGCGGCAGGAATCGCCCCTGAGATGCGGGCAGCCCGAAGGCGTCTAGAGGAGGGTGAGCGCGACGAGCCGCGACATGGCCCGGAGGTACTTCTTGCGGTAGCCGCCCGCGAGCATGTCGGCCCCGAACACCTCGTCGAGAGGGACACCGGAGGCGACCACCCGGACCTGGGCGTCGTAGAGGCGGTCGACGAACGCGACGAAGCGGAGCGCCTGAGTCTGGTCGTGCAGCGGCGCGACGTCGCGGAGGGCGACCGCGTCGACGCCGTCGATCAGCTTCACGTACTTCGAGGGGTGCACGGTGGCGAGGTGCTCGATGACGGCGGCGAAGTCGTCGACCGAGACCACGCCCTCCTGGGCGTCGATCGCAGGATCGAGGTCGCCGGTCACGACCGCGTGCGCCTCCACCTCGCGCCGCCGGTAGTCGGTGCCGTCGATGCGGAGGGTGCGGAAGCGGCCGGAGAGGGCCTGGATCTCGCGGAGGAAGTCGCTGGCGGCGAACCGACCCTCGCCGAGCGCGTTCGGCGGGGTGTTGGAGGTCGCCGCCATCTTCGTGCCCGAGTCGGCCAGCTCGCCGAGCAGCCTGGTCATGATCATGGTGTCGCCCGGGTCGTCGAGCTCGAACTCGTCGATGCAGATCAGGCTCGCGCCGGTGAGCTGCTTGATGGCGCCCTGGTACCCGACGGCGCCGACGAGCGCCGTGTACTCGATGAAGGTGCCGAAGAACTTGGTGCCCGCGTCGGGAGCACCGGGCATGCGGTGCCAGAGGGCGGCCAGGAGGTGGGTCTTGCCGACGCCGAAGCCGCCGTCGAGGTAGAGGCCGGGCGTCGACGACGACGCGGCCCGTCGCCGGAACAGGCCCCTGGCGGCCGGGGCGGGCTCGGCGAAGGCGCGGACGGCCTCGACGGCCTCGGTCTGCGACGCGTACTGCGGATCGGGGCGGTAGTTGTCGAGCGAGGCGCCGTCGAACTGGCGCGGCGGCACGAGGTGGGCGACGATCTCCGCTGCCGAGATGCTGGGCGACCGGTCGGTGAGGGAGACGATCGCTCTGGTGGTCTCGTGGGACATCGAGCGGTGCCTGCCAATCTGTGTCAGAGTCGTATGGGCCGGGCCCGGCATATTCGGACGGCGCCTGCCGTTGAGGTTTTCGTCCGGTGGGCCGAGTTTACCGCCGGCCCCGTGAGCACGAGCCGCCCGAAGGGCGGCACCAGGAGGTAGAAATGACCGTCGACCGCGATCCGTCCCCGAAGTTCAGCGAGTACGCGCACCCCGAGCGTCTCGTGTCGACCGACTGGCTCGCCGAGCACCTCGGCGACGAGGGCCTCGTCGTCGTGGAGTCCGACGAGGACGTCCTGCTCTACGAGGTCGGGCACATCGAGGGCGCCGTGAAGCTCGACTGGCACACCGACCTCAACGACCCGGTCCAGCGCGACTACGTCTCGCCGGAGCGCTTCGCCGAGCTGATGCGCGAGCGCGGCATCTCGCCCGACACCACCGTCGTCGTCTACGGCGACAAGAACAACTGGTGGGCCGCCTACGCCCTGTGGGTGTTCACCCTCTTCGGCCACTCCGACGTCCGCCTCCTCGACGGCGGCCGCGCGAAGTGGGAGGCCGAGGGCCGGGGCTTCACGCTCGACGCCCCCGACGTCGCCACCGCCGAGTACCCGGTGCCGGTGCGCGACGACTCGGTCGTCCGCGCCTTCAGAGACGACGTGCTCGCCCACTTCGGCAGCCCCCTGATCGACGTCCGCTCCCCCGAGGAGTACGACGGCTCGCGCACGACGGCGCCGGCCTACCCCGAGGAGGGCGCCCTGCGAGCCGGGCACATCCCGAGCGCCAAGAACGTCCCGTGGGGCAAGGCGGCGGCCGACGACGGCACCTTCCGTCCGCTCGCCGAGCTCGACGCGATCTACCGCGACGGCGCCGGTCTCGCCTCCGGCGACGACGTCATCGCCTACTGCCGCATCGGCGAGCGGTCGAGCCACACCTGGTTCGTGCTCCACCATCTGATGGGCTTCGAGAACGTCCGCAACTACGACGGCTCCTGGACCGAGTGGGGCTCCGCCGTCCGCGTGCCGATCGCGACCGGCTCCGAGCCCGGCGAGGCCCCGGTGGCCGCGGCACGATGACCGGCTCCGCACCGTCCGAGTCCGCCGCTCTCCCCGAGGCGCTGGCCGAGATCCGTCACGACTTCCTCGACCTCGGCGTGAAAGACCGCCTCCAGCTGCTCCTCGAGTTCTCGAACGAGCTCCCGGAGCTCCCCGCGCGCTACGCCGACCACCCCGACCTCCTTGAGCAGGTCGTCGAGTGCCAGTCGCCGGTGTTCATCTTCGTCGAGATCGACGACGGGCTCGTCCACCTCTACGCGACGGCTCCGCGGGAGTCGCCGACCACGCGCGGCTTCGCGTCGATCGTGGCGCAGGGACTCGACGGGCTCACGGTCGACGAGGCGCTCGGAGTCCCCGACGACTACCCGCAGACCATCGGTCTCGTCGAGGCGGTCAGCCCGCTCCGCATCCGCGGGATGACGGCGCTGCTCGGCCGGGCCAAACGGCAGATCCGCGAGAAGTCGGCCGCGTGATCCTGCGTCTCCTGCACCGGTCGCCCGACGCCGGGCCCGACGTCGAGACCGCCCTCGAGGTCGGCGCCGACGCCACGCAGGAGACTCTCGCCAGCTGGTACGCCCCGCCCGCGACGCCCTGGCTGCGCATCAATCTGATCGCTGCTGTCTCGGGCGACGCGGCCGGGGCCGACGGCACGAGCGACACCCTCAGCAATCCCGCCGACCGCGCGATCCTGCGGGCCGTCCGCGACGTCGCCGACGCCGTCGTCGTGGGCGCCGCGAGCGTCCGGGCCGAGGGGTACCGCGTACCGCCGTCGGCGAAGCTCGTCGTCGTCACCTCGACCGGCGACCTCAGCGGTCACCGCATCGCGCCCGAGCGTGCCGAGCGCGTGGTCGTCGTCTGCCCCGAGAACGCGGTCGGCCGGGTCGAGGAGTCCCTCGGCGACAGCCTCTGCCGGCTCGCCACGATCGCGCCGGTGGCCGACACGGGCGGCAGGATCGCGCCCCGGGCCATCGTCGAGACCCTCCACGCGCGCGGCCTCACGTCGCTCGTCTGCGAGGGCGGACCGTCGCTCGCCGGTCAGTTCGTCCGCGACCACCTGGTCGACGAGCTGTGCCTCTCGACGTCGCCGGTCGTCATCGGGAGCGGCCTGCCCGTCTTCGGCTCGGAGCGCTTCGACGCCTCGAGGCTGAGCCTCAGCCAGCTGCTCATCGACGACCAGAGCGCTCTGTACGCCCGGTGGCGGGTCGAAGGCGCCGAAGCCACCCGCTGATCGCCCCCTCGAAGCGCTCGGGCTCCATATTCCAGAGCTTCGTGTGCCGGGCGACGTGGAAGTCCTCCAGCGTCACGAGGTCCGGTCGGGCGAGCGCCAGAGCCCGCGACGCGGTCGAGGGCACGAACCCGTCGTCGTCGCTGTGCAGGATCAGCACCGGCACCGTGATCTTCTCGGCCCCGGCGACGAGGTCGAGCGCGTCGAAGTCGATCGGTGCGGCCTGCCCGGTGATCGCCGAGAGGCGACGGGCGCCCAGGATCGCGAGGACGGCCTTCTGCATAGGACCGGGCAGGTGGAGCGCGTCGCCCTGGTAGCGGAGCGTCGTCCGCCAGTCGACCACCGGCGATTCGAGGACGAGCCCCTCGATGACGCCGCGGTGCTCCGAGCGGAGGAGCGTCTGCAGCACGAGGGCGCCGCCCATCGACCAGCCCATCAGGACGACGCTCGTCGCGCCGTGCTCGACGGCGTACTCGATGGCCGCGTCGACGTCGGCCCACTCGGTGAGCCCGAGCCCGTAGCGGCCGTCCGACGACGCCGGAGCCTCGCCGTCGTTGCGGTACGAGACGACGAGGGTCGTGAACCCGGCCTCGCGGAACGGCGGCACCGCGCGGAGGGTCTCGGCCCGCACCACTCCCCGGCCGTGGACGATCACGGCCCAGCGGCCGCCCGTGGGCGCACCGGGATCGGCATCGGCCGCCGGGATCTCCCAGGCGGGTGCCGGCCCGGCGTCGGTGTCGACCTCGACCTCGGTGAAGGGCAGTCCGAGGTCGGATGGACGCCGGTAGTACCAGCCGAGGAGCCGCCCGCGCCTCGCCTCGTCGAGGGCGCCCTCGTCGACCGCGTCGACCCGGCGGACGACGACGGCGCCGTCGTCGCTGACGACCTCGCCCAGCCGGGCGTAGCCCCGGCCCTCGTCGAAGAGGAACCCGTAGCGGCCCGGCAGGCGGGTGTCGGGCGTCGAGGTCAGGGCGACGGTGCCCTCGTCGTGGTCAACGCGCAGGATGCGGATCCGCTCGTGCCGCTCTCTCGCCGGCGTGACGACGAAGCGGGCGACCGCGTAGGTCAGACCGGCGAAGCCCGCGAGTGCCACGACCCCGGCGCCGCCCGCCGACACGCCGGCGATGATCGCGACCAGACGGGCCGCGGCCCGACGGGGCGACATCACGGGGACGGCGGGGATCCCGAGACCACCGGGTGATCCTGCGACACGTGTCATGGAGGCGCCTCCGGTCGAAGTCGTGCTGGGGGTGCAGGGCTGCCTCTCGGCGTGCCGCTGGCCACCGGTTCGTCTTCGAGCCTAGTCTTCCTACGTGTCCGAAACTCCCTCAGGTCCTCAGGCGACGCCGGTGCTGCCCGCCGCCTTCGCGGCCGCGGTGGACGCGATCCGCGCGCTCGAGTCGCGCGACGACCTGGCGGTCACCGAGATCCCGGCTCCGGGCGGACTCGCCCCGAGCTCCTTCGCTCTCGCAGCCGACGTCGTCGGCGCGCGGGGTGCCGCCGATCCCGACCTCGGGACCGGCCGCTTCATCGTCCTGTACGACGCCGACGAGCCCGAGCAGTGGGGCGGCCCCTGGCGCGTGGTCAGCTTCGCGCAGGCTCCCCTCGAGACAGAGATCGGTCTCGACCCGTTCGTCGCCGACGTCGCCTGGAGCTGGCTCATCGACTCGCTCGAGGCGAACGGCGCGGAGTACACCGCCGCGTCCGGGACGGCCACCAAGATCCTCTCGACCGGGTACGGCGAGCTGGCGGCGCAGGGCGACGGAGCGCAGCTCGAGCTGCGCGCGTCGTGGTCGCCGACCGGCGGCTCGCTCGCCTCGCACGTCGAGGCCTGGTCCGAGCTGATCTGCACGCTCGCCGGGCTCCCCCCGACCGCCGAGGGCGTGACCCTCCTCGCTTCCCGAAGGGTGGGGCGTGAGCAGTAGTCCCAGTCCCGACGCCCAGGCGTCGGCCGCACCGCGCATCTCGACCGCCGACGACGACCACGGCGTCGTCGAGGTCATCGCCACCCGCGAGGAGTACCTCGAGGCCGTCCGCGCCATCGCGGCCGGACACGGGCCCATCTCCATCGACGCCGAGCGGGCCTCCGGCTACCGGTACTCGCAGCGCGCCTACCTGATCCAGATCTTCCGCCGCGGCTCCGGCGTCTTCCTCTTCGACCCTCCGGCGATCGGCTCGTTCGCCGAGCTCGACGCGGAGATCCGCGACGAGGAGTGGGTGCTGCACGCGGCCTCGCAAGACCTGGCCTGCCTCCGCGAGGTCGGCCTCGACCCGACGCGCATCTTCGACACCGAGCTCGGTGCCCGGCTCGCCGGCATGCCCCGCGTGGGCCTCGGCGCCGTCGTCGAGGAGCTCCTCGGCATCCACCTCGCCAAGGAGCACTCGGCGGCCGACTGGTCGACGAGGCCTCTCCCCCAGAGCTGGCTCGTCTACGCCGCCCTCGACGTCGAGCTCCTCGTCGACCTGCGCGACGCCATGCACGCGCTGCTGTCCGAGCAGGAGAAGATCGAGATCGCCGAGGAGGAGTTCGAGGCGACCCTCCGCCGCGAGGCGAAGCCGCCGAAGCAGGAGCCCTGGCGCCGCACCTCCGGTCTCTCCACGCTTCGCGGGCAGCGGGCCCTGGGCCTCGTCCGCGAGCTCTGGGAGGCGCGCGACGAGTACGCCCGCGAGGTCGACACCGCCGCCGGCCGCCTTCTCCCCGACTCCTCGATCATCGCGGCCGTCCGCGGGAACCCGCCGACCAAGCGCGAGCTCGGCGCCATGAAGGAGTTCGTGGGGCGCGCCAGCCGCTCCGAGCTCGGCCGCTGGTGGGCCGCCCTCGAGCGCGGTCGCGCCACGAGCGACCTGCCGTCCCTCCGCGGTCCGGCGAGCGACACGCTGCCCCCGCCCCGCTCCTGGATCGACCGCGCCCCCGAGGCCGACGCGCGCTACAAGGCCGCCCGGCCCAAGCTGCAGCACATGTCCGAGGCCATGTCGATCCCGGTGGAGAACCTCCTCACCCCCGACCACCTCCGACGTCTCGCCTGGGACGTCCCCGAGGTCCTCGACCTGGAGCACATCGGCGACGCCCTGCGCCAGGCCGGAGCCAGGGAGTGGCAGATCGAGGCGACCGCTCCGAGCATCCTGCAGGCCTTTGTCGAGGCCCGCCAATCGGCCAGCGACGACGCCGACGAGCGTTCGTAGGAACAGTCAAAGGATTCCTGCCCCACAGGTGTCGCTTCTAGGATTCAGGCAGTCGAGATCAGACTGAGGAAGCATCAGGAGGCAGAGTGGCCGAGAGAACAGAGGTCGTGTTCGTCGACGGGGTCCGTACCCCGTTCGGACGAGCCGGCGACAAGGGCATGTACTGGCAGACACGGGCCGACGACCTGGTCGTGAAGGCCATGAAGGGGCTCCTCGGGCGGAACCCCGGGCTCGATCCTGCGGACATCGACGACGTCGCGATCGCGGCCACGACCCAGACGGGCGACCAGGGCCTCACCCTCGGACGCACCACTGCGCTCCTCGCCGGGCTCCCCCGCTCCGTGCCCGGCTACGCCATCGACCGCATGTGCGCGGGCGCGATGACGAGTGTCACCAGCGTCGCCGGAGCCATCGCCTTCGGCGCCTACGACTTCGCCCTCGCCGGCGGGGTCGAGCACATGGGCCGACACCCGATGGGCTTCGACGCCGACCCCAATCCGCGGTTCCTCACCGAGAAGCTCGTCAGCGGCGAGGCCCTCAACATGGGCAACACCGCCGAGCGCATCCACGACCGGTTCCCGGCGCTCACCAAGGAGCGCTCCGACCGGTTCGCCCTCGGCTCGCAGCAGAAGCTCGCGCAGGCCTACGCCGACCGCCACATCCAGCCCGACCTCGTCTCGGTCGCGATCAAGACCAGCGCAGGATGGGGGCTCGCCGACCGCGACGAGGCGCCCCGCCCCGAGACCACCCTCGAGGGCCTCGCCACGCTCCGCACGCCGTTCCGGCCGCACGGGCGGGTGACCGCCGGCAACTCGTCCGGCCTCAACGACGGCGCGACCGTCAGCCTCATCGCCTCCGATGACGCAGCCAGCCGCGCCGGCCTCGCTCCGAAGATGCGGCTCGTCAGCTTCGCCTTCGCCGGCGTCGAGCCCGAGATCATGGGCATCGGTCCCGTGCCATCGACCGAGAAGGCGCTCCGCAAGGCGGGTCTCACGATCGACGACATCGGGCTCTTCGAGCTCAACGAGGCGTTCGCCGTGCAGGTGCTGTCGCTCCTCGACCACTTCGGCATCGACGACGACGACCCGCGCGTCAACCCGTGGGGCGGCGCGATCGCCGTCGGCCACCCGCTGGCGTCCTCCGGCGTCCGGCTGATGATCCAGCTCGCGCGCCAGTTCGAGCTGCACCCCGAGGTCCGCTACGGCCTGACCGCCATGTGCGTCGGCCTCGGCCAGGGCGGCAGCGTCATCTGGGAGAACCCGCACTTCGACGGACGGAAAGGAAAGAGGCGATGACCGACACCAGCCTCCTGCTCGCGCTCTCGGCCGACGAGGTCGTCACCCACTCGTACGTCCGCGACGTCGCGCTGCCCTCGGGCGGCACCCTCGCCCTCGTCACGCTCGACAACGACCGCGACCACCGGCGCCCGCCGACTCTCGGGCCAGCGACGCTCGTCGAGTTCTCCGAGACGATGGACGCCCTCCGGGCGCGCGCCACAGCCGGCGAGATCCAGGCGATCGCCGTCACCGGCAAGCAGTACTTCCTCGCCGCCGGGGCCGACCTGTCGAAGGTCGGTCAGATCCCCTCGCGTGAGGCCGGCAAGCAGATGGCGCAGCTCGGGCACGAGGCGCTCGGCAAGCTCCACGACGCGGGAGTGCCCACGTTCGTCTTCATCAACGGCCTCGCGCTCGGCGGCGGCATGGAGATCGCGCTGAACGCCGACTACCGGACCGTCGACGAGACGGCTCCCGCCCTGGCGTTCCCCGAGGTCTTCCTCGGCATCATCCCCGGCTGGGGCGGCGCGTGGCTGCTGCCGAACCTCATCGGCATCGAGAACGCCCTCCGCGTCATCGTCGAGAACCCGCTGAAGAACAACCGGACCCTCAAGGCGCGCCAGGCCTTCGAGCTCGGGATCGCCGACGCGATCTTCGGGTCGGCGGCCTTCCTCGAGGAGTCCATCGCGTGGGCCGACAAGGTCGTGCACGGCGCGATCACGGTCGACCGGCCCAACGTGCCCGGCAAGATCGAGCGCGCCGTGAAGTGGGACGCGGCGATCGGCATCGCCCGGAAGTCCCTCCAGTCGCGGATCGGGACGGTCGCGAAGTCGCCGTACGCGGCGCTCGACCTCCTGGCCGGAGCGAAGCGCGCCTCCCGCGAGGAGGGCTTCGCCGCCGAGGACGAGGCTCTCGCCGACCTCGTCTCGGGCGACCAGTTCCGAGCCAGCATCTACGCGTTCGACCTCGTGCAGAAGCGCGCCAAGCACCCCGCCGGGGCACCCTCGGCCGACCTCGCGAAGAAGATCACGAAGGTCGGAATCGTGGGCGCGGGTCTCATGGCCTCGCAGTTCGCCCTGCTGTTCGTCCGGAAGCTGAAGGTGCCGGTGGTCATCACCGACATCGACCAGGCGCGGGTCGACAAGGGCGTGACCTCGATCCGGTCGTCCATCGACGAGCTCCAGGCCAAGGGCCGGATCAACGCCGACGAGTCGAACCGCCTGCAGGCGCTGATCTCCGGCACCACCGACATCGCCGACTTCTCCGACGCCGACTGGGTGATCGAGGCCGTCTTCGAGGAGCTCCAGGTCAAGCGCGACGTCTTCGCCAACGTCGAGCGGGTCGTCTCGGAGTCCTGCGTGCTCGCGACCAACACGTCGTCGCTGTCGGTCACGGCCATCGGAGCCGATCTCGCGCATCCGGAGCGGCTCGTCGGGTTCCACTTCTTCAACCCCGTCGCCGTCATGCCGCTCGTCGAGGTGGTCAACACCGACGTGACCGACGAGGAGACCCTCTCGACCGCCATGGTGGTGGCGAAGACCCTGGGCAAGAGCGCGGTCATCACCCGCGACGCTCCCGGCTTCGTCGTGAACCGCGTGCTCGCGAAGCTCCTCGGCGAGGCGATGCACGCCGTCGAGACCGGCACGCCGTTCGAGGTGGTCGACCGGGCCACCGCGCCGTTCGGCCTCCCCATGACGCCGTTCGAGCTCCTCGAGCTCGTCGGCCTGACCGTCGGCGCCCACGTGCTCGACACGCACCACGCGGCGTTCCCCGACCGCTTCTTCGAGAGCGAGGCTCTGCACCGCCTCGCCGAGCACGGCCGGATCTTCGACCGCGACTCGAAGGGGAAGCGCCGAGGCTTCGACAAGAAGGCTGTCGCGATCGTCGCCGGCCGGGGCACGGCGATGACCGAGGAGCAGCTCCTGACCAGGATCGAGGACGGCCTCGCCGACGAGATCGGCCGCATGCTCGACGACGGCGTGGTCGCGGCCCCGGAGGACATCGACCTGTGCCTGATCCTCGGCGCCGGGTGGCCGTTCCAGATGGGCGGGGCGACGCCCTACCTCGACCGCGTCGGGGCCTCCGAGCGGGTGCGCGGCCGGACCTTCCACGATCCTGCGATCCGCGGAGTCGCCTGACCCGCGATCGTCGGCACGTCGCCCGCGAAGCGAATCGCCGCCCACCTCGACGGTGGGCGGCGATTCGTGTTCGTGCGGGCGGTTGCGGCTACTCGGCCGCGTGCTGCGTGGCGGGCTCCTGCTGCTCGGCCCGCGCGAACGGGATCTTGCTGCCGAGCACCATGGCGGTGACGTCGCGCGCGATGACCTGCGGCGTGAGCCCGGCCGCCTCGAAGATCTCGGCGCGCGAGGCGTGGTCGATGAACTCGTCGGGCAGACCGAGCTCGGTCACGGCCGTGTCGACCTCGGCAGCGCGGAGGTCTTGACGGACGCGGGTGCCGATGCCGCCCACCCGCACGCCGTCTTCGAGGGTGACCACGAGCCGGTGCGCGGCCGACAGGCCGATGACGCTCTTCGCCACGGGGACGACCCAGCGCGGATCGATGACGGTCGCACCGATGCCCTGGTCGGCCAGGCGCTCGGCCACCTGCAGCGCGAGGGTCGCCATCGGCCCCACCGCCAGGATGAGCACGTCGTCGCGGTCTCCCTGGTGCAGGATCTCGACCCCGTCGTCGAGGCGCTCGACCGCCTCGATGTCGGTGCCCACGCCGCCCTTCGGGAACCGGACCACGGTCGGTGCGTCGTCGACGGCGACCGCCTCGCGGAGCTCCTCGCGGAGCCGGGTGGCGTCGCGCGGCGCGGCGATGCGGATGCCGGGGACCACCTGCAGGATCGAGAGGTCCCAGATGCCGTGATGGCTCGGCCCGTCGGGCCCGGTGACGCCCGACCGGTCGAGGACGAAGGTCACGCCGGCCTTGTGGAGCGCCACGTCCATCAGCACCTGGTCGAAGGCCCGGTTGATGAAGGTCGCGTAGAGCGCGACGACGGGGTGCAGCCCGCCGAAGGCGAGACCGGCTGCCGACGCGACCGCGTGCTGCTCCGCGATGCCGACGTCGAGCACGCGCTTGGGGTACTTCTCGGCCATGCGGTGGAGCCCCACGGGCCGGAGCATGGCGGCGGTGATGCCGACGACGCGGCGGTCGGTGTCGGCGATGGACACGATCTCGTCGGCGAAGACGCTGGTCCAGTCAGGACCGCTCGACGCCTCGAGGGCCTCGCCCGTCTCGGGGTCGATGTGCCCGACGGCGTGGAACTGGTCGGCGACGTCTTTCAGCGCGGGCTCGAAGCCGCGGCCCTTCTGCGTGATCGCGTGGACGATGACGGGGGCACCGTAGTTCTTGGCCTGCTGGAGCGCCTGCTCCATCGCGGACTGGTCGTGTCCGTCGATCGGGCCGATGTACTTGATGTCGAGGTTCGAGTAGAGCGCCTCGTTGTTGGTGAAGCGGCTGAGGAACCCGTGGAGGCCGCCTCGTACGCCTCGGTAGAGAGCGCGCGCGGGAGAACCCAGGTGGTCGAACGCGGCCCGCGACGAGAGGTGCATGTCGCGGTAGGCCTGCGCCGTCCGCACCGAGTTCAGGAAGCGGGCCATGCCGCCGATGGTCGGCGCATACGACCGGCCGTTGTCGTTGACGACGATGATCAGCCGGCGGTCGTTGTCGTCGCTGATGTTGTTGAGCGCCTCCCACGTCATGCCGCCGGTGAGGGCGCCGTCGCCGACGACGGCCACCACGTGGCGGTCGCCGTGACCGGTGAGGGTGAAGGCGCGCGAGATGCCGTCGGCCCACGAGAGCGACGACGAGGCGTGCGACGACTCGACGATGTCGTGCTCGGACTCGGACCGCTGCGGATAGCCGGCGAGGCCGCCCTTCAGGCGGAGGCGCGCGAAGTCCTGCCTGCCCGTGAGGAGCTTGTGGACGTACGACTGGTGGCCGGTGTCGAAGACGAGGGCGTCGTGCGGCGAGTCGAAGACGCGGTGGAGGGCGAGGGTGAGTTCGACGACGCCGAGGTTCGGGCCCAGGTGCCCGCCGGTCTTGGCCACCTCGGTGACGAGGAAGCGGCGGATCTCGGCGGCCAGGATGAGCATCTGCTCGTCACTGAGGGCGTCGAGGTCTCGTGGCCCGTGGATGGTCTCGAGGAGGCTCATGCGACTCCCTTTCCGCAGCGTTCCGAGGCTGCTCTGCCAGTTTATGCGGGCACCGCCGCGAGACGACCGAACGCCCCGCATTCCGCGACGGGAGATGCAGGGCGTTCGTTCGCGAGGATCAGACGAGCGATCGGAGGACGTACTGCAGGATGCCCCCGTTGCGGTAGTAGTCGGCCTCACCCGGGGTGTCGATGCGGACGACCGCGTCGAACTCGACGGTCTGCTTGCCCTCGGGCGAGTGAGCCGTCGGCTCGGCGGTGACGTGGACCGTCTTCGGCGTCGTGCCCTCGTTGAGCGCGGTCAGGCCCGAGATGCTGATGCTCTCGGTGCCGTCGAGGCCGAGGGAGTCCCAGGTCTCGCCGGCGGGGAACTGCAGCGGGACGACGCCCATGCCGATGAGGTTCGAGCGGTGGATCCGCTCGAAGCTCTCGGTGATGACCGCCTTGACGCCGAGGAGGGAGGTGCCCTTGGCGGCCCAGTCGCGCGACGATCCGGAGCCGTACTCCTTGCCCGCCAGGACGACGAGGGGCGTGCCCTCGGCCTGGTAGTTGGCGCTGGCGTCGTAGATGAACGACTGCGGGGCGTCGGGCTTCGTGAAGTCGCGGGTGTAGCCGCCCTCGACGCCGTCGAGGAGCTGGTTGCGGAGGCGGATGTTGGCGAAGGTGCCGCGGATCATGACCTCGTGGTTGCCGCGGCGCGAGCCGTAGCTGTTGAAGTCCTTCCGCTCGACGCCGTGCTCGGCCAGGTAGCGGCCGGCCGGGCTGTCGACCTTGATGGTCGAGGCCGGGCTGATGTGGTCGGTCGTGACCGAGTCGCCGAGCTTGGCCAGGACGCGGGCGCCCTGGATGTCGGTGACCGGGGTCGTCTCGATCGTCATGCCGTCGAAGTACGGGGGCTTCCGGACGTAGGTCGACTCCTCGCTCCACTCGAAGGTCGAGCCCTCGGGGGTCGGGAGCGAGCGCCAGCGCTCGTCGCCGTCGAAGACGCCGGCGTACTCGTGCGTGAACATGCCGGTGTCGATCGACTCGTCGATGGTCTTCTGGACCTCGGAGGCGTCGGGCCAGATGTCGCGCAGGTAGACGTCGGTGCCGTCGGACCCGGTGCCGAGGGCGTCCTTCTCGAAGTCGAAGTTCATCGACCCGGCCAGGGCGTAGGCGATGACCAGCGGCGGCGAGGCCAGGTAGTTCATCTTGACGTCGGGGTTGATGCGGCCCTCGAAGTTGCGGTTGCCCGAGAGGACGGCCGTGACGGCGAGGTCGTTGTCCTGCACGGCGGTGGAGATCTCGTCGAGCAGCGGCCCGGAGTTGCCGATGCAGGTGGTGCAGCCATAGCCGACGGTGTAGAAGCCGAGGTCTTCGAGGTAGCTGGTGAGGCCGGCCTTCTCGTAGTAGTCGGTGACGACCTTCGAGCCCGGAGCGAGCGTGGTCTTGACCCACGGCTTCGCCTTCAGGCCCTTCTCGCTCGCGTTCCGTGCCAGCAGACCGGCGGCGAGCATCACCGAGGGGTTCGACGTGTTGGTGCAGCTCGTGATCGCGGCGATGGCGACCGCGCCGTGGTCGAGCGTGAACGCCGAGCCGTCGTCGAGGGTGACCGACGTCGGCTTCGAGGCGTGCGAGGGCGCGGCCGAGGCGTGGGAGTGGGAGTGCTGGTGAGCGGTGTCCTCGTCCTGCGGGGTCAGGCCCACCGGGTCGGACGCCGGGAACGTGGCCTCGACGGCCTCGTCGACGCCGGAGTGCTCCTCGCCGTCGGCGTAGTTGCCGAGGTCGATCTCGAACTGGCTCTTGGCGGAGGACAGCTCGATGCGGTCTTGCGGGCGCTTCGGGCCGGCGATCGAGGGGACGACGGTCGCGAGGTCGAGCTCGAGGTACTCGCTGAAGACGGGCTCGGTCGACGGGTCGTGCCAGAGCGTCTGCGCCTTGGCGTACGCCTCGACGAGGGCGACCTGCTCGTCGCTGCGGCCGGTGAGGCGCAGGTAGTCGAGCGTGACCTCGTCGATCGGGAAGATGGCGGCGGTCGAGCCGAACTCCGGGCTCATGTTGCCGATGGTGGCGCGGTTGGCCAGCGGGACCTCGGCGACGCCCTCGCCGTAGAACTCGACGAACTTGCCGACGACGCCGTGCTGGCGCAGCATCTGCGTGATCGTGAGCACGACGTCGGTCGCGGTCACGCCGGTGGGGATGGCGCCCGAGAGCTTGAAGCCGACGACCTTCGGGATCAGCATCGACACGGGCTGACCGAGCATGGCCGCCTCGGCCTCGATGCCGCCGACGCCCCAGCCGAGGACGCCGAGACCGTTGACCATGGTCGTGTGCGAGTCGGTGCCGACGAGGGTGTCGGGGTAGGCGCGGAGGGCACCGTCGACCGTGCGGGTGTAGGTCACCTGCGCCAGGTACTCGATGTTGACCTGGTGCACGATGCCCGTCCCGGGCGGGACGACCTTGAAGTCCTCGAAGGCGGTCTGGCCCCAGCGGAGGAACTGGTAGCGCTCCCCGTTGCGCTCGTACTCGAGCTCGACGTTGCGCTCGAGGGCGTTCTCGCTGCCGAAGAGGTCGGCGATGACGGAGTGGTCGATGACGAGCTCGGCGGGCGAGAGGGGGTTGATCTTGGTGGGGTCGCCGCCCAGGTCGGCCATCGCCTCGCGCATGGTGGCGAGGTCGACGATGCAGGGCACGCCGGTGAAGTCCTGCATGACCACGCGAGCGGGGCTGAACTGGATCTCGGTGTCGGGCTCGGCCGTGGGGACCCACGAGCCGAGGGCCTTGATCTGCGACTCGGTCACGTTCGCGCCGTCTTCGGTACGGAGGAGGTTCTCGAGCAGGACCTTGAGGCTGAAGGGCAGCTTGTCGTACCCCGGAACCGCGTCGATGCGGTAGACCTCGTACGTCTTCTCACCGACGGTGAGGGTGCTCTTCGAGCCGAAACTGTTTACGTCTGACACGTGCCGTCTCCCTTGCGCTGACTACGCCCATCATTCTGGCGAAGCGCGGCGCCGCACCAGCAAGGCCAGCCTAAGTCCGCGGTGGTGTCGCGGGCGGGCCGAAGTCATTTATCTTGATGTCAAGATAAACCTAGCACCTTCGGCCACACGTAGGCGAGATCGTCCGGCGTGCCGGCAAAGACGTCGCGGTAGAACTCCGGGTCCTTCTGGAGGAGTTTCGACCGGTGCGACTCGTGGACCTCGGGGCGGCCGAGCCAGTCGGGCGGGGCGGACGAGCCGTTCCGGTAGGCGGCGAGGTCGGCCGGATCCTGCGCCAGCACCTCGAGGGTCTTCTCCCGGCAGGTGTCGGCGAAGCCCCGCGCGGTCCACTCGTCGCAGACGGCGTCCTGGTAGGCCATGAGCGACGGGCGGTGGCCCCGCCACATGGCGGTCACCGGGTGGTGCTGCCAGCCGTAGCCGGGCACGGTCAGCGCCTTCATCACCTGGAGCGTCTCGACCCGCTGCTTGCCGAGCCGCTTCGAGTCGAGCGACCGAGCCGACTCGCGGAAGTCGCTGTACGGGAGGAAGGTCTGCACGCACCTATCCAACGCCTGCCCGGCGCGGCCGTTCCGACCGCGGAGGCGGCTGCCGACCGCTTCGTCGGCGGGTCGAGAGCGACTGCCGCGGTCAGGAAGCGGTGTCGGCCGCGTCTTCGGCGTGGCGGGCGGCGTACACGGTGCGGACGAGCAGCCAGGTCACCCAGAGCATCGCCGCGTAGAACGGCACGCCCAGGATCAGCTTGAGACCGCCGAGGAGCGCCGCATCGCCGGCCAGGAACAGCGGCACCTCGACGGCGAGGCGGATCGCGAACAGGAGCACCCAGAGCCAGGTCGCGAGGGTCAGGACGCGCCGCTTGGCCCGGTCGTCGCGCCAGGCTCCGCCCTCGCCGGTCAGGAGACCGACGACGACGCCGATCAGAGGCCAGCGGGCCGCGAGGCTCACCAGCAGGACGGTGATCGAGACGGCGTTGATGACGATGCCCGGGATGAAGTTGTCGACCGCGCGCCCGGACAGGAGTGCCAGGACGGCCGACAGCGCGATGCCGAGGAGGCCGGCCACGGCCTGCGGGATCGGCCCCCGCTGCACCGCCCGCACGACGACGAACACGACGCCGATCGCGACCGGGATCAGCACCGACGGCAGCAGCGCGTGCGAGAACGTGTAGATGACCAGGAACGCGAGGCCCGGCAGGATCGACTCGGCGAGACCCCGCACTCCCCCGATGGCCGCGAGGAGGGCATTGCCGGTCGGCACCTCGCCCGGCGCGACCTGCCCGATGCCGGCGCGCTGAGCGACAGCCCGCAGCTGGTCGCCGAGCGAGACAGCCGGCTGCTCGGCCGAGCCGTCGCGGGCTCCGGACGCAGGATCGGACTCGGGCCCGGTCGACGAGGTGCTCATCCGTCGGTCAGACGGCCGTCGCTCCGGGCTCGGTGGGCCCGGTCTTCGGCATGTGCAGCGGGATCAGGTCGCGCGGCGGCATCGGCTCGGTGCCGCGGACGACGACGACGCTCCGGAAGAGCTCCTCGATCTTCTCGGCGGCCTCGGGGTCGATGGTGGCGTCGCCCGCGATGACGCCGCGGAGGAACCAGCGCGGCCCGTCGACGCCGACGAAGCGCGCCATGCGGGTGGTCTGGCCGGCGACGGCGTTCTCGGAGCCTGCGGCGATCGGGATCTCGGCGCGGATCTCGGGCCCGAACGGACCATCGACCTCACTCGTGGTGCCGCCCTGCTTGCGGATCTGGTCGGCGATCTGCTCGCGGATCTCGTGCCAGAGCCCGGTGGAGCGCGGCGCGGCGAAGGGCTGAACCTGCAGCGTCGACTTCGCGAAGTCGAGCCCCACGGCCACGACCCGCTTGGAGCCCTCCTCGACCTCGAGGCGGAGGTGCAGACCCTCGCGCGGGACGATCTTCACGCCCCCGAGGTCGACGTAGGGGCGCACGGGGTTGGCCTCTGACTCGTCGAGCGGGCCCTCCTCGGCGCGGTCGGCCGGAGCCGACTTGTCGTCGAAGACGATCTCGGCGGACGGGTCTTCGATGATCTCGAGCTCGGCCTCGGTCGCGTCGTCCGCCGTCTCGATCTCGGTGTCCGCAGCCTCTGCCGCGGCCAGTTCTTCTGCGGCCTGCCGCCGACTCTTCCTGCTCACTTGCTGCCTTCCGTCGTTGCTTCGCCGCTCTCGAGACGGGAGTACCCCGTCGAACCGAACCCGCCCTCGCCGCGGAGGCTCTCGGGCAGGGTGTCGACCTCGACGAACCGCGCCCGGACTACGGGCACGATCACGAGCTGCGCGATCCTGTCGCCCTTCTCGATCGCGTAGTCGTCGGCGCTGTCGGTGTTGAGGAGCGTGACCTTGATCTCGCCACGGTAGCCCGCGTCGACTGTCCCGGGCGCGTTCAGGACCGTGATGCCGTGCTTCGCGGCCAGACCGGACCTCGGGACGACGAACGCCGCGTAACCGTCGGGCAGCGCGATCGACACCCCGGTCGGGACGAGGGCGCGCGCTCCGGCGGCGAGGGTGAGGCTCTCGGCCGCGAGGAGATCGGCGCCGGCGTCGCCGGGGTGCGCGTAGCCGGGAGCGGGAACCGCCTCCTGCCCCGCGACGGGCGCGAGGAGGACGTCGAGGGTCTGAGTCACGTGTCGAGGGTAGTGCAGAAGTCTGGTCGAATAGACCCATGACCACGTACCGCGAACGTCTCGTCCCGCCGCCACTCGTCTTCCTCGCGCTGCTGATGGTCGTCCCGGCGAGCGTGCTGGTCTTCCTGCCGATCAACGTGCCGGTCGGCTGGTTCGTCGGCATCGGTCTCTTCGTCGCTTTCGGCCTCGCGCTCTGGTTCGGCAGCCCGGTCATGGCCGTCGACGAGCGGGGCTTCCACGCGGGCCGCGCGGTGCTGTACCCCGAAGAGATAGGAGCGACCGCCGCCTTCTCGAAGGAGGAGGCGACGGCCGAGAGGGGTCCGCGTCTGGACGCGCGGGCGTGGACGCTCTTCCGGGGCTGGGTGGGGCCGGTGCTCAGGATCGAGCTCACCGACGCGACCGACCCCGCTCCCTACTGGCTCGTGTCGACGAGGCACCCGCAGAGGATGTCGAAGGCGATCGACGGGATCAGGCCGCGCACTCCAGGCAGATAGGCCCGAGCTTCGACTCGTGGTCGAGCTGCGAGCGGTGCTTCACCAGGAAGCACTCCACGCAGGTGAACTCGTCGACCTGCGGGGGCAGGACCACGACGTCGAGATCGAGGTCGGAGAGGTCCTGGCCGGCGAGCTCGAAGCTGCCGGGATTGTCGGCGTCGTCGGCGTCCACGACGCCGGACATCGCGTCGGGGACCCGCTCTTTCAGCGCCTCGATCGACTCGGAATCGTCGTCGTTCTTTCGAGGTGCGTCGTAGTCGGTGGCCATGCCCGTCCAGTTCTGTCGGTGCTGCTCCTGCCGACCTGTCTCCAGATCGGCGCGCACAGTCTGCATCACGGGATTGTCGATAGCAAACCGGGGCGCGCGGCCCCTGGAGCCCTCCGGAGCCGCACCGGGGGAACTTCCGGCACGCCCGGGGTATTCCCCGGAATGACTGGCCTTCCGTGGCATCCTGACTGCGAATCGCGACGGCGGAAGGCGTGACCATGCAAGAGCTCAGAGTGATCGGTGTCGAGAGCGGCGCCCTGCTCGTCTCCACCGATGCGGGGAGTGAGTTCCGTCTTCCCGTCACCCACTCGCTGCAGTCGCAGCTGCGGCAGGCGAACCCCGAGCACACCCCGGCGGCCCCTCCGAAGGTCTCGCCTCGCGAGATCCAGGCGAGCATCCGCGGCGGCCGGACGGCCGAGCAGATCGTCGCCGACACCGGCGCCGACCTCGACTACGTCCGCCGCTTCGAGGGACCGGTCCTCGACGAGCGCGCCTTCGTGCTCGAGACGGCGCGGTCCGTCTCGGTGAGCGTCGTCGGGATGGCCGAGGCACCGGGCGGCAGCGCTCGCTTCGGCGACGTCATCGACACCCGGCTCGACGAGGCCGAGGCGACGGACCGCCAGTGGACGAGCTACAAGGATCCTGCGCTCGGCTGGATCGTCCACGTCGCCTACACGACGCAGGAGATCGAGCGGGAGGCGTCCTGGCGCTTCGACCCGAAGAGGCAGGCGCTCTCGCCCGAGAGCGGCGACGCCCAGACCCTCTCGCGGCAGGACGGCAAGCACACCTCGCTCGTCCCCCGCCTCCGTGCCGTCGGCGGCGACAGCCTCCCCGACGAGTCGGGCCGCTTCGACAGCGGCGCCTTCGAGCCGGCGCCGGTCGCGCCCGAGACCACCGTGCCCGGTGACGACACCCCCGAGTCGGTCGCCATCGGCGCCCGCGCCCGGGAGGGCCGCTCGGCGGCGTCGGTCGCGGCGATGAACCGCGCCCCCGAGGCCGAGCCCTCGCACAACCAGACCGCCGACCTCCTGGAGGCGCTCCGCCGCCGCCGAGGCGAGCGGGAGTCAGCGCGCTTCGACGGCGACGGCGAGAGCGACGCTCAGGCCCGAGCCGCGCACCCCTCCACCGGGTCGCTGCGCGTGATCGACGTGCCGCTCGACGACTTCGACGGCCCCGAGACGTCCGAACCCGCCGACGCGGAACGGTCCGGCAGGCCGGAGTGGTCCGAGAGGCCCGAGTCGCCGCGCGCGACCAAGCCGCTCGCGACCCACCCGACCGCGTCGCGTCGTACCGAGACGCAGGACGACACCGCCGGGCAGCAGGAGCAGCGCCGTCCCGAGCGCCAGAAGTCGACGTCCGGCTCGCGCCGCAAGGGCCGGGCCTCCATGCCCAGCTGGGACGAGATCGTCTTCGGCGCCCGCAGCGACGACGACCCGGCCTGACCGCCTGCCCGCCTGAGCTGCCGCTCAGCCGAACCGCCGCTCGCCTGCGGTCAGCGGGCGAAGACCCCGAACCGGGCCAGCGGCACCTGCGTCTCGTCGGGCGACCACGAGCCGTGCTGGCCGATCATCGAGCGCCCGCGCTCGTCGGCCTCGCGGTAGTAGGCGATTCCCTTGCGGGCGGCGACGAGCAGGTCGCCGATCCGCGGCTCCACCGCCGGATCGACGGGGCCGAACCAGCCCGCGTCGATCGCCTCGCGGCGGGTGGCGATCCACGACCGGTGGCCCTCGGCTGCGCGCCAGGCCTCGACCAGCCGGTCACGGGCATCCTGCGTCAGATCGGGCTCGACGTAGAGCTGCAGGCAGCGCGGCTCGCCGCCGACGTGCCGCACTCCGTCGAGCAGCCCGGGCTTGTCGCCGAAGATCACGTGCTTGTGCGCCGGCACGTCGACCACGCCGTGGTCGGCGGTCACGAGCACACCCTGGCCGGTGCCGAGGCCAGACACGAGGCGGCCGAGCTGCGAGTCGACCTCCTCGAGCGCGCGCGACCACTCGTCGGACTCCCAGCCGTGGCGGTGGCCCGCCATGTCGAGCTCGGGCACGTAGAGGTAGGTGAGAGACGGACCGGGAGCCTGCAGGATGCTCGCGGCGGCCTCGAACCGGTCGCCGACGCTCTCGGCGGCTCGATACGCAGCACCGCGGAGGATCGCCTTCGTCAGTCCCGAGGCGGCGTAGCGGCCCGGCCCGACGGAGTGCACCGAGACGCCCGAGTCGCGGAGCCGCTCGAAGACGGTCGGGACGCGCTGCCAGGTCAGCGGGTCGAGAAGGCCGGCGTCCCAGCCGGAGAGCTGGCGGACGACCCTGTCGTGCTCCGGATCGAGGACGCTGTAGCCGACCAGGCCGTGGACGCCGGGGAGCACGCCGGTCGTGATCGTCGTCAGGGCGGAGGCCGTCGTCGTCGGGAATCCCGACCAGAGCGTCTCGGCGGCGGCGGTGAGCGTGCGGGCATACGCTGCGCGCTGCTTGAGGGCGGCGCTGCCCAGGCCGTCGACCACGACCACGACGATGCCGGTCGCGAGCGGGAGACCCAGCGGGTTCGACTCCCCGCGGAGCGCGGCTCCGCAACTCGGCAGGACGTCGGCAAGGCTCCGGGCCTCGGTGTCCCTCGCCGGTACCATGGTCGTCATCGGCCTCAGTCTGGCACAGCACCGCGGTGCGGCGTCCGTCTGCTCCCGGCCTGAGAGTCCTCCTCCCCCACCCACCGCCCGCGGCCGGTCCCGCCGCGGCGGCACCTCCACCTGAAGAGCTGGTTCACACACCGACATGACGACGACCGACAGCGCATCCGGGCCCCTCGACGGCGAACGCATCGAGGAGATCGACGTCTCCGCCGAGATGCAGGGCTCGTTCCTGGAGTACGCCTACTCGGTCATCTACTCGAGAGCGCTCCCCGACGCCCGCGACGGACTCAAGCCCGTGCAGCGCCGGATCCTGTACCAGATGTCGGAGATGGGCCTCCGACCCGACCGCGGCCACGTGAAGAGCGCACGCGTCACGGGCGAGGTGATGGGCAAGCTGCACCCGCACGGCGACGTGGCGATCTACGACGCGCTCGTCCGTCTTGCTCAGGACTTCACGATGCGGCTGCCGACGATCGACGGCCACGGCAACTTCGGGTCGCTCGACGACCCGCCCGCCGCCGCGCGATACACCGAGGTGCGCCTCGCCGCGGCCGCCCTCGCGATGACCGACGGCCTCGGCGAAGACGTCGTCGACTTCGTGCCGAACTACGACAACCAGCTGATGCAGCCGGAGGTGCTGCCGTCGGCGTTCCCGAACCTGCTCGTCAACGGGGGCTCCGGCATCGCCGTCGGCATGGCGACGAACATGGCGCCGCACAACCTCATCGAGGTCGTCGGGGCCGCGAGGCACCTGATCGACGACCCCGACGCGTCGCTCGACGACCTGATGGCCTTCGTCCCCGGGCCCGACCTCCCTACCGGCGGGACGATCGCGGGGCTCTCCGGGGTGCGCGACGCCTACGCGACCGGCCGCGGCAGCTTCAAGGTGCGGGCCAAGGTCTCGATCGAGAACCTCACCGCCCGCAAGAAGGGCCTCGTCTTCACCGAGCTGCCCTACCTCGTCGGGCCCGAGAAGGTCATCGAGAAGGTCAAAGACGGCGTCAACGCCAAGAAGCTGACTGGCATCTCCGACATCAACGACTACAGCGACCGCCACCACGGCATGCGCCTCATCGTCGAGATCAAGACCGGCTTCAGCCCGGAGGCGGTGCTCGAGCAGCTCTACCGCCACACGCCGCTCGAAGACGGCTTCAGCATCAACAACGTCGCCCTCGTCGAAGGGCAGCCGCGCACCCTGGGGCTCAAGGAGCTCCTCGAGGTCTTCGTCGCCCACCGCCTCGCCGTGGTCACCCGCCGCAGCCGCTACCGGCTGCAGAAGAAGGAGGACCGCCTCCACCTCGTCGAGGGCCTCCTCATCGCGATCCTCGACATCGACGAGGTCATCCAGGTCATCCGGACGAGCGACGACTCCGACTCCGCCAAGACGCGGCTGCGCGAGGTCTTCGACCTCTCCGACCTCCAGGCCGAGTACATCCTCGAGCTGCGGCTCCGGCGGCTGACCCGGTTCTCGCGCATCGAGCTCGAGACCGAGCGCGACGAGCTGAACGCGCAGATCGCCGAGCTCCGCGAGCTCCTCGGCGATCCCCGGCTCCTCCGCGCCCTCGTGTCCTCGGAGCTGGCAGACGTCGCCGACACCTTCGGGACCCCCCGCCGCACGCTCCTCACCGAGGCGGCGCCGTCGGTCGCGTCCACGTCTCGGAAGGCCGCTCCGGTGCTCGAGGTGGCCGATGTCGCGACCAGGGTGTACCTGTCGACGACGGGGCGGATCCTGCGCGTCGATCTGGTCGAGGCGGCTGCCGACGGACCGGTGCCGCCGACGCGACGCACCAAGCACGATGCGATCCGGTCGTCGATCACCACGACCACGCGCGCCGAGATCGGTGCCGTCACGAGCACCGGCCGCTTGATCCGCTTCAGCCCGGTCGATGTGCCCGCTGCTCCCCCGTCGTCGGTGCAGCTCGGCGCCGGCGTCCCGATCGCCGACTATCTCGGGCTCACCGACAAGCGCGAGAGGGTGCTCGGCCTGGTGTCGCTGACGTCCGACGAGCCGATCGCTCTCGGCACGGCCCAGGGCGTCGTGAAGCGCGTCACCCCGGGAGCGTGGCCGTCGAAGCCCGACTTCCCGGTCGTCACGCTGAAGCCCGGTGACGCGGTCGTCGGGGTGGGCCAGGGCGGAGACTCCGACGAGCTCGTCTTCGTGACGAGCACGACGCAGCTCCTCCGCTACCCGGCGAGCCTCGTGCGGCCGCAGGGGCCGGCCGGCGGCGGAGTGGCGGGCATCTCGCTCGGCTCTGGTGCGAGCGTCCTCTTCTTCGGAGCCGTGCCCGCAGGATCGGAGGCAGTGGTCGCCACGATCTCGACCTCGACGGCCACCATCGCCGGTGCCGACCCCGGGCGGGCCAAGGTCAGTGCCTTCGCCGACTACCCGGCGAAGGGCCGCGCGACCGGCGGTGTCCGGGCTCACGCGCTCCTCAAGGGCGAGGACTCCCTGTCGATCGCCTGGGTCGGGGTCGCGCCGCCGCTCGCCGTCGCAGCGGACGGCGGCGTCCGGAAGCTGCCGGAGACCCTCGCGCGACGCGACGCCTCCGGGACGCCGCTCGACACGGTCGTCGGCTCGATCGGTGGCGCCGTCTCGTAGCGGTGCACTCGGTGGTACGGCCTAGGTGTCGATCCGCTCGCGGTCGAGGCCTGCCCCGTCGATGATGAACTCCTTGCGCGGGGCGACGTCGTTGCCCATCAGCAGCTCGAAGACGCGGCCCGCGTTCTCGGCGTCCTCGAGCTTCACCCGCCGGAGAAGCCGGCCCTTGCGGTCCATCGTCGTCGTCGCGAGCTGCTCGGCGTCCATCTCGCCGAGCCCCTTGTAGCGCTGGATCGGGTCCTGGTACTTCTTGTTAGTCCGCCGGAGCCCGGCCAGGACGCCCTGGAGCTCCTGCTCGGAGTACGTGTAGATCGTCTCGTTCGGCTTCGATCCCGGGTTGACGACGACGACCCGGTGCAGCGGAGGCACGGCGGCGAAGACGCGGCCCGCCTCGATCATCGGGCGCATGTAGCGGAAGAAGAGGGTCAGGAGCAGGGTGCGGATGTGTGCGCCGTCGACGTCGGCGTCGCTCATGATGATCACCTTGCCGTACCGGGCGGCGTCGAGGTCGAACGAGCGCCCCGATCCTGCACCGATCACCTGGATGATCGACGCGCACTCGAGGTTCGACAGCATGTCGCTGACCGAGGCCTTCTGGACGTTGAGGATCTTCCCGCGGATGGGCAGCAGCGCCTGGTACTCGCTGTTGCGGGCCGCCCGTGCGGTGCCCAGGGCGGAGTCGCCCTCGACGATGAACAGCTCGGTCGTGCCGACGTCGTTCGAGCGGCAGTCGACGAGCTTGGCCGGGAGCGACGACGACTCGAGCGCATTCTTCCGACGCTGCGTCTCTTTGTGGGCGCGCGCCGCGATCCGGGCCTTCATCTCGGACACGACCTTCTGCAGGATCGCCTCGGCCTGAGCCTTGTCGTCGCGCTTGCTCGACGAGAACCGCTCGGCGAGCGTCTTGGCCACGACGTTCGCGACGATCGCGCGGACCGCCGGGGTGCCGAGGACCTCCTTCGTCTGGCCCTCGAACTGCGGCTCGGGCAGGCGGACGGTCAGCACCAGGGTGAGGCCCGCCGTGATGTCGTCGCGCTCGAGCTTGTCGTTGCCGATCTTGAGCCGGCGCGCGTTGGCGTCGAGCTGCTGCTTGAGGAACTTCAGCAGCCCCTGGTCGAAGCCCGCCTGGTGGGACCCGCCCTTCGGCGTGGCGATGATGTTGACGAAGCTCCGCGACACGGTCTCGTAGCCCTCCCCCCAGCGGAGGGCGATGTCGACCTCGCACTCGCGGGCGACCTCGGTGGAGACCATGTGCCCCTTGTCGTCGAGGACGGGCACCGTCTCGGTGTACTTCCCGGAGCCCTGCAGCCGCCAGGTGTCGGTGATCGACTTGTCGGGGGCGAGGAAGTCGACGAACTCGCTGATGCCGCCCTCGTAGGAGAACACCCGCTCGATCGGCAGGCCGTCCTCGGTCTCGGCGAGAGCAGCGGGGCGCTCGTCGCGGATCGAGATCGTGAGGCCCGGCACCAGGAACGCCGTCTGCTGCGCGCGGCTGACGAGGTCGTCGGTCTGGAACGTCGCGCCCTTGGTGAAGATCTGACGGTCGGCCCAGTAGCGGACGCGCGTGCCGGTGACGGCCTTCGGCGTCTTGCCGATCACGGTGAGCTCGCTGCCGTTCTCGAACGGCGAGAACGGGGAGTCGGGCTTCTTCGATCCTGATCCGCCTGGCCTGTCGGCGAACCGGCCGGGCTCTCCGCGGTGGAACGACATGGCGTAGGTCTTGCCGCCGCGGTCGACCTCGACGTCGAGCCGCTCGGACAGCGCGTTGACGACCGAGGCGCCGACGCCGTGCAGGCCGCCGGAGGCCGCGTACGAGCCGCCGCCGAACTTGCCGCCCGCGTGCAGCTTCGTGAACACGACCTCGACGCCGGTGAGGCCCGTCTTCGGCTCGATGTCGACGGGGATGCCGCGGGCCGTGTCGCACACCTCGACGCTGTCGTCGGCGTGCAGGACGACCTCGATAGACGTCCCGAATCCGCCCAGGGCCTCGTCGACGGCGTTGTCGATGATCTCCCACAGGCAGTGCATCAGCCCGCGCGAGTCGGTCGACCCGATGTACATGCCCGGACGCTTGCGGACGGCCTCGAGGCCTTCGAGCACCGAGAGGTGCCGGGCGGAGTACGACGAGGCGGTGTCGCTCTTCGGGCTCGTGGAGGCGGACGACGACGGACTGCTGGATGCGGGCACAGGGCTCCTTCTGACGTGCTGCCGCCGACACACCGGCGGAATACGCGGGGGCAGACGACCGTTCAAGAATACGGGCGCGCGACCGCCGATCCGCACCCGACACCCCCGCAGAGGGACGCCCTGAACTGGGGCCGTGAAAACACGTACGCGATGAGCGAAATCCAGCGAATTGTCGCACGGACGAAACGTCCACGTGTTTTGATGAGTGTCACGAACCCGCGCACCACCTTCTGGAGGAGCATCCAATGACTCAGATGGCCACCGACCACAACGCCGTCGACGAGCTCGGCTCCCGTTACCAGCTCTCCGCAGCAGACCGTTGCGACAGCTGCGGGGCCCAGGCCTATATCCGGGCCACCATGGCCAGCGGCGAACTCCTGTTCTGCGCCCACCACGGCGCCAAGTTCAAAGAGAAGCTGCAGCCGAACGCCATCGAGTGGCTCGACGAGACGGCCAAGCTCAGCGCCCACTGATCGACCTCGATCAGGGCGCCCGACAGACTCACAAGAAGGCCCGCCTCCCCATCCGGGAGGCGGGCCTTCTGCTGTCGAGGGGCGTGTCGCCGGTCACATGGCCTTGAAGGCGCGCTCCAGATTGGCGTGGACGACCTCGCGCGACTTCGCCGCGAAGTGGTCGAGCTTCGCGTGCGACTCGTTCGTCGAGTAGCTGCCCCCGGTGCGAGCCACCGCCGCACGCAGCAGGCGATCGGTCAGCTCCGGGTTGAGCGGCAGCACCGGGCCCTTCAACTGCGTGCCGAACGAGGCACCGCGGACGACGCCCTCGCGGCCGTCTCCGTTGCCGCCACCGTGCGTGACCGTGCCGAGCGGAGTCGATCCTGCGCCGAGCTCGAGGCTCGAGGCGTGGTCTTCGAACCCGTACAGGGTGAGCGCGCCGCCCTGGTAGCCGGTCTCGACCTGGAAGTAGTTGGCACGGCGCTTCGCACCGCGACGGGCGGTCGCGTCGAAGAAGCCGAGCCCCTCGAGGTCTCCGCCCTCCCCGCCGACGATGCCGCGCGACAGGATCTCCATGCCGCCTCCGATGGCGATGACGGGCACGCCCTCGTCTGCCCAGTCGGAGAGCGGGGCACCCAGACGCAGGATGTCGTCGTGGAGCGCCCGCAGAGTCGACAGGGGTCCGCTGCCGATGACGACGATGTCGGCGGTGGTGGGCACGGCGTCGCCGGGGCGGTGGGCCGAGACCGTCACGTCGAGCCCCGCTCGACGCGCGCGCTCGGCCAGGGTGACGACGTTGCCGCCGTCTCCGGAGACGCCGAGCTGCTCCGGGTAGAGCTGGACGATGGTCAGGGAGTCGGAGCTCACGCTTGCTTCTCCAGGTCGGGGTAGCCGAGCATGTTGCGGGCGATCATCATCTGCTCGTAGTTGACGATGAAGTTCTTCGTCTTGTTCGACGGCGCCGGCAGGGCCTTCATCAGCTCGATCGCCCTCTTGATGTCGGGCTCGACGGTGCCGATGGGGATCCCGGCGTGCTCGAGCCGCAGGGCGATCTGCCAGGCCTTCGCTCCCGAGACGACATCGACGTGGTCGAGCGAGGCGAAGTCGACGTCGTAGATCCAGGAGATGTCGGGGGTGCCCTCGTCGATCGCCAGGAGGACCTGCTCCGGAGCCGACTCGAAGGCGTCGAGGTTGAGCTGGAGGCTGGCGGCGTTCTTGAACATGACGAACTCGGCCTCGTCGCTGCCGATCCTGAGCCGCTCGCCGCGCCCGTAGGCGGGCTTCATGGCGGCGAAGGCCGCCACGGCGCGGTCGGACCGGAACTCGGAGCCGAGAGCCACCCGCGCCGCCTGGATCGCGGCTGCAGCGTCGACGGCGTAGTGGAGCCCGCGAGCGGGGAGCCTGACGTCGAGGTCCTCGCCGCCCACGCGGACGGTGGCGCCGCGCGGGGTGAGGGCGACCACCTCGGCCTCGGCCTCGAGGGCAGCCCGGTCGCCGGCGGCCGCGAAGTCGTTGGCGTTCTGCAGGCCGTGCGGGGCGGCCGCGACGAGATCGCCGGAGGCGCCGAAGCGGGTGACGTCGAGCGTGGCGCTGGTGAACGGGCCGAGGTACTCGTCGTCGCGGTTCGTGACGACGTGGGCCGACGACGTCGCCGCCGTGTCGGTCATCATGTCGGCGACGCGGGACGTCTCGTAGAAGCGGTACAGCTGGTCGACCTGCACGTTCAGCATGAGG
This sequence comes from Frondihabitans peucedani, assembly GCF_039537585.1. Classification (NCBI taxonomy): domain Bacteria; kingdom Bacillati; phylum Actinomycetota; class Actinomycetes; order Micrococcales; family Microbacteriaceae; genus Frondihabitans; species Frondihabitans peucedani. The sequence continues at coordinate 511,037 of NZ_BAABAU010000001.1, forward strand.
ACGGTCGACGGGTGGAGCAGGCCGCTGAGCTCGACGGCGAACGCCTCGTCGACCTCGATGACACCGACGTCGGCCTTGAGCCGGCCGAAGACGCTGACCTCGGACAGGAGCGCCGAGGCGATCCCCTGCGGGAGGTTCGCACCCGTCGGGTTGGTGAAGACGCGAAGACCGTGCGAGCGCATCACGTCGGACAGCATGTGCGTCGTCGTGGACTTGCCGTTGGAGCCCAGGACGAAGAGCACCCCGCGGTCGAACTGCTTCGTCACGTCGGTGAGGAAGGACGGGAGCAGCTTGAGCACGAGGTAGCCCGGGTACGCCGACCCGCCCCCTCGGGCCCGGGCGAGAACACGTGCGAGGCGCCCGAGGAGGATCGGGAAGACGAAGCGCATACGGCTTACTCGAGGTAGTCGCGGAGCGACTGCGACCGGGACGGGTGGCGGAGCTTGGCCATGGTCTTCGACTCGATCTGGCGGATCCGCTCGCGCGTGACGCCGAAGGTGTCGCCGATCTGGTCGAGGGTCTTCGGCATGCCGTCGCCGAGTCCGAAGCGCATGCGGATGACCCCCGCCTCGCGCTCGGAGAGCGAGTCGAGGAGCGACTCGAGCTGCTTCTGCAGCATCGTGAAGCCGACCGCGTCGGCCGGGACGACCGCCTCGGTGTCCTCGATGAGGTCGCCGAACTCGCTGTCGCCGTCCTCGCCGAGCGGGGTGTGGAGGGAGATCGGCTCGCGGCCGTACTTCTGCACCTCGACGACCTTCTCGGGCGTCATGTCGAGTTCGCGCGACAGCTCCTCGGGCGTGGGCTCCCGACCGAGGTCCTGCAGCATCTGGCGCTGCACGCGCGCGAGCTTGTTGATGACCTCGACCATGTGCACCGGGATGCGGATGGTGCGGGCCTGGTCGGCCATGGCACGGGTGATGGCCTGACGGATCCACCAGGTGGCGTAGGTCGAGAACTTGAAGCCCTTGGTGTAGTCGAACTTCTCGACCGCGCGGATCAGGCCGAGGTTGCCCTCCTGGATGAGGTCGAGGAACTGCATGCCGCGACCGGTGTAGCGCTTGGCGAGGCTGACCACGAGGCGGAGGTTCGCACCGAGCAGGTGGCTCTTGGCACGCTGGCCGTCGCGGGAGACCCAGCGCAGCTCGCGCTCGAGCTCCTTCGAGAGACCGGTCGAGTTGGCCAGCTTGTCGTCGGCGAACAGGCCGGCCTCGATGCGCATGGCGAGCTCGACCTCTTCGGCCGCGTTCAGGAGCGCGACCTTGCCGATCTGCTTGAGGTAGTCCTTGACCGGGTCGGCGGTCGCGCCGGTGATGGTCGTGGAGTAGACGGGGATCTCGTCCTCGTCGTCCTGCGAGATCACGAGCGCGCCGGTGGGCAGCGCCTCCTCGGCGGCCTTCGCGGGGGTCTCGGTGTCGCCCTCGGCGTCGTCGCCCTCGGTGGCGGCCTCGTCGGTCTCGGCGACCACGACGACGTCGGTGGAGTCGACCTCGACCTCTTCGTCGTCTTCGTCGTCGTCGTCCTTGGCCTTCTTGGTGCCCGCCTTGGAGGTCGTCGCCTTCGCGGCGGTCTTGGCGGGAGCCTTCTTGGCCGGAGCCCTCTTCGCGGGGGCCTTCTTGGGGGTGGCCGCTGCGGGGGCAGCGGTCTCGTCGACCGGAGTCGTCTCGTCGATCGCCGTCTCGTCGATGACGGCGGTCTTGGTGCGAGTAGCCATTGGTGCACCTTTCACTCGGGCTGGGTACGTCGTGAGCATGTCCCCAACACGGCCACTGATCAGACCCTGATCCGCGTTCTGGGCATAGCTAGGACCCATGTCAAGCCCTCGGCGTTTCACCAGAGGACAGGAACGGGTCCGTAGTCAAGTATTGCACGGCTCGGGCCGAACCGTTTACAGAACTGAGCGATCCTGGTAAAGGAGGGCGGTGATCCTGGTCGGTGAGGCCGCTGGCCGTGCATGTCTGCACCGTCTTCAACCGTCCTGGGAGCCGCTGGTATTCCCTCGTCGAGGTCGACCAGGAGGCTGACGGAGAGCGTCAGCCGAGGCCGGCAGAGCCCTCGTCGTCGCCCGGGCGGCTCGCGAGGAACTTCTCGAGCTCGGCGGCGATGGAGTCGGCGCTCGGCACCTGCCCGTCGAGGCCGATGAGCGGCGACGGCAGCGGGTTGCCCTCCATGTAGGTGTCGTGGCGCTCCTCGAGCGTCTGCACGAGACGCGACAGCTCCTGGTTGCCCTGGACCTGCTCGTCGACCTTGGTCAGGAACTCGCGCCCCTCCTCGCGGAGGCGGTCGGTCGGGAAGATGAGGCCGGTCGCGGCACTGATGCTCGACAGGGCCGTGACGGCGGCGTCGGGGTACTCGGTGTCGGCGAGGTAGTGCGGCACCAGAAGGACGAACCCGGCCGTCGGGTGACCCGTCTCGGCGAGGCGGTACTCGACCAGGTGCAGGCCGTTCGCCGGCGCCTGCGTGGTGGGCTTCCAGACCGAGAGGCTCTCGATGAGGTCGACGCGGTTGCCCGACACCGTCACCCCGAGGGGCCGCGTGTGCGGCACCGGCATCGGGATCGCGTGCACCCACGTCGTGGTGGCGACCTCGTAGCGCTCGACGAGGTCGAGGATCGCACTCGAGAACTGGTTCCAGCGGAAGTCGGGCTCGAAGCCCGACAGGAGGAGGAACGGCTGGCCGATCTCGTCGCGCATCAGGCTCAGGGTGAGGGTCTGCGCCCGGTAGTCGGAGATGTGGTCTTGATCGAACGTGATGATGGGCCGCCTGGCCCGGTAGTCGAGCAGGATGTCGGCGTCGAAGGTCGCGACGATCTCGCCCTCGAGGGTCTCGAGCATGTACTGCGACAGCTGGCCCACGGCGGTGCCGGCATCGGCGAAGCCGGTGAGACCGGCGACCAGCGGGAGGCCGGTGGGGACGCCCTCCGCGCCGGGAGAGAGTTCGTAGAGGTCACGTGGGTCGGCCATGCCTCAATGCTAGGCACGGCCGGACGACGGCACGCCCCGGTGCGAGATGCTGACAGCGAACAAGTCGCCCGTGCCTGGATACGATCGAGAGCATGACTGTCCCCGCGCTCTCCGTGTCCGCCGACCTGCCCGAATCCGCCGTCCTCGTCGTCGGGGTCGTCCCCGCCGAGGGCGACGCGAAGCCCTCGCTCCTCTGGGAGGCGCCCGACCTCGAGGCGACCCTCACCGACATCGGCGTGAGCGGCGGCCGCGACGAGCTCACGAGGCTCCCCCTCTCGGTTCTCGGCGGCGCCGCCGACTCCGCCGGAGGCGCCACCTCCGTGGCGCTCATCGGCCTGGGCGGCGAGCCGAGCGTCGAGACCCTCCGCTACGCCGCAGGATCCGCGGCCCGTCAGCTCGCGGGAGCACAGCGCATCGCGCTCACCCTCCCCGTGACCGACGGCGACGAGGCCCTCGCCGTCCTCGAGGGCGCGGCCATCGGCGCCTACTCGTTCGACACGTACCGCCGGGCCACGGCGGACGACGCGCGGAAGCCGGTCGAGGAGGTCGTCCTCGTGACGGGGACGAGCATCCTGCCGGCCGTCGTCGAGCGCGCGGCCGCCACCGCGACCGCCGTGCACACGGTGCGCGACCTGGTCGCGACTCCCCCGATCGACCTGTCGCCCGAGGTCCTCGCCGACGAGGCAGTCCGACTCTCCGCCTCGCGCGACGTCACCGTCACGGTCCTCGCGGGCGACGAGCTCGCCGCGGGCGGCTACGGCGGGATCATCGGCGTCGGGCAGGGCTCGGCGCGGCCTCCGCGCCTGGTCAAGGTGCAGTACGCGCCCGCCGGAGCCGAGAAGCACCTGGCGCTGGTCGGCAAGGGCATCACCTACGACACCGGCGGGCTGTCGCTGAAGCCCGCGGGGAGCATGGTCGGCATGAAGTACGACATGACCGGTGCCGCCACCGTCCTGGCCGTCGCCCTCGCCGCCGCCGACCTCGCGCTGCCGGTCAAGGTGACCGCGTGGCTCTGCGTCTCCGAGAACATGCTCGGCGCCGACCCGATCCGACCCGACGACGTCCTGACCATCAAGAACGGCACGACCGTCGAGGTGACCAACACCGACGCCGAGGGCCGCCTCGTCCTCGCCGACGGGCTGTCGGCCGCGAGCGAGGAGCAGCCCGACGCGATCGTCGACGTCGCCACGCTCACCGGTGCGCAGGTCGTCGCCCTCGGCACGCGCTACGTCGGGGTCATGGGCACCGACGACTTCGCTCCGCGGGTCGTCGAGGCCGCCGATCACGCCGCCGAGCCGTTCTGGCGGGTGCCTCTCGCTCCCGAGCTGCGGGCCCGCCTCAAGTCGGACGTCGCCGACCTCGTGAACGCGACCCCGGGCAACACGGCCGCCGGGATGCTGCTCGCGGGCGTCTTCCTGAAGGAGTTCGTGGGCAAGAAGGCGGGCACCGAGGAGCTCATCCCCTGGGCCCACCTCGACATCGCCGGCCCGAGCGAGAACAAGGCCGGAGGCTACGGCTTCACGACCAAGGGGCCGACCGGCATCACGGTCCGCACCCTGATCGACCTCGCCGCCTCGTTCTGACGCTGGAGCCCCGGGCCGCCCTGACCGACCTGACAGAGTCGGCCAGGGCGGCGTACTAGGGTAGTGGAGGCGGGAAAATCCGCCGGAGAAGGGCTGCCAGGCCCATTCGCGTTCCGCTCCGACTCGACTGCGACCCAGACGAACCGGGCGGCGTGAGAGGTTCTGCAGCCGCGTCCGAACGCACGAAGGAGTTGCTGGGTGTCGGAACAGAATTTTGACGTGGTGGTGCTCGGCGGCGGGAGCGGCGGATACGCCGCAGCGATCCGCGCCAGCGAGCTGGGCTTCTCGGTCGCCGTGATCGAGAAAGACAAGGTCGGCGGCACCTGCCTCCACCGCGGCTGCATCCCCACCAAGGCGCTCCTCCACGCGGCCGAGGTCGCGGACGTCTCGCGCGAGTCGTCGAAGTACGGCGTCAGCACCGACTTCCACGGCGTCGAGATCGCGAGCGTGACCACCTACCGCCGCGACATCGTCGAGCACAAGTACAAGGGCCTGCAGAGCCTCCTCAAGGCGCGCAAGATCACCACGATCACCGGCTCCGGCCGCCTGACCTCCCCGTCGACGGTCCAGGTCGGCGACGACACGATCACCGGCAAGAACATCATCCTGGCGACCGGCTCCTACTCGCGGAGCCTCCCGGGCCTGGCCATCGGCGGACGCGTCATCACGAGCGAGCACGCTCTCGAGCTCGACTACATCCCCGAGCGCGCCATCATCCTGGGCGGCGGCGTCATCGGCGTCGAGTTCGCCAGTGTCTGGAAGTCGTTCGGCGTCGACGTCACGATCATCGAGGCGCTCCCCCACCTCGTCCCCAACGAGGAGGAGTCGATCTCCAAGTCGTTCGAGCGGGCCTTCCGCAAGCGCGGCATCAACTTCAACCTCGGCACCCGCTTCCAGGGCGTCGAGCAGAGCGACCACGGCGTCGTCGTCACCCTCGAAGACGGCAAGACGTTCGAGGGCGACATCCTGCTCGTGGCCGTGGGCCGCGGCCCGGTCACTGCAGACCTCGGCTACGAGGAGGTCGGCGTCACCATGGACCGCGGCTTCGTCATCACGAACGAGCGCCTCGCCACCAGTGTCCAGGGCGTCTACGCCGTCGGCGACATCGTCCCGGGGCTGCAGCTGGCGCACCGCTCGTTCCAGCAGGGCATCTTCGTCGCCGAAGAGATCGCGGGCCTCTCGCCGATCGTGATCGAAGACGCGAACATCCCCAAGGTGACCTACTCCGACCCCGAGGTCGCCTCCGTCGGGCTCACCTCCGCCAAGGCCATCGAGAAGTACGGCGCCGAGAAGATCTCGGCGTACGACTACAACCTCGCCGGCAATGGCAAGTCATCGATTCTCGGCACCGCAGGCTCCGTCAAGGTCGTGCGCGTCGTCGACGGCCCGGTCGTCGGCATCCACATGATCGGCGCCCGCGTCGGCGAGCTCGTCGGCGAGGCGCAGCTCACCGTCAACTGGGAGGCCTACCCCGAAGACGTCGCATCGCTCATCCACGCGCACCCCACGCAGAACGAGGCCCTCGGCGAGGCGATGCTCGCTCTGGCGGGCAAACCGCTCCACGCCATGTAGTCGTCCTGCCGCACCGAGTCGCTGTAGCAAAGTCCCTAGATCAGAACTGCAAGAAGGAGTTCCACTGATGAGCGAATCCGTCAACCTCCCGGCACTCGGTGAGAGTGTCACCGAGGGCACGGTCACCCGCTGGTTGAAGAATGTCGGAGACCGGGTGGAGGTCGACGAGCCGCTGCTCGAGGTCTCGACCGACAAGGTCGACACCGAGATCCCTTCGCCCGTCGCGGGAGTCGTCGAGGAGATCCTCGTCGCCGAAGACGAGACCGTCGAGGTCGGCACGCCCCTGGTGAAGATCGGTGACGGCAGCGGCGCCGGCGCCCCTGCCGACTCGGCCCCCGAGGCCGAGGCACCCGGCACCGGCCCCGCCTCGCCCGAGGCCGACCACCCCGCCTCCGAGGATTCCGGCGAGTCGTCCGAGGGCTACGAGGGCCCCGCGCCGACCGACGAGGCCGCGACCGCCGAGGGCTCCGACCAGGGCTCCGGCGACCAGAGCTCGGACGAGTCCGACGACGAGGCTGGCGAGATCGTGCCGTCCGACGCCGCTCCCGCTCCCGGCGAGAAGGCCGACGCCGCTCCCATCGCGCCGCCGACCGACGTCGACCCGGCCCCTGCTGCTGCTGCGACGGCTGCTCCGGCCCCCGCTGCCGCTGCTCCGGCCCCCGCTGCCGCTGCTCCGGCCGCCGCTGCTCCGGCCGCGACTGCTGCCGCCGCACCCGCCGCTCCCGCGCCGGCTGCCGCCGCTCCTGCGGCGCCGTCGACCGGCGCTCCCGTCGGCTACGTCACCCCGCTCGTGCGCAAGCTCGCCAACGAGAAGGGCATCGACCTCTCGACCCTCACCGGCAGCGGCGTGGGTGGCCGCATCCGCAAGGAGGACGTCCTGGCAGCTGCCGAGGCCGCCTCGAAGGCCGCTGCAGCGACCCCGGCCGCTGCGGCTCCGGCTGCCTCCTCGTCCTACCAGCCGCTCCCCGTCTCCGAGCTCCGCGGCACGACCGTCCCGATGACCCGCCTCCGCAAGGTGGTGGCTCAGCGCGCCGTAGAGTCGATGCAGCAGACCGCCCAGCTCACCAGCGTCGTCGAGGTCGACGTCACGAAGGTCGCCGCGTTCCGCGACTCCGTGAAGGCCGACTTCGTCGCCAAGACGGGCAACAAGCTGTCGTTCCTGCCGTTCTTCACGCTCGCGGCGGCGGAGGCCCTCCAGGCCTACCCGAAGCTGAACGCGACCGTCGACGGCGACTCGATCGTCTACCCCGACACCGAGAACATCAGCATGGCGGTCGACACCGAGCGCGGTCTGCTGACGCCCGTCATCAAGAACGCCGCGTCGCTCGACCTCGCCGGGCTGGCCGCCTCGATCGCCGACCTCGCCGGCCGGACCCGCGACAACAAGCTGACCCCCGACGAGCTCTCCGGCGGCACGTTCACGGTGACCAACACGGGTTCGCGCGGCGCGCTGTTCGACACCCCGGTCGTCTTCCTGCCGCAGGTCGCCATCCTCGGCACCGGCATCGTCGTCAAGAAGCCCGTCGTCATCACCGCTGACGGCTCCGAGTCGATCGCGATCCGCTCGATGGTCTACCTGGCCCTCTCGTACGACCACCGCATCGTCGACGGTGCCGACGCCGCTCGCTTCCTGGTGGCCGTCAAGAACCGCCTCGAGGGCGGCGACTTCCAGGGCAAGCTCGGCATCTGAGTCACCCGGGGGGTCCGCTCCGCGAGACCGTCCGAACACGCCAACCGGCCTCTGTCCTCGTCACGAGGACGGAGGCCGGTTCGTCGTCTGCGTGACCGGCAGCCGCGTAGAGCACAGCCCCGCCAAGCCGGTTCACGACCGAGCGGACTTCGACGGGCACCGGGAGGTCGGCGAGGAGCGCAGGATCGTCGACGGCGGCGGTGTCCGCAAGCAGTGCAGGAGACTCCGGCTCGTCCACTCCCGCGAGGCACTCGGAGTCGAGCGCCTCGAGGCAGGCCGCCCGAAGGCGGAGGAGCACGCGCGCTGCGCCGTCCGCGTCGTCGCCCGCGAGGACGGCGGCGGTCTCGGCCTCGCGGTCGGCGGTTGGAAAGGCAGCCGGAGAGGTCGCAGGAGAGGCAGCCGGACTGGTCGCCGCGCGGGCTCCTCCGCCCGCCGACGTCGATACCGACGCTGAAGCCGAGACCGATGCGGTGGCGGCATCGGGCGGGCTGGAGCTCGGTGCTCCTACGACGATCAGCCCGACGACGGACGAGACGACCAGCGCGGCGGCGCCCGCCCACACCCGAGGCCGCGTCTGCCGGAGGGCTGCGAGGGTGCTGGCGGCGAGGGTGCTGGCAGCGAGGGCGCCGGCAGTGAGACGGCGCACCGGCGTCGTCAGGGCGGCGGGGGCCGGGCTGCCACCGGACCCCGCAGGCTCGGGCTCGGGGTGAGCGGGGGGATCCTGCGCGCCCTCGAGGGGAGCCGGCTCGTCGAGCTCGAAGACGACCTCCAGGAGCTCGTCGATCGACGCCTCCGCCTCGCAGAGGGTCTCGAGGATCCTCCGGCTGCCCGCCCTGCCGCCGTGGGTCGCGGCGAGCACCTCGTCGACGAGGGCTCGAGCCGTGGCCGCGGGCTCGAGCAGGCGCGGGTCGTCGAGGCCGACGACGCGGAGCGAGGTGAGCAAGGGTGCACCGCGGTCGTCGAACAGGATGTCGTCGAGGCCGGTCGCCGCGGTCAGCCGCACGCGCGGGTCGAGTCCGCGGCGCTCCAGGTGGAGGAGGGCGAGCAGGATCGGCGCCACCAGCGTGACGGCCTCCCCCGCCGTGATGACGCGGCGCCGAGCCAGCAGAGCCTGCGCGGTCGTCGTCCCGAGCCGCGGCAGCAGGACTCCGACGCCCCGCGAGCCGAGGTCGACCAGGCCGGCCAGTCGGACGACGTGCTCGTGCTGAGCCGTCGCGAGGGCGACGCCGAGCGCCAGCGCCTCGGCGGTCGCGCCGCTCCCCCGGTAGAGCTTGACCACCAGGGGCTCCGTCGGGTCGTCGGCGGCCGGGCGCCACTCGAAGACGTCGGCCCGGGGTCCGCTCGCGAGGAGGTCGCCCGGGGCGCCGGGAGGTGTCGGTGGGATCGGCATGGGCTGATCCTGCGCCTCTCGATGCCCGAGCCCTTCGACGCCCGCCGGCCGCTGTGGAGGGATGCAGCACCGAGCGTCCCTGGGGAGGAGCGCCGCGGTGCCTCGGAGCCCGTATCCTAGTCAGCATGGCACGCAGCAAGTCCTCTGAGAGCGCAGCTCCCTCGTCCGCGACGTCCGCGTCGAAACCCGCGAAGGAGCCCGGTCGCATCAAGCAGATGTACCAGGTCTTCAACATGACCCGCCGGTACGACAAGATGGCGATCTGGTGGATGCTCGCCGCCTTCCTCGTGCCCGTCCTGCTCGGTGTCCTGCTCGCCTTCCTGCTCGGCGGCGGCAACGTCCTGAGCTTCATCCTCTACATCGTCGTCGGCGTCATGGCCGGCATCCTGGTGTTCATGATCGTGCTCGGCCGCCTCGCGGAGCGCGCCGCCTACTCGCAGATCGAGGGCCAGCCCGGTGCCGTCGGAGCCGTCTTCAAGAGCGGCCTCCGTCGTCAGTGGCGCGCCAGCGAGATGCCCGTCGCCGTCAACGGCCGCAGCCAGGCCGCCGTCTACCGCGCCGTCGGCCGACCCGGCATCGTCCTCGTGACCGAGGGCACCAAGGGTCAGACGCAGAAGATCGTCGACGAGGAGCGCCGGAAGGTCCAGCGCATCACGCCCGGCGTCCCCGTCACGGTGCTCGCGGTCGGGCCCGACGCCGACGCGATCCCGCTGCACAAGCTCGCGCGCAACATGAACAAGGGCAAGAAGGCCATCGGTCGCGACGAGATCCTCGCCGTCAGCAACCGCCTCGAGTCGCTCGGCCAGAACAAGCTGCCGATCCCCAAGGGCGTCGACCCGATGCGGGTCCGCCCCGGCCGGCCGCGCTGATCCTGACGCGAACACACGAATCCGCCCTCTCGCTTCTGCGAAAGGGCGGATTCCGTGTCTGCGGGGTCGAGCGGCCGACTAGATGCGGACCAGGATCGACGCGATCGCGCGGTCGTGAAGCCCGCGCTGATCCTGGTCGTAGATGACCGCGGGGATCACGAGGCAGATGAGCACCGTCCGGACGATCGGCTTCCAGACGCCGATGTAGCCTCCCGCCAGGGGCACCAGGCGGAGGCGAAGGACGATGTGCCCGATGCTGCCCCCGATCGTGACGAGGAACACGATCTGCATGACCGCGAAGACCCCGAGCGTCGCGAACGAGTTGTAGTGGAAGAACGTGATCGAGATGACGACGGCGAGGAGCCAGTCGATGAGGAGGGCCGCGATCCGGCGCCCGAACCTGGCCATCGACCGCGGACCGCTCTCGGGGAGGCCCAGGTCGTGACCGGGCCACGGGCTCTTCGGCTTCGATTCACCCGGGAGGGGCGGAGGGGCGCTCGACATGGTCACGAGCCTACCGACGGCCGATCGGTGCCCCCTGCGCGGGTCACGCGTAACAACCCGGAAACATCCGCGACACTGGGGGGAAACGGGTTCTCAATAGCCTCATCACTGGAGGCGTCCCGCTTTCGCCCACGTTCCACGCCCATTGGAGAGACCTCGCGTATGTTCAAAGATTCTTCCGAGGTGCTGAAGTTCATCAAGGACACTGACGTCAAGTTCCTTGATATTCGATTCACCGACCTGCCCGGTGTCCAGCAGCACTTCAACATCCCCGCATCCACGGTCGACGAGGAGTTCTTCTCGGTCGGTCAGCTGTTCGACGGCTCCTCGATCCGCGGGTTCGCGTCGATCCACGAGTCCGACATGCAGCTCATCCCAGACGTCACCACGGGCTACGTCGACCCCTTCCGCGCCGAGCGGACCCTCATCCTGGTCTTCGACATCTTCAACCCGCGCAACGGCGAGCTCTACTCGCGCGACCCGCGTCAGGTCGCCAAGAAGGCCGAGCGCTACGTCGCCTCCACCGGAATCGCCGACACGGCGTTCTTCGCCCCCGAGGCCGAGTTCTACATCTTCGACGACGTCCGCTACGACGTGAAGCAGAACGGCTCGTTCTACTCGGTCGACTCCGAGGAGGGCGCCTGGAACACCGGCCGCGCCGAAGAGGGCGGAAACCTCGCCAACAAGACCGCGTACAAGGGCGGCTACTTCCCGGTCTCGCCCGTCGACAAGACGGCCGACCTCCGCGACGACATCAGCCTCAAGCTGATCGAGTCGGGCCTCGAGCTCGAGCGCGCGCACCACGAGGTGGGCACCGGCGGTCAGCAGGAGATCAACTACAAGTTCGACACGATGGTCCACGCGGCCGACGACATCCTGAAGTTCAAGTACATCGTCAAGAACACGGCCGAGCAGTGGGGCAAGGTCGCGACCTTCATGCCGAAGCCCCTCTTCGGCGACAACGGCTCGGGCATGCACACCCACCAGTCGCTCTGGAGCGACGGCAAGCCCCTCTTCTACGACGAGAACGGCTACGGCGGTCTCTCCGACCTCGCCCGCTGGTACATCGGCGGCCTGCTCAAGCACGCCCCCGCCGTCCTGGCGTTCACGAACCCGTCGATCAACTCGTACCACCGCCTGATCCCGGGCTTCGAGGCCCCCGTCAACCTGGTGTACTCGGCCGGAAACCGCTCCGCTGCCATCCGCATCCCGATCACCGGCACGAACCCGAAGGCCAAGCGCATCGAGTTCCGCGTCCCCGACGCGGCGTCGAACCCCTACCTGGCGTTCGCCGCGCAGCTGATGGCCGGCCTCGACGGCATCCAGAACCGCATCGAGCCGCACGAGCCCGTCGACAAAGACCTCTACGAGCTCCCGCCCGAAGAGGCCAAGAACATCCCGCAGGTGCCGGCATCGCTCGAGGCCGCCCTGCTGGCGCTCGAGGCCGACCACGAGTTCCTGACCAAGGGCAACGTCTTCACCGAAGACCTCATCGAGACCTGGATCGCGTACAAGCGCGAGAAGGAGATCCTGCCCATGGCGCAGCGTCCGCACCCGTTCGAGTTCGAGATGTACTTCGGCGTGTAGTCAGCGCCCCCGCTAAACCCTCGGGTTCGGCTCGCGCGGTGGTCCTAGGACCACCGTGGCGGCCGGACCCGAGGGTTTTGTCGTGCGAGCCTCCGCTCCACAGGGCGGGGCAGCCGCGCGGCCGTCCACAGGGGCGCAGGATCAGGGCTCGCTGCGGGATGAGGACGGCCAGGGTCGACCCATGCACGCCACAGCCACCTCCCGCACAGCCGACTTCGTCACGACGGGCCTCGACGACAGGTCCCTTCGTCGTCTCGGTGCGTCCGGCGTGCTCGTCCGCGTGGTCCGCGGCGTCTATCTCCCCTCCCCTGTCTGGGAGGCCCTGAGCGAGCGGGAGCGGTCCGTCACCCGCATCGTCGCGGTCGTCGAACGCCTCACGACGAAAGTCACCGTGTCGCACTGGTCGGCGGCCGCGATCTGGGGCTTCCCCGTCCCCGACGCCTGGCCGAGAGACGTCCAGGTCATCGACGAGAAGCGCGCGACGAGCAATCGCATCGCCACCCTCCACCGGCGTCCGGGCCGCGCGACCGGCGACGAACACGTGCGCTGGAACGACCTCTGGGTCACGAGTCCGGCGCGGACGGCCGTCGACCTCGCGCTGATCTCCCCCTTCGACGTGGCAGTGCTGGTCTTCGACCACGTGCTCGCATCGACCGGCGGTGACAAGTCGGACCTGCACGCGATCCTGCTCCGGTCGCCATCTGCGCGCAGGATCCGCTCCGCCACCGCCGCTCTCGAGTTCGCCGACGGCTCCTCGGCCTCGCCCGGCGAGTCGTTCAGCCGAGTGTCGATGGCGAGTCGCGGACTCCCTGCCCCCGAACTGCAGAAGGCGTTCTCGGACGCGCAGGGGCTGATCGGGGTCGTCGACTTCTGGTGGCCGCTGGTCGGCGTGGTGGGCGAGTTCGACGGAGCCTGGAAGTACTCCGACCCGAGGTTCCGCCAGGGGCGGAGCGCGGCGGGCGTCGTCGTGGACGAGAAACGGCGCGAGGCCCGGCTGCGGGCCCATCCCGACGTCCGCGACGTGGTCCGCTGGGACTACGCGGTGGCGCGCGACCCCGACGAGCTGGCTCGGCGGCTGTGGGCTGCCGGCGTGCCGCGGCTAAACCCTCGCCTCCGGCCGCCGCGGTGGTCCTAGGACCACCGTGGGAGCCGAACGCGAGGGTTTAGCGAGCGCTGGAGCGGCGCAGGCGCGACACGCGAGGTCAGGCGGGCAGAGCCGAGCCCTCGAGCACACGGCGCTGGCGGGCGACGACGCGACCGCCGAGCGGACGCACCTCCCAGCCCGCGGCCGACCACACCTCGGTGTCGAGCGCGTTGCGCGCGTCGAGCACCACGGGGTTCGCCGCGAGCTCGGCGAGGTGCGTGGGGTCTGCGTTCACGAAGACGGGCCACTCCGTGAGCAGCAGGACCACGTCGGCGTCCGTCACGGCCTCGTCGAGGCTGTCGGCGAACGAGAGCGTCGGGAAGCTGCGCTGAGCCGTCTCGGACGCCTCGGGGTCGACCACGAGCACCTGGGCGCCGCGGAGGTGGAGCGCCGCAGCGACGTTCAGGGCCGGCGAGTCGCGGACGTCGTCTGTGTCGGGCTTGAAGGCGGCCCCCAGGATCGCCAGCTTTCGGTTGAGCACGGAGCCCCCGCACGCGTCGATCGCCTGGTCGATCACGCGCTGGCGCTGCAGCATGTTGATCTCGTCGACCTCCTGCATGAGCCCCACGACGCGGCCTGCGCCGAGCTCGTTGGCCCGCGACATGAGGGCGCGGATGTCCTTCGGGAGGCAGCCGCCGCCGAAGCCGAGCCCGGCGTTCAGGAACTTGCGGCCGATCCGGTCGTCGTGCCCGAGAGCGTCGGCGAGCACGCGGACGTCGGCGCCGGCGACCTCGCAGAGCTCGGAGATCGCGTTGATGAACGAGATCTTCGTCGCGAGGAACGCGTTGGCCGACACCTTGACGAGCTCGGCGGTGGCGAGGTCGCACGAGATGACGGGCGTGCCGGTCGCGATCGGCGCCGCGTAGACCTGGCGCAGGATCGCCTCGCTGGTGGCGTCGGTCCCGCCGAACACGATGCGGTCGGGCCGCAGGGTGTCTTCGACGGCGTGGGCCTCGCGGAGGAACTCGGGGTTCCAGACGACCTGGGTCTCGATCCCCTCGGGCTTCGCGTCGGCGACGAGCTTGCGGAGGCGTGCCGCGGTCCCGACCGGGACGGTCGACTTGCCGACGATGATGCCGTCGTGGCTGAGCGACTCGGCGACGGCCTTGGTGGCCGCCTCGACGTAGCTGAGGTTGGCGGCGTGGCTCCCCCGGCGCTGCGGGGTGCCGACGCAGATGAAGTGGACGTCGCTGGTCGCGACGGCGTCGGCGAGGTCGCTCGTGAAGCGCAGGCGGCCGGAGGCGACGTGCTCCACGATCAGCTCGGGCAGGCCCGGCTCGAAGAACGGCACGCGGCCGGCGCTCAGCGCCTCGACCTTCGACGGGTCGGTGTCGACGCCGATGACGTCGAAGCCCATCTCGGCCATGGCGGCAGCGTGAGTGGCGCCGAGGTAGCCGGTGCCGATGACGCTGATGCGGGGCTTGAGTGCGGTGCCGTGGTCGAGGGCCGCGGGATCCTGCGATTTCTTTGACGTGGTCATGAGTGTCTCCAGTCGTGGTGGGAGAAGCGGGGTGAGGCCGTTACGAGGCCGGTGTGACCGGCCGCAGGGCGTAGTCGATGTCGGTCCGGCTGATGCCGGTCGCGAACGCCTGCAGGGCAGTCGCGGTGGAGTTCAGACGCCAGTCGTTGGTGACGAGCTGGCCGTTGAGGGTGGTCGTGACCGTGAGGCTGAACCACGAGAAGCCGATGATGTCCTTGTTCTCGGGGGCTGCCAGCGCGTTGAACAGGTTGGTGATCCAGCCGGCCTTGAGGCCGCCGCCCTCCGTCGCTCCGACCTCCGCCAGGAAGATGGGCTTGTCTGCGATCTGACGCAGGATCGAGAGGGTGTCGCCGAACGTGTCAGCGAACGACCCGTCCTGCGGCCCGTCGCCCGAGGGGCGTTCGTAGCCCGACATCCCGATCCAGTCGACGTACTCGTCGCCCGGGTAGAGCGAGGCGTTGTACTCGAGGGTCTTGTGCGTCTTGGTCAGGTTGTTGATGCGGTTCGGCGCCCAGATCCAGTTGACGTACTCGTTCGCCCCCTCGCCGGCGAACACGTCGTGGACGTGCTGCCACATCAGCTTGTACTGACCGGCGCTGTTGCCGTTGACCGAGTTGCCGTGACCGTCGTCCTCCGACCAGGGGTACCAGGTCGCGTTCATCTCCTGGTCGAGGCGGATGCCGACGGGCTGGCCGTTGGTGACGATCGCGTCGGCGTACTTCTTCAGGTAGGCGTCGAAGTCGCCCTTGATGATGTTGCCGAGCGAGTACTCGGGCTGGTCGGGCTGGTTGTTGCCCGCTGTCGACGACTGCGACTCCCAGGTGATGATCGGCAGGTCGCCCTTGGCCCAGGAGCGCTGGACGGCGTCCGCCCGGAAGTCCTGGTCCCAGCCCTGGAAGTAGCCGGCGCTGTTCGGCTGCTCGCCGACCTTCTTGGTGACGTCGTCGAACTCCGACCAGCTGAACGGCGACTGGGCCGTGTAGAGCCCGAAGTAGCGCGAGGTCGGGTTCTTGATCGAGGCGAGGGTGGGCGTGGAGGGGACGACCGGTCCGGTCGGGGCGCCGCCCGTGCCGCCGCCGGAGCCGTCACCAGAGCCGCTGCCAGAGCCGGACCCGGTGCCAGCGCCCGTGCCCGTGCCCGTGCCGGTGCCGCCCGTGCCGGTGCCGGTGCCGCCGGAGCCGCCCGCAGCCGAGCCGTCGCCGGCCGGGAAGTCGCCGTTGGTGCTTCCGCCGCCGAGGGTGGACCCGCCGCCGTCGCTCGCCGTGAAGGCCGACTTCGTGGCGCCCGCGTCGGCCTGCGCCTTCAGCGAGGACGCCTTGCCGGTCGCGGTCGCCGCCTCGGACTTCGCCGTGGCGAGCTGCGACTCGAGCGCCTTCGCCTTGCCGAGAGCCGCCTGGAGCTGCTTCTGCTGCTCCGCCAGCTGTGCGGACTGGTCGTTCACCTGCGACTTGGTCGAGACCAGCTGCGTGAGGAGGCTGGCGCGGTCGTTCTTGAGCGCCATCGATCCTGCGATCGGCTTCACCACGTCGGTGACCGCGTGACGGACCACGTTGTCGGTGGGCGACATCCACACCAGCCACGAGATGAGCGCGAGGAGCACCACGATGGCGGTCGCGCCCAGCGCGGAACGGCGGGAGTTCTTCTTGCCGGTGGTCCACCAGGCGGTGCCGGTGCTGAGGGGCGTGATCATGGTCGAGCCATGACCGGAGGGCGAGGTGAGGTCAGACAATGAAGAGGGCCTCCAGGACGAGGATCACGGCACCGATGAGGTACGGCCATCCGGCTTTCGGGTTCAGGCGGCGCCGCGCGGGCACCTGGGTCTTGGGCGTGGCTGCGACCGCGGTCTTCGCCTCGCGACGGCTCTTGACGAGGACGGTCCCGGACTCGGGGTTCTCGGGGGTGCCGAAGTCGAAGAGCGTGTCGACGGAGGGTTGCCCCGGCGTGTCGGTGAACTGGGCCTCGAGGGCGTCGAGGGGCGTCTCCATCCGCTGTTCGCGGCTCTCGACCTCCTCCGCGACCTCCTCGGTCACGACGCCGCCCGTGTAGGCACCGGCCCTGGTCCCCCAGCCGGCCGAGTGGCCCATGCGGAAGAAGCCGATGATTCGGATGGGCATCAGGAAGAACGTCGACACGATGATGAAGACGGGCAGGCGGATGAAGTCGCCGGGCTTTTCAGAGAGGTGCCGCATCTGCCGGATCGCCATGCTGAGCACCGACGAGGCCACCATCAGGGCGACGATCGCCAGGACGCCGGAGCGGAAGCCGTATTCGTGCAGGATACCGGTGTACAGGTTGGTCCCCTGGCCGGTGAGCCCGTTGTAGATCCAGCCGCCGACGACTCCGAGGAGGACGAACGGCAGGATGATGTCCATCGCGAAGAAGAACGCGAGCATCGGGGCGTGCCCGAGCATCCAGGGCATCATGCGGAGGGTGTTGTACTGGCTGCCGCGAGCCCAGCGGAGCTGCTGCTTGAAGAGCTTCTTGATCTTCAGCGGAGCATCCGTGTAGACGAGGCTCGTGTACTGGTAGACGGTGCGGTAGCCCTCTTTGAGCGTGAGGTTGGTGAGCGTGCGGTCGTCGCTGACCTCGAGGAACACGCCCATGAACTTCTCGGTCATGAACTTGTCCATGACCCGCACCAGGATCTCGCGACGGAAGGCGATCGTCCGGCCCGGGAGGCAGCCGATCTGCCCCAGGACGCTCTGCGCCGGCATCGAGTAGAGCGCGCGGCTGTTCTCCAGCCAGTCTGCCCAGCGCGTGATCCAGCTGCGCTCCGGCTCCAGGATGCGCTGGCGGGTGGTGACGCCGCCGACGTTGGCCTGCGCGAACGGCTTCACGAGCTCGCTGAGCGTGCCGGGAGTCCAGACGGTGTCGGAGTCGACGAGGACGGTGATGTCGCCCTTCGACAGCTCGGTGCCGATCATGACCGCGTTCCGCTTGCCGGGGATCGGTGTGTGCGTCCACTGCACCAGGGGCGCGAAGTCCTCGCAGATCGCCTGGAGCGCCGGGTTCGGGGCGCCGTTGATGACGACGATGATCTCGTCGGGCCCCTGCTCCACCATGCGGCCGATCACGTCGCGGAAGAGGTCTTCCGGCTCGTCGACCACGGGCACGACGACGCTCGTCGTACCCGTGTAGGTGCCGGTGAAGGGCCGGTAGCTGCGCGAGATCACGACCTTGATGATCCAGAGGACCCAGATCATGATCGAGTACACGCTGAAGAGGTAGACCTCAGGGTGACCGTTGACTTCGTGACGGATTTGGAGAATGAACGTTAACACGATTGCCGCCTGCGGGGAGGGTAGAAGTGGTGGCTTCCGCGTCTTTGGGGAATCGGGCGTTCGGGGTGTTCCAATTTGTAGTCGATGACGAAGGGGCTCACAAGACGACCCCCGCTCTGGGGAGGAGTTCCCAGGAGTGGGGTACGTGCTTGTCCTCCTCTCGGTGTCGTGCGAAATGCCGACCGGGGGTGACGCTCAGACTCCATGCCGATACGTGTACCCCGAATGGTCCGGCACCGGTGTCTCTGAGTAGTCCTCATGAGCTGCAGAATTGCTGATCAGGAGCCAGAATATTCGTGATCGGTGCGGCGTGGCGATCCTGACCCCCATTTCGCGGGACACCTCCTGCGCCCCGCCCGTCACAGCGCTCCTCGTCACGCGGCCGTAACCTGGCGGACACGCGGCGAGGGGTACAGACGACGATTTCGGGGGACGACAGATTCTTCTGCCGCCGATTTGCGAACCGGATCGTTCTTGGGCGTGTCGCGAGCCGCTCTCAGTCGGCCGGGCGCTTTGCCTGCCGCCTCAACCGGTGGGCTCGGGCGACTTCTCGATCCCGTAGAAGCCGGCCTCGAACACGTGGCGGGCGCGCCGGGTGGTCGCGAGATAGTCCTCTTCGAGCTGCGTGGCGGATCCTGGCGGGTATTCGAGGAGGCGCGCGACGGCCTCGAGCTGGCGCCGGTCGGCCGGGAGCACGTCGGACGTGCGCGACGTCCAGAGCATGACGGCGGAGCGGGCGCGCGAGGCGATGATCCAGGCGTCGCGCAGCCGGCCGGCGTCCGCCTCCGTCACGAGGCCGGCGCCGACGGCGGCGTCGAGGGCTCCCAGCGTCGACGGGGTCCGGAGACCGGGCACCCGCGCGGCGTGCTGCAGCTGCAGCAGCTGCACGAACCACTCGACGTCGCTGAGAGACCCCCGACCGAGCTTCAGGTGCCGCGTCGGGTCCGCCCCCTTTGGCAGACGCTCCGACTCGACGCGGGCCTTGATGCGCTTCACCTCGCGGACGTCCTGCTCGGACAGGTGCTCGGGGTACCGGACGGTGTCGGCGAGGCGCTCGAAGTCGCCGAGGAGCGCAGGATCCCCCACCGCTCCCCGCGCCCGCAGCAGCGCCTGGGCCTCCCAGGTCAGTGCCCACCGGGCGTAGTAGGCCGCGTACGCGTCGAGGGAGCGCACGACGGGGCCGTTCTTGCCCTCGGGCCGGAGGTCGGCGTCGAGGTCGAGCGGCATGAGGGGGTCCTCGGTGAAGCGGTGGAGCGCCGCCACGATCTGGGTGGCCCGAGACTGGGCGGTCGGATCGGCAGGATCGGCAGGACGGTAGACGTAGAGGACGTCGGCGTCCGACGCGAAGCCGAGCTCCTGACCGCCGTACCGTCCGAGCGCGATCACTCCGAACTCGAGGCCGTCCCCCCTGCCGTCCCGTCGCGCCAGCGCGAGCGCGCCCGCGATCGTCGTGGTCGTCACATCGGAGAGGCCCGTGCCGAGCTCGTCGACGGTGACGACTCCGACGATGGCGCCGAGGGCGATGCGCAGGATCTCGCGGCGCCGGCTCCCCCGGAGCACCTGCGCCGCTACCGCAACATCGTCGTGCCTCGCCACGGTCGCGCGCATCTCGTCGGCGAGGACCTCGAAGCTCCTCGGGCGGAGATCGTCGTCGTCCTCCAGCCAGGACGCCGCCTCGGGGATGCGCTCCAGCAGGTCGGCCACGAACCGGGACGACGAGAGGACGGTCGTGAGGCGCTGCGCCGCGCCCGAGGAGTCGCGGAGCATCCGGAGGAACCAGTACGACTCCCCCAGTCCGTCGCTCAGCCGTCGGAACGCCAGCAGCCCCAGGTCGGGATCGGTGCCGTCGGCGAACCACTGCAGCATGGCCGGCAGCAGGTGCCGCTGGATGCTCGCCCGCCTGGAGACGCCGCTCGTCATCGCGGCGATGTGCGCCAGCGCGCCACGGGGATCGCGGAACCCGATGGCCTGCAGCCGGGCGACGGCCGATCCTGTGGTCAGGGCCAGCTCCTTGTCGGGGCGTCGCGCCACGGCCGTCAGGAGGGGGCGGTAGAAGAGCCGCTCGTGCAGGCTGCGGACCCGGCGCTTGATTGCGTGCCAGTGGTCGACGAGCTCGGTGGCCGACGGAGCGAGGCCGGTGGCGCGGGCGAGGAAGCGGAGCTCCTCCTCGCCGGTCGGCATCAGGTGCGTGCGGCGGAGGCGCGACAGCTGGATGCGGTGCTCGAGGAGCCGGAGCTCGCGGTAGTCGCGGTCGAACTCCGTCGCCTCGGCGCGGCCGACGTAGCCCTCCCGGACGAGGGCGCCCAGGGCGCCGAGCGTCGACCGCTGCCGGATCTCGGGGTCGGCCTGACCGTGCACGAGCTGCAGCAGCTGGATCGTGAACTCGATGTCGCGGAGCCCTCCCGGGCCGAGCTTCAGCTGCCGGTCGACCTGGTCGGCGGGGATGTGCGCGGTGACGCGCTCGCGCATCCGCTGCACCGACTCGACGAAGTTCTCGGCCTCGGCGACCGACCAGACCATCGGTGCGAGCCGCTCGACGTACTCGTCGCCGAGCTCCCGGTCGCCCGCGATCGGTCGCGCCTTGAGGAGCGCCTGGAACTCCCACGGCTTCGCCCAGCGCTCGTAGTAGGCGATGTGCGACGACAGCGTGCGGACCAGCGCGCCGTTCTTGCCCTCGGGGCGGAGGTTCGCGTCGACCTCCCAGAGGGGCTCCTCGGGGCCGATGTCGGAGAGCACGCGCGTGGCGTGCACGGCGAGCCGCGTCGCGATCTCGACGGCGCGCGCAGGATCGAGGCCCTCCCGGGCCTCCGCGACGAAGATCACGTCGACGTCGCTCAGGTAGTTGAGCTCGCGCGCTCCCGTCTTGCCCATGGCGATGATCGCGAGGCGCGTCGAGGCGATCTCGTCGGCGTCGAAGGAGACCTCACGGCGTGCGACGTCGAGGGCTGCCTCGAGGGCGGCACCGGCGAGATCGGCGAGGGCCGCGGCGACCACGTCGAGGCCGGCCACAGGATCGTAGAGGCCGAGATCGTAGGCGGCGAGCGACACGAGGTGCTCCCGGTACGCGACGCGGAGTGCGAGCCGCGCGTCGTCGCCCTTCCTGCCGTCCACCGCCTCGAGGAGGTCGCGCTCGTAGTCGTCCTGGTGCGGGACGGTCCAGACCTTGCGACGGAGGACCCGGAGGGCCTCCGGTCGCCGGAGGAAGAACTCGGCGAGGCCCTCGGACGCCCCGAGCACCAGCATGAGCCGGTCGCCGGGACGCTCGTCGGTCTTCGTCGGACTCGGGTCGCTCGTGGCGGCGAGGAGCTCGCCGACCTGGTCGGGTGCGCGCTCGAGCAGGCGCGCGAGCCGGATCAGCGCGTGATCGGGGTCGGCGCTCTGCGAGAGGGCCGGCAGGAACGACTCGACGAGCGGCTGAGAGTCGCGGAGCTGGTCGAGGAGATCGCGACTGGCGCGGAGGTCGGCGAACCCGTACCGCGCCAGATCGGTCAGAGCTGTCGCGGAGCGGGGCATGAGGGTCGGCGGAGCCCGGGCTACAGCATCTCGAGGTTGGAGCGGAGTTCGAACGGCGTCACCTGGGCGCGGTACTCCTTCCACTCCTGGCGCTTGTTCTTGAGGACGTAGTTGAACACGTGCTCGCCGAGCGTCTCGGCGACCAGCTCGGAGTCCTCCATCAGCGACAGGGCGTGGTCGAGGCTCGCCGGCAGCTGGTTGTAGCCGAGGGCGCGCCGCTCGGCGTCGTTCAGGCTCCAGACGTTGTCCTCCGCCTCGGCGGGGAGCTCGTAGCCCTCCTCGATGCCCTTGAGCCCGGCGGCCAGGAGGAGCGAGAACGCCAGGTAGGGGTTCGCCGCGGAGTCGATCGCGCGGTACTCGACACGGCTGGACTGGCCCTTGTTCGGCTTGTAGAGCGGCACGCGCACCAGGGCGGACCGGTTGTTGTGGCCCCAGGTGACGAAGCTCGGGGCCTCGTCGCCGCCCCAGAGGCGCTTGTAGCTGTTGACGAACTGGTTCGTCACCGCCGTGATCTCGGGCGCGTGGCGGAGGAGGCCGGCGATGAACTGGCGGCCGATCTTCGACAGCTGGTATTCCGCCCCGGCCTCGTAGAACGCGTTCGCGTCGCCCTCGAAGAGCGACAGGTGCGTGTGCATGCCCGACCCCGGCTGGCCCTGGAGGGGCTTCGGCATGAACGTCGCGTAGACGCCCTGCTCGATCGCGACCTCTTTGACCACGGTGCGGAAGGTCATGATGTTGTCGGCCATCGTCAGCGCGTCGGCGTAGCGGAGGTCGATCTCGTTCTGGCCGGGGCCGGCCTCGTGGTGGCTGAACTCGACCGAGATGCCGAGGTCTTCGAGCATGCGCACCGAGCGGCGGCGGAAGTCGTGGGCGGTGCCGCCCGGGACGTTGTCGAAGTAGCCGGCCTGGTCGACGGGCTCGGGGCCGTTCTTGCCGAACTTCGACGACTTGAGCAGGTAGAACTCGACCTCGGGGTGCGTGTAGAAGGTGAAGCCGCGGTCGCCGGCCCGGGCGAGGGTGCGCTTCAGCACGTTGCGGGGGTCGGCGACGCCGGGCGCCCCGTCGGGGGTCGCGATGTCGCAGAACATGCGGGCGGTCGGGTCTTCGGTGCCGCGCCACGGCAGGATCTGGAACGTGGTCGGGTCGGGGTGCACCAGCACGTCGGCCTCGAACGAGCGGGTGAGCCCCTCGATCGCCGAGCCGTCGATGCCGACGCCCTCGGCGAAGGCCCCCTCGACCTCGGCGGGCGCGATGGCGACGGACTTGAGCGTGCCGATCACGTCGGTGAACCAGAGCCGGATGAACTTGATGCCCCGCTCTTCGATAGTGCGAAGAACGAAGTCGGTTTGCTTGTCCATTCAGACCCTCTCTACTCCCTGAGTAGGCTAGTGGCTATGCCCCGACTCCGCTTGGCGCTCGCACAGACGAACCCCGTCGTCGGAGACCTCGCGGGCAACGCCGAGCAGCTGCTCGAGGCGGCCCGCGCAGCGCGCGCCGCGGGTGCCGACCTCCTCGCCACCGGCGAGATGAGCCTCACCGGCTACCCCATCGAAGACCTGGCTTCGAGGCCGAGCTTCCTGGTCGCCAGCCGCCGGGCGGTCGAGGCGCTGGCCGTGCGGCTCGAGAGCGAGGGGCTCGGCGATCTGCCCGTCGTGGTCGGCCACCCCGACGGCCCCTTCGAGCCCCGCCTCCTCGACACGTCGAACGCTCCGACGGCCATCGCGAAGAACTGCGCGAGCGTCCTGCAGGGCGGGCGTGTCGTGACGACGACGGCCAAGTACCACCTGCCGAACTACTCCGTCTTCGACGAGTACCGGGTCTTCATCCCCGGTGAAGAGCTGCTCGTCGTCCGCGTCCGCGGCGTCGACGTGGCGCTCATCGTCTGCGAAGACCTCTGGCGCGACGGCGGGCCGGTCGGTCGCGTCCTCGACGCCGGGGCGGGCCTCCTGCTGGTCGTCAACGCCAGCCCGTTCGTGGCCGGCAAAGACGAGGTGCGGCTCCCCCTGGTGACCCGCCGCGCGACGGAGAACGACACGATCGTCGCCTACGTCAACATCGTCGGCGGGCAGGACGACCTGCTCTTCGACGGCGACAGCGTCGTGGTCGACGGCGGGGGCCGGATCCTGGGCAGGGCGCCCCAGTGGCGAGAGCACCTGCTCACGCTCGACCTCGATCCGCAGGCGTCGTCGGGGGCCGAGCTGCCGGAGGGGATCCGGCGGGTCGACGTCGAGTCGCGCGCGTTCGGCACCTACGACGCGCTGCCGCCCGACATCGCCGTCCTGCCCGACGAGCGCGAGCAGCTCTGGAACGCCCTCGTCGTCGGCACCCGCGACTACGTCGAGAAGAACGGCTTCCGCTCGGTGATCCTCGGGCTCTCCGGCGGCATCGACTCGGCGGTCTGCGCCGCGATCGCAGCTGACGCGATCGGGGCCGACCGCGTGTTCGGCGTGTCGATGCCCTCGCAGTGGTCGTCCGACCACTCCCGGTCCGACGCCGACGACGTCGCCGAGCGCATCGGGGTGCGCTACTCCGTCGAGCCGATCGCCGATCTCGTCGAGCCGTTCGAGCGCCAGCTCCACCTGACCGGGCTGGCAGCCGAGAACGTCCAGGCCAGGGCGCGCGCCCTCATCCTGATGGGGCTCTCGAATCTCGACGGTCACCTCGTGCTGACGACCGGCAACAAGACCGAGCTGTCGGTCGGGTACTCCACGATCTACGGCGACTCGGTGGGCGGGTTCGCGCCGATCAAGGACGTCCCGAAGACGATGGTCTGGGAGCTGGCCCGCTGGCGGAACGCCTCCGCCGAGGCGCGGGGCGAGCGGGGGCCGATCCCGGAGAACTCGATCACCAAGCCGCCGTCGGCCGAGCTGCGGCCTGGCCAGGTCGACGAAGACACCCTGCCGCCGTACGAGGTGCTCGACGGGATCCTCGACGCGTACATCACGAGGTCGCTCGGCGCGGCCGACGTGGTGGCCCTCGGCTACGACGCCGACGTGGTCGCCGAGGTGACGCGGCTGGTCGACCGCTCCGAGTGGAAGCGGCGCCAGGGGGCGATCGGGCCGAAGATCTCGGGGATGGCCTTCGGACGCGACCGGCGGCTGCCGATCACGTACCGGCCGACCGTGTTCTGAGGCTCTCGGCGCAGGTCAGGCTCTCGTGACACGCAGTCCGGCCCGAGTCACGCGTCGTGCGGCGTGACCCGGGCCGGAATGCGTGTCGGGAGACCGCCTCAGTCGCGCTCGGCCTCCTCGGCCGCCCACTTCTCGCTGTTGGCCTTGATGCGCTCCATCGCGTGCTCGGCCTCCTCGCGCGTCGCGTAGGGCCCGGCACGGTCGACGGCGGGCGAGACCATGCCCTCCTCGACCTGGTGCGTCTTCGTGTTGAACCAGAACTCCTGCTCGTTGTCAGCCATGACGGCAGCCTACCCACGCCGCCCTCACGACGGACCGAGCGTCCGGCGGCCCCTAAGCTGGTGGACATGTCCCGGGATGAACACGGTCACCTGACCCCGGGCCGGATCTCGCCGCAGCGTCCGGTCCCCGCGTCGATCGCTCGTCCGGAGTACGTCGGCAGGGTCGCGCCCGCCCCCTACGACGGCGGCGACGTCTACGATCCTGCGACCGTCGACGCGATCAGGCGCAGCAGCAGGATCGCGGCCGACGCCATCACCGCCGTCGGAGCCGCCATCCGGCCGGGCATCACGACCGACCAGCTCGACGTCGTCGCGCACGACTACGTCACCTCGCACGGCGCCTACCCGTCGACCCTCGGCTACCGCGGCTACCCGAAGTCGGTCTGCACCTCGGTCAACGAGGTGATCTGCCACGGCATCCCCGACGACACGGTGCTCCAGGACGGAGACGTCGTCAACATCGACATCACCGCCTTCCAGGAGGGCGTCCACGGCGACACCAACCGCACCTTCGTGGTCGGAGAGGCGTCGCAGGACGCCGTCGACCTCGTCGAGCGCACCCGCGAGGCCCTGAACCGCGGCATCAAGGCGGTGGCCCCGGGCCGCCAGGTCAACGTGATCGGCCGCGCTATCGAGGTCTACGCCAAGCGCTTCGGCTACGGGGTCGTCCGCGACTACACCGGGCACGGGGTCGGGCGCGCGTTCCACAGCGGGCTGATCATCCCCCACTACGACGCCCCGCAGTACACCGACGTGATGGAGCCCGGCATGGTCTTCACCATCGAGCCCATGCTGACCCTCGGCGGCATCGACGCCGACATCTGGGACGACGACTGGACCGTCACCACCCGCGACCACTCCCTCACCGCCCAGTTCGAGCACACGCTGGTCGTGACCGAGCGCGGCGCCGAGGTCCTGACCACCTACTGATCCTGCGGGGCGGCTTCTCGGCCGACCTCGACCCAACGAGAGAGGCACACCCATGGCAACCAAGGCAGTGGGAATCGACATCGGCGGCACCGGAATCAAGGGAGCCATCGTCGACGTCGACAGCGGCGAGCTGATCACCGACCGGATCAAGAAGGCCACCCCCGAGGGCGGCGAGCCCGACGCGATCGTCGCGGTCGTGAAGCAGATCGTCGAGGAGCTCGGCGACGACGCGAACGACCTGCACGTCGGCGTGTGCTTCCCGGCGGCGATCATGGACGGCAAGACGCTGTCGGCTGCCAACGTGTCGAAGAAGTGGATCGACTTCGAGGCCGAGAAGCTGTTCGAGACCACCCTCGGCAAGGCGATCCACTTCGTCAACGACGCCGACGCCGCCGGCTACGCCGAGGCCCGCTACGGCGCAGCCAAGGGCGTCGACGGCCTCGTGATCATGACCACCCTCGGGACCGGCATCGGCACGGCCCTCCTCCACGACGGCACCCTGATCGTCAACGCCGAGCTCGGACACCTCGAGATCGAGGGCAAGGACTACGAGACGAAGGCCTCGTTCGCCGCCAAGGAGCGCGACGACCTGTCGTGGAAGCACTGGGCCAAGCGCCTGCAGAAGTACTACTCGCACCTCGAGGCGCTGCTCTACCCGCGGCTGATCATCGTCGGCGGCGGGGTGTCGAAGCACTACCAGGAGTTCCTGCCGCTGCTCGACCTGCGCGCCGAGATCGTGCCCGCGAAGCTCCGCAACAACGCGGGGATCCTCGGTGCTGCGGCGCTGGCGTCGGAGTCGAAGCCCGCGTTCTAGGCGGCCTGCGCGGCTGCGGGCCTCGTGGCGCGCGCCGCGGTGCCGCCCTACGTTGGGCGGACTGAGCACCCTGCCGCGGCGCCGTGCCGTGTCCGCGAGACGTTGCGCGGCAGCGGGCCTCGTCGGGCAGCAGCGGGCCCGGGCGGGCAGCAGCGGGCCTCGTCGGGGTCGGCGCCCGGGCGGGCCAGCCGGGCGGGGCGAATGGGCCGACTGCTACGCCGGGTTCTGTCCGGGTGTCGTGCGAGCACGACACCGTGGACGGCCATCTATCTCGGCGCTGCGTTGCCGCAGCGCTCCAGCGGTCTACCCGAGGACTCAGCGAGCCGCCTCGAACGTCCTCTGTCTGACCTTGCTCCGGGCGAGGTTTACCTAGCCGGTCGGTCACCCGAACCGCTGGTGGTCTCTTACACCACCGTTTCACCCTTACCGCGAGCCCCGGAGGGCCCGTGGCGGTCTGCTCTCTGTTGCACTGTCTCGCGGGTTGCCCCGGGTGGGTGTTACCCACCGCCCTGCTCTGTGGAGCCCGGACGTTCCTCGGCACGACCCCGAGGGGCCGCGACGCGACCGTCTTGTCGACCCATTCGCGAGGATCAGCCTACCGTCTGTGCGGCTCGCGCTCGGGCACGGGGGCGCCAGCGCCGCCTTCAGCGGAAACGCGCCTAGATTCCCGACTCGTCGGTGCGCACCAGGATCGCCTGGCTGTCGGGGCAGAGCAGGACGTCGTCGGGGGCTGCCGACCGGACGGTCGCGAGGTCGTTCCCGGTCAGCTCGACGCCGCTGGCGCTCGAGACGCGCGCCCGGAGGTGCGACGCGCCGACGCCGTAGCGCTCGCGCTGCCGCTCGTAGAGGGCGAGCAGCTCGGTGGGGACGCGGCCGGCGATCGTCTCGCGGTTCGCCACGGCGTGAGTGCGCTCCGACTCGACGTCTCGGAGCGAGACATCGCGGGCCGCGTCGAGCTCGGACCGCTTGGCGGCGAGAGCGTCGAGCTCCCCCTGCGTCGAGGCGACGACGGCACCGGAGGACTCGACGCGGTCCATCACGTCGAGCTGCACGTCTTCGAGGGCGCTCTGACGGGTGGCGAGGGCCTGCAGCTCCTGCTCGAGGGCCTGGATGTCCTTCTGCGACGAGCTGTTCTGCAGGCGGTCGCGGTCGCGCGCGACACGGGCCTCGACGATGGCGACGTCGGACTCGATGCGGGCGAGCTCTCGGCGGGCGTCCTCGGCGGCGCCCTCCTCGGTGGTGAGGCGCACTCGGAGCGCGGCGACCTGCTTGTCGAGTTCGGCGAGAGCCTGGTTCTCGGGGAGCTGGCGGCCGCGGTGCGCGAGCTGCTGCAGGCTCGTGTCGAGCTGCTGGAGGTCGAGCAGGAGTGCCTGGTCGGCGGGACTGGCTTTCAGGGGCATGGTGGTCTCACTCGGTCGGGGCGCACCGCAGGATCGAGGCGCGAGGGCTGGGTGCGCGGAGCGCTGAGGCGGAAGGACGGCAGGGGAAGGGACCGGACAGGGTCATCGCACGACCGCGAAGTCCCACGGGTCGGTCCGGAGATCGGAGAGGGTGACCTCGACGTCGGGCAGGAGCTGCCGGAGCTGCGCCGCGGCCGTGTCGAGCCAGAGCCACTCGCTCGCCCAGTGCGACACGTCGACGAGAGCCGGCCCCCGCCCCAGGAGCATGAGCTCGCGGGCGTCGGACGCCGGGTGGTGGCGGAGATCGCTGGTGATGTAGACGTCGGCGCGTCGGACGGCGTCGTTCGACAGCAGCGAGTCTCCGGCGCCGGCGCAGAGGGCGACCGTCTCGACGACTCGCTCGTGGTCGCCGGCGACGCGGACTCCACCAGCGGTCGGCGGGAGGATGTCGGTGAGGAGCCGGGCGAGAGCCATCAGGGTCAGGGGCTCGGCGAAGCGACCCGTGATCCCGAGCCCGGTGGCGGCGCCGGGCCCGGCCGGCTCGAGCGGCACCTGGTCGACGAGCCCGAGCTGGTGCGCGAGCACGCGCGAGGTGCCGGTCTCGACGGCGTCGGCGTTGGTGTGGGCCGCGAGGAGGCTCACTCCCCCGCGGATCAGGCGCGCGATGAGAGCGCCCTTGGTGGTCGACTCGGCCACGGTCGTGGTGCCGCGG
Source organism: Frondihabitans peucedani (assembly GCF_039537585.1). Taxonomy (NCBI): domain Bacteria; kingdom Bacillati; phylum Actinomycetota; class Actinomycetes; order Micrococcales; family Microbacteriaceae; genus Frondihabitans; species Frondihabitans peucedani. The sequence continues at coordinate 539,878 of NZ_BAABAU010000001.1, forward strand.
AGGAGCAGCGGGTGGTGCACGAGGAGCAGGTCGGCACCGATGTCGAGCGCCTCGTCGGCGGTCTCGAGGACGGCGTCGACGGCGAGGTGCACATGGCCGATCGTGGCCGCAGGATCACCGATCACGAGCCCGGGGGCATCCCACGACGCGGCGCCCGAGACGGGCCAGAGCTGTTCGACGGCGAGGCCGACCGCTTCGAGAGTGGACACGCTCCCAGCTTAGTCGGCGGGCTGATCCTGCTCGGTGTTCGCGGTCCGGGCTGAGGAGGACAGGCGGTCGCCGATCGCCACGACCACGAGGGCCAGGACGAATGCGCCGACGAGGGCCGCCACGATCGAGAGCTCGACGTGCGCGCCGCGGGTCGCGACCAGCCCGCTCAGGAAGCCCTGCCACCCGAATCCGGGGGCGGTCGTGCTGACGAGTCCTTCGCCGACAACGGTCCCGACGACGAGGCCGCCCACGAAGACCCCGGAGCGCCAGGCACTCGGGAGCCCGGACGCAGGGGTGCCGGTCGGGAGCAGGCGGCTGACGCCGAACCGCGCGACGACCGCACCGAGGAAGGACGCGGCCAGGGCGGCGGCCGCGGCGAACCCGGCGGTGAGGGCGAGGGACGCACCGGTCGGCGCCAGCACCAGCGAGACGACGACCAGGGTCAGCGCGAGTGCTGCCGCGGCGACGACGAGGACGGGGCTGACGGCCGACCGGGCGGCCGTCGTGGAGACCGGTGCGTCGTCGGCGCGCTCGAGGAGTTCCTCGTCGGCCAGGCGGGCACGCTCGGCGTGCGGGTTGGCGGCGGGTTCGGGGGCCGTCCCTGTCGGGATGACCGGTGCTGAGTCGTGGGCGTCAGCGGAGACGATGCGCTCGGGCACCAGAGCCTCGCCGGCAGGCGCCGAGGTGGTGGCCACGATCGACGGACCGGTCTGGACGGGGATGACGCCGGTGAAGTGGAGGCGGGTGCGCTCGAGCTCGTCGAGAGCGTCTTCCGTGCCGATGCGCCGGATCTCCGCCTCCCAGGCGGCGAAGCGGGCGGCCTCGGCAGCGCGGAGCTGCATCTGCGCCTGCAGGATGCCGATCAGGTCGACCGTGGCGGTGTCGTCGGTGTGGCGGTCGACGAGCGGCACGAGGTCCTCGTCGTCGAGGGAGCCGCGCAGCGGAGGGCGCGGGAACCCGCGGTCGACGTCGTCGTCGTCGTCGTCCTGCAGCACCGCTTCGAGCGCGGCGGCGGGGTCGAGCGGGGCGACGACCTCGACGACCGGGGGCGCGGACTCGTCGGCGCTCACGCTCACCGGCGCAGGATCCGCCGGGAGCGCCTCGGGCAGAGACAGACCTCCGGCCGGTGTGAATGTCGAGCGGCGGAGGGGGTGCTCTCTCTCGTCCACGAAGGCCGTCACCGTCCCCATCGTCCTCGAATCCAGCTGATCGGTCATGCCGGAATGATATGCGCTCATATCCGTGTATTCGTCAGGCGCGCCGGTGCTGCTCCCGCGCGTGTCGCGCCCCGATCGGAGCCGAGCTCGCGCCAGACGGAGAAGAGGGGCGGCCGATCACCGGCCGCCCCTCTGGTGAGGTGAGAGTAGGGGTCTCACGGGCAGTGGTTCGGCACCCTCCGCGAGGGGGTTGGGTGGCGGCGGGACCCCAGACCGGGTGCGACCCGATCGGGGTGCGCGGGCGGAGCGCCGCTCACCGGGCCCGCGCGACCCGCCCCTCGTCCCACACCGGCTCCGGCGCCTCATAGACCGTGCCGTCGCTTCCGAAGACCACGAACCGGTCGAACGAGCGGGCGAACCAGCGGTCGTGCGTGACCGCGATCACGGTGCCCTCGAACCTCTCGAGCGCCTCCTCCAGGGCCTCCGCCGACACGATGTCGAGGTTGTCGGTGGGCTCGTCGAGGAGGAGGAGGGTCGCGCCGCCGAGCTCCAGCAGCAGGATCTGCAGGCACGCCTGCTGTCCGCCGCTCAGCGACTCGAACACCTGCTCGGCCGACTCGACGAGGCCGTAGCGGTCGAGGGCGCGGCTCGCGGCCTCGCGCCCGAGGCCCGCCCGCTCCTCGTCGCCCGCGTGCAGGATCTCGAGCAGCGTGCGTCCGATCATGTCCGGGTGCTCGTGGGCCTGTGCGAACCACCCCGGCACCACTCGGGCCCCCAGGATCGCGCGCCCGGTGTGGGCGACCCCGTCGAGCCCGCGGCCGACGGCGGTCAGGTGCCCCTCTCTCGGCTCGGGGTCGGTGCCGCCCTTCGCCAGCAGCCGCAGGAAGTGCGACTTCCCCGACCCGTTCGAGCCGAGCACGGCGATCCGCTCGCCGAACCAGAGCTCGGCGTCGAAGGGCGCCATGAGTCCGGTGAGCTCCAGCCGCTCGCAGACGACCGCTCTCTTGCCGGTGCGGGAGCCCCGCAGACGGATGGCGAGATCCTGCTCTCTCGGACGCTCTTCCGGCGGACCCGCCTGCTCGAACTTCGACAGTCTCGTGACGGCGGCCTGGTAGCGCGAGGCCATGGAGTCGTTGTTCGCGGCCTTGATCTTGAGGTTCCGCACGAGGGTCTGGAGCTTCTCGTGCTGCTCGTCCCACCTCCGGCGGAGCTCGTCGAGGCGGTCCATCCGGTCGGCCCGCGCCTGGTGGTAGGTGCCGAAGGTCGAGCCGTGGGTCCACGTCGTGTTGCCCGCCGCGCCGACCTCGACGGTGATGACGCGGTCGGCGACCCGGGCGAGGAGCTCGCGGTCGTGACTGACCAGCAGGACGGTCTTCGGCGAGGCCGCCAGGGCGTCTTCGAGCCACCGCTTGCCGGGCACGTCGAGGTAGTTGTCGGGCTCGTCGAGGAGCAGCACCTGCTCGGGCCCGCGGAGGAGCGCTTCGAGGACGAGCCGCTTCTGCTCGCCTCCGCTCAGGGTCGTGACCTCCCGGTACCGCGCCCGCTCGAACGGGACGCCGAGGGCCCGGATCGTGCAGGTGTCCCAGAGGGTCTCCTGCTCGTAGCCGCCGGCGTCGGCGTAGTCGCCGAGCGCGGTGGCGTAGGCCATCTGAGTGTCGTGCTCGTCGCGCTCGATCAGGGCGTCCTCCGCCTGGACCAGCGCTCGAGCCGCAGAGCGCACCGCGGGCGGCGCGACCGAGATCAGGAGATCGTGGACGGTGGTGTCGTCGCGGACGTGACCGACGAACTGGTCCATGACGCCGAGGCCGCCGTCGATCGCCACCACTCCCCCGTCGGGCGCGATCTCGCCTCGGATGAGGCGGAGGAGGGTCGACTTGCCGACCCCGTTCGCGCCGATCAGGACCGCCTTCGACCCCTCGCCGACGCGGAACGAGACCTCGTCGAGGAGCGGTCTCCCGTCGGCGAGGGAGTACGAGACTCTCGCGACGTCGATGTAGCCCATTGTGTTCTCCCAGTCGGCGGGTCGACGGCTCTCCGTCGACGCCGCCCCGAGGGCAGCCGACCAGACTAGCGGCGCCCGGGCCGCTCCCGCCACCGCGGTGGCTCGCCCCGTTCGGGGTGTGGTGCGTCGGCCGGGCCTCCGGCAGTCTTCGGGCAGTCCCGGCGATGCGCGTCGTGGCGCGTAGGGAGATCGATGTCAGCCACCGGTGCACTCCGAGGACACACGATCGGGAGGCGGGCCGTCGCGGTCCTCTCCGCTGTCACCGCCGCGGCAGTGATCGCCGCGGCATCCCTCGCTCTCGGCGCGGCTCCCGCGCGGGCCGACACGACAGGGAACACCGACGTCGTCGTCGCCAGCATCCGCATCCGCCCGATCGACCCGGTGGTCGCGGGCTCGCAGTTCACGTTCACGGTCGACGGGCTCGACTCGTCGGGCGCCGTCGTCGCCGACGTCACCGACGACCTGACCGAGCTCGACCTCCTCCAGCCCGGCAGCACCGAGCCGATCGTGTTCCCGAGCTACGCGGTCCACAGCGCCCTGTACGGCACCTACGTCGGCACGAACACCCTCACCGTTCACGACGGCGACCTGGTCTCGGACCCCCTCGACTTCGAGGTCGTCGCCGGGCCGCCGGCGAGCCTCTCGTGGACGAACACGACATCGTCCTTCGAGTCCGGCACCTCCTTCGCCTTCGACACCCGCGCTTACGACGCACAGAACGACCCGCTCCCGAGCGACGGCGCCGTCGTCACGTCGACCGACCCGTCCGATTCGGTCGACGGCACCTCGGTGACCTTCGGCGACCCCGGGACACGGACCATCACGGTCACGCTCGGCGACGCCACGCTGAGCCGCGACGTGGAGGTCACGCCCGCCCCCGTGGTCCTGCCCGCCGTCCTCTCGTTCATCGACCCGCCGGCGCTCCCGATCGAGGCGGGCTCACCCTGGCAGTACCTCGTGCGCGCAACCCAGGGCGACGAACCGGTGCCGACCGACGCGCCCTTGTTCACGGTCACCTCGCCGGACGGCGACGCACTGGCGCCGAAGTACCTCGTCGTCGGCCCGGACGGCGACATCACCATCAAGAGGGCGGGCTCCTGGCTGGTCACCGCCACGAGCGGCGACCTCACCGCCAGCACGCCCGTCACGATCACCGCGTCGTTCCCCTACCGCCTCTCCGGAGTCCCGACGCAATTGCAGGCGGGCGCCTTCCGGGCGGTCCTCGGCGCCGTCGACATCTACGGCAACGCCGTGCAGCTGAACTCCGAGACCGACATCGGCGACGAGGACGGCACGGAGTACTCCTTCGCAGCGGGCACGTCGACCCTCACGGGCACGATCAGGACGGCCGGGAAGCATCGGCTGATCCTGCGCCCGGACGGTGTCGAGCTCGACTACCGGCCGACGGTCACCGTCACCCTTGGAGCACCCTCGTCGCTCTCCTTCGTCTCGCCCGCCCTCTCGGTCACGGCCGCAGGCTCCGCCACCTACTCCATCCAGGGTGTCGACGCCTACAGCAACAGAGGAGCGGTGACGGCGAAGCTCACGAGCAGCAACCCTCTCGACACGGTCTCGGGCACCACCGTGACGTTCGGCAGGATCGCTGGGACCCGCACCCTCACGGCGACCTCCGGCTCCCTCTCCAAGAAGCTCGCGGTCGCGGTCGTCGCCGGAAAGACGGTCGCGCTGAAGATCGTGCCGGCCGCGTCGTCGTGGGAGGCGGGCACGTCGCTGGCATTCACCCTGACCGGCACCGACGCCTACGGCAACGCGACCCGGATGGACCAGGCCTCGGTCGACTCCTCCGGGTCGGGTGACGGCGTCGACACGAGTCGCGTCCAAGGCACCGTGGGTGCAGGTTCTGTGTCGGGCAGGTACGCGGGCCGGCGGACCCTCACCGCGACCCTCGGCGCCGTCCACGCCAGCGTCGTCGTCTCGGTCGCCCCGTCGCGGGTCGCAACGTCGTCGATCTCGGGCCCGGCCCTCGGCACCCTCGCCATCGCAGGGCAGAAGGTCACCTTCGTGCTGAACGCGTACGACCGCTTCGGCAACCGGATCGACACCTCGGCCGCGCGCTTCTCGTCGTCGACCGCCGGCGACGTCTTCGTCGGCCACACGGTGCAGTTCCTCACGCCGACCGATCACGTGAAGGGGCAGAGGCGCACGACGATCTCGTCGGTCTTCACCTGGCGCGGTGCGACGACGCAGACGACCTTCGCGAACCTGATCATCGCCAACGACAACGCCGCCCTCGGCATGGCCGCTCCGAAGACGGCCTCCGCGGGCAAGCCGTTCACCGTGACCGTGACGATCGGGAAGGGCACCAGCGGCTACCAGCCGACGGGCTCGCTCCGCCTCGCGTACGACTCCAAGACGGTCACCGTCGCCCTCGGCAGCGCCTCCAGCTACCGGATCACCGTGCCGGGGCTCTCGAAGGGCACGCACACCCTCCGTGCCACCTACCTCCCGACCGGCTACGTCTACCCCGGGAACACGACGCCGACGGCGACCGTCAGCGTCGGCTGAGGCCCGGTCGGGCGTACGGTCGGCGCTCGTCGGGCCCACGGTCGGGACCTTCTCGGGGCCCGGACCGGGCGCCCCGGCACGGCGCGGACAGCAGGATCGTCGTGGTCGAGGGCCCGGAGCGACTACCGTTTGACTATGAGCACCGACACCGAGACCCCGACCGAGGCTGATTCCGCCCCGGCCACGACGACCTTCGCCGACCTGGGGTTGAGCGACGCCGTCCTGAAGGCCGTGCGCGACATCGGCTACGAAGTGCCCTCCGCGATCCAGGCGGCCACCATCCCCACGCTGCTCGCGGGGCGCGACGTCGTCGGCCTCGCGCAGACCGGCACCGGCAAGACCGCCGCGTTCGCGCTGCCGATCCTGTCGCGCCTCGACGCGTCCGCGAAGAAGCCGCAGGCGCTCGTCCTCTCCCCGACCCGCGAGCTCGCCCTTCAGGTCTGCGAGGCGTTCGAGCAGTTCGCCTCCGGCATGCGCGGCGTCCACGTCCTGCCGATCTACGGCGGCCAGGCCTACGGCGTCCAGCTCTCGGCTCTCCGCCGCGGCGTGCACGTCGTCGTCGGCACCCCCGGCCGCATCATGGACCACCTCGCCAAGGGCACGCTCGACCTGTCCGAGCTGAAGTACCTCGTGCTCGACGAGGCCGACGAGATGCTCAAGATGGGCTTCGCGGAAGACGTCGAGACGATCCTCGCCGACACCCCCGACGACAAGCAGGTCGCGCTCTTCTCCGCGACGATGCCGCCCCAGATCCGCCGCATCTCGAAGCAGTACCTCAACGACGCCGAAGAGATCACGGTCAAGAACAAGACCACGACCTCCGCCAACACCACGCAGCGCTACCTGATGGTGTCGTACCCGCAGAAGGTCGACGCTCTCACGCGCATCCTCGAGGTCGAGAACTTCGAGGGCATGATCGTGTTCGTCCGCACCAAGAGCGAGACCGAGACGCTCGCCGAGAAGCTCCGCGCCCGCGGCTACTCGGCCGCCGCGATCTCGGGCGACGTCGCCCAGGCCCAGCGCGAGCGGACCGTCAACCAGCTGAAGTCGGGCAAGCTCGACATCCTGGTCGCCACCGACGTCGCCGCGCGCGGCCTCGACGTCGACCGCATCAGCCACGTCGTCAACTACGACATCCCGATCGACACCGAGTCGTACGTGCACCGCATCGGCCGCACCGGCCGCGCCGGACGGTCGGGTGCCGCGATCAGCTTCGTCACGCCGCGCGAGCGCCGCCTCCTCGGCGCGATCGAGAAGGCCACCCGCCAGCCGCTCACGCAGATGCAGCTCCCCTCGGTCGAAGACGTCAACGTCACCCGCCTCGCGCGGTTCGACGACGCGATCACCGAGGCGCTCTCGCAGCAGACGCGGATCGCGGCCTTCCGCGACATCGTCGGCCACTACGTCGAGCACCACGACGTGCCCGAGGCCGACGTCGCGGCCGCTCTCGCCGTCGTCGCCCAGGGCGACACGCCGCTGCTCCTCGACCCCGCCGACGAGCGCCCGGCGCGCCGTGAGCGTGGCCTCGACGACTCCGACCGGGCCCCGCGATCCTTCGACCGCGACGACCGGGGCGAGCGTCCCGAGCGCCGCCCGCGCACGACGAAGCCCATGTCGCCCTACCGCATCGAGGTCGGCCGCCGTCAGCGCGTCGAGCCCCGCCAGATCGTCGGCGCACTCGCCAACGAGGGCGGCCTGAGCCGCGAGGACTTCGGCGCCATCCAGATCCGGCCCGACTTCTCGATCGTCGAGCTGCCCGCCGACCTGTCGCCCTCGGTGCTCGACAAGCTGGTCGACACCAGGATCAGCGGCAAGCTCATCGAGATCCGGCCCGACCGCCGTGGCGGGCCTCGCCGTGACGACTCGAGGCGGGACGACTCCCGCCGCGACGACTCTCGCAGCGACGACTCGCGTCGCGACGACCGCGACGACCGGCCGAGCCGCAAGCCGCGCCACTAGCGTCCGCACGGGCGCCCCGAGCCAGACGACACCGCCCCGCCACCCTCTCCAGGGTGGCGGGGCGGTCGTGTCTCGACGGGTCAGGCGGCCGCCTGGGCGCGGGCGACGACCGCCTCACGCTCCCGGGCCTCGTCCTCGAGGGCGGCGGCGTACTCGGCGCTGCCCTGGCCGTGGCTGGCGCCGACGGCGCGACGGGCGGCTGTCGCGGCACGCAGGTCGGCGACGACTGACGCGATCGCGGCGGGCGTCGGGGTCGACGCTCCGGCCTCGGCCACCCAGCCGTAGGTGCCTCCGACGGAGAGCGGGCCGGGCACCGCCTCGGCCGCGCTCGAGCGGAAGTCGAACGTGGTCTCCTCGAACACCGACCGGGCCTCGGCCTTGTTCCGGCTCATCAGCCGGGTCGTCCGGTACTCCTCGGTGAGGGTCGCCGCAGCCGAGACCACGGCCTCGCCGCCGTCGATGACGACGTCGTAGGTGCCGGCCTTGATCGTGTAGCGGTCGTACCAGGCGGCGTCGTCGAGCGTGTCGTCGACGTACTCGAAGTCGTCGAGGATGGTCAGGTGGTGAGCGGATGCCATGGGGGTCCTCCTTCGGGCGCGAGCCGACCGCGGTTGCGGACTCGGAGGCCACCGTCCATCCTGGTGCCCACCACCGACACCGCGGGCCGCGACTGGCCGCAGCGTCGCGGGCGCGGGGCGCAGGGCGCGGGGCGCGGGGCGCGGGGCGCGGGGCGCAGCGTCGCGAAGGCGCGGGTCAGGGATCGAGGCCGGGGCGCGACCACAGGGCGTTGTCGTATCCCGGATCCCACGTGATCCTGCGCCAGCCCGCCTCTACGCCCGCAGGCCACGACTTTCGCGCGATGGCGAGGTCGGTCGTCGGCAGGGCGGCCGTCCCCGAGACGACGGGCACGACGCGGGGCGCCAGGAAGAACTCGTACGCGTTCCGGCTGATGACCGACGACCGGTTCGGCGCCAGCGGGTCGGGGGCCGTGACGAACGACACGCTCGCGCTGCCGAACCGGTCGACGGCGTGGGTGAGAGTGAAGGCGGAGGCGTAGCCGCCGTAGGCGGGCGCCACCGTCCGGGTCTGGGCGACCAGGCTCGACCCGAGCGCGAAGACGAGGGCGAGCGCGAGCATCACGGCGCGATGGCGCACGAGGAGACCGAGGGCGAGCACGGCCAGGAGGACTCCCCCGCCGATGAGCGCCGCCTGCACGAGCGGGAGCGCGGCGTCGTCGGCACCGAGCTGCCAGCCGTACTGCACGATGCCGAGGACGTTCATCGGGTTCCAGCCCGACGTCGTCTCGTCGGCGGTCGGGACCACGGCGTGCGCGAGGAGTCCGAACCCGGCCGTCACGACCGCGAAGGCGCCGACGGTGGCGATTCCGAGCCGGACGAAGCGCCGTCGCAGGCGGACAGGAGCCGCAGACCGTCCGGCCCCGAGGGCCCGGGGTGCGAGACGCACCAGCAGGACCATCCCGAAGAACGCGAGCAGATCGGTGGCGGGCTCGAGGTAGCGGCCGTAGACGAACAGGTCGAGCCGGTCGCGCTGGGCGACCGAGCGGCTGACGTACGTGATGCTGATCGCGGCGAGGCCGAGCGCCCACACCCCGAACCAGAGGGCCCAGCCCGGCCTCCTCGACCTGATCTCGGAAGCCGCCCTCAGGATCACGAAGACGACGCCGGGGATCGCGAGCCCGGCGGTCGCCACCACCAGGTACCAGACCTGCCCCGAGGTCCCGAGGGCCGTGGCCGCCGGGGCGCTTCCGAACAGCTTCGCGACCCCGTCGGCCTCGCGACCCGTGGAGCGGTAGACGACGACCTCCAGGTGCCGGTAGAGCGCGTACCCGAGCGCGGAGATGATCAGGGCGGACGCGAGGAGCGCTGATCCTGCGCGGAATCGGCGCTGGAGGAGCAGCAGGATCGCCCAGGCCACCGCCGCCACGACGATCCCCGCGACGCGGCCGTGCACGACGAACGCGAAGCCGGAGGCTGCTCCTGCGGCCAGGTACCAGCGGACCGTCTCCGCCCGGGCTGCGATCACGGCCAGCAGGACGGCCGATGCGACCACGAGCACGAGGAAGCTCTCGGCCAGAGCGAAGCCGGCCATCAGCGCGTGGGCGGGGAGCGCGACGACCACCGAGGCGGCAAGGACGGCGTGGGCGGTGCGGAGCCCGAGCCGGCGGCCGAGCGCGGCGAGCACCGGGATCGTCGCGAGCGAGCTCAGAGCCGACAGGATCACGGCTCCCCGGTAGAGGGCGAGCGGGTCGCGGAGGATCCACCACAGCGGCACCAGCACGAGCGACCAGCCCGGGTAGTACGAGTCGGCGTCGATGCGGAGGGCGGGGCCGCCGCCGATGGCGATCGTGTTGGCGAGGTAGCCGATCTCGTCGCCGAAGAAGACCGGCGAGGTCCGGGTCACTCCGAGCGTGACGAGGAGCGCGGTCGTCAGCGTGACGGCCGTGAGTGCGAGGACCCCGCTCAGAGTCGACGGCAGGCGCAGCCCCCTCGCGCGGAGGCCGGCTGCCGTCACGACGGGGCGGGCGAGGAGGGTCACGGGACGAACCCTAGTAGGTGCGGGTTGCGGTCACGGCGCTGTCGGTCGCTCCTGGCAGGATGCGGGTCGTGACCTCTCGTGCCGGATCCGACCGTGCTGCGCCTCCCCCTCAGCATCCTGCGGGCACGGTCGTGGTCTCGAAGAACCCGAAGACGTCGAAGACCGAGCAGGACGTCCGCGACCGACTGACAGCCGCGGGCCTGCAACTGCACCCGGGCCGGTCGGCGATCCAGTGCGGGTTCGACGAGGAGCGCCGCACCTGGCCGGTCCTGACGCCCGACTACCTCCTGCGCGAGAGCAGGGTCTGCGTCGAGTTCGACTCCGGCTACACCCACCGGGACGAGGAGGCGTCCGACCGCCGGCGCAACGCCCTCTTGAACGACGTCGGCTGGACCGTCGTCCGGCTGCGGACCGGCGGTCTCCCCGCCCTCGGCCCCTACGACGTCACGACCGACACGTCGTCGTTCACGGTCGGGGCGATCACCGCCCTCGTCGAGAGCATCGAGGACGCCGTGGCAGGACGCCCCGGGGTTCAGAGGCACATCGACAAGGCCCCGGCGCGGGTGCGGAAGAGGAGCCGACTCGGCTCCCTCGCCGCCGACAAGCATGTCGAGAATGCGGTCTACTCCTCCTGGACGCTCGACAGCGGCAGGGTCCTGAGGCTGACCGTGATGGCCGGCGGGCACTTCCTCGGAGCACCCGGAGGAGGCTGGCGGACTCCGGCGTTCGTGATCCGCCTGGGCCTCGACCGGCTCCCGCGCAGCAGCTGGCGGGGCAACCTGGAGGCACTCCTCGAGACGATGCCGGAGGAGAGCCTCGCCCCGACATCGAGGTTCCCGTGGGGCGACGACCTCTTCACCGGCGAGCACGCCGACGTCCAGGTGGAGTCGACCTTCAATGTCGGCGCCTCCGCGCACATCGGCTCGACGACTCTGCCCGCCGCGGACGGCTTCGACGACGACACCATGCACCTTCTCGGCGGCGGGCGTCTCGCCCTCCACCCGGAGGCTCGAGACGCCGGCTGGAGGTTCGCCGACGTCCGCCAGCTGGCCGGGAAGCACGGCCCGTTCCAGAAGTACCTGCTGCTGCGGGACGGACCGCGCGGCGGCCTGTGGGCGGGTGGGCCCGAGTAGTCGACTCCGCTTCGATCCGCTTCCCGGCAAGGGATTGCCCCGGGGTAGGACGACCTGTACAGTCGCGCATCCAGGGCTCACCCGAGGAGTCGCTTATGCGCCCGAGCGGCGCGGACGAGAAGGGGAACCATGAAGGCATCACGCACACGCACAGGAGTGACCGCGGTGCTCGCGGCACTCGTGCTCGCGGCGCTTCCGGCCCAGACGGCGCAGGCGACGCCGGGCCACTCGCGGGTCGCGGCGGTGTCGGCCGTCGCGGCGGCCCCGGGCAGCATCAGCGTGCAGCTCGTCGACATCGCAGGCGATCCCCTGGCTCTGGCCGGAGCGACCGCCAGCGTCTACGTCTCCTCGCCCGACGACCCCGGCTTCCGGAGGGCCGCCACCGACAGCTCTGGTCACGCTGTGATCTCCGACCTGCCGGCGACGCCGTACTACGACCTCACGATCGACCCCCCGAAGGCAGGATCGGCCACGTACGCACCGACGCGCATCGACAGCGTCGGGGTCGCGGCCGGCGTCAGCACGGTCGTCTCGGCGACGCTCGCGCGCGGCGCCACCGTGACAGGCAGGCTCACCGGCCCGACCGGAGCACCGCTCGCGGGCACGAAGGTCACCATCGAGGGCATGACCTACGTCTTCCCGGAGGTCGAGACCACCACCGATGCGACGGGGCGCTACACCTTCGTCGGTCTCGCCTCCGACGTCTACGAGCTCTTCACCGGAGACCAGATCTTCCGCACCAGCCTCTCGTGGATGACTCGCGCGCACGCCGAGCGGCCGGGCGTCGACCCGAGCCGCGTCACCCTCTCCACGCGCCTCGTCCACACGGCGTACGACATCGGAATCGGTGTAGACCCATCGGCAGACGGAGAGGCCACCGTCGGCGCGACCGTCACCCTGACGAACGTCTCGACCGGCGCGACCTTCACGCAGCGCACGGGAGGGGTGGCCGGGGTGCTGCAGCCGGTGAAGTTCGCTGTTCCGACGGGCGACTACACGATCAGCGTCCGCACGGTGGCGACTGCCGCCACGCCCAGCCGCACCTGGTGGTACACGGGCCAGCGGACGAAGATGACGGCGGACGCCGGATCGGCCCTGCGGAAGCACATCGACTTCTCGAGCGTGATCGGCATCTACGCGAAGGTGCCGTGAGCTCGAGCTCGCTGACGACTGGGACGTCCAGCTGAAGTCTGTCAAGACGTGGCCGTAGCTGCCGACCCACCGTCGAAGCAGGGCGCGCCCCCTGCTTACCCAGAGGGGGCGCGCTGGCGTGCACCGACGTGGAATCAGACACGCAGGCACGGCAGGATCAGGAACCTCCCGCCGACAGTGTGGATGGTCAACACCGCCTCCACGCGCACGGTGACGGGTGCGTTCTCAGAAACGACTAAGACGGCGGTGCGGCGGCGCCCTCGTGGCAGCGTCGCACTCGCTCCGCGGCCCTCGCCGCGACCGGACTCCACCTGCAAGATCAGGGTGACTACGACGGGTTGCGCCTGTGGGGTGCAGACTCCACTCATGACACGTGGGTCCTGGCTGCTCCTCGCCGGCGTCGGGATCATCGTGACCGCGTTCGGCGGCGCCCTGGTCGGGGGCGGTCAGATCCTCGTCGGGACAGTCCTCACGATCCTGGGGGCGCCGACGTTCGGTCTCGCCGTCGGCCGGTACCGGCGGAAGGGTCCGCCGCTCACGTGACTCGGACGGCGCTGGAGCCTGCGGCCCCTCGGCAGCCACTGGATCGACGATGCATCCCGGGCGCGGGACTGCTGTTGGTTCGCTCCCCGGCAACGACGACCGGGTTGCCGCCATGGTCCAGGGAGGGGGTTCTGTTTCTCCCGATGTCGACGATCGTTACGACGTGCGGCCCCAGCATCTCCTGGACCCCGTCTCGCGTCCGCTGGTCGTCGAGCCGTCACGTGCCGGAGTCTCAATCAGCACGGCGGCTCTTTTCTCATGGGCGCTGCCAAGTACTCCAGGGCGCTCTACCTCCAGCAAGTCGAGAGGCGTCAGCGTTGCCAGGATCGCCAGGCGCCGCCGCTCACATTCCCCTTCCCGTGATCGCTTCGGTGGCGCGGCTGACGCCGGGCGATTAGCGGGCCTGAGCGTGCACGTTCACCGTGCGGGTTAAACGCCCGTCGCTGTCGGGACGACCTTTTTCGGTGACACGGAAGGGCGCGCCGTGAGCTTTGGTCCACTTCGAGCACCGAGCTTATGGGTGGCTCACGTTATGTCGAGAGAGATGCTGATCCGGGCAGTTGTTTCATCTGCGGGGGTGGCCTCGTCGCTGGCGGGCTCGTCGCGGCAGGAATCGCCATCGCCGCTATCGGTCTCGTAGCCGCCATTGTTGGTGCACTCGGTTTCGGGATCTTCGGATCGGCGAAATGGCCTCGCTGCAGAACCTGATGTGGCCACCAGAGCGATGGGGGTTCCTCCTACGGACTTAGTTCTGGCGTCAAGTGAAAGCCTGTGGTTGGCTCAAATCATGTCGAGGAACATCCCAATTCGGGCCGCTGCGCTGTCCGCTGGAATCGGCCTCGTGGTTGGTGGTCTGGTCATTGCACTGCTAGGTCATCTGGCGGTTTCCATGGGTTCGTGGACTAGCGGTCTTGTGGCTGCCGGCTTAGCCATCTCCGCTGTCGGCCTTATTGCCGCCATCGTTGGAGCTCTCGGCTTCGCGATGTTCGGATCGGCGAAGAACCCCCGCGATCAGACCTGAAACGGAACGTTCAGGGCACGCTGAGGGTTCCGAAACCGGGTGCTATCTGCCGCTGCGACTCGTCGCCTCTGCTAAGGCATCTGCGAACGATTTGCCGTCGTTGGCATGGCCGGTGAAGGTCGTCCTGGCTCCGTCGATCATGAGAGTCATTCGTACCCAATTGGGCCGCCCACTCCGTTTGTCCAGACGGACCTCTCGAGAGACGACCTCGACCGAACTGAGAGGCGATGTCACGGGCACTTTGCCCCGAAAGACCCGGTAGTGCTTACGCGTGAGGACATCACTTGAGAGCTTCAGCTCGTCCACTCCATTGAAGCCCCACCAGGGTCCTGGAGAAAACCGTGCGGCGATCTCAAAGTCAGTCACGATCCCGAGGCTAGCGTTTCAGCGCTCCGCTGGGGCCAAGTTGGACCGTCACCCTGCGGCCGCAATTCCTTCACACAACGAGCACGATTGACGTTCCCCCTCGGGCATGGTGGCGATTGGCTCCTCGACGTACGGTGGTCGAATAACGGCTACGCGTAGCGCCTTGGCATCAGCGGGTAAATGGCATGATGACCTCGTGACTCAAACGGGTGCGGCCGGTGCAAGAGACCGCGTAGGGACAGCCCTGTTCTTCATCGGGGCCGGTGTCATCGCGCTGACGGTCGTGGCCGCCCTTGTGTCAGCCGTCATGGTCTTCGTCGGTGCAGCCGGAGGCCTCGGCATTAGCGTTGTCGCCGTGGACGTCTATGAGTTCGAGGCGGCGAGCATGTACCTCGGCGCTATGGTCATGGTCGGCGGGCTTGCCCACGCCAGGAGGTTCGCACGCCGGGCCGAGTCGGCCGCTGGTGAGTGAGAGTACTGAAGGTCATGAGGGGAAGCCGAGGCTTGTCCAGATGAGGACGAGGCCGTACCCGCGCCAGCGCATCGGTGGTGCCATCAGTTCCCGGTCCAGGCCGCGGCTGTGATGGGTCTCTCACCGCCGCCGAACCCTTGAATGGTCAGTCGGTAGCTGCCCGGTGTACGGAGGTACTACGCGAGAGCGAAAGCGTTCTGCGTGCTGATCCCACCGGCTTGAGGGCTGATTTCCAAGCTGCCGCAGGATGACTGGACCGCCCACAGCACCCGGCCTCTGTCGGTGTGCTCGAGGCTGCTGATAGATGTGACGTCGCAGGTTTCGGTGGAGCGTGCATCAAACCACGCGAAGGAGTGGACGGCGACGAAGGTGAGGGCGCCGAAGAAGAGAACCCCTCCAGCGATGACGGCGACGATGGCGAACCGCTGCTTCCGACTCATCCCGGTTCCCATGTCACCGGTGTTGCCTGTGCTCGTCACGCTGCATCTTGTCGGCTGTCAAGGCGTCCGCGGTAGGGGCATTTTGAAGGGCCAGCGGATGCGGCAATCACTGCCGGTGGGTTCAGCGGGGCACGAGGACGGGTGCGCGGGCGGCGGGGATGAGGGCGTCCATGTCTGTTTCGATGAGGGGGACGCCGCCTCGTTGTGGGGTGGTGAGGTTGGCCTCTGAGACCGTTCAGAACCGGGGGGGGGCCGCTGCGTGTCGGAACTGCTCCTAGCGTCTCCTGCGGTGGTTGGCCCGGGCGAGCAGAATGGCGGCGCCCCAGATGAGGCAGAGCGCGAGAAGTCCCAGTGGGACGACCGCGATGACTGGCGTTCCCGCCTCGAATGACAGTTGACCGAAGGTGACGGCCGCCCCGGTGAGAAGACCCGGCAGGGCGAGGATCGCATAGTCCACTCTTTGGATGTGGGCGCGGTCTCGTCGCGCAGGCAGACTCCCGGGCGACGGCCGCCGGGGTGCAGGCGCCACCGCCGCTTCGATCTGGGGTCGGCCGGTGGCGTCTCCGTCATCGGCCTCTCGGGCGAGCCGGACGAGAGCGTCGAAGACCCCGCGGCCCGTTTCGAGTACGGCTTCCGGAACCGGGCCAGCTATCCCCAGGACCAGACCGTTCGTAGCAGCCACGACTACCTCGACACCACCGGCACCATGATCGACGAAACGGAAACGGGTTGTCTCAGCCCTCGTCGCGAAATTGGTCCTCCGCCCGACGAGCGCTTCCTCCGGCAGTACTTCAATGAGAATCGCCCCCGGGACCGCTCTGACCGCAGCCCTCATCAACTCGTCGATACTGCCCATCGGCACGTCGAGCGTCGCCTTCATCACGTCCTCTTCATAACAGATTCCGTCGGGCGGCTACGAAGGTCGCGTGCCAGGCGGGCGCATGAATTCATACACGAGTGCGAGCACCGACGGGACGCCGACACCATTCCGCTGCCCCCGGGCGTGCAGCCGACCAGCCCGACACAGACGCCGTCCCCGACCAGCACTTCCTCCGGTGGGCCCTACCGGGCTCGAACCGATGACATCCACGGTGTAAACGTGGCGCTCTACCAACTGAGCTAAAGGCCCGCTTCCCGACGACCGCGATCGCGATCACAGGAGCGTCCTGCCAGCGTACCGAACCTCACGCTCCGGACGCGACGCCGACCTGCCAGGAGACACCGAAGCGGTCGGCGATCCAGGCGTAGCGGTCGTTGAAGGGGTAGCTGCCGAGCTCCATGAAGACCTGCCCGTCGGCCGAGAGCGCCTCCACGACGCGGTCGACGTCCTCCGGGGTCGAGCAGTCGACGGCGAAGGAGATGGCGGGAGTGAAGGTGAACTCGTGGACGGGCGGCGAGTCGATCACGCGGAAGCGGGCCCCGCCGATCCTGAACGAGGCGAATGCGATCGTGCCGTCGTCGGCGTTCACCTGCGACTCGACAGCGGTGTCGCCGAAGACGCCGGCATAGAGGTCGAGGGCGGCGGCGGCGTCACCGGTGAACATCAGCTGCGGCTCGACGGCTCGCGGCACGACCCGGGGCTGAGTATCGTCGGTCATGCGCCGAGGCTACCCGCGGCGGGCGACCTCCGACAGGTCGAATGGACCCTAGACGGCGACCGGTGCCAGAGCGTCGAGGGCTGCGCGGTAGTCGGCCAGCTCGCGGGCCTGGCCGGGAGCCGTGACGAACTGCTGGCGGATGATGCCCGCCTGGTCGATCACGAAGGTGGCCCGGTTGGCGAAGCCCTTGTGGTCGAGGAACACGCCGTACTCCTTGGCGACCTCGCCGTGCGGCCAGAAGTCGGCCAGGAGGTTGAACTCGTAGCCCTCGGTCTCGGCGAACG
Source organism: Frondihabitans peucedani (assembly GCF_039537585.1). Taxonomy (NCBI): domain Bacteria; kingdom Bacillati; phylum Actinomycetota; class Actinomycetes; order Micrococcales; family Microbacteriaceae; genus Frondihabitans; species Frondihabitans peucedani. The sequence continues at coordinate 557,297 of NZ_BAABAU010000001.1, forward strand.
AGCGCAGGGTCGCCTTCGAGTCGACGGAGATGCCGAGCAACTCGACGCGGTGGTCGCGGAACATGCCGATGTTGTCGCGCAGGGTGCAGAGCTCGGAGGTGCAGGTGCTCGAGAACGCGAGGGGGAAGAAGACGAGAGCGACCGGCTTGACGCCCCGGTAGTCGGCGAGGCGGACGTGCTCCCCGAACTGGTTCGGGAGCTCGAAGTCGGGAGCCTGGATGTCGTTCTCCAGAGCCATCTCTGCACGGTCCTTCCCCGTCTCCCGATCGGGGCGACGAGTGTCGTCTGGGGCGACCCGGTCCGGCCGCGGCACGATCGGCAATGTTACGCCTGGGCACGCCGAATGCAAGCGCATGGATCGGGGTCCGCTGAGAAGGGCTGTCGGTCGGTGTCACTAGAGTGGAGGGCGTCGGGCTCGACCCGTCCCCACCCCCGGACGAAGACGTGCTCGACATGACTGTGTCCCCAGACGCTGCGTCCATTCACGGCGCGGAACGTCTTCTTACGAAACGAACGAGGTCAAGGGTGTCGGTACACGATCAGGATCCGTATTCGGTCGACGATTTCGATCGGGATCCCGAAGAGACGGCCGAGTGGAAGGAGTCGCTCGACGGCCTGGTCGCGACTCACGGTCACGAGCGTGCTCGCGAGATCATGCTCGGTCTGCTCTCGCGCTCGCGTGAGCTCCACGTCAACGTCCCGATGGTCCCGACGACGGACTACATCAACACGATCGCCCCCGAGAACGAGCCCGCGTTCCCCGGCGACGAGGACATGGAGCGCCGATACCGCAAGTGGATCCGCTGGAACGCGGCCATCACGGTTCACCGCGCCCAGCGGCCCGGCATCTCGGTCGGCGGCCACATCTCCACCTACGCCTCGTCCGCCGCTCTCTACGAGGTCGGCTACAACCACTTCTTCCGCGGGCAGAACGCCCCGGGCGGCGGCGACCAGATCTTCTTCCAGGGCCACGCCTCCCCCGGCATGTACGCCCGGTCGTACCTCGAGGGCCGTCTCGACGAGCACGCGCTCGACGGATTCCGCCAAGAGAAGTCGCACGGCGCCGACGGCCTCTCGTCGTATCCGCACCCGCGACTCATGCCCGAGTACTGGCAGTTCCCCACAGTCTCGATGGGTCTCGGGCCGATCAACGCGATCTACCAGGCGCAGCTGGCGAAGTACCTCACCAACCGCGGTATCAAAGACGCGTCCGACCAGCAGGTCTGGGCGTTCCTCGGCGACGGGGAGCTCGACGAGGTCGAGAGCCGCGGCCAGCTCCAGGTGGCGGCCAACGACGGCCTCGACAACCTGAACTTCGTCATCAACTGCAACCTGCAGCGCCTCGACGGCCCGGTCCGCGGCAACGGCAAGATCATCCAGGAGCTCGAGAGCTTCTTCCGCGGCGCCGGCTGGAACGTCATCAAGGTCGTCTGGGGCCGCGAATGGGACGACCTGCTCGCCCGCGACACCGAGGGCGCGCTGCTGAACCTCATGAACACCACGCCGGACGGCGACTTCCAGACGTACAAGGCCGAGTCGGGTGCGTACGTCCGCGAGAACTTCTTCGGGCGCGACCCGCGGGCTCTCGAGCTCGTCAGCGGCTACAGCGACGAGGACGTCTGGAACCTCAAGCGCGGCGGCCACGACTACCGCAAGGTCTACGCGGCCTACAAGGCGGCCAGCGAGCACAAGGGCCAGCCCACGGTGATCCTGGCGAAGACGGTCAAGGGCTACGGCCTCGGCCCGACCTTCGAGGGCCGCAACGCGACCCACCAGATGAAGAAGCTCACGCTCGACAACCTCAAGAAGTTCCGCGACGAGATGAGCATCCCCATCACCGACGCGACGCTCGAAGAGAACCCGTACCTGCCGCCGTACTACCACCCCGGTCAGGACGACGAGGCGATCGAGTACCTCCAGGAGCGCCGCCGCGAGCTCGGCGGATTCATCCCCGAGCGCCGCACGAAGCACACAGCCCTCTCGCTGCCCGACGACTCGGCCTACGCCATCGCCAAGAAGGGCTCCGGCAAGCAGGAGGCGGCCACCACCATGGCCTTCGCCCGCCTGCTGAAAGACCTCCTCCGCGCACCCGACTTCGGTCACCGCATCGTCCCGATCATCCCCGACGAGGCGCGCACGTTCGGGATGGACAGCTACTTCCCGACGTCGAAGATCTACAACCCCAACGGCCAGCACTACACCTCCGTCGACCGCGAGCAGCTGCTGGCGTACAAGGAGTCGCCGCAGGGCCAGATCATCCACGTCGGCATCAACGAGGCCGGCGCGTTCGCGGCCTTCACGGCGACAGGCACCAGCTACTCGACCCAGGGCGAGCCGCTCATCCCGGTCTACGTCTTCTACTCGATGTTCGGGTTCCAGCGCACCGGCGACGCCATGTGGGCGGCGGGCGACCAGATGGCCCGCGGCTTCGTCATCGGCGCCACCGCCGGCCGGACCACGCTGACCGGCGAGGGCCTCCAGCACGCCGACGGCCACTCCCCCCTGCTCGCCTCGACCAACCCCGCCGTCGTCAGCTACGACCCCGCCTACGGGTACGAGATCGGCCACATCGTGCGCGCCGGGCTGACCCGCATGTACGGCACCGACGACGAGGGCAACGCGGTCCACCCCGACCCCAACGTCATGTACTACCTCACGGTGTACAACGAGCCGATGCAGCAGCCGGCCGAGCCGGAGGGGCTCGACGTCGACGGCGTCGTGCGCGGCATCTACAAGCTCAAGGCGGCCGAGAACCTGGGCCCGCGCGCTCAGCTCCTCGCCTCCGGCGTGGGTGTGCCGTGGGCGCTCGAGGCGCAGCAGCTCCTCGCCGACGACTGGAACGTCGCCGCCGACGTCTGGAGCGTCACGTCCTGGACCGAGCTGCGCCGCGACGGCCTCGACGCCGACGCGCACAACTATCTCAACCCCGACGCCGAGCCCCGCGTGCCGTACGTCACGCAGAAGCTCGAGGGGGCCGAGGGTCCGGTCGTCGCCGTGTCCGACTTCATGCACGCCGTCCAAGACCAGATCCGCCAGTTCGTGCCCGGCGACTACAACACGCTCGGCGCAGACGGCTTCGGGTTCTCCGACACGCGGCCCGCAGCCCGTCGGTTCTTCAAGATCGACGGTCCGTCGATGGTCGTCCGCACCCTCCAGGCGCTCGCCAAGCGCGGCGAGGTCGACCGGAGCGTGGTCCAGCAGGCCATCGACCGCTACCAGCTCCACGACGTGACGGCCGGCACCTCGGGGTCGGCCGGCGGCGAGAGCTGACCCGGGCGTGAGCGCTTCGCGCCAGCAGGATCCGGCGGCGAAGCAGAAGACGCTGGCCTGGCTCCGAACGGTGTCGGGCGAGTTCGCGACCGCCACGATCAAGAAGCTCGACGAGACGCTGCCCTGGTACGGCTCCATGCCGCCGGGGCGGCGCTCGGCGGTCGGGCTCGTGGCGCAGGCGGGCATCACCTCGTTCATCAGCTGGTTCGACGACCCGAGGTCGACGCCCTGGATCGCCGCCGACGTCTTCGGTGCGGCTCCCCGCGAGCTGCTCCGGAGCGTCAGCCTCCAGCAGACCCTGCAGCTGATCCGCGTCACCTGCGAGGTCGTCGAAGACCGGGTGAAAGACGGCGACAGCTACCTCCGCGAGGCGATCCTGCTCTACTCGCGCGAGATCGCGTTCGCCGCGGCCGACGTCTACGCCCGGGCCGCCGAGGCCCGAGGCCTCTGGGACGCCCGCCTCGAGGCTCTCGTCGTCGACTCGATCCTGTCCGGCGAGTACGACGACGAACTCCCGAGCAGGATCGCGGCGCTCGGCTGGCACGGGCACGGCGAGGTCTCCGTCCTGGTCGGCACCGCTCCCCGCATGCTCGATGTCGACGTGCTGCGCCGCACGGCCCGTCACCTCGACGCCGACGTCCTGATCGGCGTGCAGGGCTCCCGCCTCGTCCTCGTCATCGGACGAGCCGACGACGAGCGCGACGAGACCGACACCGCGACGCACGCCCGGCCGAGCTTCACCGACATCGCAGCAGCCCTCGAGCCGGGCTTCGGCGACGGCCCCCTGGTGCTCGGCCACGAGGTGCCCGGGCTCGTCGACGCGTCCGGCAGCGCGAAGGCGGCGCTGGCCGGCTTCGCCGTCGCCCGCGCCTGGCGGAACGCCCCGCGGCCCGCCCTCGCCGACGACCTCCTGCCCGAGCGCGCCCTCGCCGGCGACCCGGTCGCCCGCGCGACCCTCGTCAATCGCATCTACCGCCCTCTCAAGGCCCACTCGTCCGAGCTCTTGACGACCCTCTGGTGCTACCTCGACAACGGCCGATCGCTCGAGGCCACGGCCCGCGAGCTGTTCGTGCACCCGAACACGGTGCGGTACCGCCTGAAGCGCGTCACCGACGTCATCGGGTGGGACGCGACCGGGGCGCGAGAGGCCCTCATCCTGCAGTCGGCCCTGATCCTGGGCTCGATCTCCGACCCCGACGCTCCGTCAGGCCGACCGAAGAGCCACGTGCAGCCCGACGCGACGAAGCGCGCTGCGGCAGCCCCGAGGCTCGTCGCCGCGCCCCGGCCGAAGAAGCACGGCCCGACCTCATGAGCGACCCCTACAACGGTTTCGTCGATTCTTGGTCGAGTCGCCACACCGCGAAGGCCCCGATGGTTGGCAGGATGGTCCAGTGATCGTTCTCGTAGCCCCCGGGCAAGGTTCTCAGACACCCGGCTTCCTCACCCCCTGGATCTCCGATGCCGGCTCCCGAGCCCTCGTCGAGCAGCTCTCCGACGCCGCCGGGGTCGACCTCGTCGCTCACGGCACGACTTCCGACGCCGACACGATCCGCGACACCGCGATCGCCCAGCCCCTCATCGTGGCTGCCGGGCTCGTCACGGCCCGGGCGCTGTTCGACCGGGTCGACCGTTCGCTTATCGCGGGCGTGGCCGGCCACTCGGTCGGAGAACTGACCGCGGCAGCCCTCGCGGGGGTCGTCACCGAGGCCGACGCCGTCTCGCTCGTGACCGTGCGCGCCCGCGGCATGGCCGAGGCCGCTGCTGCCGAGCCGACCGGCATGAGCGCCGTGCTCGGCGGCGACGAGGACGAGCTCCTCGCGAAGCTCGCCGAGTTCGGTCTCGAGCCCGCCAACTTCAACGGGGGCGGTCAGATCGTCGTCGCCGGCTCGCTCGACGCGCTCGCGCGGCTGGCCGCGGAGCCGCCTGCGAAGGCGCGTGTGGTGCCGCTGCAGGTGGCCGGTGCGTTCCACACCCGGTACATGAAGCCCGCCGTGGCCGCACTCGAGACGGCTGCCGCCGGTGTGACGGCGGCGGATCCTGCGCTGTCGCTCTGGACCAACCACGACGGCTCGATCGTCGCCTCGGGGCGCCAGTATCTCGACCTGCTCGTCCAGCAGGTCGCCTCACCCGTCCGCTGGGACAAGACGATGGAGTCGTTCCAGGCGGCAGGCATCACCGGCCAGATCGAGCTCGCTCCGGCCGGAGCCCTGACCGGCCTCGCCAAGCGCGGCCTCAAGGGCGTGCCGACCGTCGCCATCAAGACCCCCGACGACCTCCAGGCCGCCGTCGACCTCCTGCAGGGAGCAGCAGCATGAGCAACCCCACCCCCGCCCTCCGTCAGAACCCGACGCGCGAGTTCACGCGCATCCTCAGCCTCGGCGCCGCCCGAGGCGACCTGACGGTGCCGAACTCCGAGATCATCGAGCCGATCGACTCCTCCGACGAGTGGATCCGCCAGCGCACCGGCGTCATCACGCGCAAGCGCGCCAGCCGGGAGGTCGGAGCCGTCGACCTGGCCGAGACCGCGGCCCGCGAGGCCATCGAGAAGGCCGGCATCCGGCCCGACCAGATCGGCGCGGTCCTCGTCTCGACGGTCAGCAACGTCGTCCTCACGCCCTCGATGGCCACGCTCCTCGCCGAGCGCGTCGGGGCGAACCCGGCCGCCGCCTACGACATCAGCGCCGCCTGCGCCGGGTACACCTACGGCATCGCCCAGGCCGACGCCCTCATCAAGTCGGGCATCGCCGACTACGTGCTCGTCGTCGGTGCCGAGAAGCTCAGCGACATCATCGACCCGACCGACCGCTCGATCTCGTTCCTCCTCGGCGACGGCGCGGGCGCCGCGGTCGTCGGGCCGAGCGACACCCCCGGCATCTCCCCCACCATCTGGGGCTCCGACGGCTCGAAGTGGGACACCATCGGCATGACGTCGACGTTCCGCGAGTACCGCGAGAGCGGTGACGCCGCAGCGTGGCCGACCATCCGCCAGGAGGGCCCGACCGTCTTCCGCTGGGCCGTCTGGGAGATGGTCAAGGTCGCCAAGCTCGCCATCGAGAAGGCCGGCATCCAGGCATCCGACCTCGCCGCGTTCGTGCCCCACCAGGCCAACATGCGCATCATCGACGAGTTCGCGAAGCAGCTCGGCCTCCCCGACACCGTGGTCATCGGACGAGACATCGAGGACACCGGCAACACCTCGGCCGCGAGCATCCCGCTGGCGACCCACCGCCTGCTGCAGGAGAACCCCGGACTCTCCGGCGGCCTCGCGCTCCAGATCGGCTTCGGAGCCGGCCTGGTCTTCGGCGCGCAGATCGTCGTCCTGCCCTAGCACCAGGAGCCCCTCCGCGCCAGAACCTGCGCGTCGCTCGGCTGGCCGGAGCGCGTGCCCTAGGATTTACCCGGTCACAACGACACCTCAAGGAGAGAACACAATGGCACAGTCCACCGAAGAAGTCCTGGCCGGCCTGGCCGAGCTCATCAACGACGAGACCGGTATCGCCACCGACACCGTCGAGATGGACAAGTCGTTCACCGACGACCTCGACATCGACTCGATCTCGATGATGACCATCGTGGTCAACGCCGAAGAGAAGTTCGACGTCAAGATCCCCGACGACGAGGTCAAGAACCTCAAGACCGTCGGCGACGCTGTGACCTTCATCACCAAGGCGCAGGGCTAAATCGTTCGTCCGCTCGGCCCGCGTCTCGAAGGCGCGGGCCGAGCGGCGTTTCACCCCTCGTGACGCTCACGTCGCGAGCTCGTTGAGAAAGTTGTCAGAGTGACCAAGAAGATCGTCGTCACCGGTATCGGTGCCACCACCCCCCTCGGCGGGACGATGGCCGACAGCTGGCGTGCCCTGCTCGCCAAAGAGAGCGGCATCTCCACCATCGAGGCCGAGTGGACAGAGCGCTACGACCTCCCCGTCCGCTTCGCCGGCCAGATCAAGGTCGACCCGGCCGAGGTCCTGTCCCGTCAAGAGACCAAGCGTCTCGACCCCTCCAGCCAGTACGCGCTCATCGCTGCGCGCGAGGCGTGGGCCGACGCAGGATCCCCCGAGGTCGTCCCCGAGAGGCTCCTGGTCGACTGGGCCACCGGCATCGGCGGCATCTGGACCCTCACCGACGGCATGGACACCCTCCGCGAGAAGGGTCCGCGCCGGGTCCTGCCGATGACCGTGCCCATGCTCATGGCCAACGGCCCCGCCGCGGCCGTGTCGATGGACCTCGGTGCTCGTGCCGGAGCCCGCACGGTCCTGTCGGCCTGCGCGTCGAGCACCGAGTCGATCGTCAACGCGTACGAGCACCTCCAGCTCGGGCACGCCGACATCGTCGTCACCGGAGGCTCGGAGGCTGCGATTCACCCGCTGCCGCTCGCCGCGTTCGCGTCGATGCACGCCCTCTCGACCCGGTCCGACGATCCTGCGACCGCCTCCCGGCCCTACGACGTCACCCGCGACGGCTTCGTGCTCGGCGAGGGCGCAGGCGCCCTGGTGCTCGAGACCGAGGAGCACGCGCTCGCCCGCGGCGCCCGGATCTACGCCGAGGTGCTCGGCGGCGGCGTCACGAGCGACGCGTTCCACATCACCGCGCCCGACCCCGAGGGCACCGGCGCGGCCCGCGCCGTCGTGATGGCGCTCGAGGCCTCCGGTGTGGAGCGCGACAAGGTCGCGCACATCAACGCGCACGCGACGTCCACCCCCGTCGGCGACATCGCGGAGTACCACGCGCTGCTCCGGGTCTTCGGCGAGCACCTGTCGTCGGTGGCCCTGTCAGCGACGAAGGCGTCCACCGGCCACCTCCTCGGCGGTGCCGGGGCGATCGAGGCTGCCTTCACGGTCATGGCGCTGCACACCCGCACCGCCCCGCCGACGATCAACACGACGCAGACCGACGACGAGATCGACATCGACCTCGTCACCGAGCCGCGTCAGCTGGCCGACGGCGAGCTCGTCGCGATCTCGACGTCGTTCGGGTTCGGCGGCCACAACGCGGTCATCGCGTTCAAGACGGTCTAGCTCGAGAGGCTGACGCTGTGGCGCCCGACAACGGCGCCACAGGACGGCGGCGCCACAAGACAACGGCGCCACAGGACGGCGGCGGCACCGGTCCGCGGACTGGTGCCGCCGCCGTCCTGTGGCGCCGCTCTGGAGTGGCTAACCGACCTTGTGCAGCCAGACGACCGGGTTGCCCTCGCCCGCGTGGCGGAAGGCCTCGAGCTCGTCGTCCCAGGCCTGGCCGAGCGCGAGCCGGAGTTCGCGGTGCAGCTCGAGCGCGTTCGATCCTGCGATCTCCATCGCGTAGCGGACGCGGTCTTCGGGGATCACGGTGTTGCCGACCGAGTCGGTCTGCGCGAAGAAGACGCCGAGGTCGGGCGTGTGCATCCAGCGACCGCCGTCGGCACCGGCGGACGGGTCTTCGGTCACCTCGTAGCGGAGGTGTTCCCAGCCGCGGAGCGCGGACGCGATCTGGGCACCGGTGCCCGCTGGGCCCTCCCAGTAGAACTCGGTGCGCAGGGAGCCCTTGAGGGCCGGCTGGTCGCTCCAGGTGAAGTTCACGGCGCGCCCGAGGGCACGACCAGCAGCCCACTCGACATGTGGGCTCAGAGCACGGGGGGACGAGTGAACGAACAGCACGCCCCGCGCGCTCGGCGCAGTGTTTGTTTGTGCAGCCACGTGAAGCTCCATTCGGTTAGGTGCGACTTCCCCATCGACCTGTGAATGGAACTGCGGTGCTTCTACGAATTATGACCGAGACCCCCTGAGAATCACAAGGGCGTGATCGAAGGGGGGTGGTGACCCGACACTCTCACTTGGCTTCGGAGTAGGCCTGCACCGTCGCGACCGTCACCGGGAAGCGCACCGGCGCGGCTCCGAACAGGAGGCGCCCGGCCTCGGCCGCAGCCGACTCGACGAGCCCGGCGACCTCGGCCGCCACGGCCTCCGGCGAGTGCACCACGACCTCGTCGTGCAGGAAGAACACCAGGTGCGGCGCGTCCGGGCCGCGTCCGTACCGCTCGGCGAGGGAGCGGCGCAGGATGCCCATCCAGCAGAGCGCCCACTCGGCCGCAGTGCCCTGCACCACGAAGTTGCGGGTGAACCGACCCCAGGCCCGCATGCCGCGGTCGACGTCCGGCCGGCCCATCTCCGGCGGGAGCTCCTCGCTTCCGGCGCCCGGAGGCGGCGAGGTGCGCCCGAGGAGGGTCGACACGACTCCCCCGGCCTCGCCGACGCGGGCGGCGTCCTCGACGAGGGCGATTGCCCTCGGGAACGCGCGGGTGAGCCGGGGCATGAGGCGCCCGCCGTCGCCCTGCGTGGCGCCGTACATCGCCCCGAGCATGGCGACCTTGGCCTCGGAGCGGGTCGCCACGGCGCCGGTGGCGACGATCCCCTCGTACAGATCGCCCGATCCTGCGCGGGCCATCGCGGTGTCTCCGGAGAGGGCCGTCAGGATGCGCGGTTCGAGCTGGGAGGCGTCGGCCACGACGAGCGCGTGCCCGGGATCGGCGACGACGGCGCCTCGGACGGCCTTCGGGAGCTGCAGGGCTCCGCCGCCGGAGGTGCCCCAGCGACCGGTGGCTGCCGCGGCAGGCACGTACTCGGGTCGGAAGCGCCCGTCGCGCACCCAGGCGTCGAGCCAGGTCCAGCCGTTGGCGACAAGGAGCCGCTGCATTTTCTTGTAGCGGAGGAGCGGCTCGATGACGGGGTGCTCGAGCGACTTCAGCTCCCACTGGCGGGTGCTCGAGACCTGCAGCCCGGCCGCCCGGAGCGCGCGGATCAGGTCGGTCGGCGAGTCGGGGTTGAGGTCGGGGCTCCCGAGCGCTGCGCGGATCTCGGCGAGGGCCTCGAGGAGGCGCAGGGGGCGCTCTCCTGCGGGCGGTCGCGGGCCGAGGGCTGCCGTCAGGAGCTCGTCGTGCCGGGACGCCGACCAGGGGATGCCGGCGTGCCGCATCTCGGCCGCGATCAGGGCGCCGGTCGACTCGGCGGTGGCGAGCAGCTCCAGTCGCGCGCGCTCCGGGCTCGCCTCGATGGCGTCGCGCTGCGCGAGGAACTCCCCCAGCGCGTCGGGCAGCGACTCGGGCTCGACGACGAAGAGCGCCGAGCCGTCGACGGCCGGCGCCTGCGGGGTGTCGTACGGACCTCGCGGGCTCGCGTGGATGGCCGAGCCGCGGGTGAAGGCGGAGGCGCGCAGGATCGCGTGGACCAGCCGGAGGTCGACGCACCTCTCCACGAACACGCCCGCCGACAGCAGTCGCGGGTACCACCTCGCCGTGTCGTCCCAGACCCAGCGGGTCGCGTCGCGCTCGCCCTGGCGGACCGCCTCGCCGAGCTCGTCCTGCTCGAGAGTACGGCTCTCGGCGCTCGCAAGGCAGCCGTCGGAACCGCGGCGGATCACGGTCAGGTCGATCGACTCGTCTGCGCGGCGGACGAGCAGGGTGAACACGTGTTCGAGTCTAGGCGGGACGGCCGGTCACTCGTGGAGGAGCGAGCCGTCCTTGGCGAGGACGTTGCGCTCCCCTGCCTCGATGGCGATGCCGAAGCGGTTCTGCTTGGGCGGGATGGGGCAGTTGAAGTTGTACGAGAAGGCGCAGGGCGGCAGGACGGCGCGGTTGAAGTCGAGCGTGATCGTCCCGTCGCCGTTCGGCGTGGGGAACAGGAACCGCCCGACCGAGTAGGTGGACACCCCGTTCGTGGCGTCGCCGAAGACGAGCTGGAGACGGTCGCCCTCGCCAGCCGGGAAGGCGGCGAGCTCGTAGTCGACGCCGTCGCGGCTGAAGCGGATCAGCCCGGGGAGCGGCCGCTGGCGCGCCTCGGCGTCTTTCTGGTGCAGGATCGCGACCTCGGTGCCGCTCTCGGTCGGGTCGAAGTCGGCGGTGATCACCCAGGACGGGTCGTACGGGAAGGCGTCGATGGTGCCGAAGCCCTGGTTCCCCTCCGAGGAAGCATCCCAGACGCGGAGGCCGTAGGAGGTGTGCTCTTCGTTCGCGATGACCGTGCCGGTGACGCCCTCGCTGAAGCGGATCGTGGACGGGGTGATGGCGTCGTCGCCGGCGATGTAGACGGTGCCGTCGACGATCGCGCCGTCGACCTCGACGCCGTCTGCGGCGGTCGCCGTCAGGGCGAGACCGCCGAGGCCCTCGGGCGCCGGAGCCCAGACGCCCGGCACTCCCCAGATCGGCTGCTCGGAGTCGACCCACTGCGTGTTCGTCAGGGCCAGCGGCCCCTGCGGGTTGGTCGCGCGCGCGAGGCGGCGTTCGTGGAAGCGCTCGAGCTGTTCGATCTCGTTCATGGGTGCCCCAACGTCGGTGGGTGTCCGTTCATTTCCGTCGGCTGCTCTCCATCCTGGCCGACCACGACGCAGGGCCCTGTGACACCGACTGAGACGGTGGGGCGGAAGTCGGGTGTTGTCGGCGCCGCGGTGACTCGGAGCAGCCGGATCGACGTCTGCCGTTCGGCATCGTGCTCGAGGAGCATGTTGACCGTCTCGCCGTCCGAGCTGTCGTCGACGACCCTCCAGCCGGCGGTCCTCTTGTCGTCGACGATGCGGAGAGCCAGGGACCGCGTATCGACGCCTCGGTCGTAGGCGACCGACGAGCGGTGGATCCACTGCTGTACCGACGGGTCGGTGTCGCTGCACCACGCGGAGTCGTCGACGAGTTCTTCGCTCGGTCCGCGGCCGGCGGCGGGGAGCGAGCGCAGTGCGGCCGCGACGACGGCGTGAGCGTCGAGCTCCGTCTGCTGGAGCGAGACGTCAGTGTTTACGCGTGGCCGGGCCGAGCACCCGGCGAGTGTCGCGACGAGCACGAGGCCGACGAGCAGGCGCACGAGCCCGAGCACGGGGACGCTGGCGGCGCGCGTCACGGAGTGGGCTCCTCGTGTCGGCGCACGGCGACGCAGGGTCCTGACGCGCCGACGGCGACGGTGGGGGTCAACCGAGGCCTGGTCGGCGTCGCCGTCACGCGCAGCAGAGGCCCGGCTCTGCCCTCTCCGCCCCGCTGTCTCAGAAGCATGTTGACCGTCTCCCGGTCGGAGCCGCCATCGATTACTAGCCACCCGGCTGCCTTCCTCTCTTCGACGAGCCCGAGCGCCAGCGACCGCGTGTCGGTCCCGTTCTCGTATTCGAGCATGAGGCGGTAGATCCACTGCTGGATGTCGTCGCCCGACTGCTTGCACGGTGACGCTCTGTCGTCGAGCGTCAGACGCTCCGACCTGCGCGCGACGGGGAGTGGCGCAAGGGTCGAGGACACGACCTCGCGAGCATCGTGCCGGGTCTGGGTCAGGCTGCGATCGGACTCGATCGGTGAGCCATCGGCACAGGCCGACAGGAGAAGGACGACCACGGCACCCACGGCTCCCACGCAGATCTGGCCCGCCCTAACCACGCTCACCCCTCACGCGCTCCAAGACGGGCTCGTACCCGGGCTCCATGATCGGGTTCGACAGGATCGGGTCGCCCTGGAGCGTCGTGCCGACGATCTCGGGTCGCGCATACAGTTCGACCTGCCCGCCTGCGATCGCTCGACCTACCTGCTGGCCCACACCGGAGTCGCCGTTCCAGACGCCGACATGGCCGGTGAGCTGCCCGGATGCCGCCCCCGCCTCGGAATCGCGATAGCCCGTCTCCAGCCTCTCGAAGCCCGAACGTGGATCGACCGGGCTCCCGCCGTGACCGAGGTCGCCCGCCTGGAGGCTCTGCGTGTAGCCGACGATGCGGTCGCCCGGCGCCATCATCGCGTAGTGGGGAATGGCCGATGTCCGCGCGTAGTCGTCCACGCTCCGGACGCCGTTGCCGAGGCCGGCGCTCGAGACGGCCACGGACCTGTCGATGTCGATCCCGGTCTTCTCGGCCATGCCGAGGACGGCACCGCCGTAGCTGTAGCCGACGGCCGTGATCGTGGCACCGGTGGTCGAGCGGACCGAGTCGACGAATCGGCCGAGGCGAGGGCCGAGAGTCGCGCTGTCGTCCGCCGACACTGCGTCGAGGAACTGCGGGAATCTCCCGCCGGCCCAGGTGAAGATTCCGACATCCTCGGGCTGGCCGATGGTGCTCAGCACCTTCTGAGCTCGAGGCGTCTCCTGCGACCAGGTCGCCGGGTTCGTCCCCGTACCGGGGATGAGGACGCCGATGTGCCGAGTCGCTGCCGGAAGGTCGCCCGTCACAGGATCGAGACGCCCGACGTACGACACGAAGGACTCGTCCTCGGGGTCGAACGCGACGAGGACCGAGTGCGCGGACTGCTCCTGGATCCGCCGATAGCTCGCGAGGAACTCCGCCTCGTTCTGGTCGGAGGCCTCGTCGCGACGGTCGCGGACCGGAGGCCTCTCGGAGCCCTCGAGCCGAGCGATCTCCCGCCGCAGGGTCGACCGGTTGGCGCGACCACGGTCGGCGAGGGTCACCCCGTCGAGGTTGCCGACGACGAGCGGGACGCCGGCGATGAGCGCGTCTCGCTCGGAGCGGCCGAGCGCCGACCACCACGCGCGCACGCGCGTCGCGTCGGGCGGGTCGTCGAGGAGTGCCCGGAGCCTCCGGGGATGTGCCTCCGCCCACGCAGCGAGATCGCGCCGCGCGAGGAGCGACGAGAGGAGGCCGAGCCCGGTCGACCGGACGCCGCGGTCGAACGCGGGCAGGACTGCGGCCCAGGCGGCGGCGCCCGACATCGACAGGGGTGGCGGCGGCTCGCCCACGGGCAGCCGGTAGTGCGCGGCGCCGAGGGCCGAGAGGCGTGACACGGCGGCGTCCTCCGCCTCGGAGAGGCCGTGCTCGAGGCGCCGCAGGATGCACGGTTCGGCCGAGTCGGACGAACTCGCCTCCGGCGACTGGTCGCGCCGAGCATCGACGGCAGCAGCCTGCGCCTCGAGGCGCCCGACATCGTCCGCGAAGTCTCCGAGGATCCGGGCGACGGAGCCGAGCACCTCGGCGTGCTCGTCGGTGACCCGCTCGACCGGATTCATCGCCGCGAAGAGGTCGACCGCCTCGGGGGCGTCGTAGTGGAGGGAGATCGGGCGCCACGCTGCCAGGACCCGGGCGCCGCCCTCCCGTGCCGCGTGAGCTGCTTCGATCAGCTCGCGAGCGACCTCCGTCACGGCCTCGCTCGACGGGAGTGACGGGCCTGCGCCGGTGGACCCGGAGCCGAGCGGGCCCGTCACAGGGCACCCGCGAGAGCGAGCCCGCCGAACGCCCGCCGAGCCGAGGCGAGCGCGTCGGCGGCCATGGCCTCGTCCGCCGCCAGGTACGCCTCGGTCGACTCGCTCGCTGCCGCGAGCACCCGGCGACTGCGTCGCGCGGCCGAGCGGAGGTCGTCGCGCCGCGTCTCGAGCAGGGCGGAGACGGCGGCGGCGACCCGCCGCGCTGGCCCGCAGGCCGCCGCCGCGTCCTCGCCGAGCCGACGGGCGTCGCTCTCGTGCGCGCTCAGTGCCTCGCCTGCGACGACGACGCCCGCGATGATCCCGCGGACGCCGTCGACGTCGATCTTCCACCCGTGCATGTTCCTCCGATGCTCTGATCGGAAGACTGGCACGGCTGACATTTATATCCAAACGTCCACCGAGCACCTGTGGAGAACGAGCGAAGGGGTCGCTGCGAGCGGCGGGCTACTCCAGCGAGAGGCGCCGTAGCTGCTCCCCGAACGGCACGATGCCCCCGAGGAGTGCGTCGCCAGGTGCGGTGGACGCGCGCCCCGCCACGAGATCCGCCAGCTGCCCCGCAGCCCGCGCAACGCGATCCGGGAGCGTCGTCGAGGTCGCGTCGCCGCTGCCCCAGTCCTCCGACGCCGCGAAGACGCCGAGCGGCACCACCACGGCCCGGAGGTAGGCGAACAGGGGACGGAGCGCGAAGTCGAGGACCATCGAGTGCCGCGCCGTCCCGGCGGTCGCCCCGATCAGGACCGGCATCCCGTCGAGGGAGTCCTTGTCGATCACGTCGAAGAACGACTTGAACAGCCCGCTGTAGGAGGCCGTGAAGACCGGCGTCACGGCGATGACGCCGTCGGCGGAGGTGACCTTGTCGATCGCCGCCTGCAGCGCGGGCCCGGCGAAACCGGTGAGGAGGTTGTCGGTGATGTCGTGCGCGAGGTCGCGGAGCTCGACGACCTCCACTTCGACCTCGGCTCCGCGCTCGACGAGGGAGCGGACGGCAGCCTCGGCGAGCCGGTCGGCGAGCAGGCGGGTGGACGACGGCTGGCTGAGGCCGGCCGTCACGACGGTGATGTGCTTCGTGGACATGGTGTTCGTGATCCTGCGGTCTCTAGAGAGCGGGCACGGGCTCGAGGGCGGCGCGGCCGGCGACGAGCGAGGCGTGAGTGGGGGCGTCCGGCACGTCGGCGGGACGGTTGGCGGCGAACTCGCGGCGGAGGACCGGGACGACCTCCTCGCCGAGGATGTCGAGCTGCTCGAGGACGGTCTTCAGCGGGAGCCCGGCGTGGTCCATCAGGAAGAGCTGGCGCTGGTAGTCGCCGACGTAGTCGCGGAAGCCGAGGGTGCGGTCGATGACCTCCTGCGGGCTGCCGACCGTGAGCGGGGTCTGGGAGGTGAAGTCCTCGAGCGAGGGGCCGTGCCCGTAGACGGGCGCATTGTCGAAGTACGGCCGGAACTGCTTCACGGCGTCCTGGGAGTTCTTGGCCAGGAACACCTGCCCGCCGAGACCGACGATCGCCTGGGCGGCCGTGCCGTGACCGTAGTGCTCGAAGCGCTCGCGGTAGAGACGCACCATCTGGGCGGTGTGCGACGCGGGCCAGAAGATGTGGTTGGCGAAGAAGCCGTCGCCGTAGAACGCGGCCTGCTCGGCGATCTCCGTCGAGCGGATGGAGCCGTGCCAGACGAACGGCGCCACGTCGTCGAGAGGGCGAGGGGTGGCGGTGAAGCCCTGCAGCGGCGTCCGGAAGTGGCCCTTCCAGTCGACGACCTCCTCGGTCCAGAGGCGGTGGAGGAGCGCGTAGTTCTCGATCGCCAGGTTGATTCCCTGGCGGATGTCCTTGCCGAACCACGGGTAGACGGGACCGGTGTTGCCGCGACCGAGCGTGAGGTCGACGCGGCCGCCGGCGAGGTGCTGGAGGAGCGCGAAGTCCTCGGCGATCTTCACCGGGTCGTTGGTGGTGATGAGGGTCGTGGCGGTCGAGAGGATGATCCGCTCGGTCTGCGCCGCGATGAACGCGAGGAGGGTCGTCGGGCTCGAGTTGACGAACGGCGGGTTGTGGTGCTCGCCGGCCGCGTAGACGTCGAGGCCGACCTCCTCGGCCTTCTTCGCGATGGTCACCATCGCCAGAACACGCTCGTTCTCGGTCGGAGTCCGCCCCGTGGTCGGGTCGGTCGTGATGTCGCCGACCGAGAAGATCCCGAACTGCATGCCGTTTGCCTGTGCCATGTCCTCACCCTGTCTCACCTTGTATGCGTTCGCATACAAATGAGTCAACGTGAGGGAGGTGAGGTTATTCCCGGGCGCGGAGCGGAACCCCGCGCCCGGGACGGCGGCTACTTGATCTGGCCGGCGAGCGTGTTCTGCAGGATCGTCAGGGACTGCTTCGGCGACTTGCCCGAGAGGACGTTCTGGCCGAAGGTCGACATCGGCGCCGTGCTGTCCACGTAGCTGACATTGGCGAACAGGGCCGTGCCGCCGGGTGCCGCCCAGGTCTTCGCGACCGGCTGCCAGTCGTTCACGATCTTCACCTGGTTGGGATCCGACTGGAACTCAGGGGTGGCCGCGATCGACTTCAGCACCGGCAGGCCGATCCCCGTCTTCTGCGTCCACAGCACCGACATGTGCTTGTAGTAGTAGGTCAGGAACGCCTCGGAGTCCTTCTGGCTGGGCGTGTTCTTGTACATCATGATGTTGTTCGGGAAGTACAGCGCCCCCTTCTTGCCCGTGTCGGACGCCATCGGGTCCGCGACGACGACCTCGGCCGCCGTGCTCCCGCCGATGTTCGCCGCGAGACCCGGCACGTCGATGCCCATGCCGAACTTCCGGTCCTTCCACTGCGAGTTCGAGTTCGTGGCGGTGTAGCTGATGGCCCCCGGGTCGACGTACCCCTTCTTGATGTTCTCCTCGATGAACTCCAGGGCCTGGATGTTCGCCTCCGTGACCAGGTTCGGCTTCCCCTCCTCGTCGAAGATGCCGCCGCCGTTGTTGATCATCAGCCCGACGATCATCTGGAACGCGTTGCCGCCGCTCGCGTTGCCGTTCGCCGCGAAACCGTAGACGCCGATCTTCTTGAGCGCGGCGGCCGTGTCGAGATACGACTGCCAGTCGGTGGGCGGAGCGGCGTCCGCCTTCTCGAGGAGGGCCTTGTTGTACCAGAGCACCCGCATGTCGAGGTTGTACGGCACCGCGACGTAGCCGTCCGGCGTCTTCATCGTGTCGAGGAGGCCGGGCAGGAAGTCGTCGTAGATCCCGTTCGACTTCCAGCTCGAGATGAGGTCGTCGGCTTCGGCGATGAAGCCCTGCTTGGCGAACTGGAACGCCTGCGTGCCGCCGCCGGAGCTGACGGCGGGCCCGGTCTTCGAGGCGACCGACGTGGCGAAGGTCTGGACGAAGTTGGCCCACTGGACCGACTGGTAGGTCGCCTTCGGCAGCCCCGAACCCGGCTTGTAGGCCTCGGTGATCTTCTTGTCGAGCGGGTTGAAGGCCGGCCCGCCCCACGGCATGTTCCAGAACTTGAGCGCCCCACCTCCTCCGCCGCCGCCGGAGGAGCCGCCGGACGTGCAGGCGGCGAGAGTGGTGGCGGCTGCTGCGCCACCGATGAGACCCAGGAATCCCCGACGGGAGACCGATGCTCGGGTTGTCGGCATTGACGGTCCTTTCGCCCGGATGGTGAGCCGGGTCTGTTCTGCGTTGAACGGAAAGTTGCGCAACACCCGAAGGCGGGAATCGCGATGGGATGAGTATGCCGACCGAATTGTTGCGTGGCAAGACAAATTATCTTGCGCAAAGTCCGCCGCTAGGGTTGCGGCATGAGCCCGCAGCGTCCCACCCTCGAGGTCGTCGCGCGGGCCGCCGGCACGAGCGTCCCCACCGTGTCGAAGGTGCTCCGCGGAGGCACCGACGTCTCCGCCGCCACCCGCCGCAGCGTGCTCGAGGCCGTCGCCGCCACCGGCTACCGCCAGCGCGCCGGAGACGCGTCCCGTGCGCGCGGAAGAGCGGTCCCCGAGCTCGTCGACCTCGTGCTGACCGCCGTCGACAACGCCTGGGCGACGAGAGCCCTGAGCGGGATCGAGCAGACGGCGACCGACGCGGGCACCGGCGTCGTCCTCACGATCGCGCGCGACGACGACTGGGTCACGAGGCTGCTCCGTCGCCGATCCGAGGGCGCCGTCATCGTCGGGGTCGGCCCCTCCACCGCCCAGCTCGCCGGGCTGGCTGCTGCGGGAGTGCCGGTGGTCCTGGTCGACCCGGTCGTCCGCCCGCCCGACGACGTGCCGAGCGTGGGGTCCACGAACTGGGAGGGCGGCCGGTCGGCCGGCGAGCATCTCGCCGCTCTCGGCCACACGCGGATCGGCATGGTCGACGCAGGGCCCGGGACCCTCTACAACGCCGCGCGCGTCGACGGCTTCCGCTCAGCCCTGGCCGCGGCCGGGCTCGACCTCCCTCCGTCGCGGCTCGTCCACGCCGGCTGGTCGCGCACCGAGGCGCGCGACGGCGTCCTGCCTCTCCTTCGAGCGCCGGACCGCCCGACGGCCTTCTTCGCCTCGTCCGAGGGGATGGCCTTCGGCGTCTACGACGCAGCTACCGAGACCGGGCTCCGGATCCCGCAGGATCTCAGCGTGGTCGGCTTCGACGACCTGCCCGATGCGCAGTGGGCCTCTCCCCCGATGACCACCGTGCAGCAGCCGACCGCCGAGATGGGCTCGGTCGCGCTGCGGATCCTGCTCGATCTCGTCGAGGACGCCCGCACGGGCCTGGCGCGCCCGAGGAGGACCACGCGGATCGAGCTGGCGACGCACTTCGTCGTCCGCGGATCGACGGCAGCGCCTCCGAGCGGCTGAGCGCTCCGACTCGACTCAGTCGAGCTCGCAGGCGATCCCGTCTTTGTCGCGGTCCGACTTCGCGTTGGCCTTGTACAGGGCCGTGTCGAACTTCACCTTGCCCTTGAGAGCGCGGTGCGTGACCTTTCCCTTCGAGGTGACGGTGTTCGTCTTGACGCCGGCCTTGGCGATGCCGCCCGAGTACGACTTGTGGACCGCGGCGCAGTTGGCGAACGTCTTGGGCGCGGCCGACGCGGCGTCGGCGGCGACGACCGACGGGACGGCGATCGCGACGGTCAGCACGGTGGCGGCGATGGCGAGGCGCGGGGAGATCATGCTCCGACGCTAGCGAGGCTGCCGGGGCCGACGGCATCCCCAGAGCGAGCGCCCCTCGTCCGGGTGGCACGGCGGGGACGCAGGGTCGCAGGTCTCTCGAGTCGCAGAGCAGGAGCGCAGGATGCGCGCCCTCAGTAGGGCAGGTCGGCCTCGGTCGCGGGCGGCGCCAGTCGCAGGAACCGCTGCGGGATCTGGGCCCTCGTGTACGGCCCATCGAGGTCGGCCGTGTACTGCGGGGTGTCGAACTCCACCCACCACACCGGCGCGAGACCGCCGACGGCCGAGATCCCGGGCCAGGCCGAGCCGCCGTGGCGGAAGATCAGGCCGGTCGCGCCGTTGGGGTACGGCGTCGTCGCGTCTTCCTCGGCGTCGAGCACGTAGACCTGCGCGCCCACGCCGAAGCCCGTGTCGAGGGGGCGCGGGGGTGTCGCGCGCCGGCGGCGGCCGAACATGCAGCCATCTTCGCATGCTCGTCCCTCGACTGGTCCGTCCCGGCGCTTCGCAAGCGTATGGTTAGTTCACATCAAGTAACTAGTTCAGCCGATCCTGGAGCGCGACCTTGCCCACCTTCCTCACGAAGGACCACCCCAAGTACAAGTGGGTGGCCCTCAGCAACACGACTCTCGGCATGCTGATGGCCACGATCAACTCGTCGATCGTCATCATCTCCCTGCCGGCCATCTTCAAGGGCATCGACCTCGACCCGCTCCAGGCGGGCAACGTGAGCTACCTGCTCTGGATGCTCATGGGATACATGCTGATCACAGCGGTGCTCGTCGTCACGTTCGGCCGGCTCGGCGACATGTACGGTCGCGTCCGGATCTACAACCTGGGCTTCGTCGTCTTCACGCTCGGGTCCATCGCCCTGGCCTTCGACCCGTTCCTCCACGGGGCGGGCGCGATGTGGCTCATCGTGATGCGCCTGGTGCAGGGCATCGGCGGCGCCATGCTGTTCGCCAACTCGACCGCGATCCTGACCGACGCGTTCCCCGCGAACAAGCGCGGCATGGCCCTCGGCATCAACCAGGTGGCCGCCATCGCCGGCTCGTTCATCGGCCTGATCGTCGGCGGACTCCTGTCGACGATCGACTGGCGCGCCGTCTTCTTCGTGAGTGTCCCGGTCGGCATCGTCGGAACCATCTGGTCGTACAAGTCGCTCCACGAGGTCGGCACGAAGAACGCGGGCAAGCTCGACTGGCCGGGCAACATCGCGTTCGCCGTGGGCCTCACCGCCGTCCTCGCCGCGATCACCTACGGCATCCAGCCCTACGGGACCTCCTCCACGGGCTGGTCGAACCCCTGGGTGCTCGCGGGCATCATCGGCGGGGTGATCCTGCTGGTCGTCTTCGTCTTCATCGAGCTGCACACGAAGCAGCCGATGTTCGAGATGCGCCTGTTCACGATCCGCTCCTTCGCCATGGCGAACCTCGCCGGTCTCCTCGCCTCGATCGGCCGGGGCGGGCTGCAGTTCATGCTGATCATCTGGCTGCAGGGCATCTGGCTGCCGCTGCACGGCTACTCGTACGAGCAGACGCCGCTCTGGGCCGGCATCTACCTGCTGCCACTCACGGTCGGCTTCCTCGTCGCCGGACCCCTCTCGGGCATCCTCTCCGACCGCTTCGGAGCACGGTTCTTCGCGACGGCCGGGCTCGCCCTCGTGGCTCTGATGTTCGTGGGGCTGCTGCTCCTGCCCGTGAACTTCGACTACGGCGCGTTCGCCGTGATCACGTTCCTCTCCGGCATCGGCTCGGGCATGTTCGGTGCGCCGAACCGCACCGCGATCATGAACAGCGTCCCGGCCAACCAGCGCGGGTCGGCTTCCGGCATGGCCGGCACCGTGCAGAACGCCGGCACGTCCCTCTCGATCGGCATCTTCTTCTCGCTGATGATCGCCGGCCTCTCGACGACCCTCCCGGCCACCCTGAAGTCCGGTCTCACCGGTCACGGCGTCTCGACCGCCGTCGCCGACAGGATCTCCGGCACTCCCCCGGTCGGGACGCTCTTCTCGGCGTTCCTCGGCTACAACCCGATCCAGAACCTCCTCGGATCGAAGGTGCTGTCCGATCTCTCGTCGAGCGACCGCTCGGCCCTCGTCGGCAAGGAGTTCTTCCCGCAGCTGATCTCCGGGCCGTTCCACCACGGGCTCGTCGTCGTTTTCACCGCCGCCACGATCATGACGGTCGTCGCCGCCGTGGCGTCCCTGATCCGCGGCAAGAGGTTCGTGCACGTCGATCGCGCGACCGGCTCCGTCGAGGTCGTGCAGGATGCCGAGGCGCTTCCCGCGAACTCCTCGTCCGGTGCGTCGACGGCGTCCGATCGCGACAGCGTCGCCTCTCGCGGCGGCGGAGCCAACCGGTGACCGCGCCGGGAACCGGGGCCGAGGCCGGGTCGGGAGCGCAGGATCCTGCGGCGGCTGTCCTCTCCCGAGGAGGCCGGGGCAGGCCCGACGACAGCGACACGGCCGGGCGCCTGGCCTTCGCGGTCGGACGTCTCAACCGCCTGCTCCGGCCGTCGGGCGCGGCCCTCAGCCCCGGGGTCCTGCTGGCGCTCTCGACGGTCGTCCGTCGCGGGCCGCTCCGGCCGTCGGAGCTCGGCCGCATCGAGGGCGTCGCCGCGCCGACCGCCACTCGGGTCATCGTCGACCTGGAGGCCCGCGGTCTCGTCAGCCGGAGCGCGGACCCCGACGACGGGCGCTCGTTCTTCGTCGAGGCGACGTCCGAGGGCGTGGAGGCGGTGCTGACGGCCCGGCGCGAGCGCGCGGAGCACGCCTCGGTGCTCCTGGCTTCGCTGTCGGACGACGACCGGGCTGCCGTCGTGTCGGCCCTCGGGGCGCTGGAAGCCCTGGCGGACACCGGCGACCTCTAGGCGGCTACTGGGCGTCGCGCCGGGACTGGTTCTCGCGCGGACCGCCGCGCAGGATCCTGCGGACCCTCGGCACGGCGAGCCCGAGGATGTCGCCGATGTCGCGCCGGGTGACCCCGGCCCCGTCGAGGGCGAGGGCGGCGTTTCCGAGGGCTTCCCACTCGGCGTCGAGGGCGTCCTCGGCCCGCTGGCGGTGCCCGGCGGCGCGCTCCAGCTCGTCGGCGACGTCGCCCGGGTAGATGACGGTGATCGCCAGTTCGATCGACTCGGGGTCGACGCCCTCGAAGTCGGCGATGAAGGCGCGTGCCACGTCGTCGGCCTCGCCGAGCCAGCGGGCCTCCGCCACGCCGCCGATGGGCGCGATCTCGAGGAGCCACACGGCTCCGTCGCGGCTGACGGACACGTCGTACGAGAGAGTTGCCATGCGTCGAGTCTGACAGGTCCAGCGCGTGTACCCCTCCACCGGGGCTGCCCAGACGTCCGCGGGTAGACGGGATGCATGAGAGCACTCACCTACCAGTCCCTCGAGAACGTCAGCGTCGAGGAGGTCCCCGACCCCCGGATCGTCGAGCCCTCCGACGCGATCATCCGCGTCACCTCCACCGCCATCTGCGGCAGCGACCTCCACCTGTACGACGTCTTCGGCCCGTTCCTCGACAAGGGCGACGTCCTCGGTCACGAGACCATGGGCGTCGTCACGGCCGTCGGTCCTGCCGTCTCGGACATCGCCGTCGGCGACCGCGTCGTCGTGCCCTTCGTCATCGCCTGCGGCGAGTGCTTCATGTGCCAGCGCGGCCTCTTCACCCAGTGCGAGACGACGCAGGTGACCGAGTACGGCTCCGGAGCGTCGCTCTACGGCTACACCAAGCTTTACGGCCAGGTGCCCGGCGGCCAGGCCGAGCAGCTGCGCGTCCGTCGCGCGGACTTCAACCTGATCCGCGTCGGCGACCAGCTGCCGGACGACCGCTACCTGTTCCTCAGCGACATCCTGCCCACCGCGTGGCAGGGCGTCGAGTACGCGGAGGTCCCCGACGGCGGGACGCTCCTGGTGCTCGGACTCGGCCCGGTGGGCCAGTTCGCGGCCAGGATCGGCAAGCACAAGGGCTACCGCGTGATCGCCGTCGATCCCGTGCCCGAGCGTCGCGCCCTCGCCGAGAAGTACGGCGTGGAGACTCTCGACCTCGACAAGGGCCTCTCGGACACCGTCCTCGGCATGACCGACGGCCGCGGCCCGGACTCGGTCGTCGACGCGGTCGGCATGGAAGCGCACGACCACGGCGGAGTCAGCCTGGTGCAGCGTTTCGCCGCGGCCCTTCCCGACGCGGTGTCGCAGCCGCTGATGAAGAAGGCGGGCATCGACAGCCTCGGCGCGATGCACCTGGCGTTCGACCTCGTCCGTCGCGGCGGCACGGTCTCCCTGAGCGGCGTGTACGGCGGCACCGCCGACCCGACGCCGTTCCTGAGCCTGTTCGACAAGCAGATCACGATCCGCATGGGCCAGTGCAACGTGCAGCGCTGGATCGACACGCTGATGCCTCTCGTCGAGGACCCGGCCGACCCGCTCGGCACGGAGGACCTCGTCACGCACCGCGTGCCGCTCGACCGTGCCCCGGAGATGTACGACACCTTCAAGAAGAAGGAGGACGGCTGCATCAAGGTCGTCCTGGTCCCGTAGCGGCCCGTCTCGTCCCCGGCCCTCCTTCCCGCAAGACCACGAGCGAAGCGAGTAGGTCACCCTCCCGCGACGACGAGCGAAGCGAGTCCGTCGCCAGCGCCGCGAGGCGCCAGACAAACACTCCGGAGCTTGCTCGCGGGAGGGGGCCGAAGGCCTCCGAACACGCAGAATGCAACGTAGGGCGGACGGGACTTGAACCCGTGACCGACGGATTATGAGTCCGATGCTCTAACCGGCTGAGCTACCGCCCCGCGCCTCCGGTCGCCTGGTCGGCGGGGAAGGAGGCGTCGGCAGCCTGGGCGGCCACCGTCTGACCACGATACAGCTTCTCGAAGGTGTCGAGCGTGCGGCCGATGTCGTGGGGTTCGATCATGCGGAGGCTGGCGGCGCGCATGGCGAGGTACTCGTCGTCGCTCGCAGTCAGGACGTCGGTGAGCTTCGCCGCGAGGTCGTCGGCGTCGCCCGGCGTGAAGAGGTGGCCGTTGACTCCCTCGTCGACGAGGTGCGGCAGGGCCATCGCGTCGGCGAGCACGACGGGCAGCCCGGAGGCCATCGCCTCGAGGGTCGCGATGCTCTGGAGCTCGGCGGTGGACGGCATGCAGAACACCGTCCCGGTGGTGAGCGTGTGTCGGAGCTCCTCGTCGGACAGGTAGCCTGCGAAGGTGACGCGGTCTCCGAGCCCGAGGTCGACGCTCATCTGCGTGAGCTTCGCCAGGAGGTCGCCTCCGCCGACGATCGTCAGGGTGGCGTGCAGGTCGGCGGGAAGCTTGAGCATCGCCCGCAGGAGCACGTCGATGTTCTTCTCGGCGGTGACGCGGCCGACGAAGACGATCCGATTGTCTTTCGGGCGGGTCCGTCTGGCCGTGTAGTCGGACGCGTCGATGCCGCAGGAGATCGCGAGGACTCCGCGGACGCTGGTCGCCGCTTCGAGGTAGCCGGCCGCCTTCCGGGTCGGGGTGGTGACGGCCTCGGCGTGCTGGTACGTGTTGGCGGCGTCTTTCCAGGCGCGCCGGGCGATCCAGTCGAGGAGCTTCCGCGGCATGGGCGGCGTGTGCTCCATGAGGTTGTCGGGCATGAAGTGGTTCGTGGCGATGACGCGGATGCCTCGGTCGCGGGCGACCTTGGTGAGGCCGCGGCCGATGACGATGTGCGACTGGATGTGCACGACGTCGGGTGCGAACGAGTCGACGATCGGCCGGGTGTTGTGCTGGACCGTCCACGGCGTCGCGAAGCGGAGCCAGTCGTGGAGGGGCCAGCGCGTCGAGTTCAGGCGGTGGACCGTGATGCTCTGGTCGCCGTGCTCCTCGACGAAGGTGCCGTGCCGCCTCGTCGCGGCGGGAGCGACCACGTGGACGTCGTGTCCGCGGCCGGCCAGGCCCACCGCGAGTCGCTCCGTGAAGTTCGCCGCCCCGTTGACGTCGGGCGGGAACGTGTCGCCGGCGATGAGGACCTTGAGAGGCCGGTCGGGCGGTGTCGCAGCAGGATCGCCTGGATCGTCGAGAGGTGCTGGTGCGGGGCCGTCGTCGTGCGAGGGGGATGACACTGGTCGGTTGCGTCCTTACCGGGCTGGAGTCGGGCGGCGGATGGTGTGCTCAGGCTAGCTCAGCCCCGTGACTGCGGATGGTATTTCGCGAGTTGGAACACGCCGAGGACAGCGATGGCCCCGGCGATCACGTAGAAGATCCCGGCCCACCAGGGTGCCTGCGAAGCCTCGCCGAGCACGAGGACCCCGATCCCGACGGCCACCATCGGGTCGACCACGGTGAGGCCCGCGATCACGAGGTCGGGCGGCCCGGAGGCGTAGGCGTTCTGGACGAAGTAGCCGCCGAGGCCCGACGCTCCGAGCAGGAACACGATGCAGACGACGGTCAGCGCGTCGAAGCTGTGCGACTCGATCCTGTTGATGACGACCTTCGCCAGGGTGGCCACGAAACCGTAGAGGAAGCCCGCGGCGATGATGTAGAAGAGCGCCCTGATCCTGCGCCGGAGGATGGTGAAGGCGGTGAGCAGGATCGTCAGGACCACGGCCAGGATGATCAGCACCGTCACGAGCTGGCCGGTGGTGATCCGCGGCTCGACGGCTGTGAACGCCGCCACGGTGACGAACAGGGCCACACCGCCGACGCAGAGCAGGATCGCCCGCTTCGACTGCATGTCGAGGCGCTGGCGGGTGGCGCGCGAGTTGAGCACGGCCGTCACGACGAGGGCGACCGCTCCGAGGGGCTGCACCACGATGAGGGGCGCGAAGCTGAGACTGGTGAGCTGGAACGCCACGGCGAGCCCCAGCATCAGGGTGCCGATGACCCAGGAGGGTCGGCCGACCAGGCGCAGGATCTGCCTCAGACCGAGCCCCTTCGAGGCGCCGCCGTGGATCTTCTCGACCTTGCTGACGCCCCGGTGCTGCAGCTGCGCGCCCACCGACAGGAACACCGCCCCGACCAGTGCGATCGGGATCCCGAGCGCCTGATACGGCGTCAGCGAGACCTGCTGCGTCAGGTCGGTGAGATTCGAGGACACGGCCTCACGGTACCGGTAGGGCCCCGGTTAGGCTGGGTGGATGCCAGCACGTCCCATCAAGATCACCGGCGAACCCGTCCTCCACGAGAGGGCTCGCGAGGTCACGGAGTTCGACGACACGCTCCGCACGCTGGTCGCCGACATGTTCGACACGATGGACCAGGCGCCGGGTGTCGGCCTCGCCGGGCCGCAGGTCGGCGTGCCGCTCCGGGTGTTCGTGTACTCCTACGTCGACGACGACGGCGAGGCCTGGCGGGGTGTGGCGATCAACCCCGAGCTCTGGCAGACGCCGCTGTCGCTCGACGACCTCGACGAGGACGACGAGTCGGAGGGCTGCCTGTCGATCCCGGGCGAGCGGTTCCCGCTCCGACGCGCCGAGGGCGTCATCCTGCGCGCGCAGGATCTCGACGGCGAGGGCTACGAGATCGAGGCGCACGGCTGGCTGGCCCGTATCTTCCAGCACGAGTTCGACCACCTCGACGGCGTCCTTTACGCCGACCGGCTCGAGCACCCCTACTGGAAGGCGGCCTCGAAGGTCGTCAAGAAGAAGAGCTGGGGCGTCCCCGGCAAGGAGTGGACGCCGGGCGTCGACCACCCCGAGGGCTGAGGTGTTCATCAGCGGTCGAAACGTTTGCTAGAGTTGTGGTCGCTGTTCAACACAGCGAAATAATCCTCGATAGCTCAATTGGCAGAGCAGCCGGCTGTTAACCGGCAGGTTCTTGGTTCGAGTCCAAGTCGGGGAGCGAAGGCCTCTACGGCTCCACCCGTAGGGGCCTTCTTCGTGCCGTCAGGCACCCGACCGCAGAAGTCGCTCCTGACCACGTCTTCGTGCGGTCAGGAGCGACTTCTGCGGTCGGAGGGTCGCGCCGGCGTCAGTAGCCGGCGGCCGGGTCGACGACGCCGATGAAGTCGCCCTCTCCCCCGAGCGCCCGCACGTTGTGCCGGATCCGCTCGGCGAGGAGCGGCGCCACCATCTCGGGCGTGTCGGCCTGGTGCGGCGTGATGAGGGCGCGGTCGGACATCCAGAGCGGGTGCCCGTCGGGCAGCGGCTCCGGATCGGTGACGTCGAGCCCCGCGCCCCAGATCGCGCCGGCGTCGAGCGCGGCCACGAGGGCGTCGGTGTCGACGAGACCGCCGCGGGCGATGTTCACCAGGACGGCCGTCGACTTCATCGCCTCGAACTCGGCCGCGCCGAACATCTTCGACGTGTCGGAGGTCATCGCTGCGGCGACGATCACGACGTCGGCTGTCGGGAGCACCTCGGAGAGCGACGACGCCGGCACGGTCCGGTCGGCTCCGTCCACGGGGTCGGCGCTCCGGCGGACGATCGTGATGCGGGCGTCGAACGGCTCCAGGAGGCGCATGATCTCGAGAGCGATGCCGCCGGCGCCCACGATGACGACGTCGAGCCCGTAGAGCGAGATGCCCTTCGGCTCGGTGGCCCAGCTGGTGGCGCGCGTGCGCTCCGGGAAGACGCGGAGCAGGGCCAGGGTCAGGGCGAGGGCGTGCTCGGCGACCGGCTCGGAGTACGCGCCCTTGGCACTGGTCCAGAGCGGCCGGGGCTGGTCTGCGTACCGCTTCATGACGGGCGCGAACATGTCGACGCCGGCCATCGGCAGCTGCACCCACTCGATGCCCGGGTGCTCGGTCAGGACGCGGTCGAGCTCGTCGACCGAGCGGTGCGAGAGCCAGACGAGGCCGCGGGTGTCGTCGTCCATCGGCCCGAGGGTGCCGCCGCCCTCCGTGACGGCGTCGACGATGTGCGGTGCCTCGTCCGGGCCCACCGCGATCGGCCCGGGCGTCGGACGGCTCTGGGCGGACGGCGCCGAGGGGGTCACGACGGCGCGGTGCCCCCGCCTCGACTCCGACTGCTCGGGTGCTGGTGCTTTCGCTGGTTCTCGGGACACGGTGGGACTCCTACGGACGGTGCTTCTTCGGCGTGCGGTCTTCGGGCGGGACGATGTCGATGGGGCTGGTCTGGGAGAGCACCTTGACGTACGGGTCGACCGTCGTCTGCAGGACCTCGTCGATGGGGCCGAGCCCGACGACGTGGCCCTGCCGGAGGACCGCGATCCTGTCGGCGACAGCTCGGGCCTCGGCCACGGACGACGTCACGACGACGGCGGAGAACCTGCGGTCGCCGTGCAGGGTGCGGAGCAGTTCGAGGACCGAGTGGCGCACCAGGACGTCGACGCCGCGGGCGGGCTCGTCGGCGATCAGGAGGCGCGGCTCCAGAATGAGGCTCCTCGCGAGGGCGATGCGCTGGCGCTGGCCCGCGCTCAGCTCCCAGGTCTGCTTGAGCATCGTCGACAGCGGGAGGTGGACCGCGTCGACGAGACCCGCGACGAGGCGGCCGGCCTCCTTGCGGTCGAAGCGCTTGTCGCGCTCGTAGAGGGGCTCCGCGACCGCCTCGCCGACAGTCAGGTCGGGGTTCAGCCGGTCGCCGTCATCCTGTGACAGGTAGCCGACCGTGCCGCTGAGGCGGTCGCGGTGGCGCTTCGAGATCGTCTTGATGCGTTCGCCGAGGACGCTGAGCTCTCCGCCGGCGAGGGTCGGGAACCCCTCGGGTGCACGGCCGGCGTAGGCGAGGCCGGCGAGAGCCAGCGCGAGCGTCGACTTTCCCGAGCCGCTCTCGCCGAGGACCCCCAGGATCTCGCCCGGATCGAGCGTGAACGACACCCCGTCGACGGCCCGGACCTCGGGCCGCCCGCCGTGCGAGGCGTAGACGAGCGACAGGTCGTCGGCGACGAGGACCGGGGCGTCAGGATCGAGAGCCGGGCGTGCCATGAATCAGTCCTCGCTCGACAGTGAGGCCAGAGCCAGGCGGCGCTCCCGCTGCTCCCCCGGGTCAGGGACGGGCAGCGAGGCGAGGAGCTTCCGGGTGTACGCGTGCTCGGGAGAGCCGAGCACCTGGTCGTTTGGGCCCTGCTCGATGAGATCGCCGTGGAACAGGACTCCGATGCGGTCGGAGAGCAGGTTGACGACGGCGAGGTCGTGGCTGATGAACAGCGCCGCGAAGCCCAGGTCGCGCTGGAGCTCCGCGAACAGCTCGAGGACACGCGCCTGCACCGACACGTCGAGCGCGCTGGTCGGCTCGTCGGCGACCAGGAGCGTCGGCTCGAGGGCCAGCGACCGGGCGAGGCTCGCCCGCTGACGCTGACCGCCGCTCAGCTCGTGCGGGTAGCGGTCGCCGAACGACTTCGGCAGCTGCACGGCCTCGAGGAGCTCGTCGACTCGCTTCCGGGCGTCGCGGGCGTTGGGCGCGCGGCCGTGGACGATCAGCGGCTCGGCGACGCAGTCGGCGATGGTGAGCAGCGGGTTGAACGACGACGCCGGGTCTTGGAACACGAAGCCGATGTCGGCGCGCTTCGGCTTGAAGTCGCGCTCGTGGACGCCGTTCATCTCGACGCCGAGCACCTCGAGCGATCCGCCGGTGACCCGGGTGAGACCGGCGATGGCGCGGCCGATCGTCGTCTTGCCCGACCCCGACTCCCCCACGAGACCGAGCACCTGGCCGCGGGCGATCGTGAAGTCGACGCCCTTGACGGCCTTGAAGCCGCCGCGACCGAGGCGCCCCGGGTACTCGATCTCGAGGCCCCTGGCACGCACGACGATCTCGGCGCCCTCGGCAGGCGCATCCTGCTGGCCCCTCGCCTCGAGCTTCGGCACCGAGCCGAGCAGGCGCTTGGTGTAGTCGTCCTTCGGTGAGGCGAACAGCGTGGCGGAGTCGGCCTGCTCGACGACCTGGCCGAGGTACATCACGGCGACCCGGTCGGCGAGGTCGGCCACGACGCCCATGTTGTGCGTGATGAGCACGATGGCGGCGCCGAACTCGTCGCGGCAGCGCCGCAGGAGGTCGAGGATCTCAGCCTGCACCGTGACGTCGAGCGCGGTCGTCGGCTCGTCGGCGACGATCACCGAGGGGTTGAGCACGAGCGCCATCGCGATCACGACGCGCTGCTTCTGACCGCCGGAGAACTGGTGCGGGTAGTAGTCGACGCGGGTCTCCGGGTCGGGGATGCCGACGCGGCGCAGGATGTCGATCGCGCGACGACGGGCCTCGCGCTTTCCGACCTTGCCGTGGGCGCGGATGCCTTCCGCGATCTGCCAGCCGACCGTGTAGACGGGGTTGAGAGCTGTCGAGGGCTCCTGGAACACCATCGCGACGTCGGTCCCGCGGAGTTCGCGGACTCGTCGCGGGCCGACGCTCAGCACGTCTTCGCCGGTCAGCAGGACGGCGCCCGACGCGACCGCGGTGTCGGGCAGGAGCCCGAGGATCGTCTTGGCGGTGACCGTCTTGCCGCTGCCGGACTCGCCGACGATCGCCAGGACCTCGCCGGCTCGCACGTCGAGCGAGACTCCGCGGACCGCCAGGACGTCGCCGCCGTCGGTCGCGAAGGTGACCTCGAGGTCGCGGATGTCCACGGCCTTCTCGCGGTCGTCGCCGCGGGGAATCGTCGTGTCGGTCACTTGCCGGCCTCCGTCAGGGTCGCGGTGTTGGTGGCCGAGGCGACGGATGTCCGCCGCTTGGCGCGGCGCCTCGTCCGGAGGCGCGGGTCGGCGAGGTCGTTGAGGCTCTCGCCGACCAGGGTGACACCGAGCACCAGGAGCACGATGGCGGAGCCCGGGAAGACGCCGGTCCACCAGATGCCGCTGGCGGTGTCGGACAGCGCGCGGTTGAGGTCGTAGCCCCACTCCGCCGCCGCGGTCGGCCCGATGCCGAAGCCGAGGAACCCGAGCGAGGCCAGCGTCAGGATCGCCTCGGAGGCGTTGAGCGTGAGGATGAGCGGCAGGCTCCGGGTCGCGTTCCGCAGCACGTGCTTGAACATGATGCGGGCCGTCGACGACCCGATGACCTTCGACGACTCCACGAACGCCTCGGCCTTGAGGCGCACGGCCTCGGCCCGCACGACACGGAAGTACTGCGGAACGAACACGACGGTGATCGAGATGGCGGCCGCCACGATCCCGCCGAAGAGGCTCGACTGACCTCCCGAGATGACGATCGAGACGACGATCGCCAGCAGCAGCGACGGGAACGCGTACACGGCGTCGGCGATGACGACGAGCACCCGGTCGAGCCAGCCGCCGAGGTACCCCGACACCAGACCCAGCGTCACGCCGAGCACCACCGAGATGACGACGGCCAGGATGACGACGGAGATGGCCGTCCGTGCACCCCAGACCACCCGGCTGAACACGTCGTAGCCGCCGACGGTCGTTCCCCAGATGTGCGTGGCCGACGGCGCGCCCTGCCGCGGGAACGAGCCGTGGGCGTCGCTCAGCTGTCCGAAGCCGAAGGGGGCGATCAGCGGGGCGAAGAGGGCTCCGAGGAGGAAGACGACGCAGATGACGATGCCGGTGATCAGCATGCCGCGCTGCAGGCCGACGCTCCGGCGGAGCTGGGCGACGACGGGGAGGCGCTTGTACCAGGGGGCGCGCTGGTCTTTCGCGCTCGCGAGGGCGGTGGTCATGGTCAGTACCTCACTCGCGGGTCGATGAAGGCGGCGATGATGTCGACGATGAAGTTGGTGACCGCGACGATCACCGCCAGGAGGGCGACGATGCCCTGCACGGCGACGAAGTCGCGCGCCGACAGGTACTGCTGCAGCTCGAAGCCGAGGCCGCGCCAGCCGAAGGTGGTCTCGGTGAGCACCGAGCCGCCGAGCAGCATCGCGATCTGCAGACCCATCACCGTGATGATCGGGATGAGCGCCGGCTTCAACGCGTGCTTGCGCACCAGCCGGAGCTCGGAGACGCCGCGCGAGCGCGCCGCATCGACGTAGTCGGCGCCGAGGGTGCCGATGACGTTGGTGCGGACGAGCCGCAGGAAGATGCCGCCGGTGATGAGGCCGAGGGCGAGCGCCGGCATGACCGCGTGCGAGAGGACGTCGATGATGATCGTCGAGTTGCCGGTCCGCAGGGCGTCGATGAGGTAGATGCCGGTCGGGTTCGGGATGCCGCCGAGCGCGAGCTCGACGCGGGTGCTCGCCCGGCCGCCGAGCGGCAGCCAGCCGAGCCAGACCGAGAACACCAGCTTCAGCAGGAGGCCGGCGAAGAAGACCGGAGTCGCGTAGGTGAAGATCGCGAAGACGCGCAGGATCACGTCGGGCCAGCGATCGCGGAGGTACGCCGCGAGCATCCCCAGCGGGATCCCGATGACCAGGGCGACGATGAGCGCGTAGAAGACGAGCTCGATGGTCGCGCCGCCGTAGCTCAGCAGGATGTCGCTGATCTTCCGGTGGTCGGTGAGGGTGGTGCCGAAGTCGCCGCGGAGGAGCTGCCCGAGGTACTCGCCGTACTGCACGATGATCGGTCGATCGTACCCGGCGGCGTGCAGGCGCTCCTGGAGCTGCGCCGGCGTCAGGCGGCCGCCGACCGCAGCGGTGATCGGGTTGCCGACCACGCGCATGAGGAAGAAGACGAGCGTCACCAGGATGAAGACGGTCGGGATGATGAGGAGGAACCGCACGAGCACATAGCGGCCGAGACCGCCGCCGCTCGACTTCGCGCGGGCCGTCGGGGCCACCGGCGGGGCGGTGGGAGAGGTGTCGTTCAGCACGGTCACTGGGTGCGTGTCGCTTTCATCCTGATCATCGACGTCGAGATCGTTCGTACGTGGCGTGGTTCATGGGAATGGGGTGCTCCCCCGGCCTTTGTGCGACCGGGCGAGCACCCCATCCTGCTCACGTGTCCGTCCACCCTAGCGGGCGGTCACGCTCGCTCGGGTCAGCGCGAGAGCGCCGCGTAGCGGAACTTGAAGGACGCGTCGAGCGTCGTGTCGACACCCTTGACGTCTTTCCCGGAGACCGCGACCTGCGCGCCCTGGAGCAGCGGGAGGGTCGAGATGTCGCCGGCCTCGAGCGTCTGGATCTGCTCGATGTCCTTCGTCCGGGCCGAGGCGTCGGTCTCGCTGCGCTGCTTGTCGATCAGGGTGTCGACCTGCGGGTTGTTGTAGTGGTTCAGCAGGAAGCCGCCGTCGACGTCCTTGCCGTCCGCGCCCGGCGAGGGCAGGAAGAACGGCGTCAGGTAGTTGTCGGCGTCGCTGTAGTCGGGGAACCAGCCGAGCTGGTACAGCGGGTAGGCGTCTTTCGTGCGCTGCGTGCTGTACGTGTCGTAGAGGGTCGACTGCAGGTTGACCTTGAACAGGCCGGTCTTCTCGAGCTGCGACTTGATCAGGGCGTACTCGTCGTCGGAGGACGCGCCGTAGTGGTCGGGCGTGTACTGGAGGTTCAGCGTGACCGGGGTCGCGACACCGGCGGAGTTCAGGGTCGACTTCGCCTTGCTGGTGCTGGGGCCGCCGTTGCCGTCGCCGTACATCGTCTTGAACGGCGTGATCGAGCCGGTCAGGCCGTCGGGCACGGCCGAGTAGAGGGGCGTGTAGCTGCCCTTGTACACGTCGGAGGAGAGGGCTTCGCGGTCGACCGAGTCGGCCACGGCCTGACGGACGGCGAGGGCCTTCTTCGAGTCGGCCTCCGAGGTCTTGGCGCCGTAGGGCATCGTGTCGAAGTTGAAGACGATGTAGCGGATCTCGCCGCCGGGGCCGTCGTGGACCGTGACGTTCTTGTTCTTCTTGAGCGACGCGAGGTCGGTGGGGCTGAGCGACCGGTAGGCCACGTCGACGTCGCCCTTCTGGACGGCGAGTTTGAGGTCGGTCTCGTCGGTGAAGTACTGGGCCGTGATCGACTTCGTCTTCGCGTCGCCGAGGATGCCCTTGTAGCCGGTGAAGGCCTTGTACTGGATGAGCTCCTTGGGCTTGTACTGCGAGATCGAGTACTGCCCGGCGAAGCCCTCGCCCTTGACGATGGCGGCGTCGGAGGTCACCTTGGTGGCCGAGAAGACCTGCTCGTCGACGATCGGGCCGGCGGGGCTCGACAGCACCTGCGGCCAGGTCTGGTCGTTGGCGCTCTTGAGTGTGAAGACCACGGTGGTGGCGTCGGGAGCGGCGGTCGACTTGAGGTTCGACAGCAGCGACGACGGGCCGTTGGGGTCGGCGATCGCGAGCTGGCGGTCGAAGGTGAACTTGACGTCGGACGAGGTCAGGGCGTCGCCGTTGGCGAACTTGAGGCCCTTCTTGAGCCTGACCGTGTACTCGGTCGGGCTCGTGAACGACGCGCTCGTGGCGATGTCGGGCTTCACGTCGGGCGAGCCGTACGGCGTGTTCATGAGGAACGGGTAGACCTGGTTCATCACGGCGAACGAGCCGTTGTCGTACGAGCCGGCCGGGTCGAGCGAGGTGATGACGTCGGAGGTGCCGACGATCACGCTGTCGAGACTCGTGTTGCTGGTCGAGCCGCCGGAAGCGCAGCCGGCCAGGACCAGAGCCGTGGCAGCAGCGCCGCCGACTCCGATCAGCAGGCGACGCCCGAGAGTGGACTTCGAATTCAAGGTGGTGACCCCTTTGTATCGGTGGAGGGAGCCGGGGCGGGGCGGCGGCAGGCGCCACCGTGCTGCGATACGCACCCGGGATGACTCATTGGTAACACACGGCCGCGCACCGGCCGTAATTCAGGTCGAAGTGTTTACAGGCCCGCAACGAGCCGCGCAGGATGCGTGCGTTCGTGCCCTATTCGTTGCGGAGCGAGCGGCGCGCTGCCTCGACTTCGACCAGCCTCTGCGCTATCCGGCTGCGCTTCTCGGGATCGTCGCGGGGGTCGGTGCGGTGCATCTGACCGAGGAGCTCGGCCTTCTGCCGGAGGAGGTCGCGCTCGACGAGCGCCGACAGGATGCCCTCGCAGTAGACCGCCATGTCGCGACCCTCGCGCTCGGGCAGCGGCCCGACGGCGAGCTCCTGAACGAGGCCGAGGAACGGCCCGGGCGTCTGGGCGAGCACCGCCTCGACGTAGTTCGGCGCGTCGAGCTGGTCGAGGCTCGCCGCGACGGCGTCGCGCACCACCGACAGCGAGCCGTTGACGAACACCGCGAAGGCCGCCTGCGTCGTCAGGTCGCGAGACGCCGCGGTGGGGTGCTGCAGGATCGCCATGAGCGCGTCGCGCTCCATGCGCGTCGACGGGTCGTCGGGGAGGCGCAGGATGCTCGGGCCCTCTTCCGCAGGCGGAGCCTCGGGGAGGCTCGTGATCGACTGCCGCGACGGGTCGCTCGAGGGGGCGAGGCGCTCGACGGCCTTCGGAGCTGCCGCGGCCTTCGTCGCGGCGAACACGGCGGGCTCGACCTCGGACGGGTCGATGCCGAGCCAGCCGGAGAGGGCCCGGATGTAGCCCTGCATCAGCGACCGGTCGCGGATGCCCGCCACGACGGGTGCGGCGGCGCGGAGACCGGAGGACCGGCCGTCGACGGTCTCGAGGTCGTGCCCCTCGAGGGTGCGCTTGATCATGAACTCGAACATCGGCCGCTTGCTGGTGATCATCCGCCGGACGGCGTCGTCGCCGCGGTTGAGCCTCAGGTCGCAGGGGTCGAGCCCGTCGGGCGCGATGGCCACGAACGTCTGGCTGGCGAACCGCTGCTCCTCGGTGAAGGCGCGGCTGGCGGCGCGCTGACCGGCCTCGTCGGGGTCGAAGGTGAAGACGACCTCGCCGCCGGCAGACGTGTCGAGACCGCGCGAGTCGCCGATCATCGGCCGGAGCACCTTGATGTGGTCGACGCCGAACGAGGTGCCGCAGGTCGCGACCGCGGTCGTGACCCCCGCGAGGTGACAGGCCATGACGTCGGTGTAGCCCTCGACGATGACGACCTGCTTCTCTTTCGAGATGTCGCGCCGGGCGAGGTCGAGCCCGTAGAGCACCTGCGACTTGTGGTAGATCGGCGTCTCGGGGGTGTTGAGGTACTTCGGCCCGTTGTCGTCGTCGAGGAGCTTGCGCGCGCCGAAGCCGATGGTCGCGCCCGTGACGTCGCGGATCGGCCAGATCAGCCGGCCGCGGAAGCGGTCGTACGCGTTGCGGTCGCCCTGGCTCAGGAGCCCGGACGTGAGGAGCTCGTCTTCGGAGAACCCGCGGCCCTTGAGATGCGAGCGGAGCGCGTCGAACGACTTGGGTGCGAAGCCCACGCCGAAGCGGGCGGCCGCCGCAGGATCGAAGCCCCGCTCGCCCAGGAAGCGCCGGCCCGGGTCGGCCTCGGGTGCCGTCAGGTGCTCCACGAAGAACTCGCGGGCCGCCTCGTTCGCAGCCAGGAGGCGGGCGCGGTTGCCGTGGTCGCTCGCCTGCCCGCCGTCTTCGTAGTGCAGCGTGAAGTTGATCCGGGCGGCCATGCGCTCCACGGCCTCCTGGAAGGTCGTGTGATCGGTCTTCTGGATGAAGCTGAAGACGTCTCCGTCTTCACCGCAGCCGAAGCAGTGGTAGCGGCCGACCTGCGGCCGGACGTGGAAGCTGGGGCTCCGCTCGTCGTGGAAGGGGCACAGGCCCTTGAGCGAGCCGACCCCGGCGCCCTTGAGGTCGACGTAGTCGCCGACGACGTCGGCGATGTTGACGCGCGACCGCACCTCGTCGATGTCGGCGCGCTTGATCAGCCCGGCCACGGTTCTCCGCCTCTCCCCGACCCGATGCCATGACCGGCCACCCACGTGGACGACGTCATGCCCGCACGAGCCGCTCGTGCCAGGCCGTGGCGCTCTGATCGGTGAGCGACGCCACCTGGTCGACCACGACGCGCTTCCGCGCAGCGTCGTCGCGAGCGAGCGACCAGTCGGTGGCGAAGCCGGGGTCGAGCTCGCTGGGGCCGGACTCCCAGAGGGCGTCGGAGAGCTCCGTGAGGAGCTCGCGCTGCTTGACGTAGATGGGCTGGCGGGCGTTGTGCGTCATCACGAAGGCGGCCACGATGCCCTTGAGCGCGGCGATCTCGCCGATGATCTCGGCGGGGATGACGACGCTCGCCGAGAACCGGATGAGGCTCTCCTGCGGGTAGTGCTCACGGGTGGCCTCCCGGGCCGATGCGGCGAAGTGCCCGATCAGCTGACTCGTGAGGTTCTTCAGCCGAGCCTGGTCGACCCGGCCCCCGTCGTAGTCGTCGAGCCAGACGTCGAGCGATCGCAGGCGCTCGAACGCCTCCGCGAGCTCGTCGCGGCTGAGCTCGCCGCCCACCCACGCGTGCGTGGCCGAGATGAGGGCGTCGTGCTCCTCGACGCTCCCGAGGGAGCCGACGTCGATGTAGCCGTTGACAACGGCGTCCTCGAAGTCGTGCACGGAGTAGGCGATGTCGTCGCTGAGGTCCATCACCTGGGCCTCGATGCACCGCTGCCGGCGCGGTGCCCCCTGGCGCAGCCAGTCGAAGGCGGGGGTGTCGTCGTCGTAGAAGCCGAACTTGGTGCGGCCGCCGGGGTCGGCGACGCCCTGCGCGGCCGGCCAGGGGTACTTGCAGCTCGCGTCGAGGCTGGCTCGGGTGAGGTTGAGCCCGAAACTGAAGCCCTCGGCGTCGATGACCTTGGGCTCGATCCTGGTCAGGAGCCGGAGCGTCTGCGCGTTGCCCTCGAAGCCGCCGATGTCGGTCGACCAGTCGTTCAGGGCCTTCTCGCCGTTGTGGCCGAACGGCGGGTGACCGAGGTCGTGAGCGAGGCAGGCCGTGTCGACGACGTCGGGGTCGAGACCGAGGCTCGTCGCGAGCTCCCGCCCGACCTGCGCGACCTCGAGCGAGTGCGTCAGACGGTTGCGGGCGAAGTCGAGACCCGCCGTCGGACTCAGCACCTGCGTCTTCGCGGCCAGGCGGCGGAGCGCGCTCGAGTGGAGGAGCCGGGCGCGGTCGCGGGCGAAGTCGCTGCGACGGCTCGAGTGCTGCTCGGGCAGCCAGCGCTGGGTGTCGTGCTCGGTGTAGCCGAGCGCGGCGGCCAGGGGCGACACCGTGTGACTGCCCGTCGAGGCGGAGACCTGGTGCGGGTTCGGCTGCTGGTGGTTCACGCGGGCCCTTCGGGCGGGGAGGACGGACGGGGAAGGACGCTCTGCGCGCTCACCCGCCGCTGTGGTGCAGCTCGGCTGCGGCCAGCTCGCCCCGGAACGCCTCGTCGAGCTCGCGGCTCTCGAGCCAGCGGTCGGGGAGCGACGGCGTCTTCGGGCTGCCCGCCCGCCCGCGCGGGCCCTCGGCCTCGGCGCCGGGGTACGGCTGCGACCCGTCGAGAGTGCCGAGGAGGTCGTCGATCTCGGCGAGGGTCGACGACGCGGCCAGGCTGGCCCGCACCTCTCCCCCGACGGGATAGCCCTTGAAGTACCAGGCGACGTGCTTGCGGATGTCGCGGCAGGCGCGGTCTTCTTCGCCGAAGAAGTCGACGAGGAGCTCGGCATGGCGTCGGAACGCGCGCGCGACCTCGCCGAGCGACGGCTCGGCCTTCGCGACCTCGCCACGGAAGGCCGCGGCCAGATCGCCGAACAGCCAGGGGCGGCCGAGGCAGCCCCGACCGACGACGACGCCGTCGCAGCCGGTCTCGTCGACCATGCGCAGCGCGTCTGCCGCCGACCAGATGTCGCCGTTGCCGAGCACCGGCACGCCCGTGATCGTCTCTTTGAGAGTCGCGATGGCGCTCCAGTCGGCCTGCCCCGAGTAGTACTCGGAGGCCGTGCGGGCGTGCAGAGCGATCGAGGCCACGCCGGCGCCTTCGGCTGCCTTGCCCGCCTCGAGATAGGTGAGGTGGTCGGAGTCGATGCCCTTGCGCATCTTGACCGTCAGCGGGATGTCGCCGGCCGCGCGGACCGCCCGCTCGACGATCTCGCGGAACAGCCCGAGCTTCCAGGGCAGAGCTGCGCCGCCGCCCCTCCTGGTCACCTTCGCGACCGGGCAGCCGAAGTTGAGGTCGATGTGGTCGGCGCGGTCTTCGGCGACCAGCATGGTCACGGCCTCGGCGACGGTGTTCGGCTCGACGCCGTAGAGCTGGATGCTCCGCACCGACTCGCTCTCGTGGTGCGTGATGAGCCGCATTGACTCGGGGGTGCGCTCGACGAGGGCGCGGCTGGTGATCATCTCGCTGACGTAGAGGCCGGCGCCGTACTCGCGGCAGAGCCTGCGGTACGCCGTGTTGGTGATCCCTGCCATCGGCGCGAGCACGACCGGGGAGTCGACCGTCAGTCGGCCGATCCCGAGGCTCGTCGGACGCGAGCCAGTGCGGGCCGTCGCCTGGCCTGTCGCCTCGGCCGGCGCCTCGCCCGGGGTGAATTCTGTCAGAGTGGTTGTCATCGGGTTCGATTATCCCAGACCTGTGCCGGTGCGCGATCCTGCTGTCGGCTCCCGTGGAGAAGTGAGCGGCCCGAGCCGCCTGTGGAGAGGACTCCCATGACGACTGTCCCCAGTGCCTCCGGCACCGACCGAGTGACGCAGGATGCCGCGGCCCGCGGTCTCGAGGTCGAGGTCGTCTCGCGCCCCGCTGCCGGGAGCCTCCACGAGGCGGCCGAGCTCCTCGGCATCGAGCCGGCCAGCATCGTCAAGAGCCTCGTGGTCAAGAAGCACGACGGCACCTTCCTGTTCGCTCTGGTGCCGGGCGGCCGGCAGATCTCGTGGTCGAAGCTCCGCTCGGTCGTCGCG
The DNA here is from genome assembly GCF_039537585.1 of Frondihabitans peucedani. Taxonomy (NCBI): domain Bacteria; kingdom Bacillati; phylum Actinomycetota; class Actinomycetes; order Micrococcales; family Microbacteriaceae; genus Frondihabitans; species Frondihabitans peucedani. The sequence continues at coordinate 597,362 of NZ_BAABAU010000001.1, forward strand.
GTCAACAAGCTGTCGCTCCCCTCGCCCGAGCTCGCCCTCGAGGCGACGGGCTACGAGCGCGGCACCATCACGCCGATCGGCAGCAGCACCGCGTGGCCGGTGTTCGCCGACGAGCGGATCCGCGGCCGGCGGGTCGCCCTCGGCGCCGGAGCCCACGGCTTCAGCGCGTTCGTCGACGGCGACGCGCTCCTGGCGGCCTACGACGCCGTCGTCGCCGACATCACCGACGACGAGGTCCCTCGCTAGCGGTCAGAGCGAGGCGCCCTCGTCGAGCGCGGCGGTGACCGCGCGCGCGGACGCGGCTGCCGCCTCGGCGGGCGACGGCTCGATGTCGACAGAGTCGATGTCGACCGAGTCGACGTCGATCACGTCGGCTTCGATTTCGGCGACGCCGTCGAGTGGTTCGACGGATACGACGGCGCCGGGCAGCAGGCAGCTGTCGCCCTCGCAGGCGGCTGCGGCGGCGTCGCCGAGCATCTTGAACGGCCCGGTCTGTGACACGGAGCCGCTCATCGGGCGGCCGCCTCGTCGGTCTGGCCGGAGGGCTCGCCGGCCGAGCCGCTGGCGATCTCGGCGGCGACCGTGCGGAGGACGTCGGCGAAGACCGCGGGATCCTGCGCGCCCGACACCCCGTAGGTGTTCTCGAAGACGAAGAACGGGACGCCGTTGATGCCGTACTCGGCCGCCTGGGCCTGATCGGCCCGGACGTCCGCGAGGTGCTCGTCGCTCTCGAGGGAGCGCAGCACGTCGTCGCGGTCGAGGCCGGCCTCGGCGGCGATGTCGGCGAGGACGTCGAGCCGGCCGAGGTGACGGCCCTGCTCGAAGTAGGCCGACAGGAGAGCCTCGGTCAGCACGAGCTGCACGCCGCGCGCCTTGGCGTAGTGCAGGAGCTGGTGCGCCTTGACCGTGTTGGTGTGGTGCATGGCGTTGAAGTCGTAGTGGAGCCCGACCGACTCGGCGATCCCGCCGACGGTGTCGAGCATCTGCTTCGCCTGGGCCGGGGCGAGGCCCTTGTGACCGGCGAGGAACTCGACCTCGTTGCCCTCGAAGTCGACGGGGGTGTCGGGCGAGAGCTCGAACGAGTGGTACTCGACCTCGACCTCCCCGTCGAAGGAGGCGGCGGCGGCCTCGAATTTGCGCTTGCCGATGAAGCACCACGGGCACGCGATGTCGGACCAGACGTCGACCTTGATGGGAGTACTCGAATTCACACCCGGGCCAACCCCTCGCTCGGCTCCCGCATTCCGCCCGACCCTGCCGCGTCGCGGCCCGGCGCCGGGCGGAGCCGCAGCTAGCAGCCGATCAGCTGCCCCGCGAGGTATCCCTCGAGCTTGTCGAGCGACACCCGCTCTTGCGCCATCGTGTCGCGCTCGCGCACGGTCACGGCGTTGTCGTCGAGCGAGTCGAAGTCGACGGTGACGCAGAACGGCGTGCCGATCTCGTCTTGGCGGCGGTAGCGGCGGCCGATCGCGCCGGCGTCGTCGAAGTCGATGTTCCAGTGCTTGCGGAGGCCGGCCGCGACCGAGCGCGCGAGCGGCGAGAGGTTCTCGTTGCGCGACAGCGGCAGCACGGCGACCTTGACGGGCGAGAGGCGCCGGTCGAGCTTCAGCACGGTGCGCTTGTCGACGCCGCCCTTGGCGTTGGGCGCCTCGTCTTCGTGGAACGAGTCGACGAGGAACGCCATCAGCGCGCGGGTCAGACCGAATGCGGGCTCGATGACGAAGGGTATCCAGCGCTCGTTCTTGGTCTGGTCGAAGTACGACAGGTCGACGCCGGAGGCCTCGGAGTGCGTGCGGAGATCGAAGTCCGTGCGGTTCGCGACTCCCATGAGCTCGCCCCACTCCGAGCCCGCGAAGCGGAACTTGTACTCAAGGTCGACGGTGCGCTTGGAGTAGTGCGACAGCTTCTCGGTCGGGTGCTCGTAGCGGCGCATGTTCTCGGGCGTGATGCCGAGCTGCAGGTACCACTCCTCGCAGGCGTCTATCCAGTACTGGAACCACTCCTCGTCGGTGCCGGGCTCGACGAAGAACTCCATCTCCATCTGCTCGAACTCGCGGGTGCGGAAGATGAAGTTGCCGGGGGTGATCTCGTTGCGGAACGACTTGCCGACCTGTGCGATGCCGAAGGGGGGCTTCATGCGCGCCGAGCCCATGACGTTCGCGAAGTTGACGAAGATGCCCTGCGCGGTCTCGGGGCGGAGGTACGCCATGCCCTGCTCGTTGTCGACCGGGCCGAGGAAGGTCTTGAGGAGGCCGGAGAAGTTCTGCGGCTCGGTCCACGAGCCCTCCTGGCCGGTGTCGGGGTCGCGGATGTCGGCGAGGCCGTTGACCGGCGGGTGGCCGTGCTTCTGCTCGTACGCCTCGAGCAGGTGATCGGCGCGGAAGCGCTTGTGGGTGTGGAGCGACTCGACGAGAGGGTCGCTGAAGACCTCGACGTGGCCGGACGCCTCCCACACCTTGCGGGGCAGGATCACCGAGGAGTCGAGCCCGACGATGTCGTCGCGGCCCTGCACCATGAACTTCCACCACTGCTGCTTGATGTTCTCTTTGAGCGCGACGCCGAGGGGCCCGTAGTCCCAGGCCGACCGCGAACCGCCGTAGATCTCGCCCGCCTGGTAGACGAACCCCCGGCGCTTGGCCAGGGCGATGACGGAATCGAGACGGTTGGGGGCTGCCACGTGTGATGCTCCAAAGGAATCCGGCGCCGGACTGGGTGCCCGACGTACCCCGACAGCCTACTGGCCGGTCGGGGCCAGAGCCGAGACCACGCGGTCCACGTCGGTCTCGTCGTTCCAGAGGTGGAACGCGATCCTGACGCGGCCCGCGCGACCCGAGACGGTGAGCCCCCCGCTCGTCAGCCGGAGGAGGTCCTGCCCCTGAGGATCGGCCCAGGTCACGATCGCCTGCCCCTGGGGCGCGATCCCCAGCCGTCGGCAGAGCTCGTCGCCGAGCCCGGTCGCGTGGCGCCAGACGTCGCCCAGGTCGAGCGACGCGAAGAGCTCGAGGGCGGGCAGCGCTCCGACGAAGGCCTGCCAGGCCGGCGACACGTCGAAACGCCGCGCGGTCTCGGCGAGAGTGAGGTCGCCGCCGTAGCAGGATGCCCAGACGTCGTCGCCGGCGTACCAGCCCGCCTGGACGGGGCGCAGGATCGCGGCGAACCCGGGCTCGAAGGTGGCGAACGCGACGCCGCGCGGCGAGCACAGCCACTTGTAGGCGTGCGTGACGGTCGCGTCGTAGCGCGACGCGTCGACGGGCAGGACTCCTGCGGCCTGCGTCAGATCGACGAGGGTGCGTGCCCCGTGGGCGGCGGCAGCGGCGACCACCGCGTCGTCGTCGGCGAGTGCCCCGGTGGCGGACTGGACGAGCGAGTAGGCCACGAGCCACGTGTCGTCGCGGACGGCGTCGCCGAGGGCCTCGAGCGGGACGTTCCTCACCCGGACGCCGCGGTGATCCTGCGCGACGAAGGGGGCCACGACAGAGCTGAAGTCGCCCTCGACGCAGAGCAGCTCCGCACCGTCGGGCACGGCGGCCGCGATCACCGAGACCATGACCGACGTCTGCGAGCCGATGGCGACCCTCGACACGTCGACGCCCACCAGCCGGGCGAATGCCGCGCGGCTGTCTTCGGCGATCTGCCCCGCGGCGACGGGCGACACGACGCCGGACGACCACGCGTCGAGATCGGCGCGGAGGGCGGCGACGGTCTCGGTCGACGGGAGACCGCCGGTGCACGCCGCGAGGTAGCCCGCTCCCCCGGGAAAGAGCGCTCGCGCTTCGGCCGTCGATGTAATGCGTCCATGGTCGAGGCCGCGAGAGCATCACACAACAGCCCCTTCGGCATGCCGGGCATAACCGGAGATTATGCTCGTGCCGTGCCGTCCGACCTCGATCTCCTCGACCTCCGCGTCATCCGCGCCCTCGCCGACACCGGCAGCGTGACCGCCGCTGCGGCGCGCCTCGGCTACAGCCAGCCGGCCGTCACGCAGCGGCTCCGCCGGGCCGAGGCGCAGCTCGGGCAGCCCCTCGTCCTGCGCTCCACCCGCGGGGTGACGCTCACGGAGGCGGGCCGCCGACTCGCGCAGCACGCGGTGCACGTGCAGGCCGCCCTCGACGCGGCCCGCCAGGAGCTCGACGAGCTCGCGGGCACGACGACCGGGACCCTGAGGCTGGCCGGCTTCCCGAGCGCCTCCCCCACGCTCGTGCCCGCGCTCCTGTCGACTCTCCACGACCGGCAGCCGGGGCTCACCGTCTCGTACGTGGAGGTCGAGCCGCCCGAGGGCCTCGACCTCCTGCGCTCGGGGTCGATCGATCTCGCGCTCACCTTCAGCTATCCGGGCGACGGTCGAGGCCAGGCGCCCACGTCGACCGCCACGACGCCGGACGTCGTCGTCGAGACCCCCCTCTACCGGGACACCATGCTGGCCGTCGCCCCGGCCGGCTCGTTCGCAGGATCGGGAGCAGCCCTCGCCACCCTGTCCGGAGCCCGCTTCATCGGCGGCTGCCCGCGCTGCCGCGGTCACCTCCTGGCGGCCTGCCGCCGGGCGGGGTTCGAGCCCGACATCGTGCTCGAGACCGACAACGCCCTGGCCGTCACCGGACTCGTCGCGGCGGGCCTCGGAGTCGCGGTCCTGCCCTCGCTGTCGCTCGTCTCGGCGGGTCTGCCCGACGGCGTGGAGTCGAGGCCGCTCGACGGCGACGACGACCGCGTCGTCCACGTCGCCCACGCGTCCGGCGCCGAGCGCGTCCCTGCGGTGCGGGTCGCCGTCGAGGCGCTCGCGTCTCTCGATCCTGCGCGGTTCGGGCTCCGGCCCCTGCGCCCGGATGTCAGCACCCGCGGTTAGGCTGAACGGGATCCAGGCCCTCGGGCCCCGTAGACAGAAGGGCGACTGTGAGACGACCGTCCAGCGCGCGACGCCGGCGAGTCCCGGCGATCGCCGTCGCTCTGGGCCTCCTCGTCACCCTCACCGCCTGCGCCCCGTCGGTCGGCACGCTGACCCCGATCGCCGGGTCGGGCACCGGCGGCGGCGCAGGATCGACCTCCGCACCTCAGCCCCAGGTCACCGGCGGCACCGGCTCGGGGGGCCTCGGCGGCAGCGGCTCGGGCAGCTCGAACCCGGCGCGGCTCGCGCCCGGCGGCACCCTCCTCAACCAGGTCAACTACAAAGACCTCACGATCTACGTCTACCGGGTGGGCGAGCTGACCACGACGAAGCCGTCGATCTACGCCCGCTCGAACGGCGACGACCCCTACCCGGCGGGCACGAAGGTCGAGGTGACCGCCTACGTGCTCACCAACGACTCCAGCCAGCGCCTCGACCTCACTGACCTCAGCGCCGACTACTCGTCATACGGCAACAAGCTGGCGGCTCAAGACACGTTCGCGGGTCAAGACCTCCTGACGCAGAAGGGCTACAGCACCGACCTCTCGACGCAGTTCCCGAAGGGGTCGTCGACCTGGTACCTGCTGCCGGGCAAGGCGGTGGTGTTCGCGAACGCCTGGTTCCACCGCGACTCCGACGGGCCACTGACCCTGCAGTTCCTCTGGCCGAGCGAGCGGATCTTCCTCGGCGCGAACATCACCTTCTAGGTCGAGGGCGTCGGCTCGGGCGCGTCCACCGCGCCGCCGAACCTGCGGCCGCGACCGGTGTACACGTCGATGGCCTGCCAGAGGTCCTCGCGCGTGAAGTCGGGCCAGAGCCGGTCGAGGAACACCATCTCGGCGTAGGCCGACTCCCACAGCTGGAAGTTCGAGGTGCGCTGCTCCCCCGACGACCGGACGAACAGGTCGACGTCGGGCAGCTGCGGCTGGTAGAGGTGCCGCTGGATGACCTTCTCGGTGATCCCCGACGGCTTCAGGCGCCCCGCGGCGACCTCGGCCGCGATCGACTGGACCGCGTCGGTCAGCTCGTTGCGGCCGCCGTAGTTCACGCACATGTTCAGCGTCATGGTCGAGTTCTGCTTCGTGGCCTCCTCGGCCACCCGCAGCTCGTTGATCACGGAGGCCCAGAGCTTCGGCCGGCGCCCCGACCAGCGGATCCGCACACCCCAGGCATTCAGCTGCTCGCGGCGCCGGTGGAGGACCTCGCGGTTGAACCCCATCAGGAACCGCACCTCCTCGGGGCTCCGCTTCCAGTTCTCGGTCGAGAACACGTAGACGCTGAGGTGCTGCACCCCGACCTGGATCGCCCCGGCCACCACCTCGAGGAGGGCGGCCTCGCCCGCCTTGTGCCCCTCGATCCTGGGCAGGCCACGGGCGTTCGCCCACCGGCCGTTGCCGTCCATGACGACCGCGACGTGCTTCGGGACCGAGCCGGCCGGGTACGACGGCGGCTCGCCGCCCTGCCAGTCGAGCGGCTTGTACTCCATCGACTTCGGCATCATGCGGCGGCCGAAGAGGCCGCGCCGCTCGTCGGGGTCGGACGGGGTGGTGCTCACAGGGCTCCTCGGGTCACAGGATCACTCCCCGGACGTCCACGGCGGGGAGCCGCGCGGCCGGGATGGTGCGGTCGACGTGCGGCAGCGACTTGAGCCCGCGCTCGAGGTGCCACTGGGTGTAGGCGGCGACGACGCCGCTCGCCTGGTTGCGGGTGGACTCCCGGGAGGCCTCCGCCGTCGGCCAGTCGCCGGTGAGGAGGGCCGCGAGGAGCTCGAGGGTCGCAGGATCGAGACGCGGTGCTCCGGGAGGCGCCGCCGCGTCGGCCACCACCCCTCCGAGCTGCACGACGAAGGCCGAGTGGGGCCCGGGAGCGCCCGTGACGGCGCAGTCGCCGAAGCTCGGCGCCCATCCTGCGATCGAGAGGGCCCGGAGCAGGTAGGAGTCGAGGGTCAGCTGCGAGTCGTGCTCGCGGCGAGCCAGGGCGCGGAGGGCGCCGACAAGCAGGAGGTACTGCTGGAGGCCGGCCTCGGCGTCGGTCAGCTTGTCGGCCGTCTCGACCATGACGTTCGCGGCCGTGTAGCTGCCGTAGTCGGAGACGATGTCGGCGCCGTACGACCCGATCGACTCGGCCTGGGTGACGATGTCGAGGCTCCGGCCCTCGTAGAGCTGGAGGTCGGCCACCATGAATGGCTCGAGCCGCGCCCCGAACTTCGAGGCCGTGCGCCGGACGCCCTTCGCGACGGCCCGGATCTTGCCGTGCGACCGGCTGAGCATCGTCAGGATGCGGTCGGCCTCACCCAGCTTGTGGGTGCGCAGGATCACGCATTCGTCTCGGTACACGGGCACCCCTCCAGTATCCCCCGCGTGGCAGAATCGCTGGGTGTCCGCCACAGCTCTCTCCATCCCCCTCTGGGCGGATCTTCTGGCCGTGACGATCGGCAGCCTGCAGGGCGCGCTCTTCGCGAGTCAGTTCCGGGAGCGGAGGGTCGACCTGCTCGGGGTCGCCATCATCGGCACTGCGACCGGGCTCGGGGGCGGGATCCTGCGCGACGTGCTCCTCGGCGACGTGCCCCGGGCTCTCCAGACCAACTGGTACCTGCTGGTGGCGCTGTTCGCGTCGCTGCTCGGCATGCTCCTGCAGCGCCTGTTCAACCGGCTCGCCGGGTTCATCACCGTGCTCGACGCCCTGACCATCGGCCTCTTCGGCGCCATCGGGTCGACGAAGGCGCTCTCGATGGGGCTGCCGGAGGTCCCCGCGATCTTCGTGGGCGTCATCTCGGCCGTCGGCGGCTCGGTGCTCCGCGATCTGCTGATGAACCTGACGATCGCGATGATGCACGTCGGCTCGCTGTACGCGGTCGCCGCCGGCGCGGGCACGGCCGTGCTCGTGGCCTGCGTGACTTTCGGGGCGCCCACCCTGACCGCGGCGATCGCGGGCACCACGACGACGTTCCTGATCCGGCTGCTCGCCGTGCGCTTCGGCTGGACCCTGCCCGAGCAGCGGGCGCTCTCGCGTCTGCCGCGCTGGCGGCGTCCGCGCTAGTGCCGCGCGTCCTGACACGCACTTCGGCCCGAGTCACGCGTTGTTCGCGGTGACTCGGGCCGAACTGCGTGGTGCGAGGACTGGAGGGCTAGGCCGAGGCGAGCTCCGGCTCGACGACCTTCGAGCGGATCGCCCGGTTGACGGCCGACACGATCGCCTTGAGGCTCGCGGTCGAGATGTCGGCGTCGATCCCGACACCCCACAGCCGCGTCCCGTCGACGTCGAGCTCGACATACGCCGCGGCCTGCGCGTCGCCCGAGGCCGACAGCGTGTGCTCGCTGTAGTCGTAGAGCTTCACGTCGACACCCTGACCCGACAGGATCGCGATGAACGCGTCGATGGGGCCGGACCCCGCGCCCTCGGTCGACACGGTCTCGGTGCCCGAGCGCAGGTCGACGGAGAGGTGGGTCTCGCCACTCATGTCGCTCCGGGTGCCCGTGCGGGTCAGCTCGAAGTGGCCCCACTTGGCCGACTCGTCGCCGGAGGGGAGGTACTCGTCCTGGAAGATCGCCCAGATCTCGTCGCTCGTGACCTCGCCGCCCTCGGAGTCGGTCTTCGACTGCACGACGCCGGAGAAGTCGATCTGCAGCTTGCGGGGCAGGTCGAGCGAGTGGTCGGTCTTCAGCAGGTAGGCGACACCGCCCTTGCCCGACTGCGAGTTGACGCGGATGACCGCCTCGTACGAGCGGCCCAGGTCTTTCGGGTCGACCGGCAGGTACGGGACCGCCCAGGCGATCTCGTCGACGGTGGTGCCCTTGGCCGCGGCATCGGCGGCCATCGCCTCGAAGCCCTTCTTGATCGCATCCTGGTGCGATCCGCTGAACGCCGTGTAGACGAGGTCGCCCGCCCAGGGGCTCCGCTCGGGCACGGGCAGCTGGTTGCAGTACTCGGCCGTCCGCTTGACGCCGTCGAGGTCGGAGAAGTCGATCTGGGGGTCGATGCCCTGCGTGAACAGGTTGATGCCGAGCGCGACGAGGTCGACGTTGCCGGTGCGCTCCCCGTTGCCGAACAGGCAGCCCTCGATGCGGTCGGCACCGGCCAGGTAGCCGAGCTCGGCCGCCGCGATGCCCGTGCCGCGGTCGTTGTGCGGGTGGAGCGACAGGATCACGTTCTCGCGCGACGCCAGGTTGCGCGACATCCACTCGATGGCGTCGGCGTACACGTTGGGCGTGGCCATCTCGACCGTGGCGGGCAGGTTGATGATGACCTTCCGCTCCGGCGTGGGCTCGAAGACCTCGAGGACGGCGTTGCAGATGTCGCGTGCGAACTCGAGCTCGGTGCCGGTGAAGCTCTCGGGGCTGTACTCGTAGTACACGGTCGTCTCGGGTACGGACGCCTCGGCGGCCCGGCAGAGGCGGGCGCCCTCGAGGGCGATGTCGATGATGCCCTGGCGGTCGGTGCGGAAGACGACGTCGCGCTGCAGGATGCTCGTGGAGTTGTACAGGTGGACGATCGCCTGCTTCGCGCCCTTGATCGACTCGTAGGTGCGGTTGATCAGGTGCTCGCGCGCCTGGGTCAGCACCTGGATCGTGACGTCGTCGGGGATCGCGTCCTCGTCGATGAGGCTCCGGACGAAGTCGAAGTCGGTCTGCGATGCCGACGGGAAGCCGACCTCGATCTCCTTGTAGCCCATCCCGACCAGGAGGTCGAACATGATGCGCTTGCGCTCGGGGCTCATCGGGTCGATCAGTGCCTGGTTGCCGTCGCGCAGGTCGACGGCGCACCAGCGGGGCGCCTCGGTGATCCGCTTCGTGGGCCAGGTGCGATCCGGCAGCTCCACCCGGATCTGCTCGTGGAACGGGACGTACTTGTGGATCGGCATGCCCGAGGGCTTCTGGTGGTTCTGCATGGTCTCTACCTCTTGTGTCGGTGGGGGTCAGGCCGCTTCTTCTCGAAGCACGACGATCTCCGCGACGAGGGAGGCCTTAGATCGAGGTCTCGTCGCGGCAGCTAAGAAGGAGCAGACCGAACAGCACGCCTCGACCCTAGCACCGCGTCGACGACTCGGCAGAAGAGCCCCGGACCGCCGGCGACTCAGGAGGTGAGGCCGTGCTCGTACGCGTAGACGACCAGCTGCACCCGGTCGCGGAGCGACAGCTTCGCCAGGATCCGCGAGATGTGCGTCTTCACCGTGGCCTCGCTGAGGTACTCGAGGCTCGCGATCTCGGAGTTGCTGAGCCCGCGGGCGGCCGACTGGAAGATGTCGCGCTCGCGCGTGGTCAGGCTGTGGAAGGCCTCCGGCACCTGCTTCGCTCCGCTCGAGCGGCCGTCGAAGTGCTCGAACAGCTCCCGCGTCGCACTCGCGGCGATGACCGAGGTGCCGGCGTGGACCGTGCGGATGGCGGCGAGCAGGAACTCCGGGTCGCTGTCTTTCAGGACGAAGCCGCTGGCGCCTCCGCGGATCGCGCGGGTCGCCGCCTCGTCGAGGTCGAAGGTCGTGAGCACCAGGATCCGGGGGGCGCGGCGGCGCTCCCGGTCGGCCTGCTCCAGGATGGCGGCGGTGGCGGCGATCCCGTCCATGACGGGCATCCGGATGTCCATCAGCACGACGTCCGGCTTCGTGCGGGCGACGACCTCGACGCCCTCCTGGCCGTCGCCGGCCTCGCCGACGAACTCGAGGTCTCTCTGCGAGGAGACCACCATGCGGATCCCCGCTCGGAACAGCGCCTGGTCGTCGACGAGCACGACCTTGATCGTCCCGGTCGAGGCGGGCAGCTCGGTGGAGTCGGTGAGCATGCTCATCGGAGTCGGACCTCCTGGGTCAGTGCGGTGGACGGGATGCCGGCTCGGACGATGAACCGCCCGCCCGCCTGATGGGTGGTGAGGGTGCCGCCGGCGAGGGTGGCGCGCTCGCGCATGCCGACCACGCCGTGGCCGCGCCGCTCGTCGGGCCGGTACTGCCCGCTGGTGGTGAGAGCCTCGGGATCGAGCGGAGCCGTGGGCAGGAGCGAGCTGGCGACCACGACGATGACGTCGTCGGGACGCCAGTCAAACAGCACGTCGACCGTCGCCGTCGTGTCTCCGTGGCGGAGGACGTTGGTGAGCGACTCCTGGACGATCCGGTAGATCGCGAGCTGGCGGTTGCTCCCGAGCTGTGCGGGAGTGCCGCTCGAGCGGAGGTCGATGGTGAGACCGGCCGTGGTCATCTGCTCGACGAGCTTCTCGAGGTCGCCCAGGACCGGCTGCGGCGCGGCGCCCTGGCTGTGGCGGAGCTGCCCCAGGAGGACCCGCACCTCGACGAGCGCCTCGCGGGCGGTCGAGGCGATGGTGCCGAGATTCTCCTCGACGGACTCGGGGTCGGCCTTGTAGGCGTAGCGGGCGCCGTCGGCCTGGGCGATGACGACGGCGAGCGAGTGCGCGACGACGTCGTGCATGTCGCGCGCGATCCGCGTCCGCTCCTGCTCGACCGCGATGTCGCGCTCGGCTCTCGCCGCCTCGCGGGCGGCTCTCGCGGCGTCGCCCTCGGCGCGAGCGGCCTCCCGCTCGGCGCGCGCAGCCTCCCGCTCGGCGACGAGCTGCGCGTCGCGGCTCTCGCGCGCGGCGTACCGGGTCCGGGCCAGCTGGCCGCCGACCCACGGCAGCCCGAGGAGCGCCAGGAAGCCGAGGAACGTGATGCCGATCTGGAGCAGGAGCCGGACCAGGTCGGTGGTCGTGCTGACGTCGTGGAGCACCCCGAAGAGCGCGAGCTGCGCGAACGTGACGTAGAACATGCCGATCGCGGCACCGACCCCGACCGACCCGAGGCCCAGCCACTTGACCCGCGGGCTGCCGTAGGCGGCCGAGGCGTAGAGGACCGCGCAGATCGCGAGGTTCGAGATCTGCGGCGTCGACAGGGTGAGCATCTCGAACGCGGCCGTGGCCCAGGCGAGCCCCAGGGCCGTCGCGGGCGACAGGCGTCGGAACGCCATCGCCACGACCATCCCCGCCGTGATCAGGATCGAGAACGGGTTGGAGTGCAGGTCGAACGGGAGCGTGACCAGGCCGAGGACGAGACCCGCCACCGAGTCGATGACGACCTGGTGGGAGGGGATGCGGCGGAAGATCACCCCACAACCGTAGAGGCTCGGGAGGCGACCGTCAGTGTCTGGCGGCCACGAGACATCCTGCGGCGCCTCGAATCATCCGCGCGATGTACGCGGACCGACGAGCAGCACAGACACCCGCGGAACAGCTCAGAATCCGAGGCGGCCGAGCTGCTTCGGGTCGCGCTGCCAGTCTTTGGCGACCTTGACCCGGATCGACAGGAACACCTGCTTGCCGACCAGCGGCTCGATCTGAGCGCGGGCCCGCTCCCCCACCTCGCGGAGGCGCTGGCCCTTGTGGCCGATGATGATGCCCTTCTGGCTGTCGCGCTCGACGAACAGGTTCGCGTAGACCTCGACGAGCTCGCGGTCGTCTCGCTCGACGATGTCGTCGATGGTCACGGCGAGCGAGTGCGGCAGCTCGTCTTGCACGCCCTCGAGGGCGGCCTCGCGGATGAACTCCGACACCCGGTCTTCGAGGAGCTCCTCGGTCACCTGCTCGCTCGGGTAGAGCTGCGGCGAGACCGGCAGCAGCTTGATCAGCTCGGATGCGACGGTGTCGAGCTGGATCCTGCTGACGGCCGACAGAGGCACGATGGCCTCCCAGTCGCGGAGAGAGCTCACCGCGAGCAGCTGCTCGGCGACGGCCGCCTTGGAGGCCGCGTCGATCTTCGTGACGATCGCGACCTTCTTGGCCCGCGGGAACGAGTCGAGCTGCTCGTTGATGAAGCGGTCGCCGGGTCCGAGCTTCTCGTCGGCCGGCACGCAGAAGCCGATCACGTCGACCTCGCCGAGCGTGTCTTGGACGACGCTGTTGAGACGCTCGCCGAGCAGGGTGCGCGGCCGGTGCATGCCGGGGGTGTCGACGAGGACGAGCTGGCCGTTGGCGTGGTGCACGATGCCGCGGATGGCGCGCCTGGTCGTCTGGGGCTTCGAGGAGGTGATCGCCACCTTCTCGCCCACGAGGGCGTTCGTCAGGGTCGACTTGCCGACGTTCGGGCGGCCGACGAACGAGACGAACCCGGCGCGGTAGTCGGGGCTGGTGGTCATCGGGGTGTCCGCTCGTTCGAGGTGGGCGTGGGAGTGGCGGCGGAACTCGCGGCCGGATCCGCGGCGAAGGCGGCCTGGCTGGAGGCCAGCGCAGGATCGCGACGGACCAGCACGGTCTGCAGGTTGCGGCGCCGCCCCTCCGTCCGGTTCGCCGTGAGCACGAGCCCGGAGACCGTCGCCTCGGACCCGCGCTCGGGCAGTCGTCCGAGCGCCTTGGTGAGGAGTCCGCCGACGGAGTCGACGTCGTCGTCGTCGAGCTCGATGCCGAAGAGGTCGCCGAGCTCGTCGACCGGCATGCGCGCGCTGACGAGCTGCACCCCGTCGGAGATCTCGCGGTGCTCGACGACCGTCTGGTCGTACTCGTCGCTGATGTCGCCGACGAGCTCCTCGATGAGGTCTTCGAGGGTCACGAGCCCGGCGATCCCGCCGTACTCGTCGACGACCATCGCCAGGTGGTTCTTCTGGGACTGCATCTGACGGAGCGTCTCGTCGGCGCGCTTCGACTCCGGCACGAAGACGGCGGGCTTGGCCAGGTCGGCGGCGAGCTTCACGGCGCCGCCGCGGCGCTCGTGGACGAAGCGGGCCGCGTCGCGGAGGTACATGATGCCGAGGACGTCGTCGCTGTCGCGGCCGGTCACCGGGACCCGCGACACGCCCTTGCCGAGGAAGACCGACATGGCCGACTCGACAGTGGCGTCGGCGTCGACGGTGACCATGTCGGTTCGCGGGATCATGACCTCGCGGACGACGGTCTCGCTGAACTCGAAGATCGAGTGGATCAGGGTGCGGTCGTCTTCGTCGAGCACCTCGAGCTCGGTGGCCTCGTCGACCATGCTGAGCAGCTGCTCCTCCGACGAGAACGAGGCGTTCCGGGGCCGCCCCGGCGTGACCCAGTTGCCGAAGACCACGAGCGCGTGGGCCAGCGGGCCGAGGACGAGGCGGATGCTGCGGACGAAGCCGGCCGTGACCGCGATCAGGGAGCGCGCGTGGGCCCGGCCGACGCTGCGGGGGCTCGAGCCGACCAGCACGAACGAGACGGCGGTCATGATGAGCGCCGACAGGAGGAGCGCCCACCACCACTCGCGGATCGAGTACGCGAAGGCGAGCGACACGAGCACGGCGGCGGCCGTCTCGGCCAGGATGCGGACGAAGTTGATGGCGTTGACGTGCGCGCCGACGTCGTCGGCGATCGCCAGGATCGACCGGGAGCCGCGGCGCCGACCCTCGGCGATCTCGAGCAGGTCGTGGCGGCTGAGGACGCCGAGAGCGGAGTCGGTGGCGGCGAGGACTCCGCCGATGACGACGAGGACGACGGCCGCGGTGATGAAGATCGCGATCATCAGTGTCTTCTACGCTTGCGACTCGGCTGCGACGAACGCGGCGAGGATCTCGCCCTGGATGCCGAACATCTCGGCCTTCTCGTCGGGCTCCGCGTGGTCGAAGCCGAGCAGGTGCAGGATGCCGTGCGTCGTCAGCAGCTGCATCTCGTCGAGCGCCGAGTGCCCGGCGGTGACGGCCTGGGCGCTGGCGACCTGCGGGCAGAGCACGATGTCGCCGAGGAGACCCGGAGGGGTCGGCTCGTCTTCGGTGCCGGGCCGCAGCTCGTCCATCGGGAAGCTCAGGACGTCGGTCGGGCCGGGCTCGTCCATCCACTGCACGTGGAGCTGCTCCATCGCGGCCTCGTCGACCAGGACGATCGCCAGCTCGGCCTCGGGGTGGACGTGCATCTGGTCGAGAGCGAAGGTCGCGAGGCGCAGGATCGCGCTCTCGTCCACCGGGATCGACGACTCGTTGTTGATCTCGATGGTCATCGCTCGTCTCCTGTCGACGCGGCGGGCCTGCCGGACTCCTGGTCGCGCTTCTGCTGACGGGCGAACTGCTGAGCCTGCTTCTCGGCGTCGAACTTCGTGTACGCGTCGACGATCCGGGCCACGAGGGTGTGACGGACCACGTCGTCGCTGGTGAGCCGGGCGAAGTGGATGTCGTCGAGGCCGTCGAGGACCCGCGTGACGAGCTGGAGCCCGCTGGCCCCCGTGGGCAGGTCGACCTGCGTGACGTCGCCCGTGACGACCATCTTCGAGCCGAAGCCGAGACGGGTCAGGAACATCTTCATCTGCTCGGGCGTCGTGTTCTGCGCCTCGTCGAGCACGACGAAGGCGTCGTTGAGGGTGCGGCCGCGCATGTAGGCGAGCGGTGCCACCTCGACGGTGCCGGCTGCGAGCAGCTTGGGCACCACCTCCGGGTCCATCATCTCGTTCAGCGCGTCGTAGAGCGGGCGCAGGTAGGGGTCGATCTTGTCGGTGAGGGTGCCCGGCAGGAACCCGAGCCGCTCGCCGGCCTCGACGGCGGGCCTGGTCAGGATGATGCGGCTGACCTCGCGGCGCTGGAGCGCCTGGACGGCCTTCGCCATGGCGAGGTAGGTCTTGCCGGTGCCCGCGGGGCCGATGCCGAAGACGATGGTGTTCTCGTCGATCGCCTCGACGTACGACTTCTGCCCGAGCGTCTTGGCCCGGATGCTCTTGCCCTTGTTGGTGACGATCGCCGTGCCGAAGAGGTCGGCAGGATGTCCCTGGCCGTTGTCGAGGATCCGCCCGGTCGTCGCGACATCGGCCGCGCCGAGGTCGTGCCCCTTGCGGACCATGGCCACGAGCTCGTCGACGAGGACGTGCGCGCGCTCGACGTCGGCGCGAGGACCCTCGAGAGTGACCTCGTTGCCGCGGACGAGGACGCGGACCGCGGGGTACTGCCGCTCGACGGCCTTGAGCAGGCGGTCCTGCGGGCCGAGGAGCTGGACCATGGCGACACCGTCGACGATGACGTCGACGCGGGCGGAGTCGGCCGCTGGACTGCTGGGACTGCTGGAGGTGCTAGGCAAGTGAGCCTTCCTGGAGCTTCCCGGCCATGACGTGCGCATGGACGTGGAAGACGGTCTGACCGGCGGCTTCGCCGGTGTTGAAGATCAAACGGAATTGACCGAGCGGATATGCCCCCATGAGCGCGGGGTCGTTCGCCAGCTGGTTCGCGACGTCGATCATCTCGGCGAGCAGCGCGGGATCGCCGGCGGCGAGCTGGACGACGTCGGTGTACTCCTGCGTCTTGGGGACGACGAGCAGGTGGACCGGGGCCTTCGGGGCGATGTCCTCGAACGCGAGGACGTTCGCCGTCTCGTGCACGATCGTCGCGGGGATCTCGCGGTTGACGATCCGCGTGAAGACGGTCGGCTCGCTGGTGGACTCGGGGCTCATGCCGTTCATCGTACCGACGCCCGCAGACAGTGGCTCGGCCCTCACCAGCGCCCGAGGCGAACGCTCAGGACGGCCAGCGCGGCAGGCCCCGCGGTCGACGTGCGGAGCACGGAGTCGCCGAGGCGCACCGCGACCGCGCCGGCGGCCTCGAGCTGCTCGATCTCGTGCGGGGTGACCCCGCCCTCCGGGCCCACCACGACGACCACGTCGGACTCGGAGCCGAGGTCGACCTCGGCCAGGGAGCGCGACGCGGTCGGCTCCAGGATCAGCACCAGGGCTGATCCTGCGCGCCTCACGAGGTCGGTCGTCTGCGCCACGTCGGAGACGGAGGGCGACCACGGCCGCACCGACTGCTTCGTCGCCTCGCGGACGATGGCCGACCAGCGGGCGAGGCCCTTGGCCACCTTCGGGCCCTCCCACCGCGAGATGCTCCGGCCCGCGGCCCACGGCACGACCTCGTCGACTCCGAGCTCGGTCGCGGCCTGCACAGCCAGCTCGTCGCGGTCGCCCTTCGCGAGGGCCTGGGCGAGCACGAGCCGGCGTGCAGGCGCAGGATGCCCGGTGACGCTCGTGACCGCCAGCACCAGCCGGTCGCCGCTCGCCTCCCGCACCTCGCCCGAGGCCACCAGCCCGCGGCCGTTCCCGACCCGCAGGGCGTCGCCGGGCCGGACCCGGCTCACCGTGACGGCGTGTCGGGCCTCCGGACCCGTGACGATCACGTCGGAGCCCGGAGACGACTCGGCGAGCTCCTCGACGAGGTAGAAGTGGGCCACGATCAGAAGTTCAGGAACCGGTCGCGCAGCTTGCCGAACAGCCCCTGCTGGAACTGGGAGAGCTCGGGCTTCTCGTGCTTGCGGCCGGAGGCGAACTTCTCGATCAGCTCGCGCTCCTTGTGGCTGAGCTTCGTCGGCGTCACGACCTGGATGCCGATCTTGAGGTCGCCGCGCCCGGAGCCGCGGAGCCTCGTGACGCCGCGGTCCTTGATCGTGACGACGTCGGCGCTCTGCGTGCCGGGCTTGACCTCGACCTGGATGTCGCCGTCGAGGGCCTTGACCGTCGTCGTCGTGCCGAGGATCGCGTCGGCCATCTGCACTTCGAGGGTCGCGAGCAGGTCGTCGCCGTTCCGGCTGTAGACGTCGTGGTGCTTGACCTTGACCTCGAGGTAGAGGTCGCCGTTGGGGCCGCCGGCCGGGCCGACCTCGCCCTGGCCGGGCATCTGCAGGCGGATGCCGGTGTCGACGCCGGCGGGGATGTCGACGGGGATCGTGCGGCGGGCGCGGACGCGGCCCTGACCCTGGCAGGTCGGGCACGGGTTCGGGATGACGGTGCCGTAGCCGCGGCAGGTGCCGCAGGGGCTCGAGGTCATGACGTTGCCGAGGAGCGAGCGGACCGTGCGCTGGATCTGGCCGGAGCCGCCGCAGATGTCGCAGGTCTGCGGGCTGGTGCCCGGAGCGCAGCACGAGCCGTGGCAGGTGTCGCAGAGGACGGCCGTGTCGACCTCGATGTCGCGCTGGACGCCGAAGACGATGTCGTCGAGCTCGACCTCGAGCCGGAGCAGGGCGTCTTGACCGCGCTCGCGCCTCGACCTCGGGCCTTGCCGCTGCTGCTGGGCGCCGCCGAAGAAGGCGTCGAAGATGTCGCCGAACCCGCCGGCTCCTCCACCCTGACCGCCGAAGCCCTGCTGCGGACCGAGGTCGTAGCGCTGCCGCTGCTGCGGGTCGCTCAGGACGTCGTAGGCGTGCGTCACCTCCTTGAACCGCTCGGAGGCCTCCGGGCTCGGGTTGACGTCGGGGTGCAGCTCGCGCGCGAGCTTCCGGTACGCCTTCTTGATCTCGTCGGGGGTCGCCTGTCGGTCGACTCCCAGGACGTCGTAGTGATCTGCCACTTGTCTCCGTCGTGCTGCTTGGTTCTGTCTGGCTGCTGGATGCTGCGCGCGGGCGCGGCACCGTGGTCTGTGGTGGGGCGGGGCGCTAGTGCTCGCCCAGGAGCCCCGAGAGGTAGCGGGCGACGGCGCGGACCGCCGCCATGTTGCTGGAGTAGTCCATGCGGGTGGGCCCGAGGACGCCGACCCGGGCGATGTCGCCGCCCGAGGCGGTGTAGCCCGACGCGACGACCGACGTCTGCGCCAGGCCGAACGACTCGTTCTCGCGGCCGATGCTGGCGACGACGTCGACGTCGCCCGAGCGCATCTCGCCGAAGAGCCGCAGGAGCGTCACCTGCTCCTCGATCGCCTCGAGCACCGGGAACAGGTTGCCCGAGAAGTCGTCTTCGGTGAGGACGAGGTTCGCAGCGCCCGCCATGACGAGCTTCTCGTGCCGGCCGGCCGAAGCCTGACCGATGAGGCTCGCGACGACGACGTCGACGACCGGGCGGCGCTCGGGGCGGAACTGCTCGGGGAAGCCGGCCAGGAGGCCGCCGGCCTCGACGAGCGACCGGCCGCCGATCAGCCCGTTGAGCTTGGCGCGGAGCTTGCCGAGGAACGCCTCGTCGACGACGGCGCCCGTGTCGACCGTCCGCTGCTCGACGTGGCCCGCGTCGGTGATGAGGACGCTCATGACGCGGGTGTCGCTGAGGCGCACCAGCTCGACGTGCCGGACCGCGGCGCTCGAGAAGGTCGGGTACTGCACCAGGGCGACCTGGTTGGTCAGCTGCGAGAGCAGCCGGACGGTGCGCGAGAGGACCTCGTCGAGGTCGGACGAGTTGCCGAGGAACGTCTCGATCGCGGTGCGCTGGGCCTGCGAGAGCGGGCGGAGGTCGGCCATCCTGTTGACGAAGAGGCGGTAGCCCTTGTCGGTGGGGACCCGGCCGGAGGACGTGTGGGGGGCCGCGATCAGCTCCTCCTCCTCGAGGAGGGCCATGTCGTTGCGGATGGTGGCCGCCGACACGCCGAACTGGTGCCGGTCGACGATGGACTTCGAACCGACGGGCTCGCGCGACTCGACGTAGTCGTGCACGATGACCCGGAGGACCTCGAGACCTCTCTCGCTGACCACGGACACCTCCTGCCTCGACACACCCGGACGACGGGCCGCGACCGATGCTGGCACTCCGTCGATGAGACTGCCAATGCTACTCCACGCCGGTGACAGCCTCTGGTTCGAGGCCACCGCGTGCCGCTATGCTCAGGCCGTCCACAGCCTTCCCAGGCGTCACGGGGCAGGCACCCAGGCGACCACGATTGGCGACGACCATGAGCGACTACAAGAACCCCGCCGGCGAGCCGTACGGCGGCGGCGCCGCACCCCAGCCGATGCGGCCGGAGGACGAGAAGCTCTGGGCGACCCTCATCCACGTCGGCGGGATCGTCCTCGGGTTCGTCGCGGCGCTCGTCGGCTACCTCGTGCTGCGCGACCGCGGACCTTTCATCAAGGAGCACACGCGCGTCGTCCTGAACTTCCAGCTCACCGTGCTGATCGGCTACGTCGTCGGCGCAGCGCTGTCCGTCATCGGGATCGGCGTCGTGATCAGCCTGGTCGTCTGGATCCTGTCGATCGTGTTCTCGATCCTGGCCGCTCTCGCCGCCAATCGCGGACAGTACTACCGGTACCCCCTGACGATCGAGTTCATCAGGAGCTAGTCGCCGAGCAGCTAGTCGCCCAGGAGCCGCCGCACGACGGCGTCGGCGAGCAGCCGCCCGCGGAGCGTCAGCCGGATCGTGCCGCCGAGGGCCGCCCGGCCGTCGACGAGCTCGTCGGCGATCAGCCCGGGGATCGCTCGGCGGCCGTCGGCGTCGAGCTCATCGGTCTTCAGCTCGTCGCGCACGCGGACGGCGAGCAGGACGCGCTCGGTGCTCCGGGTCTCGGCATCGAGGGTCTCGCGCCCAGCGGCGGGTGACACCCCGGCGAGCACGCGGTCGGCGTAGGCCGCCGGATGCTTCACGTTCCACCAGCGGACTCCCCCGACGTGGCTGTGGGCTCCCGGCCCGACGCCCCACCAGTCGTGCCCCTGCCAGTACGCCAGGTTGTGCCGGCTGGCGTGCCCGTCGCCGCGCGACCAGTTGCTGACCTCGTACCAGTCGTAGCCGGCCTCGGCCAGGCGTCGGTCGGCCAGCTCGTACATGTCGGCCGCCGTGTCGTCGTCCGGCATCGCCACGTCGCCACGCCGGACCTGCCGCGCGAGCTTCGTGCCGTCCTCGACGATGAGGGAGTACGCCGACAGGTGGTCGGGTTCCTGGGCCAGAGCGGCGTCGAGGGAGCGGCTCCAGTCGTCGAGACTCTCGCCGGGCGTGCCGTAGATCAGGTCGAGGCTGACGTCGAGGCCGGCCTCGCGGGCCCAGCGGACGACGAGCGGGATCCGCGCAGGATCGTGCGTGCGCTCGAGGGTCGCGAGCACGTGCGGCACCGCCGACTGCATCCCGAAGCTCACGCGGGTGAACCCGGCGGCTCGGAGCTCGTCGAGGTAGGCCCGGTCGACGGAGTCCGGGTTCGCCTCGGTGGTCACTTCGGCCCCCTCGGCGAGACCCCAGGTGTCGCGCACGGCACTCAGCATGCCCGCGAGATCGCTCGACGGGAGGAGGGTCGGGGTGCCGCCGCCGAAGAACACGGTCGACGCCGACCGCTCGGGAAGGCCTGCCTCGCGCAGGATCAGCCCCGCCTGCTCGACCTCGAGTGCGGCCTGCCCCGCGTAGTCGCTCCGCTTCGCCCCGCGGAGCTCGTCGCCGGTGTACGTGTTGAAGTCGCAGTAGCCGCAGCGGACCCGGCAGAACGGGACGTGCAGGTAGACGCCGAAGTTCCGGGTCTCGGCGCCGTCGCGGACGCTCGTCGGCAGGAGGCCGTCGGCGGGAGCCGGATCGGCGATCGGGAGGGTGCTCGGCACGCGCTAGTCGCCCACCAGCACGCGGAGGTAGCGCTGGGTGTACTTGTTCTGCTGCGCCCGGAGGAACGGCGAGACCAGCCGCCACTTCCAGTTCGACGGCCGCGAGAAGGCTCGGACGGTCAGCCAGACGGAGCCGTCGTCGGTCTGGTCGATGACCCACGACTCCTCGCCGCTCTCGGGGTGGCCCTCGAGGGTGCCGTAGGCGAAGCCCTTGCGGGTCGGCTCGTCGATCACGTAGACCACGCGGACCGGCGCGTGCGTCGTCCGGCCGTAGGCCTTGATCACGAGAGTGGCCGTCGTGCCCGCCGTCAGGAACGGCTCGCCCTCGGGCGAGAAGTGCGACTCGCCGTCCGGGGCCGCGTAGTCGGCAGGATCGAGCGGGTTGCCCTGGTCGTCGAACGTGACGGGCGTGTAGGCGCCCTCGTCGACGGCGGGCACGGAGTCGACGTGCACGGTGATGCCGCTGCGCTCCTGGACCTTCCAGGTCATGATCGCAGCCCAGGCCGCTTCGAAGCGCGCGTCGCCGTGACCGATGCGGGTGCGGTACTCGACGGGACGGAATCCTGCCGGCGGATACTGCAGGAGGTCGGGTGCCTGCGTCGCCCCGACCTGCCCGTAGGTGGTCTGGGTCTCGGTGTGGGTCGCTCGGCGCATTCGGAAAGTCTACTTCCCGTGCCGAGAGGCAGCCTGCGCAGGGCGCCTCCCGGACCCCGGCGGTCAGACGCGGCTGCGGACGTTCCGGACGATCCAGCCGATGACGGCCAGCACGAACAGGATGATGCCGATGACGATCAGGAACTTCAGGGCGGCGACGAAGATGCCGAATCCGAAGATGACGATGGCGGCGATGATCAGGACGATGAAGAGGACAGGCATGACCTCAGCCAACTCGCACTTCTCGTGCTGCGCCCGAGAGCGCCTCGCGGGCTACTTGGCCTTGGCCTTCTCGGTGTCGCCGGAGAGCGCCGCGATGAAGGCCTCCTGGGGCACGTCGACCCGGCCGATCGTCTTCATGCGCTTCTTGCCCTCCTTCTGCTTCTCGAGGAGCTTGCGCTTGCGGGTGATGTCACCGCCGTAGCACTTCGCGAGCACGTCTTTCCGCATCGCGCGGATCGACTCGCGCGCGATGATCCTGGCGCCGATGGCCGCCTGGATCGGCACCTCGAACTGCTGCCGCGGGATGAGCTCGCGCAGCCGGCCCGTCATCAGGACACCGTACGCGTAGGCCTTGTCGCGGTGGACGATCGTCGAGAAGGCGTCGACCTGCTCGCCCTGGAGGAGGATGTCGACCTTCACCAGGTCGGCCTCCTGCTCGCCGCTCGGCTCGTAGTCGAGGCTGGCGTAGCCCTGGGTCTTGCTCTTCAGCTGGTCGAAGAAGTCGAACACGATCTCACCGAGGGGCATGTTGTAGCGGAGCTCGACGCGGTCTTCGCCGAGGTACTCCATGCCGAGGAGCGTGCCGCGGCGGCCCTGGCAGAGCTCCATGATGACGCCGACGTAGTCTTTCGGCGCCAGGATCGCGGCCTTGACCACGGGCTCGGCGACGCTCTGGATCTTGCCGTCGGGGAACTCCGACGGATTGGTGACCGTGACGGTCTTCTTGTCTTCGGTCGTCACCTCGTAGACGACGCTCGGAGCCGTCGTGATGAGGTCGAGGTTGAACTCGCGCTCGAGGCGCTCGGTGATGATCTCGAGGTGGAGCAGGCCGAGGAACCCGCAGCGGAAGCCGAAGCCGAGCGCGACCGACGTCTCGGGCTCGTACACGAGCGCGGCGTCGGAGAGCTTGAGCTTGTCGAGCGCCTCGCGGAGCACCGGGTAGTCGCTGCCGTCGATCGGGTACAGGCCCGAGAAGACCATCGGCAGCGGCTCGGTGTAGCCGGGGAGCGCCTGCGTCGCCGGCTTCGACGCGGTGGTGACCGTGTCGCCGACCTTCGACTGGCGGACGTCTTTCACGCCGGTGATCAGGTAGCCGACCTCGCCGACGCTGAGGCCCTTCGAGGCGAGCGGCTCGGGCGACGAGACGCCGATCTCGAGGATGTCGTGGACCGCGCGGGTCGACATCATCTGGATCTTCTCGCGCGGCTGCAGGGTGCCGTCGATCATGCGCACGTAGGTGATGACGCCGCGGTAGCTGTCGTAGACGGAGTCGAAGATCATCGCCCGCGCGGGGGCGTCCTTCTCGCCCTTCGGCGCGGGGATCCGCTGGACGACGACGTCGAGGAGCTCCTCGACGCCCATGCCGGTCTTGCCGCTGACGCGCAGCACGTCTTCGGGCCGGCCGCCGATCAGCTGCGCGAGCTCGGCCGCGTACTTGTCGGGGTCGGCGGCGGGGAGGTCGATCTTGTTGAGGACCGGGATGATCTCGAGGTCGTTCTCGAGAGCGAGGTAGAGGTTCGCGAGCGTCTGCGCCTCGATGCCCTGCGCCGCGTCGACGAGCAGGATGGCGCCCTCGCAGGCGGCCAGCGACCGGGAGACCTCGTAGCTGAAGTCGACGTGGCCGGGGGTGTCGATCATGTTGAGCGCGTACGTCGTGCCGTCGACCGCCCACGGCATGCGGACCGCCTGGCTCTTGATCGTGATGCCGCGCTCGCGCTCGATGTCCATCCGGTCGAGGTACTGCGCGCGCATGGCGCGGTCTTCGACGACCCCGGTGATGCCGAGCATCCGGTCGGCGAGCGTCGACTTGCCGTGGTCGATGTGCGCGATGATGCAGAAGTTGCGGATGACCTCGGGCGCGGTCGACGCGGGCTCGAGGGCGGTTGCTGCTTTGGGGCTCACGCGGTCCTTCTGGTGGTGGTGGGTGTTCGCTTCGGACGATTCTCCCATGCCCCGGGCGGAGCGGGGGCCGCTCTCCGGCAGGCTGGGGAGAACTCCGCCGGGCTGTCGGGAGATCCGGCGAGGAGTGCGCGGAGGGGCAGCGCCTCAGGAGGCCCGGCGAGGAGAGGGCAGGAGCCCGAGTCCGCGGACGATGCCCTCTCGGGGTGAGGCCAGGCTGATCCTGATCCAGCCCTCGCCCGAGCGCCCGAACGCGCTGCCCGGCGCCACGGCCACCCGCTGCTCCAGCAGGAACTCCTCCGCCCAGGTCGCGACGTCGCCGCGCGAGACGTGCGACACGTCGATCCAGAGGTAGAACGCGCCCTCGGGGCGGAGGTAGGCGAGCCCCCGCTCGTCGAGGATCGACATCGCGAGCTCGAGATTGCCGCGGTAGTGCTCCCTCGCGTCGGCCACCGGCTGGTTGTCGCCGACGATCGCGGCCAGCGCTGCGAACTGGTCGGGCTCGGCGACGCAGCTGATCTGCGCCTCCTGCACCGTACGCATGGTGTCGGCGAGCCCCCTCGGCGTGACGAGGTAGCCCACGCGCACGCCCGTCATCGCGTAGGTCTTGCTCAGCGAGAAGACGCTGAAGACGCGGTCGTCGTCGTCGAGGGCGGCCAGACTCACGTGCGAGGCGCCGTAGGTGAAGTACTCGTAGACCTCGTCGCTGACGACCCAGAGGTCGTGCTCCTTCGCAAACGCCAGGAGGCCGCGCAGGATCTCCTCGCCGAACACGACCCCGAGCGGATTGGATGGCGAGTTCACGATGATCGCCCTCGTCTTGTCGGTCACCAGGCGCTCGAGCTCGTCGAAGTCGGGCAGGAAGCCGTGTGACGGCAGCAGCGAGTACGGCACCGGCCGGGCGTCGAACATGTGCGCGTTCATCGTGAATGTCGTGTAGCCGGGGTCGGGCACCAGGATCTCGTCGCCCGCGCCGAGGAGCAGCCCCATCGCCTGGTGGAGGCCCTGGGTCGCGCCGACGGTCACCCAGACCTGCTCGAGGTCGGCGGTGATCCCGTTCTCGCGGGCCAGCTTGGACACGATCGCCTCGCGGAGGGGCGTGATGCCGCCGTTGGGCGTGTAGCCGGTGCGGTCGTCCGCCCAGGCCCGCCGGGCGGCGTCGATGATGTGGTGGGCGACGGGGACGTCGGGCTCGCCGACGACGAGCATGGTGACGTCGTCGAGCCGGAGGGCGATCTCGAAGACCCGCCGGATCCCGGAACCGGGCACGGACGACATGTGCGGGGCGAGCGAAGGCATGCTCCGAGGCTACCGGCGGCGGGCTGGTGGCCCAGGCGGCCCCGCGGCTCGGCTCGTGACTCGGGCCGCCGCTCGGCCGGCGACTCGGCCGGCGACTCGGCTGGCAACTCGCCTGGCAACTCGCCTGGCGACTCGCCTTCGGCCGCTCGTTGATGATCGGACCGCCCCCTGGTAGTGTTGCTTGTTGGCTTCCGCTGCCGCTTCCCCGCTGCGCAGCGATTCGCAGCCGAGTTCGCTTCGGCGATCGGGTCCGCCCTCTACGGATCAGGTCGGCTGCGTACAAATCATCCGGGCCGGGTGGAATCCACCAGGTCCTCGTCCAGACAGAGAAGGGTCACACACGTGGCGAACATCAAGTCGCAGATCAAGCGCATCGGCACCAACAAGAAGGCTCAGGAGCGCAACAAGTCGGTCAAGAGCGGTCTCAAGACCGCCATCCGCTCGACTCACACCGCGATCGCCTCCGGTGACAAGGCCGCCGCGGCCGCCGCTCTCGTCGTCGCTTCGAAGAAGCTCGACAAGGCCGTCAGCAAGGGTGTCATCCACCAGAACCAGGCCGCGAACCGCAAGTCGGCCATCGCGAAGCAGGTCAGCGCGCTCTAGTCGGCACGCTTCACCCGGCACCTCCAGAAGGCCCCGCTCCCGTTCTCGGGAGCGGGGCCTTCTGCGTGTGCGGACTCTGGCACACGACCCGCGATCGCGACAAGAAACCACGAGGATGCGTGGTTTCTTGTCGCGATATCGGGAGTCGCTCGAGACGACCGCCGTCAGCGCAGCGCGCCCCGGCGGCTGACCACGGTGACCATGCGCTCGAGCGCGTACACGGGGTCGCGCTCGGCGCCCTTGACGGCGGCGTCGGTCGTCGCGAGCAGGTCGATCGCGTTGCCGAGGCCCTCGTCGTTCCAGCCCCCGAGGTCGCGGCGTGCCCGGTCGACCTGCCACGGGGCGAGGCCGAACTGCGAGGCGAGCTGACCGGAGCCGCCCCGGGCTCCGCTGATCTTCGCCATCACCCGCAGCTTCATCGCGAACGCCGCGACGATCGGCACGGGGTCGGCACCGGAGGACAGCGCGTGGCGCAGCAGGATCAGCGCCTCGCCCTGCCGGCCCGCGATCGCCGCGTCGGCGACCTTGAACGCATTGGTCTCGACCCGGCCGGAGTAGTACTTCTCGACGGTCTCCTCGGTGATCTCGGCACTGGCGTCGGACAGGAGCTGCTGACAGGCCGAGGCCAGCTCGGACAGGTCGTCCTGGAATGCCTGGACGAGAGCCCGGAGTGCGCCGGCCGTGACGCGGCGGCCCTCGGCGGCGAACTCGGCGGCGGCGAAGTCGAGCTTCTCGGTGTCTTTCTTGAGCTCGGCGCAGACGACCTCGATGCCGTCGCCGAGGCCGCCGCGGAGGGCGTCGAGCAGTTTCTTGCCACGCACTCCCCCGCCGTGGCGCAGCACCAGGTAGGTGTCGTCGGCCGGCGCCTGGAGGTACTCGAGGGTCTCGGTGAGGAACGCGTCGGTGCACTTCTCCACGGCCGACACGCGGATGAGGCGCGGCTCCGCGAAGAGGCTCGGGCTCGCCAGCGTGATGAGCTCGCCCGGCCCGTAGTGGTCGGCCTCGAGGTCGTTCACCTCGAGGCTCGGGTCTTCGGCTGCGAGCTGGTCGCGGAGCTGCCGGACGGCACGATCGGCGAGGAACTGCTCGGGGCCGGAGACGAGCACGACCCGGGCCGGCCGGATGCGGCTCCACGAGACCTGGTCGATCTTCGCCGCGCTCTTGGTCGCCTTGCCCGTCGTCCGCGCAGCCACGTTCCTCCTCCGGCCACGACGAGCACGGAGCGGTCGCCTGGATCCGCCTCCGCTGGGCGGGCGCCCGCGGTGTCGTGGCCGCCCCCAAGCCTAGGTGCAGCCGCCGACAGCCGGGCGCCCTGCTTCCACACCGTCGGGACTCCCCCGGGCCCCGCCGCGACGGCTGCCGTGCCGTCGAGGTCGGAGCGGATCACGGCCGTGCCGGAGCGACGGAGCATCGCCAGCGTCTGCTTCGTCGGATGCCCGTAGGTGTTGTGGACCCCGACCCCGATGAGGCCGAGCCTCGCGCGCGCCGCGGCGTAGAGCGCGGGGCTCTGGTCGCGCGATCCGTGGTGCGACACCTTGACGACGTCGACGGGCGCCACTGCTCCCCTCCCGACGAGGCGCTGCTGCTCCTGCTCGCCCAGGTCGCCGAGGAACAGCCCCGACAGGCACGCTCCCCCGCACGAGGCGTCACCGCGGATGTCGAGGACCACGCTCGCGGTGTTACCGGGGGTCGTGTGTGCGGGCGGCCACAGCACGGTCGCCGTGAGACGGCCGAGGCGCAGGGACAGGCCGGGAGCGGCCTGGAGCACGCGCGATCCTGCACTCCGGAAGCGGCCGACGAGGTGCTCGTCGGCCGTGCCGTCGGGCGGACCGACGAGCAGCGAGTCGGCCCTGCCCACGAGGGTCGGCGCGGCCCCGACGTGGTCGCGGTCGTAGTGGGTCAGGACGAGGAGGTCGAGCCGGTCGACTCCGAAGAGGCGCAGGCAGTCGGCGAGGAGCTGCTCGTCGTCTCCGGTGTCGATGAGGGCCGTGACCCCGGACGAGCGCACGAGAACGGCGTCGCCCTGCCCGATGTCGCACTGCGCGAACTCCCAGTCGGCCGGCAGGGAGGCTCGACGGCCGATCTCGCGACCCGTGGTCACGGTGGCCAGCGGGAGCACCACGAGCAGGAGGAGGGCCACGGCCACGCGCCGGCTCCGGCGGTAGGGGGTGGTGAGCGCGACCGCCGCGACGAGCACGACGATCGCCGCGGCCGCGGCGATGGCGAGGGCGCCGGAGCCCCAGGCGAGGCTCCCGGAAGGAACCGACGCGAAGAAGCGCGCGACGGCCGCCACCCAGGCCGCCGGTGCCCAGGCGACCGTGGCGACGCCGAGGGCTCCGGCGGGCCAGACCGGGGCCACGACGCAGGCGACGAGGCCCAGCACCGTGGCCACGGGTGCCGCCGGCTCGGCGAGCAGGTTGGCGACGACGCTGAAGACGGGGATCGCAGGATCCAGCGAGAGCAGCAGCGGCTGGCACGCTGCCTGGGCCGCCAGCGGCACGGCCAGGCTCAGGGCCAGCCAGTCGGGCAGGGCTCTGGCCAGCAGGGCTGTCAGGGGCGCCGTCAGGACGACGAGCCCCGCCGTCGCCAGCACGGAGAGCGAGAACGCATAGCCGCGGGCGAGCCACGGGTCGGTCACCAGCAGGAGCACGACGGCCCCGGCCAGGAGCGGGAGCCCGCGGGTCGGACGCCCGACGGCGCGGAGGAGCAGAGCGATCCCCGCCATGAGCGCCGCCCGCTCGACGCTCGGCTCGGGCGTCACGAGCACGACGAACGCCGCGAGGACGAGGCCCGCCAGGAGGAGGGTGAGCCACCGGCGGAGTCCGAGAGCACCGCCGACGAGCACGACGAGGCCGACCAGGACGGCGCAGTTGGCCCCGGAGACGGCGGTGAGGTGGCTGAGCCCGGTCGAGGTGAGATCGAGGTCGAGGGACTCGTCGATGCGGCCGGTGTCGCCGATCGCCATGCCGGGCAGGAGCGCGCCGCCGTCCCCCGGCAGCCGGGTGGTCAGCTCCGCGAATCCGTCTCGGAGGTCGGCGGCGCGAGAGCGGAGGCCCGGCCTCGCCCGATCGACCTCGGCGGGTGCCGAGGCGTGCAGGAGGAAGCTCTCGGCCTCGCCCGGCTCGGCGTCCGTGATCCTGCCGGGCAGCGAGACCGTGTCTCCCACACGGGGTGCTGCCCCTCGGAAGGTCGCCCGCGGCACGAAGACGGCGAAGCGCACGCGAGCCGGCGAGGCGCCCGAGCCGGAGCCAGCACCTGAAGCGGAGCCGGAGCCGCCCGCGGGATCAGCGGACAGCGAGGCCGCGGCCACGACCAGGTTCCCCGAGCGCGGATCGACGCGCGTCACGCGCCCGGCGAGGACGACGGTGCCTCCCCGCTCCGCAGCCTCGACGGCGACCGGCGGTCGGCGCCCCGGCGCGTGGACGGCTGCGCTCGAGAGCGCCGCGCCCAGGACGACGAGCGTCAGCGCGAGGACGGGCAGGGCGGCTCGCGAGGCGCTCGGCAACCAGGAGCCGAGACTCCGGTCAGCCGTCGAGGGCCGCTCCCGCCCTGCGCCCCGCCCCACCAGGAGAGCGGCCGCCAGCGTCACCACGGCCGCGGTCGCAGTGATCGCGGCAGCGCCCGGCAGCAGGTGCGGCTCCGGCAGCAGCACCACCAGCCCGACCCAGGCCGTGGCGGCCGGCACGGCCAGCCGGACGTCGATCACGACCGTCAGCCGACGCGGAGGGAGTCGCGCAGGCTGTCGAGCTTCTTCGGCCCGATGCCGGGGACGTCGAGCAGATCGTCGACCGCCTCGAAGCGCCCGTGCTCGTCGCGCCAGGCGAGGATGGCCTTCGCGGTCGCGGGCCCGACCCCGGTGAGGGTCTGGAGGGCCGTGTCGTCCGCGGTGTTGAGGTCGACCGGGGCTGCTGCCGCCGAAGGGGCTCCCGGGGATCCTGCGCTCGACGACGCCGGTGACGGAGCAGCGGTCTCTCCCTGCCGCGGGACCACGATCTGCTCTCCGTCGGCGACCGGGCGAGCGAGGTTCAACGCCCCCTGGTCGGCCTCGGCGGCGAACCCGCCGGCAGCCGCGACGACGTCGACGGCCCGGGCGCCGGGGTCGACCTCGTACAGCCCGGGATGAGACACGCGCCCGAGGACGTGCACGAAGACCCCTCCGGACGAGGGGGTGGCCGTCTCCCCCGACGCTCCGGAGACGACGACGCGCTGCGACTCCGAGGCCGACGCCGACGCGCCGCCGGCAGACGGGACGGCGGCCACGGCCCCCACGGACTCGTCTGCCGACGCGACGGCCGACAGCACCACCCCGAGGGCGATCAGCACCAGGACGACCACCACGACCGCGCCGACGCCGACGCGCCACCTCGGCGCTGATCCGGGCTCGCGGAAGTCGGCTTCGCGGGATGATCCTGCCGCGGGCGCGGGCGCGGGCACGGGCGCGGGGTCGAGGGAGGTCGGGGCGGTGAGGGGCGGATCGGCGAGAGGCATGCGACGACCGTAGGGAGCGGGCCGCCGCGAAGCAGACGCCGGAGGCCGCCCTGTGCAGACAGGACGGCCTCCGGACGGGTGGGGAGGAGGGCTACTTCACCGCGATGTTCACCAGGCGCGGCGCGCGGACGATGACGTTCACGACCTCCTTGTCGCCGACGGCGCGCTGGACCGCGGCCGAGGCGCGAGCGAGCGCCTCGAGCTCGTCGGAGGTCACCTTCGGCGACACCTCGATGCGGTCGCGCACCTTGCCGTTGACCTGGATGACTGCGGTGACGCTGGTCTCGACCAGCAGCGTCGGGTCGGCCTTCCGCCAGCCGAACGTCGCCACGTCGGAGTCGTAGCCGAGGCGCTCCCACATCTCGGACGCCGTGTAGGGCGAGAAGAGCGACAGGGCCAGGGCGACGGTCTCGGTGGCCTCGCGGACCGCGGGGTCGGCCGGGCCGGCACCGGAGTCGATCACCTTGCGGATCGTGTTGACGAGCTCCATCAGCCGCGCGACGACGACGTTGAACTTGAACGCCTCCGTCAGTCCGGGCGCCTCGGAGAGGAACCGGTGCGTCGCGCGACGGAGGCCCTGGTCGCCGTCGGCCCAGACGACGTCGGGCGTCGAGGTGACGTCGGTGGCGAGACGGAAGGCGCGCGCGAGGAACTTCGCAGCACCCGCGGGCGAGACGTCCTCCCAGTTGATGTCGTCCTCCGGAGGCCCTGCGAACGCCATCGTGAGCCGGATCGCGTCGACACCGTGCTCGGCGAGCTCGTCGCCGAGGTTGACGCCGCCCTTGCTCTTCGACATCTTCGAGCCTCCCGAGAGCACCATGCCCTGGTTCAGCAGCGCGCTGAACGGCTCGGTGAACGAGACGTAGCCGAGGTCGAACAGCACCTTCGTGATGAAGCGCGCGTAGAGGAGGTGCAGGATCGCGTGCTCGACGCCTCCGACGTACTGGTCGACGGGGGCCCACTTGTCGGCCTCCTTCGGGTCGAACGCCTTGTCGGGGTCGGTCGGGTTGAGGTAGCGCAGGTAGTACCACGACGAGTCGACGAAGGTGTCCATGGTGTCGGGGTCGCGGCGCGCGGGCGAGCCGTCTCGCGGGTCTTCGACGGTGACCCAGTCGGTGGCTGCGCCGAGCGGCGACTGCCCCTTCGGCTTGAGGTCGAGCCCCTCGGTCGACGGCAGCTCGACGGGGAGCTGGTCGAACGGCACCGGGATCTCCTCGCCGTCGGCCCCGTGGATGATCGGGATCGGCGTGCCCCAGAAGCGCTGCCTCGAGATCAGCCAGTCGCGGAGGCGGTACGTCTTCGAGGCACGGCCGTCGCCCGACTGCTCGAGCGCCTCGATGATGCGCTTGATGCCATTCGACTTCGACAGGCCCGTGAAGGGGCCCGAGTTCAGCAGGCGTCCTTCGCCCGTGAGCGCGACGCGGGTCGACACGGGGTCGACCGGCTCGAGGTCGTCGGGCAGGATCGCGACGCCGTTCTCGTCGAGCTCGAGCGTCGGGATCACGCCGGTGACGGGCGCGTTCACATCGACGACGACGCGGACGGGCAGGTCGAACTTCAGGGCGAAGTCGAGGTCGCGCTGGTCGTGCGCGGGCACGGCCATGACGGCCCCGTGGCCGTAGTCGGCGAGGACGTAGTCGGCGGCCCAGATCTCGATCCGGTCGCCGGTCAGCGGGTTGATCGCGTGGCGGCCGAGGAACACGCCGGTCTTCGGTCGGTCGGCGGTCATCCGCTCGATCTCGGTGCTCTTCTGCACCTCGGTCAGGTAGTCCTGGAAGCGCGCGCGGATCCCGGCGTCGTCCTGACCGGACACGAGCTCCGCGGCGAGGTCGGACTCCGGCGCGACGACCATGAAGGTCACCCCGTAGAGGGTGTCGGGGCGCGTCGTGAACACGGTGATGCGCTCGCTCCGGCCCTCGACGGCGAAGTGCACGTCGGCGCCTGTGGAGCGGCCGATCCAGTTGCGCTGCATGGCCAGCACCTTCGACGGCCAGCGGCCCTCGAGCTGGTTGAGGTCGTCGAGCAGCCGGTCGGCGTAGTCGGTGATCTTGAAGTACCACTGGGTGAGCTTCTTCTTCACCACGACAGCGCCCGAGCGGTCGGACGTGCCGTCGGGCAGGACCTGCTCGTTGGCGAGGACGGTCTGGTCGACCGGGTCCCAGTTGACCCAGCTGTCTTTGCGGTAAGCCAGGCCCTTCTCGTACATCTTGAGGAACAGCCACTGGTTCCACTTGTAGTACTCGGGGTCGGAGGTGTGGATCTCGCGGGTCCAGTCGACGGCGACGCCGTACGCCTTCATCGACTCGCGCTGCTGGTCGATGTTCGCGTAGGTCCACTCGCGGGGGTCGGTGCCCCGCTTGATGGCGGCGTTCTCGGCGGGGAGGCCGAAGCTGTCCCAGCCGACGGGGTGCAGCACCTGGAAGCCCTGCTGCCACCAGTAGCGCGTCACGACGTCGCCGAACGCGAAGGCCTCGGCGTGACCCATGTGCAGGTCGCCGGAGGGGTACGAGAACATGTCCATGACGTACTTGCGCGGGCGCTTGTCGGTCGGGTCGTCGATCGTGAAGGGCTGGCGCTCCTCCCAGACCGCCTGCCACTTGGCCTGGATCGCGGCGAAGTCGTAGTCGCGGTGCGACGGCTCGGCGTCGCGGTGCCACGACCCGCCGTCGTGCTGCGGCGCCTCGGCCGTCGGGTTCTGCTCGTGCTCGTGTGCCACGGATGGTCTCGATTCAGATCTGGAGAGGGGCGCTTTCGGGCTGCGGGCTCGCAAGAGGCCCGCCGCGACCCAAGGATCTAGAGTAGCGACACATCCCGCGGCGATCCGAACGCAGGATCGGCTCCCGCCGCCCCGAGCACCCGCAGCAGTGCCTCCGCCTTGGTCCGGATCTCCGCGACCTCCTCCGCCGGCACCGAGGCCGCGGTGATCCCGCCGCCCACGCCGACCGTCGCGGTGCCCGTCGTGGTGTCGAGCACGATGGTCCGGATGACCACGGCGAGGTCGGCGCTCCCGTCTCTGGCGATCCTGCCGACCGCTCCCGAGTAGACGCCGCGGGGCCCGGTCTCCCACGACGCGAGCAGCGACACGGCGCTGTGCTTCGGAGCCCCCGTCATCGATCCGGGCGGGAACGCGGCGCGCACGACGTCGACGGCGCCGAGCCCCGGCCGGAGCCGAGCCGTGACGGTCGACACGAGCTGGTGGACGTGCTCGTAGCTCCGCACCTCGAAGAGGTCGGCGACCTCGACTCTCCCGGGCACGGCGACCCGCGACAGGTCGTTCCGCATCAGGTCGACGATCATGAGGTTCTCGGCTCGCTCCTTCGCGTTGCCGCGGAGCTCCGCCGCGATCAGCGCGTCCGACCCCGGATCGGAGCCGCGCGGCCTGGTCCCCTTGATCGGCGAGGTCGACGCGATGCCTGCCGGGTCGACCGTCACGAACGTCTCCGGAGAGGCGCACAGGATCGCCGTCCCCCCGATCCGCAGGAAGCAGGCGCGGGGCGCGGGCGACGTGCGCCGCAGCCGGGCGTAGAGGTCGAGGTCGGTCTCCGTGATCCTGCGCACGGTCACGGACGTCGTCAGGCACAGGACGAAGGCGTCGCCGTCGCGGATCGCCCGCTGACACCGGTCGACGAGACCGAGGTACTCGCGCTCGCTGTCGCGCCACTCGGCCTCGCGCACCGGCTGCGGCGGGTGGAGCGGCGAGTCGGCGCCGGCCGCGGGCACGACGGGCGCCTCGCGCCACCACCCATCGACCGAACGGGCCCACTCCTCGTGGTGGCCTGCGGTCACGAGCTCCACGGTGCCCGCTTCGTGGTCGAAGACGAGGGCCCGATCGACGTCGAGGAACATCAGGTCGGGCCGCGCAGGATCTGTGAGCACCCGCGCCCGGGAGGCGTCGCGCGGTGCGAGGAGCTCGGCCCCGGCGCCGTAGCCGAGCACTCCCCACCAGCCGAGGGGCTCGGGATCCTGCGCGTCCACCGCGGAGGCGTGCTCCGCACCGGCATCAGCCTCGGCGCCCTCGCCGGCGAGGAGCCGCAGGGCCCGCTCGACGGAGCCCTCGTCGGTCACGGACGCCGTCAGCACACCGTCACCCCAGCCGACCAGAGACCGTCTCGGATGCCCGGGGCGCGGCGACGAGCCCGGAGCATCCGCGTCGACCCCGGCGTCGAACCACGCCACGTCGCCGGAGGAGGCGAACCGGGCGACGACGCTCTCGGCGCTCCGCCAGCCCGGCAGCGTCGTCCGGGTCACCTTCCGCATACCCTTGATGATATGGATCTCACGTGGGCGGACGACGCGCTCGCCCCACACTCGCCGGCCGCCGACGAGGTCGTGCTCGTGTCGGACTCGTGGCTGCTCGACGAGGGCCGGGTGCTCGCGCAGGATGTCCACCGCGACCGCTTCCTGGCGTCGGTCGAGCGGGTCGACGCCCACCTCCGCTTCGAGGCCGAGGCCTTCTGGGCGGCCTCCGTCGCGCACCTCCCGCTCGAGGGCCGCTGGTTCCCGCGGCTCCGGCTGGCGGCGCCGTCCGCCGACGACCGCCCCGCGTTCGAGCTCGCCGTGCGTCCGGCGCCGACGACGACCACGTCGCTCACGCTCGTCACCGCGTCGCACGATCCGCGCCGTGAGCCGCTGACGAAGGGGCCCGACCTCGTGCGGCTCGAGGCTCTGCGCCAGGAGGCGCGCGCGCAGGGGGCGGACGCGGCGGTGATCCTCTCGCCCGGCGGCCTGGTGGTCGAGGGCGACTACACGTCGCTCGTGTGGTGGCGGGGCGACGCGCTGTGCGTCGTGGACGACGAGAGCGCCCGCCTTCCCGGAGTCACCGAGCGGTCGCTGGTGACGCTCGCCACGGCGCTGGGGGTCGAGATCCTGCGCGACGAGACCGACCCGGAGGGGCTCGACGGGCTCGAGGTGTGGGCACTGAACTCGCTCCACGGGGCACGCATCGCGACCCGCTGGAGCGACGGCCCTGCGCTCGCCGAGCAGCCGGGGCGGCTCCGGCTCTGGCGGACGCGGCTCGACGCGCTGCGGCGGCCGCTGCGCTGAGGGCCCGGGCTGCGCCGGAGTCCGCGAGCACCCGCCGACCCGCTGCGCCGGCTACCGAGCCCTACGCCTCGAACGCACCCCGGCGCAGCACGAGCCGCCTGGTCACGTGCTCCGGCGGCACCGGCACGTGCGAGATGAGCAGCACGGTCGTGCCGTCCTCCCGGGCGGTCGCGAGCACGTCGTCGAGCAGCGCGTCGGCCAGCTCGGCGTCGACCCCGGCGGCCGGCTCGTCGAGCACCAGGATCGGGAACCCCCGGAGCAGCGCCCGGGCGAGCGAGATCCGCTGCGCCTGACCGCCGGAGACGAGGGCGCCCCGCTCCCCCAGGCGGGCGTCGAGACCGCCGCGCTCCCGGAGCCAGGAGCCGAGTCCGACCCGCTCCAGGACGCCCTCGAGGTCGGCGTCCGTCGCGGTGTCCCGGGCGAACAGGAGGTTCTGCCGCACGTTCTCATCGAACAGGTACGGCTGCTGCTCGAGGAGCCCCACCTGCGCCCGCACCGCCTCGGGGTCGAGGTAGCGGACGTCCGTGCCGCCCAGGCGGTACTCCCCCGAGAACTCGAGGAACCGCACCAGCACCGACGCCAGCGTCGACTTGCCGGCCCCGCTCGGCCCCTCGATCACCAGGCGCTCGCCGGCGCCGACCTCCAGGTCGAGACCCGAGAGCGCAGGATGCGACGCCCCCGGCCACGATGCCGACACGCCCGTCAGCCGCAGCGCCGGGTCATCCGGCCCCAGAAGCACGGGCGTCCCGAGCACCGGCGACGCGGCATCGACGACGACCTCGGGCGGCACCCGGACAGGTGCGGCGCTGTCGACCCGCTCGGCACTCGCGCGCACCCGCCGCCAGGCCAGCACGGCGACGGGCACCGAGCCGACGACCTCGAACACGGCCAGCGGCACGAGCGCGACCAGCGCGAACGCCGGACCGGTGAGGCCTGCTCCGACCGCGCCCGACAGACCGGTGGTGCCGGCGCCCGCGGCGGAGGGTGCTGCCACGAGGCCGTGCACGGCCCAGACGACCGCGACGACCGTCGCTCCGGACAGGAGCGAGACGAGCCCCGCGACGAGCCCCGACGTCGAGGCCCGCCGGAGCGACGC
Organism: Frondihabitans peucedani; assembly: GCF_039537585.1. Classification (NCBI taxonomy): domain Bacteria; kingdom Bacillati; phylum Actinomycetota; class Actinomycetes; order Micrococcales; family Microbacteriaceae; genus Frondihabitans; species Frondihabitans peucedani. Next base: position 633,716 of record NZ_BAABAU010000001.1, read on the forward strand.
GGCCCGGAGGTCGCGATCGAGGCGCCGGAGCTCGGCGAGCTGGCCGTCGACAGCGTCGAACGCGACGAGCACGTCGAGGTTCTGCAGGGTGTCGAGCACGGCGGCCCCGAGGGCTCCGCGGCGCTCGGCGAGCGAGGTCTCGCTGCTCCGCGCCAGTCGGTCGGCGACGACCGCGGTCACGGCGAAGGCCACGACGAGCCCGACCGCCAGGACCACGGCGGCGCGGGGCTCGACGACGGCGACGGCCACCGCGGAGGCGACCGCCGAGAGCCCGGAGATCACCAGGGGCTGGACGACGCGGAGCGGGAGATCCTGCAGCGCGTCGACGTCGGAGACGACCCGCGTCAGGAGGTCTCCGCGCGAGGTCCGGGCGAGCCCCGCCGGGGCGACGCGCACCAGCCGCCGGTAGAGCTCGGTGCGGACGACCGCGAGCTGCCGGAATGCCGCGTCGTGCGACGTCAGCCGCTCCAGGTAGCGGAAGGACGCCCGAGTGAGGGCGAACAGGCGCACCGAGACGATCGCGATCGACAGGTAGAGGATCGGCGGCTGCTCGGCGGCGCGGGTGATGAGGTAGGCGCTGGTGGCGAGGAGGGCGATGCCGCTGAGTGCGCTCAGGGCGCCGGTGACGAGTCCGCGCCAGGAGCGGCGGAGGGGCGGCTGAGCCGTGCGCAGGATCGACCCGCTCACGACGCGTCCGCCCCTCGCCCTGCGGCTCCGGCAGCGGTCACGCCGTGCACCCGGGTCTCGACGACAGACGCCGTAGGGCGTGCGGGCTTGAGCTCCAGCACCCGGTCGGCGGCCTCGACGACGCCCGGCCGGTGCGTGACCACGACGACCGCGACGCCGCGCGCGGCGATCCTGCGGAGCCCGTCGACGAGGTCGCGCTCGGTCTCGAGGTCGAGGGCGGAGGTGGGCTCGTCGACCAGGAGCAGCCCGGCCCCGCGACGCTCGAGCCGGTAGAGGGCGCGGGCCAGGGCGACGCGCTGGGCCTGCCCGCCCGAGAGACCCGAGCCTCCTGCACCGAGCTCCGTCGCCGGGTCGATCTCGCGGCCGCCGGCGAGCGAGAGGGCGTCGATCACGAGCCGCTCGTCGAGGACGTCGCCGAGCGCGATGTTCGAGGCGACCGACCCCGAGAGGAGTCCGGGCGCCTGGGGCGACCAGGCGATCTCCGACCGGCGAGGCGGGAGCCCGCTCGACCGCCAGCGGCAGGTGCCCGACGACGGGACGACGCCCAGGATCGCGGCGAGCAGCGTCGACTTGCCGACGCCCGACGCGCCGGTGACGGCGGTGAGGAGGCCCGGCTCGAGGTCGAGGTCGACCGGGGCGAAGACGGGGGTGTTGTAGGAGACGGTCAGGCCGCGCAGCTCGAGGACGTCGTCACCGCGCGCATCGGACGCGGCGCTCTCGACCGGGGCCTCCGCGGGAGGACCGGCGACCGCGTCGCCCGCGTCGAGCACATCGAACACCTCCTCGGCGGCGGCGACCCCGTCGGCGGCCGCGTGGAAGTTGGCGCCGACCTGGCGGAGCGGCAGGTAGGCCTCCGGGGTGAGCAGCAGCAGGAACAGCCCGACCGGCAGGCCGAGCGACCCGTCGACGAGCCGCACACCGATGGCCACCGCGACGAGGGCGACCGACAGCGACGCCGCCATCTCGAGCGCGAAGCCCGACAGGAAGGAGACCTGCAGCACCTTCATCGTCGACACCCGGTAGTCGTCGGTGAGGGTCTCGATCCTGCGGACCTGCCGGCGCTCCCGGCCGAAGACCTTGAGCGTGGAGAGGCCGTTCACCGCGTCGAGGAAGGAGGAGGCCAGTCGCGCGAGCCGCTCCCACTGCATCGCCTGCGCCGAGCGGGTGGTCCAGCCGATCAGGATCATGAACAGCGGGATGAGCGGGAGCGTCACGACGACGACGAGCCCGGAGAGCGGATCCTGCGTGAACAGGACGACGACCAGCAGCGGTGTCGCCAGCGCCGTCAGGATCAGCTGCGGGAGGTACTTCGCGAAGTACGGATCGAGCGCGTCGAGCCCCGGGCCGACGAGGGTCGCGAGCCGCGCCGAGCTGCGGGCCGCGAGCCACGCGTGCCCGCGGCGCACCACGGCCTCGACGACGCGGCTCCGCAGCTCGCTCTTCACCCGGACGGCCGTGCGCGCGGCCACCGCCTCGAGCGCCCAGCCGAGGAGCGAGCGCACCACGATCACGCCGCCCAGCCCGACCAGGAGCGCCGGCAGACGCGAATCGGCGCCGTCGACCACCGAGACGACGGCCTGCGAGGCGAAGAAGGCGAACGCCACCGTCGTGGCCGTCTGCGCCAGGCCGAGGAGGGCGCCGAGAGCCAGGAACCCGCGGACGGCCGAGGCATAGCGGAGGAGGCGGGGATCGAGCGGCTTCACGGGCGGGCGCCTCCTAGTGGGCCGAGGCCGTGACGACCGACCGGGTCACGCGCTTGCGGAAGATCCAGTAGGTGAAGCCCTGGTAGCCGAGGATCAGCGGCACGAACACGAGCGAGATCCAGCTCATCAGGGCGAGCGTGTAGTGGCCGCTCGCGGCGTTCTGCACCGTCATCGTGTTCGCCGGGTCGTTGGTCGCGGGCAGGACGTCGGGGAACAGCGCGCCGAAGAGGCTGGCCACCGCGAGAGCGATGGTCACCGCCATGGAGGCGAACGCGACGCCCTCGCGGCCGCGCAGGTTGGCCGTGTACGAGACGACGAGCGTGACGACGGCCGAGGCCGAGAGGACGGTCGAGAGCGCGTTCCCGTGGGCGAGGGTGGTGGCGATCAGGAACGAGCCGGCGACGACGATGGTCACCAGTCCGCTCCGAGCGGCGAGCCGCCGGGCACGGACACGGATGGAGCCGTCGGTCTTGAGCGAGGCGAAGATCACCCCGTGCGTGAAGAACAGCGTCAGCGTCGTGAGTCCGCCGAGGACCGAGTAGGCGTTGAACAGGTCGCCGAACGAGCCGATGTAGTCGAAGTTCGAATCGAGGGCCATGCCGCGGACGAGGTTGGCGAAGACGAGACCCCAGAGGAACGCCGGGACGACCGAGCCGATGAAGATCATGCGGTCGAAGGCGCGCTTCCAGGTGTGCTCGGGCCGCTGGTGGCGGTACTCGAACGAGACGCCGCGGAGGATCAGCGCCAGCAGGATCATCAGCATGACCAGGTAGAAGCCGCTGAACACGGTCGCGTACCACTCCGGGAACGCCGCGAAGAGGGCCGCCCCGGCGACGATCACCCAGGTCTCGTTGAGGTCCCAGACCGGGCCGATGGTGTTGATGAGGACGCGCCGGTCGGTGTCGTCGCGGGCGAGGAACGGCAGCGACATGCCGACGCCGAAGTCGAACCCGTCGAGCACGAAGTAGCCGGTGAAGAAGAGTCCGATAAGGAGGAACCAGACATCGGGCAGGGTCATGACGCTGCGCCTCTCGTGTGTGCGGCGGCCATCAGTAGACCGTCGCCTCGTGGAGGAGCTCGCCGGTCTCCTCGTCGACCTTCGTCGGCTCGTCCGGACCGCTCTGCGCGGCCCGCAGGATCAGCCGGAACTCGACCACCGCGAGGGTCGCGTAGATCGCGGTGAACGCGACGAGCGAGATGAGCACCTCGACGCCGGTGGTGCCGGGCGAGACGCCGTCGCTGGTCTTGAGGAGGCCGAACACGAGCCAGGGCTGGCGGCCCATCTCGGTGAAGACCCAGCCGATGACCATCGCGGCCAGCGGCAGCGGGAAGCTCCAGGTCGCCGCCCGCCAGATCCAGCGGTTCTCGGGCATGCGGCCCTTGCGGGTGATCCAGAGGCCGGCGACGGCGATCAGGATCGCGACCATGCCGAGGCCCATCATCCAGCGGAACGACCAGTACGTCACCCAGATGATCGGCGAGTAGTCGCCGGGACCGTAGGCCGCCGCGTACTGCTGCTGGAGGTTGTTGATCCCCTCGACCGTGCCGTCGAAGGTGTGCGTCGACAGGAACGACAGCAGGTACGGGACGCGGATGCTGAACAGCTCGTGGACCCCGTCGGGCGTGCCCAGGGTGAAGATCGAGAACGACGCGTTGAAACCCGTCGACGTGTTGTAGAGCGCCTCGGCGGAGGCCATCTTCATCGGCTGCGTCTCGACCATCGCGAGGCCGAGCTGGTCGCCCGAGAGGATGGTCAGGGCTCCCGCGGCGACCATCATCCACAGGCCGAAGCGGAGCGCCGGACGCATGGTGTCGAGGTGCTGGTTCCGGTGCAGGTGCCAGGCGGCGACCGAGATGATGACCGCGGCGGAGACCATGAAGCAGGCGAAGAGCGTGTGCGGGAAGGCGGCGAGGGCGACCTTGTTGGTGAGGACGGCCCAGATGTCGGTGAGCTCCGCGCGGCCCTTGGCGTGGTTGATCGCGTAGCCGACCGGGTGCTGCATGAACGAGTTCGCGCAGATGATGAAGTACGCCGAGGCGATGCTCCCGATCGTCGCGCCCCAGATCGCCGTGAGGTGCAGGCGCTTCGGCACCTTGTCCCAGCCGAAGATCCAGACGCCCAGGAAGGTGGCCTCGAGGAAGAACGCGAGCAGCCCCTCGAGAGCGAGAGGAGCGCCGAAGACGTCTCCGACGAAGCGGGAGTACTCCGACCAGTTCATGCCGAACTGGAACTCCTGCACGATGCCGGTGACGACGCCCATCGCGAAGTTGATCAGGAAGATCCGGCCGAAGAACTTCGTCAGCTGCAGGTAGTGGGCCCTGCCGGTCCGGTACCAGGCGGTCTGGAACACGGCGACCGTGAAGCCCATGCCGATGGTCAGGGGGACGAACAGGAAGTGGTAGACGGTCGTCAGACCGAACTGCCAGCGCGAGAGGATCAGAGGGCTCAGGATCTCGTTCACAGTCTTCAGACTAGAACTGCACAAACGGCCAATCAGGCCGCACGACCTGCCAAAACCCTGATGAAGGCAGGGATTGCTCGACACCGAGAGAGTGCCCGCGCAGGATCGGCCGGGCCGCTCCCGACAGCGCGGAGGGCGGCCGCCCGGGAGCCTCTGCCCGGGCGACCGCCCTCGCGATCCTGCTGACCCGGCGCTACTTGACCAGGCCGGCGTCCTTCAGGAACGCCTTGGCGATGACCGCGGCCGACGACTTGTCGTCGACGCTCTTGGTGTTGAGGTCGATGAGCTCCGACTGGGTGAGCTTCGCGTTGACGTCCTCGATGATGCCGGCGGCCTTCGAGTCGACCTTCTTGTCGACCACGGGGATGATCTGCTGCGGCAGGATCATGTTCTCGGGGTCCTTCAGGCTGACGAAGTCGTTGGCCTTGATGGCGGGGCTGGCCGAGTAGATGTCGGCGAGCTGCACCTGACCGTTCTTCAGCGCGGCGACGGTATTGGCCCCGCCGGAGTCGCTGATGGTCTTGAGGGTCGCGGTGGCGCCGTACACGCTCTTGAGGCCCGTGATGCCGTACGGGCGGGTCTGGAACTCGGCGTTCGCGCCGACGACCAGGCTGCCCTTGTAGTCCTTGAGGTCGGCGAGGCTCGTGACGCTGTTCTTGTCGGAGAACTCCTTCGTGACCGTGTAGGTGTCCTGGTCGGTCGCCTCGGCGGCCTTGAGGGTCCGGAGACCCGACGGCAGGGCGTCCGGTAGGGCGGACTCGATGTCCGACTCCGACTTCGCGGTCGTCTTGGCGTCGTAGTACTGCAGGAGGCTTCCCGAGTAGTCGGGGATCACGTCGATCGTCCCCTTCTCGAGCTCGGGGAGGTAGACGCTGCGCTGACCGATGTTGAACTGGCGGTCGACCTTGAACCCGGCGTTCTCGAGAGCCTGCGCGTAGGCCTCCGCGACGATCTCGTTCGAGTAGTACTGCTGCGAGCCGATGACGATCGTGTCGCCGGCCGCCTTCTTCGTGGAGCCCGACTGGAGCGGGTCGCTGGAGGAGCACCCTGCCAGGGCGACCATAGCCCCGATCGCGACTGCGCCTACGAGGGCGAGCCGGCCTTTCTTCGCTGTGAACATCACTTGCTTCCTTCCTGGAGTGGGGATCCCACCACCGAGCGGGTGCGGGTCGCTCCCGGTCGGTCGTTCTGAGGCCGCTGCCCGGCGCGGACGCCTGCGGGCACGACGAGGCGCTGGATGATCGAGTAGACGATCTCGAGCGCGATGGCGAGGGCGATCACGAGGATCGCGCCCACGAGGGTCGTCACGATGTCGTTGGTGCCGAGCCCCAGGAAGATGAAGATCCCGAGGCCGCCGGCGCCGACGTAGTTCGCCAGCGTCGCCGTGGCGACGATCTGGAGGGTCGCCGATCGTAGACCGCCGATGATGAGGGGAAGGCCGAGCGGCACCTCGACCTGCGTGAGGATCTGCCACTCGGTCATGCCCATGGCACGGGCGGCGTCGATCGTCTTGCGGTCGACGGACTCGAGCCCCGCGTACGCACCCGCCAGGATCGACGGGATCGCCAGGATGACGAAGGCGATCAGCGGGGCACGGAGGCCGATCCCGAGGAGCACGGCGAGCAGGGTGATGACACCGAGCGTCGGCAGTGCTCGCGCGCCACCGGAGACGAGCACCGCCGCCGACCTGCCGCGACCCGTGTGCCCGATGGCGAAACCGACCGGGATGGCGATCACCGCAGCGATCACGAGCGCCAGGAGCGTGTACCAGAGGTGCTCCACGAGCTTCTCGCCGATGGGGTTGGCCGCCGTCGCGCCCCAGTTGGCCGGGGTGAGGATGAACGAGAGTGCCTGCGCGAAGAAGTTCATGCGGTCACCAGGGCCTTCCGTGCGGCTCGGCGGCTCGGGATCGCGGTGGCGCGGCTCCAGGGCATGAGCGCTCGGCCGAGAAGGACGAGCAGAGCGTCGAGGACGAGGGCCATGACGACGACCAGCACGATCCCCGCGACGATCTCGGGGATGATGGCGCGCTGGAGCCCGTCGGTGAAGAGGAGGCCCAGACCGTTGACGCCGAGGACGCCGCCGACGGTGACCAGGCTGACCGTGCTGACGACCACGACGCGCATCCCGGCCAGCAGCACGGGCCCGGCAAGGGGGAACTCCACTCGCCAGAAGCGGCCCCAGGGGCTGAAGCCCACGGCCGTGGCCGACTGCGTCACGTCGGGCTCGACGGCCGCGAGTGCGTCCGCCGTCGAGCGGACCATCAGGGCCATCCCGTAGAGGGTCAGCCCGATGACGACGTTGATCGGACTCCGGAGACCCGTGCCGATGACGAGTGGGAGGACGATGAGAAGAGGAAGCGAGGGGATCGCGTACAGGAGGCCGGCGATCGTCAGCAGGACGCCGCGGACCGGACGGAAGCGGTTCGCGACCCACCCCAGCGGCACGCTGAGGACGAACGACAGGATGATCGGCGGGATGCTCAGCTGGAGGTGCGCCAGAGCCGAGTCGGCGACGAACGAGGCGTTCTCGACGACCCAGTTCACGCGCGGCCCCGGGAGCCGGACAGGCGGTCCGCGCGATCGGCGCGGCTCTCGCTGCTCAGGGTGCCAGCGGGCCGACCGTCGTCGTCGACCAGGATCGACCCGGTCGGCGTCTCCTCGAGGTGCAGCGACCGCTTGCCGCGGTTCGCACCGATGAAGTCTGCCACGAAGTCGTCGGCCGGGTTCGACAGGATCTCGGACGGGGTGCCGAGCTGCGCGATGTGGCCGCCCTTCTTCAGGATGACGACCTGGTGCCCGAGGTAGAACGCCTCGTCGATGTCGTGCGTCACGAAGACGACGGTCTTGTCGAGGTCGCGCTGCAGGCGGATCAGCTCCTCCTGGAGGTCGGAGCGCACGAGCGGATCGACGGCGCCGAAGGGCTCGTCCATGAGCAGGATGTTCGGGTCGACGGCGAGACCGCGCGCGACCCCGACGCGCTGCTGCTGGCCCCCCGAGAGCTGGCTCGGGTACCGGTCGGCGAAGGCGCGATCGAGTCCGACCGTGTCCATCAGAGTCAGCGCCTGCTCGCGGGCGTCCTTCTTCTTGACGCCCTTGAGGACCGGGACGGTCGCGATGTTGTCGACGACCTTGCGGTGCGGCAGCAGGCCGGAGTTCTGCATCACGTAGCCGATGCTGCGGCGGAGGCCGACCGGCTCGAGGCCGCCGATGTCGTCGCCGTCGATCGTGATCGAGCCGGATGTCGGGTCGACCATCCGGTTGATCATGCGCAGGATCGTGGTCTTGCCGCAGCCGCTCGACCCGACGAAGACGGTGGTCTTCCGGGACGGGATCACGAGACTGAAGTCCTCGACGGCCCGCGTGCCGTCGGGATACTGTTTGGTCACCGAGCTGAACTCGATCATTGGTGGCTCATTCCTCGTGGGCAACACGAATCGACACTTGCCAGGGCGTCAACTGAACCACAGTTCGTTCTCCGGCGTCATCAGGACGCCACAGAGCGTCACGAAATCGAGAGAGACGGCGACCCGATCAGGCTCGGGAGGCAGCGACCCGGTCGAGGTAACCCGTCACCACGGAGCGGCATTCCTCGATGAAACGCGGGTCGCCCTCGGGGTCGCGGGCGAAGGCCCGCGCGACCAGGGCGTTGCCGGCCTCGGTCGCGACGTCGATCGCGAAGGCGAGCTCGTCGGTGGCCTCGAGGCCGAAGCGCTCGACGAGGACCGCCGTGTAGAGCTCGGCGAGCGTACGGCGAGGTTCGACGTCGTCGCTCGGAGTCGAGCGGTCGGACGTGTCGACGTCGCCGAACCGGATGGCCCGGAAGCCGGGCTCGGCCCGGTACATGGCGACCTGCGTGTCGATCGCTATGTCGACCGTGTCGTGCCAGTCGGTGATGCCGGCCTCGACGACGGCCGCGTCGACACGCTCGGCGAGACGCCGGATGCACCGGAGGGCGAGGGCCTCGACGACGGCGATGCGGTCGGGGAAGTACCGGTAGACCGTGCCGATCGACGCACCGGCGCGTTCGGCCACCATCGCGGTGGTCAGCCGCTCGAAGCCGATCTCGTCGATGATCGCCGCGGCAGCGTCGAGGAGACCGGTGAGCCGCGCGGAGCTCCGAGCCTGGACAGGCTCGTTCCGCAGCAGTGACGATCCCCCGGGCAGTGCCTCATTGACCTCGGTGACGAGCAACGGTTCTCCTTCAGACAAGCGATGCGCCACCACGGAATGTCGGACGGCCCTGATTGACTGGGGGCATGTGCGGAAGATTCGTGATGTCGCGCGCCTCGAGCGACCTGGTGGCCCTCTTCGACGTGGATGTGACGGGAGACACTCTTCCAGAGCCTTCCTGGAATATCGCTCCGACTGCGCCGGTGAATCTGCTGGTCGATGCGGCGCCCCGCGGCGCCGACGCGGGCGGGCCGCCGGTGCGTCGCCTGGCGTCGGCCCGGTGGGGGCTGATCCCGGCGTGGGCCGACGATCCGCGCGTCGGGGCGAAGGCGTTCAACGCCCGGATCGAGACGGCCGCCGAGAAGCCGACCTTCCGCGACGCCGTCGTCTCGCGGCGCGCCGTCGTGCCGGCTTCCGGGTACTACGAGTGGCCCGTCGCGCCCGACGGCTCGAAGGCCCCCGTCCTCGTCCAGCTGCCCGACGACGAGCTGATGCTCTTCGCCGCGCTCTACGAGTGGTGGCGAGACCCGCGAGCCGCGGCCGACGATCCGGCGCGCTGGGTGCTGTCCACGAGCATCCTGACCAGGCCCTCCCACGCCGGGCTCGCCGAGGTGCACGAGCGCATGCCCGTCTTCGTCGGCGCCGAGCTGATGGACGACTGGCTCGACCCCGAGACGGAGGGCGACGACGACCTCCTCCAGGGCATCTCGGGCGAGTCGCTGCAGCACGCCGAGCGGGCGGTCTACCGTCCGGTCGTCGAGGTCGGCGTGCCAGACTAGGCCAATGCCGGGCACCCGAGAGACGACCCCCGACGGCCAGCCGGAGTCCGAGCCCCGCTCGCCCGCCGCGACCGGCGGCAACCTGCTGTCGAACACCGCGCTCGGCAAGACGCCTCTGGCCAACAGCGCCTTCGCGAACAGCGCCCTGGCCAACAGCGCTCTGGCGAGCAGCGCCATCGCGAACGGCGTCGAGCCGATGCTCCACCGAGCCGCCCGCATGGAAGACGCCCTCCACGCCTTCCGCGAGCGCAACGCCCGTCGTCGCGGCCTGATCCCGACGGTGGTCCCCTACTCGGGCTACGGCGGGCCCGGCTTCATCCGGGTCCTCTGCCGGGTCCTCCTGACCAAAGACGGCGAGCGCCTCTCGACCGAGCACACGCACGTGCGGGGGTGGCGGAGCTTCACGAGCGTGCCCATCGACCGGGTCGTGGTCGACGTCGTGGTCGGCGGCACGACGCATCACGCGACGGCCGACCGCGGCGGGGTGGTCGATGCGAGGCTCGACGTCGATCTGGAGCCGGGGTGGCACACGGTGATCCTGCGCACGGAGGGGTCTCTCGAGGCGGAGGCCCGGATCTTCGTGATCGACCCGTCGGTGCGGTTCGGGATCATCTCGGACATCGACGACACGGTCATGGTGACGGCCCTCCCGCGGCCGTTCCTGGCGGCGTGGAACACGTTCGTGCTCGACGAGCACGCGAGGCGGCCGGTGCCGGGCATGGCGGTCCTGTACGAGCGGCTGCGCGCGACGCACGTGGGCTGCCCGGTGATCTACCTGTCGACGGGTGCGTGGAACGTCGCCCCGACGCTGTCGCGGTTCTTGACGCGCAACTTCTACCCGCCCGGGCCGCTGCTGCTCACCGACTGGGGGCCGACGCGCGATCGCTGGTTCCGGAGCGGGCGGGAGCACAAGGAGCAGTCCCTGGCCAGGATCGCGTCGGAGTTCCCCGGCATGAAGTGGCTGCTGGTGGGCGACGACGGGCAGCACGACGAGGAGCTCTACGGCGGCTTCCTCCGCAAGCACCCCGACAACGTCGAGGCGGTGGCGATCCGGCAGCTGTCGTCGAGCGAGGCGGTGTTCGCGGGCGGGCGGTCGCGGGGCGAGGAGCACGAGCGGACGACGAAGGTGCCGTGGCTGTACGCGCCCGACGGGTCGGGGCTCTGGGATCAGCTCGTCGCGAAGGGTGTCGCGGAGTAGGTGCTGGCTAAAAGTCGTAATTCCGACTATTAGGCGCGCTTCTGGGGTTTATAGTTGAAATCATGGCTATTAGCGAACAGCAACCGTCGTCACGGGTTGCCGATGCGACGACCGACGAGTGGGAGCAGCGCGTGGGCGAGCAGGTGCGCGCCCTGCGCCTCGACCGCGGTCACGATCAGGCGACGCTCGGCGGGCTCGCCGACGTCAGCGTGACCTCCATCAAGAACCTCGAGAACGGCCGGGGCTCGTCTCTCCGCACGATCGTCCGCGTGCTCCGGGCCCTCGACGCGACCGACTGGCTCGACACGCTGGCACCGACGCCGACCGTCAGCCCGATCGATCTCCTGCGAGGCGCCGAGGCCGTCCCGAGACGCCGGGTGTCGAGATCGCGGAGCGACGACTGATGGCCTACACCCCGGTCGCCGCCGTCGAGGTCACCGCGTGGGGACTCCGCGTCGGAGCCGTGGCGCCCGACCCGCGGCTCGGCGCCTACGTCTTCGAGTACTACCCCGACTGGATCGCGCGCGGCATCGAGCTGGCGCCGCTCGAGATGCCGCTGTCGAGGCGCCGACACGTGTTCCCGTCGCTCCCCGAAGCGACCTTCCACCGGCTCCCGGCGATGCTCGCCGACGCCCTGCCCGACGACTTCGGCAACGCGATCATCGACGCCTGGCTCGCCAGGCAGGGCATCCGGCGCGGCGACGTCACGCCGCTCGACCGGCTCGCCTACATGTCGAACCGCGCGATGGGGGCGCTCGAGTTCCGGCCGTCGCGCGGACCCCGGCAGCGGGTGACGAGCGCGGTCGAGATGAGCGACCTCGTCGAGGGGGCGCGCAGCGTCCTCGACGAGCGCTTCGCCGGCGACCGCGAGACCGAGGCGGCGATCCAGAGCCTCATCCAGGTCGGCACCTCGGCGGGCGGCGCCCGGGCGAAGGCCGTCATCGCCTGGAACCGCGACACCGGCGAGATCCGGTCGGGACAGCTGCCCGCGGCCGACGGCTTCGAGTTCTGGCTCCTGAAACTCGACGGGGTCGGCCGCGACGCCGAGCTCGGATCAGGAGGAGGGTACGGCCGGGTCGAGTACGCCTACTCGCTGATGGCGAAGGCGGCGGGGATCGACATGACCGAGTGCCGGCTCCTCGAGGAGAACGGCCGCGCCCACTTCATGACCAGGCGGTACGACCGCGGCGGCCCCGAGGGCAAGGTGCACGCGCTCACCCTGTGCGGCCTCACCCAGCTCGACTTCCGGCAGCGGCAGACCCACGACTACAGCCAGTACTTCGAGGCGATCGACCGCCTGGGCCTCGGCGCCGACGCCCGCGAGCAGGCGTTCCGCCGCATGGTGTTCAACGTGCTGGCCGCCAACTGCGACGACCACTCCAAGAACGAGTCGTTCCTGCTCGCAGGCCCGTCCGCCCCCTGGGCCCTGGCACCCGCCTACGACATCACCTACGCGTACAACCCGGCGGGCCAGTGGACCTACCAGCACCTGATGAGTGTCGACGGCCGGTTCCGCGACATCGGGCGCGCCGACGTGATGGCCGTCGCCGACCGGCACCTGGTGCCGCGGGCGCGAGCGGTGGTCGACGAGGTCCGCGAGGCGGTCGCAGGATGGCGGGGCTTCGCCGACCAGGCGGGGATCGCCCGGACCGCGGCCGACGCGATGGCGGAGGCGATGCCGGGCTGGTGAATGTCGGGGGTGGCTCGTGGGCTGGTGAATGTCGGGGGTGGCTCGTAGGATTCGAACACACGTTCGAACGGGAGACGAGATGCGCATCGACGAGGCAGTACCGGTCGAGACCACCGACGACGGGGCCCCGCTCCGCTTCACCTGGCGCCGGGTGGTCTACGGCGTCGTCAGCTCCCCCGAGCTGTGGATGACGAGGCAGGCCTGGTGGCGCTCGGCGACGAGGGCTCCCCGCGGCGAAGGGCAGCACCTGCTCGAGATGCCGGTCTGGCGGGTCGACGCCCTCCCCCTCACCGACGGCGCGCACCGGGTCGACGGCACCTTCGACCTGGCCCGCGACCCGGTCAGCCACGAGTGGCTGCTCCTGGGTGTCTTCGACGACCAGATCGACCAGCAGCTGTTCGCCTGAGGCCCCCGGGCTCCCTCCCCGTGCCTCGTTCCTGCCTGCCTGCCTGCTGCCGCCCGTACATATGGACGGAGATCCTCGCTCGCACCACGTGCATCCGTACATATGGACGGATATCCTCGCTCGCACCGCCCCGAGCGTACAAATGGACGGAGATCGGCCGATCCTGCGCGATCTCATGCGGATCGGAGGGGCGCGCCTCGAGAATCTCCGTCCATATGCACCACCGGGGCACACCAGGCGCAGGCTCTCCGTCCATATGCACCACGGGGGCACCCAAGGCGCAGGATCTCCGTCGTTATGGACGGAGAACCCCCAGCACCAGACGCACAGGCCGACCGACACGCGCGCCCGAGCCCCAGAGCGCACCCTCTCACTCGCTCACCGGATCGTCTGATTTGATGACCCCATGCCCCTCGCGATCGAAGACTACGCACTGATCGGCGACTGCCACACGGCCGCCCTCGTCGGCAAAGACGGCAGCATCGACTGGCTCTGCCTCCCCCGGTTCGACTCCGCCTCCATGTTCGCCGGACTCCTCGGCGACGAGAACAGCGGCCGGTGGCTCCTCGCCCCGACAGATGCCACCGCCACCTCGACCAGGAGGTACGTCGACGACACGTTCGTCCTGGTCACCACCTGGACCACGTCCACCGGCGTGGTCGAGGTGACCGACCTGATGCCGTACGGCGACCGCCGGGCCGACGTGGTGAGGCAGGTCCGCGGCGTGAGCGGCAGCGTCAGGATGACCGAAGACCTCCGCATCCGCTTCGGCTACACGACCGCGATCCCCTGGATCCGGCAGATCGACGACCCGGGCGACTCCGGCGCACACGTCGCGGCCACTCCCGCACACATCCCCACCGGCACCCTCATCGCCATCGCCGGGCCCGACGCCGTGATCGTCCGCGGGCCGAAGCTCACCGCCGCCGACCACACCCACCAGGCCTCCTTCGAGGTCGCGGCGGGCGACGTCGTCGACCTCTCCCTCACCTGGTACCCGTCGCACCGCGAGCCCCCGACACCCGTCGACGTCGAGCGCCGAATCGCCGACACGATCACCTGGTGGCAGGAGTGGGCCTCGCACTCCGACGCGCCGACCGCCTACGGCTCCGAGGTGCACCGGTCGCTGCTCCTCCTGCGCGCGCTCACGCACGAGGACACCAACGGCATCGTCGCCGCCGCGACCACGAGCCTGCCCGAGCAGTTCGGCGGCTCCCGCAACTGGGACTACCGGTACGTCTGGCTGCGCGACGCCTCGATGACGCTGCAGACCCTGATCCTGCACGGCTTCGCCGACGAGGCGACCGGCTGGCGCGACTGGCTGCTCCGCGCCATCGCCGGCGACCCCAAGGACGTCCAGATCATGTACGGCCTGAGCGGTGAGCGCTACCTCGCCGAGACCACGATCGACGAGCTGCCGGGCTACCGGGGCGCCGCCCCCGTGCGCGTGGGCAACGGCGCCTACACGCAGTACCAGGGCGACGTCTTCGGCGAGATCATGGTCGCGCTCCACGACGCCCGGGAGCTCGGCGTCGAGGAGGGCGCCGACTCGTGGTCGCTGCAGCGCGCGCTCGTGCAGCACGTCGAGGAGAACTGGAACAAGGCCGACAACGGCATCTGGGAGATCCGAGGCCCCGCGCAGCACTTCACGCACTCCCGCGTCATGATCTGGGCGGCACTCGATCGAGCGGTCAAGGGCGTGCAGCAGTTCCACCTCGACGGCCCGGTCGACCGCTGGATGGCCCTCCGCGAGAAGGTGCGCGACGAGATCGAGACGCACGGCTACGACGAGGAGCGCGGCTGCTACGTGCAGCACTACGGCTCGAAGGAGGTCGACGCCTCGCTGCTGCAGCTGGTGCAGGTCGGCTACGTCGACGCCCACGACCCCAGGATGCTCGGCACCGTCAAGGCCATCGAAGACGACCTGCTCCGTGACGGGCTCCTCGTCCGCTACCGGACCGAGTCCGGAGTCGACGGGCTGACCGGCACGGAGAACCCGTTCCTGACCTGCTCGTTCTGGCTCGCCGAGCAGTACGCGCGGAGCGGCCGCCTCGACGACGCGATCGAGCTGATGGACCGCCTCGTCGGCTTCCGCAACGACGTCGGGATGCTCAGCGAGGAGATCGAGGTCGCCACCGGCCACCACGTCGGCAACACCCCGCAGGCGCTGTCGCACCTCGCGCTGGTCCGCGCGGCTGACGCGATCGACGCCGCCATCGAGCACTCGCGCGGCAACCGGGGCCGCCGACTCGCCAGCACCACCGGCACGCCGTACCACTCCGACAACGGGCCCGCCACCCCTGCCGACCGCTGGCCCGACGACCTCGGCGCCGACCGCACCACGGGCGCGTAGCGGACGCACCGCCCCCGACGCGGCGCCTCCCACGCGCCGCCCCCGACGCACGACACCCCCGTGCGGCCCGGACACCTCGCCGAAGCAGGGTGCCGAGCCGCACGGGGTGCGAGCGGAGCCGGACCGGGTCAGGCCTCCTTGGAGGTCTCCCAGTCGGCCGGGCCGGACGAACCGGCCGGGTACGTCTCGAGCGGCACGCGGTCGCTCTGCCACGCGTCGAGCACCGGCTGGACGATCGCCCAGCAGCGCTCGGCGACGTCGCCGCGGATCGACAGCGTCGGGTCGTCGTGGAAGATGCCCGAGAGCACCTCGCCGTAGGGGGTCAGCTCGGGCTTGCCGAGGTCGGTCTTGAAGACCGACTTCTCGAGCGAGAACGGGTTGCCCTTGCCGTTGGTCGTGACGCCGAGCTCGAGGGTCTCGGGGCTGATCTCGATCCGGAGCGTGTCGGGGGTCGACGCGCCCTTCAGACCCGCGGGGAGCACCGGCACCGGCTTGAAGGTGATCAGCACCTCCTTGCGGATCTTCGACATGCCCTTGCCGGAGCGCAGGACGAACGGCACACCGGCCCAGCGGCGCGTCTTGATCTCGAACTCGACCTCGGCGAGGGTCTCGGTCTGGCGCGACGGGTCGACGCCGTCCTCGTCGGAGTACGACGGGACGTCCTTGCCGTCGATGGTCCCGGCCGAGTACTGGCCGCGACGGCTCGAGGCGAGCGGGTCGCCGTCCTTGACCCAGGTGGCCCGCAGCACGCGGGCGATCTCGCTCCGGAGCTCGACCGCGTCGATCGACGCCGGGGCGTCCATCGCGATGATGGCAAGGATCTGGAGGAGGTGGCTCTGGATCATGTCGATCAGGGCGCCGGCGGTGTCGTAGTACTGCGCGCGGCCCTCGAGGCCGAGGACCTCGTCGTAGAAGATCTCGACCTTGGCGATGTTGTCGCTGTTCCAGACCGGCTCGAAGAGGCGGTTGGCGAAGCGGAGACCGATGATGTCGAGCACGGTCGAGCGGCCGAGGAAGTGGTCGGTGCGGTGGATGCGCTCCTCCGGGACGACCTTGAGGAGCTCCTCGTTGAGGTCGCGGGCGCCCTGCTCGTCGCTGCCGAACGGCTTCTCGAGCGCGAGGCGGAGCCCGTCGGGGAGGTCGATCTCCTCGAGGGCCTTGATGACCTTCACGGAGATCGCCGGCGGAAGGGCGAAGTACATCACCGGCTCGCCCTCGGACGCCTGGAACAGCTTCTTCAGGTGCTCGGGGTCGGTGGGGTCGCCCTGGATGTACTCGCTCGAGGCGAGCGTGCGCTTGGCGAGGTCGCTGCCCGCGTCGCCGTTGAACGCCGTCTTGACGACGGAGTCCCACTCTTCGGGGCTGCGCTCGCTGCGGCCGGTGCCGATGAGCTTGACGTCGACGCCGCGGTCGCTCTTCAGCAGGCTGGCGAGGCC
Source organism: Frondihabitans peucedani (assembly GCF_039537585.1). NCBI lineage: Bacteria > Bacillati > Actinomycetota > Actinomycetes > Micrococcales > Microbacteriaceae > Frondihabitans > Frondihabitans peucedani. The sequence goes on from NZ_BAABAU010000001.1 coordinate 650,602, forward strand.
GGGCAGGAGGAGTCGCTCGGTGAGGTCGCCCGAGGCGCCCAGGATGATGAGGGTGGTCGTGTCGGTCATCAGGCGGCAGACTCGAATCGAGTCGCGGTGTGGATGGTCATGGGCGTCCTTTCCGAATCGAACTTGTGGAACCCAGGGGGTCAATGCGCGGGCGCGGGGAGGAATTCCCTGCGAAGGGGGCCCTGCCAGGACCCGGGGGCGGGCAGGGGCGCGAAGAGGCCCCGGTGCCAGCGTCCACCGTACTGCGAGATCGACGGGCCGGTCACACTCCGCACGCGCTCCCGGCTACCGGGTCGCAATCGGCTCCCGGTGACCTACACTGTTCGAACACACGTTCGAATCGAGAGCCGAGAGGCGGTCGCCGTGAGCTTCACCCACCTGCATGTCGCCTCGTCGTTCAGCGCTCACTACGGCACCGCCAGCCCTCTCGAGCTCGTCGGGCAGGCCGCCACGAACGGTGCCGACGCGGCCGCGATCACCGACCGCGACGGCCTCTACGGCGCGATCCGGCACATCGGCGCCTGCCGCCTCGCGGGCATCGACCCGATCGTCGGCGTCGAGATCGGGGTCGCGAGCGCTCCGGTCGCCGGGCGCGGGCCGACCGCCGCCGACGCCGACCGCGTCGTCGTACTCGCGCACGGGCGGCTCGCGGGCGCCGGCTGGGCGTCCCTCTGCCGTCTCATCAGCGCGGCTCACGGGCGGGCGACCCGGCGCATCAGCGGCAGCGCCAACAGCGTGGCCACGATCGCCCGGAGCCGCATCCGCGCCTTCCTGGTCGGCGACGACGGCGCGACGGGCACGGTGCTGCTCGGGCCCGACTCCGACGTGGGGCGCGCGGTCACGGCCGGCGAGCACGCCCGGGCGGCCGCACTGCTCCGAGACTGGGCGGCCGAGCTGCCGGGCGGCGTCGTCGTCGAGGTGGTCTGCCACCTCACCGAGCCGGGCGAGAGCCGCAGCCTCCGCCACGCGGCACGCATGCTGGAGCTGGCGGAGGCCGTGGGGGTCCCCGCGATCCTGAGCAATGCGGTGCGGTACCGCGATCCCGACGGCGCCGTCACCGCCGACGTCCTCGACGCGGCCGGGCACCTGGCCGCGCTCGGGTCGTTCGAGCCGCAGCCGAACGCGCAGGCCTGGCTCAAGGAGCCGGGCGACATGCGGGCCCTCGCCCACAGGATCGCCAGCGTGTCGTCGCTCGACCGCCGCTCCGCAGAAGAGATGCTCGCCGCGACCGAGCAGCTCGCCGACCGGTGCCGGCTCGACCCCGACTCCGATCTCGGCTGGCGCCGGGCGAAGGTGCCCGAGCTGAGCGCGATCGGCGTCGACGGCGACCCCGACCGGGTGCTCCGGATGCGGGCCGAGGCGGGTGTGACCGAGCGCTTCGGCGACGTGTCGATGGCGAAGCGCGAGAAGATCGAGAGCCGGATGCGCGACGAGCTGCAGACCATCACCGGCTTCGGTTTCGCGGGCTACTTCCTGACCGTGGCCGACGTGTCGCAGATGATGCGCGAGATGCGGGTCCGGAACGCCGCCCGCGGCTCCGGGGCGGGCAGCCTCGTCACCTACCTGCTGCGCATCTCGAACGTCGACCCCCTCGAGCACGACCTGCTCTTCGAGAGGTTCCTCGGCAGCAAGCGCGAGACCCTCCCCGACATCGACATCGACGTCGAGTCGGCCCGGCGGCACGAGGTGTACCGGGCGATCTTCGACCGCTACGGCAGCAACCGGGTCACCCTGATGTCGATGCAGTCGACCTACCGCGGTCGCGGCGCGGTGCGCGACGCCGGCCTCGCCCTGGGGCTCGACGAGGAGCAGATCGACCTCGTCGCGAACAACGTCTGGCGCTCGAACGCCCGCGATCTCCGGCGGGCGCTCGAAGAGAAGCCCGAGCTGCGCGAGATCGCCCAGCTGATCAAGACCAACGACCAGATCAACCTCCTGGTCGACCTCACCGAGCGGCTCGACCGCCTGCCGCGGCACATCTCGATGCACCCGTGCGGCGTGATCCTGGGCGACTCCGACCTCCTCAGCATGACGCCGGTGCAGCCGAGCGGCATGGGGCTGCCGATGAGCCAGTTCGACAAGCACGACATGAACGACGCGGGCCTGCTGAAGCTCGACGTGCTCGGGGTGCGCATGCAGTCGTCGATGGCCTTCGCCCTCGACGAGATCGAGCGGGTCAACGGGTCGCGGGCGGCGGTCGCGGGCGCGCTGCCGGTCGACGTGCCCTACGTCAACCGGCAGGGGCGCGTCGAGCTCGACGCGATCCCCCACGACGACGAGCCCACCTACGAGGCGATCCGCACCACCCACACCCTCGGCATGTTCCAGATCGAGAGCCCCGGGCAGCGCGAGCTGATCGGCAAGATGCAGCCCGACCAGTACGAGGACCTCATCGCCGACATCTCGCTGTTCCGGCCGGGCCCGATGAAGGGCAACATGGTCGCTCCGTTCCTCGACACGAAGCACGGCTTCCAGAAGCCCGACTACCTGCACCCGTCGTTCGCGCCGTTCCTCCGCGACAGCTACGGGGTGGTGATCTACCACGAGCACGTGCTCCGGATCCTGCACACCACCATGGGCGTCTCGCTCGCCGAGGCCGACGAGATCCGGCGCGCCATGGAGAAGCGCGACGACCTCGAGGAGCGCTTCCGGCGCGAGACTGCCCAGAACCTCGACGAGCAGGGCCGGAGGCGCTTCACCGACAAAGACATCGACCGCATCTGGGCAGTGCTCAAGGGCTTCGGGTCGTTCGGCTTCTGCAAGGCGCACGGGGCGGCCTTCGCCCTGCCGACCTACCAGAGCGCGTGGCTGAAGACGCACTACCCGGCGGAGTTCCTGGCCGGCATCCTGACCCACGACCCCGGCATGTACCCGCGGCGGCTGATGCTCACCGAGGCCAAGCGGATGGGCATCCCGGTGCTGCCCCTCGACGTCAACCTCTCTAGCGACGTGTACCGGGTCGAGCGGGTCCGGCCGCCGCGCACCCCGGTGGCGCGCACCAACCCGGGCGAGCTCGGCATCCGCCTCTCGCTCGCCGACGTGCAGGGCATCTCGGAGCACGAGCTCACCCGCATCCTCGAGAACCGCCCCTACACGTCGATCGCCGACTTCTACCAGCGGGCTACTCCCTCCCGGCGGCTGTTCGAGCGGCTCGGGCAGGTCGGCGCCCTCGACTCGCTGGGCGGCGAGGGCCGGACCCGCGGCGACGTCCTGGCGCGCATCCGTCAGCTCACCGGGCGTGCCACCCGGCCGAAGCCCTCCGACGCTGTGAACCAGCTCGACTTCGACGTCGACGACTCGTCGTCGGTCCCGGTCGGTACGCCCGACGTGTCGCCGCGCGAGCGGGTGAGCGACGAGCTCGACATCCTGTCGATGGAGCTCTCGGAGCACGTCATCGAGAGCTACCGGCCGATGCTCGACGACCTCGGGGTCACCCGCGCCGCCGACCTGCTGAACCACTGGAACGGCACCACCGTGCTGGTCGCCGGAATCCGCATCGCCACGCAGACCCCGCCGATGAAGAGCGGTCGGCGGGTCGTGTTCATCAGCCTCGACGACGGGACGGGCTGCTCCGACTCCACGTTCTTCGACGAGGCGCAGCAGCGCGCGGGGTCGCTGCTGTTCGGCACGAAGCTGATGCTGATCCAGGGGCGCACCCGGCGCACCGGCGAGCGCGGCATCTCGCTCGAGGCCGACAACGCATGGGATCTCAAGCAGCTCTGGCGCGACTGGCAGGCGCAGCGGGCGTCGGGCGCTGCCGGGGCGCTCCATCCGTCGGGTGCGCTGCAGGAGGAGTTCTGATGTGCGCGAGAGGTGCACGCAAGGAGCCGCGCTGCACGCCAGCAGCTGCACGCAAGGAGGAGTTCCCACGCACCCTTCCTCTTCCCGGTGCGTCCCGACGAGCACTCTCCTCTTCCCCTGCACCCCGCCGGCCCGCACTCCTCTTCCCGTGCGGGGCGTTCCTCTTCCCGTACGAGGTGTTCCTCTCCGGCAGCAGAGGCATCGCTACGATCGTCGGAGGCTACCCGGAAGAGAGACGGCCATCGACAGACCACCCGCGCGAACCACGATCGTCGACGTGGCCCGCCTCGCCGGCGTGAGCAAGGGCGCCGCGTCGCATGCTCTGAACGGCAGGGCGGGGGTCTCGGAAGAGACCCGGGCGCGCGTCAAGGCGGCAGCGCTCGAGCTGGGCTGGACGCCGAACAGCACCGCCCGCGCGCTGTCGGGCTCCCGGTCCGGGGCGATCGGGTGGGCGATCCTGCGCACCCCGAAGTCGTCGACGATCGACCCGTACTTCACCGACCTCTTCGCCGGCATCGAGCTGGAGCTCGCGACGACCGACGTCGCCCTCGTGGTGAAGCTCGTCGCCGACCGGGACGAGGAGGAGGCGCTGTACCGCCGCTGGGCCGCCGAGCGGCGGGTGGACGGGGTGCTTCTGACCGATGTGGCCGCCGACGAGCGCCGCTACGCGCTCCTCGGCTCGCTGGGGCTCCCGGTGTCGTCGTTCCGGAGCCTCGTCGCGGGGCAGCCGACCGCCGACGAGGTCCCGTCGATCTGGATGGCCGAGAGCGTCGGCGTCGACCGTCTGCTCGACGAGGCCCACGCGCTCGGCCACCGGCGGATCGCGTGGATCAGCGGCGTTTCGACGCAGCTCTCCGTCGTCGTCCGCGAGCGGGCCGCCTCTGCGTGGGCGGCGGCGCACGACGCGGTCGTCGTCACCCGGTTCACCGACTACAGCACGGCCGAGGGCACCGCGGTCGCGGCGGAGCTCCTCGCGGAGTCCGACCCGCCGACCCTCCTCGTCTTCGACAACGACCTGATGGCCTTCGCCGGTCTCTCGACCTGCCACTCCCTCGGGCTCCGCGTGCCGGACGACGTGTCGGTGGCGTCGTTCATCGACTCCGACCTGTGCTCCATCGCCGTCCCGCCGCTGACCGCCCTCCGCCACGAGATCGTCGACTACGGCCGTGCCCTGACGAGGCGGCTCCTCGACGTGCTCGACGGGAACCCGGTCGACGAGACGGTCCTGCCCGGAGTCGAGGTGGTCGTGCGCCAGAGCATCGGGCCCGTCCCCGAGACACCCTGACGGCGTTGACCCCCGCTTGCGACCGGTGCTACTTTCAACAGCAGTAAACCGGTTTAGTCGCCGGACCAGTCACTGACCCTCACCGGAGACGGCCACCCATGACTCTCGATGCCCTCCACACTCTCGTCGCTCAGCACGAAGACGCACTCCGCTCGCTCGTCGACCTCGTGGTCCCCCGAGACGACTTCCCCTCGGCGTCCGACAGCGGCGCCCTCCGCCACCTGTCCCGCCTTCTCGACGAGAGGCCGGACTGGGAGCCCAGGATCACCGCCCTCGTCACCGCGGCCGGAGAACGGCCGACGACGCTCGAGTCGCACCCCGACTGGCCCTGGTTCGCCGGGCTGGTGTCGTCGGGCTACTACGCGGATCCTGCGAACGAGGGCAACGACGGCGCCGCCTCATGGTCAATGATCGGCTGGCGCCGCGACCCCGCCGGCGGCTGGCCCGTCGACGTGCCGGTCGCGGAGGCCGGGCGCACGGTGATCACGGCCGGGCAGGCGCAGGATCGCTACGACGCGATCGTCATCGGGTCGGGCGCCGGTGGCGGGGTGGCGGCGTGCGGCCTCGCCGAGCAGGGCCGCCGCGTGCTGGTGGTCGAGTCGGGCCGCTGGCCATCGATCGCCGAGCTCTCGACCGACCACATCCGGAACCCGCGCTCGGACTGGGGCGTCGCCCCGCTCTCCGGACCGCCGAACCAGGGCAACCCGCGCGTCCTGGACGACGGACGGACGCACCTCCCCCTCCGCCCCTCCGACTACGCCTGGAGCAACAACGCGATGACCGCCGGGGGCGGCACCCGTGTCTACGGCGCGCAGGCCTGGCGCTTCACCCCGCTCGACTTCCGCATGGCGTCGACCTACGGCGTGCCGGACGGCGCAGCTCTGGCCGACTGGCCCATCGGCTACGACGACCTCGAGCGGTACTACACGCGCGCCGAGCGCGAGGTCGGCGTGAGCGGCGACTCCGACGGCACCTGGGGCGGTCACCGGAGCGAGCCGTTCCCCATGCCGCCCCTGCCGACCGGCAGACAGCGGGCCCGGCTCCAGGACGGCGCCGACCGGCTCGGCATGTCGACGGTCCACGTCCCGCTGCTCATCAACTCCACCCCCTACCTCGGCCGCCACGCCTGCCAGCAGTGCTCCATGTGCGTCGGGTTCGCCTGCCCCGTCGACGCCAAGAACGGCAGCCAGAACACGATGCTCACGCGGGCCTTCGCGACGCGACGCTGCGAGATCCTGCTCGAGACCCGCGCGGTCCGGCTGCGGACCGACGCGGCCGGACGGGTGGTGGGGGTCACCCTGCGCGGCACCGCCCCGGGCGACAGCTGGGAGCGCGACATCGACGCGGCAGAGATCGTCGTCGCGGCCGGCGCGGTCGAGTCGGCCCGCCTCCTCCTCGCGAGCACGAGCGACCGCGAGCCGAACGGGATCGGCAACAACGCCGACCAGGTCGGCCGGCACCTGCAGGCGCACGTCTACGGCGGCGCGACCGCTCTCTTCGACGACGTCATGGAGGACTTCGTCGGCCCCGGGCCGTCGATCGCCACGACCGACTTCCGCCACGGCAACGAGGGGCTGGTCGGCGGCGGCATGATCGCGAACGAGTTCGTGGCCCTGCCCGCGAACATCTACACCTACCTGAACTCGGTCGGGCTGCTGCCGGCGTCGGGCATCGAGAGCAAGCACGGCATGCGCGACCTCGCCCGCCGGATGGTCCGGCTGATGGGACCGATCCAGGAGGTGACGATGGCCGACTCCCGCGTGCGGGTCGACCGAGGCACCGTCGATGGCACGGGCATGCCGGTGGCCGTCCTCAGCGGGACCAAGCACCACGAGGACTTCCTGAACCGGTCGATGCTCGCGGAGCGGAGCGCCGCCTGGCTCCGCGCCGCCGGAGCCCGGACCGTCACGACGATGGGCGGGTCGGAGGAGGAGTTCCTCCGCGGCGGCCCGAGCGGCGGCCAGCACCAGGCCGGCACCTGTCGCATGGGCGACGATCCGGCGACGAGTGTCGTCGACGCCGTCGGCCGCGTCTGGGGCCACGACAACCTGCGGGTCGCCGACGGCTCGGTCCACGTGACGAACGGCGGCGTGAACCCGGTCCTGACGATCTTCGCCACGGCGCTCCGGACGATCGAGGACATGGCCGGCGGCTGGACGACGCTGCCCGAGGCCGCCCGGGTGGCGGTGCCCGCGAACGCGTGAGCCGTCTGGTTGGCTGGGACCTGTGACGACGAGACGGGGCGGGTGGGCGCGGTTCGCTCTGCTGTGCCTGATCACCGCCGTGATCCTGGTGCCGGTCCTGCACACCGTGCTCGGAGCCCTGGCGCCGGGCGGGCGCATCGGCCTCGGCACCCTGTCGGGTCTCGCCGGGCTCGTCGCGGGCCCGGCGCTCCCCTGGTTCGCCAACAGCCTCGCCGTCTCCCTGGCGTCGGTCGCGGTCTGCGTTCTCATCGGCGCGCCGGCGGGCTACGTCCTGGCCCGGGGCCGCGCGCGGGCCGTCGGCGGCTACGCCCTCCTCGTCTTCGTGCTGCAGGCGTTCCCGGTGGTGACCGCCGTCGTGCCGCTGTTCCTCCTCTTCGCCCGCGTGCAGCTCGTCGACTCGCTCCCCGGAGTCGCGGTCGTCTACATCGGCACGAGCCTCGCCGCCGCCACCTGGATGCTCAGCGTCTCGATCGCGACGATGCCGGTCCAGCTCGAGGAGGCCGCGTGGCTCGACGGCTGCTCCGTAGCGGGCGCGTTCTTCCGCGTCATCCTGCCCGGAGCCCTGCCCGGCATCCTGTCGACCGGGATCTTCACGTTCCTCCTGTCGTGGAACGACTACCTCGTCGCCCTGGTGTTCCTGCGGTCGCAGCAGAACTACACGCTCGCCATCGGCCTGGAGTCGGCCGGCCACTCCCCGCAGCTGGCGCTCCTCATGATGCTGCCTCCGGTGGTCCTGTTCGCCGTCTTCCACCGCTCGTTCCGCACCGACGGCGTGAGCGGGGCCTTCGCCGGGCGCTGAGCCGCTCCTCCGCCGGACGCTGTGCCGCTCCTCCGCCGAGTGCTGTGCCACTCCTCCACAGGCTCGCCGGACGCTCCCTCTGTACCCCGACCGAGCGCCGGCCGAGAGACGCCCCGCCGTTCGACGCGTAGCGTCCTCGGCAGGTCGGAGGACGAGAGGAGGGCCGCCATGCGAGTCGTCGTGGTCGGAGCAACGGGGAACGTCGGAACGGCGATCCTCACGAGGTTCCAGAACGAGCCGGGCGTCGAGCTCGTCGGTGTCGCCAGGCGCGCGCCGCGAGACGACGCGCCGCCGTACGTCGGTGTCGAGTGGCACGCCCTCGACGTCGGCGTGAGCGGCGCCGTCGAGCGACTGACACCGGTCTTCGAGGGGGCCGACGCCGTCGTGTGCGTGGCGTGGGCTCTCCAGCCCAACCACGACGAGCGCAGGATGCACCGCACCGACGTCACCGGGACACGGCACGTCGCCGAGGCGGCCGCCCGGGCAGGCGTCCCCCAGTTCGTCTACGCCTCGTCGGTCGGCACCTACGCCGAGTCGACCAAGCGGGTGCGGCGCGACGAGTCGTGGCCGGCCACCGGGCTCGCCTCGTCGGTGTACTCCCGACACAAGGCGATCAACGAGGAGTGGCTCGACGCGTTCCAGCTCGAGCACCCGGAGGTCGTCGTCTCGCGCCTCCGTCCGGGGCTCGTCCTCCAGCAGGGTGCCGCGGCGGAGATCATCGGGCTGTTCGCCGGGCGGAGGGTGCCGACGCGCTGGCTCCAGAGGGCGACCCCGCCGATCCTGCCGCTCTCCCGGCGCTTCGTCTCGCAGGTGGTGCACGCCACCGACCTGGCCGAGGCGTTCTGGAGAGTCGTCGACCTCCGCGCTGGCGGCGCCTTCAACATCGCCACCGAGCCCGTCGTCGACCCGGCGCTCGTCGCGGGCGTGCTCGACACCCGGACGATCCCGTTCCCCTACCGCGCGCTCCGCCTCCTCGTCTCCGCGACGTGGCGGCTCCGGGTGCAGCCGACCGACCCCGGCTGGGTCGACATCGCGGCGAAGGTGCCCGTCATGTCGACCGAGCGGGCCCGGACGATCCTCGGCTGGTCGCCGAAGGTGCCCGCCGACGCCGCGGTCGCGGCCATGGTCGTCGGCATCGCGGAGCGGTCGAACGTCGAGTCGTCGCCCGCCCTCCGCGGCTGACAGGGGCACCTCGTAGGGTGGGCGCATGAGCGACGCCGATTCGACGCCCGGGAGCTACGTCACCCCCGGCCAGGAGTACACCCGCGACACCAACTACATCGAAGACCGCATCACCCGCGACGCCGTCGACGGCTGGCCGGTCGAGGCGGGCCGCTACCGGCTGGTCGCCGCGCGCGCCTGCCCGTGGGCCAACCGCTCGGTCATCTCGCGGCGGCTGCTCGGCCTCGAAGACGCGATCTCGCTCGGGCTCCCCGGCCCGACGCACGACGCCCGCTCCTGGACCTTCGACCTCGATCCGGACGGCGTCGACCCCGTCCTCGGCATCGAGCGCCTGCAGGAGGCCTTCTTCGCCCGCACCCCCGGCTACGCCCGAGGCATCACCGTGCCCGCGATCGTCGACGTCCCGAGCGGCAAGGTCGTCACCAACAACTTCCCGCAGATCACGCTCGACTTCGCGACCGAGTGGACCGCCTTCCACCGCGACGGCGCCCCCGACCTCTACCCGGAGCACCTCCGCGACGAGATCGACGACGTGTCGGAGGTGGTCTTCCGCGACGTCAACAACGGCGTGTACCGCGCCGGGTTCGCCGGGTCCCAGGGCAGCTACGAACGCGCCTACTCGCGCCTGTTCGACCGCCTCGACTGGCTGGAGGAGCGGCTCAGCACCCAGCGGTTCCTCGTCGGCGACACGATCACCGAGGCCGACATCCGCCTCTTCACGACGCTGGCCCGCTTCGACGCGGTGTACCACGGCCACTTCAAGTGCAACCGGAACAAGCTCATCGAGATGCCGGCGCTCTGGGCCTACGCTCGCGACCTCTTCCAGACCCCGGGCTTCGGCGACACGATCGACTTCGATCAGATCAAGAAGCACTACTACATCGTGCACAGCGACATCAATCCGACCGGCATCGTCCCTGCCGGGCCCGACCCGTCGGGCTGGCTGACGCCGCACGACCGCGACGACCTCGGCGGCCGGCCGTTCGGCGACGGCACACCACCCGCTCCCCCGCGGCAGGGCGAAGAGGTGCCGCCGCTCCTGGCCGCGTGAGCGACCCCCGTCCTGCGCCCGACGTCGTCCACGGCCGTCTCGACGGCATCCGCGACGACGCGCTGAGGCTCGCCGAGCGGCTGGGCGCCGACATGGTGGCGGTCTCCGAGGCCCGCGACGCGTCGAACGTCGACGACGAGCACGATCCGGAGGGCTCCACCATCGCGTTCGAGCGGTCGCAGCTGGAGGCCATCCGGCGCTCGACCCTCGAGCGAGCCGCCGAAGCCACCTCGGCGCTCGCGCGGCTCGATGCCGGCACCTACGGGCTCTGCGCGAGGTGCGGGCAACCGATCGCGGCCGCCCGGCTCGACGCGAGGCCCATGGCGGCCCTCTGCCTCAGCTGCGCTTCCTGACCAGCGCGCCTCCGTCGAGAGGGCCGAAGCGCACGCCCTCGGGCCCGAAGACGTGCGATTCAGCCCACTCGGCGGCGCCGGGTCAGTCGACGAAGTCGTAGACGAGCACTCCGGCGATGAAGGGACCGGCGAACTCCTTGAAGGCGGCGTGCGCGCGGTCGAAGTACTCCAGGTCGGTCTGCACGGGCGCTCCGACGTAGTAGTTGCGGTCGCCCTCGGAGGCGAACCGCATGACGACCCCGAGCTCGAAGCCCTGGTCGGCCCCCTCGCCGCTCGCCTGCTCTCCGGCCTGGATCGACACGATGTAGCGGCCCCGCCGAGGATAGGGCTCACTCTGCAGCAGCCGGAACCGCGCCTCGACCTCCCTGCGCTGCTCGGGGGTGGTGTCGTCGGTGAACCGGAACAGGACGATGTGGACGACGTCGCCCGGGGCGTAGTCGGGGGCCGTGAACCGCTCCACGCCGACGCGGTCGAGTTCTGCTCGGAGATCCGTCATGACCCGAGTCTGCACCCGTGCTCCTTCCGCAGGCCGGAAGGCCGACGTAGGCTGACGGTGCACGACGGCGACGGCCACCACCCGACGCCGCAATCGACGACGATTGGCGTGAGACGACGGTGACGGATCCGAAGACGAGTGACGACACGCGCGCGGTCGCAGGTCAGGCGAGCGGCCGGACCACCGAGCGCCGCACCGGCAGGGCGCCGGCGAACCCGTGGCTCGCCGTGCCGTCCGGCGAGGCCGACCACCGGCACACCCGCCGGGTCGTCGCCGAGTCGTGGGAGCGCGCCCGCGGGCACCGCCTCGATCCGGAGCGGCTCCTGCCCGAGTTCGAGCTGCCGGAGGGCGACGTCGCCGACTACCGGGCCGCGCACCCGCTCTCGCTCCTGCTGCCCGTCGTGAGGTCTCTCCTCCTGCAGGACATCGAGGGCTCGGGGCTCCTCGTCGCGCTCGGCGACGAGAAGGGGAGGCTCCTCTGGGTGGAGGGCGACAGCCAGGCGAAGCGCGCTGCCGAGGACATGCGCTTCGTCGAGGGGGCCGGCTGGGCCGAGAGCCGCGTGGGCACGTCGGCTCCCGGCACGGCTCTGGTCCTCGACCACGGGATCCAGATCCGCGGGTCGGAGCACTTCAACGTGCTCGTGCAGAGCTGGTCGTGCACCGCCGTCCCGATCCACGACCCGGTGACGAGGGCGATCCTCGGCTTCCTCGACATCACCGGCGACGACCGCGCCGTCGGTCCGCACACGCTCCCCCTCCTCCAGGCGACGGCCGCCGCGATGGAGGCCGAGCTGATGGTCGCGCGACTCCGCACCTCCCCGCGCACCACACCCGCGAAGCGCAGGATCGCGCAGGCGACGGCGGCCGCGCCGGCCACGCTCTCGGTTCTCGGCCGCGACGTCGCCCTCCTCTCGGACGGTCGGCGCATCGTCTCGCTGAGCGCCCGCCACAGCGAGCTGATGACCCTGCTCGCGGCGCACCCGCTCGGCCTCAGCGCGGAGGAGCTCGCCAGCCTCGTCTACGGCGACCCGGCTGCTGTCCTGACCCTCCGCGCCGAGATGGTGCGGCTCCGGCACGCGCTCGAGGTGCTCGACCCGCGGCTCGCTCCGCTGTCGCGCCCGTACCGGCTGCTGGCGCCCCTCGACTCCGACATCGCCCGGGTCGTCGCGCTGCTCGACCGGGGTGCGCACCGGCGGGCCGTCGAGGCGTACACCGGGCCGATCCTGCCGGGGTCCACAGCCCCCGGCGTCGAGGAGCTCCGCGAGAATCTGTCGCGGAGGGTCCGCGAGTCGCTCCTCGCCGACGCCTCCGTCGACGTCCTGCTCGACTACGCGGGCTCCGCCGGCGAGGACGACCGCGAGGTCCTGATGGCAGCGCTCGGGATGCTCCCCCGGCGTTCGCCGCGCCGCGCCGGGATCGTGGCGCGGCTGGAGCTCCTCGACCGGGCCTGACTACCGCCGCCTGGCAGGCGCCGAGGCGCCCTCCAGCTCGCAACCGTCTGCAACCCCGACCGCCGTACCGTCGCCTTAGGGCACGGGTGAACCCCGCGCTCCTTTGACAACGTCGTCGAAAGGGACAGGACAATGACCGTCACCACTCCTCCGAACACCTACGCCAGCCCGGGATCGCCCGACGCGAAGGTGCAGTTCAAGCCCCGCTACGACCACTTCATCGGCGGCGAGTACGTCGCCCCGTCGTCGGGTCAGTACTTCGAGAATCCCTCCCCCGTGAACGGCAAGGTCTTCACCGAGGTCGCCCGCGGCAATGCCGCCGACGTCGACCGCGCCGTCGAGGCGGCCTGGCGCGCCTTCGACTCGTGGAAGAGGACGACCATCACCGAGCGCTCGATCATCCTGAACAGGATCGCCGACCGCATGGAGCAGAACCTCGAGATGCTCGCGGTCGCCGAGACCTGGGACAACGGCAAGCCGATCCGCGAGGCCCTCGCCGCCGACGTCCCGCTCGCCATCGACCACTTCCGCTACTTCGCGGGCGCCATCCGCGCCCAGGAGGGGTCGACCGGCGAGATCGACGGCGAGACGGTGGCCTACCACTTCCACGAGCCGCTCGGCGTGGTCGGCCAGATCATCCCGTGGAACTTCCCGCTGCTCATGGCGGTGTGGAAGCTCGCCCCGGCTCTCGCGGCCGGCAACTGCGTCGTCCTGAAGCCGGCCGAGCAGACGCCCGCGTCGATCCACGTCTTCATGGAGCTGATTCAGGATCTCCTCCCGGCCGGCGTCCTGAACATCGTCAACGGCTTCGGCGTGGAGGCCGGCGCACCTCTGGCCTCGCACCCGAACATCCGGAAGATCGCGTTCACCGGCGAGACCACCACCGGCCGCCTCATCATGCAGATGGCGTCGGAGAACCTCATCCCGGTCACCCTGGAGCTCGGCGGCAAGAGCCCGAACGTCTTCTTCGCCGACGTCGCCGACGAGAAGGACGACTTCTACTCCAAGGCGCTCGAGGGCTTCACCTTCTTCAACCTCAACTCGGGCGAGGTGTGCACGTGTCCGTCGCGCGCCCTCGTGCAGCAGTCGATCTACGACGGGTTCGTGGCCGACGGCCTGGAGCGCGTGAAGCAGGTCAAGCAGGGCAACCCGCTGTCGATGGACACGATGATCGGAGCCCAGGCCTCGAACGACCAGCTCGAGAAGATCCTGAGCTACATGGACATCGGCAAGCAGGAGGGCGCGAAGCTGCTGCTGGGCGGCGACCGCGCCGACCTCGGCGGCGACCTGACCGACGGCTACTACGTCAACCCGACGATCTTCGAGGGCCGGAACTCCATGCGGATCTTCCAGGAGGAGATCTTCGGCCCGGTGCTGTCGCTCACGAGCTTCAGCGACTACGACGACGCCATCAAGATCGCCAACGACACGCTCTACGGCCTCGGCGCCGGCGTCTGGAGCCGCAACGGCGCGCAGCTCTACAAGGCGGGCCGTGACATCCAGGCCGGGCGAGTCTGGTCGAACACCTACCACCAGTACCCGGCGGGAGCGGCCTTCGGCGGCTACAAGCAGTCCGGCATCGGACGCGAGAACCACAAGATGATGCTCGACCACTACCAGCAGACCAAGAACCTGCTGGTGTCGTACGCCGACGGCCCGATGGGGTTCTTTTGATCCCTGAGGCCGGATCGGCGGACGGCACACAGACGGCGCTGTCTCGGGTCGACGTCTCACCCGAGGCAGCTGCCTTCCTCGTCGAGCTGACGGCGAAGCACGGGCCCCTGATGTTCCACCAGTCGGGAGGCTGCTGCGACGGCAGCTCGCCGATGTGCTACCCGGTGGGCTTCTTCCGCGTCGGCGCGGTCGACGTCCACCTGGGCGACCTCCACGTCGAGGGGCTCGCCCCGATCGAGGTGTTCATGTCGAGGAGTCAGTTCGAGTACTGGAAGTACACGCACCTGACCATCGGCGTGGTGCCCGGTCGAGGTGCCGGCTTCAGCGTGGAGAGCCCCGAGGGCAGACGCTTCCTGATCAGGTCGCGGATGCTCACGGACGACGAGCTGCGGGAGTTCGAGCTGGTGTAGGGGCGGGTCGGGGCACGATCCGAGATCAGCCGGGCAGGGCGTACACGCCGTGACCGGTGCGCAGGATCGTGCCCTCCCGGGCCAGGTGCGACAGCGTCGACAGGACGCTCGACCGCCTGTACTCCGGAAGGCGGCGGGCGATCTCGACGGTGCTGAGACGGCCGTCCGCGAGGACCGCCGGGATGCGGTCGGCCAGCGACCCCTCGGCCGGGCCGTCGGCGTCGTCGTCGTCCCGGGGATCGTCGTGCGCGTAGTCGAGCCGGGCCTCCGTCAGCGCCTCGGCGGTGACCTTGGCGACCGAGCCCGACGCCGTGGCGTAGGGGGCGAGCGTGAGGGAGCGGCCGACCCGGTTGTAGACGTTCGACGCGCTGGTGCCCTGGTGCTCGGCGATCTCGGGGTACGAGGCGCCGCCCAGGAGGAGGACCGCCTCGCCCTCGAGCCCCAGCCACTGACCGAGCGCCGCGAGCTCCCAGCCCGCCGTCGTGACCGCCGAGCCCCAGACCTCGATGTCGTCGCCGTACTCGTCGAGGAGGCGGCCGAGGTCGTCGGCCAGCTCGGCGACGCGCTGCCTGGCGTCGTCGACGATGTCGCGCGTGAACCGCGGGGGGTGGCGAAGTTTGATCGGTCGTGACATTTGTGAAAGACTACCCAAGTTGTCCGGCGACCCGGGCGACCTCATACTTCTCGAGGAGCACCCCCATGGCATTCGCAATCGTGCGCGCCGGTGGCCGTCAGGAGAAGGTCGAGGTGGGCACCATCGTGACCGTCGACCGTCTCAAGGCGTCCGAGTCCGACACCGTCACCTTCGTCCCCGTCCTGCACGTCGACGGCGACACCATCCTCTCTGGCGACCAGCTGTCCACGGTCGTCGTCGAGGGCGAGGTCCTGAACGACCTCCGCGGCCCGAAGATCGTCATCCAGAACTACAAGAACAAGACCGGCTACAAGCGGCGCATGGGCTTCCGCGCCGACCTGACCCGCGTCAAGATCACCTCCATCACCACCAAGTAACCAGGGGCTGAGAACACATGGCACACAAAAAGGGCGCATCGTCCACTCGCAACGGCCGCGACTCCAACGCTCAGCGCCTGGGCGTGAAGCGCTTCGGCGGCCAGGTCGTCTCCGCGGGCGAGATCCTCGTCCGCCAGCGCGGCACCCACTTCCACCCCGGCGTCAACGTCGGTCGCGGCGGTGACGACACCCTGTTCGCCCTCGCCCCCGGCGCGGTCGAGTTCGGCGCCAAGGGCGGCCGCAAGGTCGTCAACATCGTCGCTGCGTCCGTCTGACGACACAGCACCGCCCTGCAGCAGCCGGACTGCTGCGGGCTGAAGAGCAGGCCGTCCTTCGGGGCGGCCTGCTTTTTCGATCCTGCGCATCACGATTCTGAATAACTGCCCCCAGACCCGAACGGGGTCCTCGCGCCCACGATCCGGAGCGGCTAATCTCGGGCGAGTTCGTCTCTTGTTCCGTCATGGTTAACCGACGCGCGCGGTGCGATTCACCAGAATCTCCCCCACCGGGTGATGGACTGTCTACGAACAAGCAGTAGCACCATCGTCGGGCGTCACTGTCGCCCACGTCGGCACACGAATGTGAGAATCATGGACGCCCGGACGGCTGAACACCCTCGGCCGGATCACTTCATCCTGCACCTCAGCGACACCCACCTCATCGCCGGCGACGGCGACCTGTACGGAGACGTGGACAGCGAGAGCCGCCTGCGTCAGATCCTCGGCGAGCTCGAGGAGTCCGGCGCCCGACCGGAGGCGATCGTCTTCACCGGCGACCTGGCCGACAAGGGCGAGGCCGGTGCCTACCGCAAGCTCCGCCTGCTGATCGAGCCCGTCGCGGCCCGACTCGGCGCCCAGGTCATCTGGGCCATGGGCAACCACGACGACCGCTCCGCCTTCCGCGAAGAGCTCTTCGGGCAGATCCCGTCGCAGCGTCCGGTCGACCTCGTCTACGACGTGAACGGGCTGCGGATCATCACGCTCGACACGACCGTGCCGGGCTCTCACTACGGCGAGCTCACCGGCGACCAGCTCGACTGGCTGGCTGAGGAGCTGGCGACGGACGCGCCCGACGGCACGATCCTGGCCATGCACCACCCGCCGGTCCCGAGCATCAAAGACCTGACCGTCCTCGTCGAGCTCCGCGACCAGCCGGCTCTCGCAGAGGTCATCGAGGGCAGCGACGTCCGCTCGATCATCGCGGGGCACCTGCACTTCTCGACGAACGCCATGTTCGCCGGGGTCCCGGTCTCGGTCGCGTCGGCCACCTGCTACACGGCCGACCTCAACCTGCCGGTCGATGCCACCCGCGGGCAGGACGGCGCCCAGTCGTACAACCTCGTGCACGTCTACCCCGACACGGTCGTCAACTCGGTCGTGCCGATCGGGAGCTTCCGCACCGTCGGAGAGTACGTCGGACCGGAGGCGGTCGCCGCGCGTCTCGCTGCGGCGGGCGTCACGATCCCGGCCTCGAGGCCGCGCCACCGCGCGGAGCCTGCCGAGCCGCTGCTGCCGCCGACCCGCGACCTGTCGCTGACCGGGCCCATCGGGACGCTCTGAGTCGCGAGGCGCCGCTCGCATCCCGCATCGGCGCCTCGCGTCGGCTTCGGCGCCGGTCCGCGGACCGGCTCCGCTGCCGCCGTGCGGCGCCGTGCGCTCCAGCGGCTCCGGCGAGCGGGGCTAGACCTCCCAGGGGGCCTTGAACGGGAAGTAGCGCTCGAGGAAGTCGGTCACGACGGTCGTGCGCTCCTCGTCGGTGACCTCGGGGAAGCTGCCGTCGTTCAGGCAGAAGAAGTCGTACGACCGCTTCTTGAGCAGCTCGGAGAGGAAGGCGAGGCCTGACACCATCGTGGTGTCGACGTAGCTGACCTTCGCGTTCTCCTGGACGATCGCCCGCCCGGTCATCAGCGCGTAGTAGTGGTAGAGCGAGTTCGTCACGGAGATGTTCGAGGCGGCCCGGAACGGCGACGCCGCCGTGTCGCGGAACTCGTCGGCGAACTCGTGCTCCATCTCGGTGAGGACGCTCTTCCGGAGCGGAGCGGCCGTGTGCTCGAGGTGGCGCGTCGTCACACGCCCGAAGCGCTGCTGGAGGAGGGCCCGGTTCACCCGGGCGGCGTTCTCGAAGCCGGATCGCTCGGCGTTGTTGAGACCGAGGCCGATCCTGGTCTCCGCCTCGATGAACTTGGTGATGGAGCCCGGCGAGAAGAACATGTGCGGGCTCACCGGACGCCCGAAGAACATGTCGTCGTTCGAGTAGAGGAAGTGCTCGCTCAGCCCCTGGATGTGGTGCAGCTGCGCCTCGACGGCCTGCGAGTTGTGGGTCGGCAGGACGGACGGGTCGACGAAGAACTCCTCGCTCCGGACGATGCGGACCCGCGGGTGCTCGGCCAGCCAGGCGGGAGCCGGCGAGTCGGTCGCGATGTAGATGTTCCGGACCCACGGCGCGAACATGTAGACCGATCGGAGGGCGTACTTCAGCTCGTCGATCTGCCGGAAGCGCGCGACCGAGTCGTCGCCCTCCCCCACCGTGTGGCGCTTGGCCCGCGCTGCACGCGCCCGCTGGTACTCGACGGAGTTGCCGTCGACCCACGAGAAGACGATGTCGATGTCGAAGGTGATGTCGGTGGCGTGGTCTTCGAACATGTGCTCGAGGGTGACCCACTGCAGGCCGTACCGCTCGATGGAGACCTCGACGGCCTCGGAGCGGGGCAGCTCGGTGCGCATGAGCGCGTTCTCGACGGGGACCAGGACCTCGGTGTCGGTGGTGGTCCAGAACTCGATCTGGACGGCCAGGGACGCGCCGTAACGGAGGCGGCCGATGGGCTCGACACGCGGCCGGTAGAGGCGGAGCACCCGCTCCTGATCGGGGCCGAAGCCCTCTTCGGAGACCAGCTGCGCGCGACGTTTTCCGGCCTTGGAGTAGAACGGCTCGGTGCGGCTCGCCTCGGCGAAGGCCTCTTCGAACCGGTGGCGCTGCGTCTGGTCGACGGCGATGACGGGACGGTCGCCGTTGCCGCGGACCAGCAGGTGCGGCACGGAGGCGTCCTCGAGGACGCGCTTGACGAAGACGAGGTCTTCGAGCATGGACTGCTGAGGGGTCAGGTGGCCGTTCACGAGCGTGAACTGGCCTTTTCGCAGGACGATGTCGCCGCGATCGAGGCCGCCGGAGGACGGGCGGGGGGTGAGAAGAGGACTCTCCGCCGAGCCGACGATCTCGCTGCCCATTCAGACTCCGTTCCTGCGCGGCCCGGGTGGCCGAAACACTGCAATCCCCTGATTTTACTCTGACCGGATGTGATCTCGGGACGCCGCTGCCACGAGGCCTCTCGGTGCTGGCCGGCTAGCGCCTGCGGGCAGCCGTCCGGCCGGGCGCGGGAGCCGGAGCATCCGGAGCAGGCACCCGCACGCGGATCGCCGTCACCACGAATACGACGGCCGCCAGGAACTGCAGGATCAACCACGGCTTCCCGGTGATCGGGATCACGTAGACCGGGTTCCACAGCACGACGATCGCGGCCAGGAACGGCAGATACCCCCAGGCGCGGCCGCGGAAGGCGAAGACGCACAGGATGGCGGCCAGGATCGCGACGACGTAGCGGAACACGACGAAGATGGTCGTGTCGACGAGCGACGCGCCCGCCACGAGGGCGATAGCCCCGAGGAGACCCGGAGCCAGCGCGGGGCGCAGGAACGCGGCCTTCTCCGGTGTGGGCATGCCCCCGAGTCTACCGGGCGGCGGTCAGCGGATGATGCGGATCGGGCGGCTCATCGGCGGCTCGCCGCGGAGCCGCTCGAGGGCCGGTCGGAGCTCGTCGAGCCAGGCGTCGTAGCCGGCGGCGTTGAGGTGCAGCCCGTCGTCGGTGTAGTCGTCGCGGAGGTGGTCTCCATCCGCGAGAGCCGGCCAGAGGTCGAGGTACTGCGCCCGGACCGTCGCGGCGAACTGGCGCAGGTGCCGGTTGGCGTCCTGGATGCGGTCGCTGAACTCGGGCGTCCGCGGGGTGACGGACTGCAGCAGGAGCCGCGCGCCGGGCAGCCTGCGGCGGAGGTCGACGAGGATCGTCTCGGTCGCCCGGACGACCTGCTCGACCGACCGCTTCGAGCCGAAGTCGTTGGTGCCGATGAGCAGCACGATCGAGTCGGGGGCCGCGTCGACCACCGCATCGAGCCGGGCCTGGACGTCGGCGGTCGTGTCGCCGTCGACTCCGAGGTTCGTGACCTCCTCGTCGGGGAACCAGCTCTGCCAGTCGCCCGCCGCCGTCAGGCTGTCGCCGAGGAAGAGGAGCTTCTCGCCCTGAGTCATCGCTGATCTCCTTGAGTCGTTGGTGCCGCTGCGGTCGTTGGTGCCGCTGAGTTCGTCGGTGCCGCTGAGGTCGAGGTCGGCATCGCTGCCGGCGTCGGATCGGACACGGCCGTCGGTTCCATCTCGGCTGTCGCCGCGATCCGATTCAGCATGCCCGAGAAGATTATCCCGTGGAACGGCAGGATCGAGTACCAGTACAACCTGCCGCTCAGCCCGGTCGGGAAGAACACGGCCCGCTGACGGTAGTGCGATCCGGTCGGCCTCTCCTCGACCCACATCTCGAGCCAGCCGCGACCGGGCGCCTTGAACTCGGCGCGGAGACGCAGGAACCTGCCCCGGTCGATCTTCTCGACCCGCCACCAGTCGACCGCGTCGCCGGTGCCGAGGGTCGTCGCGCTCCGCCGGCCGCGCTGCAGCCCCACTCCCCCGGCCAGTCGGTCCATCCAGCCTCGCGCGGCCCAGGCCAGCGGGAACGAGTACCACCCGTTCTCGCCGCCGATGCCCTCGATGACGCGCCACAGCTGTGCGGGAGATGCCGCGGTGTCGATCTCGCGGTCGTCAATGTAGACGGTGTGGCCCGACCAGTTCGGGTCGCTCGGCAGCGGGTCGCTCGGCGCCCCGAAGACCGAGCTGTCCTGCCAGCTCGTCTCGACCTCTCCGTCGCGCATCTTGCCGAGGGCGAGGCGGACCGCCCGCCGGTACGGGGTCAGGCCGCCCTCGGGCGGCGGCACGAGGCCCTGGATGTCGTTCTCGCGGACCACGCAGTCGTACTGGAGCGACGCGATGATCGGCACGGCGAGCGAGCGCGGGATCGGCGTGACGAGGTTGACCCATTGCGACGCGAGCCACGGCGTCAGGACGGGCAGCGGCGCGATCGGCCGCTGCTTGAGGCCGGCCTCGACGGCGTAGCCGTTCATCATCTGGCCGTAGCGGAGCACGTCGGGCCCGCCGATGTCGAAGGAGCGGCTGATGCTCGGGTCGAGGTCGGCGGAGGCGATCAGGTAGTGCAGGACGTCACGGACCGCGATCGGCTGGATCTTGTTGCGGACCCATTTCGGCGCGGGCATGTAGGGCAGCACGTCGGTGAGGTGGCGGATCATCTCGAACGACGCCGATCCTGATCCGATCACGACGCCCGCCTGCAGCGCGACCGTCGGGACCCCGCTGGCCAGCAGGATCTCGCCCACCCGCTTGCGCGACTCCAGGTGGGGCGAGAGCGCGCCGTCGGGGTGGAGGCCGCCCAGGTAGACGATCCGCGAGACACCGGCTGCCGCGGCCGCGTCGGCCAGCTTCTCGGCCGCGTCTGCCTCGGCCTTCTCGAAGTCGCCTCGGCCGGCCATGGCGTGGGCCAGGTAGTAGACGACGTCGACGCCCTCGACCGCGCGGCGGACGGCAGTCGCGTCGGTCAGGTCGCCCTGGGCGATCTCGACCTCGTCCTCCCACGGCACGTCGTCGAGCTTCTCGGGCGTCCGGACGAAGACGCGGACGTCGTAGCCGGCTTCGACGAGGCGCGGGGCGAGACGTCCGCCGATGTAGCCGGTGGCGCCGGTGACGAGTGCTTTTCGGGACATGGCCACACGCTACGCCGAGCAGGTCACGGTCTCACAGCCGGACAAGCCCCGACACGCCTCAGCGAGTGCTCGCGAGCAGCTCTCGGATCTGGTCGACATCGGCCGCGATCTGCCGGATCAGCGGGTCGAGGCCGTCGAACTTCTGGTTTCCGCGCACCCAGTCGATGAACGACACCGTCGCCTCCTGGCCGTAGAGGTCGAGGGTGACGTCGAGCAGGTGCGCCTCGACCTGCTTCTCGGGGACGCCCTCGAAGGTCGGGTTGTTGCCCACCGAGACCGCGGCGTCGTAGACCGTGCCGCCGATCGTGACGCGGGCGGCGTAGACGCCGTCGGCAGGGACGAACCCCTCGCTGCGCGGCTCGAGGTTCGCGGTCGGGAAGCCCAGCTCGCGGCCGCGCTGCTCGCCGTGCACGATCACGCCGCGGACCACCGGCTGCCGGCCGAGCAGGAACGCCGCCTCTCGGATGTCGCCGCGGTCGAGGAGCTCGCGGATCCAGCTGGACGAGACGCGCCTGGCGCCGTCGCCCGGACGGACGTCGGGGATGAGGTCGACGTCGAACCCGCGCGACCGGCCGAGCTCGCGGAGGGTGTCGACCGTGCCGCGGCCGCCCCAGCCGAAGCGGAAGTCGGAGCCCACGAGGACGACCTCCGCCTGAAGCGCGCCGACCAGGATCGTGTCGACGAACTCCTCCGGAGTGAGCTCGCGCAGGTGCTCGTCGAAGGTCAGCATCAGCGTCGCCTCGACGCCGGTCTGCTCGAGCAGCTCGCGCTTCTGGCGGTTGCTCGTGAGCGCCCGAGGCACGCGGTCGGGCCGGACGACGGTGAGCGGGTGGCGGTCGAACGTGACGACCGCCGACACGAGGTCGCGATCGCGGGCGACCGCCTCGAGCTCGCGGATGACCGCGCGGTGACCGAGGTGCACCCCGTCGAACTTGCCGATCGTGACCGCCGAGGGGCCGAACCCCCGGGGCACGGCGGCGGGGTCGGTGAAGAAGTCCATCGGGATCAGACGCCCGCGGCCGGCTCGTCGGCGACGGTCTCCCCGGTGTCGGCCGCCCGGCGCTCGGCCTCGACCTGGGGTCGCGTGTGACGCAGCCAGAGGATGCCGAGGACCGGCAGGACGAGCGGGACGAAGCCGTACCCGATGCCGAAGTAGGTCCAGACCGTGGAGTGGTCGGAGTGGGCGTACTTCGCGCTGGGGACGAACACGCCCGGGTCGATGATCGACATCAGCCCGACGAAGAGGACTCCGACGAGCTCGAAGCTGATGGTGGCCCAGGCGATCGCGTACCAGCGACGGCCGCGCATGATCAGCGCGATGGTGGCCATGATGTAGACGACGGCGGAGAGGCCGCTGAGGGCGTAGGCGAGGGGCGCCTGCTGGAACTGGGTGGCGATCTGGAAGACCGAGCGCCCGGTCGCCGCCAGGGCGAGGATCGCGTAGACCGCGATCAGGACGCGGCCTGCGCCGACCGCTCGTGTTGACTTCTGCTGAACCATCACCCCAAGGATATGGCCCAGGACGCGCGGCCGCAGACGGCTGACCCTCAGGTGACGACGGCCGTCCAGATCTGGAGCATCCGCACGACCATCACGGCGACCGCGAAGGCCCCGGCGCCGAGCACGATGTTGCTCCACCGGCTCCGGTCGACCAGCGCCCAGACGACCGCCAGGGGCGGCAGGAGGAGGGCCACGACCAGGTAGATGTAGAACTCGAGCACGTTGCCCGACGCGGGGTTGCCCGCGAAGGGTGCGACGATCGCCACGACCAGCTGCACGAGCAGCAGCAGCTCGACGACGGCGATCGCGCCGACCGTGTAGTCGTTGGGGATGCGCCGGGCGATCCCGAGGATGATGCAGAACAGGGCCACGGCCGTGCCGATGCCGAACTGCACCCAGGTGAACCACTCGATCACGATGAGACCTCGTCTGTCGGGAAGTTGACGATCGGACGCACGACGCCGTGCGAGACGGAGACCAGCCCGGCGAGGAGCCCCGCGGGCGTGATCGCGGCGATCGGCGCCGTGCTGTCGGGCCGGTCGACCCGGAGCTTCTTGCCGTGGCCGAGGTCGATCGTCTGCTCGGGCGTCAGCTCGAGGACGTCGAAGAGCCGTCGGGCGACGTCGGCGGGCGGCAGGAGGCGCGGCGCGACCTCGAGGCCGTCGAGGACGGCGGCGTCTCGGAGGTCGAACGGGCCGATCCGGGTGCGGCGGAGGGCGGTCAGGTGGCCGCCCACGCCGAGCCCCCGGCCGAGATCGCGAGCCAGAGCGCGGATGTAGGTGCCCGACGTGCAGTCGACGACGACGTCGAGGTCGACGACCGGGAGGCCGTCTGCCATCGCGTCCCGGCGGGCGAGCAGGTCGAACCGCGACACGGTGACCGGGCGCGCCTTCAGCTCGACCTTCGTGCCCTCGCGGGCGAGGTCGTAGGCGCGCCTGCCGTCGACCTTGATGGCGCTGACCGTCGTCGGCACCTGATCGATGTCCCCCGAGAGCTGCTCGATGCCCCGCAGGATGCCCGGGTCGTCGACAGCGGAGGCGTCGGTCCGCTCCACGACCTCGCCGTCGGCGTCGTCGCTCGTCGTCGACACCCCGAGCCGGATGGTCGCCTCGTACGTCTTGTCGAGGCCCACCAGGAACGTGAGGAGCCTCGTCGACGAGTTGATGCCCGTGACGAGCAGCCCCGTCGCCATGGGGTCGAGCGTGCCCGCGTGGCCGACCTTCTTCGTGCCTGCAGCGCGCCGGACGCGCGAGACGACGTCGTGGCTCGTGATGCCCTGCGGCTTGTCGACGAGGAGGATGCCGCTGTTCACGGCCACGAGCTTACCGGCGGGGACGATCGGCCCGGAGCGCGGTCGCTCGACGCCGTCTGCTCGGCCGTCTGATCGATCGTGTGGTCGGTCGTCTGGTCGGCTCTCAGCAGGCGTCGTCGAAGAGGCGGCGCGGGTGCTCGGGGTCGCTGTTGTCGATGACCGCGGTCGACCGCCCGCGCTCCTCCGGGCTGCGGTCGGCGGCGTCGCCGCTCTCGACCCAGACCGCGTAGTTCCAGAGGCCGGCGAGCCCTCGACGGCCGACGAGCGACCGGTCGACGAGCAGGATCGCGTCGGCGGGCCCGGCCACGCGGGCCGTCTCGTCGCCGTGCTCCCTAGGAGCCGCCGGCAGCCAGGTCGCGTCGCCGCCGCCGCGGAACGGCTCGACGAGCTCGCGCCGGAACGCGCTCTCGTCGAAGCCGCCGAGGGACGCCCGGAACGCCGCGTGCCCCTCCTGGCGGAGGGACTCCGCCAGGTCGTCGGCGAACCGCGCCGCCGCCGCGGCGTCTCGCCCGTCGACCGCGACGAACGCCCGGCCCCGGGAGTAGTTGTGCAGGATCTCGGTCGCCAGTGCCCTGACGGTGTCGTTCTTCTCCGGTGCCCACGTGCTCATGCTCCACACCCTAGGCTCGACGGGTGACAATCTCCCCCCTGGTCGTGCCGTGGTTCCGGGAGAACGCCCGCGATCTGCCGTGGCGGCGCCCCGGCTTCACGCCGTGGGGCACTCTGGTCAGCGAGTTCATGCTGCAGCAGACGCCCGTCGCGCGGGTGATCCCGCGCCTGGCCGAGTGGCTGGAGCGGTGGCCGACGCCCGCCGACCTCGCCTCCTGCCCTCCGTCCGACGCCGTCCGGGCCTGGGACCGCCTCGGCTACCCGCGCCGGGCCCTCAACCTGCACGCCTGCGCCGTCGCGATCACCGAGCACCACTCCGGCGAGGTGCCCTCCGACGTCGACGCCCTGCTCGCGCTCCCCGGCATCGGCGACTACACCGCCCGGGCCATCGCCGCCTTCGCCTTCGGACTCCGGGTGCCCGTCGTCGACACGAACGTGCGGCGGGTCCTCGCCCGAGCGGTCGAGGGACTCGCCGAGCCGTGGGCGCCGAATGCCCGGCGCGACCTCCCGTTGATGGAGGCGCAGCTGCCGGTCGACCTCCAGGACGCCCGCGACACCAACGCCGGCGCCATGGAGCTCGGCGCCCTCGTCTGCGTCG
Organism: Frondihabitans peucedani; assembly: GCF_039537585.1. Classification (NCBI taxonomy): domain Bacteria; kingdom Bacillati; phylum Actinomycetota; class Actinomycetes; order Micrococcales; family Microbacteriaceae; genus Frondihabitans; species Frondihabitans peucedani. The sequence continues at coordinate 676,217 of NZ_BAABAU010000001.1, forward strand.
CCCGCGCACCCCGCTGCGACATCTGCCCGCTCGCCGACGCGTGCGCGTGGGTGCTCCGCGGCCGGCCGGAGCACGACGGGCCGAAGGCGCGCACGCAGAAGAAGTACGAGGGATCGGACCGGCAGGTGCGCGGGCTGATCCTGCGCGATCTGCGCGCCAGCGACATCCCCCTGACCGCGACCGAGCTCGAGGCGGTCTGGCCCGAGGCGGTGCAGCGCGACCGGGCACTCGCCAGCCTCCTGCGCGACGGCCTCGTGACCGGATCGGGCGACGAGGGCTACAAGCTGCCGGAGTAGCCCCGCGGCGGGGGCGGCGGACGCTGGCCGACGCCACCGACACGAAAGACGGCCCGTCGCACGCAGCGAAGTGCGTGTGAGGGGCCGTCTCGCGTGACTCGAGCCGAGCGGGCTCGGGCGACTCCCGCTAGCGGGTGCCCCCGTCGGGCTCCTCGGAGCCGCCCGCCGGATCGTCGAGGTCGTAGTCGGCCACGTCGGACTCCTCGTCGGAGAGGTCGCGCGGCTTCACGTACGGGTCGGCCTCGCCGGCGTACTCGGCCTGAGAGGCCAGGCTCGCGCTCTCGGCGTCGCGCTGGCGAGCCTCCTGCAGGAGCTTGTCGATCGCGGCCGCGTTCTCGGGGATGCCGTCGGCGATGAACTCGAGCGACGGCGTGAGCCGGGCCGTGATGTTCTTGCCGACCTCGGTCCGGAACATGCCGGTCGCCGACTTGAGAGCCGCAGCCGTGTCGGCTCGCTCCTCGTCGGAGCCGTAGACCGTGTAGAAGATCGAGGCGTGCTGCAGGTCGCCCGTCACCTTCACATCGGTGATCGTGACGAAGCCGACCCGCGGGTCTTTGATTCCGCGCTCCAGGCGTCGGGCGACGATCTCCTGGATGCGGTCGGCCATCTTGCTGGCGCGCTGGGCGTCGACCATGGTGTGTCCTTTCGTGGGAGAAGGCCCCGCAGGATCCGGGGATCCTGCGGGGCCATTCGGCTCGCGTCGCTAGGCGCGCGGCTTCTCGACCATCTCGATCGTCTCGATCTCGTCGCCGACCTGGATGTCGTTGAACTTGCCGAGGCCGATACCGGCTTCGAAGTCGGTGCGGACCTCGGTGACGTCGTCCTTGAAGCGGCGCAGCGAGTCGATGGCGAGGTTGTCGCCGACCACCACACCGTCGCGGATGACGCGCGCCTTGGCGTTGCGCGTGATCGTTCCGGAGCGGACGATGACACCCGCGATGTTCCCGACCTTGGAGGACCGGAAGATCTCGCGGATCTCGGCGACACCCGACTGGACCTCTTCGAACTCGGGCTTGAGCATGCCCTTGAGCGAGTTCTCGATGTCCTCGATCGCCGCGTAGATGACCGAGTAGAAGCGCACGTCGACACCCTCGCGAGCAGCACGCTCGCGGGCCTTCGTATCGGGACGCACGTTGAACCCGATGATGACCGCGTTGTCGACCGTCGCCAGGTTGACGTCGCTCTCCGTGACGGCACCGACTCCGCGGTGGATGATGCGCAGCTGGACGCTGTCGTCGACCTCGATCTTGAGCAGCGACTCCTCGAGGGCCTCGACAGCACCCGAGACGTCACCCTTGATGATGATGTTGAGCGCTTCGACCTTGCCCTCTTCGAGTGCGCGGGTGAAGTCTTCGAGCGAGATGCGCTTGCGGGCCTTGGCCAGCTGGGCATTGCGCTCGACGGCTTCGCGCTTCTCGGCGATCTGACGGGCCGTGCGGTCTTCTTCGGTGACGAGGAAGGTGTCGCCGGCTCGCGGGACGCTCGAGAGGCCCTGCACCAGGACCGGACGCGAGGGGTAGGCCTCGTCGACGGCGTCGCCGTTCTCGTCCATCATCGCCCGGACGCGGCCGTAGGCCGTTCCGGCGACGATGGCGTCTCCGACGCGGAGCGTGCCCGACTGGATGAGCACGGTCGCAACAGCACCGCGCCCCTTGTCGAGACGAGCCTCGATCGCGACACCGCGGGCGTCCTTGTCGGGGTTCGCACGCAGGTCGAGACCGGCGTCGGCCGTGAGGAGGACGGCCTCGAGCAGCTTGTCGATGTTCTTGTTGTCGCGGGCCGACACATCGACGAACATGACGTCCCCGCCGTACTCCTCGGCGACCAGGCCGTACTCGGTCAGCTGCTGACGCACCTTGGCCGGGTTCGCACCCTCCTTGTCGATCTTGTTGACCGCGACCACGATCGGCACGTTCGCCGCCTGGGCGTGGTTCAGGGCCTCCACCGTCTGCGGCATGATGCCGTCGTCGGCCGCGACCACGAGGATCGCGATGTCGGTGACCTGAGCACCGCGGGCACGCATGGCGGTGAACGCCTCGTGACCCGGTGTGTCGATGAAGGTGATGGCGCGCTCGACGCCCTCGTGGGGAGCCCAGACCTGGTACGCACCGATGTGCTGCGTGATGCCGCCGGCCTCGCCCGCGACGACGTTCGCGTTGCGGATCGCGTCGAGGAGTCGAGTCTTTCCGTGGTCGACGTGACCCATGACCGTGACGACGGGAGGACGGATCTCGAGGACCGACTCGTCTTCGTCTTCGAGCTCCTGCTCGAGGTCGATGTCGAAGCCCTCGAGGAGCTCCTTGTCTTCGTCTTCGGGGCTGACGACCAGGATGCGGTAGCCGAGCTCCTCGCCGAGGACCTCGAAGGTGGCCTCGTCGAGCGACTCGGTCGCCGTGGCCATCTCACCGAGGTGGAACAGCACGGTCACAAGGTTGCCGGGGCTCGCGTCGATCTTGTCGGCGAAGTCGGAGATCGAGGCTCCGCGACGCAGACGGACGATGGTCGTGCCGTCGCCGCGCGGGACGCTGACGCCACCGAGCGACGGCGCCTGCCGCATCTCGAATTCGGCCCTCTTCGTCCGCTTCGACTTGCGTGCCTTGCTCTTGCCGCCACCGCGGCCGAACGCACCTGCCGTGCCGCCGCCGGGGCCGCGTCCACGACCGCCGCCGCCTGCGGGGCGGGGGCTGGTGAAGCCGGGGCGGAAGCCGCCGGGAGCACCGGCGCCGGCACCGGCGCCACCGGGGCGCTGGAATCCGCCGCCGCCGGGACGACCGCCGGCACCGGCCGGACGCTGGCCGAAGCCGCCCGGACGAGCGGGGCCGCCGGGGCGAGGAGCACCGGGACGGGGCGAGCCCGGACGCGGAGCCTGCGGGCGCGGGCCAGCGGCCCCACCGGGACGGGGCATGCCTGCTGCGGCAGCGCCGGAGCCACCGGGGCGGGGAGCCGTCGGGCGGCCCATGCCCTGGTTGGAGCTGTAGGGGTTGTTGCCCGGACGCGGGGCGCCGGGACGGGGACCGCCGGGGCGCGGGGCGCCGGCGGGGGCGGCCGGCGAGTCGCCGGTGGCCTTCGGGGCGTTGCGCTGAGCCTCGGCCTGGGCCTGGCGCTCAGCGACGGTCAGCGGTGCGGCGGGTGCGACCGGGGCGTCGCCCGAGTCGGCCGCGGGAGCGGCCTCGACCGGAGCGGCGGGCGCCGGAGCGGCCTTCGCCTGGGGAGCAGGCGCCGGGGTGGGCGCTGCGGGGCGCGGGGCGCCGGGGCGCGGACCGCTGGACGCCGGGGCCTGAGCCTTGGCAGCCGGGGCCTTCGCCGGGGCCGCAGCCGTCTTCGCCTGGTCGGCGAAGGCAGCGCGGAGCTTGCGTGCGACCGGGGGCTCGATGCTGGACGACGGGCCCTTGACGAACTCGCCCATCTCTTTCAGCTTCTCGAGTGCGGTCTTCGATTCGATACCGAGCTCGCTTGCGATCTCGTGTACGCGTGGTTTTGCCACTGTTCTCCTGTCTGGGGCCTCCACCCGGGATCAGGAGGAAGCCATCAATGCTGGACGCAACTCATTTCGAGGTGCTCATTAGTTGTCCATAAGCAATTCAGCCTTTGGGTTGAGTACCGGGCGGTTCTCGCCCTGGTACGGGGATCGCGACAGTCGTCTTCTCTCGAAGGCGGTCACGGGAGGGGGTGTTCGCGCTCCTGCAGGTACTGCAGCAGCTCGCTGGTGTCAGGGTCTCGATCGAGGCGGAGCGCTCTGCGGAAGGCTTTGCGTCGCACGGCCGATTCGTAGGCCTGCATCGTCGGTGTCAACCACGCGCCTCGCCCCGGAGCCACAGCCGCAGGATCAACCACGACGCGGCCATCGGAGACCGTGACCCTCAGAAGAGAGGACCGGGCAGCGCGCGCTCGAGTGCCGATGCACGTTCTGACAGGTTCCACTGTACTCCTTCGACGGGGATGCCACGAGAGCGCCACGAGTGAACACGCCGGAGCGCGCCCCGCGGCGGACCGCGGATCAGTCGTCTTCGAGGATGGAGTCGGGCTGGATGTCGATGCGCGCGCCGGTCAGCTTGGCGGCGAGGCGGGCGTTCTGCCCCTCCTTGCCGATGGCGAGCGACAGCTGGTAGTCGGGGACGAGCGCGCGCACGGCCTTGGTCGCCGCGTCGATGACGAACGCGCTCGACACCTTGGCGGGCGACAGCGCACTGGCGACGAAGGTCGGCAGGTCGGGCGAGTAGTCGACGATGTCGATCTTCTCGTTGTTGAGCTCCGCCGTGACGGCGCGGACGCGCTGACCCAGCTCGCCGATGCAGGCGCCCTTCGCGTTCACGCCGGGCTCGGTCGCGCGGACCGCGATCTTGGTGCGGTGCCCGGCCTCGCGGGCGAGCGACACGATCTCGACGACGCCGGAGGCGATCTCGGGGACCTCGAGCGCGAAGAGCTTCCGGACGAGGCTGGGGTGCGTGCGCGACACGGTGACGCTCGGGCCCTTGAGGCCCTTCGAGACACTGGTGACGTACACGCGGATGCGGGTTCCGTGAGCGTAGTTCTCGCCCGGCACCTGCTCTTCAGGGGGCAGGATCGCCTCGAACGAGCCGAGGTCGACGTGCACCATCCGCGGGTTCGGACCCTGCTGGATGACGCCGGCGACGATCTCGCCCTCGCGCCCCTTGAACTGCCCGAGGACCTTGTCGTCGCCGATGTCGCGCAGCCGCTGGTTGATGACCTGCTTCGCGGCGAACGCGGCGATCCTGCCGAAGTCGTCGGGGGTCTCGACGACCTCGCCGACCACCGCGCCCTCGTCGTCGCGCTCGATCGAGTAGACCGAGACGTGCCCGGTCTTGCGGTCGAGCTCGACGCGGGCACTCGGTTCGACGCGGGCACCGGGCTTGTCGCCGTGCGGCTTGTCGCCGTGCGACTTGTCGCCCTGGGGCTTGTCACCGTGTCCGTCGGAGCCGTCGTCAGACGGCAGCGACTTCAGGTAGGCCGTGAGGATTGCCTGCTCGATGATCTGCACGAGTTCGTCGAAGGGGATCTCGCGCTCGCGCTCCATGAGGCGAAGCACGCTCAGGTCGATGTCCACTGAGGGCCTCCATATTCAAGAATTGATGCTGTCGGGCGGTGGCCGCAACAGCAGAGAACATCCTACCCGCTTCTACGACACCGGAGCGGTCAGCGAGGCCACCGCCTCGGCGATGGGGACGGGGGTGCGCTCGCCCGTCGCGCGGTCCCAGAGCTCGACGACGCCCTCGGCGGCGCTGCGGCCGACGATGACGATCTTCGGGACGCCGAGCAGCTCGGCGTCGCCGAACTTGACGCCGGGCGAGACCTTGGGGCGGTCGTCGAAGAGGACGTCGAGGCGCGCGCCCTCGAGAGCCGAGACGAGCTCCTCGGCGACCTCGTAGACGACGGCGTCTTTGCCGGTGGCGACGACGTGCACGTCGAAGGGTGCGACATTCGCGGGCCAGACGAGGCCCTTCTCGTCGTTGTTCGACTCGGCGATGACCGCGAGGATGCGGGTGACGCCGATACCGTACGAGCCCATCGTCACGGTGACCTGCTTGCCGTTCTCGTCGAGCACCTTGAGCCCGAGGATCTCGGCGTACTTGCGGCCGAGCTGGAACACGTGGCCGATCTCCATGCCTCGCGCGGTCTCGATGGGGCCGGACCCGTCGGGCGCAGGATCGCCCTCGCGCACCTGGGCGACCTCGTAGACGCCGTCGGCGGTGAAGTCGCGACCCATCACGAGGCCCTTGACGTGAACGCCCTGCGTGTTCGCGCCGGTGACCCACGACGAGCCCGACACGACGCGGGGGTCGACGTAGTAGCGGATGCCGGTCTCGGACTCGGAGCCGAGGATCTGCGGCCCGATGTAGCCCTTCACGAGGAGGGGGTTCTTCGCGAAGTCGCCCTCGCCGGCCGCCTCGACCTCGGCGGGGTAGAAGGCCACCTCGAGGCGCTTCATGTCGACGTCGCGGTCGCCCGGGAGACCCACTGCGACGACCTCGCGGGTGCCGTCGAGGTGCCGGAGCGCCAGGATGACGTTCTTCAGCGTGTCGCCGCCGGTCCACTCCCCCGCGTCGCGGGGCTCGGACGCGTTGAGGTACGCGACGAGCGTCTCGATCGTCGGGGTGTCGTGGGGCTCCAGCGGGGTCGCCTCGGGGAGGCCGTCGAGCGGGATCTCGTCGGGGACGACCGTGGTGAACGCCTCGACGTTCGCCGCGTAGCCGCCGGCCGAGCGCACGAAGGTGTCTTCGCCGGCCTCCATCGGGTGGAGGAACTCCTCGCTCTTCGACCCGCCCATGGCGCCGGCGTCGGCCTTGACGATGACGTACGGGAGGCCCAGGCGGGCGAAGATCCGCTCGTAGGCGTCGCGCTGGAGCTGGTAGCTGGCGTCGAGCCCGGCGTCGGAGGCGTCGAACGAGTAGGCGTCCTTCATCGTGAACTCCCGGCCGCGCAGGAGTCCGGCGCGGGGGCGCGCCTCGTCGCGGTACTTGTCCTGGATCTGGAACAGGGTGAGCGGGAGGTCTTTGTACGAGGAGTACAGGTCTTTGACGAGGAGGGTGAAGGCCTCTTCGTGGGTGGGTGCCAGGAGGTAATCGGCGCCCTTGCGGTCCTGCAGGCGGAACATGCCCTCGCCGTACTCGGTCCAGCGGCCGGTCGCCTCGTAGGGCTCGCGGGGCAGGAGCGCCGGGAAATGGACCTCCTGCGCGCCGGCTGCGGCCATCTCCTCGCGGATGATCGCCTCGATCTTCGCCTTCACCCGGAGGCCGAGCGGCAGCCAGGCGAACACGCCCGGCGCCTGGCGGCGGATGTAGCCCGCACGGACGAGCAGCCGGTGGCTGGTCACCTCGGCGTCGGAGGGGTCTTCACGGAGGGTGCGGACGAAGAGCTGAGAGAGACGTGTGGACACCCCTCCACCCTATCGGCGGCGCGCCGCCCGGTCTCTCACCAGGGCCTGCCCGAGTACTGCTGGGGATTCTGGTCGAAGTAGCGGTTGCGGTCGTTGTTCTGCTGCTGCTGCTTCTGTGCGTCGCCGTCTTTCTGCTGCAGCTGCTTCAGCGGGTCTTCGGACGACCCGCCCTGTCCGCCAGACCCCCCGCTCTGGCTGCCCGACCCGCCGTCGCCCTGGCTGCCGTCGTCCTTCCCGGAGCCCGGCGAGCCGTCGCCCGACGAGCCCTGCCCGCCCTGGTCCGTGCCGCCCTGCCCCTTGCTCTGGTCGCCGCCCGCCTGCTGCTGCGCCTGCTGCTGCTTCTGCTGGAGCCGGGCCTTCTCGTCGTCGAGCAGCTTCTTCGAGGCCGGGTCGTCGGTCGTGCCGGGCGTGTCGAAGCACCCTGCCGGCGCCGCGCGGATGAGCGCCAGCGCGTGCTGGTAGAAGGCCGCGGCGCGGTCGAACGTGCCGTCGAGGACCGCGCTGTCGCCCTGCTGCTCGACGACCAGCGAGAGGTCGGTGCGGACCATGCAGGATGCCGCGACGTGGTCGGCGGGCACCAGCGAGAGGGCGCTCTCGAGCTCGCGGCGGGACTCGTCGAGGACGCCGATGCGGGCGAGGCCCGTCCCGCGGTCGAAGTGCCGCACCCACGGCTCGAAGACGTCTGCGACTCCGAGGCCGTCCGCGGCCGCGACGCTCCTGTCGTAGTCGCCGGAGTCGTAGGCCGCCTGCGACAGGCCGGCGAACACGGGCATGCTCAGGAGCTTGAGAGCGACGAGGACGACCAGGAGGACGGGGACGACCGACCACGCGAGCAGGCGCCTCCGGAGGGCTCGCCGGTAGGCGGCGACCTCGGGCTCGACCTGCTCGAGCCGCTCGGCCCCGGCGTCCGGGTCGTCGGGCGGCGGCGGCGGTGCGACCGGGGGCAGCAGGGTCGTGCTCATCGGCGGACACCCCCGGCGCGCGCAGACGGTCGGCGGACGAGGAGGCGGCCCTCCGGCCGGACGTCCGCGAGGGCCCGGACGACGAGCGCGATGTCGACGAGGAGCAGGAGGAAGAACGGGATGGCCAGGATCCAGGTGAGGTCGCGCGTGCTGGCCGTGCTGCCGGACTCGGTGGTGATCCTGCCGGCCTTCTCGTCGTCGACGACCGACGAGAGCGCCCCACCGGCGTCGCGGTGGAGGTACGGGACGCCGAGCTGGGAGGCGATCGCCTCGAGGTTCTTCTCGTCGATGCGCGAGACGGCGTCCGGCGATCCTGCCCGCGTCTTGTCTTTGATGTAGCGGTTCTTCGAGTACTGGTCGCCGTAGCCGTCGAACTCCTTCATGCGGCCGCCGGCCGCCGTCCCGTAGCCGAGGACGCCACCGCCCGAGGTGTCGTTCTTCGACGCCTCGAACGAGCCGGGCGCGCTGTCGGCCGTCTGCTCGCCGTCGCCCAGGTAGTAGACGACGTCGGCGCGCTGCGGGTCGCTCTTGCGCGCCGCGGCGAGGCGGCTCTCGAGGAGCGAGCTGGCCTCGGAGATCGTGCTCCCGTGCGAGTAGTACGTGACCTCCTGGCGCATGACCGTGGCCGCCGACACGACGGCCGACGCGTCTTCCGTGAGAGGCACGCGCTGGATCGCTGTCGAGTCGAACGAGATGAGCGAGAAGCGGGCCCCGGCGAGGTCCTCGGTGATCCTCTCGATGTCGGAGCGCATGCCGACGAGGCGCGGCTGGTCGCCGTCCCAGTCCTCCGCCGCAGAGCTCGAGGTCGTGTCGACCACGAAGAAGACGTTGAGCTCGGCCACGGACGCCTTCGCCGTGCCGCCGGGGATCCCCGGCCGCGCCACCATCAGGAGCAGCAGGGCCACGACCAGCGCGCGGCGGATCCAGGCGGTCAGGAGTGACCGGCTCCGGCGCTCGGCGACGATGCGCCAGAGCACGAAGGCCGAGGCCGCCACCGCGATCACGACGAGGAGCGGCACGGGCACGACCGGCTGCCAGACGAGGCCCCTCACAGTCGCACCCGCCAGAGGAGGCCGAGGCCCGCGAGGAGCGCCAGGAGGGCCGCGATGACGAAGGGGGCGGGATGATCGCTCACCACGAGCCGCTTCGCCCCGGTGAAGAGGCCGGCCTCCTGCTGGTCGATCCTGGAGACGATGTCGGGAACCGTGTCGGTGCTCGAGAGCCCGTAGAAGCCCCCGCCCGTCGCGTCGACGGCGGTCTTCAGCTCGCTCGCCACCGAGTCGGGCGTGCCCTCGGCGCTGTAGTCGACCGGGTCGACGGCGTAGACGCGCACATCGCGCTTCTCGGCGAGGGCGCCGGCCTGCTTGAGCGTGAAGATCGGGCTGCCGTTGACGTAGTTGTCGGTGGCCAGCACGATCGACTTCGGCCTCGTGCTCGACGTGTCGCCGTCGAAGCCGAGAACGCAGGAAGAGAGGCCGTCGCCGATCAGGGACGCCCCCTCACCGAGGTCGGTCCCGGTCCAGTACCGCACGCCGCTCTCGCCCTGCGACCGGAACGAGTCGCGGTAGCTGGTCAGTTCCTCGCGCACGTAGTCGTAGTCGTCGGTCAGCGGGAAGACCTGGACCGCCGAGCTGTCGAAGACGGTGAGGCCGATCCGCTCGCCGTGGAGGCCCTTGGCGAGCGAGGCGAAGGTGTCGACGATCTTCGCATCGACGTCCGTCATCGACCCGGACACGTCGAGGCACAGCATGATGTCGCGCTTGTACGACTGCGGCTGGACGACCTCGACGGCCGACACCCGAGAGGCCACGACGACGCCTGCACCCGCCGCCACCACGACCGTCACGAGGACGCCCGCGAGCAGGACCCGGTAGCGGCGCAGGACGCGCCGGTACTCGGGCAGCTCGGTGAGCCGCTCGCTGTGGGCCACGGGCACGCCGTCGCGCTGCAGCCGGACCCGCGTGCGGCGGCGCCAGACGATGTAGAGCCAGGCCCCGACGAGGACGGCCCCGAGGGCGGCCAGCGGCATCCACCAGAGTGTCAGCTCCACGACAGCACCACCTCGCGCGCTCGGCGGACCGCGGCCTGCGGATCGCCCGGGTGCTCCAGGCGGAAGGCGGGCGGGTAGTACTCCTCGACCGCCGTGGTCACCTGGGGCAGGCTGGTCGCGCGGAGGTCGGAGAGCGTCATCACTTGGGCGTCGACGCCGGACGCCTCGAACGCGAAGAACCGCAGCAGCAGGCTGAGCCGCGAGTGGACCGCCCGCTCCCCCAGCCGTCCGGACGCGTAGGCCGCGTCGACCTCGTCGATCATGGCCGCGTACTTTGTGCGGAGCGCACCCAGGTCGACCCGCGGGATCCTGGCGACCACCGGCCTCGGCAGCCGGGAGCGCGAGAAGCGGACCACGAAGACGTACCACGCCGCGACCAGCGCCAGCAGCAGGACGCCCGCGACGAGGTAGAGGACGAATCGCTCGTACTGCGCCGGGCCGAAGAAGCCCCTATCGCTCAGCACGGCGCTGCTTCTCGAGGAGGGCGAAGAGGCCCGGCACGACGTCGGCCTGGCTTCCGATGCGGTGGCTCGTGACGCCCAGCTGGCGGAGCTCCCGCTCGCTGTCGACGACCGTCTGCGTCGCCGCCTGCTCGAACAACCCGCGGAGGGCGCGGTTCGATCGGACGTACGCCGGCAGGGCGGCGAGCTCCTGCACGTCGTAGACGGTGCTCCGGCTGTCGCTCTGCCGCATCAGGTCGGCGTCGCCGATCGTGAGCCAGATCACCTCGTGCCGCGCGCGGAGGCGTCGGAGGAGGCGCATGTGCTCGTCGGTCAGCCGCACGTCGTCGGTGACGACGAGGAGCAGCGACCGGATGGTGAGGTGCCGGGCGACCGTCTCGAGGAGGCCGGTCACGTCGCTCCGCGGAGCGTCGAGCCCGATCCGCTCGTCGACGACTCGGAGGAGGCGCTCGAGGTGCTCGTCTCGCTGGCCGGGCGGGAGGCGCCTCGTCCCGCCCTCGTCGCCGACGACGAGGGAGACCTGGTCGCCGTGCTGCGTCGCGATGGAGGCGAGGGCGCCCGCCGCCATGATCGCGACGTCCTTCTTGCTCTCGCCGCTCTCGGCGGTGGCGGCCATGTTGCGTCCGGTGTCGACGAGGAGGACGAGGTTGTGCCGTCGGGCGGCGATGTACCGCTTGACGAGCGGCTCGCCCTGGCGCGCGGTGGCCTTCCAGTCGATGTCCTTGACCTCGTCGCCCGGCACGTAGGCGCGGAGGTCGTCGAAGTCGTGGCTCCGGCCCCGGTGGACCGAGGCGTAGCCCCCCTCGAGGAGGTCGAGGGTGCGGCGGTGGGCGAAGATGCTCATCTTCGTCTTCACCCGGAGGAGGAGGCCCGCCACGTGATCAGGGGGTCTGGACGGCGGCGAAGACGGCGTCGATGATGGTCTCGGGCCGGACCTCGTCGGCGGCCGCCTCGTACCCGAGGATCAGCCGGTGGCGCAGTACGGCGTGCCGGACGTGCTTGACGTCGTCGGGGATGACGTAGTCGCGCCCGTTCAGGATCGCCAGGGCCCGGGCCGCCTGCGTGAACGCGATGCTCGCGCGCGGGCTGGCCCCGAACTGGATGTAGTCGGCGAGGGTGCCCGGGATGTACTGCTGCGGGTGCCTCGTGACGTAGATCACCTGGACGATGTAGTTGACGATCGACTGGTCGATGTAGACGCGCTTGACAAGGCTCTGCAGGTGACGGACGTCGTCGAGGTGCACGCCCGTGGCTGCGGAGTCGACGGCCTCGTCGTAGACGCCCGACTCGATGCGCCGGATGATCTCGGCCTCCTCGGCGGGCGAGGGGTAGTCGAGGATCTCTTTCAGGAGGAACCGGTCGAGCTGCGCCTCGGGCAGCTGGTAGGTGCCCTCCTGCTCGATGGGGTTCTGAGTGGCCAGGACGAGGAAGGGCTCGGGCAGCCGGTAGACCGTCCCGCCGATGGAGGTCTGGCGCTCCTGCATCGCCTCGAGCATCGCGCTCTGGGTCTTGGCACTGGAGCGGTTGATCTCGTCGAGGAGCACGAAGTTGGAGTGGACCGGGCCCAGCTGCGTCACGAACGTCGACGACTGGGCGTCGTAGATCTGGGTGCCCGTGATGTCGCTCGGCAGGAGGTCGGGCGTGCACTGGATTCGCCGGAAGCTCGCGTCGACGGCCTGGGCGAGGGTCTGGGCGGCCGTCGTCTTCGCCAGCCCCGGGACGCTCTCGAGCAGCACGTGACCGCCCGTGAGGAGCGCCACGAGCAGGGACTCTCGGAGGCCCGACTGACCGACCACCTTCGCCTGGAACGCCGCCGACACCCGACCGACGATCTCGCCGGCGCGCTGGAGCTCGTCGGACGAGATGGGCGTCGGCCCCGCGGCCTCGGGTGCCGCCGTGGCGGTGGTGTCGGTCACTCGGTAAGCCTAGGCGGTGACGACCTCGGGCGAGCCGACCTCGCCGGGGGGCATCTCGTCGGCGAGACGGTTGGCCTCGCGGATGAGCGTCTCGACGATCTGGTCTTCGGGGACGGTCGCGATGACCTCGCCCTTGACGAAGATCTGACCCTTGCCGTTGCCGGACGCGACACCGAGGTCGGCGTCGCGCGCCTCGCCCGGGCCGTTCACGACGCAGCCCATGACGGCGACGCGGAGCGGCACGGTCATGCCCTCGAGGCCGTCGGTCACGTCGTTGGCGAGCTTGTAGACGTCGACCTGGGCGCGGCCGCAGCTCGGGCAGGAGACGATCTCGAGCTTGCGCTCGCGCAGGTTGAGCGACTGCAGGATCTGGAGCCCCACCTTGACCTCCTCGGCCGGCGGCGCGCTCAGCGAGACGCGGATGGTGTCGCCGATGCCCTCGGAGAGCAGGATGCCGAAGGCGGTCGCGCTCTTGATCGTGCCCTGGAACGCGGGGCCCGCCTCGGTCACGCCGAGGTGGAGCGGCCAGTCGCCGCGCTCGGCGAGCAGCCGGTAGGCCTTGACCATGACGACGGGGTCGTTGTGCTTGACCGAGATCTTGAAGTCGTGGAAGTCGTGCTCCTCGAAGAGGCTGGCCTCCCAGACCGCGCTCTCGACGAGCGCCTCGGGCGTTGCCTTGCCGTACTTCTGCATGAGGCTCGGCTCGAGGGAGCCGGCGTTGACGCCGATCCTGATCGAGACGCCCGCGGCCTTGGCGGCCGCCGCGATCTTGCCGACCTGGTCGTCGAACTTGCGGATGTTGCCCGGGTTGACCCGCACCGCGGCGCAGCCGGCGTCGATCGCGGCGTAGACGTAGTTGGGCTGGAAGTGGATGTCGGCGATCACCGGGATGTTGCTCTTCTTGGCGATGATCGGCAGCGCCTCGGCGTCGTCGCGGCTCGGCACGGCGACGCGGACGATGTCGCAGCCCGAGGCGGTGAGCTCGGCGATCTGCTGGAGGGTCGCGTTGATGTTCGTCGTGGGGGTCGTGCACATCGACTGGACGCTGACGGGAGCGTCACCGCCGACGAGCACCTTGCCGACCTTGATCTGACGCGACTTGCGACGCGGAGCAAGGGTTTCGGGGATTCTGGGCATTCCGAGATTGACTGCAGGCACGTGCTCATCGTAAGCCTCAGCTGCTGGATGCAGGGTGACTCGCGTCACGGCCTCAGCCGTTGTTCAGCAGACCGTCTCGTTCAGCCCACCTTGACGGGGTTGACGATGTCGGCGTAGATAAGCAGCAGGCTCATGGCGCCCAGCACTGTCACGACGACGAAGGTCAGCGGGATGACCTTGGCCGTGTCGACCGGCCCCGGATCGGGCCTGCCGAGGAGCCTCGCGACGAAGCGCCGCACGCCCTCGATGACCGCGCCGGCCACGTGACCGCCGTCGAGGGGCATCAGCGGGATCAGGTTGAAGACGAACAGCGCGACGTTGAGCGACGCGAGGAGACCCACCAGGTAGCCGGCACGGTCGAGGACGGGGACGGAGTTCAGGGTGGCGACCTCCCCCGCCATCCTGCCGACGCCGACGACGCTCACGGGACCGTTCGCATCGCGGGTCCCTCCGCCGAAGGCCGCCTGGGCGACCCCGACGAGCCGCTCGGGCAGGTGCCAGATGAGGGTCGCGACGCTGGCGACGTTCGAACCGACGGCGGGCAGGACCGCGGAGACCGGCTGCTGGACCCGCGCGTACGCCGAGCCGATGCCGACGAAGCCGACCTCCTCGGTCGCTCTCGTTCCGGACGAGTCGGTGACGATGTTCCCGGCGGCGTCGGTGACGTACCGCTTGGTCAGGAGCGGGGTGACCTCCAGGGTGAGGCGCTGGTGGCCGCGCAGGACGACGACGTCGAGCTTCTCGCCGGCCGACTTCTGGATGATCGCGGTCGACTGGTCCCAGCTGGAGACCCTCGTGCCGTCGATCGAGACGATCTCGTCGCGAGGCTGGAGGCCGGCGGCGGCTCCCGGGGACTGCGTCGCCCCGGCCGGGCAGGTGGTCGAGGTGGAGCCGGCGGGGAGGACGCACTCCGAGACGCTGCCGACCGTCGTCGTCGCCTGCTGGACGCCGAAGCCGCAGAGGACGACGCCGAACAGGACGATCGCGATGAGGAGGTTCATGACCGGGCCGCCGAGCATGATGACGACGCGCTTCGGGACGGCGAGACGGTAGAAGGTGCGCTGCTCCTCCCCCTCGTCGACGGTCTCGGCGCTGGCGGTGCGCGCGTCCTGGACGAGCGTCTGGAACATCCCGGTCGTGGCCGTGCGCCCCGCGCTGACGCGACCGCCGACGGCGTCCTCCGCGACCTCGGCTGTTTTCTGCGGGGGGAACATGCCCGACATCGAGATGTAGCCGCCGAGCGGGATCGCCTTGACGCCGTACTCGGTCTCGCCCTTCTTCCGCGAGAAGATCGTCGGCCCGAAGCCGATCATGTACTGGCCGACCTTGACGCCGAACGCCTTCGCCGGGACGAGGTGACCGATCTCGTGCAGGCCGATCGACAGCACCAGACCGACGACGACGATCAGGATGCCCAGGAGATAGAGCAGGACGGTTTCCACGTCGTCACAGTACGGGACCGAGTCAGTGAACGGGATGGAAGCGGGCGCTTCGGGGTGTTGACGGCCCGGGTCAGCCGGCCAGCAGCCGGTCGGCCTCGGCCCGCGCCCAGCGCTCGGCCTCGAGCACGCCCTCGAGGGTGAGCGCGTCGGAGCCCGGCGAGTGGGCGTCGACGACGGCGCGGATGGTGTCGAGGATGTCGAGGTACCCGATCCTGCCCGCGTGGAAGGCGAGCACGGCCTGCTCGTTCGCCGCATTGAAGACGGCGGGGTAGGTCGACCCGGCGGCCCCGACCTCCTTGGCGAGGGCGACGGACGGGAAGGCCTCGCCGTCGAGGGGCTCGAAGGTCCAGGTCTGCGACGTCGTCCAGTCGAGCGGCACGCCGACGCCCGGGACGCGATCGGGCCAGGACAGCCCGAGCGAGATGGGGAGCCGCATGTCGGGCGGGGACGCCTGCGCGATCGTCGACCCGTCGACGAACTCGACCATGGAGTGAACGATCGACTGCGGGTGGACGGTCACCTCGATCCGCTCGTAGTCGATGTCGAAGAGCAGGTGCGCCTCGATCACCTCGAGGCCCTTGTTGACCAGGGTCGACGAGTTGGTGGTGACGACGAGGCCCATGTCCCAGGTCGGGTGCGCGAGGGCCTCGCGCGGGGTGACGTCTCGGAGCGACTCCCTGGCGCGCCCGCGGAACGGGCCCCCGGATGCCGTGAGAACCAGGCGACGGACCTCCGAGGCGGTGCCCGAGCGGAGCGCCTGGGCGATCGCGGAGTGCTCCGAGTCGACCGGGACGAGCTGCCCGGGCGAGACGCGCTGCTTCACCAGGTCGCCGCCGACGATCAGGCTCTCCTTGTTGGCCAGCGCGAGGGTCGCACCCGATTCGAGCGCCGCGAGGGTCGGGCCGAGCCCGACGGAGCCGGTGATGCCGTTCAACACGACGTCGGTCTCGACGTCGCGCACCAGGGCGACCGACTCGTCGGTGCCGAGGGCCGTGTGCTCCACGGAGAAGCGCGCCGCCTGCTCGCCGAGGAGGTCGGCGTTCGAGCCTGCGGACAGACCGACGACGGTGAACAGGTCGGGGTTCTTCTCGATCACGTCGAGGGCCTGCACGCCGATGGAGCCGGTGGAACCGAGAACGGTGATGCGTCGCATGGTGTCAGGCTAGCGTCACGGCCCGTCGGGTCAGCTCGTGGCGAGGATGTCGATCACGAAGACCAGCGTGTCGGTGCCCTTGATCCCCGCGGTGTCGTTGCCCGCGGTGCCGTAGCCGTCGGCGGGCGGCAGGATCGCGACGACCTGCGAGCCGACGGTCTGCCCGACGAGCGCCTTCTTGAAGCCGGCGACGACCTTGTCGGTGGAGAACGTCGTGGGGCCGGAGCCCCAGCTCTGGTCGAAGACCTCGCCGGTCCGCCACAGCGTGCCCTGGTACTGGACGGTCACCGAGCCGCCTGCCGCGATCCTCGCTCCCGAGCCCTTCTTCAGGACCTCGAGCTGGAACGTCTTCGGCGCGGTCTCGTCGGGGATCGTGATCGTGGGCTTGCCGTCGCTCGCGAGCTTCACCGCCGGGAAGCCCGACTTCGGCGCCACCGGCGTGCCGGTCGCCTTGGTCGGGACCGGTGCCAGCAGGTCGAGCACGATCACGAGGTCGTCGCCCGAGGCGACACCGAACGACTCGGAGCCGTTGCTCCCGAACATGTCGGACGCGTCGGCGACTGTGACGGTGCGCGAGCCGATGGGAGCGCACCGCATCGCCTTCACGAGCCCGGGCAGGTAGAGCTTGTCGCTCACCGTGAACTGGGCGGCGTCCATGCCCTTGTAGCCCGCGCTGGTGACCTTCTTGCCGGTCTCGGCGTCGTAGATGGTGAAGGCCACGTCGAGGAGGGTGCCGTCGACGGCCTTCCTGCCGGAGCCCTGGATCGCCGTGGACCGCTCGGTCTTCGTGACGGTGAGGCCCTTGGTGAACGTCACCACCGGCTCCGCGTCGAGGGCTCCGGACACCGAGACGGCCTTCGACTTGGCGCCCGCCGCGGGAGCCGAGCAGGACGCTGCGCCCGAGGTGGACGTGGCCGACGGGGTGCTCTCGCCGTCGGACGAGCCGGACGTGCATCCTGCGAGGGCGACCGCGAGCAGCGGGACGAGAGCGAGGGACGCGAGGGAGAGAGGTCGGCGCATCGAGGACTTCCGGATCGGGGGCAGGGCGCTCCCAGTGTCGCCGACGAATCAGGCCGGTTGCTGGACGCCGGCCTCCACGACCAGGACCGTCGGCTCGTGCTCGACGGGGAAGTTGACCGACGAGGCGATGAAGCACTTCGCGGAGGCGTCGCTGTGGAGAGCCAGCGCCCGCTCGCGCATCGACTCGTCGGCGACGGTCACTCGCGGCCGCAGGATCACTCCGGTGAAGTGACCGCCGCCGTCGCCCGTCTGGACCATGGTGCCGACCGCGTCGTCCTCGTAGGCCGTGACGACCACTCCGGCGTCGGAGCAGACGTAGAGGTAGCTCAGGAGGTGGCACTGCGAGAGGGCCCCGAGCAGCATCTCCTCGGGGTTCCAGCGGTCGGCGTCGCCGCGGAACGGCCGGTCGGCGGAGCCGAGGATGTCGCTCTTGCCCTCGACCGAGAGCACGTGGTCGCGGCCGTACGAGCGGTAGTCGACCGTGCCGCGGCCCCGGGCTCCCGTCCAGACCGTGCGAAGGGCGTAGTGGTGGTCGAACATGGGGCGGCTCCCTGTCGGTGGTGGGGCGAACGGTCGTCCAATCGTTACACTCCCCCATGTGAACGACCAGCCGCAGGCCCCTCTCTCTGGAACGACCCGACACCCGCTGGAGGTCGACGGCTCGGTCGAGCTCGCGGTGCTCACCCGCTCCGGCATGGCCGAGAGCCGCCACATGGGCGCGGCAGCGGTCGTCGGCCCGGACGGCGCCCTCCTCCGGTCGGTCGGCGACGTGGCCGCCTCGATCTACCCGCGCTCGTGCCTCAAGCCCTTCCAGGCGCTCACCGTCCTGCGCTCCGGCGTCCGGCTGGACGGCGTGCAGGCCGTCCTGGCGACCGCTAGTCACGCCGGAACTGCCGAGCACCAGGGCGTCGTCCGCGCCATGCTCGCGAGGATCGACCGGACGGAGGACGACCTCCTCTGCCCGCCCGACTGGCCCTTCGACCGGGAGACCGCCCGTCGAGCCGTGGAGAAGCGCCGGATCACAATGAACTGCAGCGGCAAGCACGCGGCGTTCCTCCTGGCGTGCGCCGAGAACGGCTGGGACCACGCGACGTACGACGATTTCGACCACCCGCTGCAGCGGGCCGCGCGGTCGACGGTCGCCGAGCACGTCGGTGAGGACATCGACCAGACGGGCGTCGACGGGTGCGGCGCCCCGGTGTTCGCGGTGACCCTCCGCGGTCTCGCTCGCGGGATCGCGCGCCTGACCGGCTCCGCCTCGACCGACGAGGACGCCGACGCCGGGCACCTCGTCCGCGCGGTCCTCGCCGACCCGTGGGCCCTCGACGGCCACGGGCGTGCCAACACGGTCACCATCGAGGAGCTCGGCCTCCTGGCGAAGCTCGGCGCCGAGGGCGTCATGGTGATGGGGACGACCGACGGCGTCGCGGTGGCCGTGAAGGTGCTCGACGGCAACATCCGGGCGGGCACGCTGGCGGCGCTCCACCTGCTCGTGGACGAGGGCGTCGTGGAGCGCGAGGCGGCCGACCGGGTTCTCGACCGGACGCTCGAGCGGATCACCGGGGGCGGCGTCCTCGTCGGCGGAATCTCGGCGGGAGCCGGGCTGGTCGCCTGACGACCGTCGGCGCCGTCTCGACCAGCGGCGCCAGGGCCGAGCCCCCATCAGTCGAGGGCCGGCTCGACGGGGATCCACCGGTCGCCGGTGTGCGACGCGGACCGGAGCTGTGCCGACCCGTCCGGCGCGAACCACAGCTCGGTGAGGGCCCCGACGACGGGAGCCCCCTCTGCCCGGCAGGATGCCAGGAGCCAGAGCGCGCGGGAGCGCGAGCGGACCGTGACGAGGCGACCGGAGTCGATCCTGCGCTCGTCGACCGCGAGTCGGTCGGGTGGGAGCCGCCGCATCGCGCGGCGCAGCAGTCCGTCGAGCACGACGTCGGTGAGGGCGCGCGGGCCGAGGACGCGGATCGTCGCCGGAGGCCGGACCACGAGCGGCAGGCGCTCGTGGCGGCGAATGTCGCGCTCCCCCGCCACGCGGACACCGCTGTCGACCGCGCCGCGCGCGACGACGAGTGCGCCGTCCGAGAGGAGCCGGTCGACCTCGCGCTGGAGCTCGCGCCGCTCCGACTCGAGGGCCGCTCGGAGGTCGGCCTCGAACTCGGCGGTGTCGCGCCCGAAGCGGCGCGCGGAGGTGCCCCTCAGCCAGACGGGGCGACGACTCGGGACAGGAGGGACCGGACGGTGGAGGGGGAAGTGCATGCCTCCATCTCAGCCGCCCCGGTCGCGCGTGGCGACCGGGCCGAGCCGACCTGTGGACGAACGGACGCCTCCGCGCGCCTGGGGAGGAGCGTCAGTTGACGATGAAGAACTGCTCGCCGATCTCGACGCGCGACCCGCGCGGCACCCGGACCCGCTTGCCGGGCTCGACGCGTCGCGCCTGCTCCGAGGGAGGACGGACGACCGACCCGTTGCCCGACCAGCGGTCGGACACCCAGAGGAGGCCGTCGTCCTGGCCGAACTCCAGGTGCGTCTTCGACACCGAGCGGCCCGGGTCGACGATCCTCACCAGGAGGTCGATGGCCTCCCCGGGCTGCGGCGTCGGAGCCCGGCCTACGAGGCCGGTGCCCTGCACGGTGAAGCTCTCGCCCGTGCTGAACTGCAGGACGAAGGGCTCCCCGAGGGGCTGCCGGCGGACGATGCGGGTGCTCTCGACGTCGTCGGCCGGGGCGCCGAGGTTGATCGCCCACGGGGCGGCAGGGCGGTCGACGACCGGCGCCGGTGGCAGCGGAGCGACGACCGGATCGGCCCTCTCCGCCTCGGCCTCGACGGGAGTCGCCGCGAGGGGACGGGGTGCCGCCGGCTCGGGGTGCTCGTCGACGGACGGCACGGGAACCTGATCGGCTCGCACGGGCGGGGCGGCGGCCGAGGCGCCGCTGCTCGCGGCCGGCTCGGGTGCACTCTCGTCCGAGGGCGGCATCGGCGGCACGGGACCCTGGGCGCTCGAGGCTTCGGGGCGCGCATCCGCCGAGTCCGCGTCGGTCGCCGAGGGCGCCGACCACAGCTTCGGAGCCTCCGGGGCGGCGCGGCGCCCGAAGAGACGGCGCCTCTTGACCTTCGGCTTCTCGGGCTCCGCGACGAACGGCGGCAGCGCCGGCTCGGCCACGACCGGCGTGGGCGCGAGGGGTGCGGGGCGCGGGGTGGAGACGGCGGGCGCAGGATCCTCCTCGGTCTCGGCGCTCCCGGTGTTCGACGCGTCATCCTGCCCGTCTGCCGACGTCGTCGTCGTCGATGCTGCCGGAGCCCCCTGCGGAGGGACGACCCCGGTCAGGATCGGAGTGATCGGTCCGGTGAACGACTGGGCCACGGACTGCACGACCGTGCCGCACTCTCCGCAGAAGATGTCGTCGTCGGCGAGCGGGGCGCCACACACGGTGCAGTGGAGACGTCCGTCGGACAGGACGGCACCCGGAGCGACCAGCGGCGGGATCACGTTCGTGTCGCCGGGCTGGGGCTCTGCCTGCTCGACGGGGCTGGCGGCGTCGGCGGCGCGAGCGTCTGCGTCTGTGTCTGCGTCTGCGTCTGCGTCCGGTACTGCCAGGGGCGCCGCTGTCGACGCCTCGGCGGTCTCTGGCTTCGAGGTCTCTGGCTCGACGGCATCCGCCTCCCGCTCGGCCGCATCGGCCTCCCGCTCGGAGTCGGTGATGGGCGTCAGCGAGGCCGTCCACAGCGGCACCGACGTCGGTCGGCCGGTCCCGGTGCCGGTGCCGGAGAAGGCTCCCGGCGGACGGAGGGCAGGGGCCTCGGCCGCGGCCGGAGGTGCGGTCGGCACGGCCGGAGGTGCGGTCGGCGCAGGAGCCGCAGCTCGCACCGAAGCGATCGTCTCCTCGTCGGGGGTGTCGTCGGCAGCAGGCTCCGGAGCGGCCTCCGGATGGGCTCGCTCGTCGGGATCCTGCTCGACGGCCCTCTCTCCGGTCGGCTCGGCGGATCCGTCGGCCACCCACCACGGGGTGCCCGCGGGGACGGCCGCGGCAGGAGGTCGGCGGAGCGACCAGGCAGCACCAGCGTCCGCGTCGGCAGCAGCACTCTCGTCGGCATCCACGTCCACGTTCTCGCGCGCAGTCCCGGGCGCGGAGCCGCCAGCCGGAGCGGACGAGACCGGCTCAGCGAGGCCTTCCTCTCGGCTCTCCCGCTCGCGGCGGAAGGCCGCCCAGTCGGCGCTCGAGATCGCGCGCCCGCACTGGCCGCAGAACATGGCGCCGTCGGGGAGGGGGCTCGAGCAGGTGGGGCAGTGCATGGCTTGTGGTGGTCCTCTAACGCTTGGGGGGCTTCCGGCCATGGTATCCACGGAGGGAACGGGTCGAGACCTGCGCCTTGAACCGCTGCCAGCGCGTCAGGCCTCGATCGAGCTGGCTCCGCATCTCGCCGACGGCCTTCCACACCCGGTCGGCGTCGCCCGGATCCGTCGACTCCGGGGCGAAGACGCTCCGGTCGACGACGCGCGCGAGGACACCGGCGCGGGAGCCGCCGACGGCAGCTGCGACCTCGGTCCGGGTCGCCGTCTCCGGGGTGTCGATGCCGTGGTCGAGCACGCTGTCGCGGAACTCGTCCCAGCCGCCGGTCATCCTGCGGCTGGCGTCTCGAGCCCGGCGGCGACGGATCCTGCGCCGGATCTTCAGGGCGACGATCGCGAGGAACGGCGCCATGACGATGCCGGCGACGAGGGCGACCCAGCCGGCGATCCTCGCTGCGGCGACCAGGACTGCGATCCAGGCGGGCGAGTCGGGCGCGTTGTCCTGCTGACTCTGCGGCTGGCTCTGGTCGTTCCTCGGGTCGGTCTCC
This sequence comes from Frondihabitans peucedani, assembly GCF_039537585.1. NCBI lineage: Bacteria > Bacillati > Actinomycetota > Actinomycetes > Micrococcales > Microbacteriaceae > Frondihabitans > Frondihabitans peucedani. The sequence continues at coordinate 698,406 of NZ_BAABAU010000001.1, forward strand.
TGCGGCGGCGGCTGGATCACCGACTGCGGGCGGGAGACCGTGTTCTCGTCGTTCTTCGTGACATCGGGGATCTTGCGCGGTGTCGGGTTCGGATCGAGCGTGACCCAGCCGAACTGCGCGGTGTCGACCTCGATCATCGCCGTGATGTCGGAACCGCGGAACGTCGTGGTCGATCCTGTCGAGTCGTCCGACCGGAAGCCGAGGACGACGCGCGAAGGGAAGCCGAGCTGATCGGCCATCAGCGCGCCGGCGGCCGCGTACTGCTCGGCGTCGCCGACCATGAGCTTGTCGGTGAAGAGCTGGGTCAGACGGTCGGCGCCGTGGCCCGAGCGGCTGACCGGCTCGTCGTCTCCGACACCGTGGCTCACGTAGCCCTGGGCCCGCATCCCCGCCAGCGCCGCCTGGAGGCGCGCGCCCTGACCGCTGACGCCGTCGACGTAGCCCTCGAGCGTCGATCGGAGGGCGGCGGGGATGTTCGACGGGGTCGGCACCGATGCCGTGCCGGGGGTGAGCCCGGCCAGCTCGGACCTCGTCGGCTGCCTGGGCTCGACGGCCTGCAGTCGGTACGAGACGCCGCGGCCGACACCGCCGACGACGGCCGCCGTGCCGGTCGTGTCGTTGTAGAAGAACGAGTCGCGGTAGGTCGACGCGTCGGCCCCGGAGAAGTCGACGGTCTCGAGCTTCCCGACGGTCGGCAGCCACACCCCGGAGTAACCGTCGACGCTCACGTCGACACTGGTCTGCGTGCCCCGGACCTTCGACTGGTCGTAGGAGGTCGGCACCCGGGTGAAGGTGCCGGAGGCCTCCGACACGCGATCGCTGCCGACGGTGAAGTCGACCCCGTCGTAGGTGTCGAGCGTCGCGATGCGGAGGAGGTCGCCCGTCGGGAGGCCGGTGACCGTGAGCTGCGCGCGATCGACGGCGGGGCTCTGCTCGTAGGCGCGGAAGCCGCTGAGCGGGCTGACGTAGTCGCGCGGATCGAACGGCTTCACGATCGCGTCGCGGGCCACCCAGCGGTGCGCGCCCGGGGCCAGGACCGTCGTCGCCACGGCCGAGAACGCCGCCGCGACGAGGAGGGTGGCCAGGGAGCCGGCGACGGCCCGGACGGCGACGGCGCGATTGCCGGAGCGGTGCGTGCCGGCGGCGACCGCTCCGGTGCCGCGCGTCAATCTCAGGAGGCGGTCGATCGCGATCCTGCGCCGCCGGAGGCGCCACCACACGATCCAGAGCACGCTCCCCGCCAGGAGCAGGAGCCCGGCGACGATCGGCAGCGCCGCCTCGGCCGGGCCGAAGACGATGCCCGCGACGAAGAGGACGACCGGCGGCACGAGGGCGAGCTCGGCGCGCCGACTGCGGAGGGCCGTGCTGAGCCCGACGACCGTGCCGACCAGCACGAGGACGAAGGCGGGCACGAGCAGCGCCTGATAGGCCCCGACGGGCAGGGTGATCGTCAACAGCTGCTTCCAGCCGAGCGCCACCCCGCCGACGAGCTCGCGGAGGCCGTCGAGCGTCGGCAGCACCCCGTAGAGCGCCTGGCTGGGCACGGCGAGTGCGGTGCCGAACAGGGCGAAGGCGACGACGGTGAGCAGCAGGATCCAGAAGCTCGACAACCGCAGGAACACCCCGGCCAGGGCGATGGCCGATCCGATCACGACGGTCGCCGCGATCAGGACGAGGAACGCGGTGCTCCGGTAGACGGGCCAGAAGGGCACGGCACCGAGCGCCATGAGGACGAAGAACGCGCCCGACTGCGCCAGGGCGAACGGCACCCGGATGCGGCTCCGAGACGACCGCGGCCGGAGCGCCTGCCGCGGAGCGCCCTGGACCGAGCGCGGAGCCTGCCCGAGCGCCGTCACGACGACACCGATTTCGCCAGCGACTTCTGCAGGTCTTCCAGATAGCCGACGGTCAGGATCGTCATGTCGGCGACGCGCCGCATGCCGGGCACGGTGTCGGGGTCGCACACGATGGCGACCGCCTCGACGCCCGGGGGGAACGCTGCTGCCGCAGCGCGGAGGCGGGTGATCCCCGTGGTCGAGCCGACGACGAGGAAGGCGACCGAGATGCCGGAGACCTGCTCGCCGGTCACGCGGGCGACGTCGGTGATGCCGAGGGCCGACTCGTCGTAGGTGACGACGGCGAGCTCGTCGAGGAGCCTCACGCGGCTGATGGTGCTGAGCGACTTGACCGCGAGCGTCTTGCGCTTGGCGAAGGCGGGGGTGCTCTCGCTGACGACCACGGAGACCTCACGGGCGTCGCGGATCGCGCGGACCCCGAGCGAGGCGGCGACGCTCACCGCGAGCTCGAACTCGTCCTCCGTCGCGAAGTCGGCGTTCGCGAGGCTCAGCGCGATGACGATGTGGCTGCGGCGGGTCTCCTCGAACTGCCTCACGAGGTACTCCCCCGCGCGGGCCGACGACTTCCAGTGGATGTGACGGCGCTCGTCGCCCGGCACGTACTGCCGGAGCGCGTGGAACGAGATGTCGCTCGAGGACAGGTCGCGGGTCGGATTGCCCTCGAGGTCGCGGATGAGCCCGGTGCTGGTGGACGGGATCCCGATGGTGCGCGGGTGCACGAAGAGCTCGACGACGTCGGTCCACTCGAGCTCGCGGCGCACCAGGCCGATCGGGTCGCCGCGGACGGTCCGGACCGGACCCACCGGGACCACGCCGCGCCGGTCGGTCGGGACGGCGAAGGAGTCGTCGATGGAGTCGCCCCCGCGGAGACCGGGCAGGCTGATCTCGGCCAGCCCCTGGCCGACCGGGATCTCGACGGTGACGCCGAGGATGCGGCGCCTGGTCGGATTCGACACCGTCACCCGGCCGACGGCCGACTCGCCGACCGCAACGCGACGGTGCGGGAGGTCGAGATCGATGGTGAAGGCGCTGCGTCCGACCGCGTAGAGCGCCGCCAGGCAGAGCAGGACGACGACGGCGAAGCCGACCGCGACGAGTTCGACCCAGCCCAGCAGGTACCCGGCCACGAGGCTCGCCGGCGCGAGGACCAGCAGCACCCAGCCGACGCTGGTGATGACACTGGAGGCGGCTCGGACAGCACGCCCGACGATCCGCCTGAGCGACCGCCAGGTGCGGACCAGGACGATGACCAGGTCGGCCGTGAACCCGGTCCGGTCACCGACGATCCTGGTGCGGGCGTTGGTGAGCCCCTCGGTGCCGGTGCCGTACTGGGCGTCCGTCGTCGCGCCCCGCACGCGCCCGGCGGTCCGGGACGTGGCACCGCGAGCGACGACGGGGCTCGACTCCCGCGACGCCGCGCCTCGCGCGCTCGGGCGGGTCTGGGTGCGACCGGTTGCGGCCGCGCGACCCCGGGAGCCGCGGGTCTTCTCGTCCTGCGCGGTCGGAGTCGCGGTCGGCGTCGGCGTCTGCTTCGGCGTCTGCTTCGAAGGAGGCGGGGTCGGCGATCTCATCTCGGACGCCGGGGCGCCCTGAGGCGGGAGGGGCCGGGGACGCGCAGGATCACGCCGACACCCGTTCCGCAGGGGGCGCGATCTCGATGAGCAGCTGGCTCACGATGCTCGACGGAGTGACCCCGTCGAACTCCGCCTCGGGGTCGAGGACGATGCGGTGCGCGAGGACCGGCTCGGCGAGCAGCTTGACGTCGTCGGGGGTGACGTAGTGGCGGCCGGTCGAGGCGGCGTAGGTCTTGGCGACGCGGACCAGGGCGAGCGCCCCGCGAACGCTCACGCCGAGCCGGACCTCCGGAGCCGTCCGGGTCGCCTCGACGATCCGGGCGACGTAGTCGGCCACGACGGGGTCGACGTGGACCGTCCGGGCGAGACGCGACATCTCGGTGACGACGCCGGCCTCGACGATCGGCGTGAGGGAGCCCTCGTGCACCCTCGTCGCAGAGCCCTCGAGGATGCGGAGGGTCGCAGCGTGGTCGGGGTAGCCGATCGAGGTCTTCATCAGGAACCGGTCGAGCTGGGCCTCGGGCAGCCGGTACGTGCCCGCCTGCTCGATCGGGTTCTGCGTCGCGATCACCATGAACGGCGCGTCGACCGGGTGGCTCACGCCGTCGACGGTGACCCGGGACTCCTCCATGACCTCGAGGAGCGCCGACTGCGTCTTCGGGCTCGCCCGGTTGATCTCGTCGGCGAGGACGATGTTCGCGAAGACCGGCCCCGGGTGGAACTCGAACTCGGCCGACTTCTGGTCGTAGATGCTGACGCCCGTGATGTCGCCGGGGAGGAGGTCGGGGGTGAACTGGATGCGGCTGCTCCGCCCCTGGACCGTCTGCGCGAGGGCGCGGGCGAGCGAGGTCTTGCCGGTGCCCGGGAAGTCCTCGAGGAGCAGGTGGCCCTCGCTGAGCAGCGCGGTGAACGAGAGCTTGATGACGAACGACTTGCCGAGCAGGATCCGATCGACGTTGCCGACCAGGCGCGCGAAGATGTCGGCGAACCAGGTGGCCTGCTCGGGCGTCATGCTCATTGTCGTGGCGTCTCTCTGAGTGGGTGCGGCTGGTCGGTCGAGGGGGCGGGGGCGGTCGGCTGCTCAGTTGCCGAGCAGCGACGGCGTGTAGGTCGTCTCGTAAGTCTGCCCGCCATTCGCGGTGACCCGGATCAGCAGCCTCGGCCCGTCGACCAGGTTGGGGCCCGTCGCCGTGCACGAGGAGGCCGGCGTCGTGGTGAGCTCTCCGTCGCCGCACTGGTAGGCGACGCCGGTGTAGCCCGAGCCCTGGGGCAGCGTGAACGTCCACGTCCCGGTGCGCTGGAGCGCGGTGCCGTCGTCCGGCTGGTCTTTGTACTGGGCCCCGGCATCGGTGTCGACGGGCGTGACCGGGTCGAGCGTGAGGGCTGGCCCGCAGAAGGAGTCGCTCGTGTCGCGGCACCCGCGGAAGGAGTAGGTCTGCTGGGAGCCGTAGACGGCCGCGTTCTGCGCGCTCGTGAGGAGGTCGCCCGACTTCACGGGCTGCCAGGCGCCGCCCGCGACCTTGAACTCGTACGCCTGAGCCGTGCCGTTCGCGACCGAGAGCGCGCCGACCTTCACGTCGTGGTGGAAGTCGTCGGACTGCACGATGCTGACGCTCGCCGTCGCCTGGCCCGGCGCCTTCAGCACCTGGATGCCGTCGGACTTCGACGTCGTGCAGAAGAGGCCGTTGTCGGCGTAGACGAAGTACGTGTACGAGCGGCCGTCCTGGGCGTGAAGATCAACTCCATTGGGATCGAGATCGATCGCGTCGGGCTTCGACGTCGGCGAGCAGGCGGGCGACGAGGCGCCGGCTCCGTCGAGTCGGGCGACCGTGTACGAGACGGAGGGCGCACCGGCAGGATCGCTCGCGGTGTGCGTCACCTGGACGTTGCCGCTCGAGCCGACCAGCGACGCCGTGACGGAGACCCCGGACGGCGTCCCGACGGCCGTGCCCGACGCCGAGGCGCTTCGAGCCCAGTCGGCCGTGCTCGAGACCTGCGCGGAGTTGACCGCGTAGACCTGCGCCGAGTACTGGCCTCCGGCGGTGAGGCCGCCGACGGTGACGCTCGTCCCGGAGACGCTCTGCGTGCCGGGGGCGCCCGATCCTGCCATCTCGACGACATAGCCGGTGACGGCCGTGCCGCGAGCGGGCTTCGGGACGGCGTTCCAGCTGACGACGAGCGTGTTCGGCGAGGTCGTCGAGGGCGTGAGGGCGACGCCGGTGGGTGCGGCAGGCACGAAGTCGGCGCTGTAGGGGATGCTCGCCGGGCTCGACGCCGAGGCGCCGACGGCATTGACCGCCTGGACGGTGAAGCGGTATTGAGCGCCCGGGTCGAGGTCGGTGAGGGTGCAGACGGTCGACGTTCCGCAGTCTCTCGTGTACGAGCCCGCGCTCGACGTGCCGGTGAGACGGTACGAGGTGATCGGCGAGTTGTTGGCGACCGGCGCCTGGTACGCCAGGGTCAGCTGGCCGCCGACGAACGTGCCCGACCGGATGGGGGCGGCCGGTGCCGCAGGGACGTCCTGCACCGAGATCGTGACGTCTCCCCAGACGTAGCGCGAGGGATCGTCGGTGACGTCGGCGATCTGGTACTGCAGGTGCGTGTCGACGGGCTTCGCCGACGCCGCGACGCGGACCGACAGCCGGCTCTTGTCGGCGCTCGGCGTGACCGAGACGCCGGCCGGTAGTGAGGCTCCCCCGAGACCGCGGATCGCCACGACCCGGAGCGGCTGCCCGGGGAACGGATTGGTGGCCTCGTCGTTCGCCAGCACGTTCACCGTCGTCGTGGTGCCGCGGCGCGTCACGGCGGAGTCGGCCGCCGCGATGGCCAGGGGCCGCGTCGACCCCACGACGGAGAGCGTGATCCTGCCCGACTGCGGAGGCGAGGTCGCGTCGCGCACGGTCAGACCGATCGTGGCGGTCGCGTTCTTCGCGGCGTCGGTGTTCGCGTGGACGGTGAGCTTCTGGCCGGAGACCTGGGCGGTGAACCCCGACGTGTCGGGGGTGGAGATCGCGTAGCGGAGCTGCCCGACATCGGCCGGGTAGTTGTACGTCGTCAGGCGGGTGAGGTCGAGGGTCCGGGTGTCGCCCGGCTCCAGATCGAGGGCCGTGCCGTTGAAGATCGGCGGCTGATTGGCTCGCGCCGTGACGGTGATCGGCAGGACGAGGGTGGCGGTGTGGCCCTTCGGATCGGTCGCCGAGGTCCCGTCGGTCACCTGGAACGAGATCGAGGCCTGGCCGTAGAAGGCGGCTGCCGAGGTGAAGCGGAGCGTCGTCGCGTCGACGACGAGATCGGACCCGTCGGCGTGGGTCGCGCGGACCGTGCCGCTGTCGGTCAGTCGGACGCCGTCGGCCCCGGTCGAGACGACGTACTTGTTGAGGTCGATGGTCAGCGGCTTCTCGCTGGCCACGGTCAGGGCCGGGGCGCCCTCTTTGATCTGCGGGAGGGCGTCGTCGAAGCCGGGGACGCGGATGAAGGCGTAGGCCCGGATCGACGGGTCGTCGGGGTGGGACACGTAGAACGGGATGATCTGGCTGGAGTCGGTGATCGTGACCCGGATCCGGTGCCTGCTCGTGACCACGGCCGACTTCTCGTAGCCCGGCTGCACGCCGAGGCCCAGGGTCGACACGTCGCCGTCGGGGTAGAAGACGTTGGCGAGGACGTTGACGTCGACCGTCTTGCGACCGAGGACGTCGGTCAGGGTGAGCGTGCTGTCGGAGGCCTCGGGGTAGTTGAGCTCGGCCTTCGGATCGACCTTCACGGTGATGAAGTTCGAGCTGCTGCCGCCGACGGCGTTGCTGATCGTGTAGACGAGGCCGTAGGTCTTCGAGCGCTTCGGCGGGGTGACGCGCACCACCCCGTCGGCGAGGATCTGAGCCGTGACGTCACGGTCGTTCGGCTTCACCGCGGTCACCCGGAGGGCGCCGCCGTCGGGGTCGGAGTCGTTGGCGAGGACGCGCACGAGGATGCTGCCGCCGGGCCGCATCGTCACGGAGTCGGCCACGGCGATCGGGTTCCGCGACCCCTCGGCGCGGGCGGCGATGCCGATCCTGACGGTCCCGGTCGCGCGGGCGCCCAGGCCGTCGACGACCGTGTACGTGAAGGTGTCGGTGCCGGCCGAGTAGCTGCCTGCTTCGTAGTCGATGTAGGTGGTGCCGACCCGGGTGACGTTGCCCTTCTCCGGGTTGGAGTCGACGCCGAGCAGTTGCACCGAGTCGCCGTCGGGGTCGATGTCGTCGAGCGGCACCTGGACGCGGACGCTCTGCCCGGCCACCACGCGCGCGGTGAGGGTCTGCGGTACCGGCGGGTTGTCGGTGGCCGAGTCGGCCTCGCGGACCGAGATGCTGACCTGCGCGGTCGCCCGCTGACCGTCGGGGCCCTCGATGGCGTACTCCGCCGTGAAGTTGCCGGGGGTCTTCGGGGCGAGGTACCGCAGCTGCGATCCGGAGACGAAGAGGAGCCCGCCTCCGGAGGAGACGTTCTTCACCAGGGTCGGCTCGAGCGTGATGTCCTCGCCGTCGGGCTGCGAGTCGTTCGCGAGGACGTCGATGTCGATCGCGTCGCCGACCCGCGCCGTCACCTGGTCGTTCGTGGCGATCGGGGGCTGGAGGCGCGCGGGCCTCGGGATCTGGACGACGGTCACCGACCCCTGCGCGGAGGCGAGGCCGTTGGTGACGGTGTAGGTGAACGAGACGGGCCCGTCGTCGAGCGGCGCCGTCAGCGTGATCCGGAGGTAGCGCTGCTCGACGGTCTGCACCTGGACGCCGCTCGCGGGGTCGAGGGCGCTCGTCGACGTCACCATCAGGACGTTGCCCGCCGGGTCGAAGGCGTTGGCCGTGATGTCGACGGTCTGCGTGCTGAGACTCTGCACGAACACCGTCTTGGGCGTCGTGATCGGAGCCGTGTTGGGCTCGGGCGCGGCCTGCACGTCGACGCGGATCGTCCCCGTCGCGGTCTTGTCGCCGTCGGTCACCGTGTACTCGAGGAAGTGCGGCCCCACGGTCGAGCTCTGGAACGTGAAGCTCCCGGCGGCGTAGTTCGGCGTGATCGTCGCCCCCTGCTTCGCCGGGACGCTGTTGAGCTTGATCGCGCCCGTGCCGCCGGAGGCGTACTGCAGCGGACTGATGGTCGTCACCTCGCCCTGGTAGGCCTCGACCGGGAACGAGTCGGCCTTGAGCGGCACGTCGCCGCCCGCGTCGACGGTGATCGTCAGGATGCCGCGCCCCACGGCGGTCCCGTCAGAGACCGTCAGGACGATCTCCTGGGTGGACGGCCCCTTGCCGCTGTCCTGGTAGACCACCTCGCCGGTGGGCTTGTAGGTGACCGTGCCGCCGTCCGCTCCGGACGCCCCGGTCAGGTAGAAGGGATCGCCGTCGGGGTCGACCCACGCGCCGAGTGTGTCCACCGTCACGCGTCCGGACGATGAGACGACGGCGCGCTGGGCCCGGACCTGCTGAGGCGGGCTGTTCGCACCCGGCTGACGCACCGAGACGGTCACCTTCGCGGTCGCGGTCCCGCCCCGGCCGTCGGAGATCGAGTACTCGAACACGATCGCGCCCGACGCCGTGGCCCCCAGCGTGAGCAGGAGCTGCTGCCGGTTCTGCACGACGTCGACACGACCGGCACCGGCAGCGAGCCCGGTCACCTTCGTGATGACGATCGGGTCGCCGTTCGGGTCGTAGTCGTTGAGGAGGACCGGCAGGATCGTGGCGCGGCCGGGCCTCGCCCCCATCACGTCGTCGACGGCGACCGGCGGCTTCTGCTGCACCTCGAGCTTCTGCGGCTCGTCGTTCGTCTTGGTCGGCTCCTCCTGCGGCGTCTTCTCATCGGTGATGAGGTCGCTCCAGTTGTCGATGAGCTGGCCGCCCCGCTGGACCGCCCAGGTCTTGCCGCCCGAGACGTCGTTCAGGACGACGTGAGACCGGTTGACCGCGAAGGTCAGCTCGGCCGACGCGGGCATCGACGGGAGCCTCGTCAGCCGGTCGCCGGAGGCGCAGTCGCTCCACGCGGTGCCGTCGGCCCAAGCCGCGTACCCGCAGGCGCCGACCGTCGTGGGCCGGGCGGCAGTGCCGTCGCGCCCCTGCACGCGCTCGGTGACGGCGCCGCCGAACGACACGGACAGGAGCCCGGACGACGAGGCGACCATCACCGACGAGCCCTGGTCGGACGACTGCTGCAGGGCCAGGCGCCCCCGCGTCTGCCCCGAGAGGTCGACGCGGTGCCCGTCGACCACGAGGAGCCCGCTGCGGGTGTCGAGGACGGCCCAGTGCGAGCCGACGGTCGCCACCTGGAACGTGTCGGCCTTGGGCAGCTTGAGGCGCTCGGTGGACGTCACGCCGAACTGCGCCACGTCGTCGACCCTGGTCACCTCGCCGCTGTCGGCGGAGTAGGCGACGAGCGTGCCGGAGGGGGTCAGCCCCGTGGTCACGTCGGCGCCGAGGCTCAGCTCGGCCTGGGAGGAGGCGTCGAAGCCGTCGAGCGCGCCCACGGACGAGCTCCAGAACTCGCCCGTCTTGCCCGAGACGACGACCGCCGTGTCGCCTGCGAGGAGCACGTCGGGGTCGTTCGGCGGAAGCGGCACGGTCTGCGCCACGGCCGCCGTGGCCGTGTCGACGACACCGACGGTGGCGTTGCTCCGGTCGAGCAGCAGCACGTGGGCGGCATCCTGCACGACGGAGAGGTCGGCGCCCGTGCTCCGGACCGCCGAGTTGAGCTCGAGGACCGCCGGGTTGGCGCGCCCGATCGCCGTGAGGGAGTCGTTGGCGACCCAGACGGTGCCGTCGTCGAGGTCGAGCCGCTGCGCCTGGTAGCCCGAGCTGGTGAGCCCGATCGCGGCGACCACGACAGCGATGACGAGGGCGCTGAGCCCGGTCGCCGCCAGCGAGCGGTGGGCGAGGAGCCAGCGGAGGAACCGGGTCACCGGGCCGCCTTGGCCGAGGCGCACTTCTCGGCGCTCACCGGCCCCGTCTTGCCCGAGCGGTTGACCGCGACGGTGATGCAGACCTGCTGGCCGGTGCCCGCCGGAGCCAGGAAGCTCGTCGACGTCTGCGTGCTGGAGTCGGTGCCGGAGGTGACGACGTAGGTGTCGCCCGAGCGGATGCCTGGGTCGTTCCAGCTGAACCGGACCGACGAGCCCGTCGTGACGGCCTGGACGTTGCTGACCCGCGGGATGTCGTTCGAGGTGGCCCGGACGAGGAACAGCGTCGCGATGCCGCCGAGCGCGAGGACGACGACAGTCGCCGCGATGAGCGCCCAGGCGAGGTACTGCACCTTCTTGGGGCCGCGGGCCTCCGGCCGGGTGCCGGTCGAGCGAGGGATCGCGTTGCTGTTGCGCACCTGGGCGGCGAGCGGCGTGCTCGTCAGCGCTCCGCCCGCGGGACGGCGGCGGCGGCGGCGGTTCGCTCCGCCGACGGGGAGACCCTCGGCGCCCCGGATCCTGGTGCGGTCTTCGAGGTCGGCGACCGTGGCGAGGGCCCAGTCGTCGACCGCGACCTCGATCGGGGTCTGCGCGACGCCCAGCTCGGACTCGGCCTGCTGGAGCTCGCGGACCAGCTCGAGCACGCTCTCGTGACGGTCGTCGGCCCGACGCGACATGGACCGCGCCAGGGTGGCCTCGAGCCCCGGGGGCACGTCGGTGCGGCCGATGGGCTGCAGCCTGCCCTTCTCGATCCTGGTCATCAGGTCGTTCGAGGTGTTCGGGCCGCCGAGCACCTCGAAGGGGCTGCGGCCGGCCAGGAGCGAGTACACGGTGGCGCCGAGCGACCAGACCTCGCTCGCGACGGTGCCGGAGGTGTCGTCGCGGAGCACCTCGGGCGCCGACCACGGGATGGAGAGGCCCACGACCTCGCTCGGCTCGCTCTCGCCGAGGGTCGCGGCGATGCCGAAGTCGGACAGCACCGGGTGGCCGTACGCGGTCGTCAGGATGTTCGACGGCTTGATGTCGCGGTGGAGCACGCCCTGGCGGTGCGCCGTCTCGATGGCGCTGCCGATCTTGACGCCGATGCGGAGCACGTCGGCGACCGGGATGCGCTCGCGCCGGTACCTCTCGCTGAGCGAGGCCGAGCAGAGCTCCATGACCAGGTAGGGCCGGCCGTCGGCGGAGACGCTGGCCTGGTAGACGGTCAGGATCGAAGGGTGCGCGCTCAGCTGCGCCATCAGGTTCGCCTCGGCCTGGAACATCTGCCGGACCTGGTCGTTGACGACCTCGCTGAGCATCACCTTGACGGCGACCTGCCGACGGGGCATGTTCTGCTCGTACAGGAAGACGTCGGCGAAGCCGCCCGATCCGAGCACGTTCAGGTGCGAGAACCCGGGCAGCACCGGGGGTTGCGACGGCAGGCGTCGTGCCATGTCGCCCCCTCAGAAGCCGTTGTCGGGAGCGTCTTCGGCGCTTCCGTTGATTTGCCGATCGGTGTCATTGTAAGCGGAGACCCCCCTGGCCCGACTTGGCGGAGGGCCGGAATGGGGACAACTCGGGGTCCCCCATTTCGGGGGGCGGAGAGACGCCTCCCGGCCTGTGGAAAGCTGCGGGGCCGAGCGCCTGGACGGCCGCCGGGACGAGCTCTCAGCCGCGCGCCGTGGGGCCGGTCGGCAGCGTCTCCTCGACATCGACGGGCTCCGACGAGCCGCGGACGTCCACGACGACGGCCGTCACGTTGTCGCGGCCGCCGGCCGCCACCGCCGCCGTCACGAGTGCCGTCGCAGCAGCCTCGGTGTCGGCGTTCGCCGCGAGGAGCGTCGCGATGGCGCGCGCGTTCATCTCCTTCGTAAGACCGTCCGAGCACACGAGCAGACGGAGGCCCGGTCGGGCCGGCACGCGCCAGTAGTCCGGGCTCGGCTCGGCACCGAATCCGATCGCCTTCGTGATGACGTTGCTGTCGGGGTGGTTCTCGGCGTCGTCCGGGTGGAGCATGCCGGCCTGGACCATCTCCTGGACGACCGAGTGGTCGACCGTGACCTGCCGGAGGACGCCCGAGTCGAGCATGTAGACGCGCGAGTCGCCCACGTTGAAGATGGTGAAGTAGGGCGTCTCGCCCTCCTTGGTCAGGATCGCCCCGGTCACCGTGGTGCCGACCCCGAGCTCCGTCCCGACCGCGGCGACCTCGATGTCGTCGGTGGCCTCGCGGAGCGCCTCCTCGAGAGCGTCCGTGTCGAAGAACTCGCCGGTGGCGGCCTCGTCGAGCCGCGTGACGACCGCGTCGCTGGCGACATCGCCCGCGCTGTGGCCGCCCATCCCGTCGGCGACGACGAAGAGCGGAGACCGGGCCACGAAGCTGTCCTCGTTGTGCGCCCGCCGCAGGCCGACGTCGGTGACGCCCGCCCAGTCGAGGCTGACGACGGAGCCGTCGCCGAGGGTGATGGTGTGCGCGGTCGTCGCACGGCCGATCTGGGTCACGGGAGTGGTTCTTCCTGGGGAGTGATGCGCGAAAAGGGCAGGATCTCGAGACGGTTGCCGTCGCCTATGTCAACTATCGTGCCCGCGAGCACGACGATCGACTCGCCTTGCCGAAGAGACACAGGTTGTCGCCCCGGAATGGTCACGCGAGTGCCGTTCGTCGACCGGAGGTCGGTGACGACGACGGCGCTCCCCTCCTGGCGGATCTCGACGTGGGTCGCTGAGACCTCTGCTCGCGGCGACGAGACGACCGTGAGCCGAGGCGGGACGCCTGTGACGACGCGGGGCGCCGTGGGTCGGCGGCCGATGACGAGAGGGACCTCGAGACTCAGGATGCTCGTACCGAGACCCACGCGGTGGTACCGGGGAGGAGACCCTGCCATGCTCGCACCTCTCTCGCTGCCGACCCGCGCGACGACTGACGTCCACGCTACCAAGCAGGGTGCGCGCGCCTGTCCTCCCCAGGCCGGTGCGCCGGGGCAGTTCTCCACCGGTCCCCCGCCGGGACGCCCGAGGCCGCTCCGGCCCGCCTATCTTCGCCGCATGACACTCACGCCGGTCCCCACCACCACCGTCTCGTCGACGACCACGGTCTCGTCCACCACGACGGTGTCGCCAACGCCCGTCGTCTCCCCTCCGGGATCGGGCATCGCCCGCTACGACTCGCCGATCGGCCGCCTCGAGATCGAGACGCGCGCCGACCGCATCGTCCGGCTCGACATCGAGCGCCGCGGCCGCCTGCCAGGCGACGAGCAGCCCGAGAGCCCGACGCCGCTGCACGACGAGGCGCGGCGGCAGCTCGACGACTACTTCCGCCACCGCCGACGCCGATTCGAGCTGCCGCTGGCGATGGCCGGCACCCCGTTCCAAGACGCGGTGTGGGCGCGCCTCGCCGAGGTGCCCTGGGGCATCGCGACCAGCTACGGCGAGCTCGCCGACCTCACGGGCAGGTCTCTCGGTGCGAGAGCCGTGGGCGGCGCCATCCGGGCCAACCGGATCGCCCTCCTCGTGCCCTGCCACCGCGTCCTCGGCGCAGCGCGGCGCATCACCGGCTACAGCCCGGGCGACGGCGTCGCGACCAAGAGGTGGCTCCTCCGGCACGAGGGTATCGACTTCAGTGAGTGAGGTCGAGGACGCTCTCGGAGACGACGACGAGCTCCGTGCCCTCGGGCTCGACCATCATGCCCTCCGCCCGAGCCCAGACGACGAAGTCGTCGACCGTCGACAGCTCCGGGCGGGCAGCGAGCAGTCGGGCCACGATCACGCCCTTCGTCTTCTTGTTGAAGTGGTTGAGAGCGCGTCGGCGTCCGCCGTCGTCCGAGACGACCCGGACGTAGGCACTGCCGGCCGGTGCTGGGCCGAGCTCCACGTACCCCTCGCTCCGCAGGTCGACGATCGCCCCGCGGTCGCTCAGCGCGCGGCTGATCGGCCTCGGCCACACCGCCTTCAGCGGCAGGTCGGGCAGACGGGAGTCGTGCGACAGCCGGTAGGCCGGGATCCTGTCCGCTGCCCCGACGATCCCGAAGAGAGCGGAGTGGATCGCGAGGTGAGCACCCGCCCACGACGCCTCGTCCTCCGAGAGCTCGGAGGCCCGGATCGGATCGAAGGCGACGCCGGTGTAGCGCTGGAGTGCCGACAGCGTGGGCGACGTCCGGAGCGCCCGGTTGCGGTCGACCTCGGAGCGGAGGCGCGGCCCGAGCCGGAGGGCGGCCATCGACGCGTCGACGTCGCGACTCAGGCGCACCAGAGCGGCGGCGACCCGGCGGCGCGACCGGTCGAGCGACGGGAACGACAGCGAGGCGAGGTCGAGAGACGACCCGTCGTCGCCGCCGTCGCGCTTCGTCTCGGAGGGCGGCAGGAGGAACAGCATGGCAGGACTCCGTCGGCTCCGCGGGGCCCGCGGAGAGAGAGAAGACCGCCCGCGATCCTGGGCGGTGAGCGCAGGATGCGGGCGGTCGGGTAGAGCAGGGAGGTGCCGGATCAGGCCAGGGCGGCGTTCCGCGACACGATGGTGACCGTGTCGTTCTCGACCGAGAGGAAGCCGTCTTCGGCCGTCGCCTCGACGGTCGTGCCATCGCTCTGACGCACGCGCACCTGACCGGAGGCGAGGATCGCCAGCACGGGCTCGTGCCCGGGCAGGATGCCGATCTCGCCCTCGGTGGTGCGAGCGGTGACCTGCGCCGCCTCGCCCGTCCAGACCTGCTGGTCGGCCGAGACGACGTTGACCGTGAGAGCAGCCATGATCAGCCGTTCTCCTTCTGGATCTGAGCCCACTTCTCTTCGACGTCGGAGATGGAGCCGACGTTGAAGAAGGCCTGCGTGGCGACGTGGTCGAACTCGCCGTCGGCGATGGCCGTGAACGACTCGATGGTGTCTTTCAGCGGAACGGTCGAGCCCTCGACGCCGGTGAACTTCTTCGCCATGTAGGTGTTCTGCGAGAGGAACTGCTGGATGCGACGCGCGCGGGCGACGGTGATCTTGTCCTCTTCGGAGAGCTCGTCGACACCGAGGATGGCGATGATCTCCTGGAGCTCCTTGTTCTTCTGGAGGATCGCCTTGACGCGGATCGCCGTGTTGTAGTGGTCCTCGCCCAGGTAGCGCGGGTCGAGGATGCGGCTCGTCGAGGTCAGCGGGTCGACCGCGGGGTAGAGACCCTGCGACGCGATCTCGCGGGAGAGCTCGGTCGTGGCGTCGAGGTGCGCGAACGTCGTGGCCGGGGCCGGGTCGGTGTAGTCGTCAGCGGGCACGTAGATGGCCTGCAGCGACGTGATCGAGTGCCCGCGGGTCGACGTGATGCGCTCCTGGAGGATGCCCATCTCGTCGGCGAGGTTCGGCTGGTAGCCCACGGCGGAGGGCATGCGCCCCAGCAGCGTGGAGACCTCGGAGCCGGCCTGCGTGAAGCGGAAGATGTTGTCGATGAAGAGCAGGACGTCCTGCTTCTGCACGTCGCGGAAGTACTCCGCCATCGTCAGCGCCGACAGAGCCACCCGGAGGCGCGTCCCCGGCGGCTCGTCCATCTGGCCGAAGACGAGGGCGGTCTTGTCGAAGACGCCCGCCTCCTCCATCTCCATGATGAGGTCGTTGCCCTCGCGCGTGCGCTCACCGACACCGGCGAACACCGAGACACCGCCGTGGTCCTGCGCGACGCGCTGGATCATCTCCTGGATGAGGACGGTCTTGCCGACGCCCGCACCGCCGAACAGGCCGATCTTGCCGCCCTGCACGTACGGGGTGAGGAGGTCGATGACCTTGATGCCGGTCTCGAAGAGCTGCGTCTTCGACTCGAGCTGGTCGAAGGCCGGCGGCTGGCGGTGGATCGGCCAGCGCTCGGTGATCTCGATCTTCTCGCCGGGCTCGCCGTTGAGGACGTCGCCCGTGACGTTGAAGACCTTGCCCTTGGTGACGTCGCCGACCGGGACCGAGATCGGTGCGCCGGTGTCGGTGACCTCCTGGCCGCGGACGAGACCGTCGGTCGGCTTCAGGGCGATGGCGCGGACGAGGTCGTCGCCGAGGTGCTGAGCGACCTCGAGGACGAGGTCGACGCTCTGGTCGCCGATCTGGATGCTCGTCTTGAGGGCGTTGTAGACGCCGGGGATGGCGTCGTGGGGGAACTCGATGTCGACCACGGGACCCGTGACGCGAGCGATGCGCCCGACGCCGGGAGCCGGCTCTACAGCGACTGGCGCGGTAGCGGTGTCAGTCATTGGCTTCTCTCTCTTTACTGATGTTCAAAGACTCAGGACTTCTTCGACGAGCTCAGCGCGTCGGCGCCGCCCACGATCTCGGAAATCTGCTGGGTGATCTCGGACTGGCGCGCGTTGTTCGCGAGACGCGTGTAGTCGCGGATCAGGGTGTCGGCGTTGTCGCTGGCCGACTTCATGGCCTTCTGACGGGCGGCGTGCTCGGAGGCGGCCGACTGCAGCATGGCGTTGAACAGGCGGCTCTCGATGTAGACGGGCAGGAGCGCATCGAGGACGTCTCCGGCATCGGGCTCGAACTCGTAGAGAGGCAGGATCGCGTTCTCGTCGGGCTCCTCGATCCCCTCGACGACCTCGAGCGGCAGGAGCCGCACGACCTCGGGCACCTGGGTGACCATGCTCACGAAGCGGTTGTAGACGACGTGGATCTCGTCGACTCCCCCCTCGTTCGAGTCGGTGAGGAACTTCGAGACGACGGCGTCGCCGATCTCCTTGGCGGTGCCGAACTCGGGCTGGTCGGTGTTGCCCGTCCAGATCTGCTCCGAAGCGCGCTGGCGGAAGGTGAAGTAGCTCGCCGCCTTGCGACCGACGAGGTAGTACACCACCTCCTTGCCCTGGCTCCGCAGGAGCGTCGCCAGCTCTTCGCCCGCCTTGAGGACGTTCGACGAGAAGGCGCCGTTGAGGCCGCGGTCGGAGGTGAAGAGGACGATCGCGGCGCGATCGATCGACTCCGGCTCCGTGGTGAGGACGTGGTCGACGTTCGAGAACGTCGCCACGGCCGACACGGCCCGCGTCACGGCCCGCGAGTACGGACCAGACGCGGTCATCCGGGCCTGCGCCTTCTGGATGCGCGAGGCCGAGATGAGCTCCATGGCCCGGGTGACCTTCTTGGTCGTCTGGGCAGAGCGAATGCGCTGTCGGTAGACCCGAAGTTGCGCTCCCATGTGTCTCCTGTTGTTGTCTGTGCGGAAGAGGATCGACGAAGTCGGCTGAGCCCGGGAGGGCTAGCGCGACTTGACGATCTTCTCCTGGTTGACGTCGTCGGCGTCGGTGGCGGTGAACTCCTCGCGGCCGACGGAGGCCAGCGGCTTGCCCTCGCCCGTCTGGAACTCCTGCTTGAACGCGTCGATGGACGAGTCGAGCTCGGCGACGATGTCGTCGGAGAGCACGTTCGAGTCGCGGAGCTTCGTGAGGACCTCGCCGTTGCGCGACAGGTAGTCGTGGAGCTCTGCCTCGAAGCGCAGGATGTCGGGAACCGGGACCTCGTCGAGCTTGCCGTTCGTGCCGGCCCAGATCGAGACGACCTGCTTCTCGACGGGGAACGGGGTGTACTGCGGCTGCTTGAGGAGCTCGGTGAGGCGGGCGCCGCGAGCGAGCTGACGGCGGCTGGCCTGGTCGAGGTCGGACGCGAACATCGCGAACGCCTCGAGCGAGCGGTACTGGGCCAGCTCGAGCTTCAGCGTGCCGGAGACCTTCTTGATCGACTTGACCTGGGCGTCGCCACCGACGCGCGACACCGAGATGCCGACGTCGACCGCGGGACGCTGGTTGGCGTTGAAGAGGTCGGACTGCAGGAAGATCTGGCCGTCGGTGATCGAGATCACGTTGGTCGGGATGTACGCCGAGACGTCGTTCGCCTTGGTCTCGATGATGGGCAGACCCGTCATCGAGCCGGCGCCGAGCTCGTCGGACAGCTTCGCGCAGCGCTCGAGCAGACGCGAGTGCAGGTAGAAGACGTCGCCCGGGTAGGCCTCGCGCCCCGGCGGGCGGCGCAGCAGCAGGGAGACGGCACGGTAGGCCTCGGCCTGCTTCGACAGGTCGTCGAAGATGATCAGGACGTGCTTGCCCTCGTACATCCAGTGCTGGCCGATGGCCGAGCCGGTATAGGGGGCGAGGTACTTGAAGCCCGCGGGGTCGGAGGCGGGGGACGCGACGATGGTCGTGTACTCCATGGCGCCAGCGTCTTCGAGCGCGCCCTTCACCGAGGCGATGGTCGAGCCCTTCTGGCCGATGGCGACGTAGATGCAGCGCACCTGCTTGTTGGTGTCGCCCGACTCCCAGTTGGCCTTCTGGTTGATGATCGTGTCGATCGCGATGGCCGTCTTGCCGGTCTGGCGGTCGCCGATGATCAGCTGACGCTGGCCGCGGCCGACGGGGATCATGGCGTCGATCGCCTTGATGCCGGTCTGCATGGGCTCGTGGACCGACTTGCGCTGCATGACGCCGGGAGCCTGGAGCTCGAGGGCGCGGCGACCGGAGCTGGCGACCTCGCCGAGGCCGTCGATCGGGTTGCCGAGCGGGTCGACGACGCGGCCGAGGTAGCCGTCGCCGACGGGGACCGAGAGGACCTCGCCGGTGCGGGTGACCTCGAGGCCCTCGTCGATGCCGGAGAACTCGCCGAGGACGATGACACCGATCTCGTCTTCGTCGAGGTTCTGGGCGAGGCCCAGGGTGCCGTCGGCGAAGCGGATGAGCTCGTTGGCCATGACGCCGGGGAGACCCTCGACGTGGGCGATGCCGTCGGCGGCGTCGATGACGTGGCCGACCTCGGTGGTGGACGTCTGCGAGGGCTCGTACGCCGAGACGAAGTCTTTGAGGGCGTCGCGAATCTCATCAGGGCTGATCTTGATGTCTGCCATTGTGATTCCTATTCGTATCGAGGCGGGGCCTCGAGTCATTGGGGTGCGCCCGCGTCTGCTGCGAGCACGGAGTGTACGACTCTGCTCTAGCCGGCGAGCTGGAGGCGGAGATCTGCGAGCCTGGTTGACACGGTACCGTCGATGACCTCGTCGCCGACCTGGACCCGGAGACCTCCGAGGATCGACGGGTCGATCTCGACGTTCACGCGGAGACTGCGGCCGAACTGCTTGGCGAGGCCCCGCTCGAGGCGCTCGAGCTGAGCGGCCTCGATGGGTGCTGCGCTGGTGACGACTGCGACGAGCTCGTCCGCCTGATCGGCGACGATGGCCGCCGCGTTCCGGAGGAGCTCCCCGATCCTGCGACCCCGGGGCTGCTGGACCAGCTGCGAGACGATCGAGATCGTCTGCTGCGACGCCTTGCCCCCGAGGAGACGGGTGACCAGAGCGGCCTTCGCCGGTCCGTCACTGAGCTTCGTGCCGACGGCCAGCTCGAGGTTCGAGTCGGACGACACGGCCTCGCCGAAGGCGAAGAGCTCGCTCTCGATCGCGAGATCGGCGGGCGCGCTCTGAGCGATGGTCCGGATGCCGACCTCCTCGATGCCGGCCAGCAGCTGGCGGTGCGTGGACCACCGGCTGCCGACGATCGACGTGAGGAGGGCACGGGCAGGCTCCGAGAACGCGCCGAAGACGCGGTCGATGAAGGCCTTCTTGCCCGCGACGTCTTCCGACGGGTCGGCCAGGTAGGCCAGCAGCTTCGACGACGAGCCGATGACCCGACCCGCGTTGAGGAGCTGTTCTCCCGTGGCCAGGTCGGCCGCGTCGCCCAGGTCGGCCAGCACGCCACGCGAGGTCGCGAGTGCCTCTCTGGTCATGGATCCCATGCTCAGTTGCCCGCCTTCGACTGCTCGTCGGCCTCGAGGTCGGCGAGGAAGCGGTCGACGATGGCCGACGCCCTGCGGTCGTCGGCGAGGCTCTCGCCGATGACGCCCGACGCCAGGTCGATCGCCAGCGAGCCGACCTCGCTGCGGAGCGAGACGAGCGCGCTCTGGCGCTCTGCCTCGATCTGAGCGGTCGCGTTCGCCGCGATGCGGTCGGCGTCGGACTGAGCCTGAGCCTTCACGTCGTTGGCGATGCGGGTCGCGTCGGTGCGCGCCTGCTCGCGGATCTTGGCTGCCTCGGCGCGAGCGTCGGCCAGCTGCTTGTTGTACTCGTCGAGGGCTGCGGCAGCCTCGGCCTGAGCGTTCTCGGCCTTCTTGATGCCGCCCTCGATGACGTCGGCGCGCTCGTCGAGCATCTTCTGCATGCGCGGAAGAGCCACTCGCCAGAAGAGGAACAGGATGACGAGGAAGCTGATCCCTCCCCAGACCAGGTCGGGCAACTCGGGGAGGATCGGGTTGTGCTTCGCACCCTCCGAAGCCGCGATGATGGTAGCGCTGAGCATGCGTCAGCCTTTCTTAGACGAAGATGAAGTACGTCGCGATGCCGATGAACGCCAGCGCCTCGGTGAAGGCGATACCGATGTACATCAGGACGGTGAGGCGACCCTGGAGCTCGGGCTGGCGAGCGACGGACTCGATCGTCTTGCCGACCACGATACCCACGCCGATGGCCGGGCCGATCGCCGCGAGGCCGTAACCGACCGTCGCGATGTTTCCGTTGATTGCAGCGAGAACGGTTGTTGCGTCCACGTGTGTTTCCTTCCGTGATGGCGGACCGGGCGGATGCCCGAGCCGTGATTAGTGTTCGTCGTTCAGCGCGAGCTGGACGTAAACAGCGGTGAGCAGCGAGAAGACGTAGGCCTGAAGAACGCCGACGAAGATCTCGAACAGGGTGAAGGCGAAGCCGAAGGCGGCCGTGCCGATGCCGAAGAGCGCCAGCAGGTTGCCCGACTCGAAGAAGAAGAAGGTCGTCGCCGAGAAGAACAGGACCAGGAGGAGGTGACCGACGATCATGTTCATCAGCAGTCGGAGCGTCAGCGTGATCGGACGCAGGACGAAGGTCGAGACCAGCTCGATCGGCGTGACGATGATGTACAGGAACCACGGCACCCCGGGCGGCACGAGCGCGTTGCGGAAGAACGTGCCCGGGTGCTTCTTGACGCCGGCGTAGATGAAGGCGACGTAAGCGACGACCGCAAGGAGGAGAGGCACGCCGATTGTGGAGGTACCCGCGATGTTCAGGAAGATCACGACACCGGTGAGGTTCATGAACAGAACGAGGAAGAAGACCGTGGTCAGTAGCGGCAGGAACCGCTTGCCGTCCTTCTTGCCCAGGATGTCGTTGGCGACGTTGTTGCGGACGAAGTCGAGGCCCAGCTCGACGACGCTCTGGAAGCGACCGGGGACGAGCTTCATGCGGCGAGTGCCGAGCCAGAAGATCAGGACCAGGGCGACGACGGCGATGAGGCGCGCGAGCGTGATGCGGGTGAACTCGAAGGGGGTGCCCGCGAAGAGAAGGACCGACGGGAAGAACTCGTCGATGGATGGGCCCTGGAAACCTCCGCTGCTCCCCGTCGCGGCAGCGAGCGGGTGCAACAGGGTGATGGCGTTAGCTAACAGCGCTATCTCCTGATTCGGGACGCGGGCACGAGGCGCCGTGCACAGTTTTGCAGCCGTGACTCATGTGATCTCTGGTGGAGCTGATCTCACACGAATCGCTGTCGGCAACAACTCTGTGTCGGCACCGCGAGACGCGGCGATGATCTATGGGGAAGCGACCCTTCGGCAGTGAACAGGCCGGGGACACGAACACATTCAGCCTATCAAGAGAATCGGCCGCGAACGAACCATTCCGGGCCCGGCATACGCTCAATCGTCTGATTTTGCGCCGTCTGCACCGGGGAGCGCGACGTCGACGTAGGGCTGACGCGAGCGCGTGACGACGAGCACGTCGACGACGAGGCTGCCCACGACTCCGACCACGATGCTGAGGAACATCACCAGGGTGTTCACCCACGGCTGGTCTTTCAACAGGACGACGATCACCAGGAAGACGATGAACTTCAGGAGCCAGCCGCCCAGCACGATCCCGAAGAAGGCTCCGCTGATCAGGCTCCCGCCGGAGGCCCGCAGCCCCAGCAGGATGCTCGCGGCCGTCATGCCCGTGAAGACCAGCGCGAGGGCGGTCCCGATCAGAGCGCTGGTCACCCCGGTGACCCCGACGGTCAGCCCGCCGACGATGCAGCCGACGACGGCGATGCCGAGAGCGAGGAGGCTCCCGAGCCGGAGGATGGTGGTGAAGATCCGGTTGCCGGAGGGGTTCATGCGTGACGCTCTGACTCTGTTCGGGAGGCGGACTCTGGTCGGGAGGCGGACTCGGGTCGGGAGACGGACTCTGCGGGTCGGGAGACGGACTCGGGCCGGGAGCCCGGCTCACTTCGAGGCGAGGGCTCCGACCGCGCGCCGCTCTCGGGCAGCGACGGCGCCGGCCCCGTGGCACTGCGGAGCGCGGTGACGGTCTGGCGCTCCTCCTCGCGGCTCGGCTTCGGCGCGCTCGAGGCACGTCGGCCGGCCTGGTCGAGGGGGTCGTACCGGTCGACGCCTACGTTCGCGATGCTCTCGCGCGGCGCGTTCTGCACGGCGATCTCGACGCGCTTCCGCCGACTGAGCGGGGCGAGCGTGAGGGCAGCGCAGACGACCAGCCCGGCGACGAGGAACACCACGACCAGGTGCGGCGGCAGGAAGAAGAACAGCAGGCAGCCGACCGACACCACGGCCGTCCAGCCGTAGAAGATGAGCACGGCGTGGAAGTGCGAGTGGCCCATGTCGAGGAGCCGGTGGTGCAGGTGCTTGCGGTCGGCGCTGAACGGCGACTTGCCGGCGCTGACGCGCCGGAGCACGGCGAGACTGAAGTCGAGCAGCGGCACGATGAGGATCGCCAAGGGCAGCAGGATCGGGATGAACACCGGCAGCAGCGTCGACTTGTCGGTGGCGCCCGGGTTGATCGCGCCCGTGACCGACACGGCGCTCGTGGCCATCAGGAGGCCGGTGAGGAGCGCGCCCGCATCGCCCATGAAGAGCCTGGCCGGGTGCCAGTTCAGCGGCAGGAAGCCGACGCACGCCCCGATCAGCACCGCGGTGATGAGGGCCGCCAGGTTGAAGTACTCGAACTCGCTGCCGGAGGACGACGACAGGATGAAGCTGTAGATGAAGAAGACGCCGTTGGCGATGATCGTGACGCCGGCGACGAGGCCGTCGAGACCGTCGATGAAGTTCACGGCGTTCATCACGAGGACGACGGCGAACACCGTCAGGATCAGCGACATGTAGCTCGACCCGATCGTGATGCCGCCGATCGGCAGCGACACGAGCTGCACCCCCTGCCAGGCCAGCAGCCCCGCGGCGATGATCTGGCCGGCGAGCTTGGTCATCCAGTCGAGATCGAACAGGTCGTCGATCACGCCGATCACGACGATGATGAGAGCCGCGCCGAGGATGGCGAGGATGTGACCCGGTTCGGCGAACACGAGCCGGAAGTAGTCGACGCCCGAGATGAGCGGGAAGATCAGCCAGGCCGAGAGGAGCGCGATCACGATCCCGGCGAACATCGCCACTCCCCCGAGCCGCGGCGTCGGGTTCGTGTGGACGTCGCGTTCACGGATCTTCGGCGCCAGGCGGTACTTGGTGCCGAGGCGCCAGGCCAGGAGCGAGAGCGCGAAGCTCACGACGGCGGAGATGGCGGCCGCCAGGAGGTAGTACCTCACGGTGTCGGCCTCCTTCTGAGCCGCAGGGTCATACGACGACGCCGTCGGCCGCGACCCGCCGGATCTCGTCGTCGGAGATGACCCCGTGGCGGACGATCCGGAGCACGCCGTCGCCGGTGGCGTCGACGATCGTCGACCCGGTGTTCGCCCCGGGCGGCAGGACGTAGTCGCGCCCGGCCTCGCCGCCGTCGAGATAGACCGACGCGGAGTCGCCGAGCATGTCTAGCGCCTGCTGGGCGGTCAGCGCCGCGGGCTCGCCGGTCAGGTTGGCGCTCGAGACGGCCAGCGGGCCGGTCTCCTCGAGCAGCTCGAGCACGAGCTTGTTGCTCGGCTGGCGGAGGGCGACGGTGCCGCGGGTCTCGCCGAGATCCCAGATCAGAGACGGCTGCGCACGCAGGATCACGGTGAGCCCGCCCGGCCAGAACTCGTCGAGCAGCGGCTGCACGAGGTCGGGGACGCTCTCGGTGAGGGCGGCCAGCGTGTCTTGACCCTTGATCAGCACGGGCGGCGGCGACTGCCGGGTGCGGCCCTTGGCGTCGAGGAGGCGCTGCACGGCCTCGGCGTCGAACGCGTCGGCGGCCAGGCCGTAGACCGTGTCGGTGGGCAGGACGACGAGTTCGCCCCGGGCGATGGCCGCTCGGGCGAGACGCATTCCGGTCAGGAGTTCTGCGTCGACGGCGCAGTCGTAGAGGGAAGACATGACCCCCCGATTGTAGTGTGCCGCGCCGACGAGGCTCCTGACGGCTCGCCCAGCATGCGGTGTGGCCGCCTGTACCCGGCACCGGTGGCCCTTCCGGGGGCAGGATCGCGCAGGATCGGGCACGATCGCGCAGGATCGCGCCGGCTCAGCGCAGCGCGGTCGTCGTCCGGTCGCGCCGTGTGAGGTCCTGGTGCGTCGCGGCACCGCGCCAGCCGTCGCCGCCGAGCAGCTCGCGGATCGCCGGCCCCTGCTCCTCGCCGTGCTCGATCACGAGCGTCCCTCCGGGGACGAGGAGCCGCAGGGCGCGCTGCGACAGGCTCCGGACGACGTCGAGGCCGTCCGCTCCCCCGAAGAGCGCGAGCTCCGGATCGTGGAGCCGCACCTCGGGATCGCGAGGCACCATGCCGACCGGGATGTACGGCGGGTTCGAGACGACGACCGACACGGTCCCGTCGAGCTCCGGGAGGGCCGTGCCGAGATCGCCCTCGACGAGAGTCACCCGGGCGCCGGTCGAGGCGATGTTGCGGCGCGTCCAGACGGCCGCCTCCGGCGACAGCTCGACGGCGTAGACCCGGGACCTCGGGACCTCGGTGGCGAGAGCCAGCGCGAGAGCGCCGCTGCCGGTGCCGAGATCGACGGCGACCGGCTCGGGCTCGGCCCTCGCCGACAGCGCGTCGATGGCGAGCTGTGCGACGCCCTCGGTCTCGGGGCGCGGCACGAAGACGCCGGGCCCGACATGGAGCTCGAGCGAGCGGAACGGAGCGAGGCCCGTCAGGTGCTGGAGCGGTTCGCGCGCGGCGCGGCGCGCGACGAGGGCGCGGAAGGAGTCGGCCTCGGACGCCGAGACCGTGCCGCCGGTGATCGCCTGGACCGCCACCTCGCCGCGGCTCCTGCCCAGCACGTGGGCGAGCAGCAGCTCGGCGTCGACGCCGGGGCTCGGGACGGAAGCGGCCTCGAGCATCCTGCGCCCCTCCGCGAGGAGCGGAGCGATCTCGTCGGTCACTCGCCGGTGTCGCCGATGTCGGCCAGCCGGGCCTCCTCGTCGGCCTGGATGCACGACTGCACCACCGGCTCGAGGGCGCCGTCCATCACGGCGTCGAGGTTGTACGCCTTGTAGCCGGTCCGGTGGTCGGCGATGCGGTTCTCCGGGAAGTTGTAGGTGCGGATGCGCTCGGAGCGGTCCATCCCGCGGATCTGGCTCTTGCGGGCGTCGGAGGCCACGGCGGCCTGCTCCTCCGCCTGGCGGGCGAGGATGCGGGCGCGGAGGACGCGCATGCCGGCCTCGCGGTTCTGCAGCTGCGACTTCTCGTTCTGCATGGCCACGACGATGCCGGTCGGGAGGTGGGTGATGCGCACCGCGGAGTCGGTCGTGTTGACCGACTGGCCGCCGGGGCCCGACGACCGGTAGACGTCGATCTTGAGGTCGTTCTGGTTGATCTCGACCTCTTCGGGCTCGTCGACCTCGGGGAAGACGAGCACGCCCGTCGTCGACGTGTGGATGCGCCCCTGCGACTCGGTCGCGGGCACCCGCTGGACGCGGTGCACGCCGCCCTCGTACTTGAGGTGGGCCCACACGCCCTGCGCCGGGTCGGTCGTGTTCGACTTGATCGCCACCTGGACGTTCTTGTAGCCGCCGAGGTCGGACTCGTCGCGCTCGAGGAGCTCGGTCTTCCAGCCCTTCGACTCGGCGTAGTGCGAGTACATGCGGAGGAGGTCGGCCGCGAACAGCGCGCTCTCGGCACCGCCCTCGCCGCCCTTGATCTCCATGATCACGTCGCGCCCGTCGTCGGGGTCGCGCGGGATCAGGAGACGACGGAGCCGCTCCTGAGCCTCGGCGAGCGTCTCCTCGAGAGCGGGGACCTCGGCGGCGAAGGCCTCGTCGTCGCGCGCGAGCTCGCGCGCGGCCTCGAGGTCTTCGGTCGCCTGGGTCCAGTTGGTGTGCGCCGCGACGATGCGCGAGAGCTCCGCGTACCGGCGGTTGATCTTCTTGGCTCTGGCCGCATCCGCGTGAACGGCAGGATCAGAGAGCTGAACCTGCAGATCGTCGTGCTCGGCCAGCAGCACCGCTACCGACTCGAACACGATCAGTCCTCTTTGTGGCCGCCGGCCGCGGGGACCGACTTCTGGACCTGAACGAGGAACTCGACGTTCGACTGGGTCTCTTTGAGGTTCCGCAGCACGATCTCGAGCGCCTGCTGCGGGTCGAGACCGGCGAGAGCGCGGCGGAGGCGCCAGGTGATCTTGACCTCGTCGGCGCTGAGCAGCATCTCCTCGCGGCGGGTGCCGGAGGCGTTGACGTCGACGGCGGGGAAGATGCGCTTGTCGGCCAGGTGGCGCGAGAGGCGGAGCTCCATGTTGCCGGTGCCCTTGAACTCCTCGAAGATCACCTCGTCCATCTTGGAGCCGGTCTCGACGAGAGCCGTGGCCAGGATCGTGAGCGACCCGCCGTTCTCGATGTTGCGAGCGGCACCGAAGAAGCGCTTCGGCGGGTAGAGGGCCGACGAGTCGACGCCGCCGCTCAGGATCCGGCCCGAGGCCGGCGTGCTGAGGTTGTACGCGCGACCGAGCCGCGTGATCGAGTCGAGGAGCACGACGACGTCGTGGCCCAGCTCGACCAGGCGCTTGGCGCGCTCGATGGCGAGCTCGGCGACGGTCGTGTGGTCTTCGGCGGGACGGTCGAAGGTGGAGGCGATGACCTCGCCCTTCACCGTGCGCTGCATGTCGGTGACCTCTTCGGGGCGCTCGTCGACGAGCACGACCATGAGGTGGACCTCGGGGTTGTTCTTCGCGATCGAGTTGGCGATGGCCTGCAGGATCAGGGTCTTGCCCGCCTTGGGGGGCGAGACGATGAGGCCGCGCTGCCCCTTGCCGATCGGCGACACGAGGTCGATGATCCTGGTCGAGAGCTTCGACTGCTCGGTCTCGAGGCGGAGGCGCTCCTGCGGGTAGAGCGGCGTCAGCTTGTTGAACTCGACGCGCTTCGAGGCCTCGTCGACGGTCTGGCCGTTGATCGAGTCGATGCGGACGATCGCGTTGTACTTCTGGCGACCCTGCTGGTTGTCGCCCTCGCGCGGCTGGCGGATGGCGCCGACGACGGCGTCGCCCTTGCGGAGGTGGTACTTCTTCACCTGGCCGAGCGAGACGTAGACGTCGCTGGCGCCCGGCAGGTAGCCGGTCGTGCGGACGAACGCGTAGTTGTCGAGGACGTCCAGGATGCCCGCCACGGGGATGAGGACGTCGTCCTCGGAGATCTCGGGCTCGAACTCGTCGCCCTGGTTCGAGCGGCCGCGCTTGCGGTCGCGCTGCCGGTTGCGGCCGCGGCCGCCCTCGGCGTCCTCGCGCTGCTGCTGGGCCTGGCTGCCCTGCTGGCCGCCTCCCTGCTGGTTGCCGCCCTGCTGGTTGCCGCCCTGCTGGCGACGGTCGTCTTCGTCCTGCTGGGGAGCGCTCTGCGGAGCCTGGCCGTTCTGGTTCTGCTGGCCGCCCTGGTTCTGCTGGCCGCCCTGGTTCTGGGCGCCGTTCTGGCCCTGCTGGCCGTTCTGGCCCTGCTGGCCGTTCTGACCCTGCTGACCGTTCTGGCCGCCGCGGTTCCGGTTGCGGTTGCGGCGCCCGCCGCCCTGCTGGGAGGGCTGCTCGGCCGACGAGTCGGTCGCGGGCTCGGCGGGTGCGTCGGCGACGACGCCGCCGGCACCGGAGACGGCCGCCTCGGCGGCGGACTCGGCCTCGCGCTGGGCGCGGAGGCGCGCCTGCTCGGCGCGGGTGCGGTCGGCGCGCGACTGGCGCGGCGGGAGGTCGATCGTGATCTCGGGCTTGGCCTCGGACGAGGCATCGGCCTGGCCCTGGTCGGCGGCGGCAGCGGTCTGGCCGTTGTCGCTGGCACGGCGCGAGCCGCGGCGGCGACGGCCGCCCTCGGCCTTCGGCTCCGCGGAGGTCTCGCCCTCGGTGGCCGGTGCGGCCGCGTCGGTGCGGGCCGCAGCGGCGGTGCCGTCGGTGCTCGTCGTGTCGGTGCTGGTGGTGTCGGCGCTCGCGCTGTCGGCACCGGTCGAGGCGCTGGCCTCGACGGAGACGGGCGTCGTGGCGGGGATCTCGACGACGCCGGACTCGCCCTGGTTGGCGTGGTCGACGGCCGAGCGGGGCTCGGGGGCGCCGGCGGCGGCCGTCGCGCGCCGCGGGGCGCGCTTGGCGCGGACCGGGGCGACGATGCCGGCTGCGGGCGTCTCGGGCGCGGACGCCTCGGAGACGACGACCTCGGGCGTGGTGCCCTGGGCCGCAGCCGTCTCGGCGGGCGCCTCGACCGTGGTGTCGGGGGTGTCGATGGTCAGCTCGGGCTGACCGGCGGCGTCGCTGCCGCCGTTCTGCGCCGCGGTGATGGCGGCGACGAGGTCTCCCTTGCGGAGCTTCGAGATGCCGCTGATGCCGAGCTGCGACGCCATGGCCTGGAGGGCCGGAAGACGGAGCGCTGACAGGTCGGCCGAGTCGGGAGTCGTGGATGTCGTGTCGGTCACGGGGGTGGTTTCCTTTCGCTCCCCCGTGCGGATCGCCGGGGGTGAGCCGGCCGTGCCAGGTTCGTCGGAAGGACGCGGGCTACGGCCGCGCGCTGATGCTCACTCGAAAGCAGTGCGGATGCACGACGTCAGAGAAAGTGCGCGCTTGGGTGAGAGTTGCAGAAACGTGCAACCCGGGCTTCACGAATCGGTAAGAGACGCGGTTTCTACCGGGTGCGGCACCACTGTAGCACCCTTGAGATCGACGGCCAGCATCAACGCGCGCCACTCTGTGACAGAGTGCTCGGCCACCAGCGACGACGCGAACAGGCGCTGCGCCGGATCGCTCCCGAGGACGAGGAGCGACGGCCCGGCCCCGGAGACGACGGCTGCGAGACCGGCGTCGCGGAGCATCCTGATCAGGGCGTCCGTCTCGGGCATCGCGCTCGCCCGGTAGCTCTGGTGCAGGCGGTCCTCCGTCGCGGCGAGGAGGAGCTCGGGGCTCTGGATGAGCGCCGCCACGAGCAGGGCGGAGCGCGACACGTTGAAGGTGGCGTCTTCGTGAGGGACCGAGGCCGGCTGCAGGCTCCGGGCGAGCTTGGTCGAGAGCGTGGTCTCGGGCACGAAGACGACCGGCGAGACGCCGCGGTGCACCAGGAGGCGCTTGTGCGACGGCCCCTCGGACGTGGTCCACGCGATCGTGAGCCCGCCGAAGAGGGCCGGCGCCACATTGTCGGGGTGTCCCTCGAGCTCGGTGGCGAGACGGAGGAGCGTCGACGAGTCGACGTCGACGATCCCGTCGAGGAGGCCCTTCGCCGCCATGATGCCGGACACGATCGCCGCGGCGGACGAGCCGAGGCCGCGACCGTGCGGGATCGCGTTCGACGCCTCGAGCCGGAGGCTCGGCAGGGGCTGGCCCAGCTGCTCGAACGCGTAGTCGATGGCGCGGACCACGAGGTTCGACTCGTCGGTCGCCACCTCGCCCGCACCCACGCCGGTGACGTGCACGTCGACCGTGCGCGGGCCGCCTTGGACGGCGGTGACCGTCAGCTCGTCGTAGAGGGAGAGGGCGATCCCCAGCGTGTCGAAGCCCGGGCCCAGGTTCGCCGAGGTGGCGGGGACCTTGACGAGCACCCGGCGGCCGTCGACGGTCGGCGTCACGCCGGCCGGGGCGGAGCCGCGGGTCATGCCGAGGCTCGCACCAGACCGAGGACGCCGGCGACCTCGTCGGTGTCGACGGCGACGACGGTCGGGGTGACCTCGGTGCCGTCGGGGCCCCTGAGTGCCCACTGCGGGTCTTTGAGGCCGTGGCCCGTGACCGTGAGGACCACGGTCGATCCGGCAGGGACCTGCCCGGCCTCGGCGCGCTCGAGGAGCCCGGCGACGCTGATGGCGGACGCCGGCTCGACGAAGATGCCGACCTCGGCCGACAGGATCTTCTGGGCCTCGAGGATCTTCGCGTCGTCGATGGCGCCGAAGTAGCCGTCGGTCAGCTCGCGGGCCTCGAGAGCGAACTTCCAGGAGGCGGGGTTGCCGATCCGGATCGCGCTGGCGATCGTCTCGGGGTGCTTGACGACGGCGCCGCCCACGATCGGTGCGCTGCCCGCGGCCTGGAACCCGAACATCCTGGGCAGCTTCGTGGTGCGGTTCTGCTCGAGGTCTTCGCGGTAGCCGCGGGTGTACGCGGTGTAGTTGCCGGCGTTGCCGACGGGCAGGAAGTGGAAGTCGGGGGCGTCGCCCAGGACGTCGACGACCTCGAAGGCGGCGGTCTTCTGGCCTTCGATGCGGTCGTTGTTGACCGAGTTCACGAGGTGCACCGGGTAGTTGGCGGCGAGGTCGCGCGCGATGTCGAGACAGTCGTCGAAGTTGCCCTGGATCTGCAGGAGCTGACCGTTGTGCGCGACGGCCTGGCTGAGCTTGCCCATGGCGATCTTGCCCTCGGGCACGAGCACGGCGGCGGTGATGCCGGCGTGGGCGGCGTACGCGGCGGCCGAGGCCGACGTGTTGCCGGTGGAGGCGCAGATGACGGCCTTGGCGCCGTGCTCGACGGCCTTCGAGATGGCCATCGTCATGCCGCGGTCTTTGAAGGAGCCGGTCGGGTTGATGCCCTCGTACTTCACGTAGACGTTGGCGCCGGTGCGCGCCGAGAGGGCGCGCGCGGGGATGAGCGGCGTGCCGCCCTCGCCGAGGGTGACGATGGGCGTGGCGTCTGTCACGTCGAGACGGCCGCGGTATTCGTGCAGGACACCCTGCCACTGGTGGGCCATCAGGCTCCTTCGACTCTGAGCACGCTCGTGACGGAGTTCACGACGGCTTCGGTGGTGAGGTCGGCGACCGTGCGAGCCAGCGACGATTCGCGGGCGCGGTGCGTTCCGATGATCAGCGTAGCGGTGGCCTCGGCGGGATCGGCCCGTGTGACGCCCGCGGACTCCTTCGGCACCGTCGTCTGCTCGACGGTCTCGACGCTGACGCCGTGTCCGGCGAGGATCCCGGCGACGGTCGCCAGGACGCCGGGCTGGTCGGCGACGTCGAGGGCGATCTGGTAGCTCGTCGAGACGCTGCCCATCGGGAGCACGCGGAGGTTCGCGTGGGTCGACTCGGCGAGTCCCGGGCCGCCGATGATGTGACGGCGCGCGGCCGACACGAGGTCGCCGAGGACGGCGGAGGCGGTCTCCACTCCCCCTGCGCCCGCGCCGTAGAACATCAGGTCGCCGGCGGCCTCGGCCTCGACGAAGACGGCGTTCTTGGCACCGTGCACGGCGGCGAGCGGGTGACCGAGCGGCACGAGGGCGGGGTGCACGCGCGCTGAGACGCCGTCGGCACCGTCGTCGTCGGTGAGCCGCTCGCAGATCGCGAGGAGCTTCACGACGAAGCCCGCCTTCCGCGCCGCCTCGACCTGCGCGTGCGTCACCCCGGTGATGCCCTCGCGGTGGACGGCCGCGAGCGGCACGCTCGTGTGGAACGCCAGGCTCGCGAGGATCGTCGCCTTCTGCGCCGCGTCGTAGCCCTCGATGTCGGCGGTCGGGTCGGCCTCGGCGTACCCGAGGTCGGTCGCGATCGCCAGGGCGTCGTCGAGCGACTC
The DNA here is from genome assembly GCF_039537585.1 of Frondihabitans peucedani. Taxonomy (NCBI): domain Bacteria; kingdom Bacillati; phylum Actinomycetota; class Actinomycetes; order Micrococcales; family Microbacteriaceae; genus Frondihabitans; species Frondihabitans peucedani. Next base: position 730,532 of record NZ_BAABAU010000001.1, read on the forward strand.
GCCGAGGGTGTCCATGCGGTCGAGGATGAAATTCGTGGTGCCGTTGACGATGCCCATGACGCGCAGGATGCGGTCTCCCGCGAGACTCTCGCGGAGCGGCCGGATGATCGGGATCGCGCCGGCGACCGCGGCCTCGTAGTAGAGCTGTGCGCCGACCTGCTCGGCGGCGGCGAAGAGCTCGGGGCCGTGGCTGGCGAGCAGGGCCTTGTTGCCGGTGACGACGTCGGCTCCGGAGTTCAGGGCCTGCAGGATGAACGTGCGCGCCGGCTCGATCCCGCCGATGAGCTCGACGACGATGTCGGCTCCCAGGATCAGCGACTCCGCGTCGGTCGTGTACAGCTCGCGCGGGAGGTCGACGTCGCGCGCGGCGTCGAGGTCGCGCACGGCGATGCCCGTCAGCTCGAGGCCGGCACCGGCGCGCCCGGCGAGGTCGTCGCCCTGCTCGAGGAGCAGGCGGGCGACCTGGCTGCCGACGGAGCCGGCGCCGAGGAGGGCGACCTTGACGTTGCGGTATTCGATCATGGGGGTCTCTCTGCTGGGGTCGGTCACGCTGTCGGGCCGTCGAGGAACGCGTCGCGGGCCAGGACGTCGTCTTCGGTCTCGCCGCGGACGATCACGGTGGCGACACCGTCGCGCACCGCGACGACGGGGGGCCTGCCGACGTGGTTGTAGTTGCTGGCGAGGCTCCAGCAGTACGCACCGGTCACGGGCACCGCAAGGAGATCGCCCGGCGTCACGTCGCCCGGGAGGTAGTCGCCCAGGACGACGACGTCGCCGGACTCGCAGTGCTTGCCGACCACCCGCACCAGGGCGGGCTCGGCGGAGGACGTGCGCGACGCGATCCTGACCGAGTAGTCGGCGCGGTAGAGCGCGGGACGGATGTTGTCGCTCATCCCGCCGTCGACGCTCACGTAGCGACGGACCGCGACGGAGTCGTCGACGGCGACGCTGACGTCCTTCGTGGTGCCGACCGTGTAGAGCGTCGTGCCCGCAGGGCCGGCGATGACGCGGCCGGGCTCGACGGCGACGACGGGGACCGGGATGCCGAGGCGGGCGCACTCCGCGGCCACGACGTCGGCGATGCCGCGCGCCAGGTCGCCGAGAGGAGCGGCCTCGTCGACGCTGAGGTAGTTGACGCCGAAGCCGCCGCCGAGATTGAGCTCGGGGACGTCGCCGCCGGACAGCAGCGACGCATGGACCTCGAGCAGCCGCCTGGCCGCCTCGCGGAACCCGTCGGTGCCGAAGATCTGCGAGCCGATGTGGCTGTGGAGGCCCAGCAGGCGGAGACTGCCGCTCTCGCGGATCGCGCCGACCGCGTCGGGGGTGTCGGCGAGGGTGATGCCGAACTTCTGGTCTTCGCGGGCCGTCGCGAGGTACTCGTGCGTCGACGCGTGGACGCCCGAGTTGACGCGGACGCGGACCCCCTGCACGACGCCGTGGCGCAGGGCGGCCTCGGCGATGCGGTCGATCTCGATCCGGCTGTCGATGACGATCGCGCCGACCCCGGCCTCGACGGCCCGGTCGATCTCGGCGAGCGACTTGTTGTTGCCGTGGAAGCCGATCCGCGAGGGCTCGACGCCCGAGCGGAGCGCGACCGCGAGCTCGCCGCCGGTGCACACGTCGACGCTGAGGCCTGCCTCGGCCACCCAGCGCGCGACGGCGCCGGAGAGGAACGCCTTGCCCGCGTAGTAGACCTTGGCCGTGGTGCCGATCCTGCGGGCCTCGTCGTCGAAGACGCGCCGGGCCTCGGCCGCCCGGGCGCGGAAGTCAGCCTCGTCGACGACGTAGAGCGGTGTCCCGAAGCGCGCGGCGAGATCTTCGGCTGCGACTCCGCCGACGACGAGTCGGCCGGACCCGTCGCGGACGGCCGTCGACGACCAGACCGAGCGGGCGAGCTCGTTGGCGTCGGTCGGCGGGACGAGCCAGGACGGCGCGAGGGTGTCGGACATCAGCAGCTCCCGGTCGTGGTCAGGCCCGACTCGGAGAGCGGCAGGCCCTTCGAGTGGAGGTCGAGGGTGAGGAGGTCGGGCGCCACGTCGACCCCGGTCACGGTGACGCCCTTCGGCAGCGACTTGGCGACGCAGACCGACACCGGGTTGGTCTTGAGGTACGACAGGAGCGACGAGACGTCGACGGAGGAGTTCGACGAGGTGATGGCCGCGTCGGTCGGCGTCAGGTCGAGCCTCGTGCCGGAGGAGTCGATGGCGGGCTTGGCCGTCAGCTTGTACTTCAGGGCCAGACCGAGGATGTCGATCGAGCTGTCGTACGAGAACGTGCCGCGGCCCAGGGCGACCTTGCCGCTCGCGTCTCGCAGCAGCGGCGACGCGTTCACGCCGGCCTGATCGACCTTCACCGTCGCGTCGACCGGCCCGGTCGTGCCACCCGACTTCAGCGGCACGTCGGTCAGCTCCGCGGTGAACCGCAGCGGGACCTTCCCGACGACGAGGTTCTTCGATGTGAGCGTCATGTCGTCGAGACTGCCGTTCAGGGCCTGCAGGATCACGGAGAACCCGTGGATCGAGACGTCGACGCCGCCGGTCGTGCCCGACGGCAGCGACGAGTCGATCTCTTTCTCGGCGCGCCCCTCGGCGTAGTTCCGGGCGACGAGCTCCGCCACGACCGCCAGGACCGCGAAGAGCACGACGAGGACGATCAGGACCGTCATGAAGATCGTCGAGCCGCGCCGCCTCTTCGCCGTGTGGTTGGGCTGGAAGAGGTCGTCCATGTCGCTTCGAGCCGGAGACCGGCCATCGGAGTACTGGCTCATCGTCACATCCGCTCGGGCGCGGACACGCCCAGGAGGCCGAGACCGTTGCGGATCACCTGCCCGGCGGCGTCGTTCAGCCAGAGCCTCGTGCGGTGGACGTCGGTGACCTCTTCGTCGCCGAGCGGCGTGACGCGGCAGGCGTCGTACCAGCGGTGGTAGGTGCCCGCGACCTCTTCGACGTAGCGCGCGACACGGTGCGGCTCGCGGAGCTCAGCGGCCTGCTGGACGACGCGCGGCAGCTCGGAGAGTGCCCCGAGGAGCGCGGCCTCGGTCGGGTGCGTGAGGAGCGACGCGTCGAAGACGCTGCGGTCGACGCCTGCGGCCTCGGCGTTGCGGCCCACGGCACGGGTGCGGGCGTGGGCGTACTGCACGTAGAACACCGGGTTGTCGTTGCTGCGCTTGGTGAGCAGGTCGAGGTCGATGTCGATCATGGAGTCGGCGGAGTAGCGGACGAGCGCGTAGCGGCCGGCGTCGACGCCGACGGCCTCGACGAGGTCCTCCATCGACACGACGGTGCCGTTCCGCTTCGACATCCGGACCGGCTCGCCGCCCCGGACGAGGTTGACCAGCTGGCCGATGATGATCTCGAGGTTGACGCCCGGCTCGTCGCCGAAGGCGGCGGTCATCGCCATGAGGCGGCCGACGTAGCCGTGGTGGTCGGCGCCGAGCAGGATGATGTTGCGCTCGAAGCCCCGCTCGCGCTTGTCGAGGTAGTACGCGAGGTCGCCGGCGATGTACGCCGCCTCGCCGTCGCTCTTGATGATGACGCGGTCGCGGTCGTCGCCGAACTCCGTCGTGCGGAGCCAGGTGGCGCCGTCGGCCTCGTAGATGTGGCCGAGCTCGCTGAGCCGCGCGATGGCGCGCTCGACGGCCTTCGACTCGTGGAGCGAGTTCTCGTGGAAGTAGACGTCGAAGTCGACCCCGAACTCGTGCAGCGAGCGCTTGATGTCGGTGAACATGAACTCGACGCCCTCGGCGCGGAAGAGCTCCTGCGCCTCGTCGCGCGGGAGATCGCGGATGTCGCCGTCGTAGGTCTCGAGGACGCGCGCGGCGATCTCTGCGATGTAGACCCCGCCGTAGCCGTCCTCCGGCGCGGGCTCGCCGAGCGCCGACGCCAGCAGGCTGCGGGCGAACCGGTCGATCTGACCGCCGTGGTCGTTGAAGTAGTACTCGCGGGTGACCAGGCCGCCGACGGCCTGGAAGATGCGGGCGAGGCTGTCGCCCATCGCCGCCCAGCGGACCCCGCCGATGTGGATCGGGCCGGTGGGGTTCGCCGACACGAACTCGAGGTCGATCGTCACGCCCTCGTAGTACGAGCCGCGGCCGTACGCGTCGCCCTGCTCGACGATGCTCTTGGCGAGCGCGCCCGCCGCTGCGGCGTCGAGGGTGATGTTGATGAAGCCGGGGCCCGCGACGTCGACGGTCGCGATGCCGTCGACCTCGGCGAGGTCGGCGGCGATGTCGGCGGCCAGCTCGCGCGGGTTCGTGCCGAGGCGCTTGGCGAACTTCATGGCGACGTTCGAGGCCCAGTCGCCGTGGTCCCGGTTCTTCGGGCGCTCCAGGGCGACGTCGGCCTCGGTGACCTCGACGCGCGGCCGTGCGCTGTCGGATGCCTCGGGGCCGTCAGCAGCCTCCGCTCGGCGGTCGGCGACACCCTGGACGATGGCGAGCAGGGAGGCGGAGAGTTCGGCGGGAGTCACGGTCGACAATCCTACCGGGCGAGCCTCTCACCTCCTCGCGAGGTGGGACACGCCAAGATGAGAGGCATGACCGCGGCCTCCGGACACTCCCCCGCCCGTCTCGCGATCCTGCGCCGGATCGCCGTGCCCGCCCTCGCGCTCGCCTCCGTCGGCGTGCTGTCGGGCTGCACCGGCACGCAGCCCGGCGCTCCGACCACGTCGGCCGCGGCCCGCCCCGCGCCGTCCGCGACGCCCACCGGCGGAGCGGGAGCGCTCGACGCGACCGCCTTCTCGGAGCCCTGCGACCAGCTCGTGCCCGAGACGACCATCGCCGCCTCGTACGCCGGGATGACGGCGCTGACGAAGGCCGCCGCTCCGGCGAAGAGCGACGCCGCCGTGATCGGCGCCTACGGCGGCACCGTCTGCACCTGGAAGAACGCCGCCGGCACCACCATGACCCTCGCCGTCGGCCGCTTCAGCACCGCCAGCCTCACGAAGCTCAAGAACAGCCTCGTCGTCTCGAGCAACCCCGTCCCGACCTACCGAGGCGAGGGCTACTTCGACCTCGTCGGCGACCAGGGCACCGCGGAGGCGTTCACCGGCGACTACTGGGTCGTCGCGACCTCCGCCGATCCGACGTTCGGCGAGCCGGGCGGGGCCGAGCCGCTCGTCGACGCGGCGATCGCGTCGCTGTCCGCGCTCTCGAAGGGCTGACGGCCCGAGAAACGAGTCGGCGCAGGATCAGGCGGCGAGCCGCACCTGTTCGGACAGCCCGTCGAGGAGGCTGAGGAGCTGCCCGGCGGGAGCCCCGCGGTCCTCCGGGTGCCACTGGACGCCCGTGACGGGCGCCGACTCGTGCTCGACCGCCTCGACCACGCCGTCCGAGGCCAGGCCGACGACGCGGACGCCGGTGGCGAGACGCCCGATCGCCTGGTGGTGAGCGCTTCGGACGCCGACCGTGCTGCCGAGGAGGGCGTGGATCCTGCTGCCCTCGTCGAGGTCGACGGTGTGGTGCTGCATGAGCTCCTCGACCGGGGCGCCGGCATTGAGGTGCACGGTGTCGCCGTCGAGGTGCTGGACCAGCGTGCCGCCGAGGGCGACGTTCAGGAGCTGGTGCCCGCGGCAGACGCCGAGCAGCGGGGTGCCGCGGTCGAGGGCGCGGTGGACGAGCGCCAGCTGGGCGGCGTCGGCCTCCTCGTAGTGGCGGCCCTCCCGCCGGTAGCCGGACTCGCCGCCGTACCACTCGGGAGCGAGGTCCTCGCCGCCCATCAGCGCGATCGCGTCGGCGCCGTCGGTCAGCTGCAGGAGCGCGGCCTCGCCGAGGTCGGCCGCGGCGAACCGGGTGGCCTCCCAGCCGGTGACCTCCGCCAGAGCCCGGACGCGCGAGTTCAGCGTGTCGACGTACGCGTGGTACTCCGGGGCGTGGGGCCGGAAACGCGTCACCTCGATCACGGCGAGACGCGGGCGGGCTTCTGCGGGCATGCGTCCATGGTCGTCGGGCCCGCTCGCCCGCGCACGGACGTGTCGCCCTGTTACGCGGGCGGGGGCTGCGGTGCCGGCGGCTGCGGCTGCAGTTGCGGCTGCGGTTGCGGCTGCTGCTGCTGCTGCGGCTGCAGGATCAGGGCCAGAGCGTCGCGCGGTCCCAGCCGTCGGGCGTGCGGTCGTAGCGGAGCCGCACCTGATCGCGACCCGTCGTCGCCTGCCAGAACTCGATCGCGGTGGGCGCGACCCGGTAGGCCGTCCAGTCGTCGGGGGTGAACTCGTCGTCGCTCGCGATGCGCTCCTTGGCTTCGGCCAGGCGGGCCTCCGCATCCTGCGCGTCGTCGATCGGGGTGCTCTGCCGCTGGGCGATCGCGACCGCGCGGGAGTCGGGGTGCCGGGCCGTGAAGTCGGCGGCGCTCACATCGCGCGGCCCGCGGCTCGCCTCGCCCAGGACGCGGACCTGCCGGCCCTGCTCCCGCCAGTAGAACGTGAGCGCGACGCGCGGGTTCTGGTTGAGCTGGCGGCCCTTCGGGCTGAGCGACGACGACGCGAACCAGAAGGCGTCGTCGAGGTCTTTGAGGAGGAGCGTCCGTGCCGTGACGTCGCCGGTCGGGGACGAGGTCGCGAGGGTCATGGCCTCCGGCTGGGGCACGCCGCCGTCGACGGCGGCTGTCAGCCACTCGCGGAAGAGGCCGACCGGGTCGGCGGGCGCCTCGTCGGGGTCGAAGTCCGGAGCCTCCGCGCGGACCCTCGCCTTGCGGAGGAGGTCGCGGAGGCTCTGGTGCTCTGTGTTGTCGTGCTGGGTGTTGTCGTGCTCGGGGCTCTGGTGCTCGGGGCTCATCCTCCGAGCATGCACCCCGGGGGTGCGCGTCCGCTCGGGGTCGTGTCGGGGTCGACGCGGAGTCGTCGTGGTGCGGCGGGCGCTGTCGGTGCTGCGGCTGGAAGGCTGCTAGCCTTGATCCTGCTCCTGGCCCCCATAGCTCAGGGGATAGAGCACTGCCCTCCGGAGGCAGGGGCGAAGGTTCGAATCCTTCTGGGGGCACCTCCCCTCGGCGATTTCTGCCTGCCTTCCCCCTGGCCTTCGCCTGTCTCGTGCCTCCTCTCCGTACATATGGACGGAGATCCTGCGTCTGCGCCCGTCCTTCCGTCCATATCGACGGAGATCCTGCGCCTGCGGGCTTCCTGCGTACATATGGACGGAGATTCTCGCGCAATGGGCCCCCGATCCGCGTGAGCCGGGCGGGATCCTGCGAATCTCCGTCCATATGTACGCCAGAAGGCTCGAAAGACCGGATTTCCGTCGATATGGACGGAAGAACGACCAGGAGGCGAGGATCTCCGTCGTTCTGCGCAGCCCGTACATATGGACGGAGATTCTCGAGCGATGGGCCCCCGATCCGCATGAGCCGGGCGGGATCCTGCGGATCTCCGTCCATATGTACGCACGGAGGCTCGGGAGCCCGAATCTCCGTCGATATGGACGGAGGGAGGCCGGGCGCGCGAGGATCTCCGTCCATTTGTACAAGCAGGGGGCGGAAGCGCACGGGGAGGGACGGCAGCAGCCAGAATGAGCAGCATGGGCGCCCTGAGAGTGATCGTGCTGTTCGTGCTGGCAGCCGGAGCCGAGATCGGCGGCTCGTGGCTCATCTGGCAGGCGGTCCGCGAGGGGCGCGCCTGGTGGTGGGCGGGCCTCGGCGTGATGGCCCTCGGCGCCTACGGGTTCATCGCGACGCTGCAGCCCGATGCGAGCTTCGGCAGGATCCTCGCGGCGTACGGAGGCGTGTTCGTCGCGGGCGCACTCGTGTGGGGCGTCGTCGTCGACCGCTTCGAGCCCGACCGGTGGGACGTGATCGGCGCCCTGATCTGCCTCGTGGGCGTGTCCGTGATCATGTTCGCGCCCCACGCGCGACAGCCGGCCTGACGCCGACGCGACAACCGGCCTGACGCCGACGCGACAGCCGGCCTGACGCCGAGCCAGAACCCCCGGGAGAACACGAACGGCCCGACCAGGAGGTCGAGCCGTGCGGGAGCCGAGGCGGTGAGGCTCAGCTGTAGGTGAGAGCGATGACTGCGACGTCGAGGCTGCCGTAGGCGCCCTCGGAGCGGGTCGCGCTGCGAACGCGGCCACGGAGGACCTCGAAGCGGCCGTCCCTCTCTCTCACGAAACCGATGACGCCCGCGGTGGGCGTCGACACGCGGCTGAAGCCGTCGCCGAGCGGCACGACCTCCGCGTGTGATGTGCGCTCCAGAACAGCACCCATGGTGTTCCTCCCTCTGTGTCTCGCCCGAAAGTGACGGGTCTCACCCGCCGGATGCGGGTCACGCCCGCTCGTGACGGACGGGATCGACCGCACCTGACAGGTCGCGGCCCCGGGTCTTCCTCTGTGAAGTCCCTTCGTGAAGAGTACCGGCGGGGAGGGTACAAAGCACCGGCTTGACCCAGAGAAAATCCTGTGCAAGCGCGGATTTCGGGTTACAACGGTCAGTCTCCGGGCGTCACGGGGACAACGACGGCGTCCCGCGAGCGCGAGATGGTGACGCCGACGCTCGCGGCCGTGACCAGCACCAGGGCGATCACCTCGCGGAGGTCGAGCAGCTGGCCGATGACGACGAGCCCGGCCAGCGCGGCGACCGCGGGGCCGAGGCTCGAGAGCACTCCGAAGACGCGGGTCGGCAGACTCCGCAGCGCGATGAGCTCGAGCGCGTACGGGAGCGCCGACGTCAGCACGGCGACGATCGCGAAGACCCCGATCAGCCACGGATCCGCCCGGATCGACGACACCGCGTCCGCAGCGCCGAACGGGGTCACGACGACCGCGGCGACGACGATGGCCACGACCAGGCCGTCGATGCCCGGCGTCTCGCGGCCGACGCGCGAGCTCGCGAGGATGTAGCCCGCCCAGAACGCCGCCGCACCGAAGGCGAGCAGGACTCCCCCGACGGCGACGCCCGTCGTGCTTCCGAGGCCCAGCAGGATCACGCCCGCGAACGCCACGAGCGCCCACAGCAGGTCGCGGAGGCGCCTCGTCTGCACGAGGGCGAGCACCAGCGGGCCGGTGAACTCGAGGGTCACCGCCACCCCCAGCGGGATGCGTGCGACGGCCAGGTAGATGAGCGAGTTCATGCCGGCGAGGGCCAGTCCGAGCACCCCGGCCGCGAGCCACTGGCGGCGGGTCCAGTTGCCCACTCGAGGCCGTACGACGGCCACCAGGATCACGGCGGCGAACACCAGGCGGAGGGTCGCGGCGCCCGTCGGGCCGATCTCGTCGAAGTGCGTCCTGGCGAAGGCGCTGCCGAACTGGACGGAGAAGATCGCCGCGACCGCGAGGAGCGGAGCGGGGACGCGGGGCACCCCTCGATTAACTCACACTCGTGTCATCGCCCCTCGCTAGACTCCCCCGGAACGGAGCGATCAGGTCGTTCCGCGACACAGGACTGGGGACGACCGCTTGGGCACCATCGACACCGTCATCGAGCATCGAGCGGATCGGCCCCGGCTGTCCCGAAGGGCCGCTGCGGCCCGCTCCGGCCGGCGGCCGAGCGCTTTCGCAGCCGCCGTCGCACTGCTGCTGGCGTTCGTCGGCGCGATCCTGCTCGCCCCCTCGACGGCCGCGCACGCCACGGCCCCCGTCGAGCTGAACGGCGCCTACGTCGTCGACAAGGCGGACGTCCTGAGCGGCTCCGACCAGTCGAAGATCGAGGCGGCGGTCAAGAAGACCCAGACCGACACCGGCATCACGCTGCTGGTCGTGTTCGTGCCGAGGTTCACCGACCCGTCCGACCGTGCCCAGTGGGGCTCCGAGATGGCGACCCTCAACAGCCTCGGCCAGAACGACGTCCTGCTCTCGGTCGCCGTCACCGACCGGCTCTACGACGTCCAGAAGTCGACCGCCTCGTCTCTGACCACCGACCAGCTGGCGAGCATCGAGAAGAACGACCTCGTGCCGCAGCTCCGCGACCGGCAGTGGGGCGCTGCCGCCGTCGCCCTCGCCACCGGCATCGACGAGGCCCAGGGCCCCGCCGACCTCAGCTGGATCCCGATCGCCCTGCTCGTGGTGCTCGTCATCGCGGCGATCGTCGTGATCGTCGTGGTGACCCGTCGCCGCCGCTCGCGCAGAGCGCTCGAGGCCGAGCAGGCGGCGAGCCAGGCCGAGCTCGACCGGCGGGCGGGCGCCCTCCTCGTCGGCATCGACGACCAGATCACGCAGGCCACCCAGGAGGTCGACTTCGCCAGCGCGCAGTTCGGCGACGCCGCCGCCGCCCCGTTCGCGCAGGCGGTCGAGTCGGCGAAGGCGAGGGTCAGGCAGGCCTTCGAGCTCCGCCAGCAGCTCGACGACGAGATCCCCGACACGCCCCAGCAGAAGCGGGAGTGGACGGAGCAGATCATCGCGCTCTGCGAGGCGGCACACGGAGACATCGAGGCGCAGTCCGAGGCGTACGACCGGCTTCGCGCGTCCGAGGCGACCGTGGTGGACGACACCGCGAGGCTCCGCGCCGACATCCAGGCGGCCGAGGCCCGATCCGGGCAGTCCACGAGCACGCTCGCCGCTCTGACCTCCACGTACTCCGCCCGGGCCGTCGCCAGCATCTCCGGCAATCCGCAGCAGGTGGCGCAGCTCCTCGAGTTCGCCGGTCAGCGGGCCTCGGACGCCGAGGCGCAGATCCAGGCCGGCAGCAAGGGCGAGGCGGTCGGCTCCGTGCAGCGCGGACGCCAGGCGCTCGTCCAGGTCGGGCAGCTGCTCGACGCGATCGACAAGGCCGGGGCCACCCTCTCGACCGCGCAGGCGAGCATCGACGCCGCGACGGCCGACCTCCGATCCGACATCCAGGCCGCGCAGAAGGTGCCGGCGGGCGCCGTGCCGCAGGGCGCGGACCTCGCCGGAGCCGTCTCCGACGTCCAGGCCGCGCTCGGCTACGCCGAGGCCAACCGGGCCGACCCGCTCAGCGTGCTCGACCGCCTCTCGACGGCGAACACCAGGATCGACACGACCATGGCGACGGTCCGCGACGCCGAGGTCTCGAGGCAGCGCGTCGAGGCCGCCCTCGACCAGGCGCTCCTCGCCGCCCGCGGCCAGATCAGCTCCGCCCGCGACTTCATCGAGACCCGCCGGGGCGCGATCAGCGCCGGGCCGCGCACGCGCCTCTCGGAGGCCGAACGGCACCTCTCGACCGCGGTCTCCCTCGCGACCGCCGACCCGAACCGCGCCGTCGCCGAGGCGCAGCAGGCGGGCGCCATGGCGAACGCGGCCGTGCAGGATGCGGACGCCGAAGTGGGCGCTTACCAGCAGCAGGGCTTCGGCGGCAGCCCGTTCGGCGGCGGGTACGGCGGATACGGTCGCGGCGGCGGGGGCGGGGCGAACCTCGGCGGGATCCTGACCGGCGTCCTCATCGGCGGTCTCCTCAACGGCGGAGGCGGCGGCTTCGGCGGCGGCGGCTGGGGTGGAGGCGGAGGCGACGGCGGCGGCTTCGGAGGGGGCGACTTCGGAGGCGGCGGCGACTTCGGCGGAGGCGGCGGAGGCGGCGGCTTCGACGACAGCGGCGGGCGCTTCTGACCCCGGGGCGAGACCCCGGGGCGAGCCACCGGGGCGAGCCCCCGGCGCCACACCCAGCCACCAGCACCCCACGATCACACACGGCACCCACGCAACCCGACGTCCGGCAGCGGACATCACGAAAGGAAAGCACCGATGGCAAAGCAGTCGATCTTCGGACGCATCGCGCAGCTCACGAAGGCCAACGTCAACAACCTGATCGATCAGGCCGAAGACCCGAAGCTGATGCTCGACCAGCTGGTCCGCGACTACACCAACAGCATCGCCGACGCCCGGAACGCCGTCGCCGAGACCATCGGCAACCTGCGCCTCCTCGAGCAGGACCACGAGGAGGACGTCGCGGCGGCCGCCGACTGGGGCACCAAGGCGCTGGCTGCCAGCCGCAAGGGCGACGAGCTCCGCACCGCGGGCAACGCAGCCGAGGCCGACAAGTTCGACGCGCTCGCCAAGGTCGCGCTCGGCCGCCAGCTGTCGAGCGAGAAGGAGGCCCGCGAGGCCGAGCCGACCATCGCGCAGCAGACGGAGGTCGTCGAGCGGCTGAAGAAGGGCCTGACCGGCATGGAGCAGAAGCTCCAGGATCTCAACGCCAAGCGCAACGAGCTCGTCGCGCGGTCGAAGATGGCGGAGGCCCAGGGCAGGGTCAACGACGCGATCGGCAGCATCAACGTGCTCGACCCCACGAGCGATCTGGGCCGCTTCGAGGACAAGATCCGGCGCGAGGAGGCGAAGGTCATGGGTCAGCAGGAGCTGCAGGCCTCCAGCCTCGACGCGCAGTTCGAGAGCCTCGACGACCTCGACGCCCAGACCGAGGTCGAGGCGCGCCTCGCGCAGCTGAAGCTCGGCGGCGGGGCCGCCCCGGTCGAGCACTGGGAGTCGAAGCCGCTGGGCTCCTGATCCTGCAGCATCCCTCGTCGAGCGCCCGCTCGAGGACTCGCCCCGACCGCCTGCGCGGTCGGGGCGAGCCGTTCGTGGAAGACTCTGCGTCATGAGGTTCGTCGCAGTACCCCAGTGGCAGGGCTCTCCCTCGTCGCGCGCCATGCGCCTGTCCGACGGTGCCGACGCCATCTTCGGCGACCTGCCGGCAAAGGCGAGCACGCTGATCGAGGTGCCGGTCGGCGCGGGCGACGCCCTCGGCACGACCATCCACCGCCTCTCCGCCATCAGCTCCACGGCCGACGCTCTCGCGGCCGAGCTGGCGTCCTCCGACGAGACGGCGCTCGTCGTCGGCGGCGACTGCGGCATCGAGCTCGCTGCCGTGGCCCACGCCTACCGCGACGACACCTGCGTGGTCTGGTTCGACGCGCACCCCGACCTCCACTCCCCCGAGTCGAGCGAGAGCGGTGCGTTCAGCGGGATGATCCTCGGCGCCCTCGTCGGTCGGGCCGACGACGAGCTCCGCGCCGGAGCCGTCACGGTCACGCCGCCCCGCATCCCCACCAGCCGCGTGGTCCTCGCCGGGGCCCGCAGCTTCGACGACGCGGAGGACGCCTTCGTCGAGGAGTCGGGCATCGCCACGGTCAGCGCCTTCGACCTCGACCCGCAGGACGTCGTCGACGCGGTCGCCGCGACCGGCGCGACCTCCGTCTACATCCACGTCGACCTCGACGTCCTCGATCCCTCCAGCTTCGACGGCCTGCTCGACCCGCAGCCGTTCGGCCTGGAGCCGGCCACCCTCGTGGCGACCATCCAGGCGCTCCGCGAGCGGTTCGAGCTCACCGGCGCCGGCATCTGCTCGTTCGCGCCGGCGACCGCCGAGGCGGCGGCCGACGACCTGGGCACGATCCTGCGCATCGTCGGCGCCCTCGCCCGCTAGCCTTCGAGGCATGAGCCCCCGTACCGCCCCCCAGGACCTCGACGACTCCCGCCCGCGCGTCTCGGTGGAGCGCGACGGTCACGTGCTGATCATCGGTCTCGACCGCGAGGAGAAGCGGAACGCGGCCGACCTCCGCATGCTGAACGAGCTCGCCCTGGCCTACGGCCTGCTCGAGAGCGACCCCGACCTCTGGGTGGGCCTCCTGCACGCGAAGGGCGAGCACTTCACCGCGGGCCTCGACCTCGCGGACGTGGCGAAGGCGGTCACGCCGGAGGGCCTCGACATCGTCCCCGAGGGCGGCATGAACCCGTGGCAGGTCGACGGCGCGCAGCTGTCGAAGCCGGTCGTCATGGCCGTCCAGGGCACCTGCCTCACCCTCGGTGTCGAGCTGGCGCTCGTGAGCGACATCGTCATCTCGGCGAAGACCAGCCGCTTCGGCCAGATGGAGGTGCGACGAGGCATCCTGCCGTTCGGCGGCGCGACGACGAGGTTCCCGGCGCGCGTCGGCTGGGGCAACGCGATGCGGTGGATGCTGACCGGCGAGACCTTCGACGCCAAGGAGGCGCTCAGGATCGGACTCGTGCAGGAGGTCGTCTTCAACGACCAGGTCTACAACCGCGCCTACGACCTCGCCCACCGGATCGCAGCCCAGGCGCCGCTGGCGGTGCAGGCGACTCTCGCGAACGCGCGCCTGGCCGTCCGGGACGGAGAGGCGGCAGCCGAGAAGAGGCTCCAGCCGGAGCTCGTCCGACTGATGCAGACCGACGACGCCGGCCTCGGCATGAAGTCGTTCCAGGCCCGCGGCGAGGCGGAGTTCACCGGCCGCTGACGCCGCCCGACCGGACTGCCGCAGACAGGACGATGGCCCGCGCAGGCAGAGCGAAGGCCCGCCACCTCGAGGGTGACGGGCCGGACGCTGCAACGGGTGTCAGGACTTGAAGACGTCCTTGACGTTCTCGCCCGCCTTCTTGGCGGATGCCTCGGCCTGGTCGCCGTGACCCTCTGCTTCGAGGTTCTCGTTGTCCGTGGCCTTGCCGGCTGCCTCTTTGGCCTTGCCGGCCGCATCCTGAGCAGCGTTCTGGATCTTGTCGCCGATACCCATACGAGCCTCCTTCTTTCGAGTTCGCGTCGCGGTTGCGCCGTCACGCAGCACCCTACGCGCCGTCCCGGGCCCCCTCCCAGGTTCCACCGAGGGAGATCGCGAGACTCCCGCCCCCGGATTCGCTGTGGCTGGGAACACCCGGGGGTGCCGGACGCTACCTTCAGATCATGACGACTTATGACCTGATCGTGATCGGTGCCGGAGCTGTCGGCGAGAACGTGGCCGACTACGCGACCCGCGGGGGCCTGAAGGTCGCCCTCGTCGAAGCCGAGCTCGTCGGCGGGGAGTGCTCCTACTGGGCCTGCATGCCGTCGAAGGCGCTCCTCATGAGCTCGACCGCCCTGAACGCGGCCCGCGCGGTCGGCGGGGCGCGGGAGGCCGTGACCGGCGAGCTCGACGTGCAGGCGGTGCTGAACCGCCGCGACTCCTTCACGAGCAACTGGGACGACTCGTCGCAGGCCGAGTGGGTCGCCGGCGCCGGGATCGACCTGATCCGCGGGCACGCCACCATCACCGGCGTCCGCGAGGTGACCGTCGACGGGCAGGTCCTGACCGCCACGCACGCGGTCGCCGCCGTCACCGGGTCGACCGCCCTGCTGCCCGACGTCCCGGGCCTCCGCGACGCCCGCCCCTGGACGAGCCGCGACGCGACGAGCGCCAAGGTGATCCCGCAGAGCCTGATGATCGTCGGCGGCGGCGTGGTCGCCGCCGAGATGGCGACGGCGTACCAGCAGCTCGGCGCGAAGGTCACCCTCGCTGCCCGCAGCGGACTCCTCGGCGGGCAGGAGCCCTTCGCCGGCGAGTTCGTGCGCGACGCGCTCACCGACCTCGGCGTCGACCTCCGACTGGGCGTCTCGCCGACCGAGGTCGTCCGCACCGAGCACGACCTCGTCGAGACGACCCTCTCCGACGGCACGACCGTCATCACCGACGAGATCCTGGTCGCCACCGGTCGTCTCCCCCGCACGGACGACCTCGGCCTCGAGAACGTCGGCATCGAGCCGGGCGACTGGCTCCACGTCGACGACACGCTGCTCGTGCACGGCACCGACTGGCTGTACGGGGTGGGCGACGTCAACCACCGCGCCCTCCTGACCCACCAGGGCAAGTACCAGGCGAGGGCCGCCGGCGAGGTCATCGCCGCGCGCGCGCTCGGCAAGCCGCTCCAGACGGAGCCCTGGGGCGCCCACGTCGCGACCGCCGACCACGCCGCGGTCCCGCAGGTCACCTTCACCAGCCCCGAGGTCGCCAGCGTCGGCCTCACCGCCGACGCCGCCCAGAAGCAGGGCATCGACGTGCGCGTCGTCGACTACGACCTCGCCGCCCTCGCAGGATCGAGCCTCAAGTCCGACGTCTACAAGGGCCAGGCGCGCATCGTCGTCGACGAGTCGCGGAAGGTCCTCGTCGGCGCCACCTTCGTCGGTCCCGAGGTCTCCGACCTCCTCCACGCGGCGACCATCGCCGTCGTCGGCGAGGTGCCGATCGACCGGCTCTGGCACGCCGTGCCGTCGTACCCGACGGTCAGCGAGATCTGGCTCCGCCTCCTCGACGCGTACGGCCGTCCGTGAAGAACCCCCTCCTCGACTCGCCCGTCTCCCGTGCGGGCTGCGCCGTCGCGACGGCCGTGGGCCTGGCGATCGGCGCACCCCTCAGCACGGGCAGGATCCGGGTGGTCGGCGATCTGATCGTCTGCGCCGGGCTCCCCCGCTGGGCCTTCCGACGCGGCGGCACCTGTGTCGGCCGCGTGTACCTCACCCGCGACAACGACGGCGACGACGTGCTCGAGCACGAGGCCGTCCACGTCGCGCAGTGGAAGAAGCACGGCATGCTCATGCCGCTGCTCTACGCCATCGCGGGCCGCGATGCGCTCACCAATCGATTCGAGATCGAAGCCGGCCTCGAGAAAGGCGGCTACCGATGACCTCGCCGCGCACCATCGTCCTCACCGGAGCATCCAGCGGGATCGGCCGCAAAGCCGCGATCGCCCTCGCCGAGGGCGGCGCCACCGTCGCCGTCGTCGGCCGGAACCCCGACCGCACGCGCGCCGTCGCCGAGCAGATCGGCGGAGTGTGGCACGTCTGCGACTTCGACCGGCTCGACGACGTGCGGAGACTCGCCGACACCCTCCTCGAGCAGCACCCCCGGATCGACGTGCTGGCCAACAACGCCGGCGGTCTCGTCAGCCGGCGGGAGGTGACCGTCGACGGCTACGAGCGCACGGTCCAGTCCAACCACCTCGCGCCGTTCCTCCTGACGCGGCTCCTCCTCCCCCGCCTCCTCGAGAGCTCGGGTCGGGTCGTCTCGACCTCGAGCACCGCCAACCTCATGGGGCAGGTGCGGCTGGACGACCTCAACTGGAGCAAGCGGCTCTGGGTCGGCGGCTGGCGCGCCTACGGCACCAGCAAGCTGCTCACGAACATGTTCATCTCGCAGCTCGCCGCCCGGTCCGACATCGAGGCGTTCGCGTTCCACCCGGGCTTCGTCGCCACGGGCTTCGGCGGCGACTCGGCGTCGATGCGGATGGTGAACATGCTCACGAACGGCAACTACGGCATCTCCGCCGACGCCGGCGCGGTGCCGCTGATCCAGCTCGCCGGTCCCACCACGATCGGCGTGCCGAGCGGCACCTACTTCGACCAGTTGAAGCCGTTCGGGCGTCAGGCGCCGCAGGCTCGCGACACGCTGCTCGCCGAAGCGGTCTGGGACCGCACCTCGCAGCTGGTGGGCCTTCCCGCCGACCTGTAGCGCGCCTCGACCGGGCCGACTCGAGCGGCTGTCTCTCGACGCCGAGGAACCACGAGGTTAGGCATGCCATAGTTAGGGTGTGCTTACTTCGACGAGAACGCCCCTCGCCCCCGGCATCTTCCCCGTGACGGTGTCGCGGATCGACGTGCTCAGCCCGGGCTTCGTCCGCGTCACGTTCGAGGGCTCCGAGCTCGCCCACTTCGGCGACGCCGGGCTCGACCAGCGCCTCAAGGTCGTCCTCCCGCACCCCGACCACGGCCTCGAACGGTTCCCGGTCACGTCCGACTGGTGGTCGGCCTGGCGGCGTCAGAGCAACGCGGAGCGGAACGTCTTCCGCACCTTCACGGCCCGCGCGATCCGACCGCGGGAGCGCGAGGTCGACATCGACTTCGTCGCGCACGGCGACGCCGGGCCGGCGTCGGCCTGGGTGTCGAGCGCCGAGGTGGGCGACGAGCTGATCCTGGTCGGGCCCGACGTCCGGGGCGGCGCTCTGGGCGGCGGGATCGAGTGGAACCCCGCCGGGGCCGCGACCGTGCTCCTGGCGGGCGACGAGACCGCCGTGCCGGCCGTCTCCGCGATCCTGGCCCAGCTCGAGAGCTCTGCCGTGGGCTGCGTCTTCCTCGAGGTGCCGACCCCCGACGACGTCCTCGACGTCATCGCTCCCGAGGGGGTGCACGTGCACTGGCTGCCCCGCTCGACGCGGCAGGCGCCGCACGGCGAGCTGCTGATCGAGGCGGTGCGCGACTGGACCGCCCGCTTCGTGACCGCCGAGCACCACGGCGTGCCGTCCGATCCTGCGAGCCTCGTCGACGTCGACATCGACCACGACATCCTCTGGGAGGTCCCGGAGGGCGGCCGCCTCGCGGGCGAGTTCTACGCCTGGCTGGCCGGAGAGGCCGGGGCGATCAAGACCCTCCGCCGCTTCCTGGTCGGCGACCTCGGCATCGATCGGCAGCAGGTGGCCTTCATGGGCTACTGGCGGCTCGGGAAGGCCGAGAACTGATGGCCGAGAGGCTCGCCGCGTGAGCCGGGCCTCGACGCTCGAGGCGACACCCCGAGCGACCGCGGCCCTCACCCGGCCGAGGGCTTCGCCGGGCGCGGCACGACTGCTCCCGGCCCTCGCCCTCGCGGCGGGCGTCCTCGTCCTCGCCGCTCTGCTGAGCATCGCGGTCGGCGCCCACCCGGTCCCGCTCGGGACGGTCTGGCAGGCTCTCGTCCACCCCGGCAGCAGCTACGACGACACGGTCGTGCAGTCGAGGATCCCGCGGACGGTCCTCGGCCTGCTCTGCGGGGCAGCACTCGCTGTCGCCGGCGTCGTCGTCCAGGGCCTGACCCGCAACCCGCTCGGCGACCCGGGCCTCCTCGGCGTGAACGTCGGCGCCAGCACGGCCATCGTCGTCGGCCTGACCTTCTTCGGCGTCGGCACCGGCAGCGCCCGCGTCTGGCTGGCCGTCCCCGGCGCCCTGCTCGCCGTCGTCGCCGTGCACGCCCTCGGGTCCGGTCGCCGCGGAGCCTCCCCGGTGCGGCTCGTGCTCGCCGGGGCCGTGGTCTCCGCGATCCTGGCCGCCGTCATCCAGGCCGTGACGCTCACCCACCCGGCGACCTTCGCCGACTACCGCTTCTGGGTGGTCGGCAGTCTCGCCGGCCGCGACCCCGGCGTCGTCTCTCAGGTGCTGCCCGTCCTGATCTCCGGCGGCGCGCTCACCCTCCTCCTGCCGGGGGCGCTCAACGCGCTCGCCCTGGGCGACGACACGGCGACGGCGCTCGGCGTCGCGGTCGGCCGGACCAGGATCGTCGGCGCCCTGGCAGCGACACTCCTCTGCGCCGGATCCACCGCAGCGATCGGGCCCATCGCCTTCGTCGGGCTGGCAGTGCCGCACATCGTCCGCGGATTCACGGGCGGCGACCACCGCTGGCTGCTGCCGTTCAGCGCCCTCCTGGGGCCGACGCTCCTCCTCCTGGCCGACGTCGTCGGCCGCGTCGTCGCGAGCCCGCAGGAGCTCTCCGTGGGCGTCGTCACCGCGTTCCTCGGCGCGCCCGTCCTGCTGCTCGCCGTGCGCAGGATGCGGGGCCGCGAGTGACCGCGCGCGTCGCCGCGCCCCCGACCGGCAGCCGCCCGGAGGCCGCGGCTCTGCCTCGGCAGAACCCGGCGATCGTCCTCCGCGCCGGCACCTGGCTGAGCCTGCCCCTCCGGCGTCGCAGCGTCGTCGTCGGCGGACTCCTCGCGCTGGCCGTCCTCGCGCTTTCTGTCGGCACCCTGACCCTGGGGACCCTCGGCATCCCGCTCCTCGACCTGCCCGCGGCCGTGGTCTCCCCCGCTCCGGGCCGGACCGAGTTCGTCCTGAACGTGCTGCGCGGGCCCCGCCTCGTCACCGCCCTCGGGGTCGGTGCAGCTCTGGGAGTCGCCGGCGCCCTCTTCCAGACCGTGACCCGCAACCCGCTCGGCAGCCCCGACGTCATCGGTCTCGGCTCCGGCGCGAGCGCGGGAGCCGCGTTCTTCGGCCTGCTCGTGCCGGGCGTCCTGCCGACCCCGCTCGGAGCCCTGGTCGGCGCGGGTGCCGCGATGGCGCTGGTCTGGCTGGGCACGGGCCGCGGCTTCTCCTCGCCGTCGCGGATGATCCTCGTCGGGATCGGCGTCTCGGCGATGGCCGTCGCGTTCGTGCAGTTCGTGGTCACCCGGGTGAACCAGCAGGAGGCGACCGTGCTGTCCTCCTACATCAACGGCACGCTCGCCGACCGGTCGTGGTCCGACAGCCTGACGATCTGGATCCCCGTCGTGGTCCTGATCCCCTGCGCACTCGCGCTCGAGCGGCGCCTGGCCCTGGTCGAGATGGGCGACGAGCTGGCCGAGTCGCTGGGCGCGCGCGTCTTGGTGACCCGGACCCTCGTCATCCTGGTCGCCATCGGGCTCGGCGCCGCCTCGGTGGCAGCCGCGGGGCCGATCGCCTTCGTGTCTCTGACTGCGCCGCAGATCGCCCGGCGGCTCGCCAGGGCCCCGGGCGCCGGGATGCTCCTGTCGGCGCTCCTCGGCGCAGCCCTCCTCGTCTTCGCCGACCTCCTCGTCCAGCAGTCGCCCTTCGGGGCGCAGCTGCCCGTCGGCCTCCTGACCGCCGTCGTCGGCGGCGTCTACCTCGGCTACCTGCTCGTCACCGAGTGGAAGAAAGGCACCCTCTGATGTCCGGCGCCCCCTCGACCCTGTCCGCCCGAGGCCTGCGACTCGCCTACGACGACCGCGTCGTCGCCGACGACCTCTCGTTCGACGTCCCCGACGGCGAGCTGACCGTCGTGATCGGGCCGAACGCCTGCGGCAAGTCGACCCTCCTGAAGGCGCTCGCCCGGACGCTGAAGCCGCGCGCCGGGACGGTGACGCTCGACGGCCGCCCCCTGCCGTCGTACCACTCGAAGGAGGTGGCGAAGCGCCTCGGAATGCTGCCGCAGAGCCCGATCGCACCGGAGGCCATCAGCGTCCGCGACCTCGTCGGACGAGGCCGGTTCCCGCACCAGGGGCTCTTCCGGCAGTGGTCCGCCGCCGACGAGGAGGCCGTCGCGCAGGCCCTCCTCGCGACCGACATCGTCGATCTCGCAGACCGCGGCGTCGCCGAGCTCTCGGGCGGGCAGCGCCAGCGCGCGTGGATCGCCATGGCCCTCGCCCAGCAGACCGAGCTGCTGCTGCTCGACGAGCCGACGACGTTCCTCGACATCGCGCACCAGTACGAGGTCCTCGAGCTCTGCGCACGGCTCCACCGCGAGGGGCGGACCCTCGTCGTCGTCCTTCACGACCTCAACCAGGCGGCCCGCTACGCCACACACCTCGTCGTGATGAAGGACGGCAGGATCGTCGCCCAGGGCACGGCGGGCGACGTGCTGACGGCGGACCTCGTGTCGGACGTCTTCGGCCTGCCCTGCGAGATCATCGACGACCCCCAGACGCACACGCCGCTCGTGGTGCCGCTGTCGCGCGCCACCGCCTGAGGCCGCGCCTCAGACGGAGGTCGCCTCAGCCGGGAGGCCGCGCCTCAGACGGAGGTCGCCTCGGCGTGGAACAACTCGGCGAGGTCGTGGCGGAGGTCGTACGCGAACGACGCGGCCCCACCGATCCAGAGGACGTAGTCGCTCGTGACGAGCGCCTCGCGGTCGACGAAGAACTCGCCGAGCCAGGCGCGGGCCGCACGCTCGAGGGCGACACCCGGGAGGCAGCGCTCACCGGTGCCGGGCCGACCGGAGCGGCGTGAGCGGTCGAGCCACGTGACGGTCACTCGACCCGGAGCCTCGACAGCGACGATCTCGCTCGGGTCGGCGACCTCGATGAAGACCTGACCCCGAGCGCAGATCGGGAGCACCTCGAGCATCGACCGGATGTCGGAGACGGCCGAGGAGTCGCCGGCGAAGAACACGCGGAGTGCAGAGGGCTGGAGTTCGGGCTCGCGGCTTTCGAGGAACATGATGATTCCAATATAGGTAAGGCTTACCTGAGACGCCAGCGGCTCGGCGAACTCTCGGATTGACTCGGCGCGACTCAGGGACAGGAATACCTCGGGTCCCGTGGTAATTTCTCTCCTGGCCACGGGTTCAGCAGCGACCCGCGGCGGGGGCGGTCCCTCGTTCACAAGCGACGAGCGGTTCCGCAGCGGCCCTGTTCACCAGCGACAGGCTCTCCCAGCATTCCGTGCTCACCGACGACACGGTCTCCTCCGTCCTGCGGTGAGCGCCGACCACGAATCGAGCCTGCCGCAGGGGTCAAGAAAGGTCTGCCCCCGCCCATGCGCCCCGCCCGACTCGTCGCCGCTGCCTCGCTCGCCCTCGTCACCGCCCTGATCGCGGCGGGCTGCAGCTCGTCCGGCACCACGACCACCCAGACCGGCAAGCCCGACACCTCGGCCACGGTCAACGTCGGCCTCGTCCTCGAGCCGACCGACCTCGACATCCGGACGACCGCCGGAATCGCACTCGACCAGGTCCTGATCGACAACGTCTACCAGGGCCTCGTCGGCCGCACCTCGACGAACGACGTCGTCGACGTCCTGGCGTCGAAGCACACGGTCTCGGCCGACGCGCTGACCTACACGTTCACGCTGCACAGCGGCGTCGTGTTCGACGACGGCCACGCCCTCAAGGCCTCCGACGTCGTGTGGTCGCTCGAGCAGGTCAAGAAGACGGCCACGTTCCAGAACTCCGCCGACCTCGCGAACGTCGCCTCGATCACCTCGCCGTCCGCCGACACGGTCGTCATCACGCTGTCGAAGCCCGACTCGAACCTGCTCTGGGCCCTCAGCGGCCGGGCGGGCCTCGTGCTCGAGCAGGCCGCGACCAACGACCTCAAGACCACCGCGAACGGCACCGGGCCCTACCGCCTCGCCAGCTGGAAGCAGGGCGACAACATCCGCCTGACCCGCTTCGACGACTACTGGGGAAGCCGGGCCGAGGTCGCGGGCGTCGTCTTCAAGTACTACACGAGCCCCTCAGCCGGCATCAACGCCGTCATCTCGGGCGATGTCGACGTCCAGACGGCCGTCGACGCGACCCTCCAGTCGCAGCTGACCGGGGTCGACGGCATCTCGCTGAAGCGCGGGAAGACGACCGACAAGTACACGCTCGCCTTCAACGACGCCGAGGCGCCCTTCACCGACATCCGGGTGCGGAAGGCGATCCGCGAGGCGATCGACAACAGGGCGATCATCAAGGCCCTCGGCGGCGCCGGCGTCACGCAGGGCGGACCGATCCCCGCTCTCGACCCCGGCTACGAGAACCTCTCGAGCGTCGACTCCTACGACCCGAGCGATGCGAAGAGGCTGCTGCGCGAGGCCGGCCACGCGAACCTGACCCTGAGCCTCACCTACGCCAACTTCTACCCGGCCTCGATCGGCGACCTCCTCGCCTCGCAGCTCAAGAGGGTCGGCATCACCCTGAAGGTCACGCAGACCGACTTCACGACCTGGCTGAACAACGTCTACGTCGCCCACGACTACCAGCTCAGCATCGTGAACCACGCCGAGTCGCACGACTTCGGCAACTGGGCGAACCCCGACTACTACTTCGGCTACGACAACGAGAAGGTGCAGTCCCTCTACGCGGAGTCCCTCGCCGCCACCGACCCGGCGGTCGTCGACGAGAAGCTGAAGCAGGCGGCCCGGATCGTGGCGGAGGACGCCCCCGCCGACTGGCTGTACACGGCGACCACGCTGACCGCCGTGCACGACGGGATCACCGGTTTCCCGACGTCGTCGACGTCGTCCCGCCTCGACCTGGCGAAGCTGCAGAAGTCGCAGTGACCCGCTTCGTGCTCTCGCGCCTCGTGCTGCTCGTCCTCGGGCTGCTCGTGGCGAGTGCGCTGATCTTCTTCACGCTCCGTCTTCTGACGGGCGACGTGGCGCAGGTCATCGCGGGCACGCAGGGCACGGCCGACCAGGTCGCCGGGATCCGGAAGAGCCTCGGCCTCGACCGGCCGCTCCCGGTGCAGTACGCCGCCTGGCTCGGCGGCCTCCTCCACGGCGACCTCGGCAGGTCGCTCGTGACGGGTTCGTCCGTGTCGTCTCAGCTCGTCCAGAAGCTCTCCGTCACGCTGCCCCTCGCGGGCCTCTCCCTCGTGATCGGGCTCGTCCTCGGCATCCCCCTCGGCGTCGTCTCGGCGCTCCGCCGGCGCAGGATCAGCGGGACCGTCATCTCGGGCGTCGCCCAGGCCTTCGCAGCGGTCCCCGCGGTCTGGGGCGGGATGATCCTGATCGCGGTGTTCGGGGTCGCGATCCGGCTGTTCCCGACGCAGGGCTACCCGAGCGACGGGTGGGCCGACCCCGTGCAGGCGCTGCGGAGCCTGCTGCTGCCGGCCCTGACGATCGGGGTGATCGAGGGGGCCGTGATCCTGCGCTTCACCCGCTCGGCGACGCTCGAGGCGATGTCGCAGGACTACGTGCGGACCGCGGCCGCCAAGGGGATGACCCGCACCCGGGCGGTCGTCACCCACGGGCTCCCCAACGTGCTGCTCAGCGTCGTGTCGGTGCTCGGGGTGCAGCTGGCCGCCCTGCTCGTCGGCGCCGTGCTCGTGGAGCAGCTCTTCGCCCTGCCGGGGGTCGGCAGGATGCTCGTGCAGGACGTCGGGGTCCGCGACCTCACGAAGGTGCAGGGCGAGCTCCTCGCTCTCACCGGGCTGGTGCTGATCCTCGGCTTCGTGGTCGACCTGGTGCACCGGTCCGTCGATCCGCGCCTCCGGGAGCCGGGCGAGTGAGCGCCCTCGCGGGGCGGCCCGCGCGGCGCCGCACCTTGTTCATCGAGCTCCTCCGGAGGCCCGCGGGCGTGGCTGCTGCCGCCTGGATCGCCCTCCTCCTCGTCTCGGCCGTCGTGTCGAGCTTCTGGACTCCCGTCGACCCGTTCGCGACCGACCCGTACAGCGCCTGGAAGACGCCGTCGCTCCAGCACCTCTTCGGCACCGACAGCATCGGCCGCGACATCTTCAGCTACGTCTTCGCCGCCACCCGCACGACGATGATCGTCGCCGTGCTCGCAGGCGTGCTGGCGTCGGTGGTCGGGATCGCCCTGGCGGCGCTCGGCTCCCTCACGACGCGGTGGGTGCGCGAGTCGACGGCCGTTCTGATCGACATCCTGATCGCCTTCCCGACGATCCTCATCGCGATGCTGCTGGCCTCGATCGTCGGCGGGTCGCTCGGCGTGGTCGTCACGGCCGTCGGCATCGGCTACGGCGTGAACATCGCGCGGGTGTCGAGGGGCGAGATCCGCAGGATCGGCCGCACCGACTACGTCCTGGCGGCGCGCGCTTCCGGCGTCGGCCCGGCGGGGGTCCTCCTCCGGCACCTGCTGCCGAACGTCGCGCCGACGTTCGTCGTCCAGCTGTCGCTCGCGATGGCGACGTCGATCCTCGCCGAGGCCGGCCTGTCGTACCTCGGCTTCGGGGCGTCCGCGTCGACGACCTCGTGGGGACGACTCCTGAACGACCTGCAGGTCTACATCGCGATCCACCCCGGCAGCGTCGTCTGGCCGGGGCTCGCGATCACGCTCACCGTCCTGGCCTTCAACCTGCTCGGCGACGCGCTCCGCGACGCCTCCGACCCGCGGCTGCGGTCCTCGCGCCTCGCCCGCCTGACGACGGAGGAGACCCGATGAGCCTCGACGTGACAGGCCTCGCCGTCGAGATCGGCGGCCGCCGGGTGGTCGACGACCTCTCGTTCCGCGTCGGCGACGGCGCCCGCCTCGGCCTGATCGGCGAGTCGGGCTCCGGCAAGTCGCTGACAGTGCTCTCGGCGATCGGACTCGCCCCCGAGGAGGCCGTCGTGACCGGCAGCGTCCTGCTCGACGGCCGAGAGCTGATCGGGCTCCCCGAGCGCGAGCTCGCCCGCGTCCGCGGCTCGCAGATCGGCACGGTGTTCCAGGATCCCCTCTCCGCTCTGAACCCGCTGCACACGGTGGGTCGTCAGATCGCCGAGCCGCTCCGCCTCCACGAGCGCCTGCCGAAGCGCGAGGCCCGCCTCCGCGCGGTGGAGGCCGCGCGCGAGGTCGGGCTGCCGGACCCCGAGACCGTCGTCGACCTCTACCCGCACCAGCTCTCCGGCGGTCAGCGGCAGCGCGTCGGCATCGCCATCGCGCTCATCGCGAGACCGGCGCTCATCCTGGCCGACGAGCCCACCACCGCCCTCGACGTGACCACCCAGGAGGAGATCCTCGCGCTGTTCCGGCGCCTGGTCGACGAGCGCGGGGCGAGCCTCGTGTTCGTGACCCACGACCTGGCGGTCCTGGCGCAGGTCACCGACGAGGTGGTCGTGCTCTCGGAGGGCCGGGCCGTGGAGCGGGGCCGGGTGGCGACGATCCTGCACGCCCCGGAGCACCCCGTGACGCGCGGGCTCGTCGAGGCGGCCCGAGCGACCACCTGGAGCGCCTCGTGACCGGGCCCGCGCTCCTCGAGGCGCACGGTGTCGGCCGCGACTTCGTGCTGCCCCGGCGCACGCTCTTCACCCCCGGCGTCGTGCGGCGCGGGGTCGTCGACGCCTCGCTCGCGGTCGGGGCGTCGGAGAGCGTCGGCCTGATCGGCGAATCGGGGTCGGGCAAGTCGACGCTGGTGCGGATCCTGCTCGCGCTCGACCGCGCCACGACCGGCTCCGTGACGTTCGACGGCCGTCCCGTCGCCCCCGGCCGCGCCCGCGATCTGCGCTGGCTGCGGCGCGACACCGGGATCGTGCTGCAGGATCCCTACTCCTCGCTCGACCCCCGGATGCGCGTGCTCGACATCGTTGCCGAACCCCTCCGGGCGCTCGACGTGCCCGGCGACCACCGGGCCCTCGTCACCGCGATGCTCGACCGCGTCGGGCTCCCGACCGGCTCCGCCGCCGGGGTCCTCGACCGGTACCCGCACGAGTTCAGCGGCGGTCAGCGGCAGCGGATCGCCATCGCCCGCGCGCTCGTGCACTCGCCGCGGCTGCTCGTCGGCGACGAGCCGCTGAGTGCTCTTGATGTGACGGTCCGGGCGCAGATCCTGGAGCTCCTGGCGTCGCTCCGGCGCGAGCGCGGCCTCGCCCTCCTGATCGTGTCGCACGACCTGGGACTCGTGAACCACCTGTCGGACCGCGTCGCCGTCATGCACCAGGGGCGGATCGTCGAGCAGGGCACCACCCACGACGTGCTGCGGTCGCCGCAGGAGGACTACACGCGGCGGCTCATCGCCGCGGTGCCGACTCTCGACGTGGCGCCGCCGCCGGCGTAGGGCTGCTCTGCTCGCGGCTGCGGTTTCGACGTGCTGGTCTGGTCGCGGCACCGGTCGCGGCGTGCTGTAGTGCTGCGGCGCTCCGCACGCGCATTCCGGCCCGGGACACGCTTCGTCCGGCGTGACTCGGGCCGGAATGCGCGTCGCGACCGAGCCGCGGCCCCTACCAGCCCGGCGGGTGCCGCCGCTGCCACCGGATGCGGCGCTCGAGCTGGGCCCCGATCGAGAGCAGGACGTCCTCGCGGCCCGGGCGGCCGATCAGCTGTACGCCGACGGGGAGGCCCTCATGCTCGTGGACGGGCAGCGAGATCGCCGGGAGCCCGGCGACATTGACGAACGACGTGAACGGCGCGTAGAGGCACTGTTGCTCGAAGTTCCGCTCCGCGTCGGCGGCGTCGTACCAGCCGATCGGCCGCGGCGGGAGAGCCAGGGTCGGCGTCAGGACGGCGTCGAACGGGTCGAAGGCCTCGATCACGGAGGCCTCGAAGGCCGTGAGACCGGCCAGGGCCTCCCCCAGATCGCGGGCGGAGAGGGCACGGCCGCGCTCGACGAGCCAGCGCGTGATCGGCTCGAGGAGCTCGAGGTCGGCGCCCTCCGCGGGGATCGACGCGGCGCCCGCCTTCCAGAGGACGGTGAACCAGCGGCCGTAGTCGGAGGCGGGGAGCGTCGCGTCGTCGATCTCGTGGCCGACCGCTCCGAGGTGCTCGATCGTCAGCCGGAGCGCCTTGTCGACGGACGGGTCGATGCGCACGTCGTAGGTGTCGTCCCACGGCGAGCTCGTGGTCACGCCGATCCTGAACCGGCCCTCGCCTCGGACGGCCGACCCGAGGAACGAGCCCTCCGGGTTCTCGGGCGCCCGGAGCGCGTAGCGGTGGTGCGGCGGCAGGCCGTCGGGCGAGACGAGGGCGTCGAGGAGCATCCCCGCGTCGGCGACGGTGCGGGCCAGCGGTCCGCCGACGGCCAGTCCGCCGAGACTGGTCAGGCCCGACTGCGACGGCACGCGGCCGCGCGAGGGCTTGAGGCCGACGAGGCCGGTGGCGGCGGCCGGGATGCGGATCGAGCCGCCGCCGTCCGATCCGGGAGCGAACGGCAGGAGCCCCGCCGCCACCGCCGCCGCCGCTCCCCCGCTGGAGCCTCCGGGACCGAGCGAGAGGTCGTAGGGGTTGCGGGTCGGCGGGCCCACGAGCGTCTCGGTGTACGAGGTGAGGCCGAACTCCGGTGTCGCCGTCTTGCCGAGGCTGATGGCGCCGGCGGTGTCGACGGCGTCGACGACGGCAGACGAGGAGGCGGGGACGCGCCCGCGGGAGAGCCGCGATCCTGCGCCCGTCGGGACGCCCCGACGATCGGTGAGGTCTTTGTCGGCCAGCGGCAGGCCCCAGAGCGGTGCGGGGCTGCGGCCCGCGGCTGCGAGCTCGTCGGCGCGAGCGCGGGCGGCGTCGGCCGTGACCGTGACGAACGAGCCGAGCGCAGGATCGAGACGCCCCACCCTCTCGAGGTAGTGGTCGACCAGCTCGCGCGGCGTGACCTCTCCCCGCCGGAGCCAGTCGTACTGCTCCTGCGCCGTCAGATGGTGGAGTTCGAACATCGCGCCGAGCCTATCGCCCGGGCTCGGGGTACATCTCGGGCCATTCGGCCGGTTTGTGTTGCCGGGAGGTAGACCGAGGCGTACAGTCTCGTCATCGGGCGGCAAACCACCGCCCCTCGAGGTCTTACCAGCTTCGACGCACACGACACGCTGAGGTGACGCCGTGGATCAGACGGCCGCCGTGCCCCGCACGGCCGAGAACCCGCACCGGGCACGCGCACTCGCGCGCCGCCTGCTGCTCGCGGGTCTCGTGTCCGGCGGATTCGTGGTGCTCGGGGTGACCCTGGGGTCGCAGTCGGCGTCCGCGGCCACCGGGCCGGTGTCGTCGGTGTCGTCGGTCGCCGCTCACGTGTCGTCGGCCGCTCCCGCGGCTTCTGCACCTGCCGCATCGGCGCCTGCCGCCTCGGCGCCTACCGCTTCCGCGCCGGCCGCCTCCGGCTCCCGCCTGACCGGCTCCGTCTCGAAGATCGTCACGCGTGTCACCGCGCCGGTGCAGCACGTCACGACCCCCGTCGCGAAGAGCGTCGGATCGACCGCGACAGGTGCTCTCGGCGCT
Organism: Frondihabitans peucedani; assembly: GCF_039537585.1. NCBI lineage: Bacteria > Bacillati > Actinomycetota > Actinomycetes > Micrococcales > Microbacteriaceae > Frondihabitans > Frondihabitans peucedani. The sequence continues at coordinate 759,516 of NZ_BAABAU010000001.1, forward strand.
GCGACCAGGGCCACCGCCCCTGTCGCGCCCGTCCACCACGTGGTCGCGCAGGCGGCCCCCGTCGTGACGAAGACCCTCGACACGGTTGCCGCAACCCCCGTCCAGCACGTCGTGGCGCCGGTCGCCTCGACCGTCGACCACGTGGTCGCGAGCGTGCCCGTGGTCAGCGCCGTGACGGGCTCGAAGCCCGTCAGCACGGTCACCGCACCCGTCGCCTCGGCCGTCGACCAGACCGTCGGGGCCGTCGCCGAGGGGGCCGCATCGCCGTCCCTGCCCGGCGGCCCTGTCGTGATCGTGCCGCCCGTCGTGGTCCCGCCGGTGGTCGTCGGGCCGATCGGCGTCGGGCCGATCGACCTGCCCGGCACCAGCCCCGTCTCCGGCGGCACGACACCGAGCGACCCTGTTGCGGGCGGCCCGGGAGTCGACGCCGGTGCGCTCGGCGGGGCCGACAACGGCCCGGCCGCGGCAGTCGAGGGCCTCGACGCGGAGGGCGTGAGCGCCCTGGCGGCGGGCACCAGCATCCTGGTCTCGTCCGGTTCTGACTCGGCCGTCTTCGGCCTCGGGGTCTCCCGCGCCGCCTCGTCGGCCGGCGCCGGATCGACGGCCGCACCCTCGTCGCCGGCCGGTCCGGCGATGCCGTTCTCGCCGGAGAAGGGCTCGCTCCCCGCGGCCCCCTCGAGTTCGGCGCAGTCCGGTTCGGCTGCCGGCTCCGGCTCGGCTGGCGGGGCATCCGCCGCCCTCGCCGGCGACTCGCTCTTCTGGGCCTCCGCTCTCCGCGGTGCCGCCCTGCACGACGTCGACGCGGCCGCTCTGGCCGCGCCCGCCTACGACTCCGACTCGACGCCCGACTGACCGGGCCGCCGCTCCCCTCGACCCCCGTCGAGAGGTGAGCGGACAGGCCCCTCGGCTGCTCCGGCGGCCCGGCGGATCCGCGCATCCTGCGCTCCGTCGCACTCGGTCTCACGCTCGATCCGGGCATCACGCGCACTCGCGCTCCCGGACTCCGAGCACTCGAATCACGTGACGCACGCGATTCGGTCGATCCACTCGATTCAGGAGTCATCACCATGAACAAGTACGTCATCCGCGGGCTCGCAGGAGCCTGCTTCGTCGGGGGCCTCTGGGCCGTCGGCACGACCGCGGCCAGCGCCGCGACGACGACCGGGCACGACGGGCTGCTCTCGGGCACCCAGGTCGCGGCCGCCGTCTCGGCACCGGTCAAGGTCACGGGAACCGCAGTCTCGGGCATCGGGCACGCGGTCAGCCGCGGGTCTGTCGCTCCGGCTGCGCCTGCTGCGCCTGCTGCTCCTTCTGCTCCTGCTGCGCCTGCTCCTTCCTCGGCTCCGGCTGCGCCCGCTGCCGCTCCGCGCACCTCGGGCATCTCCGGGATCCTCTCCGGCACCCAGGGAATCGTCTCGGTGCACGTCCCGGTGACCGTCTCCGGGAACGCCGTCTCCGTGGTCGGCCACAGCTCGAGCGCGGGCAGCTCGTCGTCGGCTCCCGCCGCCTCGGTGCCGGCTGCTCCGGCACCCGCCCCGACCACCTCGGGCTCGCACGGTGTCGCCTCCGGCACGCAGGCCGCTCCCGTCGTGTCGGCTCCGGTGACGGTCTCCGGCAACAGCATCTCGGTGCTCGGCGACTCGTCCTCCACGGGGTCGAAGACCACGACCCCCGGCGCAGGATCACCGGCCCCCACCACGGCCACGACCTCCGGCGACTCGTCGGTCGCCTCGGGCAGCCAGGCCCTCATCGGTCTCGACGTCCCGGTGACGCTCTCCGGCAACGGCATCTCGGTGCTCGGTGACTCGTCGTCGTCCGGGTCGTCGACGGCCGGCTCGTCGACCACGGCCCCGGCCGCTGGATCGGGTTCGGGTTCGGGCAGCTCGTCGCCCTCCACGTCGGGCTCCGGCTCGGTCGCGGGCGGCACGCAGGTCGTTCCGGGCGTCAGCGTCCCGGTGGCCGTCGGCGGCAATGCCGTCTCGGTGATCGGCGACTCGCGCTCGTCGGGCAGCAGCACCTCGGTGCCCACCACGGGTAGCGATTCGACAGGTGCTGCGACTGGCACCGGTACCGGTAGCACCTCCGGCTCCGGCTCCGTCCTCGGCGGCACGCAGGTCGTCCCCGTCGTCGGGCTCCCCGTCACCGCGGGCGGCAACGCCGTCTCCGTGATCGGCGACTCGTCCTCCACCGGCAGCTCCACCACCGGCGGCACCACCACCGGCACCACGGGATCCGGCACCGGCACCACCACCACCGGGTCCGGCTCGGTCCTCGGCGGCACCCAGGTCGTCCCCGTCGTCGGCCTCCCCGTCATCGCGGGCGGCAACGCCGTCTCCGTGATCGGCGACTCGTCCTCCACCGGCAGCTCCACCACCGGCGGCGGCACCGGCACCGGCACCACGGGATCCGGCACCACCGGCACCACCACTGGGACCGGCTCGTTCCTCGGCGGAACGCAGATCATCCCCGCCGTCGAGCTCCCCGTCACCGCGGGCGGCAACGCCGTCTCCGTGATCGGCGACTCGTCCTCCACCGGCAGCTCCACCACCGGCACCACGGGAACCGGCACCACGGGATCCGGCACCACCGGCACCACCACCGGGTCCGGCTCGGTCCTCGGCGGAACGCAGATCATCCCCGTGATCTCGCTCCCCGTGACCGTCGGCGGCAACTCGGTCTCCGTCATCGGCGACAGCGACACCACCGATCCGACGACCGGCACCGACCCCGCCGGGCCGACGGGACCCACCGGACCGACCGGACCGACCGACCCGACCATGCCGACCGACCCGACTGTCCCCACGGACCCGACCGGCCCGACCGGACCCACGGACCCGACCAGCCCGACCGACCCCGGCACGCCCGTCATCACGACACCGTCCGGACCGTCGAACACCGGCAACACCGGCTCCGGCACCAGCACCGGCACCACCTCGGGCACCGGCACCTCGGTGACCACCCGCGGGATCGACACCGCCGCCGCTGACCTCACCACCGCCGGCCTGGCCGCCGGCACTGTTCCCGCAGCGGACGGCTCCCTCGCCTTCACCGGCAGCGCGTCGCCCGTCGCACCTCTGACGGCGGCGATCCTGCTGCTCCTCGGAGGGCTCGGACTGGTGCTGCGGCGCCGCCTGCGTCGGTGATCAGTCTCCGCTGATCCTGCGCTCGCTCGAATCGGCTCGCCTCGCACGGGGCGGGTCGATTCGGCGCGCCCGCCCATCCCGCGTTCACCTGCCGCCACTACTCTCGGGACGCCGCCGACACCCGGACCGGCGCCCCCACCCCGACGGAGGACGACGCCCATGGGATACCTGTTCCTCGCCCTGGCGATCGCGAGCGAGGTGGTCGCGACCACGTTCCTGCGCGTGGTGAGCGGGCCGAATGCTCCGTGGTGGCCCTACATCGTCGTGGCGGTCGGCTACGTGCTGTCGTTCGTGATGCTGTCGCAGACCCTGCGGGCGGGCGTGCCGCTGGGGATCGCCTACGCCGTCTGGGCGGGGGTCGGGGTGGTCCTGGTCGCTCTGATCAGCTGGCTGGTGTTCCACGAGCCGCTCACCCTGCTGCAGATCGGCGGCGTCGTGCTCGTCATCGCGGGCGTCGGCCTGCTCGAGCTCGGTGGTGCGCGCCCCGCGCAATCCTGACGCCTGCCACCCCCCCTTCCGCCGAGATCGCACTACCTGTCGCCCGCGGGCACCCCGAGGCGACAGCTACTGCGATCTCGACGCAGGATGCACGCCCGACTACCCGCGCACACCCCGAGATCGCACTTCGACACACGAAACCCGGGCCGAACCCCGTCGAACTGCGATCTCGAGCAACCAAACCGAACCGAACCAGCACCGCACAGCACCGCACCGCACAGCCACGACCACCCAGCCCGCACCTACCCCCGCGGCCTCTTCAGCTTCTTGAGCGACTTCTGCATCATGACGGTCCCGAGCCAGCGGTCGAACTTGAAGCCGACCCGGCCCATGCGGCCGACCTCCTTGAAGCCGTAGGAGGCGTGCAGCCGGATCGACGCGTCGGCGTTCTTGTCGGCGATGACGGCGATGATCTCGCGGATCCCGGCCTCGCGGCACGCCTCGATGAGCGCGCCGAGCAGGGCCTTGCCGAGACCCTTGCCGGTCGATGCCGGCCCGAGGTAGATGCTGTCCTCGACGGTGTAGCGGTACGCGGCCTTCGCCTGCCACGGGAACACCATCGTGTACCCGAGCAGCTGCCCGGACGGCGACTCCGCGACCAGGATCGGCATCTCGAGCTGCTGCAGCCGAGCGTACTTGGCGCGCCAGTCGCGGATCGTCATCGCCTTCTCGTCGAACGTGACGGTCGAGTTCGCGACGTAGTGGTTGTAGATGTCGCGGATCGCGGGCAGGTCTTCGGGGACCGCTGGCCGGATCTCGAACGAGAACGGCGTCTCGGGTCGAGGCGCCGGCTGGAGGGCGCGCGGCAGTCGGCGTCGGGGCTGGTATTCCTCTTCGAGCACGATTCAGCCTGTCACGACCGCGGGGCGGACGCATCCGCAGGCAGCCGCCAGTCGACCGGCTCCCCGCCCTGCGCGACGAGCAGCTCATTCGCCCGGCTGAACGGCTTCGACCCGAAGAACCCGCGCGACGCCGACAGCGGCGACGGGTGCGCCGACTCGACGGTGGGCACGTCGCCGAGCCGCGGCTTCAGCGACAGCGCGTCACGCCCCCACAGGATCGCGACGAGCGGGCCTCCGCGGGCGACCAGCGCGTCGATCGCCTGGTCGGTCACCGCCTCCCAGCCCTTGCCTCGATGGGACGCGGGCGTCCCGGGCCGGACGCTCAGCACCCGGTTGAGCAGCAGGACGCCGTTCTCGGCCCACGCCGTCAGGTCGCCGTGGGGCGCGGGCGGCACGCCGAGGTCGTCGCGGAGCTCGCGGTAGATGTTGCCGAGGCTCCGCGGCACGGGTCGGACGTGCGGGTCGACGGCGAACGAGAGGCCCACGGGGTGGCCCGGGGTGGGATACGGATCCTGCCCGACGATCAGCACCCGCACGTCGTCGAACGGGTAGGTGAAGGCGCGCAGGATCAGGTCGCCGGCCGGGAGGTACGCGTGACCCGCTGCCACCTCGCCCCGCAGGAACTCGCCCATCGCTGCGACCTGTCCGGCGACCGGCTCGAGAGCCCTCGCCCAGCCCGGGTCGACGAGGTCGGCGAGCGGTCGCGGGGCTGCGGGGGCGCTGCTCACGACGGGCTCACTCCACCGCGAGCGTGCCCACGGACACGCCGACGATCTCGCCCGACTCGTCGTCGATCTGCGGCTCGACGCGCCAGACGCTGCCGGTGCCGAGCACGACGAGGGCGCCCTCGCCGACGACCAGCGAGGTGTTCTCGTCGATCGCGACGCCGCCGGTGACCATGCCGGCCTCGGTGGCGGCGATGAGGCGCGTCAGCGTGCCCCACTGCGCGGCGTGGACGTCGATGGCCAGGTCGACGAGCCCGAGACCCTGCACGAGGGTGACCTCGTCGAGGTCTTCGGAGGAGTCCTGCGGGCACACCTCGACGCCGCCGATCCGGTAGCCGCCGAGGATCGCCGTGTCGGCGGCGATCATGGCGCCGGCCGAGAAGCCGAGGTAGGGCAGGCCGTCGCCCACGAGGAGGCGGATCTGGTCGACGAGCGGCACGATCGCCTCGAAGTACGCCGGCGTCATCCCGCCGCCGACGAGGAGCCCGTCGATGTCGGAGAGGACGGTCGTGTCGAAGACGTCGCTCGAGACGACCTCGGTGACGAGCGGCTCGCACGGCCCGATCGCGGCGAGGAGTGCGGGGAACCCGGTGCGGTAGTCCTCCGAGGGCACGTCGTCCTCGACCACGATGAGCACGGCGATCCTGGGCACCTGGCGGCCGACCCGGCCGGCGCGCGTCGCGGCCTCGGCGACGAACAGCTCGTAGACCTCGCTCTGGCCGCTCGACCAGCCGCCTCCGACGAGGTGGATGCTCACGTGGACACCGTCACCGGGGGCAGGGCGCTCCAGGGGAAGGTGATCCAGTCGGCCGTGTGGCGCCAGACGTGGTCGGGCTCGAGGATCGTGCGCGGCTTCGAGTAGAGGCAGACCGTGTGGACGTCGGCGCCGTGGCCGCGCAGGATGTCGCGCACCAGCTCGAGGGTCCGGCCCGAGTCGGAGACGTCGTCGGCGAGCAGGACGCGCTTGCCGGCGAGGGCCGGGGCGTCGAGGGCCGGGGGCAGGATCACGGGGCGGTCGAGGACGCTGCCGACCCCGGTGTAGAACTCCACGTTGATGGAACCGCACATCTTGGTGTCGAGGGCGTACGCGATGCTGCCCGCGAGGACGAGGCCTCCGCGGGCGATGGCCACGACGACGTCGGGGCGGAAGCCCGAGGCGAGGACGTCTTGAGCGAGTTCTCGCGCCGCCTCTCCGAATTCGAGCCAGCCCAGGATCTCGCGCGAGGAGTCTCGCGAGGGGGCTTCAGGGGCTTCGGCGCCGGGTTCGAGCGGACTTTCGTCGGGAAGGAGAACCATCCCCCAACCGTAGTGGGAGGGACCGGATCGACGCGACGCCGGATGCTTCAGGCGGACCTCGACCAGAGCGGCCGGAACTGGATGCTGATGCGCGGCCCGACGGCCCTCCGGGTCTTGGCGATCGAGTGCTCGTGGGTGCGCTGGGCACTGCCGCCCATGACGAGCAGGTCGCCGTGGCCGAGCGGGAACCGCCGCACCTCGCCTCCCGACCGGGAGCGCACGGCCAGCACCCGCTCAGCGCCGACCGACGCGATCGCGACCATGGTGTCGCGGTCGATCGCGTCGCCGACCTTGTCGCCGTGCCAGGCGATGCTGTCGTCGCCGGTGCGGTAGAAGCACAGTCCAGCGGTCTCGAAGACCTGCTGCGGCGGACGGCCGTAGTGGTCGTTCAGGGCCTCCTGCGCCTCGTGGAGCACCGGGTCGGGCAGCTCGGCCCCCGGCCCGAACCACGACACCAGCCGAGGCACGTCGACCACGCGGTCGTACATCTCGCGCCGGTCGGCCTTCCAGTCGACCCGGTCGACGAGGCGCTCGAACAGCGCGTCGGAGTTCTGCACCCAGCCCGGCCGGAGGTCGAGCCAGGCGCCCTCGCCGAGGTCGATCCGCTCGACGTCGGCGCCGAGCGGGCCGAGCTCGGGCTCGGCGTCGAGGTCGTCGAAGAGGGAGGTCTGGAAGGAGAGCGACATGCTCCGAGTGTAGCCGATTGTTCGAACACGTGTTCGAACGACCGCCTCAGAGAAAGTGCGGCTGGCGGAAGACCGACGCGGCGTCCGTCGCCTTCCGGATGGACTGCATCCTGCTCAGGTTCGCTCCGAAGTAGCTCTCTCCGGGCGACGCGAGCGAGGCGTCGACGTAGTTCACGTAGGACGCCTCGCCCCACTCGGGCACGAGCGCCTCGCGGAACGACCGGACGTAGGCGTCGAAGCTCGACGGGTCGACCCCGTCGGCGAAGGTGGAGGTGTACTGAGCGCTCAGGATCGCGTCGCGGTGGACGAACGCGGTGTCGCCGGCCGCCACCCTCGAGACCGCTCCGCCGAGGGCGTCGAGCGAGATGCCGCCCTCGGTCAGGCCGACGACGTCCTGCGCCGCCTCGACCTTCGCGAGGAGCGTCTGGATGCCGTCGGCGGAGAGCGCGACGGTCGGCAGGCTCGATGCGCCCGACTCCGAGACGCGCTTCAGCACGCCGCCGTCGCCGGTCGTGCAGGCCGACGCCTTCTGCCCGGCGCACCCCGCGTAGCGGAGCATCGCGTCGACGTAGTCGTGCGATGTCGCGACCGACGTCAGCGGCGCGGTGCCGACCGAGGTGAGGAAGGCGGACAGCTGGGCGCTCACGGGCCCGTCGCCGGTCCAGGTGCCGGAGACCGTGACGACCGGGCCTCGGGGATGCGTCTCGCCGCCGAGCAGCTTCAGGGTCGACCAGAGCCGCTCGTCGGCGGTCGGGGCCCACTGCTGCCACGCGGCCACGACGTCGGCGGCGGCCGACCACGGGAACGTCAGAGCCCACATGTCGACCGTCGGCGCGGCCTGCGTCTGGAAGGTCAGTCTCGTCACGACGCCCACCGAGCCGCCGCCTCCGCCGCGGCACGCCCAGAAGAGGTCTGCGTCCTTCGCGGCCGAGGCCTGGTGCACGACGCCGTCGGCCGTGACGATCTCGACGCCGGTGAGCTGGTCGCAGGTGAGGCCGAACGACCGCGACAGGACCCCGACCCCGCCGCCCAGGGTGAGGCCTCCGACGGCGACGGTGCCGCAGGATCCTGCGCCGATCGCCCTGCCGCGGGCGCCCAGCGTCTCGTACACCAGCGCGAGGGGCGCTCCGGGGCCGATGTCGACGGTCGAGCCGTCGTCGGAGAGCGTGATGCTGCGGAGCCCGGCCGTGTCGATGACGAGGGAGGGAGAGACGTCGGTGCCGCTCGCTCCCCCGGCGGACCAGCCGGCGTAGTTGTGGCCGCCGGAGCGGACGGCGAGGGGGGTCTTCGAGTTGCGGGCGAAGGCGAGGCCGGCGGCGACGTCGGCGGCCGAGGAGGCCAGCAGGATGCCGAGGGGTGCGGCGTCGTCGAAGCGGGGGTTCTCGGTGAGCTTCGCGGTGCCGTAGCCGACGCTCGACGGGCGGAGGAGGGTGCCGGTCGCCGCTGCTGCGAGGGCGGCCCAGGTGGAGGGGCCCCTGTCTGCAGCAGGGGTGGTGGAGGCGGCGGGCGAGGGGGCGCGGGTGGTGCAGCCGGCGAGGGCGAGGGTCCCGACTCCGGCGAGCGCGCCGAGCCCTGCGAGTCCGGTGACGAAGGTGCGGCGGCTGGGGCCGCTGGTGTCGAGGGGCACGGGTGGTTCCTCACGCTGATCGGGTCTGGGGCTTCCGGCCCCGGCGTTCCGACCCTACGTCGGACGGCAGCGGCGGCCGGTTGCACGCGCCCGAATAGCATGAGGACATTCGGCGAGGGAGCGGCATGGACGGCGACGGGACCAGGTGGGCGCCTCCGCGGCCCGGCCGGCCCTCGAGCCTCCGGGCTGTGCGCGATCCTGCGGGCTCGTCCGGCTCTGCCCTGCGGAGCGCAGCGGGGTCGGCGGCTGCACGGTCGGTGCGGGCGAGCCCACACCCGAGGCGCCGCCTGTCGACCGCGCGCCTGGTGCTCGTCGCCTACCTGGCGGGGGCGGCCGTGGTCGCGCTCGTCGTCGGGGGCGGAGCGGCGCTCCAGCCGGTGTACGGGTCGGACGAGCCGTACGGCGGGACGACGTTCCAGGAGGTCCGGCAGAGCCCGTCGCCGTCGGGCTGGTCGGTCCCGTTGGCGGAGGAGTTCGCGCCCGGCCTGCCGACCGACTGCCCGGGCTTCCGCGCCGGCGGCGTCGACGCCCGCCACGAGATCGTGACCGCGACGCTGCCGCCTGCGGGCTCGACGGGGTCGGATGCCGCCTGCGAGGTGTCGAGCCCGTCGACGCCCGGGCACCTCGTGATGATCGATCCTCAGACCGGCAGGATCACCTGGCGCCGCAGCCTCGAGCGCGACCTCGGGATGCAGGTCTTCTCCGTCGTCTGGCACGCGTCGCGCTCGGCGGGCGCGGTGGTGGTCGGCGTCGCCGGCTCGCGGGGCGACTACCTGCTGTCGCTCGACACGGCCACCGGCCGGACCGTGAGCAGCACACGGGTCGACGCACCGGACGACGCGATCAACTTCGCGGTGTCCGGCCGGCTCGTCGTGAGTGTCGCGCCCGACATCGGCGGCGCGGTCAACACGTACAGCCTGCGCAGGATCGACCGGCTCGGCGACCGGCTCTGGAGCCGCTCGATCTCGTCGGTGCTGTTCCCGCAGCTGCTCCCCGACCGGCTCGTCGTGCCGCTCCCGGACCGGACGGTGTCTGTGGACGGCGCGACCGGGGCGGAGACGGCGTGGAAGCACGACCTCCGGGATCTCGAGGGGGTGCGGGTCTCGGGCGAGACGGTCGTGGCGCAGACGGTGCCGAAGGGCGTCGGGCTGCAGCCGTCGGTGGTGCTGCTGGACCGCACGGGGCGGACCCTCTGGTCGCGGCCCGCGCCGTCGATCTCGGGGCTGACCGTGTCGCGCGGCTGCGTCGTCCTGGAGACGGGCTCGGAGCGGGTGACCTGCCTCGATCCTGCAGACGGTCGGGCCCGGTGGTCGACCGCGGTCGCGGGCTCCGTCGTCGGGACGCCCGAGGGGTCGACGACGAGCGATGTCGAGACCATCGGCCCGGTGCACGCGAGAGACACGGCGCTGACCGTCTCGGAGCTCGACGGCGAGTCGGGGCGCGTCCGGTTCCAGACGTCGCTGCCGCGGGGGGCCGCGGTCGTCGGCCAGTCGACGGCGACGGGCTACGCGCTGGGCACGAGCTCCGCGACCGGCGCGTCGACACTCCTCGCGTTCGATCTCGCGTCGGGCCGGACCCTGTGGACCCTGTCGCGCGGACAGCTCGACGTCTGGGGCGGGCGGCCGGTCGAGATCACCCGCCGGGGCGTCGCACGGGAGCTCGTCGACGGCCGGGGCGAGCCGGGCCGTGGGATGCTCGTCGGATGAAGCGAAGCGCATTCTCCCGCCTGGTCGTGAACGCGCGTTCGGAGGCCGAGCTCGTGCTGTCGATCGCCGCGAGCGAGGGTCAGGACATCCGGGAGGAGCTGTCGATCCGCGCGGGCGGCCGCACTCTCGAGCCGCGCGAGATCGTCGACGACCGCGGGACCCGCCTGCACGTGGTCCGGGTCGGGGCCGGGCGCGTCGAGATCGACTACCGGGTCGACGTCGAGGGCCGGCAGGATCCCATCGGCCTCGCCGACCTCGACGCCATCCAGTACCTCCGCCCCAGCCGCTACTGCGAGTCCGACACGCTCTTCCCGACGGCGAAGAGCGAGTTCGAGGGCCTGGAGGGCCGCGACCTGCTGTCGGCGGTGTCGTCGTGGGTCGGCACCCGCCTGTCGTACGTGCCCGGGGCGAGCGCGCCGACCGACGGCGCCGTGCAGACCTACCTCGACCGCCGGGGCGTCTGCCGCGACTACGCCCACCTCGTCATCGCCCTGCTGCGAGCGCGCGACGTCCCCGCTCGCCTGGTGTCGGTGTACGCGCCGGGGCTCGCGCCGATGGACTTCCACGCCGTCGCCGAGGCGCTCGTCGACGGGGCCTGGCACGTCGTCGACGCGACCGGGCTCGCTCCGAGGCAGACCCTGGTCAGGATCGCGACGGGTCGAGACGCCTCCGACACGGCGTTCCTGTCGTCCTCCGGCGGCTGGGTGCAGCTGCTGGAGCTCGAAGTGGGTGCCACTGCCGACGTGCTCCCCCGCGACGACGTGCGCGACTTCGTCTCGATCGGCTGAGGTCGCCGATCCGGCGCTCCTCGCCGATGCGGCGGCCTCACCGGCGCCGTCGTCAGCTGCGCGTCATCAGCCTCGCGTCGTCAGCTCGCCCCGGGTGAGCTTGTACGGCTGCGCCTGCGCGACGGGCTTGACCGTGACGAGGTCGAGGTTGACGTGCGGCGGCAGCTCGACCGCGTGGACGACGGCCTCGGCGACGTCGTCGGCGGTGAGCGGGGCGACGACGCCCTCGTACACGGCGTCGGCGCGGGCCTGGTCGCCGTCGAAGCGCACGAGCGAGAAGTCGGTCTTGACCATGCCGGGAGCGATCTCGACGACGCGCAGGGGCTCGCCGTTCAGCTCGAGCCGGAGAGCGGCGACGAGGGCGTGCTGGGCGAACTTGGCCGCGTTGTAGCCGCCGCCCTTCTCGTAGGCGATGTGCCCCGCGATGGAGGTGATGGTCACGATGTCGCCGGAGCCCGCCTCGTCGGCCCCGCGCCGGAGCGAGGGCAGGAGGGCCGAGACGGCGCGTTTCGTGCCGAGGACGTTGACGTCGTACATGCGCTGCCAGTCGTCGAGCGAGCCCTCCTCGACGGTGTCGAGCCCGAAGGCGCCGCCGGCGTTGTTGACGAGGACGTGCAGCGGACCGGTCTCCTCGACGTGGCGCCGGAGGGCCTCGATGTCGGCGTCGCTCGTGACGTCGGCGCGGAACCACGACGCCCCGGTCTCGTCGGCGAGCGCCCGGAGTCGGTCCTCGCGTCGGGCGACGGCGACGACCTCCCACCCGTGCTCGCGGAAGAGCCGGACGGTCGCCTCACCGATGCCCGAGCTCGCCCCGGTGACCAGTGCGCGCCTCGGCGCCGCCTTCTCTGCTGTCTGCTGCGTCATCCTGCGCTGTTCCTTCCGCTGCCGTCCGTGTGGTTCACACGCTAGCGGTGCGAAAGGCAGCCCGTCCGCGCTCTCCACAAGCGGCCGTGGCAGCACGGGCGGCTGTGTCAGCCGACGCGGTAGCGGGTGTAGACGGTGCCGCCGGTGAAGCGCCGCTCGTCGAGGAGGGTGAGCGAGGACGAGAAGCCGTCGGGGAAGAAGCGGGTGCCGCCGCCCGCGAGGTGGGGCACGGCCAGGAGCTGGACCTCGTCGACGACGCCCGCCTCGAAGGCGGCTGCTGCGAGGGTCGGGCCGCCGATGGACGCGACGCCCGGCAGCTCTGTGACGAGCGACGGGTCGAAGGAGCGCACGAGCGTCGTCCGTGGGGCGTCGACCGCCTCGAGGGTGGTCGAGACGACGATCTTGTCGGCCTCCCGCCAGCCGGCGGCGAACTCCGCGGCGACGTCCGAGAGGCCCTCCGGCGGGGCGTCCCAGAACGACATCACCTCGTAGAGCCGCCGGCCGCAGAGGTATGTCGACACCTGCCGCTCGAGGGCGTTGACGAACGCGTGGACCTCGTCGTCGGGCTCAGCCCAGGCGAAGGAGCCGGAGGCGTCTACGACATACCCGTCCGCCGAGAGGATGCCGGTGGCGACGAGGGCGGCCACGATCCGCGCCTAGGCCTCGGTGTCGACGAGCGAGTCGAGGGTCTCGAGATCCTGCGCCTCGATCTCGAAGTCGACGTCGGCGTTCTCGACGATGCGCGACGGCGTCGTCGACTTCGGGAGCGGCAGGACGTCGTGCTCGAGCAGGTAGCGGATGCACACCTGGGCGACCGAGCGGTCGTACTTCGCGGCGATCCTGGTCAGTTCCGGGTGGTCGAGGATGGCGCCGGTCGCGAGCGGCGAGTAGCCCTCGACGAGGATGTTCCAGGTCGTGCAGTACGCCGTCGTGTCGGGCTGCGTGTTGCCGACGAACCAGCGGATCTGGTTGACGTGGGGCACCACCTCGGTGGCGTCGGTGAGCGACTCGAGATCGGCGACGTCGAAGTTCGACACCCCGATGGAGCGGCTGCGGCCGTCGGCGTAGATCTCCTCCATCGCCTTCCAGACGGCGATGTTGCCGTCGCGGTGGTCGGAGCCCATGTCCGACCACGGCCACGGCGCGTGGATCAGGTAGAGGTCGACAGGGCCGACGTCGAGCAGCGACATCGTCTTCTCGAAGCTCGCCTTCGCCTGGTCGTGGTCCTTGATCTCGGCCGGGAGCTTCGTCGTCACGAAGATGTCGTCGCGCGGGATGCCGCTGTCGCGGATCGCACGGCCGACGCTCTGCTCGTTGCCGTAGGCCGAGGCGGTGTCGATGTGGCGGTAGCCCGCCTCGAGGGCCGTGGTCACGGAGTCGTAGGCGGGAGCGCCGTCCGGGATCTGCCAGGTGCCGAAGCCGATCCTCGGGATGAGGACGCCGTTGGAGAGCGTGAAGGTGTCGGTGAGAGCTGTCATGCGGGCGACGCTACTCGCGGGCGTTACGCCCCGTGTCACCGCCGTTGCGGCCCCGAGGCCCCCTCCCTAGGCTCTCCGGCGACGGCCCGATCGACGCGGACGGGCAGGAGTCACCCGAGAGACCACCCGACCCGAGGAGCACACCATGGCCGACCACAGTGCCGACTGGAAGTTCGAGACCCAGCAGATCCACGCCGGGGCGCAGCCCGACCCGACGACGCACGCGCGCGCCACTCCCATCTACAAGACGACCTCGTACGTCTTCGACAACTCCCAGCACGCGAAGAACCTCTTCGCGCTCGCCGAGTTCGGCAACATCTACTCGCGCATCATGAACCCCACCCACGACGTCGTGGAGCAGCGGATCGCGACGCTCGAGGGCGGCTCCGGAGCCCTCCTGGTGTCGTCCGGTCAGGCGGCCGAGACCCTCGCCGTCCTGAACATCGCCCAGGCCGGCGACCACATCGTGTCGTCGTCGTCGATCTACGGCGGCACCTACAACCTGTTCAAGTACACCCTCGCTAAGCTCGGCATCGAGACGACGTTCGTCGAGAACCAGGACGACGCCGACGAGTGGCACCGCGCCGTCCGGCCTAACACGAAGCTGTTCTTCGCCGAGACCATCGGCAACCCGAAGATCAACATCCTCGACATCTCGCTGGTGTCGTCGATCGCTCACGAGAACGGCGTCCCGCTGATCGTCGACAACACGATCGCCACCCCGTACCTCATCCGCCCGTTCGAGCACGGCGCCGACATCGTCGTCCACTCGGCGACGAAGTTCCTCGGCGGCCACGGCACCGTCATCGGCGGCCTCATCGTCGACGGCGGCCGGTTCGAGTGGTCGAAGAACGTCGAGAAGTTCCCCGAGCTCACCGTGCCCGATCCCTCGTACCACGGCGCCAGCTACACCGGCGCGGTCGGCGACCCGCTGGCCTACATCATCAAGGCCCGCGTCCAGCTGCTCCGCGACCTCGGCTCGTCGAACTCGGCCGACACCGCGTTCGCGCTCATCCAGGGCATCGAGACGCTGTCGCTCAGGATCGAGAGGCACGTCCAGAACGCGCAGGAGATCGCGGAGTGGCTCGACAGCCGCGACGACGTCGCCAACGTGTTCTACGCGGGCCTCCCGACGAGCCCCTGGTTCGCCGCCGCCGGCAAGTACGCCCCGAGGGGCGTCGGTGCCGTGCTCTCGTTCGAGCTCAAGGGCGGGGTCGACGCGGGAGCCGCCCTCGTCGACAGCCTGAGCCTCTTCAGCCACCTGGCGAACATCGGCGACGTCCGCTCGCTCGTCATCCACCCCGCCTCCACGACGCACTCGCAGCTCACCCCCGAGCAGCAGCTCACCACCGGCGTCACCCCCGGCCTCGTGCGGCTCTCGATCGGCCTCGAGAACGTCGACGACCTGAAGGCCGACCTCGCGGCCGGCTTCGAGGCAGCCGCGTCCGCGACCGCGGCGTCCCTCCGCAGCAGCTAGGCGTCCGGCACACGCACTTCGGCCCGAGACCCGCGTTCCCCGCGGCGACTCGGGCCGAACTGCGTGTGCGACCGCCCACGTGACGTAACAGTCAGGCGAGCGCTGGCCGTTGTTGCCATGCTTGAGCCAAATGGACTGGCAGACGACCCCCGAAGACACCGTCCCGTCGAGAGTCATCACGGAGCCGGCCCGGATGGCCATGCTCGGCAAGCCTCCGGTCACCGGGGCCTGGCGGGAGGGCGACCCGGTCGGCGGACGCCTCTTCGTCACGCTCGACGACCTGCGTCTCGAGAGCGGCGAGATCCTGCCGAAGCCCCGGATCGCCTACGAGACCTTCGGCCGACGCGCCGCCGACGACTCGAACGTGGTGCTCGTGCTCCACGCGCTCACCGGCGACAGCCACCTCGCCGGCCCTCCGGGCGACGGGCACGCGACCGCAGGATGGTGGCCCGGCATCGTTGGCCCCGGCCTCGCGATCGACACCGACCGCTGGTTCGTCGTCGCCCCCAACATGCTCGGCGGCTGCCAGGGCTCGACCGGTCCGGCCTCGCTCGCCCCCGACGGCGTCGAGTGGGGCTCCAGGTTCCCGCGCCTGACGATCCGCGACCAGGTCGAGGCACAGGCGCGCTTCTCGGACGCCCTCGGCATCGACCGCTGGCAGGCCGTCGTCGGCGGCTCGATGGGCGGCATGCACGCCCTCGAGTGGGCCGTCACCCACCCCTCCCGCGTCGAGCGGCTCGCTGCGCTGTCGACCACGGCCCTGTCGAGCGCCGACCAGATCGCGCTCAACACCGTGCAGATCGAGGCGATCCACATGGACCCGGGCTACGAGGGCGGCGACTACTACGACGCCCCCGGCGGCGAGGGCCCCTACCGCGGCCTCGCCCTGGCCCGCAGGATGGCGCTGCTCAACTACCGCTCCCCCGACGAGCTCAACGCGCGCTTCGGGCGCACCTGGCAGAGCGAGCTGTCGCCGCTGACCGGGCGGGGCCGGTTCGCCGTGGCGAGCTACCTCGACTTCCACGGCAACAAGTTCACCCGCCGATTCGACGCCAACAGCTACATCGCCCTCGTCGGTGCGATGAACTCGCACGACCTCGGTCGGGACCGCGGCGGGGTACAGTCGGCGCTCCAGCGGATCACGGCCCGAGCGCTGATCCTGGGCATCGACAGCGACCGGCTGTTCCCTCCGGACGACCAGCGCAGGATCGCGGACGGCCTGCGTCCGTCGTCGAGCCCCGGAGCAGTCGTCATCTCGAGCGAGTTCGGCCACGACGGGTTCCTGATCGAGAACGAGGTGGTCGGCGACAACCTTCGAGCACTGCTTGAAAGGTGAAATCTCCTCGCGGCTTGCGCGCCGCGACCCCAGCAGGGGGACAACTTGTGGAACGATGGGTCTAGGCGCCCCCTCGGGCGCCCCTCCTCACCATCCCTTGGACTCGCATGGACCTCTTCGCCCAGGAGCGTGATCGCCTCCTCCGGACGACGACACGCTTTCTCGGCATCGCGTGCACCGTGGTGTCTCTCGTCGCGCTGAGCTATCCCGGCGTCGCCGACCTGCCCCGCCAGCTGATCGTGACCGCGGTGTGCCTCGTCATGATCGCGATGCTCGTCATGATCGGCCGGAGCGGCAGGATGCTCTGGGTCGTGCTCGGAATGGCCACCGGCCTGGTCGCGGGCGGCGTCGCCCTGGTCCCCGGCGGCATCGACGGTCCCCTGGCGACCGCGGTCATCCCGCTGGTCGGCGGAGCGATCGCCTCGTTCACCCTCCTCCTGTCGTCGTCGACGAAGCGCGTCGTCCTCGCGGCCGTCACCGCCGCCATCGTCGTCGCCGAGGTCGTCGTCGGCACCGGCAGCATCCTCAACGTCCAGGTCGCCGCGGTCCTCCTCGGCTGGGTCCTCTGCTTCGTCGCCGGCTTCTGGATCGGCAACAGCGTCCCCCGCGCCGCCCGCCGCATCTACTCCATCGGCAATGCGCACCGCGCTGAGCGCCAGGCCTCCGAGACCGAGGCGCAGCGCCGCCAGGGCGCGAGACTCCTCCACGACACGGTCCTCGCCACCCTGACCCTCCTCGCCCACTCCGGGTTCGGCGTCACGCCCGACGCCCTCCGCGCGCAGGCCGCCGAAGACGCCCGCCTGCTCCGTCACCTCCGCCTCGGCTCGACGCCCCAGCCGCAGTCGTCCGGCGACTACAACCTCGACACCACCGAGGAGAGCCCCCTCGGCCAGACCCTCGAGTCGGTGAAGCAGCGCTTCGGCCGGATGGGCCTCGAGGTCAGCTGGCACGGGACCGGCCAGGTGCTGCTCCCGACGCACGTGCTCGACGCGTTCCTGCTGGCCCTCGCCGAGTGCCTCGAGAACGTCCGCCGGCACGCCGGGGTCACCGAGGCCCACGTCACGATCATCCACGACGAGACCATGGTCCGGGCGATGGTCACCGATGCCGGCGTCGGCTTCGAGCTCGGCGGCATCTCCGAGGAGCGCCTCGGCTTCAAGGAGAGCGTCGTCAACCGGCTCCGCGAGGTCGGGGGCGGCGCCCGCCTGTTCTCGGCGCCGGGTGCCGGCACCACCGTCGTCCTGGAGGCCCCGCGTTGAGCATCGACGAGAACACCCTCGGAGTCCCGCGTCACCGGCGCGCCGCACGCGGACTCCCCACCTCGTCGACGGGAGCGCGCTCGCTCCGCCAGGCCCAGCAGGCCGGCGCGACCCTCGGCACCGGCTACCTCGGCATGGGCGCTGCCGCCGTCGCAGCCGTGCAGGCCATCTACGGCCTCATCTTCTTCCTGGTGCACCTCTCGCAGTACCCGGTGGCCGCGCCCGCGATCATCGCCTGGCTGATCTACCTGGCCGCGTTCATCGGGGTCGTCGCCCTCGTCGCGATCCAGGGCGAGCGGCTGACCGGCGTCGTCATGATCGGCCTCTGCGCCGCCCTGGCGCTCGTGGTCGTGCTCGACTTCGTCGCGATCTGGCCGCTCCACGACATCGGCGCCTACGCGACAGCGAGCGTCTCCGTCGGCTTCGGGCTCCTCCCCCTGGTCACGCTCCGGCCCGCCCGCGAGCTCGCGATCGCGGCCGGTGTGCTCCTCGTCCTGTTCGTGGTCGCGGTCGCGCTGACCACGCCGCTCACGCGCGAGACGTTCCCGCAGCAGGTGTCGGTGATCGCGATCGCGATCCTGCCCTCTGCCATCGCCATCTACGCGGTGCAGCGGTTCCGGCACATGGTGCAGATCGAGCTCGACCGCGTGCTCGTGCAGTCGACCGTCACCCAGCCCCGGTTCGCCGTCGGCATGCTCGCCAGCGACGAGCTGGCCCGCCTCGACCTCGCCGCCGAGAAGCTCCTCGACGGCGTGGCGACCGGCGACGTGCCGCTCCCCCTCGAGCCCCAGGTCGCCTCGACCGCCGCCTCGCTCGCGACCGAGCTGCGCCTCCACCTCATCGAGGGCCGCCGCGAGACGTGGCTCTACCACGCCGTGACCGAGTCCGAGTACCTCGGCCGCGCCGTCAAGCTCGCCGACCCCTCCTCGCTCGCAGGGCTCCTGACGCCGGAGCAGCGCGACGGCCTCCTGCAGGCCGTCTGGCTCCTCCTCGGCGACCGCCGCACCCGCGCGACCGGCACGAGCATCACGCTCACCCTCGGCCCCATCGGCACGGCGAACTCGATCGCGTCGCTGGCCGGCCGCACCGTCGAGGTGCCGATCGACCTGACCTCCACCGGCCTCCGACGCAACCGGGTCACGCCCGCCGCCTGGAACGCGCTCGGCCGGGTCGGCGACTTCCAGACGTCGACGCACCAGGGCAGTTTGCGGCTCGCCATCCGGTGTTCGGTCGAGAACCCCGCCGACTCGTAGCATTAGCCAACTCCTCATCGAAAGAGAGACACCCGTGCCTGACTCCGAAGGACGCATCCGCCTCGCCCTCGTCGACGACCACAAGATGCTGCTCGGTGCCCTCAGCGAGTGGATCCGAGGCGCCGCCAGCGACATCTCCATGGTCTGCGCCGTCGCGTCCTGGCCCGAGCTGCTGACCCACCCCGAATTCCCCGTCGACGTCGTCCTCCTCGACCTCGACCTCAAAGACAACCTGCCGATCTCGCTCAAGATCTCGACCCTCAAGACCGCCGGCGTGAAGACGGTGCTCATGAGCACCTACTCCGAGCCCAACGTCGTCCGCGAGGCCCTCGCGGCCGGCGCCCTCGGCTACCTCGTCAAGAGCGAGGACGCCGAGATGATCGTCGAGGCGATCCGCACCGCGTCGAACGGCGAGTCGTACATCTCGGCCGAGCTCGACCTGGCCCTGAACGCGGCCGAGGTCGGCGGCGTGCCGAAGCTCTCCGCGCAGGAGCGCCGCGTCATGGCCCTCTACGGCGGCGGCGAGCCCGTCAAGGCCGTCGCGTACCAGCTCGGCATCTCGGAAGAGACCGCCAAGTCGTACCTCAAGCGCATCCGCGAGAAGTACCGCGTCGCCGGCTACGACGTCGGCACCAAGGTGGCCCTGCGGAAGCGCGCCATCCAGGACGGAATCCTGCTGCAGACGGACGACGCCGCTCCGGCCGGGTTCTGACCGCAGGATCAGCCCCGCGCACCCCACGAGGGCCCGCCCCGCGCTCCGGCGTCGGGCGGGCCCTCGTGCGTGTGCGCGTGCGTGGTCGTGTTCGCGTCGCGAGCTCGGGTGGGCGGGTGCTCGCCGCATCCGGCGGGCCTCCGGAGACCCGCCTACTGCTGCGAGCACCCGCCAACGCACCGCCGCGCGCCGGGCGCGATCCCGAGCGCGCCCGCGCCCGCTACGCCCGCACGGTCCGGATCGCGTCGGTCGCCGACGCCACGGCCTCGGGCCGCCGGCGCTGCACGGCGAAGCTCACCACGGTCAGCACCACGCCGAGCACGGCGAGCGCGACGCCGACCCAGGCCGGCGCCCCCACCCCGAGGCCCGCGCCGATGACGGCGCCGCCGAGGTAGGCGCCGAAGCTGTTGCCGATGTTGAACGCCGAGTGGTTGAGGGCGGCCGCGATGATCTGGCTGTCGCCCGCCACGCGCATGAGGCGCGTCTGGATGGCGGGCGAGATCATCGACGAGGTGAGGCCCAGGAGGAACGCGAAGAAGAAGATCCCGACGAGCGAGTGGGCGGTCAGCCCGTAGCCGACGAGCGCCACGAGCAGGCCGGCGAACCCGATGAAGATCGTGTTCCGGATGCTCTTGTCGGCACCCCAGCCGCCCAGGAGGTTGCCGATCGTCATCCCGACGCCGACCCCGACCAGGACGAACGGCACGACCGACTCCGACGAGCCCGTCCCGACGGTCACCGCGGTCGCGATGTAGCTGTAGACGGCGAAGAAGCCGCCGAAGCCGATCGCGCCGATCCCCATCACCAGCCACACCTGCGGCTTCGTGAACGCGTTGAGCTCGCGCCGGATCGACGCCCCCTCCGACGCGGGCTGCGGCGGCAGGGCGAGCGCGACGGCGGCGAAGGTCGCTGCGAAGATGAGGGCGACCGCGACGTAGGCGACGCGCCATCCTGCCGCCTGTCCGAGCGCCGTGATCAGCGGAACGCCCACGATGTTCGAGATCGTGAGCCCCGACAGGACGAACGCCACGCCCTTGCCCTTGTTGCCCGGGCCCATGAGCGACGCAGCGGCGAGCGAGGCGATGCCGAAGTACGCGCCGTGCGGGAGCCCCGCCGCGAACCGGGCCAGGAGCACGAGGCCGAAGGTCGGCAGGATCGCTGACGCCACCGTCCCGACCACGAACGCCGCCAGGAGGCAGAGCAGCAGCTTCTTCCGCGGCACGTGCGACGTGGTCGCGGCGATCGTGGGCGCGCCGACGACGACGCCGAGGGCGTAGGCGCTGATCAGGAGGCCCGCGTGGGCGGTCGTGGCCTCGGCGGACTGCGCGTAGGCGGTCGGCATGAGGTCGCGGGCGATGTTCGGCAGGAGCCCCATGGCGACGAACTCGGTGGCGCCGATGGCGAAGCCGCCGAGAGCGAGCGAGACGAGCGCGAGGCGCCGGCGGCGCGCGGAGACAGGAGGCACGGCGAGACCTTTTCGTCGAAGAGGGAGGTGGGGAACGGCTCTTCGTCGAGTCGTACGAGGCGATCCGGTCGGCGGACGGCGCCCTTTCATCCTAGGTCGGCCGAGCGATGTATTTGTTCCCGTGCTCCACGAAATGGCGGCGCGAGTGCCTAGGCTCGTCTCCGACGGCGCTTCCGACCACGGCGCCGCGCGACCTCCTGGGGGCTCCACCATGTCTGTGATCCGTCGAAGCCGCGCCACCCGCGCGGCTGCCAGCACTCTCGCCCTCGCGGCGCTCACCGGCGGCCTGCTCGTCTCGGTGCCTCTGTCGGCCTCGGCGGCGCCTGCGCCCTCCGCCGTCCCGTCGTCAGCTCAGCTCGCGCGCTCGGGTGCCGGAGCAGCGGGCATCTCGCCCGCGCTCTCGAAGACGGCCGCCGCGGCCGCGCCCCTGGCTCGCCCCGCCGGCGTCCCGGGCTTCGACATCTACGAGGGGTCGGTCGGCAAGACCGGCAAGGCTCTCACCGCAGCCGACTTCACCGCCGCCGCCGCGAACGGGGCGAAGTTCGCCTACATCAAGGCCAGCGGCGGGATCGTCCGGACGAACGCCCAGTTCGATGCGCAGTACGCCGGCGCAAAGGCCGCCGGCCTGCTCGTCGGCACCTACTTCAAGGTGGCGCCGAACACCTCGAGCGGCGCCGCCCAGGCCGACTTCTTCGCCGCCCACGATGGCCAGTGGCATAAGGGCGGCTGGACGCTGCCGCCGATGATCGACATCGAGGTCAACGATCCGTCCGGCAAGAACAACGGCCAGAAGGGCGTCCCCGCCTGCTACGGCCTCGCTCCCGCCGCGATGCTCGCCTGGATCAAGGCCGCCGCGACCGAGACGGCCGCGAAGACCGGCCGAGCCCCGGTGCTCTACGTCGGCAAGGACTTCGCCGACCAGTGCCTCGGCGCGACCACCGGCCTCAGCGCCTACCAGCTCTTCGCGCCGAACTACTCCGAGAGCCCGGCCGCGGCAGGCCTTCCCGCGTCGTGGGCCTCGTTCAGCTTCTGGCAGTTCTCGCAGGCCGAGAACTCCCCGCTCCCCGGCGACCAGGACGTCTTCAACGGAAGCCTCACCTCACTGCACCTGCTCGCCGACCCCACCTGGGGCAGCGGCACGAAGACCTCGGTCCGGAAGCACGACTACTCGGGCGACGGGAAGGCCGACGTCCTGACCCGCTACGGCGACACGCTCCGCATGTACCGCGGCAACGGCAAGGGCGGCTTCATCAACTACGCCACCGTGCTCTCCAACGTCAAGAGCCTCACCGCGCTCGTGGCGCCCGGCGACCTGAACGGCGACGGCGTGCCCGACCTGCTCGACCGCCGCAGCAACGGCGCGAGCTACTTCTACGCCGGCAAGAAGGCCGGCGGATTCCTCGCCCCGAAGGCCGCGGCCACCGGCATGAACACGATGAACCTCCTCACCGGCGTCGGCGACTTCAACGGCGACGGGAAGGCCGACCTCCTCACCCGCGACACGAAGGGCGTCCTCTGGCTCTACGTCGGCAACGGCGCCGGGCAGTTCTCCGGACGCGTGCAGATCGGCTCCGGACAGGCCTCGGTGAAGCAGATCGTCGGCGTCGACAGCTTCGGCAGCGGTCACGCCAAGGGGATCGTCACGAACGACAGCAGCGGCACCGTCCGCTTCTACCCCCGCACCGCCACCGGCTTCGGGACGAGCACCGTCATCGGCACCGGCTGGACCGTCTACAACACGCTGGTCTCCCCCGGCGACCTCACCGGCGACGGAGTGAGCGACCTCCTCGTGCGGCGCTCGTCGGGCGAGATGTCGCTCTACGCCGGCACCGGCGCCGGCAAGCTCAAGGCCCGCGCCGTCGTCGCGACCGGCTGGAGCCCGTTCACCTGGATCGGCTGATCCGGGCGGCTCCCCCGCTCCCGACCGCGAAAACGGCTCCCGACCAGCACCATCTGTGGTCGTGAGCCGTCTTCGTGGTCGGAGCCCCCGGCCGAACGGCCGAGCTATGAGCGGTCGCGCAGCGCCCGCTCCAGCCGCTCGACCTTGCCGTCCAGCTCGCCGCTGTGCCCGGGCCGGATGTCGGCCTTCAGCACCAGCGAGACGCGGCTGCCGTAGGCGCCGACGGCCTCCGCGGCCGCCTTCACGACGGCCATGACCTCGTCCCACTCGCCCTCGATCTCGGTGAACATCGACGAGGTGCGGTTGGGCAGCCCCGAGTCGCGGACGACCCGGACGGCGGCAGCGACGGCATCGTGGACGGAGTCGGGCTCACTCCCCGCGGGAGCTCCCCCGCTGGGCGACAGGCTGAAGGCGACGATCATGGCTCGATCCTGCCACCCCCGGCGCCGCGTCGCGCCCGGCGCGGACGACGCCCGCCACCGCCACCGCGAGGAGTGCGGCGAGCAGCCCGTTCCGTGCCGTGATGACGAGCACCATCCAGCGCTCCGCGAGCACGAGCGCGTCGTAGCCCCACGGGTAGATCACCTGAGTCAGGGCGGCGATCAGGCCGGTCAGGATCGCGGGCACCGCGAACGACCGGCCGCCCTCCCGGGCGAGCACCAGGCCCAGGATCACGGGCACCGCCAGCCACCCCTCGTACTGCGGCGACCCCACCTTGTTCGTCACGATGAAGGCCGTCGTCAGAGCGAGCGAGAGCGGCGCGAGGAGCTCGAGGGCCGACGCGCCACGCCGGGTGGCCCACGCCCCCGCGGCGACGACGCCGAGGAGGACGACGGCCATCACCGGAGTCATCAGTGCGGCCGTCGTCGCCGTGCCGGGGCCCGACACCTGGTAGGTGAGCAGCCGCCGGTCGAACGCGGTGGAGACCCCGGACGCTCCCACGGCCTCCAGCCACAGCCAGAACGTCGTCACCGGAGCCTCGAGCTGCAGGCCGCGGCCGGTCTGCTGCCCGACGAACCCCGTGATCACGCGCCAGGTGCCACCCACCGCGAGGGCCGCGAGGACGACGACGACGCTCGTGCCGAGGGCGCCGGCGGCAGCCGCGATCCTGCGCTTCGACGCGATCAGGACGGCGAGCAGCAGCGCCGCGGGCCAGACCTTGATCCAGGTGGCCAGGGCCAGCAGGATGCCAGCCAGCACCGGCCGGCGAGACAGGGCGAGCATCCCGGCGAGCGCCAGCGGGATCGTGATGCTGTCGATCCTGCCCACCGCGATCGGTCCGAGGAGGAGCAGGAACGCGAGCCACCACCAGCCGACCGCGAGGGTCCGGGTGCCGCCGCGCGTGAGGAGCGCGAGCGCGAGGGCGTCGAGGACCGCGACGAGCAGCAGCCAGGTCGCCGAGTAGTGCGCGATCCCGAACGCGGCGGCGAGGAGCATCGGCAGGAGGGCGACGGTCGGGTACACCCACACGTGCTGGAGTCCGACCCAGCCGCTGCCGGCGGTGCCGGCCGCGATCCAGTCTCGGTAGACGGTCGAGACGTCGTTCAGCGGGGTGTGTGGTCCGGTGAGGACGGCGACCGAGAGCCACAGGTGAACCGCGACGAAGCCGAGCCAGAGGGCGGCCGCTCGGACGGCGGGGCGGTCGGCGAACGGCATGCGCACCAGGGTACCGAGAAGTGCACGCTGCGAACGTTCCCAGGGCCCGGCAAGCGGGACGCGCCACCGTTGAGGCATGAAGAAGAAGACAGGAATCCTCCTCGGGGCCGGGATCGCCGTCGTGGTGCTCGGGACGACGGCCGCCATCGCGGGTCCGATCTTCTACCGCGACGTCGTCGTCGGGAAGCCCGCGGCCGCTCCGACCGTCGCGGTCACCCCCGGCTCGTCGAGCCTCACCGCTGCCGATCTCACCGGTTCCTGGGACGTCGCCTCGGGAAGCACGGCCGGCTACCGCGTCAAGGAGGTCCTGAACGGCACCGACGTGACCGTGGTCGGCACCACCTCGAAGGTCGACGGCACCGTGACGTTCGACTCGGGGTCGATCTCCGCCGCCGATGTGACCGTGTCGGTCAAGGACATCGCCACCGACAGCAGCAGCCGCGACGAGTACTTCCGGACCTCCGCCATGGAGACCGACATCTACCCCGATGCGACCTTCCGACTGACCTCGCCCGTCTCCGACACCGGGCTCACCTCCGGCAAGGTGTCCTCCTTCACGGCGACCGGCACGCTGACCCTCCACGGCGTCACCAGGGAGGTCGAGGTGCCGATGAAGGCGGCCCTCGCCGGCACGGGCGCCGAGGTGAGCGGCTCGGTGCCGATCACGTTCTCCGACTACAAGGTGACCGCGCCGAGCCTCGGCTTCGTCACCGTCCAGAAGACCGGCTCGGTGGAGTTCCTCGTCAAGGCGCGACCCGCCTCCTGATCCGTGCGGTGCCGGGCTCGGCCCACCGGCCTCTAGGCTGCACCATGACCGAAACGGAAACCCCGACGACCCTGCTGCGCCTCGGCGTGCTGGCCTCGTCCCGTAAGCCCGACGAGCGCCGCGTGCCGATCCACCCGGCGCACCTCGAGCGCATCGACGCAGACCTCCGGGCCCGCATGGTCCTGGAGCGCGGCTACGGACTCCGCTTCGGGGTGCCGGACTCCGACCTCGAGCCCCTCGTCGGTGCCATGGTCGACCGCGACGAGGTCATCGCGCTGTCCGACGTCGTGCTCCTGCCCAAGCCGCAGGCCTCCGATCTCGAAGACCTCCGCGACGGCCAGGTGCTCTGGGGCTGGCCCCACTGCGTGCAGGATCGCGAGATCACGCAGCTCGCCATCGACAAGAGACTCACCCTCATCGCCTGGGAGGCGATGAACCACTGGCAGGCCGACGGCGGCTTCGGCCTCCACGTCTTCCACAAGAACAACGAGCTCGCCGGCTACTGCTCGGTGATTCACGCCCTGCAGCTCTGCGGCTCGACGGGCGACTACGGCCGCCGCCTCAGCGCCGTCGTCATCGGCTTCGGCGCGACCGCGCGCGGTGCCGTCACGGCCCTCAATGCGCACGGCATCCACGACGTCCGGGTGCTGACGAACCGCGGCATCGCTGCGGTCGGCGCACCGATCCCCTCCGTCGACATCATCACCTTCGAGCACGACGACGAGAACCCCTTCGACAGCACGGTCCACGCCGAGGACGGCCCGCGGCCTCTCGCGCCGTACCTCGCCGAGAACGACATCGTGGTCAACTGCACGCTGCAGGATCCGAACGCGCCGCTCACCTACCTCCGGACCTCCGACCTCGGCGCGTTCCGCCCCGGCAGCCTCATCGTCGACGTCTCCATCGACGAGGGCATGGGCTTCGAGTGGGCGACGACGACCACGTTCCGCGAGCCGATGATCACGGTCGGCGAGACCACCAACTACTACGCGGTCGACCACAGCCCGTCCCTCCTCTGGAACTCCACCTCGTGGGAGATCAGCGAGGCCCTCCTGCCGTTCCTCCGCGTCGTGATGGAGGGCAGGACCTCCTGGGCCTCCTCCGAGACGATCCGCCGCGCGATCGAGATCGACGAGGGGATCGTGCAGAACGAGGCGATCCTGACCTTCCAGCACCGCGGCCCCGACTACCCCTACGAGGCGCGAGACTGAGGGGATGACCGAGACGCAGACGACACCCGAGGCCAGGCGGAAAGCCCTCCTCGCCGCCTACGACGCCGAGCTCCGCACCGACGCCGAGACCCCGAGCGCGATCGACGTGACCCGGCTCGGCCCGCTCCGACTCGTCACGTTCGCGGGCGGCCGCGGCTTCGTGACCTACGCCGACCTCGACGGCGCCGGGGCGGACGCCGTCCGCGATCTCGTCCGCCAGGGCCTCGCCCACTTCGAGCAGGACCCCGGGATCGAGCGCGTGGAGTGGAAGACCCGCGGCCACGACGCGGCTCCCGGCCTCCACGAGGCGCTCCTCGGAGCAGGCTTCGAGGCGGAGGAGACCGAGTCGGTCATGATCGGCGAGATCTCCGCCCTCGCGGTCGACGTCGATCTGCCCGACGGGGTCACCCTCCGGCGGATCACCGAGGAGGCCGACGTCCGGGCGATGAGCGCCATGCAGGACGAGGTCTTCGGCGACCCGGTGTCAGAGCAGGGGGCCGAGGCGCTCCTCCGCCGACTGGCCCGGGACGACGGCATGCAGCTGTGGATCGCCGAGGCCGACGGCGAGATCGTCACCGCCGGCCGCCTCGAGCCGGTCGCCGGGTCGACCTTCGCCGGCGTCTGGGGCGGCGCGACCCGGGAGCCGTGGCGGGGCCGCGGCATCTACCGCGCGCTGACGTCCGCTCGCGCGCGGGCAGCCCTCGAGCTCGGCAAGACGCTCGTCCACAGCGACTCGACCGAGTACTCCCGGCCGATCCTCGAGCGCTCAGGCCTGGTCAAGGTCTCGACGACGACCCCGTATCTCTGGAGTCGTCCCGCCAATGCATGAGATTCTCCGCCACGCGACCGATCCATGCGGATCGGGAGGGGTCGCCGCGAGAATCTCCTGCATCAGCGCGAGCCCGACCGGCTGACGAGCCCCGCGATCGTCGCCGGCACCGCCTCGATCAGCCCGAGCACCGTCAGCGGACCGCCGCCCGACGCCCGGGCGGCGGCGAGCCCGTGCACGACGCTCGCCGTCGCTGCCAGTCGGGCCAGGGCGTCCTCGTCGTTCGCGATCTCGTCCGAGTGCGTCGCGACGAGAGCCCCCAGGATCCCGCCCAGCGCATCACCGGCCCCCGCCGTGGCGAGCCACGACGGCGCACTCGAGGCCACGAGCCCGAGGCCCGACGGCGAGGCCACGTAGGTGCGGTGCCCCTTCAGCAGCACGGTCGCCTGCCACTCGTCGGCGGCCCGGGCGGCGGCCCCGGCAGGATCGGCAGCGACCTCGTCGAGCTTCCACCCGGCCGCCTTCGACAGCTCGCGGAAGTGGGGCGTCAGGACGACGGGTCCGCTCGTCTGCTCCCGGACCTCCAGAGCGCCAGCGTCGAGAACGATGGGCAGGCCCGAGCCGGCCGCGACCCGGAAGCGGTCGGTGGTGACGCCGTCGAGGTTCGACGGGTCGATGCCGGACCCGAGGAGCCACGCCTGCACCCGGCCCGGGCTGGTCACGGCCTCGGGGCGACGCTGCAGCACGAACGACGCAGCCCGCTCCGGCCCGAGGTAGCGGAGCATCCCGAGGCCCGTGTGCAGGGCGGCCTCCGCGCCGAGGACCGCCGCGCCCGGGTACTGGTCGGAGCCGGTCACCATGCCGAGGACCCCGCGCCTGTACTTGTCGTCGTCCTCGCGCGGCACGGCGATCCAGGCTGCTGCGTCGTCCGGGGTCCAGGGGGTGTAGTCGCGCGTCATGCCGTTCACGATAGGCGGGCGGGCTACCGTGGGGCGCATGACTCTCTCGCTGCCGGGCCGCACCGTCGTCTTCGACTACGGCGAGGTGATCAGCAGGAGCCCCGCCGAGAGCTTCCGGCAGCGCCTCGAGGAGATCGCCGGTGTCGACCCCGCGCCCTTCTGGGAGAGCTACGGCCGGAACCGCGGGCCCCTCGACGGCGGCGACCTCTCCGTCGTCGACTACTGGCAGGCCGTCGCACGCGACTCGGGCGCGACCTGGAGCCTCAGCACGATCCACCGGCTCTGGGCGGTCGACTTCCCGAGCTGGATCGACCCCGAGCCCGGCACCGTCGACATCATCGAGGAGCTCCACGACGGCGGCACCCGCCTCGCGATCTTGTCGAACGCCGGCTTCGACTTCGCCTCGCCGCTCCGCCACTCCCCCGTCGGCAGCCTGTTCGAGCGCGCCTTCGTCAGCGCCGAGCTGCACGACCTCAAGCCGAGTGCGTCGATCTACCGCGCGGTGCTCGACGGGCTCGGCATCACGCCCGACGACATGGTCTTCATCGACAACAAGCGCGAGAACGTCGAGGGCGCCGAAGCGCTCGGCATCACGGGGCACGTGTTCACCACGCCCGCCCTGCTGCGGGAGTTCCTCGTGTCGCTCGGGGCGGAATGATCCTGCCCGCTGATCGTTGTCTCTGACATGACCTCTGCGCTCTTCACGCCGATCACCCTCCGCACGACCACCTTCCGCAACCGCCTCTGGGTGCCGGCCATGTGCCAGTACTCGGCCGAGAACTTCGACGGCATGCCGAACGACTGGCACCTCGTGCACCTCGGCTCGTTCGCCCGCGGCGGCGCCGGTGCCATCATCACCGAGGCCACCGCGGTGGTCCCCGAGGGCAGGATCTCGCCCCAGGATCTCGGCATCTGGAACGACGCGCAGCGCGACGCGTTCCGCCCCATCGTCGACTTCGTCCACTCGCAGGGCGCGAAGATCGGCGTCCAGCTGGCCCACGCCGGCCGCAAGGCCTCGACCCCGCGCACCTGGGATCCGCAGAACGGCACCCTCGACGAGTCGCAGCACGGCTGGCCGGTCGTCGGCCCGTCGGCCATCGCCTTCGAGGGCTACGACACTCCTCGCACGCTCACCGTGCCCGAGATCGAGGCCGTCGTCGACGCGTTCGTCGCCAGCGCCGTCCGCTCGCAGGAGGCCGGCTTCGACCTCGTCGAGCTGCACGCCGCCCACGGGTACCTCATGCACCAGTTCCTGTCGCCGCTCAGCAACGACCGCACCGACGAGTACGGCGGGTCGCTCGAGAACCGGGCCAGGATCGTCATCGACTCGGTCCGCAGGATCCGCGAGGCCACCGGCCCCGATTTCCCCATCTTCGTCCGCTTCTCCGCCACCGACTGGGTCGAGGGCGGCTGGGACGAGGCCTCGACCGCTCAGGTCGCCCGCTGGGCCGAGGAGGCCGGCGCCGACCTGTTCGACATCTCGTCGGGCGGCATCGCTGCCACGGCGTCGATCCCCGTCGGCCTCGGCTACCAGGTGCCGCTCGCCGCTTCCGTCAAGAACGACGGCGACGTCACGACCGGCGCGGTCGGACTCATCGTGGGCGCCGAGCAGGCGGAGGAGATCGTCTCGTCGGGCCGTGCGGACGTCGTCTTCGTCGGCCGCGAGTTCCTCCGCGACCCGCACTTCGCGCTCCGTGCCGCGTTCGAGCTCGGCGTCGACCTGTCGTACTACCCGCAGCAGTACCACCGCGCGCCGTTCCACGCGCCCGTGCCCGCCTAGGCACGACGTCAGACACGACAACCGCCCCCGGCCGATCGGCCGGGGGCGGTTCTCGTGCGCGGTCCTCGAGAGGCGCGGCCGAGGCTCAGGCGCGACGCGTGGCGTCCTGCACCTCGCCGATCAGCTCCTCGATGATGTCCTCCAGGAACAGCACCCCGCGGGTCGTGCCCTGCTCGTCGAACGAGCGGGCCACGTGCACCCCGGCGCGACGCATGGTCGCGAGGGCGTCCTCGAGCTCGGTGCGCTCGAAGATCGAGATGAGCTGACGGATGCGCTTCGGCGGCACCGGCTCGAAGGTCTCGTCGGGGTCGAGGTCGATGACGTCCTTCAGGTGCAGGTAGCCCGTGGGCTCGCCGCGGTCGTCAACGAGGACGTACCGCGAGAAGCCGTTCTGCGCGACCGCGCGCTCGACGTCGAAGGGCGTCGCCGCCTCGTCGAGGGTCACCAGGGAGTCCATCGTCACCGCGATGTCGAGCACGCGCTTCTCGGTGAACTCGAATGCCGCCCGCAGCGTGCCGGTGGTGTCGAGCAGGACGCCCTCGCGCTGCGACTGCGCGACGATCGTCTGCACCTCCTCGACCGTGAAGGCGCTCGTGGCCTCGTTCTTCGGGGTGACGCCGAACGCCTTGACGACCGCGTTGGTCAGCCAGTTGAGCGCGACGATGAACACGCGGAAGACGCGGGCGATGAACACCAGCGGCGGAGCGAGGAGCAGGGCCGCGCGGTCGGGCACCGAGAACGAGAGGTTCTTCGGGACCATCTCGCCGAACACCACGTGCAGGAACGACACGAGCAGCAGCGTGATGACGAAGCCGACCGTCTCGACCAGACCGTCGGTGAGGCCGGTGAGGTGCAGCGGCCCCTCGAGGAGGTGGTGGATCGACGGCTCGGAGACGTTCAGGATCAGCAGGGAGCACACCGTGATGCCGAGCTGGCTGGTCGCCAGCATGAGCGTCGCGTGCTCCATCGCGAAGAGCGTCGTCTTCGCGGCCCGGTTGCCCGCCTCGGCCTTCGGCTCGATCGACGAGCGGCGCGCTGAGATGACGGCGAACTCTGCGCCGACGAAGAAGGCGTTGCCGAGCAGCAGCACGACGAGCCAGACGATGCCCCACCAGTCGCTGCTCATCGGGCGTCCTGCCTCTCGCGCTTGCGCCGGGGCGTCGCGGAAGCGGACTCCCGCGCCTCGACGGCGGCGGCGACGTCTTCAGCCGCGACCGAGTCGTCGACGACCGGGGTGAAGCGCACGCGGTCGATCCTGCGCCCGTCGAGCCGCTCGACCCGGAACACGCCGGCCTCGGTCTCGACGGTGTCGCCGACCGCGGGGAGGCGGCCCAGCTCGCTCATGATCCAGCCGCCGACGGTCTCGTACGGACCCTCGTCGGTCACCTTGACCCCGGCACGCTCGAGCAGCTCGTCGGGGCGGAGGAGGCCGGGGAACGTCAGCCAGTCGCGGGAGCGGACGACGTCGACGCGGGAGCGGTCGTGCTCGTCGGACACCTCGCCGACGAGCTCCTCGATCAGGTCTTCGAGGGTGACCACGCCGGCGGTCCCGCCGTACTCGTCGACGACGACGGCCATCTGGTAGCCCTTGCCGCGGACCTCGCTGAGGAGGCTGTCGAGCTTCATGGTCTCGGGCACGCGGATCGCCTCGGTCTGGAGCGCCGACACGGGCACCTCCGACCGCTTCTCGCGCGGGACCGACACGGCCTGCTTGACGTGCACGAGGCCCACGATGTCGTCGATGTCGTCGTCGGTCACCGGGAACCGCGAGTACCCGGTGCTCCGCGCCCGCTCGAGCACCGTCTCGGCGCTGTCGGTGCGCCGGACGCTCGTGATGCGGGGCCGCGGGGTCATGACGTCGGAGGCGGTGTGGTCGCTGAAGACCAGCGTGCGGGCGAGGAGGGTCGCCGTGTCGAGGTCGAGGCTGCCCTCGAAGGCCGACCGCCGCACGAGCGACGAGAGCTCCTCCGCGGTGCGCGCCCCCGACAGCTCCTCCTTCGGCTCGATGCCGATGGAGCGCAGGATCGCGTTCGCCGTGCCGTTGAGGACGGCCACCGCCGGCCGGAACACCGTGGTGAAGCCGACCTGGAACGGCATCACGAGGCGCGCCGTGGCCAGGGGCAGCGCCAGGGCGAAGTTCTTCGGGACGAGCTCGCCGATGATCATCGACAGCAGCGTCGCCAGCACGATCGACACGATCGGGGCGACCACGTCGACCACCGTGAGATCGGCGCCGAACTGCCGGAACGGGTCTTCGAGGAGCGTCGAGATCGCCGGCTCCATCGTGTAGCCGGTGAGGAGCGTGGTCAGCGTGATGCCGAGCTGCGCGCTCGAGAGGTGCGTCGAGGTGACCTTGAGGGCGCCGATCGTGGTCGACAGCCGCTTCTCACCTCGATCGCGTCGAGCCTCGAGATCCGCACGGTCGAGGTTCACCAGCGAGAACTCGCTCGCGACGAACAGGCCGGTGCCGAGCGTGAGCAGCAGGCCGATGGCGAGGAGGAGCCACTCGTTCATGCCGCGGGGCTCTCGTGGGGGGCGCCGCCTCGGAGGCGGCGCGTCGTGGGCGAGAAGAATCTATGAGGGGGGTCGTCCATTGTCCGGCCAGTTTACGGGACGCGCTCGGCGGCCTCCACGCTGTCAGCCGGGAATTCACCAGGAGACGGGCAGCGCCTTGCCCTCTTCGTACCCCGCCGCCGACTGCACGCCGACGAGGGCCCGCTCGGAGAACTCGGCCAGCGACCGCGCCCCCGCGTAGGTGAACGAGCTCCGGACACCGGAGGTGATCATGTCGAGGAGGTCCTCGAGCGACGGCCGGAGCGGGTCGAGGTAGATCCGCGACGACGAGATGCCCTCGGCGAAGAGCGTCTTCCGGGCGAGCTCGTACGGGTCGAGCCGCTCGAAGCGGCCCTGGACCGCCTTCGTCGATGCCATGCCCCAGCTCTCCTTGTAGGTGCGGCCCGACTCGTCGGCGTCGAGCTCCCCGGGCGCCTCGATGGTGCCGGCGAACCACGAGCCGATCATGACGCTCGCAGCGCCGGCCGCGAGGGCGAGGGCGACGTCGCGCGGGTAGCGGACGCCTCCGTCGGCCCAGACGTGGGCGCCGAGGGCTCGGGCCGCGTCGGCCGTCTCGAGCACCGCGGAGAACTGCGGGCGCCCGACCGCGGTCATCATCCGCGTCGTGCACATGGCGCCCGGGCCGACGCCGACCTTGACGATGTCCGCGCCCGCCCCGACGAGGTGGCGGACCGCCTCGGCGGTGACCACGTTCCCGGCGACGATCGGGAGCCCGAGTCCGAGGGACGCGACCGTCTTCACCGCGGCGATCATCGCCTCCTGGTGTCCGTGGGCGGTGTCGAGCACGAGGACGTCGACGCCCGCCGCGGCCAGCGCCCGCGCCTTCTCGGCGACGTCGCCGTTGACGCCCACCGCCGCGGCGACCCGTAGCCGGCCCGAGGAGTCGACCGCCGGCTGGTAGAGGTTCGACCGCAGGGCGCTCTTGCGGCTCAGCGTGCCGATGACGTGGCCCTGGTGCAGGACCGGCGCGAAGTCGAGGTCGGCCGCGACCAGGAGGTCGAAGGCGGCCCTCGGGCCCGCGATGTCGTCGGCGTCGATGCTGGCGAGGGGCCCGTGCAGGAGGTCGCCGAGCACGGCGCCGCTCACGGCCTTGGCGAGGCGGGTCGCGGGGATGCAGCCGACGTAGGCGCCGTCGTCGCCGTGCAGGACGATGCCCTGCCCCTCGACCGCGGGCAGCTTCCGGAGGGCCTCCTCGACGGTGTCGCCGGGCGACATCGCGTAGGGGGTGTCGTAGGCGACCGGCTGGGCCTTGACCCAGCGGATCGCCGCGTCGAGATCCTGCAGGTGCATGTCCTGGGGCAGGACGCCGAGACCGCCTCGGCGGGCGAGCGTCGCCGCGAGCCTCGGGCCGGTCACGGAGTTCATGTTCGCGGACACGATGGGGATGGTCTGTCCGGTCCCGTCGCCCGGAGCCAGAGACACGTCGAGCCTGCTCGACACGCCCGAACGGCTGGGCACCAGGAACACGTCGGAGTACGTCAGATCGTGGGTCGGAGTCGTCTCGTAGTACCGCATGCCACTCAACCTATTCCCTGTGGAAGGTCACCACGGGGGCATGTCGGAGCGATTAGGCTGGACGTCGAGCAGGCGGCCCCGCCCCGAGGGCGCGCGTCGCCCGCCACGGATCAACAATCAACGGAGAGTGGGCGATCGGCTGTGTCTAGCCACGTGACCGGAACGACAGACGAAGGGGCCGCTGAGTTCGGCGCCAACGAATGGCTGGTCGACGAACTGTACGAGCAGTACGTCGTCGACAAGAACTCGGTCGACAAGTCGTGGTGGCCCGTCCTCGAGAGCTACAAGCAGAGCGATTCGGGCGCAGGATCAGCGCCCGCCGTCGCACCCGCTCCCTCCGACGCGGTGCGACCCGCCCCCACCGCCGCCCAGGCCTCCCCCGCTCCCGCCAGCGCGACCGCCAGCCCCGTGGTCGCCGCCCGCACCACCTCCGCGCCGCCGAAAGAGAAGCCGATCCCGGCCGAGGCCCCGACGCAGGCCGCGAAGAAGAAGGCCGTCGACGGCGAGCAGCCGCAGGCCGAGCCCGAGAATGTCGTGCAGCCTCTCCGCGGCATGGCGAAGAGCCTCGCGACGAACATGGACGCCAGCCTCAGCGTCCCGACGGCGACGAGCGTCCGGACCATCCCGGCGAAGCTCCTGATCGACAATCGCATCGTCATCAACAGCAACCTGAAGCGCGCCCGCGGCGGCAAGGTCTCGTTCACGCATCTGATCGGCTGGGCGCTCGTCCAGGCGCTCAAGAAGTTCCCGAGCCAGAACGTCTACTACGACGTCGTCGACGGCAAGCCCTCGGTCGTGACGCCGGCGCACATCAACCTCGGCCTCGCCATCGACATCCCGAAGCCCGACGGCACCCGCGCGCTGCTCGTGCCCGGCATCAAGAAGTGCGAGACGATGACGTTCGCGCAGTTCGTCGCCGCCTACGAAGACGTGGTGAAGCGCGCCCGCGCCAACAAGCTCACCGCCGACGACTTCTCCGGCAACACGATCTCGCTGACGAACCCCGGCGGCATCGGCACCGAGCACAGCGTGCCGCGCCTCATGAAGGGCGCAGGCTCGATCATCGGCGCCGGCGCCCTCGAGTACCCGGCCGAGTTCCAGGGCTCCTCCCCCAAGACCCTGGTCGAGCTCGGCATCGGCAAGACGATCACGCTCACCTCGACCTACGACCACCGGGTCATCCAGGGCGCGGGCTCCGGCGAGTTCCTCAAGATCGTCCACTCGATGCTCATCGGCGAGGACGGCTTCTACGAAGACGTCTTCCGGGCCCTCCGCATCCCGTACGCGCCGATCCACTGGAACCCCGACATCAACGTCAACCTGGCCGAGCGCGTCGGCAAGACCGCCCGCGTCCAGGAGCTGATCAACAGCTACCGGGTCCGCGGCCACCTGATGGCCGACATCGACCCGCTCGAGTACCGCCAGCGCACGCACCCCGACCTCGAGATCGAGCGTCACGGCCTGACCTTCTGGGACCTCGACCGCGAGTTCGTCACGGGCGGCTTCGGCGGGAAGCCGGCCATGCTCCTCCGCGACGTCCTCGGCGTCCTGCGCGACTCGTACTGCCGTCACATCGGCATCGAGTACATGCACATCCAAGACCCGGCGCAGCGGCGCTGGGTGCAGGAGCACATCGAGGTGCCCTACACGAAGCCGACCCACGACGAGCAGATGCGGATCCTGGCGAAGCTCAACGAGGCCGAGGCCTTCGAGACCTTCCTCCAGACGAAGTACGTCGGCCAG
This sequence comes from Frondihabitans peucedani, assembly GCF_039537585.1. Classification (NCBI taxonomy): domain Bacteria; kingdom Bacillati; phylum Actinomycetota; class Actinomycetes; order Micrococcales; family Microbacteriaceae; genus Frondihabitans; species Frondihabitans peucedani. Next base: position 795,544 of record NZ_BAABAU010000001.1, read on the forward strand.
AAGCGCTTCAGCCTCGAGGGCGGCGAGTCGGCGATCTCGCTCCTCGACACGATCATCCAGGACGCCGCCTCGGCGGGCCTCCAGGAGGTCGCGATCGGCATGGCCCACCGCGGCCGCCTCAACGTCCTGACCAACATCGCGGGCAAGACGTACGGCCAGATCTTCCGCGAGTTCGAGGGCACCCAAGACCCGAAGACGGTCCAGGGCTCCGGCGACGTGAAGTACCACCTCGGCACCGAGGGCGAGTTCACGAGCGCCTCCGGCAAGACGATCCCGGTCTACCTCGCCGCGAACCCGTCGCACCTCGAGGCCGGCGACGGCGTGCTCGAGGGCATCGTGCGCGCCAAGCAGGATCGCGGGGTGCCGATGTCGTTCGCCGTCCTGCCGATCCTCGTGCACGGCGACGCCGCCATGGCCGGCCAGGGCGTGGTCGTCGAGACGATGCAGATGTCGCAGCTGCGCGGCTACCGCGTGGGCGGCACCATCCACATCGTGATCAACAACCAGATCGGCTTCACCACGTCGCCCTCCGAGGGCCGGTCGTCGATCTACTCGACCGACGTCGCCAAGACGATCCAGGCGCCGATCTTCCACGTCAACGGCGACGACCCCGAGGCCGTGGCCCGGGTCGCCGAGCTCGCCTTCGCGTACCGCCAGGAGTTCAAGCGCGACGTGGTCATCGACCTCATCTGCTACCGCCGGCGCGGGCACAACGAGGGCGACGACCCCTCGATGACGCAGCCCATGATGTACAGCCTCATCGAGAACAAGCGGAGCGTCCGCACCCTCTACACCGAGGCGCTCGTCGGCCGCGGCGACATCACCGAGGAGGAGTACGAGGGCGCGCACCGCGACTTCCAGGACCGCCTCGAGCAGGCCTTCGGCGAGACGCACGCCGCTCAGACGGGGTCGATCCCGGTCGTGACCGGCGACGGCGGAGCCGTCAGAGACCTGGAGCGCCCCGTGGCGCAGCAGCACGACGAGTCGACCCCCGACGGGTTCCAGACCGCTGTCGACGCGAGCCTCATCACGTCGATCGGCGACGCCTTCGACAACCCGCCCGCCGGGTTCTCCGTGCACCCGAAGCTGCAGCAGCTGCTGAAGAAGCGCTACGAGATGAGCCGCAGCGGCCAGATCGACTGGGCGTTCGGCGAGCTCCTCGCCCTCGGCTCGGTGCTCACGGAGGGCACGCCCGTCCGCTTCGCCGGGCAGGACTCCCGCCGTGGCACGTTCGTGCAGCGCCACGCGGTCCTGCACGACCGCGAGAACGGCCAGGAGTGGATCCCGCTCCAGAACGTCACCGACAACCAGGCCAAGCTCTGGATCTACGACTCGCTCCTCAGCGAGTACGCCGCCATGGGCTTCGAGTACGGCTACTCGGTCGAGCGGGCCGACGCCCTCGTGCTCTGGGAGGCCCAGTTCGGCGACTTCGCCAACGGCGCGCAGACGATCGTCGACGAGTTCATCTCGAGCGCCGAGCAGAAGTGGGGCCAGCGCTCCAGCGTCGTGCTGCTCCTGCCGCACGGCTACGAGGGCCAGGGCCCCGACCACTCGTCGGCCCGGATCGAGCGCTACCTGCAGCTCTGCGCCGAGAACAACATGACCGTGGCGCGCCCGTCGACGCCGGCGTCGTACTTCCACCTGCTCCGCCGCCAGGCCTACGCCCGGCCGCGCCGCCCGCTGATCGTCTTCACGCCGAAGGCGATGCTGCGCCTCCGCGGGGCGACCAGCGAGGTGGACGCGTTCACGAGCGGCCGGTTCGAGCCGGTCCTCGACTGCACGCGCGTCGGCGATCCTGCTGCCACGAAGCGGATCGTCCTGCACTCGGGCAAGATCCACTACGACCTCTCGGCCGAGCTCGACAAGCGCGGCGTCGGCGACGACATCGCGCTGGTCCGCCTCGAGCAGCTGTACCCGCTGCCGGTCGACGAGATCCGCGCCGTGCTCGACCGCTACCCGTCCGCCGACCTGGTCTGGGCTCAGGAGGAGCCCGAGAACCAGGGCGCGTGGCCGTTCATCGCGCTCGAGCTGGCTCCGAAGCTGGGCCGGACCATCACGGTCGCCTCGCGGCCCGCGTCGGCCTCGCCGGCCGCTGGCTCGTCGAAGCGGAGTGCCGCCGAGCTGACCGCCCTGCTCGACCGGGCGCTGACGCTCTAGCGGTCGCGCCGGCAGGCGGAGCCGCGTCAGCCGAGCTTGGTGTAGCGCGTCCCCGAGTCGTGGTACCCGCGCTTCTGGTAGAAGCGGTGGGCGCTGTCCGTCGCGGCGGCCGACACGGCCGTGAGGCTGGATGCCCCGTGCGAGCGGGCCCAGGCCTCGAAGTGGCCGAGCAGCTGCGAACCGACACCGTCGCGGCGCCCGTCGGGGCGGACGACGAGGAGCAGCAGCTGCGCCATGGGCGAGTCGGAGTTGTAGGCCCACATGACGTGGGCCCCGGCTACGGCGCGGATCCGGCGGGCCTCGTCTCGGACCACCCACGTCTCGTGGCCCGCCTCGGCAGTCAACCGCGCAAGGCGGACTCGGAGACCGTCGGCGTCGAGGCTGTAGCCGAGCGAGCGGATGAGGAGGACGAGGTCGTCGAGGTCAGCGGCGTCGGCCGTGCCCAGCGGCTCCACGGTGGCAGTCATGCCCCGAAGCTACCGCAGGATCGAGAGGTGTTACGCGCTCTCGTGCGTCGACTGGAGATCGCGCAGCCGGGTCAGCACCTGCAGCCGGAGGTCTTCCGGCGCCGCCTCCTTGCAGGCCCGCTTCACGGCCTCGGTCATGACGACGTTGACGTGGAACTCGCTCGAGCAGTCGGAGCAGTGCTCCATGTGCTCGCGGATGTCTCTCGCGTCGTCGCGAGCGAGTTCGTTGTGCAGGTACTCCTCGAGCTCTGCCTTCGCTTTGTCGCAACCGCAGTCGGTCATTTCTTGCTGCCCTTCGCTGTCGTCTTGCCGGCGCCCGTGGGGGCCGGCACCGCGATGCCTCGATCGCGGGCGTAGTCGCCCAGGAGCTCGCGGAGAAGTCGGCGCCCTCGGTGGAGCCGGCTCATCACCGTGCCGACGGGCGTCTTCATGATGTCGGCTATCTCCTGGTAGGAGAAGCCCTCGACGTCGGCCAGGTAGACGGCCAGACGGAAGTCTTCGGGGACCTTCTGCAGCGCGTCTTTGACGGCGCTGTCGGGCAGGTGGTCGATCGCCTCGGCCTCGGCGGAGCGCGACGTGGTCGACAGCGTCGCCGAGGTGGCGCCGCCCATCTGCCAGTCTTCGAGCTCGTCGATCGTGCCCTGGTAGGGATCGCGCTGCTTCTTGCGGTAGGTGTTGATGAACGTGTTCGTCAGGATGCGGTACAGCCACGCCTTGAGGTTCGTGCCCTGCGTGAACTGCGAGAAGGCGGCGAACGCCTTGACGTACGTCTCCTGCACGAGGTCGGCGGCGTCGGCGGGATTGCGCGTCATGCGCATGCCGGCGGCGTACAGCTGGTCCATGAACGGGAGCGCCTGCTCCTCGAAGAGGGCGCGCGGGTCGGGCACCTCGGTCAGGTCGAGGTCGGGTGCGGAGGAAACGCCGTCGGGAGTGCTCATCAGCGCCAATTCTAGTTCGGCGACGGTGTGCGCATCAGAGGGTGCTTCCGGGGTGCAGACGAGTGCCACGGGTGCTCCTTGCGTTGCTTGCATTACCCTTGACAACCGATGCAGGTATTCAGGTATTCCGGCCCGGAGTTCAGCCCCTACGAGACCGATCGGGAGCCCGAGGTCGACGAGGGCTTCTGGGTGGCGCCCACCGCGGCCGCGCCCGTCTCGGCCGAGCTGTCGCTGCCGGGATCGAAGTCGCTGACGAACCGCGAGCTGGTGCTGTCGGCCCTGGCGACCGGCCCCTCGATCCTGCGCCTGCCCCTGCACTCGCGCGACTCCGCGCTGATGGTCGAGGCGCTCCGCTCCCTCGGCACCACCATCAGCGAGGTGCCGAACGACGAGCCGTTCGGGCCCGACCTCGAGATCGTCCCGCAGGCATTCACCGGCGGCGTCTCGGTCGACTGCGGGCTCGCCGGCACGGTGATGCGCTTCCTGCCGCCGCTCGCCGCCCTCGCCACCGGCCCGGTCACCTTCGACGGCGACGAGGGCGCCCGGCGCCGCCCGATGCGGACCACCATCGAGTCGCTTCGGGCCCTCGGGGTCGACGTCGACGACGACGGGCGCTCCGCCCTCCCCTTCAGCCTCCACGGCACCGGCGAGGTCGAGGGCGGCGAGGTCTCGATCGACGCGTCGGCCTCGAGCCAGTTCGTCTCGGGCCTGCTCCTCTCGGCACCGCGCTTCGCGAACGGGCTGACGCTGCGGCACACGGGCGAGAAGCTGCCGAGCCTTCCCCACATCGAGATGACCATCGACGCGCTCGCGTCGCGCGGCGTCACCGTCTCTTCGCCCGAGACGGGTGTCTGGGTGGTCCCTCCGGGGCCGATCGCCGCGCGCGAGGTCACCATCGAGCCCGACCTGTCGAACGCCGCGCCGTTCCTCGCCGCGGCTCTGGTCGCCGGCGGCCGCGTGTCGATCCGGCACTGGCCGCACGACACCACGCAGGTCGGCGACGACCTCCTCGACCTGCTGCCCCTGTGGGGCGCGACCGTGACGAGAGACGGCGACACCGTGACGATCGACGGCGGCGACGGCCTTCTCGGAGGCGGCTCGCTGCCCGGCGTCGACGTCGACCTCTCGCGCGGCGGCGAGCTAGCCCCCGCCCTCGTCGCCCTCGCAGCCCTCGCCTCCGGCCCGAGCACCATCACCGGCATCGCCCACCTCCGCGGGCACGAGACCGACCGCCTCGCCGCCCTCGTCGCCGAGATCAACGGCCTCGGCGGCCGCGCGACCGAGCTCGACGACGGCATCCGCCTCGAGCCCTCCCCGCTCCACGCGGGCAAGTGGAAGACCTACGGCGACCACAGGATGGCGCACGCCGCGGCGATCATCGGCCTCGCCGTCCCCGACGTCGAGCTCGACGACGTCAGAGTCGTGTCGAAGACCCTCCCCGAGTTCGTCGCCCTCTGGGACGACCTGCTCGGCCGCACCGTCACCACGAGCCCGGCCGACACCAGCCTGCTCGGGTTCCTCTAGGCGCCGCGGATGTCCTGGTGGAGTGACGGCGACGACGCCGACGGTGCAGACGACGAGCGCGAGTACGGCGAGTACGACGAGAGCTCGGTGCGGGTCCGGCCGAATCCCAAGGGGAACCGCCCGCGCACCAAGCAGCGACCCGCCTACGACGAGGCGGTCGAGGGGGTCGTCTGGACCGTCGACCGCGGACGCTACGGCGTCCTCCTCGACGCCGGAACCCCCGACGAGCGCGAGATCACGACCGCCCGAGCCCGCGAGCTCGGCAAGAAGTCGGTGGTGACCGGCGACCGCGTCGACGTCGTCGGCGACACCACCGGGGCCGAGGGCTCGCTCGCCCGCATCGTGCGGGTTCACGAGCGGACCACGCTCCTCCGTCGGAGCGCCGACGACTCCGACGCCGTCGAGCGAGTCATCGTGGCGAATGCCGACCAGATGCTCATCGTCGTCGCGGCAGCCGACCCGGAGCCGCGGTCGCGCCTCGTCGACCGCTACATGGTGGCCGCGTTCGATGCCGGGGTGGAGCCGATCCTGGTCATCACGAAGACCGACCTCGCCGATCCTGCGCCGTTCGCCGCCCACTTCTCGTGCCTCGACCTCCGGATCCTCACCTCGACCTCCGACGCGTTCACGTCGTCGGACGGCGAGGAGTCGGCCTCGCTCCGCGAGCTCCGGAGCGTCCTGGCCGACCACGTGACCGTGACGGTGGGGCACTCCGGCGTCGGCAAATCGACGCTCGTCAACGCGCTGACCGGCTCCAATCGGGCCGTCGGCGTCGTCAACACCGTCACGGGCCGCGGCCGCCACACGTCGTCGTCGACCGTGTCGTTCAAGGTGCCCTCGGGCGGCTGGATCATCGACACCCCGGGCGTCCGCTCGTTCGGCCTGGGGCACGTGAACCCCGAGAATATCCTCCAGTCGTTCGCGTCGCACGCGGTGTTCCCGGAGGGGTACGAGCCGGTGGACGGCATCCCGCTCGATCAGGCCCACGACTGGGAGATCGTCGACCGCGTCGAGGCCGGCGAGCTCGGCGACGTCGGCCGTGAGCGGCTGGAGTCGCTGCAGGCGCTGCTGGTGTCGAAGGGCTGACGCGCTCGGGCGGGCGCTGGCAGGCGTCGGCGGGTCTCCGGAGAGGGGCCTTCTGCTGCGAGCACCCGCCCACTGCCGCACGAGCCTCACAGCCCGCCGGCCCCTCGCTACGCTTGCCGAGTGCCCTACGAAGACGACCTCGCTCTCGCCCTGACCCTTGCCGACATCGCCGACGCGATCTCCGCCGAGCGGTTCCACGCGGCCGATCTCGACGTGTCTCTGAAGGCCGATCACACGCACGTGACCGACGCCGACCGGGCCGTCGAGCAGGCGATCCGGTCGCGGCTCGTCGCGGAGCGCCCGGGCGACGCGTTCTACGGCGAGGAGTCGGGCCGGACCGAGGGGGCGTCGCGCGAGTGGATCGTCGATCCGATCGACGGCACGGCGAACTTCCTGCGCGGGGTCCCCATCTGGGCGACGCTCGTCTCGCTCGTCGTCGACGGCGTGCCGGTCGTCGGCGTGGTCAGCGCACCCGCGCTGCACCGGCGGTGGTGGGCCGCCGCGGGCCTCGGGGCGTTCTCGCTCGACGGGCCGCTGCACGTCTCGGGCGTCGACCGGCTCGCCGACGCCTCGCTGAGCTACAACGGCCTCCAGTACTGGATGGAGGCCGGCCGCGTCGAGCAGCTCCTCTCCCTCGCCGGGCAGGTCTGGCGCACGAGGGCGTTCGGCGACTTCTGGTCGTACATGCTCGTCGCCGAGGGCGCCGTCGACATCTCGGGCGAGTTCGATCTCAAGCCCTACGACATGGCTGCACTCTACCCGATCGTCACCGAGGCGGGCGGCCGCTTCGGCGGGCTCGACGGGGGCGACGGCATCTGGGAGGGCAGCGCCCTGGCGACGAACGGGCTGCTGCACGACGCGGTGGTCGCGGCGGTGGCGCCCGGTGCTCCGGGCGCGGCAGCCGCTCGCGGGAGTCGCTGACCGCGGCGGGCCGGGCCGCAGGGGCAGCGCGTCTCGCGGCACGCAGCGCGTCCCGCCAGGGCAGGACGCGGTGCGTCAGGCGCGACGCGGTGCGGGCACGGTGGGCAACCCGCCCGGATCAGTGGTGGTGGTGGGCGTGGGCGTGATCCTGCTCACCGCCGTCGTCGGACGGACCGGCGGGAGCGCCGCCCATCATCCGGAGCATCGACCAGCTCCCGGAGCGCACGAAGACGACGAGCAGCACCGCCGCGAGGGCGAGGAAGGCGATGTTGAGGAACGTGGTGTAGTTCCACGAGATGCCGGTGTCGACGATCGCGACGTCGCGGTTCGACGGCACGAGGCCGAGCGGCGTGAAGATCAGCTCGACGGCGTAACCGGCCACGACCATGGCGCCGTAGAAGACCGCCGTGATGCGGAGGGCGGCCCGGCCGCCGTAGTAGCGGCGGTAGATCAGGATGATCGGCACGATGATGAGGTCGGCGAAGATGAAGCTGATGACGCCGCCGAACGAGATGCCGCCGTTCCAGAGCACCGCGGCGAGCGGCACGTTGCCCACCGAGCAGACGAAGCTGACCATGGCCAGGATCGGCCCGACCAGCGGCCCGATCACGAACGAGACGCTGGGCGACGACTCGAAGAAGACGGCCTGCAGCCACTCCTTCGGCACCCAGGCGTCGAAGGCCCCGGCGATGAGGAGCCCGATGACGATGTCGCGGAGCACCGCCGCCCAGTCCATGACGAAGTACTGAGAGACCGAGGTCACGCCGCGCCGCGACAGCAGGCGACGGAAGAAGCCGTCGTCGCCGTGCACCGACATGTCCATGCCCGCGTGCCCCTCCATCTGACCGGCGAGCCCCTTCTCGGCCTGCTCTCGGGCGGCCTCGACGATGCGGCCGCGCATCCAGAGCCGGAACCCCAGGGCGATGAGCAGGATCATGATCGGCCCGCCGACGAACTCGGCGAGCGTGAACTGCCACCCGAGCACGAACGCGAGGATCAGACCGAGCTCGACCACGAGGTTCGTCGACGCGACCTCGAACGCCATGGCCGACGAGAACGACGCGCCCTTGCGGAACAGCGCCCGTGCCAGCGCGACAGCCGCGTACGAGCACGACGACGACAGCGCGCCGAACCCGGTCGCCACCCCGAGAGCGCGGGGCGAGTCGTCGCTCATCAGGCGGGTGATCCGCTCGGTGCGGATGACGGCCTGGATGACCCCCGAGAGCGTGAATCCGAGGACGAGGGGCCACAGGATCTGCCACCCCATCGCTCCTGCTGCGGCGAGGGCGCGGCCGACGGCATCGAGAATGAACATGCGTCGACCTTATACCCCCCTGGGGTATGCCAGGCCGCTCCCGAATCACGGCACGGACCCGCCTTGGCGGATTCTGAGTGCTGGTCGCTACCCTCGGGAGCATGGATCGTTCCGTGCGGCTGCGGCTGCTCCTCATCGAGGACGACCCGGCGCTCGGGCCCCTCATCGAGGAGGTCCTCGCCGAGGTCTACGACGTCGACCGGCAGACCGACGGGCGGGCGGGCCTCATCCGCGCGCTCGACGGGGACTTCGACGTGCTGGTGGTCGACCGCAGGCTCCCGTCGCTCGACGGGCTCGGGATCGTCGAGGCGCTCCGACGAGGCCGCGTGACGGCGCCGGTCCTGATGCTGACCGCCCTCGGCACCACGAGCGACCGCGTCGAGGGCCTCGACGCCGGAGCGGACGACTACCTGGTCAAGCCGTTCGAGTTCGACGAGCTGCTGGCGAGGCTCCGCGCCCTCACCCGCACCTTCGACGGTGGTGTCACGCTGCCGGTGGGCGATTGGCGGTTCGCGCCCGACGACCGCATCCTGTCGTCCCCCTACGGCGGCCGCGTCGTCCTGACCGATCGCGAGTCCGAGCTCCTCGCCGTGCTGGCCCGCGAGCCCGACACGACGTTCTCGCGGGAGCACCTGCTGCGGGTCGTCTTCCCCGCCGGCGAGAAGCCCGGCACCGTCGACACGTACGTGCACTACCTCCGCCGCAAGTCGGAGCCCGAGATCGTGCTGACCGTGCGCGGCCGCGGCTATCGGCTGGGCGCGCTGTGAGCCGCCGACGGGGCAGTCGCCCGGCGCCGCGGGCGACCGTGCACCCGGACGACCGCGACGCCCACGACACCCGCCGCGCGGCCCTGTCGATCGGCTGGCAGATCATGCTCGCCTCGGCTGTCCTGGTGCTCGGGATCGTCGTGATCGCGATCGTCTTCGTGCTGCACCAGGCTCTGCCCCGGGAGCAGCTCGAGGCGACGCGGGCCGGCAGCAGCCACATCTACGTCGACTCGAACGACATCCTGCAGGCCCTGATCCTGCTCGGCCTCGGCGCCGTCGTGTTCGCGGGCGTGGTCAGCTGGATCATCGCCCGCCGCGCGGTCCAGCCCCTCGGCGACGCCCTCCGGCTCCAGCGGCAGTTCGTCGCCGACGCCAGCCACGAGCTCCGGACGCCCCTCGCCGTCCTCGACGCCCGACTGCAGGTCGTCCAGCGCCGGCAGCAGAACGGCACCGGGGTCACTCCCGAGGCGCTCAACGAGCTCCGGGCCGACACCCGCGCGCTCATCGACATCGTCGGCGACCTCCTCCTCGCGGCCGGCGGCGACGGAGGGCCGACGGAGGTCATCGACGCAGGCCCGGTCGTCGCCGAAGCTGCGTCGTCGCTGGCGATCCTGGCGCAGGATCGCGGGGTCGTCGTCACGACCGCCGTCGACGGCCGCCACCCCGTCGCCATCCCGGCCACGAGTCTCCGTCGGAGCGTCGTCGCGCTGGTCGACAACGCGATCGCGCACTCCCCCGCGGGCGGCACGGTGACTGTCGCGCTGCAGCTCGAGGGCGGCCGGGTCGCCCTGACGGTGGCCGACGAGGGCCCCGGTATCACGGGCATCGAGCCCGACCGCGTCTTCGACCGCTTCGCGCACACCGAGCCCGCAGCCGGCGACACCCGGCGCCCGGGGTTCGGCATCGGGCTGGCCCTGGTCCGCGAGCTCGCCAGCCGGCAGGGAGGCTCGGTGCGTGTTGCCTCGACCTCGGAGCAGGGCACCGTGTTCCGCCTCGAGCTCCCCGCGGCCGCACCGGCGTGACCGCTGTCACGACCCTGATCGCCGTCGCCGTCCTGGTGGCGGTGACGACCGCCGTCGTCGCGGGCCTCCGGCTGGAGCGCCCGTGGCTGCAGCCGTGGGCGATCCTCCGCGCGGTCGTCCAGCTCGGCCTCCTGAGCGTCATCCTGCTCGGGGTCGTCTCGAGCCCGGTCTGGGTGGGCGTGTTCCTGGTCGCGATGGTCGTGGCGGCCTCCTGGACCGTCTTCACGCGGCTCGGTGTCGCCCGCTCGACGCTGCCGTTCCTGGTGCTCGTGGTGGCTGTCGCCTCCGCGGTGCCCGTCGTGATCGTGTTCTCGCTCGGCGCCGTCGACCTCAGCCCGCGCTACGTGCTCGCCGTCGGCGGCATCGTCGTCGGCAACGTGATGACCGTGTCCACCCTGTTCGGCCGCCTGCTGGCCGCGCAGCTCGTCGCCGAGCGCGACCAGATCGAGGGCTGGCTGGCGCTCGGGGCGACACCGCGGCAGGCATCCGCGACCGTGACGCGGACGGCGGCCTCGTCGGCGATCATCCCGTCGACCGACCAGACCCGGACCACCGGCATCGTGACCCTGCCGGGCGCGTTCGTCGGCGCGGTCTTCGGCGGGGCGTCGCCTCTGGCCGCCGCGGAGTTCCAGCTCGTCGTGCTGGCGTCGATCCTGGCCGCAGGATCCGTCGCCCTGGCGCTGCTCACCTGGCGCTTCGGCGCGCCCGTCCGCCTGCCGACCGAGGCCGCGCCGCTCGCCTGACCGAGCGACGGCCGCCGGCGAGGAACCGGATTCCGGACGGCGTCGCGGTGCCGCGGCGCTGTGCGGCGTCCGGAGACGCGGTCGCTATTCGGCGTCGACGGCGTCGACCCTGTCGGTGGTGGCGGAGGTGTCGACAGCTGCCAGGCGCTTGGCCTTCGACCGCTCCACGAGGGCGTGGATCAGGATCGGCACGACCGAGATGATCACGATGACGATGGCGAGCACGTCGATGTGCTCGGTGATGAACGGGAAGCCGCTGAGGAGCGAGCCGATGATCGTGAGGCCGCCGGCCCAGAGCGCGGCGCCGGTGACGTTCCAGAGGAGGAACCGACGGTAGGTGTAGCCGCTGGCGCCGGCCGCGAGGGGCACGTAGGTGCGGACGATCGGCACGAAGCGCCCGAGGATGAGCGCCGGACCGCCGTAGCGGGCGTAGAAGGCCTCGGCCCTCTCGAGGTACTCGGTCTTCAGGATGCGGGCGTCGGGCTTGAAGAGGCGCCGTCCGAACCGGTTGCCGAGGAAGTAGCCCGCCGAGTCGCCGAGCACGGCGGCGATGAAGCCGCAGAGGGCGATCAGCGCCACCGACAACCCGAGGTGCTCGTGCAGCAGCCCCGCCGTGACGAGGAGCGAGTCGCCCGGCAGGAACGGGAAGAGGACGCCGGACTCGATGAAGATCATCAGCGACAGACCGCCGAGAGCCCACGGCCCCAGGCCGTTGAGGATGGTTTCGGGATCGAGGATCATGCCGACGATCGTGGCAGCCGGGCCTAGGAGAAGCCACAGAAGCTGCAGGCTCTGCAGGCCGAGATGCACGGCCAGGGACGACTCGCACAGAGCAAGAACAGAGGCCGGTGGTGGAGATGGGGGGAATTGAACCCCCGTCCGACGCTGAGATTGTACGCATTCTACGGGTGTAGCCGGATGAGTCGTTCTACTCGGCCCCCACCTTTGCTACCGGCATCTAGGTGGACGGGCCCAGCCCGAGTGCAAGTCCCGTGTCACCCTCAGACGTAGTGACACAGCAAGCCCTCTAGATGACGTCAGGGTCCGGATAGAGAGCAGTCTCCGGTCTGACGGACTTCATGTGGCTCTACTGCTTACGCAGCGAGAGCGAAGTCAGTGCGCTTGGAATTGGCACTTGTTGTTTTCCAGAGATCGTTTACGAGATAACCCTGGATCCTCGACCCGCTTCTCGTTCGCACACAGGCGCCGTCGAAACCGATCATCCCCCTGAGGGGCCTTCTGTTCTTGCTCTGTGGAGTTGTTCTGATACGTGCTCGCCGCCCTGCGGGAGCCCTCTATCTTATGCCCGAGGGCCCTCGCCCCGCTAGTCGCCGAGGTTCTTGCGGGCGGCCATGGCACGGTCGGCCTCGCGGCGGTCGGTGCGCTCGCGCAGCGTCTGGCGCTTGTCGTACTCGCGCTTGCCCTTGGCGACGGCGAGTTCGACCTTCGCCCGCCCGTCGGAGAAGTAGATCTTGAGAGGGACGAGCGTGTAGCCGCCCTCCTTCGTCTTGTGGCTGATCTTGATGATCTGCTCCTTGTGGAGGAGGAGCTTGCGCTTGCGCCGGGGCGAGTGGTTGTTCCAGGTGCCCTCGGTGTACTCGGGGATGTGGACGGCGTCGAGCCAGATCTCGCCGGCGTCGACGTAGGCGTACCCGTCGACCAGTGACGCCCGACCCTGACGGAGGGCCTTCACCTCGGTGCCCGAGAGGACGATGCCGGCCTCGTAGGTGTCGTCGATCAGATAGTCGAAGCGGGCGCGCCGATTCGTCGCGACGGTCTTCTCGCCTTTCTCGCGCGGCATGCCTGTCTCCTCGATCGTTTGCTGGGCCGTGCCCGACTGGGCAGCCTCTCAGTATACGCGACGGCACCAGGGCCGGGCGGCCCGCCTAGACCTTGAGGTACCGCCGGATCGCGACGTTGGCCGACAGGGCTGCCAGCACCGCGCCGATCACGATCAGCAGCGGCACGACGAAGGCGGTGTCGCTCATGCTCACGAACGGTGTCGACGCGAACGACTCGGCGAGGTATCCGCGGACGAAGAACTTTACGATCAGGAAGATCGCGCCGCCGGCGAGCACCGATCCTGCGAGCGCGGCGATCACGCCCTCGAGGATGAACGGCGTCTGGATGAACCGGTTCGACGCCCCCACGAGTCTCATGATGCCGAGCTCCCGTCTTCGGCTGAACGCCGAGAGCCGGATGGTCGTCGCGATGAGCAGCACGGCCGCGATCAGCATGAGCACTGCTATGCCGATGGCCGTGTACGAGGCTGCGTTCAGGACCGCGAAGATCGGCTGCAGGTACCCGCGCTGGTCGACGACGCTCTGCACTCCGGCCTGGTTCGACAGGCTCTCGATCAGGATGTCGGACTGCGACGGGTTCTTGAGGTTCACCCAGAACGTCTCGTTGAGGTACGACGGCTGCACGAACTCGGTCGCGGGGCTGTCCGCGAACTGCTTCTTGAAGCGCTCGTACGCCTGCTGCTGCGTCTCGAAGTACGACTTCTGGATGTACGGCGACAGGGTGGTCGACTTGAGCTGCGCCTCGATCTGGTTCTTCTGATCGGTGGTCGCCTTGGCACCGGTGCAGTTGCCGGTCGTGTCGGTGTCGGTGCAGAGGTAGACGGCGACCTGGGCCCGGTCGTACCAGTAGCCCTTCATCTGGTTGATCTGCATCTGGAGCAGCACGGCCGTGCCGACGAAGGTCAGCGAGATGAAGGTGACCAGGACGACGGAGATCACCATCGAGATGTTGCGACGGAGGCCGGAGCCGACCTCGCCGAGGACGAGTCCGAGCCTCATTTGTCAGCCCCCCAGCTCGGGACGGACTGTCTCTCGACGGACTCGGGGTCGAGCCTCGGAGCCGGGACGGTCGGGACGGGGACGCCCTGCGTGCGGGCGGCCGTGGCATCCTGCGCTGCCTGCTCCTGGGCGAGCTGGACGATCGGCACGGCCTGCGTCTGGTAGCCGCCGGAGCGCTCGTCGCGGACGATGCTGCCTCCGGAGAGCTCGATGACACGGCGCTGCATCTGGTCGACGATGCCGGCGTCGTGAGTCGCCATGAGCACTGTCGTGCCGGAGGCGTTGATGCGGTCGAGGAGGGTCATGATGCCGGCGCTCGTCGAGGGGTCGAGGTTACCGGTCGGTTCATCGGCCAGCAGGATCGCGGGGCGGTTGACGATGGCGCGCGCGATCGCGACGCGCTGCTGCTCGCCACCCGACAGCTCGTGCGGCAGACGCTGGGCCTTGCCCGCGAGCCCGACCATCTTGAGCACGTCGGGGACGGCCTCCGAGATGTAGCCCTTGCTCTTGCCGATCACCTGGAGGGTGAACGCGACGTTGTCGAAGACGGACTTCTGCGGGAGGAGCCGAAAGTCCTGGAAGACGACGCCGAGGTTGCGGCGGAAGTAGGGCACCTTGCGGCTCGAGAGCGTGCCGAGGCGCTGGCCGAGGACGTGGATCTGCCCCTTCGAGGGCTTCTCCTCCTTCAGGACCAGGCGCAGGAAGCTCGACTTGCCGGAGCCGGAGGCGCCGACCAGGAAGACGAACTCACCCTTGAGAATCTCGAGGGTGATGCCGTTGAGCGCCGGGCGGGGGTTGCCGGCATAGAACTTGGAGACCTCATCGAAGCGAATCATGACGGGGAAAGACTAGGCATCAATCCGACGATTCGACAGCAGGCGCGCCCCCTGTTCACGGACGCGTCAACGACCCGATGAACCCGCTGGATGCGAGGTGGGTGCGGCTTGGAAGGCGACTCCGCGCCCTACGGTGACGTGCACTTCGTCCGCCGGGTACTCCGCCCTCAGGCTGTCGGCGGTCGCCTCGCTCGCCACCGTCACCTCCACGACGCTCCGGACCACGTCGACGCTGCTCGACCGGAACGGCGTCAACCCCTGTCGCACTCCGACGATCTCGTCGAAGATCTGCTGCTGGATCGCGAGGAGGTGCGATCTCGAATGGGCGACCTCGATGAACCGCAGCCGCGACGGATCAGGCAGCACCGCCCTCGCAGCCTTCACCCGGGCAGGATCGGGGACACCGACCCAACCGACCCCGATGCTCCCCGACCCCCGGTTGATCAGCCAGACGCCGCCGAAGTGCGGATCGGCGCCGACCACCCGGGAGACGTCACCGATGTGAGCGCCCAGACGACCGCGCGACCTCATCTGGGCGCGCTCGTGCTCGCTCATCGGGAAGCCGAGGTACGAGACGGCGTGTTCCGCGTCGATCCTCCGGACGGCCTCGAGGTCGCGGGTGAAGCCCCACTTCTCGCGGAGCGCCAGCTCACGCTTCTCGACCGCCGTCGCAGGCTTCTCCGGCGTCACGGGGTTGGCGACGACGTAGCCGCCCGCCACGCCGAGGCCGACCGCGAGCACCGCGGGGATGAGCATGAAGCGCCGGAACATCGGCTTCCTGTCTGAGGAGGGCGCTCTGCCGACCCCGAGGCGAACCTACTCGTCGTCGGAGCGCTTCCGCCAGCGGATGCCGGCGGAGATGAAGCCGTCGAGGTCGCCGTCGAAGACGTTCGAGGGGTTGTTGACCTCGTACTCGCTGCGGAGGTCTTTGACCATCTGGTACGGCGCGAGCACGTACGAGCGGATCTGGTCACCCCAGCTCGCGGTGATGTTGCCGGCGAGCTCCTTCTTCTTGGCGTTCTCCTCCTCGCGCTTCAGGAGGAGGAGCCGCGACTGCAGCACGCGCATGGCGGCGGCGCGGTTCTGGATCTGGCTCTTCTCGTTCTGCATCGAGACGACGGTGCCGGTCGGGATGTGCGTGAGGCGCACCGCGGAGTCGGTCGTGTTGACCGACTGGCCGCCCGGGCCGGAGGAGCGGAAGACGTCGACGCGGATGTCGTTCTCGGGAATCTCGATCGTGTCGGTCTCCTCCATGAGCGGGATGACCTCGACGGCGGCGAAGCTCGTCTGGCGCTTGCCGGCGGCGCCGAACGGCGACATGCGCACCAGACGGTGCGTGCCGGCCTCGACGCTGAGGGTGCCGAACGCGTAGGGCGCGTCGATCTCGAAGGTGGCCGACTTGATGCCGGCCTCCTCGGCGTAGCTGGTGTCCATCACCGTGACCTTGAACTTGTGCTGCTCGGCATAGCGGAGGTACATGCGCAGCAGCATGTCGGCGAAGTCGGCGGCGTCGACGCCGCCGGCGCCCGCGCGAATCGTGATGACGGCCGGACGCGGGTCGTACTCGCCGTCGAGGAGGGTCTGGATCTCGAGCTCGTCCATCATCTTCTGGATAGACGCCAGCTCGACGGCGGCCTCGTCGGCGGACTCCTGGTCGTCGCCCTCGTTCGCCATCTCGATGAGCACCTCGAGGTCGTCGAGGCGCTGACCGGTGTTCGTGACCTTGTCGAGCTCGGACTTGCGGTGGCTGAGATCGCTGGTGACGCGCTGGGCGTTCTCGGTGTCGTTCCACAGGTCGGGGTCGGACGCCTGCCGCTCGAGGTCGGCGATCTCCTTCTCGAGCCGCTCGACGCCGATCACGGCGCTGATGTCGGCGAAGGTGGATCGCAGGGCAGCGATCTTGTCGGAGAAGTCGAGCTCGATCATGATCGTCCAGCCTACCGGCCCGGGGGTGGCGCACCTGCTGGGAGGACCCGCCGACTCAACGCCCGAGGGGCGTCCACGATGCCTGGCTGATCGGAGCCGATGAGCTGGTCGATGATCCCGAGGCTCGAGCGCTGTCAGCGCACCGGTCTCGTTCTGCGCCGCGTGTGGCAGGATCTCCGGTCACTCCTCAGCCCCGCGTCAGCCGGCGTGCCAGAGGACTCTGCTGCCCTTCACGACTTCGACGACACCCTTCGCCGTCTCGGTCAACTGAACAGTGGGACCTGCCCCGGCCGTTCCCGTGCTCCACAGCGCTTTGCCCTTGGCCGATGTCAGCACCACGTTGCCGTCCTTCTGCACGTGCAGCGAGTCACCTCGAGCACCGCCGGTCTTCGAGGACCACAGGATTTTGCTGTCTCGCTCATCGACGAGATTGCCGTCCTCCTGCAGGGTCAGGAGCCCGCCCTCGTGCCGGAGAGCCTGGTCCGCGGTCATCACGTCCCCCGATGTCGCCGTGTAGTAGTTCGACGGATGCTCCGACCAGATCTCCCCCGTCTGGGCATCGAGGTCGACATCAGCGAACAAGCCGATCTCCAGTTCCGCGGCGGTACCACGCGACCCGGACTGCCACAGCGCTTTGCCTTTTGCCGAGTAGACGACGAGGTTCCCGTCCGTCTGCAGGAGCAGCCGGTTTCCCGTGCCGCTCGTATGAGTCGTCCACAATGCGTGACCGTTGCCGTACTCCACGACGTTGCCGTCGGACTGCATGGTCAGATCGAACTGGTTGAACGGCGAGTAGATCGCCTGACCTGCGGCCAGCTCCTGGCCGGCGTTCAGCGAGAACGGCTTCTGCATCACGTCGGCGAGAGCGGGCGATGCAATGGCAGCAGACCCGGTCACAGTGACGAAGGCCACGAGAGCGATGACGGCGCGCGACGTGCGTCTCGCGGAGATGAGCTTGGGCATGAGCTTCCTCAGGTTTGGGCGCCCGACAGGGGCGAGCACGAGCGTATCGAGTATGCGCCAGCAGACGGCTCCCCTCGTTCGGGGCGACCGAGCGGCCTCCGGCAGAGCCGACCAGCCCAGTCGGCTTCACGCTTCCGTGGCAGGTCGTGAGCGTGCTCGCGACGGTGGCGCCGACGCCATGCAAGGACGGGCCCGCGGAGGCGCTTCGGGGCTCACCCGGCTTTGCACTCGGTGGCTCGGGCGGCGCGGCTGCCGTGTTGCAGTCGACGCACCTGAGCGTGCACATGCACCGTGCGGGGAAAACGGCCGTCACTGTCGGCACGACCGCGTGTGGAACTCGAATGGGAGCGGAGAGTGGCAGAGGTCCGTCAATCGGTCTTCTCGTGATGGTGTGAAAAGAAAGTCTGCCGGACCTCTCCCAACCCGAAAGTGCCCCCGGACCAGAGCTTGAAAGTGCGCTCCGGAGTGAACTCGGTAACAGCCGTCTCGGGCGAGAGGAACTTTAGGCGCATCCTGTAGACCCCGCCGGGCACGAGCGTTTGAGCTTCGAGCGAGTCAGGTTCCATCCGGACGTCGAATCCGTGACCCACAGTCTCAATAAAAGAGAGCACAACCGAACCATCGAAGCTCGTCGGTCAGCCAATAGGGGCCGGTCCTCCCACCAAAGGCAGTGGGCCACAAGACAATGGACGCTGTCGCGTCGGGGTCGGTGAGGTAGAAGTCAGGTGGTGCCATGTCCGATTATGGCGTCACCCTGGCGCTAGCGACCGCCTTCTGCAACCCGTCGAGCGACTGCATCAGTCCCGGATCGGTAGACGTTCCCCTGCGAACACCAGCCGCGAGGCACGGTAGCCGTTCCTTGATGAACGCGAGCGAGGCCGCGCGAAAGCCTACGGCTTGCGACTTGATCGCACGGCGCTCGGCCAGCCCGCCTCTTTGATCGGTGCGTCTTGTTCCTAAGCGCTCCAGCTGCGCAGCTTCGCGAGGGGGGTGGCGAATGAGTCGATCTTGCTTGTCGAGAGTCCCTGGCGGATGAGCGTCTCGACGAGGGCGGCCGCGGCCGCGACCCCGTCGATGACCGGCACGGGAAGGCGGTCGCGCACATGTTCTTCGAGGCCGGCCATGCCGGCGCAGCCGAGGCAGATGACCTCGGCTCCGCGGGCGATTGCGCGTTGCCCGGCGGCGACGAAGGCCTCGGCCGTCGCGAAGGCGTCCTTGTCGAGTTCGAGGACTCCGAGCCCGGTGTCCTCGATGGCAGCGCATCGGTCGATGAGGCCCGCTGTGGTGAGGCTGTCCTCGATCTGCCCGACAGCGC
This sequence comes from Frondihabitans peucedani, assembly GCF_039537585.1. Taxonomy (NCBI): domain Bacteria; kingdom Bacillati; phylum Actinomycetota; class Actinomycetes; order Micrococcales; family Microbacteriaceae; genus Frondihabitans; species Frondihabitans peucedani. The sequence goes on from NZ_BAABAU010000001.1 coordinate 814,325, forward strand.
GGCGGACGGTCGTGACTACCCCGTACCGGCGCCCGAGCGGCATCGCGAGGTGGGCGGCGGCTTCGGTGATGTCGACGACGGGGATCGAGAGGAGCTCGCGGGCACCTTCTCGACCGTGTTCGCCGAACCCGGCCATCACGACGCCATCGATGTCGGTAGGCAGCGTCTCGAGCGTCTGCAGGACGGCGGCGGCGCTGATGAAGCTGTCGTACCACCCCTCGGCCGACGCGACGCCCCATGCCGGCGTGATCCCGACGATCTCGACGTCGGGCCCGACGGCGACGCGGGCGCGCGACGCGGCCGTCTCGGTCATCGTCTTGGTTGTGTTGCAGTTCACGATGGCAATCCTGATCACGAGATCACGACCGTCGGTGTCGCAGAGAGTTGCGCGGTGTTGCCGACGCCGTGCTCCCGCGCGAGGTCGATCACTTGAGCCGCGACCGCGAGATCCTGCGCTCCGAGTCCGACGGAGTCGAAGACCGTGATCTCGTCGATGCCCGATCGCCCTCGTGATTGTCCGGCGATGACCTCGCCGAGCTCGGTTAGCTCGACGTCAGGGCTGAGTGTTCCCTCGGCGAGTGCGACAAGCAGATCCCCGGATTTGGTCTGTGCCGTCGCGCGGCTGTCGACGAAGACGGTGGAGCGTGCCATCGCTTCGCCGTCGAGTTCGCGGTGCGTGGCCCGGGGGCGAGCGCCGACTGCGTTGATGTGCTGGCCCGCGTGCAGCCAGGCCCCGTGCAGGATCGGGTCGATTGAGGGCGTCAGGGTGCAGATCACGTCGGACTCTTTTGCGACTTCTTTCGGGCTCGATGCGATGATGCAGCGATCGGGGAGGTCGGGTCCGACCTCCCGCAAGAAGCGGTCGACCGTGGCCGATGACCGCGACCATACGACGATCCGGTCGAACGGCCGGACTGCGGCGAACCGGCGCGCGTGCTCGATGGCGAGGTTGCCCAGGCCGATGAGACCGAGCGTGCTGCTGTCGGCACGCGCAAGGCGCCGGGTCGCGACGACGGAGGTGGCGGCCGTGCGCGCGCGGGTGATAGCCATCCCGTCGAGCACGGCGACGCACTCGCCAGTAATAGAGGAGGAGACCAGGATCGTGGAGCGCTGGGTCGGCAGCCCACGGTCGCCGTTCGCGGGAATGTCGGCCATGAGCTTCACGGCGACGAGACCGAGACGATCGGACTGAACAGCCATCGGCAGGAACACCGCATCGTCCGCGCCAGCAAGGGCCCCGGGTGCGGGTTGCGACATGGCGCCGGATCCGAGGTCTCGGTGGATGGACTCCACCGCCTCGACGACGTCGACGGCCCCGATGACAGCGCGGATCTCCGACGCGCCGAGGACGAGGGTCATCAGGCGGTGACCGTACTGCTGCTGCCGAGGAGCTCTTCGAGAGTGGCGGGGTGGGTGACGAGGCCGCCCTCGTCGAGGATCCGCATCCAGCGGTCGGAGGCGTCACGGTCGATGACCGCGGAGTCCCAGACGCCCCGCTCGGCCATCTCGTCGGCGGCCGCACGAAGCAGAGAAGCGTCCTTATCGGGCCAGCGGGAGGCCAGGACCGCCTCGATCTCGGCGTCGGCGGTGCCGGAGGTGATTTTCACCATGGCTGCGGCGATGCCGTCCATGAAGCGGTCGACCCGGTCGCTCAGTTCGTCGATGCGCTCCGAGACGGCGTAGTACACGCTGTTGGGCATGACGCCGGCGTCGAGGTGCTCGAAGACGATGGTGCCGAAGCCGTCGGCGACGAGCTCTTTCGCCGAGACGAGGTCCAGGATGATCGCGTCGCCGAGGCCGCTCTTGTAGAGCTCGATCAGCATTGCCGTCGAGAGGTCGCGGACGAAACGGGTGGCCGAGACGTCGAATCCTGCTTCGCGAATGAGGCCCGCAGTGAATTCGTAGGGGGCGCTTCCGCCGGCGCCGGGAGCGAGGACGACCTTGCCCGCGAGCTGGTCGGGGGAAATCGGGGCGGTCTCGGTGCGAGAGACGATCGTCATGGGGAACTTGTGGTTGAGCTGGCCGACCACCGAGAGGGCACGCGACGAACCGGCGTACATTGCGGGGACCCAGAGACCGCCGAGCGCCAGGTCGGCCTCGCGCGACTCGATATCGTCAAGCACACCGGTCCACGGGTCACATGCCTTCGCCGTGACCGTCAGGCCGCGAGCCGCGAAGAGGCCGCCCTCCGCGGCGACGTACTCGGGGAGATAGTTGAGGCCGTTCGCGGTCGCAGAGATCTTCAGGGTGTCCATGTCGTTCCTCCAAGGAATCGGTGGGTGAGGATGAGGTGGGCGGGGCCGGTTCAGGTCGGCCCCGCCTGGCCGGTCAGGTGTGGTCGGAGACCAGGGCGTTCTCGTTGACGTCCTCCAGCGAGCGGCCACGCGCCTCGGGGGCGAAGCGCGAGGCGACGACGAGGATCGCGTACATGACCGCCGCCAGTCCGAAGACGCCGGCGAAGGCGAAGTTGCCGTAGAGCGCGATCGCGAGGAACGGCATGACCGCTCCGGCGATGTTGCCGATGCCGTTGACGATCGAGGCACCTGAGGCGCGGATCGCCGTCGGGTAGACCTCGGCGGTCCAGGCGGCGAGCGTGGTGTTCGTCAGCATCGTGAAGAACTGGAACAGGGCGCCGAGCAGGAGGATCGCCCCGGTGTCGTTGCCGAAGGCAGCGAAAGCCAGGGCGGTGAGACAGCCCAGGATTCCGGCCGTAGTCACCATGGCCCGACGTCCGACCCGGTTGGCGAGCAGGGCGGCCGCGGTGCAGCCGAGCAGCGAGCCGATATTCATGATCATCGTGTAGAGCAGGCTCTGCGACACCGTGTAGCCACGCTCGACGAGGAGTGTCGGCATGAGGAAGTTCAGGGTGACCTGGGCGCCGAACGCCATCCATGACGCGACACCGATGGCGATCGTCCGGCGAAGCACGCTGCGGTGGAACACGGCTGCCGGTGAGGAGTGGAGCGCGATGGGCGGCAGGTCAGCTTGCGTGAGCGTCACCGGGGACTTGGCGTCGGCCGGGGGGCGCAGCGTGTTGGACGCGAGGATCGCGAGCGAGCGGTTCGCCTCGTCGATGCGGCCCTTCGAGAGCAGCCACCGCGGAGTCTCGGGGAGGCGACGACGGTAGAGGACGACGAACAGGGCGGGTAGGGCGAGGATCACGAAGGTCCAGCGCCAGACGGCGTGGTCGCCTCCGAGTGGCACAGCGAGGGGCCCGAGGAGCAGGAGGAAGAGGCCGTAGGAGATGAAGTTGCCGATGCCGCCGGCGCCGACGTTGATGGTGGCGATGAGGCCGCCGCGGTAGCGGGTGGCGACCATCTCGGAGAGCATCGCGATGCCGATCATGAACTCGCCGCCGACGCCGATGCCGACGATGAAACGGCTGACGAGCAGCATGTCGTAGTTGAACGACAGGGCGCTGAGCAGGCCGCCGAGCGTGTAGACGAGGAGGTTGAGTCCGAGCGAGAACCGGCGGCCGTATTTGTCGGCGAGCCAGCCGGCGAGGAACCGGCCGACGAGGCCGCCGAGCACGGTCGCCGTGTTGATGGTGGTGAGCTGCAGATCGCCGATCTGCAGCGTGGCCTTGATGTTGGTCGCCATGGCACCGACCGAGTTCTGCTCGAGCGTGTCGAAGAATTCGCCTGCGAGGATCAGCATCAGGACGCCGAACTGCGCGCGGGTGAACCCGATCGAGTCGAGGGCGGAGGCGACGCCGTTGCGGGCGGTCGCACCGGCGGGAAGAGAGGAGCTTGTCGGAGTAGTGGAGCGGGTCACAGCAGTCATTTGCAACTCCAGGCACGGGGTGGGGCGTGGAGGGGCGAAAGCTGACATCAGAATCAGTATCGCACCCGAGGACATTCTTTTGTATACGAAAAGGTGTTTCGGGCTGGTTTCAGAGAAGAAACGCTTTGTTTCGGGCAGCTCGCGGCCCTAAAAGTTCAGTCTTCCGAGAGAGACTCAACCTAAGAAAGCTGCAGGTCGTATACGTTCAAGCGTCGAGTGCGCGGTACAGCGCCTCGTCGCGCCGCAGGTGCTCGTCCATGAGAAGACCTGCCTGGACACCCGAGCCTCGCAGGATGGCGTTGGCGACAGCCGCGTGGTCTGCCCCGCTCGAGGCGACCTCTTCCTGGGTCACGCGCTCGAACGCCCACGCCGTCTGGTGGATGAGTCGTTCGATCATGGTGTCCAGGTGGCTGTTGCCTGATGCGGTCGCGACAAGCCGGTGGAAGGAGAACCGGGGCGTCTCCGCTTCGACCTCCTGGTCGGAGCGCTGATCGTTCGCGACAGCACGCAAGAGGTCGGCGCTGTCGCCGCCCCGGCGTCCTGCCGCCAACTCGGCCGCCAGCACTTCGAGCCCACGCCGGATCTGCATGAGCTCGATCACCGCCTCCGAGGACGAGTCCGCGACGGTGACGCCCTTGAACTTCTCGGCGACGACGAAGCCCTCGGTCTCGAGTTGCCGAAGCGCTTCGCGGACAGGTACTCGCGAGACACCAAACTGCTCGGCGATGGCATCCTCTTTGAGGCGAGTCCCGCGCGCGATGGTGCCGGCGATAATCTCCGCACGGAGGGCCTTCAAGACGGATGCGGGTTTGGACTCCACAGACTGATCCTATTGGCGAGAATCGTCAGCGCATCGCGACCGAGGATCCGATTGGCCCTAAGTGCGCTGAGACTCCGGGGCAGGTTCAACGGCATGCGCCAGCCGCGGCACTCAGGGACCGCACGCCGGACGTTCGGCTAGCGGTCCTGCTCACCGGGATGATGGCCGATGATTTAGGCAGTGAATCGCCGGAAGTATCGAGTGATTCAAAACCTGTTTGGGGGCAGGTGGACGTTGGGGCACGGGGTGCTCCGGCGCGACGATGTCGTCCTTCACCTCAGCAGCGAAAGCCATCACCTGGATCTCCAACGACCTCATCGCCGGTTCGGCGACCTGGGCAGGTGCCATTTCAGAGACCGGTGTTGTGACGATCGATGCGGCCAGTGGGCAGGTCGACGTTGTCGACGGGCCCGCGTCGCCGTTACCGCTGTCCGCGGCGCTCTCGGGTTCAGGGAACGGCATGGGATTCCGGTTTCGAGAGGCCGGTCCGAAGCATGTGGACGTCATCTACGGCGGAGGCGGCCCCACCAACGACGTGCCCGAGGCGTATCTCGAGGAGTCAAAGGCCCTTGGCGATCGACTCAAGGAGCCCGATTGGTTGAAGTGGTGGAGCCAGTTCGAAGTCTCCACTGTTATTGGCGACGTCAACTACTCGGCTACGCGACCCGGCGTCACTGTCCGCTTCGTGGGTGTGGAGTTGCGAATCAGCATCTCCCGACCGCAGTCAACCATTCCACGAAGCGACGAAGCCCGATCGCTGGCACGACAGGACTTGCAAGCAGCTCTCGACCGCATCCAGAAAAAGCGCCAGTCCACGGGCTATCCACCTATTGGCAGTTAGCACGTCGGGCCCCCACGTGAAGAGGGCATGGAGATACGTCTTCCTACGTTGAAGGTTGCGCTTCCGGGCTGGCCACGGTCAGCCGAAAGGACAGCAGCCCGATCTTCTCTTTCACTCGAGTAGTCGACATGATGATCTGGTGCTGACGGTCGCCGACTACATGCGCGAGGTGATCCCCCGCGTGTACGTGCCCGTCCTGCGCGAGCTCATGACGAAGGACGAGCTCGCGACCCTGAAGCTCTCCATTCGGGCTTCCGGCTCCGACATGTGGCTAAACGACGCAGCCGGCCTTCCGCCCGATGCAGTGATCGGCACCGACGAAGCGATGCTTGGCGTCGAGGTTCACGGCGAACTTCAACTCTTTTGGCTCGCCTCGTCGATGACCGACGAAGAGAACCGCGAGCGGTTCTACTCCGACATCCAGGACTGGATCTCAGAGACCACCTTCGGTTGGGGGCAGCTCCGAGGCCACATGTGACCCAACAATTGAGGTTGGTCGTAGTGCGCCTTAGGGTCGGTCTCAGTAGCCGGTCGGCATTCGGTCACGTCACCGGACGCCGGGTGGATATATCCACTTTCCTGGTGCTGTGCGTCTTTGACCGGTAGACACTGAGCCACGTTCGATGAAGGAGTTATCGATGCTGGTTCAGGTTTGTGGTCTTCCCGGTGCAGGGAAGTCGACGCTGTCTGCTGCGATCGCGGAGTTGACGCCCTCGCTGACCCTTCGCGTTGATGCGATCGAAGGTGCAATGTGGAAGTACCAGATCCCGCGCGAGCAGTCCGGAATCGCCGCGTACTCGATCATGCATGCCATCGCGGTACCGAATCTGAGGCGTGGACAGATGGTCATCGCCGACGCGGTGAGTGGTGTGGAACCCGCTCGGGCCGGATGGGTATCGACAGCGGAAGCCGCTGGGGTAGCTCTCCGCGTGATCGAGGTCGTGTGCGCGGACGGCGACGAGCACCGTCGGCGCGTGGAGCAGCGTGCGAACGACCTGCCCGGGTTCACCTTGCCGACGTGGGAAGAGGTGCAGCAGACCGCCGACGAGTACGAGCCACGCACGGACGACCGACTCGTCATCGACAGCACGCGCCCCCTCGATGAGACGGTTCGACAAGCCCTCGACTACCTCGCGCTCAACGCCCGCTGAACGGTCCTCAGACGGGCGGGGCTTCCCGGTGCCGGCTATCAGCCTGGAGCGGGGACGGCCTGAGCAGCCTCGACGAATGCCGTGATGCGTTCCGAGGCGCGGCTGGTCTCCCAGGCGATGTGAACCGCGGTCGGTGCGAGGTCGGTGATCACGTGGAAGTTCACGTCGGGGCGGCGGTAGAACCGTGCTGTGGACAGCGGCAGGATCGCGATGCCGGCACCCCCGGCGACGAGTTCCAATTTCTCTTCAACGGTTCGTGACTTGCGCACGGCAGAACCCTGTACCGCAGCTCGGTTTGGCGAAGGGGTGGGCCATTCGGGCACCGCTGACGGGTCCTGTAGGAGCGTCTCGGACCGAAGGTCCGCCATTGCCACATGGTCGGCACCGACCAGGGGGTGCCCCGCTGGGAGCATCACGACCCTCGGTTCCTCGTGGAGGAACACGGTCCGGATGCCCGCGCCGTTGAAGGGCTCACGGAGGTAGCTGACGTCCGCACGGCCGTCGTGGAGCACTGCGACTTGCTCCTCCCACCCAGTGCGCAACACCCGGACATCGACCGACTGCGCTCCGCGCCGGAATATCCGTACCGCCTGGGTGACGGTCAGGCCGGGCATGAAGCCAACCGTGAAGACGTCCTCGCCGCGCGCCGCGATCGCGACACGGCGACGCACTGCAGCGGCAGAAGCGAGAAGCGAGCGCGCCTCGGTGAGAAGGAGGCGTCCATTGTCGGTCAGCTCAGTCCCGCGGGTATCACGGACGAAGAGCTGCATCCCGAGTTCCTGCTCCAGCGCTCGAATCTGCCGCGACAGCACAGGCTGGGCGATGCGGAGCTGTTCCGCGGCACGGCCGAAGCTCAGCGTGTCCGCGACGGCGGCGAAGTACCGCAGCTTGCGGAGGTCAAGATCGGCGTTCACCCACCCATGATGACTCATACCCGTTGGGTCTCACCAGGTGGGGAAGAGGTCTTGGACGAGCAGGCGCCCGGGCGCACACACTCGATCCTGTTCGATCGAAAGGAACACTGTGTCTCTCACAAACCAGCGCGTCGTGATCATCGGCGGCACCTCGGGAATCGGTCTCGCAACGGCACACGCTGCCGTGGATGCCGGGGCGGAAGTCGTCATCGCCTCGCGTCGTCAGTCCAGCGTCGATGCCGCCCTCGGCGAGCTCACCGCGTCCACCTCCGGCCGGGCGCTCGACGTGCTCGACACCGACCAGGTCGCATCCTTCTTCGCGGCGCTCGGCGCGTTCGACCACCTCATCTACACCGCCGGCGAACCGCTCGCCCTGATGCAGGTCGACGGCCTCGACCTCGACCAGGCGCGCGGGTTTTTCGAGGTGCGATACTTCGGCGCGCTGAACGCGGTCAGCAAGGCAGCGCAGCACATCCGTCCGGGAGGATCGATCACCCTCACCTCCGGGTCAGCTCGCACCCGACCGGGCGCCGGCTGGGCGATCGCATCGAGCCTGTGCGGAGCGACGACGAGTCTCGCCGGCGCTCTCGCGGTCGAGCTGGCGCCGACCCGGGTGAACGTCGTCGAGCCCGGCATCATCCGCAGCCCCCTCTGGGCAGGGATGACCGCTGAAGACCAGCAGGCCATGTTCGACCAGCAGGCCCAGACGCTCCCCGTCGGCCGCGTCGGCGAGGTGATCGACGTCGCGCAGGCATTCCTCTACGCGATGACGCAGCCCTTCGTCACGGGGGGCCTCGATCCCCGTCGACGGCGGCGCGCTCCTCGTCTGACCATCCGCCGCTGCGGCTGCCTCGTGTTTCGGACTACTGCGGCGCGAGGCAGCCGCTTCCGGTCAGCGAGGAGCAGTCTGGTCGGTGACGAAGGCAGCAAGGTCGGTGACTTCCCGGCCAGCGACGTCGTGGCCGAGGTCCGAGTACACCCGCTCGGTGACGGAGAGGTGCTGTGCGCTGAACGCGACGGTACGTCGCACCGCGGCACGAGGAATCACCCCGTCGTGGGCGCCCCGTCCCCAGAACACCGGTGGGCGCGCGGATCTGAGCGCCGGGTCGCCTGGCTGGGTGTCGTTCACGACGAACCCGCCGAGCTGCACTCCGTACGCGAACTTGCCGGGACGCCGACGCATCATCTGCAACACCATTGCGCCGCCCTGGGAGAAGCCCAACAGACCCGCCGACCGGTGCGAGGGCAATGAGTCGTACCAGTCGAGGACGGCGTCCGCGGCGGCGTTAGCCACAGCAGGCTGAGGGTCGCCGATCGGATTCCCCACGCTGGGGAACCAGGCGTAACCGCCTGCCTCCGGAATCGGGGCGCGCACGGATGCGATGACGAGGTGCATGGCGAGGTCGTCGCGGAGCGCGAACAGGTGCCGTTCGTCGTAGCTCCACCCGTGCATCACGATCAGAATGTCCGACTCGGCGGAGAGCTCGGATGACCACAGGACGGCGGTCGGGTCAAGCGGCGGGTATGCGGTGTGTGGGGTGCGCATGGGCGTCCTTTCGTTGGCCCACCAACCGTGACGCTTCCCGGACGCGCGCGTCCAAGACCTCTTCCGTCACCGCTAATACCCCGGCTGCATCAACCGGGGCTCAGACGGGCCCGGGCGTCCGGATGCCGTCGAGGACGATCTGGAGCGCGCGGCCTCGCTGTGCGGTGTCCCGGTAGAGCCCGCCAGTGACCGCGAAGATGACCCGCATTACGTCATCGGCAACGACTCCCGCGCGGATCTGACCATCCTCCCTGGCGTGGTCGAACAAAGGCACGGCGATGCCGTAGATCGCGTCCCGAGCGGGTGCGTACACCTCGGACTGCTCCGTCAGGACCGACACCACCGGGTGCTTGGTCCGCATGAAGTCCCCGAACTTCTCCAACCACCGACGCAATGCCGTCCATGAATCGGCGTCGTCACTGCCGGATCCGAAGCTCACGAGCTCGTCCACGGCTGCTAGATAGACCGCCTCCATCAGCGCCACCCGGGTCGGGAAGTTCCGGTACAGCGTCGCAACCCCCACCCCAGCTCGACGCGCGATGTCCTCCATGCCCACGTCTGCTCCCGATTCCCCGAACGCGTCCGCCGCGGCGGCGAGGACCGCGTCGAAGTTCCGCCGCGCATCGAGCCGCCGTGGACGCAGGCCCTCCAACATCTCCGCCAAAGTCATGGGCCCCATCATCCCCCAAATGTGATAGACCTGCTACCAGTTATTCGAGAGACTGTCTCTCGGTTCTGAAACTCGGCCTGCAGACGGCCGGGAGGAGCACTCATGAGCACACCCACTTCGACCATCACCATCGGCGGAGACCTCACTGTCGGCCGGATCGGCTTCGGCGCGATGCGGCTCACCGGCGACCAGGTCTGGGGCGATTACTCCGACCACGACGGAGGCATCGCCCTGCTCCGCGCGGTCGTCGACGCCGGCGTCACGTTCATCGACACCGCAGACGTCTACGGGCCGCACTCGAACGAACTCCTCATCCGACAGGCCCTGCACCCCTACCCGGAGAACCTGGTCATCGCGACCAAGGGTGGGTTCGTCCGCGGGGGCTACGACTACTCCACCCTCGACGCCGTCGGCAACCCGAACTACCTCCGCCAGTCGGCCCACATGAGCGCGCGACGGCTCGGTGTCGACAGCATCGACCTCTACTACCTGCACAGCGGACAAGCCACAGACGTCCCCTTCGAGGAGCAGATCGCCACTCTGGCTGCCCTCAAAGAAGAGGGGGTGATACGGCACATCGGCTTGTCGAACGTCACCCGCGAGCAGTTCGACCTCGCACAGACGATCACCCCCATCGCCGCCGCGACGGCGCTCTACAACGCCGGTATCCGCCGGGGTGTGGACCTGCTCCGCGCAACTGGGACGACCGGCGCGGTCTTCTCGCCGTGGCATCCCATGAGCATCGCCGACGGCGGCGAGCCTGACCGGATCACAGCCGACCTGGAGCCGATCGCGAGGAACCACGGCGTCACCGTTCAGCAGGTCGCGCTGGCCTGGCACCTGCACCGCGCACCACATACCCTGCCAATCCCCGGAACCACCAGTCTCGAGCACCTTCGATCGAATCTTGCGGCCGCCGAAATCCCCTTGAGCCGGGACGAGGTCGCCACGATCACCGCCCTTCTGCCCGAACGCTGAGCCCGAGGGCTGCCCGACCAGAGAGGTTCGGCTTGGAAATGCAAATAGTCGACCAATCTGAGAGCAGTCCCTAGAGGCAGGGCTAGCTGGGCCACCGCCGCAGCGCGCCAAGGAGAATGAAAGCCTGCGCTAGCTCGGGGAGGAGTGCGCGGGTCGGAGCGGGACGTCCGCATTGGCCAGTAGAGCTTCCGAGGCCATTGCTTCGCAGATGTGGAACCTTTTCCGGTCAACGGACATCACTAGGCGGATCATCACCACGACTGCCAGGGGGAACCACCACATGCCCGATGAACTCATCGTCTGGGAGCGAGTGCGACAGGGAGATCCCGACTCGTTCGGGGCCATCTTCCTGCTCCACCGCGACCGGGTCTACGGGCAGGCCTTGCGCCTGACCGGCTCCAGCCACGACGCAGAAGACGTCGCAGCCCTCGTCTTCCTCGAAGCGTGGCGGCGCCGCTCGAGCGTCCGTGTCGTCGACGGGTCCGTCGTCGCCTGGCTACTGATCTGCACCAACTTCGTCGCGAAGAACGCATCGCGCAGCAAACGGCGCCATGCCATCGCCATGTCGAAGCTGCCGCCGCAACTCGACCAGGCGGACCATGCGGACGACGTGCTCGCCCGGTTCGAGGCCTCGGGGCGCGAGTCGAGACTCCGCGACGCGTTCGCTCGGCTGTCCGCCTCCGACCAGGACGTCCTCACGCTCTGCGTCGTCCACGACTTCTCGCTCGCCGACGCGGCTCTCGCGCTCGGCACTCCGCTCGGCACGGTGAAGTCCCGCCTCTCGCGCGCTAAGCGAAAGCTCGCGACCCTGACCGGATCCACCGACTGGGACATTCCGGCGCACACAATCGGAGGCACCAGATGACCCCCACTCCGCCCATGAACTCCGAGCGCTCGGACGCGATCCTGCGCATGCTCGTAGCCACTGCTGCCGACCCCGCAGGTGCTCGCGTGGCGACCTCTCGCCGGAAGCGCACGCGCGGGATCGTTCTGGTCTCGATGGCGGCCGCCGTCGTGGTCGTCGGCGCGGGGGTCGGCTATGGCCTCGTCACGGCGCCGCATGCCCCGTCTCCCGGCAGTGACGGCGGCCCGGTCGCGGCACCGACCTCAGACCCGAGCGGACCGGTGTCGCCGAGACCGACGCCGAGTCTGCCGGCCGGCGTCGAACCCGCGGGGACTCCGACGCCGCTGCCGACCCCCACTTCCGCGGCGGACGACCCTGGAGACGCGTCGACGTGGCTCATCACGACCGACGGACTCGGTCCGGTGACGCTCGGGCAGACGTTCGATCAAGCTGCCCAGGAGTTCGGCCGGGCGGGTCTCCAGAATTCCACGACCTGCCCCAACGGCCCGACCGGCGTGTACGAAGCGAGCGGCGAGCCACCTGTCTACCTGAACGCTGGCCTCAAGCCGACGATCTCGTTCATCACGGTGCTCGGCGACGTGAACGCGGACGGGTCAGCACCTCGAACCGGTGGGCCGAAGACTCCCCACGGCATCGGTATCGGCTCGACGGAAGCCCAACTGAAGGCCGCTTACCCGAACCTGACTTCAGCGAAATTTCCCGGATACTCCGACGGGACGGCCTACGCCCTCACCGACGGCGCAGGCAAGTGGATCGACTTCGTGGTCAACCGCAAGCTCGGCACCGTGCAAGAGATCGTCGTCAACGACAACGACGAGGTTCCGAGCGAGTTCTGCGGATGACCCTGGCTGACCCCGCCCCGAGGATGAGAGCAGCAACACTTTGGTTGTCACGATCGACGCATCGTGCGCAACGCGTCGGCCAGTGGTCGCTTATCCAGACTCAGGCCAGGGCACGCCCGGGACGACCGGGAGGCGGACGCGGAGCGACTCCAGCTCCTCCGAATTGCGGTCGAGGACAACGTCGACGACAAATCCGCTGAAGCCAGGCGACGCCTTTGCCCGCTGGACTACGAGGGCCTCACGATCCTGCCGCATGCGACCCATCGGCTCCTTGGTCGAGTAGACCGAGCTCACCGACGGCAGTGACTCCTCAGACGCGTCGGACGGAAGGGGCGCCATCGACACGGGGTACTGCACCCATCGGATCCGGGCGACAGTGCCCGCCAGTTGTGCTCGGGCCAGGCCCATGACGTCGGCGTAGCGATCGAGTTCGAAGTCGACGAACGCATCCTCCGGCAGCGCCCCGTCGAGAAACCCTTCCGAGAGAGCCGAGACCTGCCATTTCACTTCATCGTGGACCGAGATCGACTCGTCATACTCGTCGAGCTGGAGGAAGCCCACCCACACCGAGCGGGTTGTCTTCGACAGAACGGCCACGAGAATGACGGTAAGGGTTCCCGGTCACGACCGGAAGTCCACTTGCGGTCCGGTTTGGGTCCTCGACAGGGCCAACCAACTCGGAGCGTTCAAATATCGTTCCGCCAGGAAGAGCGCGACCAGAGCCACGATCCACACGACTTCGATGAACGTCTTCACAACTCCTCGCCCGCAAGATGGGAGACCTCCACTTGTTCAGATCTCATCACGATCAGGGTTTCTGTTGCCGTCGTCGTCGTAGGGCTTTTGCCAGCCCTCTTTCTCGTAGTGCTCGTTCACCTTTCCCCGCAGCGACTTCGGCACCCAATTGACCTGCGGGCCGGGACCTCCCTTGCGCCGGCGGTACAGGATGACAGCGATCGCGAAGATCATGAAAGCGACGAACAGGATGATGGCGATCGGGCCATGGATTCCGGAGCTGGACGCACCAGCCAGCGGAAGTCCGGCAGCAGTGCTAGCGAGGTTCAGCATGACGGCTCGCCGCAGGTCTCGTAGATCTCGGCGGCGTGACGACTCGGGAAGATGAGCAAGGGCGGCTTCTTTCGGTGCGCGAGGACCATGCGGACGCCCCTCGTCATCCGCGAACCTAGATGCTCGCCGAGTGCCCGGCAAGCGGCAGGCTCCTCTAGACAGCAACTCCATAGCTGAACCCCGATCGCGAGGTCGGAGCCGTTTACAGATCGGGTACCGACGTCGGCAAAGCGACGACGAGATGCACCGCCGACCCCCCAGAGTGCAGCTCGCTTGTCGACGATCCGTTTGGAGAAGACGTCGGGACGGGACATGGGAGCGCCGGCCGCCGCCCACGAGGGCGACCGGCGCTCACAGAGGCCCTAACGGTCGAAGCGCCGACCTTCGGGCTTGCCTTCGCTGGCGAGGAAGGCGAGCAGGATGATGCTGCCGACGAGCGGGCATTGCTCTGCGCCTTCAGCGGACCGCTGGATAAGCCGTTCCGTGAGCCGATTGACTGTCCTCATGAGAGCACTGGTGTTGGGTGGAACGGGATGGCTGGGACGATCGATTGTCGAGGACCTTCTTGAGGCGGGCACCGAGGTCACGTGCCTTGCTCGCGGCGAGTCGGGCGAAGCTCCGGAAGGGGCGCACCTGGTCCGTGCCGACCGCCTAATGCCTGGCGCTTACGACCAAGTGCCCGGCGAATGGGACGAGGTCATTGAGCTGTCGTATGAACCCCAGCTCGTCGAGCCGGCCCTTGACTCGCTTGCTGATCGCGCGAAGCACTGGACGCTCGTGTCCACCGTCTCCGTGTACGCGGAGAACGACCAACCGGATGCGGACGAATCAGCCGCGCTCGTTGAGCCGCTGGACATGGCCGAATACGCGGACGCCAAGGTAGCGGCCGAGCGAAGCAGCGCCGCACGTCTTGGATCTCGCCTTCTGATCGGGCGACCCGGCCTCATCGTCGGAGCGGGTGATCCGAGCGACCGCTTCGGGTACTGGCCGGCCCGCTTCAGTCGAAGAAGCCCGACTCTGGTGCCTACGACGGAAGGACGCTTCGTTCAGGTGATAGACGTCTCAGACCTGGCCGCCTGGATCGGCCAGGCGGGCCGGGCCGGACACACCGGGACCGTCAATGCGGTCGGTGAGACGATTCCCCTGGCCGATTTCTTCCGTCGGGCGTCGTCGGCCGCTGGCTACAGCGGCGAGCTGGTTGAACTCGACGACGATGCGCTTCTCTCCCAGGATGTTCGCTACTGGGCAGGACCCCGCTCGCTTCCGCTGTGGCTGCCCGTTGCAGACGCAGCTTTCGCGCAGCGATCCGCTCATGCGTTCCACGAGTCAGGCGGCACAACCCGGCCCCTCGACGAGACGCTGAAGAGCGTTTTAGCGGACGAACACTACCGCGGTATCGGTCGACCACGCCGCTCCGGTCTTTCCGCTACCGAGGAAGAGGCAGTTCTCCTAAGCGCGCGTTAGCGGTTCCGCTATCGTGCTGGACACGGTCAACCGATGCGACAGCCGCCCCAGTGCCGCAGCGCTGCTGATCTCCACCTAGATAGCATGCAGAAATGCCAGGAATTGCGAATCCAGACGTCATTGACGTGGTCGGTCTGACGCCCAACGAGGACGCTGTCCTCGTGTACGTGATCGAGGAGGGCGACTGGGGCAGCCAGGTGAACGCCGACTTACTCAACGCCAAAATGCAGGCCTACGTCGCCTTCATTCTGGACGGTCAGTTCGAGCGGGAGTACGCCGAGGTATCTGGCAAGCCGGTTGAGTTTGTCTTTCGATTCATGAACTCATCGCCGTCCAAAGGCGTTGTCCAAGAACTTGAATCGTTGCGGGGCGGGCTGGCTGGTTATGGTATTGGACTTCGAGTCCTCGGACCCGCCGACCCTCCGCTGTGAGCCGTCGCCTCTCCGCAGGTCTCTGGTCGTTGGCAAGGTGGCCGGCAGAACGCAGGGCGTTCCACATCGGGCGGGGCTGCTAGTGGGCGGCGCCAGTCGGGCTGGCGTCGCCCGGGTCGAGATCAGTGAGTCGATGGCGGCTTGCCCTTGGTATGCTCAATAGTTCGGTAGACGGTTGTCCGTGAGACACGGAACAGGTCGGCGAGTTCGGTTTGGTTGTAGGTGCCTTCGTTGTAAAGCAACAGGAGGTGCGTGATCTGGTTTGGCTTTAACTTGGGCTGCTTGCCGCGGAGGCGTCCCTTTGCTTTGGCGACTTTCATTCCTTCGCGGGTCCGCATGCGAATGAGGACGGCTTCGAACTCGGCGACCATTGCGAGCACGTTGAACAGCAGCCTGCCGACGGCGTCGTTCGGGTCGTGAACGGAGCCGTTCATGCTCAGCTTGACGTCGCGTCCGGTGAGCTCTTGATCGGTAGGCCGAGCCGCCAAATACTCAACGAAGCTGCATCTCGATCAAATCTCGAGGCGTGAGCGGCATCAAGGTCGTTAGGGGTCCGGCTTACGCTCCTGTCCGAGAGAGGTCCCGACGATCGTCTGCTCGAGGCGATACCGGAGGAGAGTGATGGCGTGGACAACGATCTGATGGTGTCAAGTTCGCGGGCGCGAAGCTCGGCTACCTTCCCTATTAAGACGACTCGCGAGTCACTGCCCGCAGTGCTCTCCGAGGTGATCCGCACATCAAGGCGCTTCAAGCTCAAGGCCGCGACCGAAGACGCAGCCACGCTGACCGTGGGATTCACCTGGCGAGTGTGGGCTGGGGTCATCGAGCTCAGCTTCGCACCCGGAAAGGGTGGCTGGACCCAGGTTGAAGCAAGTTGGCGACCGACCGTCACCACGACAGTCATCGACTATGGCCAAGGCGCCAAAGATCTCCGACGGCTCTACAAAGAACTCCTGGCCGCGAGCGAACGCTGAGGGTTCCGATACGAGCGCCGGCTGGGACGAGCGACGAGCGCCCGGGTTGAGGATCTACTCCTCGTCCTCCGCGACGACGTAGCCGAGGCCCTCGCATGTCGGGCATGGACCAAAGCTCGTTCCCATGCCTTTCCCCATGTTGGTCGTCCGAATCAGTCCAGGTACTCGGCCAGAGCCGCCGCACTCCGAACAGCGATGGTGTGGCCCGGTATTGTGAACCTTGAGACGCCTAAACGGTTCGTCTGTTGCCATTTCCTCACGATACGGGGCACGCGAAACGACTGCCAGGCCGCGAACGGGGCACGGCCCCTGATGAAGCCGCGTACGCGGCGCCGCAGGAACGAAAGGCGTTCGGCTAACGATCGATTGGTCAATCGATTCGGCTACCGTCCCCTACTCATGCAGACCCTCTTCGTGGGCTTCTGCCCAGACGAGTCCGAGGTAGATCTCGTTCCTCGGATCGTTTTCGCAACGTTCGAGAATGTCGCGTGCGTTGTCTGCTGTGCCCTCCAGCTCATATTGGTCATCAACGTCCAGCAGGTCGTAGAACGCAAGATAGGTGTTCGCGAGGCCACGCGCGATCGCATGAATGGGCCAGCGCTCTCGTCGCCGCCGTCCGGTTGTGAAATGCATGAGCTGCTTATCCATTCGGATTCGGTACGCCTCCGTAAGAAAACCGAGACGCTCCCAGGTAGATACCAACTCACCCGCGGCTACATCATCTTTGCGCCGTCCTCCCCGTCCGCCCAGAAACTCATCCATCAAGCGAGCGTGCACGATGAACGACTCGACAAGAACCGCCAACATGCCTACGGACAAGCATTCGTTGCCGCTCCAAGATGCTTGCGACAACTGAGTATGCGTGAAGCCGACCATGCCGAGCTCGTAGCGAAGTTCACGAGCGATTTCTACCGAAATGATCAATCGTCTTTCGCCTTCTACTCGTCGTCACAGCAAGCATGCCCCTGCAGAGGGCCAACAACTCGCAATGTTTGGCAGCAAGGTGAACTGTGGGAGCCGAGCGGTCAGCGTTCGCTTCTCTGCACGTCCGCGAGATGGCACGGAAGCGGTCCGGCTGTCGTGCATGGAGTGCGACCGTTTTCGGTATTTCCTCTCGAATGCTGAAAAGCTGACGCCATGACTCGCGACGACGCCAACCTGTCCTCTCGATCAGCCGCGGACAGCGCGCAGAAGGCCGTCGACCTCTACGCAAAGCCCATCGGTGTCGGGGCCACGCACTCGATTGAGCATCAAGGACCTCAGGTCCTCGCCGAAGCAATTCGAGGTCTGGCGGATGGTTTAGCCATGATGGCTACAAGGGATGAACGCTGAACGTTCCATTGCGAACGCCGACCAATGCGGATGGGAGCCGTCCGGCTTACGCTCCTTCACGAGCTAATTGCGCGAGTACATCCAGAACAGAGCGTCCTACCCCGCCCACGACGCCCTTGTGGGCGACAAATCCCAGTGCGCCCCCGATTGTCGATTCTGCGCGAACTTCAGACCGCCCGTCCTGAAGGTCGTGAAAAGAAAAGCGTGTGGACTCGAATGCGAGAGCGAAGCTGGTTCGACGAGCCACAAGGGCCCCGTCCGGGAAGACCTCAATCAGGGAAACCCCGGAAATGGAACGAACAGCCTCCCTCAGGAGATCTGGAAGAGCTTGAATGGGCACGTCCAGAACTAAATTGGTCGCGATGTCCCTCTCCTAACCGGCAACTTTTTCACCCAGCCTGCACCTTCGGAATGAACACGCGCATCCTGCGCGGTGAGCGTTCATCTTGTTCTGCCTCTAGAGCGGGGCTAGCTGTCAGGGCCCCCTCCCGAGAGACTGAACGTCATGCGTGTCACAAGCCCAACGATGGTCGTTTCCGCTCTGCTCATGATGATCGGCGGCTGCATCCTCGCCGTCACGCCCGGCACCATACTCTTTCGGCTCTTCGGGGTCGTCGCGTTTCTCGTCGGCGTCTGGGTCATCGGCAAATGGGCCCGGAGTCGGACGAACCGGAACCTTTGACCCCGTAGCCGACCAATTGGGCTCGACCAGCGTGTCGCACCACAGTCGCCCTCGCCGCACGCGGAAGGTTCTCTTCGTGAGCGCTCGCCGAGCCACACGAGACCGTGCATCCGATTAAATCCGTGCGGAGCCTTCCGACCCGACAACCGCTCGGCATCCGCGTTCGGGCGCTGGCCGCGTCCAACATGCACGCCAGTGGCAGAGACACGACGCCGAGTGCGACGATGTCTGCATGCACTGGGACGGGGACGTACTGCCCACGCCGCCGGAGACGGTCGTGCTCCACGATTTCCTCCTAGTGCTGTCGGACGCCCTGCCTGATTTGGCGGCGCGATGGCTGGCGGCGGACGTCGCGGACTCACCATCCGTGCGTTCGCTTGCAGGTGCAAGCCCTAGGCATCCGTGGATTGTTGAAGGCCTCCTCGCATCGACCGTCGACGAACTCGGCCTGGACGTGCCCACGACGACCAGAGAGCGGAAAGCAGTCGCCGTGGAATGGGTCGCCCGAGACTGGCTTCGGAACCGCGACGCAAGACAAGCCATCGGCCTCCTTTCGCACCTGGCAGAGATGAACCTCGACCTGTATCTAGGCCTGGATGAGTTCATCGGCCTCGCAGAGGAATGGGACTTCCCTGGGGACTGGGCGCGTGACAGAGAGGAACTTGAGTCTCGTGCCGGTCAACTACTCACCGGGTTCCTTCGCGAGGTCTAGGACGAGCGATGAGGGTTCCTGCGTGAGCACCTCCCCGCGGGCAGGGCTCGTCGCTTTTCCCGCCTTCCAACTGATCTTTATTGGCCCCAGGGCCTCGAGTCGCCAGGCCCGGGAGGGTTCCTGACGAACGATTCGGCGTCAGCGCGGTCGAGCGTGAACGGGTGGTTGTACCGGGCAAAAGTCCCGTTCCTGTCATAGGGGTCGGAGGGTCGGACGATAGACGAATCACGGATGACAGCCAAAAGCACGTCGCGATGGTACGCGTCCAGTACTGGTCCGTCGTGGTTTCTCAAGAGCAGAGTCGCCCAGGGCCCATGTCCGGCTCGCAAACGAAGCGCCAACTCGACCCCATCACCGGACATGACCATGACACCTGCCGTCGTCAGGTCTGCGACCCTGGTCGTCTTGCCGCGGATCTGCACTTCGGAAGTCTTCTCGTTGGCGGCAAAGGGTCGATACGTGTAAGCGAATCCTGCGCGCACGAGCAAACTGATCAGGAATCCAAGGAGCATCCCCGCTGGGAGGATGATCCACCACGGTGCGTAGGGCGGAAGCGGGCCTGATTTGGTGACGAAGCCGCACACGGGGGTGGCAATGATCAGAATGGGCGTCAGTAGTTGGAGCCGTTTTGCGTTCGTGGCTTTGAGCGCGTGATCGTCGAAGACGACCCAGCCTTCGTTGTCGACGTCCTGGCGGTTCGACTTCATGGTCGGAACATACCGCGCGAAGCGGCGCTCACTGCCCTGGCGACCGCGACCCCAGACGACGTCCGATAACCGCTACCCGGCGGACGACGGCCGAGCCGCATCGAAGTCGGCGGCCTTGCGGTCGCCATCCGAGACATGAGCTAGTCGAGGATCTCCACGACCGCATGAAAATGAACCGCCAAAGAAAAGAAATCGTACGTGTCGAGCTGTGCGTCGGTGTGGGGTTCTTCGAGGACGACAAAGTTGGTTCGCTTCTTGTGGTGATAGGCACCAAGCACGAAGGTCTCACCGTCCACCCGAACAAGGTGGCCCAGGGCATGGTCCGTAAGTCTTCGCGCCTCGATCTGCATGACGAAAGAGTACTGACGCGTGTGAAGCACAGGCATCGCAGACCAATGGCGGAGGAAGTGTCGAGCACTGACGATTGCAAAGCTGACTTCATCACCTTGAGCACCGTCGTCAACAATCCTCGGCTCATCTGGGTGATTCCGATCATGATCGTCTTGGGCGGGGCCGGCCTGATCGCCTCATTCCGGCGGCGAAAAAAATGACCTCGATAACGCGGTAGACAACCCCCGAGTCGACCCATGGATGACGGCAGCACGGAAAGGTTGACTCTTCGAGCGAACCTCCCGAGCCCCGGGCACTCCCCCACAACCGGCGAGGCCCAGGAACACGACCCGGGGCCGAGCCGAGGCGCGCGACGCACCTGCCGCGCAGACCCGCCGACTCAGCGCCCGAGCTGCGGGGCGCGGTCGGCGTAGCCCGCGCGCGCGGCCCGGGCCACGGCGTCCGGGAGCGCCTCGAGGAACGCGTCGACATCGGCCTCGGTCGTGGTGTGCCCCACGGTGATCCTGAGCGCGCCCCTGGCCTCGTCGTCGCTCAGGCCCATGGCCAGCAGCACGTGCGAGGCCTCCGGGATGCCGGCCTGACAGGCCGATCCCGTCGAGACGCTGACACCGGCGGCGTCGAGGAGGAAGAGGAGGGAGTCGCCCTCGCAGCCGGGGAACGTGAAGTGGGCGTTGCCGGGGAGGCGATGGGCAGGATCGCCGCGCAGCACCGCCGCGGGCACGACGCGTCGCACTCCCGCGACGACGCGGTCGCGGAGACTCCGGTAATCGGGGTGGGGGTGCGCGGCCGCCACCGCGAAGGCCACCGCTGCCGGGGCGTCCTGCGTGCCCGAGCGGACCTGCCGCTGCTGCCCTCCCCCGTGGATGAGCGGGACCACCGTCGCCGTTCGTGACAGCACGAGCGCGCCGATGCCGATGGGGCCACCGATCTTGTGGGCGGACACGCTGAGCGCGTCGAGCCCGGAGGCACGGAAGTCGATCGGGAGCTGCCCGTAGGCCGCGACGGCGTCGGAGTGGACGGGCACGCCGTGCTCCGCGGCGAGCGCGACGATCTCGTCGAC
The DNA here is from genome assembly GCF_039537585.1 of Frondihabitans peucedani. Classification (NCBI taxonomy): domain Bacteria; kingdom Bacillati; phylum Actinomycetota; class Actinomycetes; order Micrococcales; family Microbacteriaceae; genus Frondihabitans; species Frondihabitans peucedani. Next base: position 835,516 of record NZ_BAABAU010000001.1, read on the forward strand.
GGGCTGGAGGGTGCCGACCTCGTTGTTCGCCCAGAGGAAGGTGACGAGCGCGATGTCGTCGAAGGCCTCGAGCGCGAGGCGGAGCGCGTCGACCCGGATGCGGCCGAGCTCGTCGAGCGGGATCCACTCGAGGACGGCGCCCTCGTAGCGCTCGAGCCACTCCACGGTGTCGACCGTGGCGTGGTGCTCGCCGCCGGGCACCAGGATGCGCGGGCGGGGCCGATCGCCCTGCCTCGCCCACCAGAGACCCTTGACCGCGAGGTTCACCGACTCGGTGCCCCCGGAGGTGAAGACGACCTCGATCGGGTCGCAGCCGAGGCTCCGGGCGACGGTCTCGCGGGCCTCTTCGAGGACCCGCTTGGCGTTCTGCCCGGCGCTGTGGATGGAGGACGGGTTGCCGACGGCTCGGAGGGCCTCGGTGTACACGTCGATCGCCTCGGGGAGCATGGGCGTGGTCGCCGCGTGGTCGAGGTAGACGGGCATCGTTCTCTCCCTTCGGGCTGCGGGCCGACGGCCGGGGTGAGCGGTGCCTTCGCGACACCGTTCGTTCACTACTCTAGGTCGCGTGTCTGATGTCGACCTGCTCCGCGATGATCCGGTGATCACCGACCCCCTGCGCGATCTCGGCATCACCCACGGCGAGGCGGGGCCGACGCTCCGAGTGTGGTCGGGTGCCGCCACCGGCGTCGACCTGGTGATCGACGACGCTCCGCGCGAGCGCGTCGTGCCGATGACGCGCGACGCCCACGGCGTGTGGACGGGCAGCGACCCCCGGCTCCAGCCGGGGCGGCGCTACTGGCTCCGCGCCGACGGCGAGCCCGTGAGCGACGACGACGTCCGCACCCCGTTCGATCCGACGGTCGACCTGATCGACCCGTACGCCCGGGGCCTCGGCCGCACGGGTCGCGGGGCCTGGCGCGGCGTCGTCGTCGACGAGAGCTTCGACTGGGGCGGCGTGGAGAAGCCGCGGACTCCTCTCGACCACACGGTCGTCTACGAGGCGCACGTGCGCGGTCTGACCCGCCTCTCGCCCCACATCCCGGAGGACCTCCGCGGCACCTACGCAGGACTCGCCCACGAGAACACGATCGCCTACCTGACCGAGCTCGGCATCACGGCGGTTCAGCTGCTCCCCGTGCACCAGCACGTCGACGAGGAGCGCCTGGTGGCGCAGGGGTTCGAGAACTACTGGGGCTACAACTCGCTGTCGTACTTCGCCCCGCACGCCGCCTACGCGTCGCGCGACGCGCAGCTGGCCGGGCCGTCGGCGATCCTGCGCGAGTTCAAGGGCATGGTGCGGCTGCTGCATGCGGCCGGCATCGAGGTCTGGCTCGACGTCGTCTACAACCACACGGCGGAGGAGGGCGACGACGGCGGCCCGGTGTACCACCTGCGCGGTCTCGACGGCAGCTACTACCGGCACGACGCACAGGGCGACCCGATCGACGTCACGGGCTGCGGCAACACGCTCGACACGAGCCTGCCCGCGGCTCGCCGCCTCGTGCTCGACTCGCTCCGCTACTGGGCGAACGAGCTGCAGATCGACGGGTTCCGCTTCGACCTCGCCGCGACGCTCGGCCGCGGGCCCGACGCGGTCTTCTCGCCCGACGACCCGCTGCTGACCGAGATCCGTGACGATCCCGCGCTCCAGGGCGTCAAGCTCGTCGCCGAGCCGTGGGACGTCGGGCTCGGCGGCTGGCAGACCGGCAACTTCCCCGACGGCTGGAGCGAGTGGAACGACCGGTTCCGCAACCGTGCCCGTGACTTCTGGCTCCGCGACATCGCCGACGCCCGCACGCGCGGGGTCGCCTCCAACGGGCTCGGCAGCTTCGCGTCGAAGCTCAGCGGCTCGAGCAACATCTACGCCCACGAACGCGGCCCGCTCGCCGGGGTCAACTTCATCACGGCGCACGACGGCTTCACCCTCGCCGACGTCGTCTCGTACGACCACAAGCACAACCTCCGGAACGGCGAGGACAACCGCGACGGCACCGACGACAACCGCTCCTTCAACCACGGCGCCGAGGGCCCGACCGACAACCCCTGGATCCTCGACGCCAGGCGCCGGGCCTCGCGGAACCTCCTGGCGACGCTCTTCCTCTCGGCCGGAGTGCCGATGCTCACCGCGGGCGACGAGATCGGCCGCACCCAGCGCGGCAACAACAACGGCTACTGCTCCGACGACGAGATCTCGTGGGTCGACTGGCAGCTCGACGACGAGAAGGAGGCCCTCCTCGCCGACACCAAGGCCCTGATCCGGCACCGCCGAGAGAATCCGGCGCTGCGGCCGACCCGCTTCGGCACGACCGGCAGGATCACGCTGTCCGCCACCGACATGAGCTGGTTCGGCGCCGACGGCGATCCCATGGCGCCCGACGCCTGGAACGACCCGCACCGGCGCACCCTGCAGTACTTCGCCGCCTCGACACCGGAGGTCGAGGAGTTCAACCGCGTGCTCGTCGTCGTCCACGGCAGCGAGAGCGCGACGACCGTGACGCTGCCCGAGCATCCTGGTGTCTCGTCGTACCAGGTGCTCTGGACGAGCGGCGACGCCTTCGACCCGCGGCCGCGCTCCCCCCGCGAGCGGTACGACGTGATGGGGCCGACGGTGACCCTCTGGCAGGTCTCGTGACCTCGACGGGGACGCCGGCGACGGTCGCGCTGCAGAAGGCCGGGATCCCGTTCACCCCGCACGCCTACGAGCACGCCGACACCGCGACGAACTTCGGCGAGGAGGCGGCGGCCCTCCTCGGAATCGACGAGGACCGCGTCTTCAAGACGCTGGTCGTGCAGGCCGACGACTCCCTCGTCGTCGCGGTCGTCCCGGTGTCGGGGAGGCTCGACCTGAAGGCGCTGGCGGCGGCCGTGGGTGCCAAGAAGGCCGCTCTCGCGGATCCTGCGCTCGCTCAGCGCCGGACGGGCTACGTGGTCGGCGGCATCAGCCCGGTGGGCCAGAAGACCCCCTTGGCGACCGTCGTCGACGAGACCGCCGACCTCTACGACACCGTGTTCGTGTCGGGCGGGCGCCGTGGCCTGGACATCGAGATCGCGCCGGCCGACCTCCGCCTGGCGACGGGCGCCGTGTCCGCCGCCATCGCCCGCGCCTGACGCCTCCTCGGCGCGGGGCACTGCCGGGGGACAGTGTCAGTGGTGCGGGGTACGGTCGGCACCATGAGCGACACGACTGCAGACCAGCCCGATCCCATCGAGACGGCATCCTCCGACCAGGCCGGCACCACCCCGGCCCCCACCGGCGAGACCCTCGGCGGCCCGCACCCCGACCCGACCAACGACGCGTCCAAAGACCCCGAGCAGTGGGTGACCGGCGACGAGCCCATCACCGGGCCCCAGCGCAGCTACCTCGACACCCTCGCTCGCGAGGCCGGCGAGGAGATCAGCGCCGACCTCACCAAGGCCCAGGCGAGCGAGGAGATCGATCGCCTGCAGCAGAAGACGGGCCGCGGCAACTAGTCGAGCCCTCCCGCACGCAGCGAATCGCCCCGGATCGGGATCCGGGGCGATTCGTCGTTCCTGTGTCTTCGCGACCGGCACGGCACACCACGCGTTCGGGCGCGTGGCGGCCGCTCCGTCACTGCCTTCGACAGGCCCCATTCGGGTCGGGTCCTGGTCCGGAGTCGGCGGTGCGAGTGGTACTGCGGGTGCTGTGATGCTGTGGTGGATCGGGTGCTGTGGTGCTGGTGCAGTGGAGCGATCGCGGTGCGTCCACCGAGCCGGTCGCTCTCGGTGTGATGACGACATTAGCGGTCCCCCATAGTGCGGACAAGGAGCGCGACCGACCGGTCTGCACCCAGAACGGGGGGCTTTTCCGTATCCCCCGGAGTGCGGACACGATCCTGTACCCCGACGCCCTCTCACGAGCCGCCGGGCGCGTACCCCGAGAAGACGGCCAGCCGAGGGCCGCTGCAACCGGGTACGGTCGAGTTGTGGCGCCACGTACAGAATCCAGAGTCGGAACCCGAGTCGGCCGCATCCCGATCCAGGGCCTCCGACCACGCACTCCCGACGACCTCTTCGACACCAAGGCCTTCTCCGGCGAGGTGGTCCCGTTCCAGGCGACGGTGTTCCGCGAGGGGCACGACATCATCGATGCCGCCCTCGTCGTGGCCGACCCCACCGGGGCGATCACCAGGGCCAGGATGACGCCCGGCATCCCCGGCACCGACCTCTGGTCGGGCGAGCACCTGTTCGAGACCGAGGGCCTCCACACCTGGTGGGTCGAGGCCTGGACCGACGACTGGGCCACCTGGCTGCACGCCGCCGAGATCAAGGTGCCCCTCGGGCAGGACGTCGAGAACGTCTTCGCTTCGGGGCGCGACCTGCTCGACCGGGCCGCGCGCCGCGATCCTGCGTCCGCCCTGCTCCGAGACGGTGCGAAGGCCCTCGGCAACACGGGGCTCAGCGCCACAGCCCGCCTGCGGGTCGCGACCGACGGGAGGCTGGCCGCCGCCCTCCTGGCCCAGCCCCTCGCGAGCCTCGTGACCGCCAGCGACAAGAAGAGGGTCCGCGTCGAGCGCAGCCGCGCCGGCGTCGGGAGCTGGTACGAGTTCTTCCCCCGGAGCGAGGGAGCGAAGAAGCTCGCCGACGGGTCCTGGCAGTCGGGCACGTTCCGCACCGCCGCGAGGCGCCTGCCCGCCATCTCGCGGATGGGCTTCGACGTCGTCTACATCCCGCCGGTGCACCCGATCGGCCGGACGTTCCGCAAGGGGCCCAACAACTCCCTCGAGGCCGGGCCGCACGATCCCGGCTCCCCCTACGCCATCGGCTCGGAAGACGGCGGCCACGAGGCGGTCCACCCCGAGCTCGGCACCGTCGCCGACTTCGAGTGGTTCGTCGGCGCGGCGAAGAACGTCGGCCTCGAGCTCGCGCTCGACCTGGCCCTCCAGTGCTCCCCCGACCACCCCTGGGTCACCGAGCACCCGGAATGGTTCACGACGCTGCCCGACGGCACGATCGCGTACGCCGAGAACCCGCCGAAGAAGTACCAGGACATCTACCCGCTCAACTTCGACAACGACTACGAGGGCATCAGCCGGGAGATCCTCAAGATCGTCCGGCTCTGGATCGACCGCGGCGTGACGATCTTCCGGGTCGACAACCCGCACACGAAGCCGGTGCACTTCTGGGAGTGGCTGCTGGAGGACATCCGGCGCGACCACCCCGAGGTCGTCTTCCTCGCGGAGGCGTTCACGAAGCCCGCCATGATGCAGGCCCTGGCGCAGGTCGGGTTCCAGCAGTCGTACACCTACTTCACCTGGCGCAACGAGAAATGGGAGCTCGAGGAGTACTTCCGCGAGATCTCCGACGAGACCAGCCCCTGGTTCCGGCCGAACTTCTTCGTGAACACCCACGACATCCTGACCCCGTACCTCCAGTACGGCGGCGTGCCCGCGTACAAGATTCGCGCGGTCCTGGCCTCGATGTCGTCGCCCACCTGGGGCGTGTACTCGGGCTACGAGCTGATCGAGAACGTCGCCCGGCCGGGCTCGGAAGAGAACATCGACAACGAGAAGTACGAGTTCAAGCCCCGCGACTGGGCGGGCGAGGAGGAGGCCGGAGCGTCGATCGCGCCGTACCTCACGCAGCTCAACCGCATCCGCTCGCAGCACCCCGCGCTCCGGCAGCTCCGAAACCTGCGCCTGCACTCGAGCGACGACGACGCGATCCTGGTCTTCTCGAAGCACCTCGACGGCCGCCACACGCGCTCGGGACGCTCCGACGCGATCATCGTCGTCGTCAACACCGACCCGCACTCGGCCCGCGAGACGACCGTCCGCCTCGATCTGACCGCGTTCGGCCTCGAGCCCGGCAGCCAGTTCACGGTCCGCGACCTGATGACCCAGGCGACCTGGACCTGGTCCGACGACAACTACGTGCGCCTCGACTCGTTCGTCGAGCCCGCGCACATCCTGAGCGTCGACTTCAACCGCACCCCCTAGGAGGCAGCAGCATGAGCACCGACTCCCTGGTGATCCCGACTCTCGACCCGAACGAGGCCCGCCTCGTCGCCGTCGGGAGCCACCCTCACCCCCACACGGTCCTCGGGCCCCACCACATCGACGCGGGAGTCCTGGTCAGGGCGCTCCGCCCGCTCGCCGAGTCCGTCTCGCTGATCCTCGAGACAGGTGCTCGGCTCTCGATGGCGCATGTCGCCGAGGGCGTCTGGGAGGCGCTGGCGATCATCGAGCCCGGCGCCTACCGGATCGAGGCGAGCTACGCCGACGGCAGCCCCTGGGTGACCGACGACCCGTACCGCTTCTGGCCGACGGTCGGCGAGGTCGACCTCTACCTCTTCGGCGAGGGCCGCCACGAGAACCTCTGGCAGGTCTTCGGCTCGCACGTCCGGACGCACCAGGACACCCTGGGCACCGCGTTCTCGGTGTGGGCGCCGCACGCGCAGGCCGTCCGGGTGAAGGGCGACTTCAACGGCTGGTACGGCGTCGCGCACTCGATGCGGCGCCTCGACGGCAACGGCGTCTGGGAGCTCTTCGTGCCGGGGCTCACCTCGGGCACGTACAAGTACGAGATCCTGACGGCCGACGGCCGCTGGGTCGAGCGCGCCGACCCGATGGCCCGGCAGGCCGAGACCCCTCCGGCGACCGCCTCGGTCATCACCACCTCGACCCACGAGTGGGCCGACGGCGACTGGATGACGCAGCGCGCCGCGACGGAGCCCACGAACAAGCCGATGAGCGTCTACGAGCTGCACGTCGGCTCCTGGCGGCCGGGCCTGTCGTACCGCGAACTGGCCGACCACCTGATCGGGTACGTCTCCGACCTCGGCTTCACGCACGTCGAGTTCATGCCGCTCGCGGAGCACCCCTTCGGCGGCTCCTGGGGCTACCAGGTGTCGGGCTACTACGCCCCCACCTCGCGCTTCGGCTCCCCCGACGACCTGCGCTACCTCATCGACCGCCTGCACCAGGCCGGCATCGGCGTCATCATGGACTGGGTGCCCGGCCACTTCCCGAAGGACGAGTGGGCGCTGGCGAAGTTCGACGGGCAGGCCCTGTACGAGCACAGCGACCCGCGCCTCGGCGAACAGCCCGACTGGGGCACGCTGGTGTTCAACTTCGGCGACTCGCACGTCCGCAACTTCCTGGTCGCGAACGCGCTCTACTGGCTGGAGGAGTTCCACATCGACGGCCTCCGTGTCGACGCCGTCGCCTCGATGCTCTACCTCGACTACTCCCGGAACGAGGGCGAGTGGGTGCCGAACAAGTTCGGCGGCCGCGAGAACCTCGAGGCGATCGGCTTCCTCCAGGAGGCCAACGCGACCGCCTACAAGCGGAACCCCGGCATCGTCATGATCGCCGAGGAGTCGACGTCGTTCCCGGGCGTCAGCCGCCCCACCAGCGAGGGCGGCCTCGGCTTCGGCATGAAGTGGAACATGGGCTGGATGCACGACAGCCTCGAGTACATCGCCCGCGACCCCATGTACCGCAGCTACCACCACGGCGAGATCACCTTCTCGTTCGTCTACGCCTTCAGCGAGAACTTCCTGCTGCCGATCAGCCACGACGAGGTCGTGCACGGCAAGGGCTCGCTGCTCGGCAAGATGCCCGGCGACGAGTGGCAGAAGCTCGCCAACGCGCGCGCCTACTTCGCCTTCATGTGGGCCCACCCCGGCAAGCAGCTGATCTTCATGGGCAGCGAGTTCGGGCAGCCCGCCGAGTGGAGCGAGCAGCGCGGACTCGACTGGTGGGTGCTCGACCAGCCGCAGCACCAGGGCCTCCACTCGCTCGTGCGCACCCTGAACCTCGTGTACCGCGACGAGAAGGCGCTCTGGGAGGACGACTTCTCGACCGACGGCTTCGAGTGGATCGACGGCGGCGCCGCTCAGGACAGCGTCGTGGCCTTCCTCCGCAAGTCGTCCGACGGCTCCCGCGTCGCGGTGCTGGCGAACTTCTCCGGTCAGCCGGTCCGGATGCGCTTCGGCCTCCCCGAGGCCGGAGTCTGGCACGAGGTCCTGAACACCGACGCCGGCGAGTACGGGGGCTCGGGAGTCGGCAACTTCGGCAGCGTCACGGCCACCGACGACCCGTGGGCCGGTCGTCCGGCGTCGGCCGAGGTGCAGCTGCCGCCGCTCGGCGTGGTCTGGCTGAAGCTCGAGGGCTGACATCCCCGGGCTGCGCGCCCGGTCTTCCGCACACGAGAACGCCCCCTGCCTCGGCAGGGGGCGTTCTCGTGAGGAGCGGGTGGCTCAGTAGAGCAGCATCGTGAGACGGCGACGGGCTGCCACGACGCTGGGGGCGTCGGTGCCGACGATCTCGAAGTACTCGAGGAGACGCGTGCGGGCGATGTCTCTCGACGCAGGATCGAGAGACGGGAACAGCGTCAGCACCCGGTCGAAGGCGTCCTCCACGTGCCCGCCGCTGAGGTCGAGGTCGGCCACCGCGAGCTGGGCGTCGAGGTCGTCGGGCGCAGCAGCCCCGGCAGCTCGCACGTCGGCCATCGTCGCGCCCTGGAGACGAGCCAGCAGCGAGACCTGCGCGAGGCCCGCGACCGCCAGCTGGTCGCGGGGATCCTGCGCGATGGCGGTGCGGTACGCCTCCTGAGCGGCGGCGTAGTCGCCCCGCTCGATCGCGTCGTAGGCGTCCTGGTGGTGCGGCGGGAGCGGCTCGGGCTCCGGCTCGGCCGCAGGATCAGCGCCTTCTCCCCCGGCGGCGGCATCCGCGCCCTCGACCGAGACCCGCCCGGTCACGCCGTTCTGCTCGGCGAGCTGGAGCACCTGCTCGAACACGTCGCGCACCTGCGCCTCGGGCAGAGCACCGACGAACAGCGACACGGGCCTGCCGCCGATGACGGCGGCGACGGTCGGGATCGACTGGGCCTGGAACGCCTGCGTGAGCTGGGGGTTGGTGTCGGCGTCGACCTTGGCCAGGACCAGGCGGCCGCCGTACTCGACGACGAGCTTCTCGAGGATCGGAGACAGCTGCTTGCACGGCCCGCACCACTCGGCCCAGATGTCGACGATCACGGGGACCGTGTTGCTGAGATCGAGGACGGCGCTGAAGGTCTGGTCGGTGACGTCGACGACGAGCGACGGGAGCGACCCGACGGGGGCGTCGCCCTCGGCGGCGGACGCTGCGGAACCCGAGGCGGCCGGCGCCGGCGCCTGAGCGCGGTTCACGAGCGACGACAGGTCGACAGCACCGCGGAGGCCGGCGGGAGTGGGAGGGACGTTGCTCATGAGGCTTCTTTCGCGGAGGTCAGGCCCTGGCTGAATCCGAGCAGGACGATCTTGTCGCTCGAGCCGACGGGCGGAACGGAGAAGAGGAGTTGGACGCCGTAGGAGGCGACGATGCCCTTGGTCGACTTGGAGACGCCGCTCAGCGACTTGACCTCGCCCTCGGTGTTCACCTCGGCCCCGGCCTTGGTCGGCTTGACGGTCTCGATCTCGTCGAGCGAGACCGACACGATCGCGCCCGCGTCGATGGTGGCGAAGGCGATGCTCGGATCGGCGCCGACGTCGCTCGTGTACGCGATCGAAGCGGTCGCGGGCAGCTTCGCCTTCTTGGCGTCTTTATAGGGCTTGCCGATCTTGTCGCGGAGGGTGTCGCCGTCCTTCTGGAAGAACTTCGCGGACGGGCTGGCGTCGGCGCTCTTCAGGATGTCGGCGTAGGCGGCGGCCAGCTGGTCGGGCTCCATCGTGAGCAGCTTGACGTCGGGGGCGAGACGGGCGGCACCGATGCTCGCCGGGGCGACGCGCGGGATCTTCGCCCCGGCCTCCAGGCCGACGAGGTAGTCGACCTTGTACGGGTCGCGGGCGGACTCCTGCACGAGCATGACGCCGACCGGCGAGACCTTGCTGTCGGCCGCGGAGTCCTGGACCACGGCGAAGACCGTGCGCGGCCAGGTGTCGACCTGCTGCGGCAGCGTGAGGGTCACGGTGCCGCTCGGGATGCTGAGCGGCGCCGCGGCCGTCTTGTCGGCCTTGCGGATCGCGTAGTTCGCCTTGCGGAGGGCGAGGGCCGGGCCGGTGAACCGGGTCGCGGCCAGGGTCGCGTCGAGGTTCTTGTCGGCGGTGTTCTGCGTCGCGGTGATCCGCTGGACGATGCGGTTCGCCTGCGCGGTGGTGACGGCGGGCGGCTGCAGGTCGCTGGCCTGGGGCACGGCCGTGGCCGACGCCGTCGGGGTCGCCGCCGACGTGGCGCCGTCGGACGACGGCTGCGGCCAGTAGTCGGACGAGCAGCCGGCCAGGCCCAGGGTGGCGACGAGGACGACCGGGACGACCGCCGTCATCCTGCGACCGCGGCTCCCGCGCCCCGCGCCCGTGCCGAGAGCGGCGCGTCGCGTCGCCCGGACCGAGCCGCGGCGCTCGGAGCGTGGCAGCCTCGTCCGGCTGCCGGAGTTGCGGCGGGGACCCCGGGTGCGCCGGTGGTGACGGATCGCCCAGGCGAACAGGAGGATGCCGACCACGAAGACCAGGAGGCCCGCGGAGATCAGAGGCCCGACGAGCGGGGTCGCGGTCGAGAGAGGCCAGGTGACCGAGACCGTCTTCGGAGCCGCGCTCGTGCCGTCGGAGGCGACGAGGAGGGAGATGTCGTCGGGGGCGTCGAGCGAGAAGTTCAGCTCGGGCCCGCTGTACTGCTGGTACCAGAGGTCGGAGTCGGCAGGATCGGGAGTGGTCGCGTCACCCTGGACGGTCTTCGTGACCAGCTTCTGAGTCGTCTTGTCGAACGACACCTGGTTGTACGAGGCGTCGCCGACCCAGCCGCGGATGTCGGTCGTGCGGCCGTAAGCCGCGAACGCCTTGCTGCCGCCCTCGATGTGGATGCTCTCGCGTCCGGCGAAGCCCTTGAGGGCCTTGGCCGGGATGACCGTGACCGGGGCGTCGGACCTCGTCGTGATGGACGACGTGACCGAGTCGGGCGGAGCGAAGACCGTGCGTTGAGCGAGACCGAGCAGGACGAGCAGAGCCGCGACCACCAGGGTGACGACGGCGAAGACGAAGCGCACTGAGTTTCTCCCTTCGTGCCACCAGCCGGGAACTGGCGGCAGCGAATTTAAGACCCTTCAGCGTAGCCGACCTCTCTGGGAGCCAGCTAGCCAGCGCGGCCGCCTCCCCGATCCCGCTAAAATGCGAAGGCTCGCCCGCTTTCGGCGCCGCACCCACTCGTTCGACGTACTCGTGCCCGGCAGATCCCTGGGCCCGCCCCAACCCCCACAGGGAGACATCGTGGCCACTGATGAGGCTGAATTCGGAACAGAGCTTCGCGGCTACAAGAAAGAAGAGGTCGAGCGGGCCCTCCAGGAGCTCCGGCGCGAGCTGATCAAGGCGAACAGCGACCGCGCCGAGCAGGCGAGCGAGGCCAAGCAGCTCGCCCAGCGCGTCGACGAGCTCGAGGACGAGCTCGAGGAGGTCGGCGAGCCGAGCTACAAGGGTCTCGGCGCGAAGCTCGAGAACACCCTGCGTCTCGCCGAGGAGCAGTCGAACGAGCTGATCGCGCAGACCGAGCGCGACGCCGCCGCCCTCCGCACCTCGAGCTCCGACGAGGCTCGACGGGTGACCGAGGAGGCAGGCGAACGGGCCGCCGACATCCTCGACGACGCTCGCGGTCGCGCCGCCGCGCAGATCGAGGAGTCCACCGGCGAGGCCGACCGTCTCCTCGCGAGGGCGAAGACCGACGCCGCCGAGATGATCGCCGAGGCCGAGCGCGACGCCGCCGCGACCCGCACCACCGCTTCGACCGAGGCCGCCGAGGCTCTCGCCACCGCCCGCCGCGAGGCTGCAGCACTGAGGGCCGAGGCCGAGTGCGAGACGGCCGACCTGCGCGCTGCCGTCGCCGCCGAGGTCGCGGAGGCCCGCGACGGAGCCGCCGACCTGGCGCGTCAGACCGAAGAGGCCCGGGCGCTCTTCGTCAGCGACTCCGAGCGCCAGCGCGCCGACCTCGAGCTCGAGGCCACGACCCTCCGCGCCGAACTCGCCCGACTCGACGAGACCACCCGCGCCGACCTCGACCGCGAGGTCGCCGCCCGCCGCGACGCCCTCGACCGCGAGGTGCTCGGCACCCGCGCCGAGCTCGACGACGACCGCGCCAACCAGCTGGCCGAGCTCGAGCGCGAGATCACCGCCGCGCGCGCCGCCCTCGAGCACGACGCGGCCACGACCCGCCAGGCTCTCGAGCGCGACGCCGAGCTGACCCGCGCCGACCTCGACCGCGAGGTGGAGGAGGCCAACGCCGACATCGAGGCCGCCCGCGAGGCCAGCCGCGAGGAGATCGAGCGGACCACGACGCAGACGCGCGAGCAGATCGAGCGCGACATCGAGCAGACCAGGGAGCGCCTCGAGCGCGACGTCGCCGAGCAGGCCGCCCGACTCGCGGACGAGGCCGACCGGGCCCGCGCCGAGCTCGACGCCGACCTGACCGAGACGCGGGCGCGACTCGCGCACGACGACGAGGAGCAGCGCGCGCGGCTGAAGAACGAGCTCGAGACGCACGAGGCCGAGATCCGCGCCGAGCGCGAGCGCGTCGAGGCCGAGCTCGCCCGCGAGGCGGAAGACGCCCGGAGCGCTCTCACCGTCGAGCTCGCCACCCGGCGCGACGAGGCCGAGCGCGACTTCGTCGACCGGCACCACGCCGCCGTCGCCGAGACCCAGCAGTTCCTCGACGAGGCCAACGCTCAGCTGGCCGACGTCACCGCGCGAGCCGAGAAGAAGCGGCGCGAGTCCCGCACCGCCGAGGAGAACGCCTACGCCCAGGCCCGCAAGACGCGGTCCGAGTCGGAGCGCGTCGCCGCCGAGACCCTCAGCAACGCCCAGTCGCGGGCCGAGTTCATCGTCTCCGATGCGGAACGCCAGGCACGCGACCTCCTCGACGACGCCGAAGAGCGTCTCGCCGCCATCAACAGGGAGCGGGACACCGTGGCCGCCTACTTCGAGAACCTCCGAGGCGTCGTCACGCAGATGGATCAGAGCGCCGCCGAGTGAGGATCGTCAATCCGTACCGGCTCGGCCTCTTCGGCGGGCTCGGGGTCCTCACCGCCGTCCTGATCGGCACCGCCCTCGGCGAGCTGTCGACGATCCTGACCTACGTCGGCGTCGCGATCTTCCTGGCGCTCGGGCTCGATCCGGTCGTCCAGTGGTTCGAGGTCCGGAAGGTGCCCCGGCCGCTGGCGATCACCATCGTCATGGTCGCGGTGCTCCTGGCCTTCGTCGGCGTGGTCTTCGCGATCGTCCCGACCATCGTCAGCCAGACCACCGACCTCGTGAACAACCTGGCGAACTACCTGCAGAGCGTCACGGCCAAGCAGTTCGTCGACAACCTGCAGTCGCTCGTGCCGAAGAGCGTCTTCAACGTGCAGACGAGCCTCAACACCGTGGTCGACTTCCTCACCGACCCGAAGAACATCGTCACGATCGGCGGTGGCGTGCTGGCCGTCGGCGTCGCGATCTCCAACGGCGTCGCCGGGACGATCATCGTCCTGATCCTGACGCTGTACTTCATGGCGTCCCTCAAGAGCATGAAGCGCGGCCTCTACCAGCTCGTCCCGCTGTCGAGCCGCGCCGAGTTCGCCCGGCTCTCCGACGCGATCAGCGCCTCCGTCGGCCGCTACGTGATCGGGCAGGTGGCGCTCGCGCTGCTGAACGGCATCCTGAGCTTCATCGTGCTGTCGATCGCACACGCGCAGCTTCCCGCCTTCTTCGCGTTCATCGCGTTCATCGGGGCGCTCATCCCGCTTGTCGGAACCGTCAGTGCCGCAGCTCTCATCGTCCTGGCCCAGGTGGCTCTGCTGCCCCTGTCGCCCGCGACCTGGATCGCACTGGCGATCTACTACCTCGTCTACATGCAGGTCGAGGCGTACGTGCTCGCCCCGCGCGTGATGCGTCGCGCAGTCAAGGTCCCGGGTGTCATCGTCATCATCGCCGCGCTCGTCGGCGGGACCCTGCTCGGAGTCCTGGGCGCCCTGATCGCCGTCCCGGTCGCCGCCGCGGTCCTGCTCATCGTGCGCGAGGTCGTGATCCCCAGGCAGAACGAGCGCTGACGGCTACGGCTGCCAGACCTCGGGCAGCGGGCGAGCGTCGGGGCTCACGACCCGGACGATCTCGTCGAGCACGCGCCTTGTCTGCGCCTCCCCCACCCACAGGTGCTTGCCGCCGGCCACCTCGACGAGCTCCACCTCGGGCACCGCGCTGAACTGCTCGCGGGCCTCGGCCGGCCGCAGGAAGTCGTCGAACTCCGGTATGAGGGCGACGATCCGTCTGCCGGATCCCCGCCAGCGCGCGAGCTCCGCCTGGCTCGTGCGACGCAGTGGCGGCGACAGCAGGATGAGCCCGGCTACGTCGTGCTCGAGTCCGTGCTTCAGCGCGACCTCCGTGCCGAACGACCACCCCACCAGCCACGGCTTCGGGAGGGCGCGCTCGGTCGTGAAGCGCACGGCTGCAGCGAGGTCGGCCGCCTCGGTGACTCCGTCGCCGAACTCGCCCTCGGAACGCCCCCGCGGCGACGAGGCGCTCCGGAAGTTGAAGCGCAGGACCGCGAGATCGGCCAGCGCCGGGAGCCGGGCCGCCGCCTTGCGGATGATGTGGCTGTCCATGAAGCCGCCCGCGGTCGGAAGCGGGTGCAGCGTCAGGAGCGTGGCCACCGGATCGCGCTCCTCAGGCACCGCGAGCTCGCCGACGAGAGTCAGCCCGTCGCTCGTGTGCAGCTCGATGTCGGTCCGGGTCGCGGGCAGCTCGACGCCGCCGCGGATCTCGATACCCGCCCGGGCGGGAGTGGTGTCGCTCAGAAGATCCTCCAGCAGTGAGTGTGCCAGTGACGCCGAGCGGCCAGGTCGGCCTCCTCGCCGAAGAGGCCGTCGGCCCGCCAGACGACCATGTGCGGCGTGCCCGGCTCGATGGTCAGGGAGCAGGACGGGCAGATGTACGGCTTCGACGAGGATGTGCCGGCGATCGCCTGGACCGTGTACTCGCGACCGTGCCGCACCTCGCTGTGCTGGCCTCCGTAGAGGATCCTCGAGAGGTCGCCCGGCTCGCCAGCCGGAGCCTCGTGTCGACCGGCGGGTCGTCGGGGTCGGTTGCTGCGCGGCATGCGTCAACCCTAGCGGCCGTCACTCGGGGTGCTCGGAGCGTGGTGGTCGGAGCGCGCTGCTCCAGGCCTGCTGCTCGGAGCGTGGTGGTCGGGGCCTGTTGCTCCGGGCAACCTGCTCCAGGCGTCGCCTAGTACCAGTTGTTGGCGACCGAGTGGGCCCAGGCGCCGCAGGGGGTGCCGTAGCGGCCCTGGATGTAGTTGAGACCCCAGGTGATCTGCGTGGAGGCGCTCGTCTGCCAGTCGGCGCCGACGGAGGCCATCTTGCTGCCGGGCAGAGCCTGCGGGATGCCGTAGGCACCCGACGGGTTGGCCGCGTAGACGTTCCAGCCCGACTCCTTGTTCCAGAGCGAGACGAGGCAGTTGTACTGGTCGGTGCCCCAGCCGCGCGCGGCCACGAGCTGCGCGCCGACTGCCTGTGCGCTGCCCGGCGAAGCGGCGGCCGCGACAGGGGCGACCGTGGTCGTCGTGGTCGTGGCGCTGCTCGACTGGGCAGTCGCGGTCGTCGTGGCCTGCACGGCGGCGACAGGCTTCGGCTTCTTGACGACGGGCGGGGTGTAGTGGACCGTGTAGGCGTCGCGAGTCGTGGAGACGGCGGTACCGGCGCTGGCCGTGTACGTCTGACCCTGGACCGTGTAGCCGGTCGCCACAGCCGTGACGTCGGTCGGCGCCGCAGTCGATGCGTAGGCACCGGAGAGTGGGTTCACCAGCGAGCCGGAGACGAAGGCGAAGGTGGCGGCGAATCCGACGAGCGGAAGCACGACGCGCTTGCCGACGTTCGGACGGCGAGAGAAGGAGGGGGCGGCTGACGGGCCGGTCGGGGCCGAGGACCGAGGAGGCGCCACCGGAGCGAGGCGCCGTACCGGCTGCTCCGCCCGAGGTCGCCTGACGACCGATCGGTTCGCCTGTCCGTCTGTCGTCGCATCGTGGATGCGAGAGGAGCGAGCCTTACCGGATACGTGAACTGCCGCGTGCCTACCCATAAGTCCGTCAACTATAACGGAAGGATCACGACGCGTCGAGAGCGACTCACCGGACAGCGAGCATGACGTCGACCACCGCGTCGAGGACGAGGTCGACCTGCGCTTCGCGATAGCCCCCGCGACGGAAGCGGAAGACACTCGTCCGGACCTCCTCGATGCTCAGCGCCTTGCCCTCGGAGAAGTAGCCCTTGAGGCGCGTGACGAGCCGGTCGACGTCGCGCGGGTGGTAGCCCTGCGACAGGAAGCCGACCCGGTCGAACCGGTGGCCCTCGGGCCGCTCGAGGCGCGTGACGAGAGCCTCGGCCGTGGCCCTCGCCTCGGAGAACCAGGTGTCGTCGCCGGTCTCGCGGAGCACCCGCTCGCGCTCCCGCGTCGCGAAGGCGTCCTCGAGGCGCTCCAGCGCGGCGTCGACGTCCTCGGGCACGTAGCCGCCCTTGACCATGGTGAAGGCCTGACGCCGGATGGTCTCGGCGCCGATCGTCCCCTCGCCCTTGACCGAGTACGACTCACGAGCCTCGAGGAGGAACTCCTCGACCTGCTTGACGTCGTAGCCGCGCTTGGATCCGGTCACCTTCGGAAATGTCGAACTCACGGGCCCATTGTGCCGTACGAATCGGGCAGGGCCCGCGAGCGACTCCGACGAGCGGCTGGTCTGCCGCTCGGGGGTGCTACGTGAAGATCAGATACAGGGCGTAGGCGACGACCGCTGACGGCAGCGTGCTGTCGAGGCGGTCGAGGAACCCGCCGTGCCCCGGGAGCCAGGTAGAGATGTCCTTGATGCCGAGATCGCGCTTGATGAGCGACTCCGTCAGATCGCCCACGGTCGCCGTGAAGGTCAGGACGGCACCGAGCACGAGGCCGAGCCACCAGGGCTCGTGGATCATGAAGAGGGAGATCAGGATCCCGGCGACCATCGCGGCCGCCAGCGATCCGGCGAATCCCTCCCACGTCTTCTTCGGGCTGATGCGCGGAGCCATCGGGTGCTTGCCGAAGTTGAGCCCCGTGGCATACGCACCCGTGTCGACGGCGATGACCACGATCAGCGTTCCGAGCGCCCACCACTGGCCGCCGTCCTGAGCGGTGAGGAGGACGAGGAACGAGCCGAGGAACGTCGTGTAGATCTGCACGAACGCGCCGGTGCCGAGGTCGCGCCACAGCTCGACGGCACTCGTGCGGGCCGCTGCACGCCTGGCCGGCGCCAGGCCGGACACGATCCGCCACAGCGAGATGACGACGATGCCGCCCAGGAGGGTCAGCCACTGGCCCTCGGCACCCCAGAAGAACGCCGCCGGCACGACCGCCACGGCGACCACGGCGCTCGGAATGCGCGGCACGTCGCGGCCGGCGAAGCGGAGCGCGCTCGTCAGCTCGATGACCATGAACAGGATCAGGATCGCGGCCACGATCATGAACAGGGCCTTGATCAGGATCAGGCTCACCAGCACGGAGCCGCCGAGGCCCACGCCGATCCCGATCGCCGCGGGCAGGTTGCGGCCCGTGCGGGCGGTCAGCTTCTGGTTGCCGGCCTCGATGCGGGCCCGCTGCGCGCGCAGCTGAGCCTCGAGGTCATGACGCGCCGCCTGGGCGCGGGCATCGAAGTCGGCTCGCCTGGTCGTGGCGGGATGACCCGACGATCCGTCGTCGGACGACGGGTCTGGTTCTGAGGGCGCAGTGTCCATCAGACCTCGAGCAGCTCGGCTTCCTTCTTCTTGAGGGCCTCGTCGATCGCGTCCGTGTGGCTCTTCGTGATCGCCTCGAGCTCCTTCTCGGCGCGGGCGATCTCGTCTTCGCCGACCTCGGGCTGCGAATCGAGGTCGTCTTTGGCACGACGGCGGATGTTGCGGATCGCGACCTTGGCGTCCTCGCCCTTCGTGCGGACGATCTTGACGAACTCCTTGCGGCGGTCCTGCGTGAGCTCGGGGATCGTGACGCGCACGATGGTGCCGTCGTTGGTCGGGCTCGCGCCGAGGTTCGGGAAGGTCGCGATGGCCTTCTCGATCTCCTTGAGCGCTGTCTTGTCGTAGGGCGTGACGATCAGCGTGCGTGCCTCGGGCGCCTGGAGCGATGCCAGCTGGGCCAGCGGGGTCGGGGTGCCGTAGTACTCGACCGGGATCTTCTGGAACAGCGCCGGGTTGATGCGCCCCGTGCGGACCGTGTTGAAGTCGTCTTTCGCGACCTCGACGGCTTTGTCCATCTTGTCTCTGGTCTCGCTCAGTACGTCTGTGATCGCCACATTGCTCCTTAGTTCGTGTGGAAGCTTACCCGCGCGGACACCCCGGAACGCTTACCGGGGGTCGCGCGGCGGACAAGCGGGCCTCAGTTGCTGACGAGCGTGCCGATGCGCTCGCCCCGGATGGCACGAGCGACGTTGCCCTCGCCCTCCATGCCGAAGACGTGCATCGGCATGCCGTTGTCCATGCAGAGGCTGAATGCGGTCGAGTCGACGACCTTCAGGCCCTTGACGAGGGCCTCCTGGTAGGTCAGCTGGTCGAACTTCTTCGCGGACGGGTCTTTGTTGGGGTCGGCGGAGTAGACGCCGTCGACTCCGTTCTTCGCGACCAGGACCTCGTCGGCCCCGATCTCGAGGGCGCGCTGCGCCGAGACCGTGTCGGTGGAGAAGTACGGGAGCCCTGCGCCGGCGCCGAAGATCACGATGCGCCCCTTCTCGAGGTGACGCCCCGCACGACGCGGGATGTAGGGCTCGGCGACCTGGGTCATGGCGATGGCCGACTGGACTCGCGTGGCGGCCCCGGCCTGCTCCAGGAAGTCCTGCAGGGCGAGTGCGTTCATCACCGTGCCCAGCATGCCCATGTAGTCGGCGCGCCCGCGGTCCATGCCGCGCTGGCTCAGCTCGGCGCCGCGGAAGAAGTTGCCTCCGCCGACGACGATCGCGACCTCGACGTCGCCGGACGCCTCGGCGATCTCGCGGGCCAACGAGCTGACCACGTCGGGGTTCACGCCGAGCTGGCCTCCTCCGAAGGCCTCTCCGGAGAGTTTGAGGAGGACGCGTCGTCGGTTCGTCTTGGTTGTCTTCATGGGTTGTCGTCTCCCTCGTGGTGGCTGGTGTCAGGGTATCCAGAAAGTGGGTGGTGCACCCCGTCGGCCGTCGGCTCCGGGGCGTCGAGGGCGCGAAAATGGGGCCCCCACGATTTCTCGTGGTGGGCCCCATTCACTGGTGTTACGCGCCGACCTTGACCCGGGCGAAGCCCGTGATGGTCATGCCCGCGTCGGTGAGCACCTTCTGCACGGACTGCTTGGAGTCTTTCGCATAGGGCTGGTCGAGCAGGGCGATCTCCTTGAAGAAGCCGGTGAGGCGACCCTCGATGATCTTCGGGAGAGCGGCCTCGGGCTTGCCCTCGTTCTTCGCGGTCTCCTCGACGATGGCGCGCTCACGAGCGACCTCGTCGGCGGGGACCTCGTCGCGGCTCAGGAACTTCGGAGCGGCGAAGGCGATGTGCTGGGCGATCGATCGGGCGGTCTCGGCGTCGCCGCCGGTGTAGCCCACGACCACGCCGACCTGCGGGGGCAGGTCTTTCGAGGTCTTGTGCAGGTAGATCGCGAACTCGGTGCCGGGCACCGTGGCGACCGTGCGGAGCTCGATCTTCTCGCCGAGGAGAGCGGCCTCCTGAGCGACGTACTCGCTCACGGTCTGCGTGCCCTCGACGATCGCGGCGTTGCCGGTCTCGGCGTCGTCGGCGCCGGAGGCGGCGACAGCATCGAGGACGGTCTCGGCCAGAGCGATGAACTTCTCGTTCTTCGCGACGAAGTCGGTCTCGCTGCCGAGCTCGATCAGGGTGGCGGTGCCGGCGGTGCCGGGCTTCGCCGTGACGAGGCCGGCGGTCGTGGTGCGACCCTCGCGCTTCGCGACGCCCTTCAGGCCCTTGACGCGGAGGATCTCGATGGCCTTCTCGAGGTCACCGTCCGCCTCGACGAGCGCGTTCTTGCTGTCGAGCATCCCGGCGCCGAGGCGGTCGCGGAGCTCTTTGACATCTGCCAGGGAGTAGTTGGCCATAGATGTGCCCACCTTTCGTGGATCAGGCTTACTGGAAGGAAAAGGGTCTTACTTGGCGTCGGCAGCGGCGTCGATGGCCGCGGCCTCGGGGTCGACGGCGTTCGCGACCTCGGGGTCGGCCACGGCGACCGGCTCGGCGACGGGCTCGCCGATCGCCTTGGAGGCGACCTGCGCGTCGGCGTCGTTCTCCTCGGTGGGCTCGGCGGCGTCGGTCGAGGCGCCGACGGAGCGGACCGCCTCGCGGAGCTCGACGGCCTCCTTGTCGTCGGCCTCGGTGGTCTGCGCGAGGAGCTCGGCCTCCCACTCGGCCAGCGGCTCGACGGGCGTGTCGCCCGCCTCGGGCTTCTGGTGACGCTGGATCAGACCCTCGGCGGCAGCGTCGGCGACGATGCGCGTGAGCAGGCCGACGGAGCGGATGGCGTCGTCGTTGCCGGGGATCGGGAACTGAATCTCGTCGGGGTCGCAGTTCGTGTCGAGGATGCCGATGACCGGGATGCCCAGCTTCTTGGCCTCGTCGATCGCGAGGTGCTCCTTCTTGGTGTCGACGACCCAGAGAGCGGACGGCGTCTTCGTGAGGTTGCGGATTCCGCCGAGCGTCTTGTGGAGCTTGTCGAGCTCGCGCTTCTTGATCAGGAGCTCTTTCTTGGTGAAGCCCTGAGTGGTGTCGTCGAAGTCGATCTCCTCGAGCTCCTTCATGCGGGCGAGGCGCTTCGAGACCGTCTGGAAGTTGGTCAGGAGGCCACCGAGCCAGCGCTGGTTGACGAAGGGCTGACCGACGCGGATCGCCTGCTCGGAGATGGAGCCCTGAGCCTGCTTCTTGGTGCCGACGAAGAGGATGGTGCCGCCGTGAGCGACGGTCTCCTTGACGAAGTCGTAGGCCTTGTCGATGTAGCCGAGCGACTGCTGGAGGTCGATGATGTGGATGCCGGAGCGCTCGGCGAGGATGAAGCGCTTGACCTTCGGGTTCCACCGGCGGGTCTGGTGTCCGAAGTGGACGCCGCTGTCGAGCAGCTGGCGAATGGTGACGACGGCCATGGCCGTTCTCCTTTTCTTCGCACGCGCTCCCTCCGGAGCACACGTGCGGATTTCTCGGTTGATGGACGGCCGGACGGCCGCCTCTGCCTGGTGCCCGGCGCGACACCCCGCCTTCTCTCGAAGGACCGAATGGGGGATCTGCGCCTCTCGGGCACGCGAAGTCAGCCTGCTGAGCAGACTGCACGCCCATGCTAGCACCACGAACGCCCCGTCTCGGTGTCGAGAACGGGGCGTTCGTGGGGGCGGAGGCGCTGCGGGATCCTGCTAGGCCTTGGCGGTGCTCGCCCCGACGATCTCGCTGCCCATCTCTTCCAGGGAGCGGCCCTTCGTCTCCTTGATCTTGAAGAACACGAAGACCAGGGAGAGCAGAGCGAAGAAGGCGAAGATGCCGTACGAGAGCGACAGGCTGACTGCCGCGAGAGCCGGGAACGCCACGGTCACGACGAAGTTCGCGATCCAGTTGGCGCTCGACCCGACGCCGAGGGCGGCGGCGCGGATGCTCGGCGGGAACATCTCGCCGAGGAGGACCCACATGAGCGGGCCCCAGGTGGCGCCGAACGAGATGACGAAGAGGTTGGCCGCGACCAGGGCGATGGGGCCCCAGGCGCCGGGCAGCTCGGGCGCACCGTCGACGATGTTCGACTGGCTGAACGAGATGGCCATGAACGCCAGGCTGACGGTCATGCCGATCGAGCCGGCCAGCAGCATCGGCCGACGACCCACCTTGTCGACGAGCGCGATCGCCACGAACGTGACGGCCACGTTGACCACCGACGTGATGGTCGAGATCAGGAACGACTGCGACTCCTTGAAGCCGACGGCCTGCCAGAGGGTGGTCGAGTAGTAGAAGATCACGTTGATGCCGACGAACTGCTGGAAGATCGCCAGGATGATGCCCACCCAGACGATCGGCTGAAGGCCGAATCGCGGGCCGCGGATGCTCGACTTCTTGGTGAGCGCCTCCTCCTTCTTGATGGCGTCCTCGATGTCGTGGAGGTTGGTCTCGACGGTCTCGGTCGGGACGATCTGCTTCAGGACGTCGCGGGCCTCGTCACGACGCCCCTCCCCGGCGAGGTAGCGAGGCGACTCGGGCAGGCGGAGGGCCAGGATGCCGTACACGACCGACGGGATGACGCCGACGATGAACATCCAGCGCCAGGCGGGCAACGGGCCGATCATGCCGTCCGCCGAACCGCCGATTACGGCGAAGAGCTGGTCGGACCCGAGGGCGGCGAAGATGCCGAGCGTGATGGCGAGCTGCTGGAACGAGCCGAGGCGGCCGCGGATGTTCTTCGGCGAGACCTCGGAGATGTAGGCCGGAGCGATGACCGAGGCGATGCCGATGCCGAGGCCGCCGACGAGGCGCCAGATGATGAAGTCCCAGGTCGAGAACGCGATACCGGCGAGGATCGAGCTCAGGAAGAACAGGATCGCGGCGATGAACATCACCCGGATGCGGCCCCAGCGGTCGGCGAAGCGGCCGCCGAGGTAGGCGCCGACGGCGCAGCCGATGAGAGCCGAGGCCACGACGATGCCGGAGGCGGCATCGGGGATGCCGAACTCCTTGCCGATGGAGTTGACGGCGCCGTTGATGACGGACGAGTCGAATCCGAACAGGAAGCCGCCGATGGCCGCGACGACCGCCAGGGCCGTCACCCGCCGATTCAATCTCTTCTCGGAGGCGGGCAGGTCGCTGGTGGCGGCTGAGGACACTTTGTTCTACTTTCTCTCGCAAGAAGCAGCGACTCGTGATCGCCGCTCCCCCACAGATCGGCGCGCACAAGTCGTCGTGCACACCCAGCAGGGTACGCGCTCCCGGCACCCCGGCCGGAATCGCAGGCTGTCGCCATGATGTCTGCAACCGATTCTGCTCCTCCCGAAGCGAGGAGGACCGACCGCCGCCGCGGCCGCCGCGGGTCCGCTCTCGCCGCGCTGCTCCTCGCTGCTTCCGCGCTGCTGGCGGGCTCTCCCCCGGCGACGGCCTCAGCTCCTGTCTCCTCCACCTCTCCGCCGAGGTGGTCGTGGCCCGTGCCTCTGCCGCACCCGGTGCTCCGCGGATTCGAGGCGCCCGCCGCCGTGTGGTCGCCAGGTCACCGGGGAGTCGACCTCGGCTCGCCGGCCGAAAGCGTCGTGCTCGCGCCGGAGTCGGGCGTGGTGCACTTCGCGGGCGTCGTGGTCGACCGGCCGGTCGTGTCGCTCGAGCACTCCGGCGGGCTCCTGTCGAGCTTCGAGCCGGTGGAGGCGACCGTCTCGAAGGGGCAGCACGTCGAACGGGGTCAGCCCGTCGGGATCCTGCGAGCCGGGCACTGCGCCGAGGGCGCCTGTCTGCACCTCGGCGCGCGCGTCGACCGCCGGTACGTGTCGCCGCTCGTGCTCCTGGGGGCGGCGCGCTGGGCGGTGCTGCTGCCGACGCGGGGATGAGCGGAGCGGGCCGAGCGGGCCGAGCGGGCGGAGCAGGCGGACGACGGTTCGACGGCGCCGGTCAGGCGCGCGGGTGCGCCGAGCGGTAGGTCTCGCGGAGGCGCTCCGTCGACACGTGCGTGTAGATCTGCGTGGTGCCGAGGCTGCTGTGGCCGAGGAGCTCCTGCACGGCTCGGAGGTCGGCGCCGCCGTCGAGCAGATGCGTGGCAGCGGTGTGCCGGAGAGTGTGCGGACCGGCGGGGCCCGAGCCGGGGAGCGGCTCGAGGAGCTTCGCCACGAGCGCGTACACGGCGCGCGAGCCGAGACGTCTGCCGGTCCCGCCGAGGAAGAAGGCGGTGGGGTCGGAACCGCCTCTCGACGCCAGCACCGGCCGCCCCTTCACCGCGTAGCGGTCGAGGGCCGTGGCGGCCGGGACCCCGAACGGCACGACGCGCTGCTTCGAGCCCTTGCCGAGCACGCGGACGGTGAGTCGCTCCTGGTCGATGTCGCCGGTGTCGACCCCGACGAGCTCGCCGACGCGGAGGCCGGAGCCGTAGAGCAGCTCGATGACGGCCAGGTCGCGGAGGGCGCCCGGGTCGCCGGCCGACGCGGCAGCGGCGAGCCCCGCGAGAATGCCGTCGATCTGCTCGCGGGTGAGCACGCGCGGCAGCCGGTTCTCGGCCTTGGGCGCGCGGAGGCGGACACCGACGTCGACCGCGATCCTGCCCGACTCGTGCAGCCACCTGGTCAGGCCGCGCGCCGATGCGGAGCGCCGGGCGATCGTCGCTCGGGCGAGCCCCAGCTCGGTGCTCTGCCACAGCCAGTCGCGGAGCGTGTCGAGGTCGATGCCGTCGGTCGCGGGCTCGCCGTCGACGCGGCTGCGGACGAAGGCCAGCAGGGCGTCGAGGTCGGTGCCGTAGCTCCGCACGCTGTTGTCGCTCAGGCCGCGGGCGTGCCGCAGGTGCTCGAGGAACAGCTCGACATCGCGGGCGAGGGGCGCAGACCCCTCCGGCGACGGGGCTTCTGGTGAGGTCGTCACGGGGTCACGGCGTCTCGGCCGGCGGCGCCTTGCGGGAGAACGCCTCGAGCTGCTCGTCCGGCGTCATGGCCTCGATCCGGGCCAGGACGTCGGCGCCGAACCCGCCGAGGGGCGCGTACTCGTCGACGGGGACGGTGGAGTGGGTGATCCCGTCGGGGTAGACGTGCACGAGCGAGAAGGAGCGGAGGGCGTCGATCTGCCGGAGCTCGTCGCGTGGCGCGCCGAGGTCCATCGTCGTGCACGTCGCGGATGCGACCGACACCGGGATGCCCGAGAACAGGCCGAAGGTCGAGTAGTGGAAGTGGCCGCCCAGGATCGCGCGGACGTCGCTCCCCCGCAGCACCTCGGCGAGCTCGTCGCGGTGCCGCAGCTGCAGGATGTTCATCAGCTCGAGCGGCGTCTCGAGCGGCGGGTGGTGCAGCGCCAGCAGGGTTCCGTGGGGCGCAGGCTCCGCGAGCACCTCGGCCAGCCACCGCAGCTGCGCCTCGTCGATGTCGCCGTGGTGGTACCCGGGGACGGTGCTGTCGAAGGCGATGATGCGGAGCCCGCGGACGTCGTACACGCGGTCCTGCGGGTGGTCCTCGTCGCGGCCGGGGAGCTCCTGGTCGAACAACTGCCGGGAGTAGACGCCGCGCTCGTCGTGGTTGCCCATCACCCAGACGATCTCGGCGCCGAGCTCGTCGGCGACCGGTTCGACGAGCGCGCGGAGCCGCGCGTACGCGTCCGGCTCGCCGAGGTCGGTCAGGTCGCCGGTGAGCACGATCGCGTCGGGCCTGCGACCCGACCGCTTCAGCTGCCGGAGCGCGCTCTCGACCTGGGAGTCGGTGTCGATGACGCCGCCCCACTTGGCGCTGCCGCCCAGGAAGTGCGTGTCGCTGAGGTGGGCGATGGTGAAGCCGGGAGTCGGCGAGAGCCCTGCTGCTGTCACTCCCCCAGAGTAGCTGCGGAGGGCCATCCCCCCGGCGAGTGATTTCGGCCTTTAGTCCCTACTTTCATGCCGGTACCTTTTCAGTGTGAGCCGGCTTTGCCGCAGGAGCTCGAATTGCACGTGCGGCGACTTCGAGGCCCTCGACATCAAAACACGAGCAGATGGAGGACGAAGTCCTCCAATTCGAGGCCGTCAGGACCCGGAGACAATTTGCGCGATGGTAGTGACGCTCGTTCCGGGAAGGCTAATCAAAAACTGCGCACCAGCAGGCCTGATCAGACCTTCCCAAAGGGTTCGCCACTTGGATTTCTCCTCATGGGACGCATTTTCGGCCGCTTGGAGCGCGACCCAAAGCCTTAGGAAGGTGTCCTCTGATGGAGAGACGCCAGATACGGACCAGTCCTCCCACGCTAGTCGGATCTCTTGCACCAGTTTTAAGATGTACTTCCGTAGTTCTTCCGGAAGGGCATTGTCCGAGGCCAGCAACTCCATGATGGAGTCAAGGAAGCTGGAAAGACTTTCTAGCTGATTTATGTCGATCCGAGGCGCAGAAAGCGACAGTGCGTGCGCAAGGGCCTCAAGAAGGTCCGTTCGTGCGCTGCTTCGCGCCTGCTGGTTTCCGCTAGACGCCTGCCAACTGTACGGGAAGGCAAGGATGTAACTAACCCAAGCGTTGAGGCCTTGTCGGTACATCTGAACCGCCTGGCCGCTCGCCTCCCAGTGATCGACGATTTGCGCAAGTTCCCACACGAGCTTCATGGCGCGCAGGTGATCATTCAAGCTGATCATTCCGTCACTCTGCGTGCGAGCAATTTGAATCCCGTCGCCCGACGACCCTTTCCATGAATCGAAGATTGTCAGCAATTCCTGCGCAGGATTCGTCATGCGGACGAGCTTAGAAGAAGCTCCGTCTTACGTCTCACTGCTGAGGTCGGCGACGTAGGCCCGATCTATCTGCGGCCTAAAGAAGCGAGGGCTGTTTTCGGCAATGAGAAGACTGGCAGGCAGACGGGCACGCAACGCCTGAGACCGCCGAAGTTCGTCCCCGCCCGGAACAGCATCATCGCCGCCCGGAGCCCGTGCGACGCAAAGCGCGCCTCAGGCACGTGTACATGTTCGCCGAATCGAGCACCCGACATCTTCTCGGCAGTTGGTCTCGCGATTAGGCCAGGTTTTTTAGCGTGGCCAAATAGCTTCGCGGGCATTGAAGCTAGCTCATACCAAGTGCTTCTACCCACATACGAAACCTTGGCGTGTGGGTCAATCCCGCAGGCAGCGAATGTTCTAAAACTTCTACCGCATCGCGGACTTTGCGGTAGTCGGGAATAGCCGCTAGGACACGCTTGGACGGGGCCGTGGTCGGACCATTGTTGATGAGCTCGGCATCGCCGTTGTATTCGGCTACAAGCTCTCGAAAAGTTTCGGCAGCCCCTGCCTCATCAAGAACTAACGTTTGTGTAGACCCTGCTGCGATCACCAGCGTTTCGAATTCATGCAGAGCGACAAAAGGGCGAAAACGCTTGTCGTTCGAAAGTGCATCTTTCATGCCCTTCTCGCGCTCATCTACGCAAGCCGGTTGCCGGTGATTTCCATCGCAAGAACACGCCGGGCCATCGCTTGGGTAGCCATAGAAATCGATCATGGTGGTAACCAAATGCCAGTGGCTTTGACCCAAAAGGCCCTTAAGCTGCGTCTCGTAATGTCGCCAGCTTCCACCACCACGAAAAGCCGTGCCATTCGCTGTCCGAGACGTATGCACAACAATAGGTGTTAAGTATGCGACGTCGAAGCCAATGAACGGCTGGAGGACCAACTTCACGAACGCCTCTTCGGTCTGCCCCTCAACCAGAATGGCGATCTGGGGGGTCATTCTTGACCGTCTTTGATGACTTGGGAGGCCAATGCTGGCCGTCCTCCAAGTAGATTCATTTCCCACAACTGGCCTAGTGAATACTCATTGAGCCACTCAGCCAGACGTTGACGACTCGGCCTGGAGACGGTGGTGGCGCCGCGTTCCCGCTCAATCACCGCAACTTCGTCAATTCCAAATTGCGCGAGAAGAGTCACAGATTGCGTAGCCGCAATAAGTCGTTGATCCGGCCCAACATTTCGGAAAAGATCGGCGAGCTGATGTATGGCAGCAGGATGAAGACCAAGTTCCGGCTCATCCAGCACGATCGTCGCGGGCTGACGAGGCTGTTGCAAAAGTACAGCTAGACAGACGAACCTAAGCGTTCCCGAACTCAGAGCTCCGCCGGAAAAGACTTCATCGAGCCCTTTCTCACGCCATCGAAGGCTCAGTGACTCCCCCTCAGGGCGCAATACGAAGTCGTCGAAAAACGGAGCAACGTTTCGGACTGAACGGAGAATCCGACGGTAAGTCGACGCGAAATTTTTTTGAATATCGAGCAGAACGGCGGGCAAGTTGGATGCGTCGGAGTGCAGGGACTCGTAGTCGCTTATTTGGCTTCGCCGGAGCGGAGGCGCGTCAAAGCTGGTGTCGTCAAAGTGAAAAACCCGGCAACCCGACAAGACGTTGAGAAGATACTGGTTTGCCTTGTGTTGCCCTTGGCTTTCTCGCAACTGTGACTCTCGCCCATAAGAAAGTGCCCGCTCGTAGGGTCGTTCATAAGTCTCGCCGTGGAGCAGCGTCGTTTCTTCCAGAATCGTTGTGTCCTCTGGACCTGCCTGGAGACGCATCTGGTATCCATTCCGGACACTTCCGTTCTGAGCGCTGTTCCAGCCACCCCAAGCTTTTATGGAGACAGCAGTCGAAGAACTAAGGGCCGGCGAGCGATGAGCAAACTGAGAGAAGCCCCCGCCCCGCAGCGTGTAGGCCTGCAGGCCCTTGTCGACCGTGTAGCCCAGAAGCTCAAACGTCTCCACTACGTTGCTCTTACCAGCGCCATTCGCACCGATGAGCAAAGTGACTGGAGTTGATAGCTCAAGGTGAAGCGACTCTATCGATTTGAAACCGCGTACCTCGACGGACGCAAGTGCTGGAGCCATAGCTTTTCATCCCACCCAGCTGCCCTAGGGCCTCATCTCGTCCCGTGATCCAGCGACAGCGTGGACCGGTTTGAGTCTAGCGAGCGACCTCGCTGGTAGGCCGACAACGCGGCAGCGTCACTCCGCTTTTCCACGGACCGCTCCCTGTGGATAACTCCTCGGGCCTCCAAACCACCTGACACGCTTAGCTCATGATTTCAGCTCGAGAACTGCGCGACCGCTTTGAATTCTGGCTCCTGTGTCGCGAACAATGCACGCATAGCGAACCGGAGGAAATTGCCGCCTACTTTGCCGCTCTCGGCGCGCTGGACGACTTGATCGAGGGCCGCGCGTGAAGGGCGAACCTAGCAAGTGAAGGAGCACGCTGAAATCTAGAGCACACGAGATAAAGATGTGTGCAGGTGTTCAAAACGCCGCGTCTACTGTCGAATAACTACTCGTCGAGCGCCAGCTCTTTGGGCAGCTCGAGGTCGCGCGTGGTGAGCTCTTCGACGTTGACGTCTTTGAAGGTCAGCACCCGGACGGACTTCACGAAGCGGTCGGACCGGTAGACGTCCCAGACCCAGACGTCGTCCATCGTGAGCTCGAAGTAGAAGTCGTGCTCGGTGTCGCGCCGCACGAGCTCGACCTCGTTGGCGAGGTAGAACCGCCGCTCGGTCTCGATGACGTAGCGGAACTGCGAGACCACGTCGCGGTACTCGCGATAGAGAGCCAGTTCGACCTCGCGGTCGTAGTCTTCGAAATCGTCGTCGTCCATCGAGAGACGATTCTACGCGGCGCTCTCGTCTCGCGACGCCACCCCGGGGCGCTGCTCGCGACCCGTCGGAGCGGAGCTCAGTGCAGCCAGGTCAGCCGGTGCAGCGGCGAGGGGCCGAGCTCGCCGAGCGCCTTGAAGTGCGCCTCAGAGCCGTAGCCCTTGTTGCCGGTCCAGCCGTAGCCGGGATAGGTCTCGTCGTAGCCGATCATCATGCGGTCGCGGTGCACCTTCGCGATGACGGAGGCGGCGGCGACCGACGCGCAGTCGCGGTCGGCCTTGATGCGGGTGACGACGCGCGGCGCCGAGCTGAGGGCGGGGGTCAGCCAGTCGTGGCTGCCGTCGAGGAGCACCACGCTGTCGAGCACGCGCACGCCCGCCTCGTGCAGGTGGACGAGCGCCCGGCGGCCGGCCAGCCCCAGCGCCGCGACGATGCCGATCCGGTCGACCTCCTCCGCGTCGGCGAGGCCGACGGCCGACGCGTGGCTCCAGGTCTGGGCGAGCGGATAGAGGGCCTCCCGGCGCTTCTCGCTCAGCATCTTGCTGTCGCGGAGGCCCGCAGGATGCGGCTCGCACGCGGCGAGGACGGCGCTGACCCCGACGGCGACCGGCCCCGCGATCGCGCCGCGACCCACCTCGTCGCAGCCGACGACCCAGTGCGCCCCCGACTCGTGCAGCTCGCGTTCGAGCTCGAGCGTCGGATCGACCACGGCCATCACGCCGCCGAGCGCCCGGTCGAGCAGCGGACGAGGATCACTTCGCGCCCTTGTCGGTGCCGCGGAAGACGGACGGGTAGTCGTCGAGCCAGGTCCAGCGGCTGGCGGGCCAGGTGATGACGAAGGCCCGGCCGACGACGTCGGACTCGGGGACGAACCCCTTCGAGGGCGTGCCCGTCTGCAGTCGGCTGTCGGCCGAGTTGTAGCGGTTGTCGCCCTCCACCCA
The DNA here is from genome assembly GCF_039537585.1 of Frondihabitans peucedani. NCBI lineage: Bacteria > Bacillati > Actinomycetota > Actinomycetes > Micrococcales > Microbacteriaceae > Frondihabitans > Frondihabitans peucedani. The sequence continues at coordinate 865,668 of NZ_BAABAU010000001.1, forward strand.
GAGAGAGCCGGCCGGGACGGTCACCGAGAAGTCGTTCTGCGACTCGCGGGTGACTCCGGCCGGGAGCTTCGTGTACGGCTCGTCGAGCGGCACGCCGTTGACGGTCATCTGCCCGAAGTCGTTGCAGCAGGCGACCTTGTCGCCCGGCAGGCCGATGACCCGCTTGATGAGGTGGTCGTCGCTGTCTTGAGTGCCGAGTCCGACCTGCGTCAGGAACCACTGGACCCCGTCGACGACCGGGTTGCCGGTCTGGCTCGAGGTCTGCTCCTGGCCGGTCAGCCAGCCGCCCGGATCGGTGAAGACCACGACGTCGCCGCGCTTGATCGGTGTGACCTTGGGGACGAGCTCGTTGACGATGATGCGGTCGTTGATCTGGAGGGTGTTCTCCATCGACGCGGACGGGATGTAGAACGACCGCACCAGGAACGTCTTGATGAGGAACGAGATGAGCAGGGCCGCCAGGAAGATGATGACGAGATCGCGGACGAATCGCGCAGCACCGCTCCGCCGCGGTCGACGACCGTTGCGCGGGCGGAGTCCGCCGCTCTCGCCCGAGTCGTCGTCGCCCGCGGTCGAGCTCTCGGCCCGGCCGCCTGCCCCGCCGCGACTGGCGTCGCCCGCACTCGAGTGCGCGCCTCCCGACGGTGCGCCGATGGAGGGCAGCTGCAGCCCCCGCCTCAGCCTGCCCATGAACGTGCCGTTGTCTGTCATTTAACCACCAGAGCTCCCCGCCCAATGGTAGTGGGCGAGGAGCTCTGTACAGGTGAGAGGGCTGACCGTGTCAGCCCCGTCGATCCGCTGTCGACTAGTTGTCGCGCTTCTCTTTGATCTTGGCCTTCTTGCCGCGCAGCTCGCGCAGGTAGTACAGCTTCGCGCGACGGACGTCGCCGCGGCTGACGAGCTCGATGTGGTCGATGACCGGGGAGTGCACGGGGAACGTGCGCTCGACGCCGACCTGGAAGCTGACCTTGCGGACCGTGAAGGTCTCGCGGACGCTGTCGCCCTGGCGGCCGATGACGACGCCCTGGAACACCTGGACACGCGAGCGCGTGCCTTCGATGATGTTCACGTGGACCTTGACGGTGTCGCCGGCGCGGAAGTCGGGGACATCGCTGCGAAGCGACGCTGCATCCAGACTGTCGAGGATGTGGCTCATGATGATTCGCTCTCTCGGGCCGCCACAGGTCGACCTCGGTTCGGAGCCCGCTCGAAGAGCGGACCGTGCAGAAGGAAGACGTGCCTCGTGTTGGCCGACTCCCCTGTGGCAGAGTCGTGCGCGGGCACAAACGCCTATTGTGCCACAGACCCGGGTCGTCCCGCCATGCACGGCGCAGGACGGGTGCTGGTGGCCGACTTCGGGACGGTCCGCCGACAGACGGTGCCTCCTACGGGCGAGGCGTGATCCGGATCGTGTTCGCGGGGTCGTGCGCGAAGCCCGACCGGGAGGCGGCGTCGCCCGTCAGAGGCGCAGAGGCCCAGCCGGGCTGCCCGCCGGCCATCCCGGAACGCTCCATCACGCGGTCGAGCGAGGCCCGGGCATCCTGCGCGGCCTGACGGACGGCGACGACGACGAGACCGGCGAGACCGGCGATCGTAGCGACCACTCCGGCACCGGCGAGGGCTGTCGACAGCGACAGCGCCGACGGGCCGACGAGCCCGGTGAAGACGGACGCCTGCGCGCCCGACGACGACGAGTCGACGAGGAAGAAGCCGATCGCGAGCTGCCCGACCCAGAGCACGCCGAGCGCTGCCGCCTCGAGCGGTGCGACAGCCCTGGTGCGGCGGACGGACGGACGCAGGAAGACGACCAGGGTCGCCGCGACCTGCAGGACGAACAGGATCGGCACGAGCACGATCTCGGCGATGAACGCGGAGCCGAGCGGCGCTCCGAAGAAGACGCGGCCGAGGAACACCCACAGAGGCAGGACGAAGGCGGCACCCCAGAGGGCGCGGTACAGAGCTCGACGCAGCCACATGTGGGCGACACTACGGCGCCCCGGTGGAGAATGGCTGCATGATCGATCTACGCACGCCCGGAGAAATCGAGGACATGAAGCCGGCCGGCCGCTTCGTCGCCGACGTCCTGAGAGCCACCAGCCGGGCAGCAGCTCCCGGGGTGAACCTCCTCGAGATCGACTCGATGGCCCACCGCATGATCACCGCCGCCGGCGCCGAGAGCTGCTACATCGACTACCACCCGTCGTTCGGGGCCAGCCCGTTCGGCAAGGTGATCTGCACGTCGGTCAACGACGCGGTCCTGCACGGTCTGCCCCACGACTACCGCCTGAAGAAGGGCGACCTCCTGAGCCTCGACTTCGCGGCCAAGGTCAACGGCTGGGTGGCCGACAGCGCCGTCAGCCTCGTCGTGGGCGGCGACGAGACGCCGGCCGACCGCACGCTCATCGACACGGTCGAGAAGGCTCTCGCCCGCGGCATCGCGGCGGCGCAGCCGGGCGGCAGGATGGGCGACATCTCCGCGGCCATCGGCGAGACCGCGCACGCGGCGGGCTACTCGGTCAACCTGCAGTTCGGCGGCCATGGCGTGGGCACCGAGATGCACGGCGACCCGCACGTGGCGAACGACGGCCGAGCCGGACGCGGGTTCCCGCTGAAGCCCGGCCTCGTCATCGCCATCGAGCCCTGGCTGATGGCCGGGACCGACCAGATCTACACCGACGACGACGGCTGGACGATCCGCAGCGCCGACGGCTCACGCTCCGCCCACGCGGAGCACACCATAGCCATCACGGCCGACGGGCCGGTCGTGCTGACCGCTCGCGGCTGAGCTCAGTCGGTCGCGGGCGGCAGCAGATCGGGCCGCACGCGGCGGGTGCGCTCCAGCTGCTGCTCGCGGCGCCACGCCTCGATCGCGCCGTGATTGCCGGAGAGCAGGATCGGCGGAACCTCGTGCTCCCGCCACACGCTCGGCTTGGTGTAGCTCGGGTACTCGAGCAGGCCGTCCTCGTGGCTCTCCTCGGTCAGGCTCTCGGGGTTGCCGACGACGCCGGGCACGAGTCGCCCGACCGCCTCGATCATCGCCATCGCGGCGACCTCGCCGCCGTTCAGGACGTAGTCGCCGAGGCTGACCTCGCGGACCTCCACACCGGGGCGGGTCGCCGCGTGATCGATGACCCGCTGGTCGATGCCCTCGTAGCGGCCGCAGGTGAAGACGAGCCGCGGGGCGAGGGCCAGGTCGCGGGCCTCGCGCTGCGTGAACGGCCGACCGGCCGGAGACGGGACGACCATCACGGTGCCCTCCGGAGTGCCGTCGAGGATCGCGTCGAGCGCCTCGCCCCACGGCTCCGGCTTCATGACCATGCCCGCTCCCCCGCCGTACGGGGTGTCGTCGACGGTGCGGTGCCGGTCGTGGGTGAAGTCACGCAGGTCGTGCACCTCGACGTCGAGGAGGCGCTGCTGCCGCGCCCGGCCGAGGAGCGACACGTCGAGCACCGAGAAGAACTCGGGGAAGATCGTGACGATGTCGATGCGCACGGGCGCGCTCAGGGCTCGGGGGTCGGCGCAGGATCCGCGGGATCCTGCTCGCCCTCGGTCTCGCGCGCATCGGCGTCGTCGTCGTCGGCGCCGCTGTCGGCCGTCTCGCTCGCGCCGCTGTCGGCCGTCTCGCTCGCGTCGTCGTCGTCCTCGGGGATCTCCTCGAAGAGGCCCATCGGCGGCGTGACTGTGACGACGCCCGCGTCGAGGTCGACGGAGGGCACGATGGCCGAGACGAACGGCACGAGCACTTCGCCGGACGGAGTGTCGACGGCGAGCAGGTCTTGCGCGGGGAGGTGGTCGAGCCGGGAGATCGTGCCGACCTCGACTCCGTCGCGGACGACGGAGAGGCCCACGAGCTGGTGGTCGAACCAGGCGTCGGGCTCGTCGCTGACCTCGACGCCCTCGTGCTCGACCCAGAGGATCGCCTTCACGAGGGTCTCGGCCGCGGTGCGGTCGTCGATGCCGCGGAAGAAGCCGACGGGGTGCGAGTTGTACCAGCGGAGCTCGGCGAGCTCGATGGTCTTGCCGTGCCAGGCCGACTCGGTGGGCACCTGGAGCGAGAAGACGGCCCCGGGCACGAAGCGCTTCTCGGGAGCGTCGGTGAAGAGCTCGAGCTTGAGCGCGCCCTTCAGGCCGTGAGCCTTCGTGAGGCGGCCCACGCGGAGTCGCGTGGTGCCCTGCTCGGGGCTGTCGGCGGGGGTCTGTGCTGTGTCGGACACCGAATCAGAAATCGGTGTCGACGACGTCGACGCGGACGCGCTTGCCGTCGGCGAGAGCCGAGACGAGCGTGCGCAGCGCCTTGGCGGTGCGCCCGGCGCGTCCGATGACGCGGCCGAGGTCTTCGGGGTGGACGCGGACCTCGAGCACGTCGCCGCGCGGGGAGGTCTTGGCGACCACCTGCACCTCGTCCGGGTGATCGACGATCCCCCGGACGAGGTGGGTGAGTGCAGGTGCGAGCACTGACTACGCCTCGGTGCTGTCGGCCGACTCGTCGGTCGCGGCGTCTTCGGCGGGTGCTTCGGTCTTGGCAGGAGCCTTCTCGGTCTTGGGGACCAGGACGGGCTTCTTCTTCTCGTCAGCGACGTAGGCCTCTTTCGCGGCCTTGGTCTTGACGGTGCTCACAGCGTTGGCGTCACCCTTGAAGGTGCCCCAGTCGCCGGTGAGCTTGAGGATCGCGGCGACCTGCTCGGTCGGCTGCGCGCCGACGCCGAGCCAGTACTGCGCACGCTCGGAGTCGACCTCGATGAACGAGGGCTCCTCGGTGGGGTGGTACTTGCCGATCTCCTCGATGACACGACCATCGCGCTTGGTGCGCGAGTCGGCGACGACGATGCGGTAGTACGGGGCGCGAATCTTACCGAGACGCTTAAGACGGATCTTGACAGCCACAATTCTCCTGTAGGCATTTATTCGGTGCGAGTTGCTAGCCGTGAGCGTGGGGTGCACACTCGGCTCGAAAGCTCTAAGGGGTCTGACGGTGCTGAATCAGCACCTCGGCCACCTGATTAGAGGGTCGGGCGGCCGCAGACTCGACCTCTCATTGTGTCAGACGCGACGCGATAGGTCGAATCTCCGGGCGCGCCGTGTCGCGGGGTGTCGGCTGAACCCTCGCTTCCGGCTGTCGCGGTGGTCCTAGGACCACCGCGGAGGCCGAAAGCGAGGGTTCGAGCCCCGGGGGCGAGGCGGGAGCGCGGCGGGGCGGGGACGGGCGGGGCGGGGCGGGGCGGGGACGGTCAGGGCGAGACGCGTCGCGACGCCTCGAGGCCCTCGGCCGTGGCCCGCACGGCGTCGACCGAGCGGGCGTCGAGCGCACCGCCGACGAGGTCGAACGGGATGCCGCGGTCGGCGAGGGAGGCGGCCAGCCCGGCGACGGGCTCCTGGCCGGCGCAGACGATCACGACGTCGGCGGGGATGCGCAGGATCGCGCCCTCGGCATCCTCGACCTCGAGTGCGCCGGGCACGATCCTCCGGTAGCCCACCTTCTCGACGAAGTGCACGCCCGCCGAGCGGAGCCGGCCCACGGCGACCCAGCGGGACGAGGGGCCGATGCCGGACCCGAAGCGCCCCGAGCGGCTGACGACGGTGACGTCCGAGCCGGGGCGGACCGGGTGGGGGCGCAGGATGCTCTCGCGCTGAGGCCTCGACGAGGCGAGGACCCCGTCGCGGGGCAGACCGTGCTCGCTCACGAAGGCCTCGGCCCGGACCGACTCGCGGCCCGACTCCACGAGGTACCCGGCGGTGTCGATCCCGATCCCGCCGGAGCCGATGATCGCGACGGTTCCCGCTGGCACCCCCTCCCGGAGCGCGCGCTCGTAGCTGAGGACGTGCGGAAGCTCGATGCCGGGCACGTCGATCTCGCGCGGCTCGACTCCCGTCGCGACCACGACGTGGTCGAAGCCCTCGAGATCGGCGGCCTCGACGCGCCTGCCGGTCGTGATGGAGGCTCCGAGGAGCTCGAGCTCGGCGCGCTGCGACCGGACGGGCGCCGCGTAGTCCTCCTTGCCCGGGATCGCGGCGGCGAGCTCGAACTGGCCGCCGAGCGACTCGCGGGCCTCGAAGACGCTGACGTCGTTGCCACGCCTCGCGAGGTCGACGGCGGCGGCCAGGCCCGCCGGCCCCGCCCCGACGACCGCGACGCGGCGGGAGGAGCGCGACGGCACGAGAGGGAACTCGAGCTCGCGCCCGGCCCTGGGGTTGACGAGGCACGAGACCGGCCGGCCGAAGAGCGACCTGTCGATGCAGGCCTGGTTGCAGCCGATGCAGGTCGTGACGAGGTCGAACCGCCCCGAGGTGCTCTTGGCGACGATCGCAGGATCGGCGAGGAACGGCCGGGCGAGCGCGACAGCGTCGACCGCGCCCCGGGCGAGGACGTCCTCGGCATCACGGAGGTCGGTGAGGCGGTTGCTCGCGATGACGGCGACCTCGGGACGGGAAGTCGCGCGGACGACGCCGGCGATCCGCTCGGCCAGAGGCGCCCAGACGGCGTGAGGGACGGCGGCCTGCACCGTCGGCACGCGCGACTCGTGCCAGCCGACGCCCACGCTGATCCCGTCGACGCCCGCGGCGACCAGCGCCTCCACCAGCGCGTCGACGTCGTCGGGGGTCGACGATCCGGGCATGAGGTCGTCGCCCGAGATCCGGACACTCACCGGGAAGCCGTCCGAGACCGCGTCGCGGACGGCGCCCACGACGGCGAGCGCGAAGCGGCGCCGGCGCGACGCCGATCCGCCCCACTCGTCGTGCCGGAGGTTCGTGATCGGCGAGCAGAACTGGTTGATCAGGTAGCCCTCGGACGCCATGACCTCGACCGCGTCGAACCCGGCGGCCTCGGCAGCGCGGGCGGCGCGCCCGAAGTCGGCTATCGTCCGCAGGATGTCGTCGTGGCTCAGCTCTCGGGGGACGGCTCCCCTCGCGCCGCGCCACGGCACCGGTGACGGGGCGACCGCCTGCTCTGGCACTCCGGAGGCGTCCACGAGGCCGTCCGTGAGGGCGTAGCGGCCCGCGTGGAACAGCTGTGCGGCGATCGCTCCCCCGGCGTCGTGCACCTCGCCGACCGCCCGGCGGACGCGGGCATCCGTCGCAGGATCGCCGAGCACTGCGTAGTCGGCGCCGCCTCGCGCCTCGGAGTTGACGGCCAGGCCGCCCGTGATGACGAGGTCGGCCCCGCCCTCGACGCGCTCGCGGTAGAACTGCGCGAGCGCGGCCCCGCCGTCGTCCACGACCTCGAGCCCGGTGTGCATGCTGCCGACGACGACCCGGTGCGACAGCCGGAGCGAGCCGAGCGCCCAGGGCGTCCGCGTCAGAGCGAGAGCGTCGACCGGCGCCGCCGCGCGGACCGCCGGGTCAGGAGGCGTCGGAGCCACCGAAGACCGCTTCGCGGAGCGGGCTCGTCGTGTCGGCCCAGAAGGGCGGCGCGACGACCGTGAGTCCGCCGTCGACCGAGAGCGTCTGGCCGGTGATGTAGCCGGCCTTCTCGGAGAGCAGGAAGTCGACCGCGTCGGCCACCTCGTCGGCCGTCCCCTTCCGCTGCAGCGGGATCTTCTCGAGGACGCTCTGCATGGGAGCCATGCCGGGCACGGAGTCGTAGAAGTAGTCGAGCGAGTCGGTGTCGATGAGGCCGCCGTTCACGGCGTTCACCGTGATGCCGCGCGGGCCGAACTCCGTGGCCATGAACTTGACGTAGGCCTCGTTGGCCGCCTTCGCCGCACCGAGCGAGGCGTAGGTGGGGAACGCGCGGAGGCTGCCGTAGCTGGTGATGGCGACGATCCTGCCCCCGTCGGGCATGATCTCGGCCGCCGCCTGCGCGCCCAGCACGAAGGAGCGGATGTTGGTCGCGTAGTTGCGGTCGAGGTGGTGGAGCTTCAGCTGCGACACGGGCTTGAAGGCCGAGGCGGCCGCCGACGCGATGAACATGTCGAGCTTGCCGTAGGTCTCGCGGACCGTCGCGAAGACCGCGTCGATCGACTCCGGCTGCTCGACGTCGAGCTGGACGGCGATGCCGTCGGCGCCTGCGGCACGGACCTCGCGAAGAGTCTCGTCGGCCATCTCGGCGTTCTTCTTGTAGGTGACGACGACGTCGACACCCCGGTTCGCGAGCTTCAACGCCAGCACCTTGCCGATGCCGCGAGAGGCACCGGTGATGAGAGCGAGGGGGCGGGCGGTGGTGTCGGGAGCCAAGTGGGGCCTTTCGTCAGGCGGTGACGCGGTGGGAGGAGGAGAGCCGGGGCGCGGCGGATCAGTAGTCGACGGCGCCGGTGACGACGGCGCGACCGACGACGAGCTTCTGGATCTCGTTCGTGCCCTCTTCGAAGCGCTGAGCGCGGGCGTCGCGGTAGACGCGCTCGATCTTGTTGCGCTTCCAGTAGCCCTGACCGCCGTGCACCTGCAGGGCCTTGTCGGTCACCCGGGCGAGCATGTCGACGGCCACCATCTTCGAGGCGCTCGACAGCACGCCGGCGTCGGGGCGGTCTTCCTCGTAGGCGCGAGCCGCCTCGATCACGAGGGCGCGGGCGGCGGCTATGTCGGCGTAGTTCTCGGCGAGGTAGAACTGGATCGCCTGGCGGGTCGAGAGCTTCTTGCCGAAGGTCTCGCGGGTGTTGGCGTACTCGACGGCGAGCTGCTGAGCGCGCTCGGCGAGGCCGACCGCGCTCATCGCGACCGACACCCGGCTCGGCAGCAGGAAGCCGCCGAGGGCGACCTTCAGGCCGTCGCCCTGCTCGCCGAGGAGAGCGGAGGCGGGCACCGGCGTCTCGGTGAAGCGCAGGATCGCGTGGTCGGTGCCGCGGATCCCCATCGTCTCGGAGTCGTCGATCACCTCGGCGCCCGGCAGACCGGTGTTCGGCATCAGGAACGCGACGAACCCGTCGGGGGCCGTCGAGCCCTCGATGCGCGCGGCCAGGAGCCAGTAGTCGCACTTCACGCCGAACGTGATCATGTGCTTCTCGCCGTTGACGTACCAGGTGTCGCCCTCGAGGCGGGCCGTGGTGTGGAGATCCTGCCCCGTCCCGGCAGTCGCCTCGGTGAGGGTGAAGGCCACCAGCTTCGTCCCGGCGATGGAGGGCTTGACGACCTCCTCGAGCTGCTCGGGGGTCGCGAAGGGGACCATCGCGCGCCAGGTGCCGTTGATCACGTGCACCAGCATGCGGACCGACGCGTGCGAGCGGGACACGATCTCCATGAGCTCGAGGTAGCGCGAGAACGGGATGCCGCGGCCGCCGAGCTCCACCGGGGCGGCGAGGCTGAGATATCCGCGGTCGCGGAGCTCGGGGAGGAGGCGGTCGGGGACCTTGCCGGTCGCCTCGATCTCGTCGGCGTAGGCCTCGCCCGGACCCTCGACCCAGGCGGTGAGGTCGGCCTTGATCGCCTGGAACCCGGCCTCGTCGAACTCGGCGGACACGGTGGGGGCGAGCGTGGTGGTCATGATCAGTTCTCCTTGACTGCGGTGGCCGACGCTGCCACGAGCACGGCGGCCCGCTCGCGCAGCACGTTCTTCTGGACCTTGCCCACGACGTTCCGCGGGATCTCGTCGATGAACTCCAGCCGCTCGGGCCAGTAGTACTTCGACACCCCCGCGTCGCCGAGGTACTTCTGCATCGCGGCGAACTCGAGGTGGGCGCCGTCTCTCGCCGGCACGACGAACGCGCAGGCGCGCTCACCGAGACGAGGATCGGGCATGGCAACGATAGCCGCGTCGGACACCATCGGGTGCTGGTAGAGGAGGTTCTCGATCTCGACGACCGGGATCTTCTCGCCGCCGCGGTTGATGACGTCCTTCACCCGCCCGGTGATGTGCAGGAAGCCCTTGTCGTCGATCGTCGCGAGGTCGCCGGTCCGGTACCAGCCGTCGGACGTGAAGACGTCGTCGGTGAGGTCGGGGCGGTCGAGGTACCCGCCGAACATCGTCGGCGAGTTCAGCTCGTAGTTGCCCTCGGTGCCGGGGGCGACCTCGACGCCCTCGTCGTCGACGATCCTGAGCCGGATTCCGGGCAGCGGCTTGCCGTCGCTCCCCCAGGCGTCTTCGGGGGCGTCGCTCGGGGTCGAGAGCGCTCCGAGGCAGGTCTCGGACGTCCCGAAGGCGCCGAGCACGCTCGTCTGCAGGACCGCCGTGGCCTTCTGCGCGAGGGCGCGCGGGACCGCGGCGCCGGTCGCGACGAAGATGCGGAGGCTCTCGGGGACGGGGAGGCCGTGCTCGACCTCCGCCACGAGGTCGGTGAGGAACGGGGTCGCGCACTGCACGAACGAGGCCCTCGACGCCTGGAAGGCCTGGGTGAGCGAGACCTGAGGGTCCCACACCGGCTGGATGACGCTGGCCACGCCGAGACGCCACGACAGGAGCATCCCGTAGAGGAAGCCCGTCTGGTGCGCCAGGGGCGACGGCACGTAGACCCGGTCGTCGGAGGTGAGCCCGAGGTGAGCGACCTCCATCGCGGTCGCGAGGCCGAGGGTGCGGTGCGCGTGCTGCACGCCCTTCGGCTCGCCCGTGGTGCCGGACGTGAACAGGAGCTGGCAGATGTCGTCGGGCGACGGCGCGAGCTGCCGGATCCGCTCGTGATCGGGCGTGACGGCCGCGAGAGCGATGTCGTAGTAGCGCCAGTTCCACTCGGAGGCCTCGACGGCCCGGGCGGCGTCGGCCGGAATCGGTGTCACGTCGCTGTGCGAGGTGACGTCGCCGCGGCTCTCGGAGCGCAGGACGACGACGTGCTCGAGCGACAGCCGCCGCTTCTGCGCGCGCGCCTCGTCGATCACCTCGAGCAGCTCGATCGCGGGACGACGCCTGCGGAACACGTTGGGGAGGAACACGACGCGGGCCTTCGACCTCGACAGGGTCATCGTCGTCTCGCGCGGGCCGAACACGGGCATGATCGGCGTCGCGACGGCCCCGATCTGGACGGTCCCGAGCGTGATCGCCACGAACTCCTTCCAGTTCGGCAGCTGCATCGCGACCGACTCGCCCTTCTGCACGCCGAGCTCGATCAGCAGCTGCGAGACCCGGTCCGCCTCGTCCTGGAGCTCGCGCCAGGTCGTGGTCACCGGCTCGACGCCGCCGACCTCGATCACGGCGGGCTCGTCGGGGTGGGACTCGCTCATCGCGCGGACCCTGTCGCTGAGGACCAGCGGATCGGCGTCGACGCCCTGGAGCTCGAGCGGCTCCGCCTCGAGACCCGCGTCTTCAGACACGTCGTCGCGCTCGAAGTCGACGTTCTCGGCGCTCTCGAGCGACTTCGGGTCTCCCATGTCGAGGTCGAGGCCGATCGACGTCATCGCCTCGAGGAAGGTCGGATAGGAGATCCGGTAGGCGCGCGGGTAGGTGAGGCTGGTGGCGCCCTCGGCCCTGGTGGCCGCGATGGCGAGCGACATGAGGACCCGGTGGTCGTTGAACGACGACAGCGGCGCCCCGTGGAGCGGCCCGCGCGCACCGGTCACGCGGAGCTCGTCGTGCGTCTGCTCGGCCGACCCGCCGAGGTTGTTGAGCTGCAGCATCGCCGAGACGCGGTCGCTCTCCTTCAACCGGATGTGGCCGACGTTCCGGAAGGTCGAGGTGCCCTCGGCGAAGGTCGCCATCGTCGACAGGATCGGCAGCAGGTCGGGGATCGGCTGGCAGTCGATGTCGATCGCGCGGAGGGTGCCGCCGGGGTTAGTGATGCGGACGAACCCGGTCTCGTCGTCGATCGAGAACGGCACGCCCATCGACGTCGCCAGGTCGAGGAACTCGGACTCCGGGTGGTCGGTCTCGTCGGTGCGGAACGTCGACAGCCCGCGGAACAGCACGTCGGACGGGTGGATCGCCGCGGCCGCGATGCCGAAGGCCGCCGAGCCGATGTCGGCGGGGATGACGTAGTCGTGCGGCGTGGCCGTCTGGCCGGCCGGGATGCGGAAGGTCAGCCAGTCGTCGTCGTGCTCGACCACGAGACCCCAGAGACGCATCATCCGGATCGTGAGGTCGACGTAGGGCTGCTCGTTCAGCGTGCCGCCGGTGACGTGGATGACCGTGTCCTCCTCGGCGAAGGGGGCCAGGAGGAGGAGGCCCGAGATCCACTGCGACAGGGTGCCCGCGATGGAGACCTCGCCGCCCCTGGGCCGGACCGGCTGGACGTGGACGGGAGGGCGATCCTGGTCGGCCTCGAGCTGGACGCCCATCTGCTGGAGCGAGTCGAGGAGCGCCTTGATGGGACGCCTCCGGAAGTACTTCATGCCCGTCAGGGTCATCGGCCGGTCGGCGAGCGACGCGAGCCCCACCATGAAGTAGAGCGTGGTGCCCGAGGAGCCCATGTTGAGGAGCCCGTCGGCCCCGCGCGAGCCGTGGTCGACGACGTCGGTCGCCCGGTACGGGCCCCCCTCGACGATGTACGTGTCGTCTCTGATCGTGATCTTCGTGCCGAGGGCGCGGAGGGTGCCGACCGTCCACTCGACCTGACGCGTCGTCGAGACCCCGGTGATCACGCTCCGCCCCGGGGCGAGCGAGGCGAGGACGAGGGCTCGGTGCGCGTGGTACTTCGACACCGGGACGTCGAGGGCGCCTTCGAGATGGGTGGATGTTCCGCGCACGACCAGCTGCATCGTCTCTCTCCTCCTGTTGCCTGCCTCGGGGCACGACATTGTGAGGGCGAAAACCCTACCCAGCGCAGGTCCCGACGATTCACGTTAGCCCACGGGACCTTCCCAGCGAGGGTGTGGGACCGTCTCAGCCTCGTCTCTTGCCATTTCGGTGCAGACCCTGCAAAAATGTCGACCCATCTTCGGAGGATGCCGACTTGCACGGCCTCGCCCGCCCGTCCTCCTGGCAGGATGACCGGCATGGAACCCGCGCAGCCGATCCCGTTCACGCACTCGAAGCGGTCGACCCTCGGGCTCGAGTGGGAGCTCGCCCTCGTCGACCGCTCGAGCGGAGAGCTCGCGCCGCACGCACCCGCGATCCTGCCCGCCCTCCACCACCTGAACCAGGACGGCGACCGGGTGACCAAGGAGCTGCTGACGAACACCGTCGAGGTCGTGACCGGCGTGCACACGCGGGTCGCCGACGCCGTGGCCGACCTCTCGTCGACCATCGACCTCGTGCGCGAGGAGGCCGAGATCCTGGGCGCCGATCTGATGTGCGCCGGGACGCACCCGTTCAGCCAGTGGTTCCAGCAGGAGGTCACGCCCGGCAGCGAGCGCTACGAGACGCTCATCGACCGCACCCGCTGGTGGGGGCGCCAGATGATGATCTGGGGAGTTCACGCCCACGTCGGGATCGACGACCACCGCAAGGTCGTCCCCATCCTGAACGCGCTGCTCACCTACCTGCCGCACTTCCAGGTGCTGACCGCGTCGAGCCCGTTCTGGGTCGGCGAGGCCACCGGCTACGCGTCGAACCGGGCGATGATGTTCCAGCAGCTGCCGACCGCCGGACTGCCGCCGCTGTTCGACAGCTACGCCGAGTACGAGGCGATGGTGCGCGACATGACCCACACCGGGGTCATCGACGACCACTCCGAGCTCCGCTGGGACGTCCGGCCGTCGCCGAAGTGGGGCACCCTCGAGGTCCGCGTCTTCGACGGCATCTCGAGCGTCGCCGAGGTCGGCTCGATGGCGGCCCTCGTGCAGTGCCTCGTCGACGACTTCTCGGAGCGGCTCGACCGCGGCGAGGAGCTTCCCCGCATGCAGCCGTGGTTCGTCCGCGAGAACAAGTGGCGCGCCGCCCGCTACGGCATGGACGCGATCATCATCCAGAACGCCGACGGCGACGAGCGCCTCGTGACGGACGACACGCAGGATCTCCTGACCCGGCTCGAGCCCGCAGCCGACCGTCTCGGCTGCCTCCCCGAGCTCTTCGGGGTGCAGACGATCCTCAGCGGGGGTGCCAGCTACCAGCGGCAGCTCGCCGTGGCCGCCCGCAACGACGGGAGCCTCAAGGCCGTCGTGGCGTCGCTGGTCGCGGAGCTCCGCGACGGCGTGACGACGGTCGCCTAGCGGCCCAGGAACTTCTGCAGGCTCGCCAGCTCCTCCTCGGTGGGAGCTGCCTGCCCCTTGCCGCCGCCGAGGCCGAAGCCTCCGCCGGTCGGAGCCGAGGGGGCCTTCTCGCCCGTCGCGAGACGCGCGTTCTCGGCGGCCCGCTTGGCGGGGTTGCCGGCCTTCGAGCCCTTTTTCTTCGCCGCCTGCTTGCGACCGCCCGCGAAGCCGGCACCCGGTATCGGACCCATGCCCGGCACCTGCGGGACACCACCCTTGGCGACGGTCTTCATCATCTTGGCGGCCTGCTCGAAGCGGTTGACGAGCTGGTTGACGTCGGTGACGGTCATGCCGGAGCCCTTGGCGATCCGGAGGCGGCGGGAGCCGTTGAGGAGCTTCGAGTTGGCGCGCTCGGCCTTGGTCATCGACTGGATGATGGCCTCGGTGCGGACGATCTCGCGCTCGTCGAAGTTGTCGAGCTGCTCGCGCATGCCCTTCGCGCCCGGGAGCATCCCGAGCATGCCCTTGATGGAGCCCATGTTGCGGAGCTGCTGCATCTGCTTCAGGAAGTCGTCGAGGGTGAAGGTGTCGGTCGCGAACTTCTCCGCGATCTTCATCGCCTCTTCTTCGTCGAACGCGCCCTGCGCCTGCTCGATCAGAGTGAGGATGTCGCCGAGGTCGAGGATGCGGCTCGCCATGCGGTCGGGGTGGAAGGGCTCGAAGTCGTCGAGGCTCTCGCCGGTGGAGGCGAACATGATCGGCCGGCCGGTGACCGACGCGACGCTCAGCGCCGCACCACCGCGGGCGTCGCCATCGAGCTTGGTGAGGACGACGCCCGTGAAGTCGACGCCCTCCTGGAAGGCCTTCGCCGTGGCGACCGCATCTTGACCGATCATCGCGTCGATGACGAAGAGGACCTCGTCGGGGTCGACGGCCTTCCGGATGTTCGCGGCCTGCTTCATCATGTCGGCGTCCACGCCGAGACGGCCGGCGGTGTCGACGATGACGGTGTCGTAGAGCTTGTCGGCGGCGAACTTCACGCCGTTCTTCGCGACCTTGACCGGGTCGCCGACGCCGTTGCCGGGCTCCGGCGCGAAGACGGGCACGCCGGCCTGCTCGCCGACGACCTGCAGCTGGGTGACGGCGTTCGGGCGCTGGAGGTCGGAGGCGACGAGGACGGGCGTGTGCCCCTCCTTCTTCAGCCACTTCGCGAGCTTGCCGGCCAGGGTCGTCTTGCCGGCGCCCTGGAGGCCGGCGAGCATGATGACCGTCGGCGGGCGCTTCGAGAACTCGAGGCGGCGCTGCTGACCGCCCAGGATGCCGACGAGCTCCTCGTTGACGATCTGCACGACCTGCTGAGCGGGGTTCAGAGCCTTGTTGACCTCGTCGCCGAGGGCCCGCTCGCGGACGGACGCGGTGAACGCCTTGACGACGTCGAGGGCGACGTCGGCGTCGAGGAGGGCGCGACGGATCTCGCGGACGGTGCCGTCGACGTCGGCCGGGCTGAGCTTGCCCTTGCCGCGGAGGTTCTTGAGTGTTTCCGCGAGGCGGTCGGAGAGAGACGCAAAAGTGGCCATGGTCCGACCATCTTAACCGCTCGCCCCTGCGTGGTCAGACGCCGCCGGGCGGTCAGCCGATGAGGTTCTGCACGAACACGTGCGGGGTGAAACCGGTCAGGTCGCCGATCCGCTCCCCCTGGCCGACCAGCTTGATCGGGATGCCGGTCTGCTCCTGCACGGCGAGGACGAAGCCGCCGCGCGCCGACCCGTCGAGCTTCGTCAGCACCAGGCCGGTGACGCCGGCGTGCTCGATGAAGGCCTGCGCCTGCGCGAGTCCGTTCTGCCCCGTCGTCGCGTCGAGCACCAGCAGGACCTCGGCGATCTCGGTCTGCTTCTCGACGACGCGCTTGATCTTGCCGAGCTCGTCCATCAGCCCGGCCTTGGTCTGGAGGCGACCGGCCGTGTCGATGATGACGATCTCGATGCCCTCGCGCATGGCCTTCTCGACGGTCTGGAAGGCGACGGACGCAGGATCCTGCCCCTGCTGCTGGGGCTTCACGATCTGCACGCCCGCGCGCTCGGCCCAGGTGCCGAGCTGCTCGACGGCGGCCGCACGGAAGGTGTCGGCTGCCCCGACGACGACCGACCGGTCGAAGTTGCGGAGGAACTTGGCGAACTTGCCGATCGTGGTGGTCTTGCCGACGCCGTTCACGCCGACGACGAGCACGACGGCGGGCCGGTTGCTCAGCTTCAGCGTCGAGTCGAGCTTCGACAGGCGCTCCTCCAGCGTCTCGCGCAGCATGCGCTTGAGGTCGGCGGGGTCGGTCGTGTTGTAGCGCTGGACCTTCTCGCGGAGGTCGTCGGTGATCTGCTCGGTGACGTCCGGCCCGAAGTCGGCCCCGATCAGGGCCGTCTCGAGGTCGTCCCACGTCGTGTCGTCGATGGTCTTCCGACCGAACATGCCGCGGAGTGCGCCCGAGAGGGACCAGGGATTTGCCATGCCTGCAACTTTAGCCGGGAGCTTGCCACCCGCGATCGAGGGTCTGTACCGTGGAGATCGTTGAAGGGGAGTATTCCCAACGCGGCGGTGTCGTCAATACGGCTCAGAAAGATCTGGGCCCGTACCGTCGGTCCTGAGATTCGTCTCGGGGCGTTAGAGACCTTCAGTACATAGCGCTGCCTGGAACCCGTGAGACGGTCAATGCAGCAGTACTGAAATGAGTCCTTCCATGGAAACCTCTCTGCTCGTCTGGGTGATCACGATCGCCGGCATCCTCGGCCTTCTGATCTTCGACTTCTACAGTCACGTGCGGACGCCGCACGAACCGACGATCCGCGAATCGGCGACCTGGTCGATCGTCTACATCGCGATCGCCATCCTCTTCGGTGTCGGAGTCGGCGTCTTCTCCGGGTGGGTGCCCGGCGGCGAGTACTTCGCCGGCTACATCACCGAGAAGGCGCTCAGCGTCGACAACCTGTTCGTCTTCCTGATCATCATGACGAGCTTCGCGGTCCCTCGGATGTACCAGCAGAAGGTGCTCCTGGTCGGCATCGCCATCGCCCTGCTCTCGCGCGGCCTCTTCATCGCGCTGGGCGTGACGATCATCGAGAACTTCTCCTGGGTCTTCTACCTGTTCGGCATCCTGCTGTTCTGGCTCGCCTACAGCCAGGTCAAGTCGTCGCACGGCGAAGAGAAGGACGAGGCCGACAGCCGCCTCATCCGCACGCTCCGCCGCATCGTCCCGACCTCCGACGACTACGTCGAAGACCGCCTCACCACCCGCGTCAACGGCAAGCGCCTCTTCACGCCGCTGTTCCTGGTCATGCTCGCGATCGGCCTCACCGACGTGCTCTTCGCCCTCGACTCGATCCCGGCGATCTTCGGCCTCACGCAAGACCCGTACATCGTCTTCACCGCCAACGCGTTCTCGCTCCTCGGCCTCCGCCAGCTGTACTTCCTGATCTCGGGTCTCCTCGAGCGCCTGGTGTACCTCGCTCAGGGCCTCGCCGTGATCCTGGCGTTCATCGGAGTAAAACTCGTCTTCCACGCGTTGCACGTGAACGAAGTACCCTTTATCAATGGTGGTCGGTCCATCGACTGGATCCCGGAGATCCCCATCTGGTTCTCTCTCGGGTTCATCGTCCTCACGATCCTCGTCGCCACCGTGCTCAGTCTCCGCAAATCCGGTCAAGACGCGAAGCGCGACGAGCTCGCCGCGTCGTAGAACCGCGGCGCGTGCGCCGGCCCCACATCCACAGACGGATCCGAGGGCCTGGCGGCTCTCCTCCCCCGCGCCCTCGGGCCCGGGTCACCGACACGAAACACGGAGAACATGCGCCTCGAACTGATCCGACACGGACAGACCGACTGGAACCTCAACGACCAGCTCCAGGGGTCGTCCGACATCCCGCTCAACGAGACGGGCCGCGAGCAGGCGCACCAGGCTGCGCAGCTGCTCGCGCCCTACCGCTGGAGCGCCATCGTCTCGTCGCCGCTCATGCGGGCGCGCGAGACGGCCCAGATCATCGCCGACCAGCTCGGCATCGAGCTCGGTGCCGCCTACCCGGAGCTCATCGAGCGCGACTACGCGTCGCGCGAGGGCACCGTGTCGACGACGAGGATCCCCGACGAGCCGGACGCCGAGTACCCCGACATCGAGCCCCGCGACTCCGTCGCCGCCCGCGGCATGGCCGCCCTGGAGGACATCCGCGACACGCGGCTCCCCCTGGACGGCGACGACGCGAACATCGTCGTCGTCTGCCACGGCACGATCATCCGCTTCCTGCTCTCGGCCCTCATCGGGCGCGAGGTCGGGCACATCGACAACGCGGCGGCCAACACGATCGAGTGGGCGGACGGCCAGTGGCGCGTGCTGACGATCAACAACGAGCCGGTGGCCGAGGCCGCGTAGGTCGCTGCTGGTCGGGCTCGTCTCGCCGAGATCGCAGTTGGACAGGCTCGGGCGCTCGCTCGGGCTGTCGAACTGCGATCTCGGCGGTGCTCTGCGGTGGGGCGCGCTGCGTGAGATCGCAGTAGACGTCGCCCGCGGGTGGCTCGAGGCGACGCCTACTGCGATCTCGGCGGGAGAGCGACGTCAGACGCGCGTGTGCGACGCAGGCGGCGGCCACGCCGCCTCGGCCGGGGACTCGGGGCCCTCGGACGACCCGGGCACGCGAGTAGGCGGCGGCGCGAGACCCGGCGCGCTCGGCGCGGAACCGGGCGCGGCATCGTGTGCCCGCGGGTCTGGCCACGCGCGGAGGGGCGGCGCCGAGGCGGGCCCCGACGGCGGCAGGACGGGTCGCCCGGACGGCGGCGCGAACGCCGTGAGCACGTGCGCGGGCGGGGCGGCGGCGAGCCCGGCAGCGGGAGGCACGGCCGCCGGAGCACCGACGGGCGGCGGCGCGAGCCACCAGAGCACCCGCGTGTGGAACCGGTAGCGCGCCCGCCGTGCGACCTTGATCCAGATGAGGCCGGTCGCCGTGATCACGCCTGGATACACGATCAGGACCACGAGCGGCGCCAGCGCGACCTGCAGCGGACCCTTGACGAGCTGGAGGACGCCCGCCGAGCCGTCCCAGATGCCGTGGGCGAGGGCGACGCCGAGGTAGGCCAGGACCACCCGCCAGGTGATCCTGAACCGGCCCCCGCGCGTGGCGGAGAAGAGCGCGGCAGCGAGCAGGGCCGTGTAGATCGGGTGGAGCAGCGGGGTCAGGATCGCCCGCGTCGGGGTCAGGACGAGCGCCGCCATCAGGTGCGTCAGGTGCAGCTGCGCCGGCGGGTTCTCGTAGAAGTTGACGGCGTAGGCGAGGTCTTCGAGGGCCGCGAAGCCGAGACCGACCGCCCCGCCGAGGAACAGCCCGTTCCGCATGCTCTTGTCGGCGAGCTTCCGGGAGACGAGGACGACCGCGAGGATCTTGGCGAGCTCCTCGGAGATGCCGGCGAGGCACAGGACGACGAGGCTGGGCGTCGATCCTGCGCCGGGAGCGGCTTTCGAGAGGAGCGAGTCGAACGTCGACCCGACGGTGACCGAGACGAGACCGCCGAGACCGAACGCGATCAGGAGCCGCGAGAGGCCCAGGGTGTCTCGCGGGCCGATCCGGTAGGCCATCGTGTAGATGAAGGCACCGGCGACGGTGACCGAGCCGACGAGCAGGCCGACGGTGACCGCGGCGCCGTTGTGCAGGAGGAGCCCGCCGACGAGCAGCAGGAACAGGAAGAAGAACACTCCTGCGGCCGAGATCCAGAGGCCGCCGAAGCGCCCGAGCCACTTGCGGGCGGGGCGCTCCCACGCCAGCCAGATCGGCGGGGGCCAGTTCGCGCGCATTCGGCCAGGCTACCTTCGGCCCCTGTCAGCCGCCCGTCCCCCTTCGGGGCTGCGGGCCGGGACGAGCACACTCGAGCAGGCCAGTCATGCGCAGGATCAGGCGGTCGGCTGCTCCGCCTTCGTCACGACGCGCTGCCCGACCACGGCCGACACGCCGTCCTGCCGCATCGAGACACCGTAGAGGGCGTCGGCGATCTCCATCGTGCGCTTCTGGTGGGTGATGACGATGAGCTGCGAGGACTCGCGCAGGTCTTGGAAGATCGTCAGGAGCCGCCCGAGGTTGGCGTCGTCGAGGGCAGCCTCGACCTCGTCCATGATGTAGAAGGGCGAGGGCCGCGCCTTGAAGATCGCGATCAGCAGCGCCACGGCGGCCAGCGACCTCTCGCCTCCCGAGAGCAGCGAGAGCCGCTCGATCTTCTTGCCGGCCGGCTTCACGGTCACCTCGATCCCCGTCTCGAGGAGGTTCTCCGGGTCGGTGAGGTGGATGCTGCCCGAGCCGCCGGGGAACAGGACGGGGAACACCTGGTTGAAGGCGTCGCGCGTGTCGTCGAAGGCTCCCTTGAAGATGGTCTGCATCTTCTCGTCGATCTCCTCGATGATCGTGAGGAGGTCTTTGCGGGTGGAGGTCAGGTCGGTCAGCTGGTCGGTCAGGAACTTGTGGCGCTGCTCGAGGGCGGAGAACTCCTCGAGGGCCAGGGGATTCACCCGTCCGAGCTGCGCGAGCGTCCGCTCGGCCCCCGCCAGGCGCTTCTTCTGCTCCTCGCGGTCGAACGGCCTCGGGTCGTCGTCTTCGGTCGCGCCCGGGATCGGGACCTCAGGCCCGTACTCGTCGACCAGGACGCTCTCGACCAGGCCGAGCTCCGATCCTGCGCGTTCCAGGAGGCTCGACAGGTGCAGCTTCTTCTCGTAGATCTCCATCTCGAGACCGTGGACGCTCTCGGTGACAGCGTGGAGCCGCTCGCGGAGCTGCCGCTCCTCGCGGCGGAGGGCGGCGAGCTCCTCGTTCTGCTGCGACCGCTCGCCCTCGCGCTGCGCGAGGACCGCCCGTGCCTCGGCGACGGATCTGTCGACGGCGTCGAGGACCGCGGGCAGCGCCTCGAGGACCCGCGAGGTCGCCGCCATCTGCCGCTGCCGGAGGACCGTCTGCCGAGCGTGCTCCTCGGCGGCTGCCCGCTGCTCCTCGAGGCGGCGCTGCAGGTCTAGGGCCCTTCCGACCTCCGCTCGGACCCGCTCGCGAATCGTCTCGAGCTGGATGCGCTTCTCGATCTCGACTCCGCGGGCGTTCTCGACCTCGGCCAGGACGCCGTCGCGCGCGGAGACGTCGAGAATGGGCCTCGGTCTCGACCCGTACTCCTCGTGCGCGGCGACGGCCTGCGCCACGACGCGCTCGGCCTGGTGGACGGTCTCGGCGGAGGCCGCGAGGGAGGCTCCGAGGCGCTCGGCCTCGGCCTCGGCGGCTTCGAGCTGGGCGCGGAGGCGTCCGGCGCGCTGCCCGTGGGCGGCGAGGCGCGCCTCATGCTCTCGGGCGGCGGTGGCGGCCTCCTTCGCCGTGGTCCGCGCCTCGGACAGGTTCTGGCGGGCCGTGTCGAGCTCCGCCGAGACACGCTCGATCTGGACGCTGACGCCGGTGAGGGACTCGGCCGCCGAGTCGCGGTCGGCGATGAGCTCGAGCCGCGACCTGCCGCCCGTCGAGCCGCCGCGCACCGAGAAGTCGGTCACGACCTCGCCGGAGCGCGTGATCGCGGTCAGTCCGCCCGACGAGCTCTCGACGACTCTGCGGGCGAGGGCGAGGTCGTCGGTGATGACGGTGTCGGCGAGGAATCCCAGGATCCCGTCGGGTGCCGTGACCACGCTCCTCGCCGCGACCGCTCCGGCGGGCAGCTCCGCCGGCGTTGGGCCGACGGGGTTCCGCGGCGACGCCGCGACCACCTCGACGCGGCCCAGCTCTTCGGACGTGACGTGCGCGACGGCGTCGAAGGCGGCGTCGACACCGTCGGCCAGGACCGCGTCGGCCAGCGATCCGAGGGCCGCCGCGACAGCGACCTCGTAGCCGGGCTCGACCTGCACGTGCTCGGCCACCAGGCCGCGGACGCCGTCGAGACCCGCCGCGACCAGAGCGCTCGACGCGTCGTTCTGGTCGAGGGCGAGGGAGAGCGCACCGGCGCGAGCGGCCAGGGAGTCGCGCTCGCGCTCCAGCGCGTGCAGGCGGTCGCGGAGGGTGTCGACCGAGCTCTGGGCCGTCACGACGCGCTCCTCGGCACCTTGCTGTGCCCCGGCATGATCGATCTGCCCGTCGACCTCGGCGTCGGGAGCCTCGCGCTCGAGGCTGGCGAACTCGGCCCGGCTCGTCTCGCGTCGGGCGACGGCCGCCTCGAGGGCGTTCGTCTGCCTCAGCTGCTCGCCCCTGACGGCCGCGAGCTTCGAGCGGGCGACCTCCACGGCGCTCGCCAGCCGCGCCATCTCGAGGTCGTGCTCGCTCACGAGCGCGCTCTGAGCGGAGATCTCCTCGTCGAGGGAGTCGAGGGAGGCCCGCGTGGTGGCGACCTCGGCGGCGGCCTGCGCGACCGCGAGCTCGGCGTCGGCGACGCCCTCCTGCAGCCGCTCGGCCTCGTCCCGAGCGTCGGCGACCATGCCCGCGGTGACGCTGGTCGTCACGCCGGGCGAGTCGGCCTGCTGGGCCAGGAGCGTGAGCTTCTGGTTCGCGAGGCTCGACAGGCTCCGGAGCCGCTCCTGGACGGACTCGAGCCCGAAGGTCACCCGGCGGGCGTCGTCGACGGCGTCGCCGACCATCGCCTGCTCGAGCCGCTGCTCCCGCAGCTTGTTCTGGTCGAACTGCTCCTGCAGCACGATCCGCTCGCTCTTGCGCTCGTTCTCGCTCCGCGACTGGTCGGTCAGGACCGTCCGGAGGCCGACGACCTCGTCGGCCAGCAGCCGCGCTCTCGCGTCGCGGACGACGGCGGCGATGCCCTGGGCCTCGCGAGCGATCTCGGCCTGCCGCCCCAGCGGCTTCAGCTGCCGCCGGATCTCGCCGGCGAGGTCGCTCAGGCGGGTCAGATTGGTCTGCATCGCATCGAGCTTGCGGAGCGTCTTCTCTTTGCGCCGCCGGTGCTTGAGGATGCCGGCGGCCTCCTCGATGAACCCGCGTCGCTCCTCCGGGGTGGCGCGGAGCACGGCGTCGAGCTGCCCCTGCCCGACGATGACGTGCATCTCGCGGCCGAGGCCCGAGTCGCTGAGGAGCTCCTGCACGTCGAGCAGCCGGCAGTTGTCGCCGTTGATCGCGTACTCGCTGCCGCCGTTCCGGAAGAGGGTGCGGCTGATCGTGACCTCGGTGTAGTCGATCGGCAGCGCGCCGTCGGAGTTGTCGATGGTCAGGATCACCTGCGCCCGGCCGAGCGGGCCACGAGTCGAGGTCCCGGCGAAGATGACGTCCTCCATCTTGCCGCCGCGGAGCGTCTTGACGCCCTGCTCTCCCATCACCCAGGCGAGCGCGTCGACGACGTTGCTCTTCCCGGAGCCGTTGGGCCCGACGACGCAGGTGACACCGGTCTCGAAGGCGAAGGTGGTCGGCTGCGCGAACGACTTGAAGCCCTTGAGGGTGAGGCTCTTGAGGTACACGGCCTCGGCCTCCCTCGCGGTCGCGCCGCGGCCCTGCGCCGCGTCACGCCCAGGATACCGGCGTGTCGCGCGTCGGCCGCGCGCCGCGCTGCGGGTCCCTCGCGCCGCATCGGCGCCGTAGGACGGCAGCCGCACCCCGCCGCGGCGCGGCGTCACGGCCGACCCGCGACGCCTGAGCGACGAACGCCCGCGGCGAGGAGGCGGGCCGCCAGGACGTCGGGCCGCCTGGACGTCGCGTAGTCCCACCGCACGACTCGCCTCACGCGCGGGTGCAGCTCGAGGCGCGCCTGCCGGCGCTTCTCCTCGCGGATGACGTCGACCGCCGCCCGGCCGCGGAGGAACCGCTCGTCGGAGTACTTCCAGTCGCCGTCGAACTCCCCCACGACGCCGGATGCCGACCACCAGAAGTCCACCCTGCCGATCAGACCGGCATCGTCGGAGAACTCCTCCTGGAGGGCCGGTGCCGCGAGACCGCCCACGGCGATCGACATGCGGCTGAACGACTCTCCGGGCGACTCCCCGTCGGGCGAGGCGAACTCGACGGCCGCCTCCGCGGCGCGGAAGCGCTTCGCCCCCTCTCGCTCTCTGACCAGCGCGACGAGCGTGTCTGTCGTGAAGAGTCCCGCGTGGAGCCCGTGGTCGATCAGGAGGACGCCCGTCTCGAAGCCGTCGGCGAGGGCGAGGTCGACGGCGGTGCGCGCGGGTCTCGTGATCCTGCGCCCCTCCCAGCTGGTCGTGTCGGCGGCCGGAAGCGGCCCCGCCCGGCGGAGGAGCGTCGCGGACGAGTTGGTGCGGGATCTCGCCGCGTCGACGACCTCCAGCCGGTCAGGCCACCGCTCCCGGACCGGGAAGCCCCAGACGGCCGCGGCGGACCAGTGCGAGGCGACGACGCCGGGAGGCAGGTCGAGGAGCTGCGCGTGGCAGCGGGCGACGTACTGCTCCCGCTCCGACAGAGCCTCCCAGTGGTCTCGATCGGTGTAGGTGCCAGGGACGAGGCGGACGAGGCTGCCCCGCTCGGCTCGACGACGGAGGGCGCGGTCGCCGGCGCCGAGCCGCACGACGTCGCGGGTGCGGAGGGGTGCGGGTGCCGGGGAGGAGAGGGAGGGAGTCGAGGCGGAGGCGGCGTTCATCCGGTCAGTGTGGGGGCCCGCCGGCTCCGTCGGGCGGTGAGCGGCGCCTCCTGTGGAGAGATCGGCAGCAGCGCAGCCTGTGGACAGCGAGGTGGCGCCGCAGGACGGCAGCGGCACCGCGCCGCGGACAGGTGGGGGCGCCGGCGTGACCCGCCGGAGCGGGAGGGAAGGGCTGAGCTACCCGCGCAACCGCTGACACCTCGGGCAGAAGTGACTCCCGCGGTTCATGAAGCTCACGCGCTCGATGAGGGTGCCGCAGCGCGGGCACGGCCTGCCCTGCTGCCCGTACGCGTTGAGGCTGTGCGAGAAGTAGCCCGACTGCCCGTTCACGTTGACGTACTGCTGGTCGAAGCTCGTGCCGCCCTCGCCGAGCGCCTTCAGGAGCACGGCCCGGATCTCGACGAGCAGGAGCGCGGCCTTCCGACGGCTGAGCGACGACGACGGCTGGTCGAAGTGGAGCTTCGAGGCCCAGAGCGACTCGTCGGCGTAGATGTTGCCGATGCCGGAGATCAGCTCCTGGTCGAGCAGAGCCCGCTTGATGCCGGAGCGGCGTGCCGCGAGCCTGGAGAAGAAGAGCGCCTCGTCGAAGGCGGGATCGAGCGGGTCGCGCGCGATGTGGGCGACCTGGTGCGGGATCGACAGAGCCCAGGCGGGCGGGCGACCCCCGGGGCCGCCGGGCCCGGCATCGACGCGCGCAGGATCGACGAGCGCAGGATCACCAGGCTCCGAGTGGCCGAGGAGCCCCGCTCCCGAGAACCCGGCCTCGGCCCCGTCGGCGGTCGGCTCGGTGACGTCGAGCGCCATCGACCCGAAGATGCGCTGGTCGACGAAGGCCAGCCGCACGTCGCCGTGGTCGGGGTGGACCAGGTCGAGTCGGATGCGGAGCAGCCGGTCGTCGGGCTGCTCGCGGTCGCGGAGCAGGACCTGCCCGCTCATCCCGAGGTGGGCGACGAGCGCGAGCGACCGGTCGCCCGGCGCGACGCGCTCGGGCACGAACGGGAACCAGAGGAACTTGCCGCGCCGGACGGCCGAAAGCAGGGTCGCTCCGGTGAGGCGGTCGACGAAGTCCTCCGCGGGGCCGTCGTGTCGACGGAGCGACCGCGGCTCGAGGATCGCCACGTGAGAGACGACGGCGCCGGTGACCGCAGGATGCAGACCCGCGCGGACGACCTCGACCTCGGGGAGCTCGGGCACCTAGCGCTGCTCGGCGGCGGGAGCGTCGGCGCCGGAAGCATCAGGAGCGGCAGGAGCGTCAGGAGCGGCGGCGGGCGGAGCCGCAGCCTCGGCCGTCAGCCTGGTCCACGCCTCGAGGGCCGCTGCCATCTCGGCCATCTTCTTGCTGCTGCCGATGCCGGTGGCGATGTCGTCGCGGCCGAGCCGGACGATGGCGTGGAACCGCTTGTCGTGGTCGGGCCCGGAGTCGCTGACGACGTAGGTCGGCATGCCTCGGCCCTGGGCGCTCGAGAGCTCCTGGAGGCTCGTCTTCGGGTCCATCGCGGCGCCGAACCGGTCGGGGTCGTTGAGGAGGGGCTCGATGAGGCGCATGACGAGGCCGGTGGCGGCCGCCTGACCCGCATCGAGGAACGTCGCGCCGATGATGGCCTCGACGGTGTCGGCGAGGATGGAGTGCTTGTCTCGCCCGCCGGTCAGCTCTTCGCCGCGACCGAGGCGGATGTAGCGGCCGAGGCCGATGTGCCGGGCGATCTCGGCGAGGGCGACCGTGCTGACGAGGCTCGCCCGGCGCTTGGCCAGGTCGCCCTCGTCGAGGTCGGGGTTCTCGCGGAAGAGCATGACCGTCACGGCCTGCCCCAGGATCGAGTCGCCGAGGAACTCGAGGCGCTCGTTGTTGCCGATGCCGCCGTGCTCGTAGGCGAACGAGCGGTGCGTCAGCGCGAGCTCGAGGAGCTCGGGCGTGACGTCGACATCGAGGTAGGAGACGAGATCAGCCCGGTCAGAAACGGGTTCTGACGCGGGCTGACTCATGATGCATAGACCTTACTGCGCACGAATGCTACTGATACCGAACGGGACGCGAAGCGCCCCCCTTCAGCCGCGTGACTCGCTTGCGAGTCGCGCTTGCAGCGGCACTAGACGTCGGCGACCTTGCGGCCCTTGTACTCCATGTACAGGGCGGTGCCGGCGGAGTCCTCGACGACCTTGGCGCGGTGGGGAAGGCTGTAGACGGTCTTGCCACCCTCGATGCTCTTGACGAGCGTGACGGGCGTGGCCTTCCACTGCGAACGGCGAGCGTGCGTGTTGGAGCGCGACTGCTTCCTCTTGGGAACGGCCATGACTATCTCATTTCTGTGTTGTCTGGATTGTGGAGCTGCGCAGGCCGGATGGCCTGGCTCAATCGGTGGGCTTGGTGTCCGTCTCGCCGACCCGGTCGTTGTCGGACACAAGCTGGCTCAGCGCCGACCAGCGCGGGTCGATCACTTCACGGGGCTGGTAGTCGTCCAGATCTTCGATGCGCTCGCCCGTTTCGGGGTCGAGACCAGGGCAATCTGGCCGGCAGACCGGTTGGAAGGGCAGCGAGAGAACCACTGCATCTCTGACAACCGGTTCAAGATCCACGTGATCGTCTTGAACCTGGTAGTCGAAAGCTTCGTCGATAGAGTACGCGAAAACCTCGGCGAAATCGACTTCGACACTCTCGGTGATGGGTTTGAGGCAGCGGCTGCACTCGCCCGCGGCCTCGGCCGAGACGTGCGCGGAGACGAGCAGCCCGTCATGCAGGCTCTCGATGCGGAGGTCGATGCCGATCGGTGCACCCTCCTGGACGGCGACGAGGCCCTCCCCGAGCTTGGCGGGGGCAGCGACCTCGAGCACGCTCTCGCGCATCTCGCCGGGACGGTGCATCAGATCGAACACGGGGACCGTGTAGGGGGTCTTTTCGAAGTGAGGCACGAGCGACGAGTTTACGCCTCCGCGGGGCGTCGTGGGCGACCGTCGGCGAAGAGGCTCCGGGGGGCGAGTGCGGCCGTGATCCTGCGCGCGGGTCGGCTCTCGGCCCGGAGGCCCCGGATCACCTCGCGGGCGCTCGTCTGCACGGCGTCTTCTGCGGGCAGGCCGCCGAACCGCTCGCGCTCGGTCGCCGCCAGGAGTTCGCTGAGAGCACTCGCGCCGGCCGCGTCGACGTGCCGCGCGAGGAGGCCTGCCGTCAGCTGCGGCGTCGCACCCGTGTCGACCGGGATGCCGAGGTCGCGCGCGGTGTCGACGACCTCGCGCCAGGCCCAGAGAGCCGTGTCGGGGGGATCCTGCCCCAGCCTCCTCCTCCGTCTCGAGGCCCGGAGCCCCGCCGGCAGGAGCGCCAGGATCACGAGGAGGCCCGCTCCGACGAGCGCCACCGGCAGCCCGGAGACCCCGCCCGACGAGGTGCCGGCCGACGCGGCGGCAGACGAGGCCACCGAGGTGGGCGTCGCCGCGGTCGGCGTCGGTGCCGCGCGGGTGGCCTGGGGCTGGTCGGTCGCCGAGGGCGACGTCGTGGGGGCGGCGGACGGCGAGGCCTCCGTGCCGGTCTGCTGGAGGTAGCTCGACGTCGTGCCCTGCCCGACCGTCGGCTCGAAGGGGACCCAGCCGAGCCCCTGGAAGTACAGCTCGGGCCAGGTGTGGAGGTCGTTGCTCGTGACGGTCCAGCTGTTGGTCGAGCCCTCCTGGGTCCCCGGGAGGAACCCGACCGCGATCCTCGACGGGATGCCCAGGGTGCGCGCCATGACCGCCATGGCCGAGGCGAAGTGGACGCAGTACCCGCTCTTCCGCTGGAGGAACGTCTCGACCATGTCGAGCCCGGAGCCGTCGTAGCCCTCCTGCACCGGGGTCTCCTCGGAGTACGAGAAGTCGCCGTTCCGGAAGTACTCCTGGAGGTCGACGGCCGCGTCGAACGGGTTCGCGGCGCCCGCCGTGACCTTCTTCGCGAGACGCGTGATCGAGGCGGGGACGCCGGAGACGCTCTGGTAGGCGTCGAGCGACGCGGGCGTCTGGGCGAGCGACCGGATGATCTGCTGGCGGGTCGGATCGACGGGCTTCGAGGTGACGCGGTAGTCGAGGCCCTGCGAGCCCTCGGACGTGCTGCGGACGGTCACTCCCGACGAGTCGACGTACTTCCACTTGGAGTCGATGCCCGTGATGGCCGTCGGCGGCACCGGGATCGGCAGGTACGGGCTCCTCAGGAGGTTGACGCTGACGTCGGTGGTGACCGTGTCTCGCCGGGTGGACTTCGCGATGCCCGGGGCCGCCGGCAGCGCGTCGACGGTGTTCTTCGCGTCGAGCCGCACCGAGGCCGGGCTCCAGCGCGTGCCGGAGAAGTCGACCAGGTCGACGAGCTTCAGGTACTGCCCCTCCGAGGACGAGGTCGTGTAGTTCAGGACGGTGACGGGCGTGCCTCGGCGGAGGTCGTTGCCGAGGTTGATGACCGGGTTGACGCCGGTCGAGATGCCGGTTCCGGTGCCGAGGTTCGCCAGCGGCGACGCGATCGAGACCGGCAGGAGGCTCGTCACGATGCCGGCCACCGCGACGGCGACGACGCCGGTCACGATGCTCCCCCGCGACGGCCTCCGACCCGTCGACACGACGAGGACGGCGACGTAGCCGAGGACCGTGAGCACCACCCAGACCCAGCTGGGATCGACGTCGGGGACGAACGACGGCACCACGAGGACGACGGCGAAGACGACACCGGTGAGCCCCGGCATCCTGCTCACCCGCGAGAGGAGGTCGACGAGGAGTGCGGCCGCCGCGACCGACACCACGATGACCCCGAGCATGGCGTCGCCCACCGGCACCGGTGCCTGCTGGCTCACGATCGCGTCGCGGGCCTGATCGGTGAGGAGCCGGACCCGGTCGATCGTGTCGGCGGTGGGGATCACCCCGAGGAGAGCGGTGCCGCCCGAGACGAACGCGGTCGTGCCGAGCGCGCCGACGACCAGCCCCGCAGCCGACGCAGCGACCGAGGGCCAGTGCGCCGCCCGCGCCGCCGCGGCGGCGGCCAGCACGAGGCCGGCGACGACGGCTGCGGCGAACCACCAGCCTCCGCCCTGGAACAGCGGGTGGAGGCTGCCGATCGCCGCGACGAGCGTGAGCCAGAGGAGCCCGGTCTGGAGCCAGCGGGCGTTGCCGGCGGAGAAGCGGCCGTCGTCGTCCTCGAGCGTGGAGGACTCGCGGGTGGACGGCGGACGCACGTCGGCCGGCGGCCGGAGGTCAACCACCGAGCACCCCGTCCATGAGGAGCACCCTGGCGCGGTCGGCCGAGGAGTCGCTCTCGATGACGCGCCAGCCCGACTGGCGGAGGGCTGCGGCGACCTCGCGGGGCGAGTCTCGGGCGACGTCGTCGGGGGTGAGCGGGTCGGTGTCGAGGTGCACGACGATCGCCACTCCCCCGACACCCGGGCCCCGGGAGCGCCCGAGCTCGTCGAGCTCCGCGGGCGCGAGACTCGACACGAGGGCGATCACCGGTTCGCGCGGCGTGGGCTCGGGGCTCCGCTCGTCGACCACGTCGTCGAGGGCGATGTCGGAGAGGAGCTCGAGGAACAGCGGCGTCGTCGACGGGTCGTGGAGGGCGATCGTGTCGCCCTCGAGGCTCGTGACGCGCGTCTGCGATCCGGCGAGGCCGTACTCGATCGCGATCGAGGCCGCCATCGAGACCGCCCACTCGAAGCCGTCGCTGACCGGCAGGCCGGAACCGAGCGCAGGATGCGCGTCGCGCCAGTTCGCGCGGGTCACGGGCAGCACCACCCGCGCGCTGGGGAGACCGTGCTGCTCCTCCTGCCGCACCATCAGCTCGCCCTGGCGGGCCGTCGCACGCCAGTGGACGCGGCGCATGGCGTCGCCCTGCCGGTACTCGCGGGTGATCGGGTCGTCCTGGCCGCCGGCGAGGCTGTGGTCGCGGCGCTGACGGGCACCGTCGCCGAGGGAGCGGGACTCCCGGCCGTGGCCGACCGCGACGACCTCGGGGAAGACGACGAGCTCGCTGCGCCCCTCGATCTGGACGCTCCGACGCGCGAGGCCGAACGACTCGACGACGTCGACGCGCGCGGGGCCGATCCGGTGTCTCCCGCGCGGCAGGTCGTCGTGGTCGAAGACGACGCGCGCGCCGCCTCCGGGCGGGATGGTGGCGACGACGGCCTCGTCGTCGGCCATGACGCGCCAGGCCACGGTCTCGCGGACCCGGACGGCGACGGGGCTCGACGACGCGGGGGCGCTGATCACGAGCGACTCGACGACCGACCAGCCGGCGACCGCTCGGTCGGGCGAGAAGCGCCGGGCGATGGTCAGGGCGGGGACCCGGATGCCGACGGCGACGACGGAGGCCGCGACGAGCACGACGAGGGCCACGCCGGCGAAGACGAGCGGCAGGGAGGTGAGGAGGTAGCCGGTCACGGCGACGATCACCCCCGCGGCGGCGGCGGCCACGCCGCGGCGGGTCGGGCGCGGCCACCGCTGCAGCGCCCGGGTGAGAGCGGGAGGCACGGTCAGCGGACGGACTCGTCGAGCGGCACGGGGGTGGCAGCGACCACCGACTCGACGATGTCGTAGGCGGCCGAGACGGCGCCGGCGCCGCTCCGGCCGGCCAGGATCAGACGGTGGCCGAGGACCGGCCCGCTCAGGGCGTCGACGTCGTCGGGGATGACGAAGCGGCGGCCGTTGAGCGCCGCCCACGACTTCGCAGCCCGCATCAGCTGGAGGGTGGCCCGGGGGCTCGCTCCGAGACGCAGGTCGGGGTGGACCCGCGTGGCCTGGACGATGTCGACGGCGTAGCGCTCGACGACCGACGCGACGTAGATGCCGCGGACGGCCGCGATCATGCGGCGGAGCTCCGAGACGGACACCAGCGGTTCGAGGCGGTCGAGAGGGCTCTGGGTCTCGCGCTGGCGGAGCATCCTGAGCTCGCTCTCGGCGTCGGGGTAGCCGAGGGAGATGCGCGCCATGAAGCGGTCGCGCTGGGCCTCGGGCAGCGAGTAGGTGCCCTCCATCTCGACCGGGTTCTGGGTCGCGACGACGAGGAACGGGTCGGGCAGCGGGTGCGAGAAGCCGTCGACGGTGACCTGGCGCTCCTCGAGGCTCTCGAGGAGGGCCGACTGCGTCTTCGGCGACGCGCGGTTGATCTCGTCGCCGATCACGATGTTGGCGAAGACGGGCCCGGGCTTGAACTCGAACTCGTTCGACTGGCGGTCGAAGATCGAGACGCCGGTGATGTCGCTCGGCAGGAGGTCGGGCGTGAACTGGATGCGGCTGACGGAGGCGCCGAACGCCTTCGCGAGGGCCCTCGCGAGCTGCGTCTTGCCGACGCCCGGGACGTCTTCGATCAGGAGGTGGCCCTCGGCCAGGAGGACGGTCAGCGCGGTCGAGATCGCTCCGGGCTTGCCGTCGATCACGGTGGCGACCGCCTCGAGCACGCGCCGGGCGTGCTGCTGGACCTCGGCCAGCTCCATGGGTGCCAGGCCGGTGCTGGTGGTCTCTGTCGTCGTCGTCATCGTGACTCGGTGTTCGCTGCGGACGCGTGCGGCGCTTGGTCGGAGGTGCGGTCGTGGGGGCTCTGACGCCTCTGGCGCAGATAGTCGGCGACCTCGCGCGGCACGTACGGGTCGACGTCGCCGCCGAGCCCGGCCACCTGGCGGACCAGCGAGCTCGAGACGAGTGCGTGGGCGGGGTCGGGCAGGAGGAACACCGTCTCGACGCCCGCGAGGCTGCGGTTCATGATGGCCATCGGCGTCTCGTACGCCACGTCGACCTGCGAGCGGATGCCCTTGACCAGGACGCTCGCTCCGACCCGCGTGCAGTAGTCGACGAGGAGCCCCTCGCTCCAGCTCGTCACCACGACGTTGTCGAGCGGCTTCGCCTGGTCGACCTCGGCATCGGCGACGGCGTGCTCGATGAACTCGACCCGCTGCTCGACGGGGATGAGGGCCGTCTTGCCGGGGTTGTGGACGACGAGCACGTGGAGCTCGTCGAACAGGCCGGCGGCCCGGACGATGACGTCGAGATGCCCGAGAGTCACCGGGTCGAACGACCCGGGGACGACGGCGATCGTGCTCATTTTCACACCCTACTTCGGAACGGTGACCGGCTGCTGAACGAACGGGGCGCAGAGGCCGACAGCCGTCGCCCGTGGTCTCGCGGGCGTCGCCCGGGATCAGTTCTTGGCCAGGAAGGTCCGGCTCGCCTCGTCGAGCCGCCGGTCGAGGGCTGCCGCGAGCGCGGGGTGCGATTCGAGCGCAGGATCGGCCTCGAGCACCTCGGCCGCGTGCTCCCGCGCGAGCGCGATGACGTCCCCGTCGTGCGCGACCCGCAGCAGCCGGAGCGACGAGCGCCCGCCCGACTGCACGCTGCCGAGCACGTCGCCCTCACGCCGGAGGTCGAGGTCGATCTGGGCCAGCTCGAAGCCGTCGGTCGTGGAGGCCACCGCGTCGACCCGCTGCCGGGCGAGCGAACCCTCCTCCGACGAGGTCACCAGGAGGCAGAGCCCCGGGTGCCCGCCTCGGCCGACCCGCCCTCGGAGCTGGTGCAGCTGCGACACGCCGAACCGCTCGGCGTCGAGGACCACCATCGTCGACGCGTTGGGCACGTCGACGCCCACCTCGATGACCGTGGTGGCGACCAGGACGTCGATCTCGCCGCGGGCGAACTCCTGCATCACGGCGTCCTTCTCGGCGGAGGGCATCCGCCCGTGCAGCGGCTCGATGCGGCGGCCGCCGAGGGCCGGGGCCGCGCGGAGGGAGGCGAGGACGTCTTCCACGCTCGCGATCGGGTGTGCCGCTGCGGCGCGCTCCCCGGACCCCTCCCCGTCGTCACCGGCAGCGCCCTCGGCCACGTCGTCGGGCGGATCGGCGGTCTCGACCGTGGCGGCGTCGATCGCCGGGCACACCACGAAGACCTGGCGTCCGCGGGCGATCTCCTCGGCGCTCCGCTCCCACACCCGGGAGATCCAGCCCGGGCGGTCGACGAGCGGCACGACGAACGACTCGATCGGCTGGCGCCCCTTCGGCAGCTCGGCGATGGTCGAGATGTCGAGGTCGCCGAAGACGGTCATGGCGACGGTGCGCGGGATCGGGGTCGCGGTCAGGACGAGCACGTGCGGCGGCACGGCGCCCTTCCGGCGGAGGGCCTCCCGCTGCTCCACCCCGAAGCGGTGCTGCTCGTCGACCACGATCAGGCCGAGGTCGTAGAACTCGACGTTGTCGCTGATGAGCGCGTGCGTGCCCACGACGATGTGCGCCTGCCCGCTCACGATGGCGAGGGTCGCGCGGCGACGCTCGGCGAGCGGCATCTGCCCGGTCAGGAGGACGGGACGGAGGCGGGCTGCGAGATCGGGGCCGAGAGTGCGGACGATCGAGCGGAGGTGCTGGGCCGCCAGGACCTCGGTCGGCGCGAGGAGGGCCGACTGCCCGCCGCTCTCGGCCACCGCGAGCATGGCCCGAAGGGCCACGAGCGTCTTGCCGGAGCCGACCTCGCCCTGCACGAGCCGGTTCATCGGGATGTCGGCCGCGAGGTCGCGCGCGATCTCGTCGCCGACGAGCGCCTGGTCGCCGGTCAGCGAGAACGGCAGATCGGCGTCGAACGTCTCGAGGAGGCCGCCCCGGCTGCTCCGCCTCGAGGTGGCCGCGGCGTGCCGCAGGGCCGCGCGCTGCTGGAGCAGCGCGGCCTGGAGCACGAAGGCCTCGTCGAACTTCAGGGTGTCGCGGGCCTGGAGGTGGTCGCGGTCGGTCTCGGGCCGGTGGATCTTCTCGAAGGCCTCGCGGAGCGGCATCAGCTGAAGCTCGCGCCGGACGCTCTCGGGCACCGAGTCGGGAAGCGGCGGCAGGGTGTCGAGGGCGACCTCGATCGACTTCGCCACCTGCCACGACGCGACCGACGCGCTGGCCGGGTAGATCGGGATCGGCTGCTTCGCCCACTTCTGCGCGGTCACGTCGCCGGCCTCGGCCGCGCGCTCGTCGCCGGCCTCGAACAGCTCGTAGTCGGGGTGCGCGAGCTGCCGGTTGCCGCGGTAGTCGCCGACCTTGCCGGCGAAGATGCCCCGCACGCCCGGTGCGAGGTCTTTCGCCCGCCAGGCCTGGTTGAAGAAGGTGAGCGTCAGGATGCCCTGGCCGTCGCTGATCCGGACCTCCAGGATCGAGCCCCGCCTCGCCCGCATCGTCCGCTCGCGCACATCGAGGATCTCGGCCACGATCGTCACGCTCTCGCCGATCGCCAGCTCGGACAGCGCCGTCAGCTCGCCCCGACGCGCGTAGCGCCTCGGGTAGTGGGTCAGCAGGTCGCCGACCGTCTCGTGGCCGAAGGCCCGCCTCAGCGCCTGCGCGGTGCGCCCGCCGAGGGCGTTCGTCAGCGTGGTGTCGAGGGGCGACAGGGCGGAGGTGACCACCAGGCAACGGTACCGGGCGCGACCGACAGTGGCCGCGTGATCCTGCGGGGCCCTCCGGCTGTCAGGATGGTGGGGTGACTCGCATCATCGCCGGATTCGCCGGCTCCACCGCGCTCGGCGTCCCGAAGTCGGGCACCCGCCCAACGAGCGACCGTGTCCGCGAGGCGCTGTTCTCGGCGCTCGAGGCGCGCGACGAGATCGCCGGGCTGCGGGTGGCCGACCTGTACGCCGGCACCGGGGCGCTCGGCCTCGAGGCCGCCTCCCGGGGCGCCTCGGCAGTGACCCTCGTCGAGCTCGGCGCGCAGGCCGCCCGCGTCTGCCGGAGCAACGCCGCGCTGGTGACGGCTCGGGCTCCGCGAGGCAGCGGGCCCAGGATCGACGTCGTGGCCGGCAGCGTCCGCTCGTACGTCTCCCACCTCGCCACGCGCTCCCTCGACGTCGTGTTCATCGACCCGCCGTACGAGCTCCCCGAAGACGAGCTGCGGCTCGACCTCGAGGCGCTGGAGCCCGGGCTCGACGCCGACGCGCTCGTCGTCGTCGAGAGGCGCGCCCGGAGCGGAGAGCCCGCGTGGCCCGCGGGCCTCGCGCTCGAGACGCGGAAGGCCTACGGCGACACCGTGCTCTGGTGGGCGCGGGCCGCTTCTGCCCCAGCGGAGTAGCCGCCGGGGCGCCGAACCCCGCTCCGGCTGTTCTAGCCGGCGGCGCCGCTCCAGCGCGCGTACGGGTCCCAGCCGGTCGCGTCCACGAGCTCGCGCCCGTCGAGCGTGACCCGGGCCGGCCCGCCGTCCGCGGCCGCGACGACGCCGATCGCGCGGAAGCCGCCGGGCAGCGTCGCGCCGGCCGGGAACGTCGCGAGGAGCGAGTGGTCCTCGCCGCCGGCGAGGGCGGCTCGTGGATCGGGGCCGAGCGCTCCCGCGTGTAGGTCGACGACGACGCCGGA
This sequence comes from Frondihabitans peucedani, assembly GCF_039537585.1. Classification (NCBI taxonomy): domain Bacteria; kingdom Bacillati; phylum Actinomycetota; class Actinomycetes; order Micrococcales; family Microbacteriaceae; genus Frondihabitans; species Frondihabitans peucedani. The sequence goes on from NZ_BAABAU010000001.1 coordinate 901,454, forward strand.
GGCGCGGGCCACCCGGCCGGCGTCGAGGGCGAGGCCGTCCGAGAGGTCGAGCATGCTCGTGGCGCCGCCGAGGGCGGCCAGGACGCCGTCGGCGATCGGGGGCGTCGGCGCCAGGTGCCAGCCGACATCGGAGTCGCGGGCCCGGAGCTCGGCCGCGAGGGCGGCGTCGGGTGCGCCGGCATGGTCGACGCCGAGGGCGAAGAGGAGGTCGAGGCCGCGGCCCGACCTCCCGAGGGCGCCGGACACGGCCACGACGTCTCCCGCCCTGGCGCCGTCGCGCCGGACCGGGGCCCTGCCGCCCAGGTCGCCGAACGCGGTGATCGCGATCGTCGCGGTCGGCGAGACGGACATGTCTCCCCCGACGACCCCGCACCCGGGCGCCATCGCCTCGCAGCCCTCCCGGAGTCCGTCGGCGAACGCCTCGAGGAAGCCGACCTCGGTGTCGCCCGGCACGGCGAGAGCCACGACGAGGGCGGTGGGCTCAGCGCCCATGGCCGCGACATCCGACAGGTTGGAGGCGGCGGCCTTCCAGCCGAGGTCGTGCGGCGTCGACCAGGCGAGCCGGAAGTCGGGCCCGTGCACCATGAGGTCGGTCGTGACCACGAAGCGGCCGTCGGGCGCGGCCACCACGGCGGCGTCGTCGCCGGGGCCGACGAGGGTCGATGCGCCGTCCGGCAGACGGGGCAGGATGCGCGCCAGAGTCGCCAGCTCGCCCAGGCTCTCGACGGTGTCGCGCCGGCTCCGGGCGGTGTCGCGCCGGGTCCGGGCGGTGTCAGGCTCGGTCATGCCTCTCACGGTAGCGTGATGGCGATGTCCCGCCCGCCTCTCCGCCGCACCGCGATCGCACTCGCGCTCGTCGCCGTCGCACTGCCCCTCGCGGCCTGCACGTCGACGGTGGCGCTCGATCCTGCGCCCCGGGCCGACACCGTGGGCTGCGCGGACGTCGTGGTGCGGCTCCCCTCGACGCTCGAGTCGCTGTCACGACACGACACGAACGCGCAGGGCACCGGCGCGTGGGGCTCCCCCGCCTCGATCGTGCTCACCTGCGGAGTCACGACGCCGAGGGTGTCCGATCAGAACTGCTACCCCGTCGAGGGCGTCGACTGGCTGATCGACTACCGGGGCGACGAGGCCGTCTACACGACCTACGGCCGGAACCCGGGCGTGCAGGTGGTCGTCGACACGAAGGCCGTGCCCGCAGCCACCAACGTGCTCTTCGACCTGTCGTCGGCCGTCGGCACGCTGCCTCAGAACCGCACGTGTCAGGGCCCCTCCGACATCCCCGGGTCGCCGACGCCCACCGCCACGCCGGCCCCCTGACGGGCGCCTCCGCGGAGGTCGGGACGGCCGGAGTCAGCGAACGGTCTCGACGCCGAGCGCGATCAGCTCGTCGAGGAGCGCCGGGTAGCTGAGCCCGGAGGCGAGCCAGCACGCGGGGAACATCGAGATCGGCGTGAAGCCGGGCATCGTGTTCAGCTCGTTCACGACGAAGCCGTCAGCGGTCAGGAAGACGTCGACGCGTGCGAGCCCGGCACCGCCGATCGCCTCGAAGGCGCGGGCAGCCAGGTCTTGGAACTCGGCGAGCTCGGCATCGGTCAGGTCGGCCGGGCAGACGAGGTCGGCCCCGGGCGCCCCGAGGTACTTCGACTCGAAGTCGTAGAACTTGTCGGCGCCGAGCACGATCTCGCCGGCCACCGAGACGCGGGGCGCACCGCCGTCGCGGCCGCCGAGCACGGCCGCCTCGAGCTCGCGGCCCGTGACGGCCGCCTCGATCAGCACCTTCGAGTCCTCCGCCAGGGCGACCTGCATGGCCGCCTTCAGGTCGGACAGCGACGACGCCTTCGACACGCCGACGCTCGATCCTGCCCGGGCGGGCTTGACGAAGACCGGCCAGCCGAGCTCCTCGGCGTGCTCCTCGACGACGGCGCGGCGGTCGGCCCACTCGCGAGCGGTGACGGTCACCCAGGGAGCGACGGCGATGCCCGCGTGCTGGAGGACGGTCTTCGAGAAGTGCTTGTCCATGCCGACCGCCGAGGCCAGGATCCCGGCCCCGACGTAGGGCAGGCCGACCAGCTCGAGCAGGCCCTGGACCGTGCCGTCTTCCCCGCCCGGCCCGTGCAGGATCGGGAAGACCACGTCGATCTCGCCGAGAGACGACACGGTGCCCGCCTGGTCGACGACGGTCATCTCGCGGGTCGCTGCCGACTCGGGCCAGCGCACCCGGCTGCCGTTGTCGGTGACCTCGGGGAGCTTCTCGGGGTCGAGGGCGAAGTGCGCCGCGTCGTCGGGCTGGAGGGTGAACGCGCCCTCCCGGGTGATGCCGACCGGGACGACGTCGTACTTGTCGCGATCGAGGGCCGCGAGGACGCCGCCGGCGGTGGCGCAGCTGATGGAGTGCTCGCTCGAGCGGCCTCCGAAGAGGAGGACGACGCGGAGGCGTGCGGGTGCGGGGGAATCGGTCACGAGGGGCGCCTTTCGACAGGAGCGTCGAGAACTACTCGCCCTGCGGCTCGTCGGTCTCGGTGAGGTGCGGCGCGATGTCGCGCGGATCCAGCGTACCGGCGAGCACCTCGGCGACCTGCTGCACGATGGGCATGTCGACCCCGCGCGACTTCGCCAGCTCGAGGATCGGCGCCACCGACGCCAGCCCCTCGGCGGTCTGGTTCATCTGCCGGACAACGTCGTCGAAGCGGTAGCCCTGCCCGAGGAGGCGGCCGGCCGTGTTGTTGCGCGACAGCGGCGACTGGCAGGTGGCGATGAGGTCGCCGAGCCCGGCGAGGCCCGCGAGCGTCTCGGGCTTCGCGCCGAACGACACCGCGAAGCTCGTCATCTCGGCGAGGCCGCGGGTGAGGATCGAGGCCTTCGTGTTCTCGCCGTAGCCGACGCCGTCGACGATGCCGATGGCGACCGCGATGAGGTTCTTCAGGACCCCGCCGAACTCGGTGCCGATGACGTCGGTGTTGACGAAGGAGCGGAAGTACGGGTTCGTGGCCGTGGCCGCGACGAGCGTCGCGGTCTCGAGGCTCTCGGACGACACCACGGCCGCGGTGGGCTGGCGCTTCGCGATCTCGAGGGCGAGGTTCGGCCCGGAGGCCACCGCGACGAGCGCCGGGTCGATGCCGAGCTCCTGGACGATGACCTCGCTCATCCGGAGGCCGGTGCCCTTCTCGACGCCCTTCATGAGAGAGACCACCGGGACGCCGGCGGGCAGGATCGGACGCAGGTCGGCCAGGTTCTGCCGGAGCGTCTGGCTCGGGACCGACACGTAGATCTGCTCGGCACCGTCGAGCACCTGCTCGATGCGCGACGACGAGGTGAGCGAGATCGGCAGGTTGATGCCGGGCAGGTAGTCGCTGTTGCGGTGGGTCTCGGTGACCTCGCGGGCGATCTCGGGGCGCCGCGCCCAGAGGGAGACGTCGGCCCCGCCCTCGGCCAGCACCTTGGCGAACGTGGTGCCCCAGCTGCCGGCGCCGAGGACCGCGACGCGGCGCTCGAGCGAGGCCGCCTGGACGATGGTGATCGCCTCGGTGGTGACCGACCCGCGGCCGAGGCGCTCGAGGAGCCCGGCGATGCCGGAGGCTCTCGCGGCCTTGGCGGTGCCGTCGCCGGTGGGAGCGGGTTCGCGACTACTTCTCTTGCTCAAAACGGCCGATCTCGGTCTGGTTGTGCTGCGCGGGGTCGTACCGGACGGCGGGGGGCGTGCCTCCGCGGATGCCGACGAGGAGCTCGGTGATGGAGGCCATGACGAGCTCGGTGGCCTCGTTGAGGGTGTGGTTGTCGAGGTGGCGGCCGCGGTAGGCCGAGAGGTCGACGGGGTCGCCGATGACGAGGGTGAGGTGCGTGCGCGGGAAGAAGCGGATGCCCTTCGAGTAGCGGCCCATGATGCGGTCGGCACCCCAGTGCGCCATCGGGATGAGCGGCACGCCGGCCTCGATCGCGAGCCGCACGGCACCGCTCTTGCCGCGCATCGGCCAGAGGTCGGGCTCGCGCGTCAGGCTGCCCTCGGGGTAGACGATCACGCCCTCGCCGCGCTCGACGGCCCGGCGGCCGGCCGCGACGGGGTCGGAGCCCCGGGTGCGGCCGGTCCGGTCGACCGGCACCTGCCCGGTCGAGCGCATGACCCAGCCGAGGAACGGCACCTTCCAGAGCGACGACTTCGCCAGGAAGCGCGGCACGCGGCCGAGCCGCCAGACGGTGAAGCCGACGATCAGCGGGTCGTAGTTGCTGAAGTGGTTCGGCGACAGGACGAAGCCGCCCGTCTTCGGCAGCTTCTCGCCGCCGCGGACGTCGTAGCGGGCCTGGAGCACCAGGAGCGGGAAGACGAGCCGACCGAAGAAGCCGAACACGGCGTTGGGCTCCCGGGGCCGGTTCTTCGACGGCGGGAGCGGAGCGTCGGGGTCAGTCACGGTGCGTGGTCGTCGTCGACGTGCGCAGGATCGCCTCGGTCACCCGGCGAAGTCGAAGTCCGCGCCCAGCTTGCGCAGCTTCGCCACGAAGTGCTCGTAGCCGCGGGCGATGATGCCGACGTTGGTGATCTTCGACTCCCCCTCGGCCGTCAGCGCCGCGATGAGGTGGCTGAAGCCGCCGCGGAGGTCGGGCACGCGGATGTCGGCGCCGTGGAGGTCGGTCGGACCGGTGATGACGGCCGCCTGCTCGAAGTCGCGTCGCGCGACGCGGCGCTCGACGTTCTTGAGGCCGTCTTTGTGCACGACGATCTTCGCGCCCATGTCGTTGAGCGCCTCGGTGAACTGGAAGCGGTTCTCGTAGACCGTCTCGTGCACGATCGAGACGCCGTGCGCCTGCGTGAGCGCCACGACGAGCGGCTGCTGCCAGTCGGTCATGAAGCCGGGGTGCACGTCGGTCTCGATGACGACCGGCTTGAGCTCGCCGCCCGGGTGGTAGAAGCGGATGCCGTCTTCGTGGACGTCGAACTCGCCGCCGACCTTGCGGAAGACGTTGAGGAAGGTCATGAGGTCTTGCTGCTTGGCGCCCTCGACGAAGATGTCGCCCTTGGTGGCCAGCGCGGCGGAGGCCCAGGACGCGGCCTCGTTGCGGTCGTTGATCGCGCGGTGGGTGTAGCCGCGGAGCGACTTGACACCCTCGATGAAGATGACGCGGTTCGGCTCGACGTTCACGATCGCGCCCATCTTCTGCAGGATCGCGATGAGGTCCATGATCTCGGGCTCGATGGCGGCGTTCCGGAGCTCGGTGACGCCCTCGGCCAGCACGGCCGTGAGGAGCACCTGCTCGGTCGCGCCGACGCTCGGGTAGGGCAGCTCGATGTCGGCGCCCTTGAGGCCGTTGGGGGCCGTCAGGTGGATGCCGTTGTACGACTTGTCGACGATGGCACCGAACGCGCGGAGGGCGTCCATGTGGAAGTCGATCGGACGGTCGCCGATGCGGCACCCGCCGAGGTCGGGGATGAACGCCTCGCCGAGGCGGTGCAGGAGCGGACCGCAGAACAGGATCGGGATGCGGCTCGAGCCGGCGTGAGCGTCGATCTCGGCGAAGTGCGCGCCCTCGACGTTCGACGGGTCGAGGATCATCTCGCCGCGAGCCGGGTCGGTGATGCGGACGCCGTGGATCGAGAGGAGCCCGCGCACGACGTTGACGTCGGAGATGTCGGGGACGTCTTTCAGGATGCTCGGGGTGTCGCCGAGCAGGGACGCCACCATCGCCTTGGTGGCGAGGTTCTTGGCGCCGCGGACCTCGATGCGGCCGATCAGCGGCTTGCCGCCTCGGATGACGATCTCGTCGGACTTCAGGCCCACGCGGGCCCCCGCTGCTGCTGCATCCTGGACAAGGGAGTTCACTACTTCACCGGCAATGTCTTGGGCCGCCAGTTGGCGCGGCGTGATTCGAATTCTGTGATCGCGGCCTCGTCGCGGAGGGTCAGGGCGATGTCGTCCAGCCCCTCGAGGAGACGCCACTTAGTGTAAGCATCGACCTCGAACGAAACCGTGAGGCCGCCGCCCGTGGCGCTTTTCACCTGGACGGTCTGCTCGGGCAGGTCAACCGTGATCTCGGGCGAACCCTTCCCGGCGGCGACGCTCTCGTCGATGACGGCCCAGATCCGCTCGATGTCGGCCTCGTCGACGACGGCTGCGAGGAGGCCCTGCTTGCCGGAGTTGCCACGGAAGATGTCGCCGAAGCGGGGGCTCAGGACGACCTCGAAACCGAAGTCGCGGAGTGCCCAGACGGCGTGCTCGCGGCTCGAGCCGGTGCCGAAGTCGGGACCGGCGACGAGGATCTTGGCGCCCTGGTACTCGGGCTGGTTGAGGACGAAGTCGGGGTCCTGACGCCAGGCGTGGAACAGCGCGTCGTCGAACCCGGTCTTCGTGACCCGCTTGAGGAAGACCGCCGGGATGATCTGGTCGGTGTCGACGTTCGAGCGCTTCAGAGGCGCGGCCGTGCCGGTGACGATGGTCGTCTTGTGCATTACAGCGCGCCTTCCAGGGTCGACTCGACGGAGTCGCTCGCCTCACGGGAGACGGCGTCGGCCTCGAGGTCCCACGGGCTCGAGAGGGTGCCGCGGATCGCGGTGGCGGCGGCGACGAGGGGCGATACGAGGTGGGTGCGGCCGCCCTTGCCCTGCCGGCCCTCGAAGTTGCGGTTCGAGGTGGAGGCGCAGCGCTCCCCCGGCGCGAGCTGGTCGGGGTTCATGCCGAGGCACATGGAGCAGCCGGCGAAGCGCCACTCGGCGCCGAAGTCGGTGAACACCCGGTCGAGGCCCTCGGCCTCGGCCTCGAGCCGCACGCGGGCGGAGCCCGGCACGACCATGACGCGGACGCCGTCGGCCTTCTTCTGGCCGCGGACGATCGACGCGAAGGCACGGAGGTCTTCGATCCGGGAGTTGGTGCAGGAGCCCATGAACACGGCGTCGACCGCGATCTCCTTCATCGGGGTGCCCGCTTCGAGGTCCATGTACTCGAGCGCGCGCTCGGCGGCCTTGCGCTCGTTGAGGTCGGAGACGGCCGCAGGATCGGGGACGCTCTCGGAAAGCGAGACGCCCTGCCCCGGGTTGGTGCCCCACGTCACGAACGGCTCGAGGGCGGACGCGTCGAGGTAGACCTCGGCGTCGAACACGGCGTCGTCGTCGGTCGCAAGGGTGTCCCAGTACGCGACGGCCTCCGCCCAGTCGTCGCCCCGGGGGGCGTGCGGCCGGCCCTCGAGGTACTCGTAGGTCGTCTGGTCGGGCGCGACCATGCCGGCCCGCGCGCCGGCCTCGATCGACATGTTGCAGATGGTCATGCGCCCCTCCATCGAGAGGGAGCGGATGGCGCTGCCGCGGTACTCGAGCACGTAGCCCTGGCCGCCGCCGGTGCCGATCTTCGCGATGACGGCGAGGATGATGTCTTTGGCGGTGACGCCCGGGCGGAGCTCGCCCTCGACGGTGATCGCCATGGTCTTGAACGGCTTGAGCGGCAGCGTCTGCGTGGCCAGGACGTGCTCGACCTCGCTGGTGCCGATCCCGAACGCCATGGCGCCGAAGGCGCCGTGGGTCGAGGTGTGCGAGTCGCCGCAGACGACGGTGACGCCCGGCATCGTCAGGCCGAGCTGCGGGCCGACGACGTGCACGATGCCCTGCTCGGCGTCGCCGAGCGAGTGCAGCCGGACGCCGAACTCGGCGGCGTTCGACCGGAGCGTGTCGATCTGGGTGCGGCTCGTGAGGTCGGCGATGGGCCGGTCGATCGCGAGCGTCGGGGTGTTGTGGTCTTCGGTCGCGATCGTGAGGTCGAGGCGGCGCACCGGGCGGTCGGCCTGGCGGAGGCCGTCGAAGGCCTGCGGGCTGGTAACCTCGTGGACGAGGTGGAGGTCGATGTAGAGAAGGTCGGGGGCGCCGTCGGCACCCTTGACGACCACGTGGTCGTCCCAGACTTTTTCGGCCAGAGTTCGGCCCCTCGAGGATTCAGGCACAGGCCTTCCCTTCATCGATGGTGAGCGGATCGAACGAGTCTACCGCCGTGTTACGGCATTGTTTCCCGGCGCGTCGGGTGTCTGTGGAGAGTGCGGAATAGCATGACCGGTGGCCCGACCGGTGGGCTCCGAGGGCGAGGTGGGCATGGCCGAGTGGTCACCGGCCCGGCCGCAGCGGGGCGCCTCCTCCTGGGGAGGGGCCTCCCCCGTCGGGCCCCCGCAGCAGGCGGGCGCGCCGGGCGAGGCGACGGGTCGGCCGAGGGCGGATCCTGCGCCCCGGCCACCGCGAGCGCGCAGGGCGCCGGTGTGGCGCCGGAGACCCCGGCTCGCGGTGCTCGCCGGCTTCGCCGCCCTCGCCCTGGCGACCGTCGCGATCACGGGCTTCGGCGCCACGCTGACGCCCGAGTACGGCAGCCTCGCCCCGTACCGTCAGAGCGCTGCGGTGGACCTCCGGCAGCCGCCGCACGCCCGCGGCTGGACGACGGACCTGGCTCGGAGCATCCTGCCCGGCGTCCCGGTCCGGTGCGTCTCGTTCGCCTCCTCACCGTCGAGCGGACGGTACGTGCTGCTCACGGGCGCGGGGCAGCCGCTCGGGTCGAGCACAGGCTGCTCGTCGTTGACCACCGCCCAGGTGGAGTCCACGCTGGCGCTCGTCGACGGGAAGACGGGACGGGTGCGCTGGACGGTCGACCTCCGGCAGGTGTTCCCGTCGAGCAGGGACGACCTCACCGTCCAGCAGCTCTCGTTCGTGCCGGAGGCCGCGCGCGTGCTCGTCCTGGCCAGTGTCGGCGGCGGATTCCGACTGGCGACCCTGTCGCTCGCGACCGGGAGGGTCACCGCGTCGGTCGATCTCGAGCGGGACGCCGTCGGCCAGGCCCCCGAGACAGCCGGGACGCTGGTCCTCTACTCGAGCAGCAGCTCCCGGGAGGGCTCGGCCGTCTGGACCCTCGTCGACGCGCGCCGCCTCGACGACCCCCTCTGGACGGCCGTCCTGCCCGACGCCGTGACGCCCTGGCTGACGCGGAGCGCCGTCTTCACGACCCTCGACGGCCGCTCGGTCCGGATCGACGGCGAGACCGGCCGGATCACCGACTTCGGCGGCGGCGACGTCTCGCTCACCACCGCGGCGGCGGACGACGACGGCCTCTACACCACGCGCGTCCTGACCAGCGGGGAGATCCTCACCGCCTGGAGCGCGTCGGGGCGCCGGCTGTGGTCGCGGAGCGGGATCGGCGACATCTCCGGGATCTCCCGCGACTGCGTCGTCGCATCGCTCCCCGGGACGACGAAGCTGACCTGCCTCGACCGCTCCGACGGCCGGACGCGGTGGACGACCGACGTCGGCTCGCTCGCCTACGCCTACTACCTGCCCGGCCAGACGACAGACGACGTTCCCGTGTACCGGAGCAGCCGCAACCAGATCGAGGTCCTGATGCTCGACGGCGCGACCGGTCGGCACGAGTACGCGCTGCGGCTGCCCGCGCAGTCGCAGATCGTCGCCGTCTCGCGCACCACGGGCTACCTCCGGACCTCGAGCGAGACCGGGACGGCCACCGGGATCACCGCATTCGACATGCGCACCGGCCGGACCCTCTGGGCCCGCACGGCCGAGGCCGACGGCGACACGGAGCTCTGGGGCGGCCAGCTCGTGAGCGTCGGGAAGGACCAGGTCGCCCGGCAGCTCGGCGGGCATCCGCCTCTCGTGCTCGGCGACTAGGATCCGCGGTACCGGCAGCCGTCGGCACCGCTCCCGTCGCGCGAGGAGGCTCGATGGACGAGGTCCCGCCGCCCGTCGATCCGGAGTGGTCTCCCCCGCGGCCGCCCGCCCCCGCCTCCGTCTGGGCGGCCGCGGCGGGGCGCGACAGGGTGGAGCGGGGCAGAGCGGAGCACGACAGGGCCGAGCGCGCGCCCGAGCCCGACGGCGACGACCTGCCGACCTTCACCGCAGGCGGCCGACGGCCACCTCCGACCGGCAGCAGGACCCGCGGCTCCCTCCGCCGCCTCTGGGCGAGGATCGGACGCGGGAGGCGCATCCTGCTCTCGTATGCCGGCCTCGCAGCGCTGATCGTCGCGGTCACCGCCGTCGGGGCAGCCCTTCAGCCGAGCTACGGGGCCCTCCCGGGCTGGCAGGGCATCCGCGTCGACGACCTCCGCAGCGCTCCCAGGACGAGCCCCTGGGCGGTCGACCTCGCCTCGACCCTCGCTCCCGGCTCGCCGCCGGAGTGCCTCCGCTTCACCGGCGTCGACGTCGGACAGGATCTCGTCGCCGTCCGGGCCGACTCCCCCTCCGACACCGGGTCGGTCGACGACCCGGTGTGCTCGATGGTGCCGGAGGGCTTCCGCTCGCGGGTCGCCCTCCTCGACACGGCGACGGGCGACGTCCGGTGGGTCCACGATGTGGCCGCCGACCTCAGCGCGTCCGGCGGGGTCGCGGTCTCATCCACCTCCGTGGTCGACGACGGGTCCCGCCTCCTGATCCGCGCGGGCACGTCGTCGCAGGCGGTCGTCGAGAGCCTCTCGCTCGGGACCGGGCAGGTGCTCGAGAGCACCGGCGCGATGCCCTGGTCGCAGGAGGACCGCTTCACCGCCGGCGGCCGCGTGGTGGCGACGGGCCGCCTCAGCCCGGACGGCCTGAGCTACGTCTACGAGCTCCGCGACGTCGACGACCTCTCGCACGTCGTCTGGACGGGCCCGGGCAACGAGACGGCGACCATGATCGCGCTCAGCGACCGGCTGCTCCTCGGCGACACCGCCACCGTGCAGATCCCCCTGGCGACGGGCGTGCCGAGGGCCTGGGGCGCGCCGGTCGACACCACCCTCGGCTACGCGGTCCGCGACGACGTCGTCTACTCCCCTCACACCACCGGGAGCGGGGTCACGACCACGCCGTCCGGCGGCTTCTCGGCCATCGACCGCGACGGCCGCGTCCTCTGGTCGTCCGACCTCGGCCTCCGCGGCAGCTACTCGCTCACGCGATCCTGCCTGGCGGTCACGAACCGGGCCGCCGACCGGCTGAGCTGCCTCGACTACCGCACCGGGGCCGTCCGGTGGACGACCGGCGTCTCGACCTTCTCGTACGCCGGGAGCGCCGTCGGCCAGCGCACCGACGACGTCTTCACCGCGTCGACCACCGACCGGGCCAGGGTCGTCGCGCTCTCCGGCAGCACCGGGCACCAGCGCTTCTCGGCGGACGTTCCCGTGGGCTCGTACGTCGTCGCCGCAGGCCACACCGTCGTCTACGCCCTCGCGTACGGCATCGCAGGATCGCGCTCCACCGTCATCGCCCTCGACGCCTCGAGCGGCGCCCGCCTCTGGACGCACGACTCGGGACTCCAGGTGTCGGTCTGGGGAGGACACCTGATCGACGTGGGCCGAGACGGGCTGGCGCGGCGGCTCGACGGGTGAGCGGGCGGCTGCTCGGGGCCGCGGGTAGGTTCGCGGCATGAGCGAACGACCCGACAGCGACCACGTCCGTCCCGAAGGCGTCGACGACGCCACCGTCGAGGCCCTCGGCAAACTCAGCGAGGCCTTCGAGGTGGTCGAGAACGCGCGGGGCTTCCTGTACGGCTTCCACCGGATGACCGGCCAGGCCGACCTGGCGCTCGGCGAGGCCGTCGACCTGTTCCGGAGCGCCGGGCACACCGAGCTGGCGGACCGCCTCGAGCGGGACATCGTCGGCCGGAACGTCATCGAGGGGCGCTGGACGTTCCAGATCGTGGAGGACTTCGACGCCTCGTACTACGGCCCGTTCCGCGAGGCGGAGCAGGCGGCGCGCGACGAGCTCGTCGGCGGGCGGCGGCACATCTTCGAGTCGGAGATGAAGGAGGCCCGGCGCACCCGCGGTGCTCGGCACCACGAGTCGCGGCCGGAGCCCGGCGTCTGAGGCCGGCGTCCGAGGCGACCAGCGCACATCGGCGCGAGCCCGGAAATGCGGAACGGCCCTCCCGAAGGAGAGCCGTTCCGTATCGTGACCCCAACCGGATTCGAACCGGTGTTACCGCCGTGAGAGGGCAGCGTACTAGGCCGCTATACGATGGGGCCGTTTTTGCGACTCGTCGAGTATGCCACACGGGACGAGGCGCTACAAATCGAGCGACGCTCGTGTCTTGCCAGACCGTCAGGAGGCCCGCCCAGCCGGGAGCGCGGAGCCTCGCCGCGCGTAGTCTGAGCCCATGCGAGTCACCAAATACGAGCACGCCGCCCTCGTCGTCGACGAGGCCGGACGCCGCCTCATCATCGATCCCGGGAGCTTCACGCGCTCCCTCGCCGACACCACCGACGTCGACGCCGTCGTCGTCACCCACGCGCACGCCGACCACTGGACGCCCGAGCAGCTGAAGGGCATCCTGCAGACGAATCCCGACGCCGTCGTGCTCGGCCCGTCGGGAGTCGTCGCGGCGCTGTCCGAGGAGAGCATCGAGGCGACCACCGTCGCCGACGGCGACACCGTCGAGGTCGGGCCCTTCACACTCCGCTTCGCCGGGACCACCCACGCGGTCATCCACTCCAGCATCCCGGTGATCGACAACACGGGCGTCCTCGTCAACGGCAGCCTGTTCTACCCGGGCGACGCCTTCACCGTGCCGACCTTCCCGGTGGAGGTCCTCGCCGCACCCGTCGGCGCCCCCTGGCTGAAGATCGGCGAGGCGATCGACTACGTCGCCGAGGTCAAGCCGGCCCGGAGCTTCCCGGTCCACGAGAAGACCCTCTCGGAGCCCGGCTTCGCGATGCACGCCGACCGCATCAAGGCCGCGACCGAGAGCGTCTCCGGCACGTCCGTCGTCCTGCAGCCCGGCGAGTCGCTCGACGTCTGAGTCGCCCTTCATCTGAGTCGCTCTTCATCTGAGCCGCCCGAGCCGGGCGCCTGCCCCGGTGGGAGCAGCGAGGCCCCCGATCCTGCGCGGATCGGGGGCCTTCTGCGTCGGTGACGAGCGGGATGCTCAGGCGTCGAGGCGCGTGAGCCAGCCGTGCGGGTCGGGGCGACGGCCGTACTGGATGTCGGTGAGCTCGGCGCGGAGCGACAGCGTCAGCGAGTCGGGCCCGGCGACCGGCGACACGATGGAGAGACCGTCGCCCTTGAGCTCGGCGATCGGCACGACCACGGCCGCCGTGCCGCAGGCGAACACCTCGACGATCTCGCCCGAGGCGACGCCCTCGCGCCACTCCTCGAGACTCACGCGGCGACGCTCGACCCGGTGGCCCCGGTCTTCGGCGAGCTGCAGGATCGAGTCGCGCGTGATGCCCTCGAGGATCGAGTCGGACGCCGGAGTGACCAGCGTGCCGTCGCGCTTCACGAAGACGACGTTCATGCCGCCGAGCTCCTCGATGTAGGTCGTGTCGACCGAGTCGAGGAACAGCACCTGCGAGCAGCCGTTGGCGTACGCCTCCTCTTGCGGGAGGAGCGACGCGGCGTAGTTGCCGCCGGTCTTCGCAGCCCCCGTGCCGCCCTTGCCGGCGCGCGAGTACTGGGTCGACAGCCAGATCGAGACGGGCTCGACGCCGCCCGGGAAGTAGGCGCCCGCGGGGCTCGCGATGACGTAGTAGCCGACGCGGTGAGCGGCGCGGACCCCGAGGAACGACTCGGTCGCGATCATGAAGGGCCGGAGGTACAGGCTCGTCTCGGGCGCGCTGGGCACCCAGTCGCGGTCGACGCTGACGAGCTGCTTGAGCGACTCGACGAAGTCGTCGACGCTGAGCTCGGGCAGCGCGAGGCGGGCGGCCGACCGCTGGAGGCGGCGTCCGTTGGCATCGGCGCGGAAGGTCCAGATCGACGAGTCGGCGTGGCGGTACGCCTTGATGCCCTCGAAGATCTCCTGCGCGTAGTGGAAGACGGAGGCCGCCGGGTCGAGGACGAGGGGGCCGTACGGGACGACCTTCGCGTCGTGCCAGCCCTCCTCGGTGGTCCACTCGATCGACACCATGTGGTCGGTGAAGTGCCTGCCGAAGCCGGGGTCGGCGAGGACGGCCTCGCGCTCGGCGTCGGCGCGGGCGGCGGCCGAGGGGGTGAAGTCGAAGTGGAGGGGGAACGTGTCGTTCGTCGTGGTCATCAGAGCGTCCTATCGAGAAGAGGTGGCGAGACTCGAGGCGGCCGCGGCGATCGCGTCGCCGATCTCGGTCGTCGTCCTGGCCCGGCCTGCCGGGTTCGCCGCGCCGGCGTCCGACGAGCCGGCCGAGGCGCGACCCTCAATATCGACCTCCACGGCCCTCGTCACCCTGGCCGCCTCGTCGGGGAGACCGAGGTGGTCGAGGAGGAGCGCCGTCGAGAGGATCGCCGCCGTCGGATCGGCCTTCTGCTGGCCGGCGATGTCGGGAGCGGAGCCGTGCACCGGTTCGAACATGCTGGGGAAGGCGCCGTCGGGGTTGATGTTGCCCGAGGCTGCCAGTCCGATGCCGCCGCTGATCGCGCCGGCCAGATCGGTGAGGATGTCGCCGAAGAGGTTGTCCGTGACGATGACGTCGAACCTAGCAGGATCGGCGACCAGGTGGATGGTCGCGGCGTCGACGTGCTGGTAGTCGACCGCGACCTCGGGGTACTCCGCGGCGACCGCGTCGACGGTCCGCTGCCAGAGGGACCCGGCGAAGACGAGGACGTTCGTCTTGTGCACGAGCGTCAGGCGGTGCGCCGGGCGCTTCTGCGCGAGCTCGAACGCGTAGCGGACCACGCGCTCGACGCCGAACGCCGTGTTGACGCTGACCTCGTTGGCGATCTCGTGGGGCGTGCCGGTGCGGAGCGAGCCGCCGTTGCCGACGTACGGGCCCTCGGTGCCCTCGCGGACGACGACGAAGTCGACGGCGCCCGGGTCGGACAGCGGCGACGCGACGCCCGGGTACACCTTCGTCGGGCGGAGGTTGACGTAGTGGTCGAGCGCGAACCGGAGCTTCAGGAGGAGCCCCCGCTCGATGATGCCGCCCTTGAGCGCAGGATCGCGCGGATCGCCGCCGACCGCCCCCAGGAGGATCGCGTCGTGCGACGAGATCGCCTCGAGGTCGCTCTCGGTCAGGATGTCGCCGGTCGCCGTGAAGCGCGCCGCGCCGAGCGAGAACTCGGTGACGTCGAAGGCGACGTCGCTGCCGTCGGTGACGGCGCGGAGCACCTTGAGAGCCTCGGCCACGACCTCGGGCCCGATCCCGTCGCCCGGGATGCTGGCGAGTCTGATCGTGCGGCTCATGAAGGCTCCTTCAACGTGGCTTCGTGAGGACAAGCCTAGCGGCGTGATCCTGCGCCAGGAGGCTCGCCCCGGACGGGGGTCGGCCGCAGCACCGGAACAGGGCTACGGTTCAGGCATGAGTATCGGATCCGGAATCGCCCTGTTCGTCATCGGCGCCATCCTCGCCTTCGCCCTGCAGTTCCAGGTCGGGGGGATCGACATCCACCTGATCGGGTACATCCTCATGGGTGCCGGTGTCGTGGTGTTCATCCTGGGCCTCGCGTTCACGCTGCGCCGCCGGTCGACGACGTCGACCTCCGCCACCTCCATCGACCCCGAGTCGGGCCAGCGCGTCACGCGCCGCCGCACCGACAGCGACATCTGAGTCACCTCCCCCGACCGCGAAGACGGCTCCCGACCACGATCACTCGTGGTCGGGAGCCGTCTTTCTGGTCGGGAGCCGGAGCGGGCCGCGTTCGCTAGAGCGTGACGTCGATCTCCTGCATGACGTCGGCGTCGATCGAGCGGCGCACCTTCTCGAGCAGGCCCTCGGGCGCGGGGCTGTCGATGGTGAGGACGCTGAGCGCCGTGCCGCCGGCGGCGGTCCGGGCGATCTGCATTCCGGCGATGTTGATGCCGGCCTCGCCGAACTCCTTGCCGTAGACGGCCACGATGCCGGGGCGGTCGGTGTAGAGCATCACGATGTGGTGCTTCGCGAGCGGCACCTCGACGTCGTACCCGTTGATCTCGACGATCTTCTCGACCTGCTTCTGGCCGGTCAGGGTGCCCGAGACCGAGATGCGGCGACCGTCGGCCAGAGCCCCACGGATCGTGATGATGTTGCGGTACTCGTCGGAGACGGCGTCGGTCAGCAGGCGCACCGTGACGCCGCGCTGCTCCGCCAGGATCGGCGCGTTGACGTAGCTCACGGTCTCCTGCACGGCGTCGGAGAACACGCCCTTGAGGGCCGCCAGCTTGTAGACGCTGACGTCGTACTCGGTCAGGTCGCCGTGCACCTCGACGTCGATCGTCGTGAGCGGGCTGTCGGCGAGGCCCGCGAAGACCTGGCCGAGCTTCTCGACGAGCGCGATGCCCGGGCGGACGTACTCGTCGATGACGCCGCCGGCGACGTTCACCGCGTCGGGCACCAGCTCGCCGCCGAGGGCGAGGCGCACCGACTTCGCGACCGAGACGCCGGCCTTCTCCTGGGCCTCGTCGGTCGACGCGCCGAGGTGCGGGGTGACGACGACGTTCGGGAGCGCGAGGAGGTCGACGTTCGTGGGCGGCTCGGACACGAACACGTCGAGACCGGCGCCGGCGATGACGTCGTTCGAGAGGGCGTGGAGCAGGGCGTCCTCGTCGATCAGGCCGCCGCGGGCGACGTTGACGATGAACGCGGTCGGCTTCATCCGGGCGAGCTGCTCGGTCGAGATCATCCCGGTGGTCTCCGGGGTCTTGGGCATGTGGATCGTGATGAAGTCGGAGGTCTCGAGGAGCTCGTCGAGGCTCAGGAGCGTCACGCCGAGCTGCTGGGCGCGAGCCGGGGTGACGTAGGGGTCGAAGGCGACGATGTTCATGCCGAAGGCCTGCAGGCGCGCGGTGATGAGGGCGCCGATCCTGCCCAGCCCGATGATGCCGACGGTCTTCTCGTACAGCTCGACGCCGGTGTACTTCGAGCGCTTCCACTGCCCCTGCGCGAGGGCGCTGTGGGCGGCGGGGATGTGCCGGGCGAGGCTCAGGATGTGCCCGACGGTCAGCTCCGCCGCCGAGATGATGTTCGAGGTGGGCGCGTTCACGACCATGACGCCCGCGTTCGTCGCGGCCTTGATGTCGACGTTGTCGAGGCCGACGCCGGCCCGGGCGATCACCTGGAGGTCGGGCGCTGCCGCGATGGCCTCGGCATCGACCTTCGTCGCCGAGCGGACCAGGATAGCGTTCGCGTCGCCGAGGGCTGCCAGCAGCGCCTCGCGGTCGGTGCCGTCGACGTTCCGGACGTCGAAGTCGGGCCCCAGGGCGTCGACGGTGGCGGGTGAGAGTTCTTCGGCGATCAACACGATCGGCTTGGCCACGGTGGTCCTAACTCTGGTGCGGGCTGGGAGGGGCCCGCGAGCAGAGCGCGGGCACGCGTTTCACCCTAGTTGCGGCCGCGGTCCTCCCCCGGGCCGCAGACCCTCGAGGAGGCCCGAACCTGGGAATCCGCAGTGCATGCCCAGGCGAGCCGGACCATATTGCCGGAGCCACGCCGCCGGGCCGCGCTGGCCGCCGATCTGCTCAAGCGACGACGGCTGGAGCCACGACGGCTGGAGTGACGACGCTAGAGAGACGACACCTGGAACACGTACGCCGTGAGACTCACGGTCAGGGCACTGACGGCGGCCCAGGCGATGACGAAGAGGAGGACGCGCTGGGCGAGGCCGCGGCGTCGACCGAGGCGCCAGGCCACGAGCCACCCGATGACCGGGACGACGAGGGTCGCGACGAGGGCGGCCCACGGCACGCCCTTCGCAAGCTCGGGCGCCCCGCCCTTCGTGACGAAGTCGCGGTAGGCCTCGAACTGGGCGGGGACCTGGACGAGGTTGCCGACGGCCGCGTAGACGCTCCAGGCGAAGACCAGCCCGGACACGATCCACAGCGCGAGCGATGCAGCCAGGCGCGGCGGCGTCTCGACGGGTGGCTTCTCGATCTCGGCGGTGGTCACGACAGGACTCCGATCAGGAAGGGCCACGGCACCAGGACGACGACGCCGATCACGAACGACACGACCCGCGCTCGTGACGACGTCGTCAGCAGGATCGTGCCGACGAACCAGATCGCAGGACCGGCCACGGCCAGCCAGGTGCCGAGGGTCCACATCGCGGAGGCCAGCCCCGAGTCGAACGACGGCGCGACGTTGCCGATCGACTTGAGCCAGGCGATCGTGAAGAGCAGCAGGATCGCGCCGAACACGCCGTGGACGACGAGCATGGTCGAGCTCATGACCCCCTCGGGCAGCTCGTCGTCGTCGTCAGAGTCGGACGCGGCGGCCGGCGTGTCGTCGACCGGCGTCTCGAGGTAGCTCGTGTCGCTGCCGACCGGCCCCCAGCTGAGCGCCTCCTCGTCGGAGTCGTCGTGGGTCGTCGCGCGGGAGTCGTCGCCTCGGGCGTCGCGGGTCACGCCGCGACCCGGCAGGAGCGCACCTTCTCGCCGATCACGGCGACGAGGCGCGGGAAGAGCGGGTGCCCGGGGAACACCCCGGTGAGCGTCTCGGTGAGGAGCTCGTCGCCGGCTCCCGCGCGGAGGAGCGACTGGAGCTCCCGGCTCTCGACGTCGTCGGGCACGTCGAAGTCGAGCGCCGCGCGGACGGCGCGCACCAGGGCGTCGGCGGGGAGACCGCGCTCGGCGAGCTGCGAGGCGGGGCCGACGAGGCGCTCGTGGCGGCTGAGCTTGCTGAGCGGGTTGCGCCCGACGCGGCCGGTGGTGTCGGGGAGGTGCGGATTGGCGATGCGCTCGAGGTTCTTCTCGATGTACGCCTGCTGCTCGTCGGGGTCGATGCCGTACTTGGCGACGAGGAGGGCCTTCGTCTCGGCCAGGACCGCGAGGACCTCGGCGTGGACGAAGGGCTCGGCGAGGGCCTCGCGGACGCTGCCGATGCCCCGCGACCAGCCGTAGTACGCGGCCGTGGCGTGAGCGGTGTTGACGGTGAAGAGCTTCCGGTCGATGAACGGCGCGAGGTCGTCGACCCAGGTGACCCCGTCGATCGAGGGGCGCACGGCGTCTTCGCGGGACCGGAACGGGCCGGTCTCGATGATCCACTCGGCGAACGACTCGATGGTGACGTCGAGGTCCGACGACTGCTCCGGCACGATGCGGTCGATCTCGCAGTTGGCGAAGACCGCGCGGGCGAAGGCGTCGTCGTCGTCGAGGCTCTGGCGGACGAAGCCGGCCAGGGTGGTCGAGGCGCCGATGGCGGTCTCGCACGCGATGACCACGAGGGGTGGGAGGTCGGCGCGGCGCTGCGAGAGCCCGCGGGCGATGGTCGAGGCGAGGGACGGCAGGATCCGGGGCCCGACGGAGGTGGTGACGACGTCGGCCGTCGCGATCTCGCGCACCACCTCGTCGACCTGCAGGCGGTTGTCGACCGCGCGGTAGCCGGTGACCGTCGTGACGCGGTCGAGCGTGCCGGGCTGAGCGCCCCCGACCTCGTGGACCTGGTACGACGGCCGCTCGCGGAGAGCGCTGATCAGAGCGGCGTCGACGTCGGCGAACACGACCTCGAGACCGCTGGCGTGGAGGAACTGGCCGACGAACCCGCGCCCGATGTTTCCGGCGCCGAAATGCACTGCCTTCTTGCTCAAAGCCATCCTCCGATCATGCCAGACCCTCTCGTTCGGCTCGACACGGAGAAGGGCCCCACGGCAAAGTGAGGCCCTTCTGTGACGTTCGCCGGCCAGCGGCGCACGTGTGTGCAGAGGTCAGCGCGCGGCGCTGCCGTCGACGTAGTCGGAGTCCTGCTGCTTCCAGGCGAAGAGCGCGCGGAGCTCCTGGCCGGTGGCCTCGATCGGGTGCTCCTCGCCCTTCTTGCGGAGCGCCTTGAACTCGGGGGCGCCGGCGTCCTGGTCGTCGATGAAGCGCTTGGCGAAGGCACCGGACTGGATGTCGGCGAGGACCGCCTTCATGTTCTCCTTCACGTCGGGCGTGATGACGCGGGGGCCCGAGACGTAGTCGCCGTACTCGGCCGTGTCGGAGACCGACCAGCGCTGCTTGGCGAGGCCGCCCTCCCAGATCAGGTCGACGATGAGCTTGAGCTCGTGGAGCACCTCGAAGTAGGCGATCTGCGGCTGGTAGCCGGCCTCGGTGAGGGTCTCGAAGCCGTACTGGATCAGCTGCGAGGTGCCGCCGCAGAGCACCGCCTGCTCGCCGAACAGGTCGGTCTCGGTCTCCTCGGTGAAGGTGGTCTTGATGCCGCCGGCGCGCAGGCCGCCGATGCCCTTGGAGTACGACCACGCGAGAGCCCAGGCGGATCCTGAGGCATCTTCTTCGACGGCGACGATCACGGGGACGCCGCGGCCGGCCTCGAACTCGCGGCGGACGGTGTGGCCCGGGCCCTTCGGGGCGACGAGGACGACGTCGATGCCCTCGGGAGCCTCGATGTAGCCGAAGCGGATGTTGAAGCCGTGGCCGAAGACGAGGGCGTTGCCGGCCTCGAGGTTCGGTGCGATGTCGTCGCGGTACACGTGACGCTGGACCTGGTCGGGAGCGAGGACCACGATGACGTCGCCCCAGGCAGCCGCCTCGGCGGGGGTCTTGACGGTGAAGCCCGCCTCCTCGGCCTTCGGACGGCTCTTCGAGCCCTCCTGCAGGCCGACGACGACCTCGACGCCGGAGTCGCGGAGGTTCAGCGCGTGCGCGTGACCCTGCGAGCCGTAGCCGATGACGGCGACCTTCTTGCCCTGGATGATCGAGAGGTCGGCATCTCTGTCGTAGACGATTTCAGTCACGTTCGTGGTTCTCCTTGTTGAGTGTTCGGTTCTAGTTCTTGAAGACGCGGTCGGTGATGCTCTTGGCACCGCGGCCGATCGCGAGGAGGCCGGACTGCGAGATCTCCTTGATGCCGTAGGGCTCCAGCACGCGCAGCAGGGCGTTGGTCTTGCCCGTGTCGCCCGTGACCTCGATGACGAGCGCGTCGGTCGAGACGTCGACGACGCTCGCCCGGAACAGGGTGACGGCCTCGAGCACCTGGGAGCGCGAGACGTTGTCGACGCGGACCTTGATCAGCATGTGCTCGCGCTGCACCGACTGCGAGTAGTCGAGCTCGACGATCTTGATCACGTTGATGAGCTTGTTGAGCTGCTTCGTGACCTGCTCGAGCGGCAGCTCCTCGACGTCGACGACGACGGTGATGCGGCTGAGGCCGGCGATCTCGCTCTTGCCGACGGCGAGGGACTCGATGTTGAAGCCGCGGCGGGCGAACAGCCCGGCGACACGGGTCAGCAGACCCGGCTTGTCTTCGACGAGCAGGGAGAGGACGTGGCTCATGCGTGTTCTCCGGTCATGTCGCCGTCGCGGGTGGTGTCGGTGGCGCTCGTGCCCGGCGCCTCGTCGTCCCACTCGGGAGCGAGCTCGCGCGCGTGCTGGATCAGGGAGTTCGAGACCCCCTGGGGCACCATCGGCCAGACCATGGCGTCGCGGCTGACGACGAAGTCGATGACGACCGGGCGGTCGTTCGTCTCGAGCGCGAGCTTGATCGCCGCGTCGACCTCGTCTTCGCGACGCACCCGGATGCCGAGGGCTCCGTACGCGTCGGCGAGCTTGACGAAGTCGGGGACCATCCGGGTCTCGTGACCGGTGTTGAGGTCGGTGAAGGAGTGACGGCCCTCGTAGAACAGGGTCTGCCACTGGCGCACCATGCCGAGCGACGAGTTGTTGATGATCGCGACCTTGATCGGGATGTCGTTGATGACGCAGGTCGCGAGCTCCTGGTTGGTCATCTGGAAGCAGCCGTCGCCGTCGATCGCCCAGACCACGCGGTCGGGCTGCGACACCTTCGCCCCCATGGCGGCGGGCACGGAGTAGCCCATGGTGCCGGCGCCGCCGGAGTTCAGCCAGGAGTTGGGGCGCTCGTACTCGATGAACTGCGCGGCCCACATCTGGTGCTGGCCCACGCCCGAGGCGTAGACGGCCTCCGGGCCGGTCAGCTGACCGATGCGCTGGATGACCTTCTGCGGCGAGAGCAGGCCGTCGTCGGGCTCGGCGTAGCCGAGCGGGAACTCGGCGCGGAGCGAGTCGAGGCGCTCCCACCAGGCCGTCAGGTCGGGCCTGCCGCCGCCTGCGACGTCGGCGAAGGCGGCGGTCAGGTCGAGGATGACCTCGCGGGCGTCGCCCACGATCGGCACGTCGGCGATCCTGATCTTGGAGATCTCGGCCGGATCGATGTCGACGTGCACGACCTTGGCGTCGGGCGCGAAGAGCTCCGCCTTGCCGGTCACCCGGTCGTCGAAGCGGGCTCCGAGGGCGACGATCAGGTCGCTCTCCTGGAGGCCGAGGACGGCGGGGACGGTGCCGTGCATGCCCGGCATGCCGAGGTGCTGGCGGTGGGAGTCGGGGAACGCGCCGCGGGCGGTGAGCGTGGTGACGACCGGGGCGCCCGTGGCCTCGGCCAGGCGGAGGAGCTCGCGCGAGGCCTCTGAGCGGATGACGCCGCCGCCGACGTAGAAGATCGGCCGCTCGGCGTCGGCCAGGAGCTGCGCGGCCGCGGTGATCTGCTTGCCGTGCGCCTTGGTGATGGGGCGGTAGCCGGGCAGGTCGACGGTCTCGGGCCAGACGAACGGGGCGGAGTTCTGCTGGGCGTCTTTGGTGATGTCGACGAGCACGGGGCCGGGACGACCCGTGGAGGCGATCTGGTAGGCCGCGGCGAGCGTGGCCGGGATGTCTTCGGGCTTCGTGACCAGGAAGGAGTGCTTCGTGATCGGCATCGTGATGCCGACGATGTCGGCCTCCTGGAACGCGTCGGTGCCCATCAGCGTCGAGAAGACCTGGCCGGTGATGGCGAGCAGCGGGACGCTGTCCATGTAGGCGTCGGCGATCGCGGTGACGAGGTTCGTCGCGCCGGGCCCGGAGGTGGCGATGGCGACGCCGACCCGGCCGGACGCCGCGGCGTAGCCCTCGGCCGCGTGGCCGGCGCCCTGCTCGTGGCGGACCAGGATGTGGCGGATCGTCTTCGACGCCATCAGCTCGTCGTAGAACGGGATGATCGCGCCGCCGGGAAGCCCGAAGACGTCGGTGACGCCGAGCTTCTCGAGGGACCGCAGGATCGCGCCGGATCCGGTCAGCACCTCGGGTGTCGTCTGGCGGGCGCGCGCGGGCGCCATGGGCAGGGGGCTTGCTTCTGGAGGCATCGGTGCCGATTCCCTTGTAGCTGGTGGTGAACGAGTGGACCGCTCGCGGTGCGTCAGTACGTGACGGCACCTTCCGCGGCGGAGCGGACCTGCCGGGCGTACTTGGCGAGGACTCCGCGGGTGTACACGGGCGGGAGAGGTGCCCAGCCGTCACGGCGAGCGTCAAGCTCAGCCTCGTCGACGAGTAGGTCGAGTGAGCGAGCAGCGATATCGACCCGAATCAGATCACCATCGCGCACGAAGGCGATCGGACCTGCGTCGACCGCTTCGGGTGCTATGTGGCCGATGCACAGGCCGGTTGTGCCGCCTGAGAATCGTCCGTCCGTCAAGAGTAGTACATCTCGACCGAGACCCGCGCCCTTGATGGCCGCCGTGATGGCGAGCATCTCGCGCATGCCGGGGCCGCCCTTCGGGCCCTCGTAGCGGATGACCACCACGTCGCCCTTCGAGATTCGGCCCTCGGTGAGGGCGTCCATGGCGGCGCGCTCGCGCTCGAACACTCGGGCGGGGCCCTCGAAGACGTCGGCGTCGAAGCCGGCCGTCTTGACGACGGCACCCTCGGGAGCGAAGGAGCCGCTGAGGACGGTCAGGCCGCCGGTCGGGTGGATCGGGTTGTCGAGCGTGCGGAGGACGGTGCCGTCGAGGGCCTTCGGCTTGATCTCGGCGAGGTTCTCGGCGACGGTCTTGCCGGTGACGGTGAGGCAGTCGCCGTGCAGGAGGCCCGCGTCGAGCAGCGCCTTCATGACGACGGGCACGCCGCCGTGGCGGTCGACGTCGTTCATCACGTACTCGCCGAACGGCTTGAGGTCGCCGATGTGCGGGACCTTGTCGCCGATCCGGTTGAAGTCGTCGATGGTCAGGTCGACCTCGGCCTCGTAGGCGATGGCCAGGAGGTGCAGCACCACGTTCGTCGAGCCGCCGAAGGCCATCGCGACGGCGATGGCGTTCTCGAAGGCCTCCTTGGTCAGGATGTCGCGGGCGGTGATGCCGAGGCGCAGCATGTTCACGACGGCCTCGCCGGAGCGGTGGGCGAAGTAGTCGCGGCGGCGGTCGGCGGAGGGCGGCGACGCGGAGCCGGGGAGGCTCATGCCGAGGGCCTCGGCGACGGAGGCCATCGTGTTGGCGGTGTACATGCCGCCGCAGGCGCCCTCGCCCGGGACGATCGCGCACTCGATGGCGTGGAGGTCTTCCGCGGAGATGGTGCCGGCCTTCGCCGCGCCCACCGCCTCGAACGAGTCGATGATGGTGACGTTCTTCTCGGTGCCGTCGCTCAGCTTCACCCAGCCCGGCGCGACCGAACCGGCGTAGAGGAACACGCTGGCCAGGTCGAGGCGGGCGGCTGCCATCAGCATGCCCGGGAGCGACTTGTCGCAGCCGGCCAGCAGGACGGAGCCGTCGAGGCGCTCGGCCATCATGACGGTCTCGACGCTGTCGGCGATGACCTCGCGCGAGACGAGCGAGAAGTGCATGCCCTCGTGGCCCATCGCGATGCCGTCGGAGACCGAGACGGTGCCGAACTGCAGCGGGTAGCCGCCGCCCGAGTGAACGCCCTCCTTGGCGCCCTGCGCGAGGCGGTTGAGCGACAGGTTGCAGGGGGTGATCTCGTTCCAGGACGAGGCGATGCCGATCTGCGGCTTGTCCCAGTCCTCGTCGCCCATGCCGACGGCGCGGAGCATGCCGCGCGACGTGGTCGCCTCGACGCCGTCGGTGACGTCGCGGCTGCGGGGTTTGATGTCGATCGGCACAGCGTCGATGGGCCGAGCGTCGATGGTCGTCGCCTCGGTGGTCGCGGCGTCGGCGCCGGACGGGGTGCGCTCTTCTGCAGGCATGGCGCCAGTTTAGGGCGTCGGTGTCGCCGTTCCGGACACCGCGCACCCGCCGTCAGGGTGCCGGCGTCGCCACCGGAGGAGGCGTGATGGAGTCGGTGGTGTCGCTGGCCGGGAACGGCGACAGCTCGAGGAGCCCGGCCGCGAGGTTCCAGGTCGCCGTGATCGAGCCGCCGCCCGCGGTCACGAGGTCGAGCCTCACGCCGGTCGCCGCCGCGTCCTTCAGGGGCGTGCACGAGCTGGCGCCGCGAGTCGAGCCGACGCTCATGATGAGGCAGAACGAGTGGTCGCGGCCGCGCGCCACCCAGACGCCCGCCTCGCCGTCCTGCTGGCCCCACTGGGCCAGGACGCGCCTCGTCGTCGACGGGTCGATCGCGGGCAGGACGACGTCGGGCCGGTCGCCGGGCGACTGGGGCTGATCGAAGTACTCCTCCCCCAGGGCGTCGGCGACGGCGCCCGACGTGATGCCGGTGGCCGGAGACGAGGCGCCCCTGGTCGGCACCGGCGTCTCCTCGCCCGCACCCGACCCGGCGCGGGCCCCGGCTGCTGCGATGCTCGCCGAGACGCCGGCTCCGGCGAGCCCGGCGACCACGACGGCCACTGCGGCCGCCGCCAGCCACGCCCGCCCCGGCCGGAAGCGCACCGGCTCGGCCACGGCTCGGGTCGGCTCGGCGTCGGAGAGGTCCGAGTCGTCCAAGAGGTCCGGCGCAGGATCCGCCCCACGCTCGAAGGACCCGGACGTCCGCGGCGCCACGAGGCTCCGCAGCTCGGCCAGCTCCTCGGAGGTGACCGGCTCTCCTCCGTACAGCCGCGCCTCGAGCGCGCGCCGCCGGTCGTCCCGCGCAGCGCTGCCGCGCGGGCTGCTCGCACCGGTGAGGCCGCCCATGCCGCAACCCTAGGCCGCTGCAGAAGAAGCCGCACCCCCTCGCGGCGTGGGAACCCCGGTGTGATGGGGATCCTGCGCCGCGAGGGGGTGCGAGGAGGTGCGGTGCTGGATGCCGCTACTTGACCGAGCTGGCCGCGCGACGCTTGTTGAACACGTCGAACGCGACGGCCGCGAGGAGCACGAGGCCCTTGATCAGCGACTGGTACTCGGTGCCGACGCCGAGGATCGACATGCCGTTGTTCAGGATGCCGATGATCAGACCACCGACGATGGCGCCGGGGACGGTGCCGATGCCGCCGGTGACGGCAGCGCCACCGATGAAGACCGCGGCGATGGCGTCGAGCTCGAAGCCGTTTCCGGCACTCGGGCTGGCGAGGTTCAGCTGGCCGGTGAACACGAGGCCGGCGAGAGCGGAGATGACGCCCATGTTGACGAAGAGCAGGAAGGTGACCCGCTTCGTCTTCACGCCCGACAGCGACGCCGCCTGCAGGTTGCCGCCGATCGCATAGACGTGACGGCCGAACACCGAGTTGCGCATGACCGACGCGTAGATGACGACGAGCGCACCGAGCACGACGAGGACGATCGGCGTGCCGCTGTAGCTGGCCAGCAGGAACGCGACGTAGACGACGAGCGCGACGGTGAAGGCCATCTTGACGATGAACCAGGCGAAGGGCTCGTCCTCCAGCTCGTACTTGCGGCGCACGGCGCGGCCGCGGAAGCCGCTCAGCACGATCGCGATCGCGGCGACGGCGCCGATGACCAGGGTCAGCGGCTCGTAGCCCGAGGTGCCGAAGGTCGGCAGGAAGCCGGAGCCGAGCGCGCGGAACGGCGCCGGGAACGGCGAGATCTGCTGGTTCTGCAGGGCGATCTGAGCCGCACCGCGGAACGCGAGCATGCCCGCGAGCGTGACGATGAACGCCGGGATGCCGAAGTAGGCGATCCAGAAGCCCTGCCACGCACCGACGAGCGCGCCGAGGATGAGGCACAGGATGATGGCCGCCCACCAGGGCAGGCCCCACTGCGTGATCATCACGCCCGACATGGCGCCGATGAAGGCGACGACCGAGCCGACCGACAGGTCGATGTGACCGGCGATGATGATCATCACCATGCCGATCGCGAGGATCAGGATGTAGCTGTTCTGGATGACCAGGTTCGACACGTTGATCGGCGCGAGGGTGATGCCCTTCGTCGTGATCTGGAAGAACAGCACGATCACGATCAGGGCGATGAAGAGCCCGATCTGGCGCAGCTGGCCGGTCAGGTACCTGGCGGCAGTGCCGAGGGCACCCGGCTGCTTGCCCGGGACGAGGTCCTGACGGGGCGATTTGAGGTCAGATGTCGCGCTCATTGATGGGCTTCTCCCGTTCCTGGGTCATGTACTTCAGAAGTTGCTCGGGGGTGGCCTCGTCGCGCGGGACGTCGGCCGTGATGCGGCCCTCCGAGAGGGTGTAGATGCGGTCGCAGATGCCGAGCAGCTCGGGCAGCTCGGAGGAGATGACGATGACGCCCTTCCCCTGGTCGGCCAGCCGGTTGATGATCGTGTAGATCTCGTACTTGGCGCCGACGTCGATGCCGCGGGTCGGCTCGTCGAGGATGAGGACCTCCGGGTCGGAGTACATCCACTTCGACAGGACGACCTTCTGCTGGTTGCCGCCGGAGAGCTTGCCGGTGAGCACCGAGACGCTGGGCGCCTTGATGTTCATGCTCTTGCGGTAGCCCTCGGCGACGGTGGTCTCCTTCGACGCGTCGACGAAGCCGCCGCGGGCGAGCTTGCCGAGCGCTGAGCCGGAGACGTTCCGCTTGATGTCGTCGATCAGGTTGAGGCCGTAGCGCTTGCGGTCCTCGGTGGCGTACGCCAGACCGTTCTTGATGGCGTTCGAGACGGTGTTCGTCTTGATCGGCACGCCGCGCTTGTAGACGGTCCCGGAGATGTTCGACCCGTAGCTGTGACCGAAGACGCTCATCGCGAGTTCGGTGCGGCCGGCACCCATGAGGCCCGCGATGCCGACGATCTCGCCGGCGCGGACGTTGAGGTTCGCCTGGTGGACGATCTCGCGGGAGGCGTCGAGCGGGTGGTGGACGGTCCAGTCCTCGATCCGCAGGAGCTCCTCGCCGATGGACGACTCGTGCTCGGGGTAGCGGCTCTCGAGGTCGCGTCCGACCATCGCCTTGATGATGCGGTCTTCCGAGACCTCGTCGGCGTGCATGTCGAGCGTCTCGATCGTCTGCCCGTCGCGGATGATCGTGACCTTGTCGGCGATCGCCTTGATCTCGTTCAGCTTGTGGCTGATGATGATCGACGTGATCCCCTGGGCCTGGAGGCTCTTGATCAGGTCGAGCAGGTGGGCGGAGTCGTCGTCGTTGAGGGCTGCCGTCGGCTCGTCGAGGATCAGGATCTTGACCTCTTTGGACAGCGCCTTCGCGATCTCGACCAGCTGCTGCTTGCCGACGCCGATGTCGACGATCTTCGTGACCGGGTTGTCGCGGAGACCGACGCGGGCGAGGAGCTTGGCCGCCTCGAGGTTGGTGTCGTTCCAGTCGATGAAGCCGCGCTTGGAGCGCTCGTTGCCGAGGAAGATGTTCTCGGCGATCGACAGGAACGGGCTGAGGGCGAGCTCCTGGTGGATGATCACCACGCCCGCGGCCTCGGAGTCGTTGATGCTCTTGAAGTCGACCGGGGTCCCCTCGAGCAGGATCTGCCCGTCGAAGCTGCCCGACGGGTAGACGCCCGAGAGCACCTTCATGAGGGTCGACTTGCCCGCGCCGTTCTCGCCGCAGATCGCGTGGACGTGCCCGCGCTCGACTTCGAGCGACACGTTCTGCAGGGCTTTCACGCCCGGGAAGGTCTTGGTGATGTCACGCATCTCGAGGATGGTGTTCGCCACGTGTGTCTCCTCTTTCGTGGGAGTGGACAGGGAAGACGGGGCGGCGGCCGATCGGCCGCCGCCCCGCCGACGAGGGGACCTACTTGAGGTCGGCCTCGGTGTAGTAGCCGGAGTCGATCAGGACGCTCTTGTAGTTGTCCTTCGTGACGACGGTCGGCTGGAACAGGTAGGTCGGGACGACCTTGACCTTGTTGTCGTAGCTCTTGGTGTCGTTGACCTCGGGCTTCTTGCCGTTCAGCAGGTCGTCGGCCATCGACACGGACTCGGTCGCGAGCTTGCGGGTGTCCTTGTAGATGGTGGAGTACTGCTCACCGGCGACGATCGACTTGACCGAGGCGGCCTCGGCGTCCTGGCCGGTGATGGTCGGCAGGGGCTTCGAGCCGGTGCCGTAGCCGGCGCCCTGGAGCGCCGAGATGATGCCGATCGACATGCCGTCGTAGGGCGACAGGACGCCGTTCAGCGTGGCGCCGTTCGAATACGACTTCGCGACGAGGTTCTGCATGCGGGCCTTGGCGGTCGCCGGGTCCCACTGCAGGGTCGCGGCCTGGGTGAAGCCGGTCTGACCGGAGAGCACCTTGAGGGTGCCGTCGGCGATGTAGGGCTTCAGGGTCGCCATGGCGCCGTTGAAGAAGAACGTCGCGTTGTTGTCGTCGGGGCTCCCGGCGAAGAGCTCGATGTTGAGGCCCTTCTTGCTGCCGGTCTTCTTGCCGTCCTTGTCGAGGACGCCGAGGCCGGTCAGGAGGCTGTTCGCCTGGTCGACGCCGACCTTGTAGTTGTCGAACGAGACGTAGTAGTCGACGTTCTTGTCGCCGGTGAGGAGACGGTCGTACGAGATGACCTTGATGCCGGCCTTCGCCGCCGCGTCGAGCTGGTCGCTGAGCGAGCCGCCGTCGATCGAGGCGATGATCAGGACCTTGGCGCCCTTGGTGATCATGTTGCTGACCTGCTGGGTCTGCGTGGGGATCTTGTTGTCGGCGTACTCGAGGTCGACCTTGTAGCCCTTGGCCTCGAGGTCCTTCTTGACCGCGTTGCCGTCCTTGATCCACCGCTCGGAGACCTTGGTGGGCATCGCGACGCCGACGAGGGCGCCCTTGTTCGAGCCGGCGGCGTCGGAGCCGGAGCCGGACGTCGCGCCTCGGCCGCCGGAGCAGGCTGCGAGCGACAGGGCGAGGCCGATGGCGGCCGCCCCGACGAAGAACTTCTTTGTCTTCATGGTGTTCCTTTACGTCTTTGTGATCGTGATCGTGGTCGGGTTGCTCAGAACGAACCGGACGTCGAAATCGACACCGTCGTCATCCTGGCGTTCAGGTGTGAGCGCTCACAACCTCGCACAACTATAAGGGGCGTCCGGAGACTCCCCCGTCGCCGCTGATTTCAGTTCGGTAACGACCGGGAGTTCCGGCGGACGTCGTCCGGCCGGAACTTCGGCACGGCGCGGGCGACCGCCGCCTCCAGGGCCTCGAGGAAGGCGTCCCACTCCGACTCCGGCGTCAGCGGGCTCCGCGTCAGCGACGTCTCCGAGAAGAGGCTCGGCCGGGCCCTGCTCCCGCCCCGCGCGCCGACGAGCACGACGTCGAAGGCGCTCCCCCGACGCGACACCACGATGCGCTCGACCGTGTGGAGGTCGATCCGCTGGAGCGGCGGCCGGTCGCGCTTCGACCGGTAGAGCAGGATCGAGCCCTCGATCTCGGCGAAGCCGGTGACGCCGCGGGCGACCAGGACGGCCGGGGCAGGCGACGTGTCGTCGCGATCCTGCTGCTCGCGGGTCTCTTCTGTCCACTGGTCGCCGTCCCAGCGGCGCTCCCGCCCGGCGACGCCGTCGGGGTACCAGCCGGCGGGGGTGCGGGGCGGAGGGAGGTCGGTCATGGCTGGTGTCGTCGTGCGCGGATCGGAGCGGGTGGCCAGGCGGCGGCTACGAGCGCCCGAGGTGGGCGCGGAGCTCGGCGAGGTCTTCGAGGAGGTGCGCCACCTCGGCGGGGCCTGCCACCCGGTAGGCGGCCGCCGTGTCGCCGCCGCCGCTCTTGAGCCCGAAGTCGGACTCCTCGAGCACGGCGAAGCCGTCTTCGTCGGTGACGTCGTCGCCGGCGAAGAACACGGCCGTCGATCCGGTGATCTCGCGGAGGCGCACGACGGCGTCGCCCTTCGAGGCGCTCCGGACGGCGAACTCGAGCACGTTCTTGCCGACCCGCTCGGTCGCGGCCGGGGCCTCCTCGGCGACCCGGCGGCGCGCCTCGGCGAGGACCTCCTCGGTCACCGCCTCGTCGGCGAGGCGCGTGTGGAGCGCGAAGCCCGCGGGCTTCTCTTCCACGCGGACGGTGTCGTGCGGCGCGGCCGTCTCGGTGAGGATCGTCTCGAGCGTGTGGCGGAGCGCGGACTCGTCGTCGGTGAGGACGACCTCCGACTCGCCGCCGACGCGGTACTCGACGCCGTGCGACCCGACCAGGAGCACCTCGTCGGGCGCCTCGGCGACCTCGATCAGGCTCTCGAGCGACCGCCCGGAGACGAGCGCGACCGAGGTGTCGGGAAGGGCGATGAGGCGCAGGATCGCGGCGTGCGCCTCGGGCAGGGCCCTCGCCTGGAGCGGGTGGTCGACCTCCGGGGCGAGCGTGCCGTCGAAGTCGAGAGCGACAAGGAGGTGCGGGGTCGTCGCGATCCTGCCCAGGGCGTCGGCGAGGGCGGTCTCGTCGGCGGCCGATGTCGTGTCGGGGCCGGGCGCGCTGCCGGGGCCGGGCATCGGGGCGGTCACGCGTTTGTCTCCGACGAGGGGGCCGCGGAGCCGGAGGCAGGAGCAGATGCCGACGAGGCCGTGCGGACGGCGATCCGGTGGGCGGCCGCCTCCGCCGCCTGGGCCGACGACGCCTGCCCGGAGGAGGTGACGGTCGAGCTCGACTTCGGCGGTGCGGCGATGCGGTGACCGGGCCGGACGTCGGCGAGCGCCTCGAGGAACTTCGCCGACCAGCGGGCCACGTCGTTGTCGAGCACGCGCCTGCGGAGGGCGCGCATCCTGGTCACGCGGTCGCGACGCGGCATCTCGATGGCCCGCATGATCGTGTTCTTGAGGCCGCCGATGTCGTGCGGGTTGACCAGCAGGGCGCTCCGGAGCTCGTCGGCGGCGCCGGCGAACTCGCTCAGGATCAGGACGCCGTCGTTGTCGTGACGCACCGCCACGTACTCCTTCGCCACGAGGTTCATGCCGTCGCGGAGGGCCGTGACGAGCATGATGTCGGCGGCGAGGTACAGCGCGACCATCTCCTCGCGCGGGTAGCCGTGGTGGTGGTAGCTGATCGCGGTGTGGCTCATCGTGGCGTAGTCGCCGTTGATGCGGCCGACGGTGAGCTCGATCTCGTCGCGGAGGTCCATGTACGCCTCCACGCGTTCACGGGAGGGCGAGGCGACCTGCACGAGGGTGGCCTCCTCGACGCTCAGGCGCCCGTCGGCCAGCAGCTCGCCGAACGCCTTCATGCGGTGCCGGATGCCCTTGGTGTAGTCGAGGCGGTCGACGCCGAGGATCACCGTCTTCGGGTTGCCGAGCCCCTCGCGGATCTCGCGGGCGCGGGCCTGGATCTCGGGCCTCCGGGCGAGCTCCTCGAACCCGGCGGAGTCGATCGAGATCGGGAAGTGCTTGGCGACCACGCGGCGGACCCTGCGGCCGCGGCGCGACAGGGACGCCGACTCGTCGTCGACCGGGACGTCGATGTAGGGGCGCGTCGTCGCGTAGCCGAGGAGGTGCCGGACGGAGCGCGAGAAGTTCGACGCGTCGTCGGCGCGCTGGAACCCGATGACGTCGGCGCCGAGGAGGCCCTCGAGGATCTTCTCGCGCCAGGGCAGCTGCGAGAAGATGCCGAGCGGCGGGAACGGGATGTGGTTGAAGAAGCCGATGGTGAGGTCGGGGCGGAGCTCGCGGAGGTACTGCGGGACGAGCTGGAGCTGGTAGTCCTGCACCCAGACGACGCCGTCCTTCTCGGCGACCTCGGCGGCACGCTCGGCGAAGCGGCGGTTGACGGTGACGTACGACTCCCACCAGAGCCGGTGGAACGTCGGCGCGGAGATGACGTCGTGGTATAGCGGCCAGAGGGTGTCGTTACTGAAGCCCTCGTAGTAGCACTGCACCTCCTCTTCGCTGAGCGGCACCGGGACGATGTTGATGCCGTCGTTCTCGAACGGCTCGAACGTCAGGCCCGGCTTGCCGGCCCAGCCGATCCAGGCGCCGTCGTTGGCGCGCATGACCGGCTCGAGCGCGGTGACGAGACCGCCGGGCGAGTGCTGCCAGACGACCTGGCCGTCGTCGTCGACGGTGTGGTCGACGGGCAGGCGGTTGGAGACGACGACGAAGCCGTAGGTCTCGTGGTCCGGTCGATCGGGCTGGTCTGACATGGCGTGAGCTAACTCCACTCGGTCACCGGGAAGCGCTCCCCCGGGGCCTCCGACACTATCAGCGGACTGGCGGCGGGCTCTCGGACTCCCGTTCGGGCACCCGCGTCAGGAGGCGAGGTCGAGGGTGGCCCGGGCGGCCCGGACCAGAGCCACGCCGTAGCTCCGGCCGTGTCCGGCGGCGTGCACGGCGAGCGGGTGCAGCTGGTGGAGGGGGACGCGATCCTGCCGTCCGTGGCGGAGCGGGTGGGCCTCGTCGTAGCCGGCGAGCACCTCGTCGAGCCACGGGCAGCCGAAGAGCTCGAGCATGGCCAGGTCGGTCTCGCGGTGCCCGCCGTGCGCGGCCGGATCGATCAGGACGACGCCTCCCGGCGAGAACAGCACGTTGCCGTTCCACAGGTCGCCGTGGAGTCGGGCGGGCTGGTCGTCGTCGTCGAAGGCCCCGTCGGCGACGAGGCGGCAGGCGCGCAGGATCAGCCCGTGCTCCTCCCCCGAGAGCGTCCCGGCGCTGAGCGCGACCGCGGCGTACGGCTCGACCCGCTGGCTCGCGTAGAACGAGCCCCACGACTCCTCGGGCCTGGTCGACAGAGGGCGCCGGCCGATGAACGACGGGCCCTCCCAGCCGGACGGAGGTGCCCCGAACGCCTCGGCGCCGGCGTCGTGCGTCACCGCGAGCGCTCGGCCGAACGCACGGGCCGCCTCGGGAGTCGGCCGGGTCTCGCGGACCTCCTCGAGCGTGATCCTGCCGGGCTCGACCGCTTCGACGCCGACCACCCGGGCGCCGCCCGCTGCGGTCGCCTCCCCCAGCCAGCGGAGCCCGGCCGCCTCGGCCTCGAAGAAGCCCTCGGGGGCGTCGGGTCTGGTCTTCACGAAGCTGCTCACGCGTCCATCCTGCGCCTGCCTGTCGGGGCAGCGTCAGCTCCCTACGGCGACGCGGATCGCGGTGAAGAGGGTCAGCGCGGCCCCGATGGCGAGGAAACCCGAGACGACCCGGCCCCGCCAGAGGCTGCAGGTGACGACGATCCCGGCCAGGGCGAGGACGCTCTCGAGCAGCAGCGTGCGATCCCACTCGCGGCCGAGCCGGATGCGGACGTCCGTCGTCGCGACGAGAGTCAGCACGGCCAGGAGCCACATCCACCAGCGCTTCTCGAAGGTCCGGGTCGGTGCCGGCTCAGGATGCTCCTCACCAGCTTCTCGATCTGTCATCCGGCCGGCTCCTCCCCACAACGTCCACCACCGTGGTCGATACGCAGTACGTAGAATGTTTCATTAAGCAGGGGAAGAGTCAAACGACGACGACCCACAGACTGCTCATGGCGGGGTGGATACGATCAGCCCATGCACCGCACCCGCGCCTACCGCGACGGCAAGCTCGTCGGCGAGGACTTCCCGATCGACGACGTCAGCGACTACCTCGCCTCGGGCGACTGCATGATCTGGGTCGACTTCGTCTCGCCGACGCAGGCCGACATGGACAAGGTCGGCGACGAGATGGACCTCCACGAGCTCGCCATCGAGGACGCCCTGGAGCACGGGCAGCGGCCGAAGCTCGACCGGTACGAGAACTTCCTCTTCGCCGTCATGTACGACACCGGCTTCGACGAGTCGACCGGAGAGCTCGCGACGCACGAGGTGAAGGCGTTCATCACGCACCGGGCGATGGTCACGATCCACGAGGACGACTTCGACATCGACCTGGTGAAGCGGACCTGGGACGACAACAGGGATCTCGCGGCGAAGGGCGTGGCGTTCCTCGTCTGGGGGCTCCTCGACCGGATCGTCGACAACCAGTACGACACCACGGACCGCCTGGACGACGCCATCGACGGCCTCGAGGAGCGCCTCTTCGACACGCGCCAGCAGACCATGGAGGTGCAGCGGCGCTCGTTCACGCTCCGCAAGAGCCTCGTGTCGCTCCGCCGCATCGTGAACCCGATGCGCGAGATCCTGAACACGCTGCTCCGCCGCGACGACGCGAAGTTCGCGCCCGACATGGAGCCGTACTTCCACGATGTCTACGACCACGTCCTGCGGGTGATCGAGCAGACCGACAGCCTCCGCGACCTCGTGTCGACGATCCTCGACACGAACCTCAGCATCCAGAGCAACCGGATGAACCTCGTGATGAAGAAGGTGACCAGCTGGGCGGCGATCATCGCCGTGCCGACCGCGATCACGGGCTTCTTCGGCCAGAACCTGCAGTTCCCGGGCTTCGGCACCTGGTGGGGCTTCGCCCTCTCGTGCGTCCTGATCGCGGTCGGCGGTGTCGTGCTGTACTCGTCGTTCAAGAAGCGCGACTGGCTCTGACCGACCCGTGATCGCCGCATGACATATCGCAGCGGTCCACATCGCGTTCACGGGCGGGTCACCGCCCGCGCCTAGCCTCTGGCCATGATCAGCGTCGGCATGAGCACCTCCAGCGCATTCCCTCTCGGTCTCGAGCAGGCGTTCCGCCTCTCCGCCGAGATCGGCTACGACGGCGTCGAGATCATGGTGACCAACGACGCCGCCACCCACAGCGCGTCTCGCCTGCTGGAGCTCGCGGCCGAGCACGGTCAGCCGATCCTGTCGATCCACGCCCCGGTGCTCCTCCTGACGCACTTCGTCTGGGGACGCGACCCGAAGGCGAAGCTGGAGCGGACGGCCGAGCTCGCCGTGGCGACCGGCGCCCCGACCGTCGTCGCGCACCCGCCATTCCGCTGGCAGTCCGGCTACGCGGAGCGGTTCCTCGACATCGTGCGCGAGATCAGCGCCCGGCACGGCGTCACGATCGCGATCGAGAACATGTTCCCGTGGAAGATCGCCGGACGGTCGATGAAGATGTACGCGCCCGGCTGGGACCCGTCCGACATGGAGTGCGCAGCCGCCACGCTCGACTTCTCGCACGCGTCCCTCTCCGGCCGCGACTCCCTCGAGCTCGCCCGCGCGCTCGACACGCGCCTGCGGCACGTCCACCTCTGCGACGGCTCCAGGTCGTCGGACGACGGCGGCATCTTCGACGAGCACCTGGTGCCCGGCCGCGGCGTCGAGCCGGTCGCTGCGGTGCTCCGCGAGCTCGCCCTCCGCGACTGGTCGGGCTCCGTCGTGGCCGAGGTGAACACCAAGAAGGCAGGATCCCCCGACGCCCGCCTCGAGATGCTGACCGAGACCCTCGCATTCGCGCGCGACGCCCTCCGGGTGACGGGTGTGCGGCGGCTCCCGGCCCCGCAGGAGCGCCGCTCCGCCTGAGGCGGCCTCTCCCTCAGGGCGCCCGGAGCGCCGACCCTAGGCGAACGTCAGCGCCAGGATCGCCAGCGGCAGCGCCACGACAGTGATGAGCAGGCCGGCCAGGGCGAAGCGTCCCCAGGGCACCTCGACGCCGAGTCCGGTGAGACGGCCGTGCCAGAGGAGGGTGGCGAGCGACGCCCACGGCGTGACGATGCAGCCGACGTTGACGCCGATGAGGATGGCCACCAGCCGGAGCGGCGAGCCGCCGACGGGCTCGAGCGCGAGGTAGGCGGGGAGGTTGTTGGCCACGTTGGCCGACAGCGCGGCGCCGCCGGAGAGGCGGAGGAGGTCGCCGAACGAGTCGCCGGTGCCGACGACGTCGCCGAGCACCCGGGCGAGTCCGAGGGCCTGCGCGGCCGCGACGACGAGGAAGAGGCCCGACGCGAACAGCAGCGTCCCCCAGGGCACGAGCGTGAGCCTCAGCGCCTCGCGGCGCCGGAGCGCGAACGTGACGATGAGCACGAGGGCGGCTGCCGCGGCGGGGATCCAGACGGCGACGCCGGTGACGAGGGCCGGGACGAGCAGGACGACGACGATCGCCGACACCCGGAACAGCACCGGGTCGGCGGCCGCGTCGACCGGGACCGGGGTGAAGGTCGCGGCGAGCTCCCGCCGGTAGCGGACGGCGATGGCGACGAGCGGGACGAGGACCGACACCGCTGCGGCCGGCGCGACGAGTGCGGCGTAGTCGAGCGGGTGCGGCGAGCCGAGCGCGTGGACGGCGAGGAGGTTCGTGAGGTTCGAGACCGGCAGCAGCATCGAGCCGCAGTTGGCGAGCCACACGGTGGTGAAGGCGAACGGCAGCGGCGACGCCCCGACCCGCCTGGCCACGAGCACGACCACCGGGGTGAGCAGGACGGCTGTCGTGTCGAGCGACAGGAAGATCGTGCAGAGCAGCGCCAGGACGACGACGAGGAGCCACAGGACCCAGACGCGGCCGAGCGAGAACCGCGCCGCGATCCCGGCGAGCCAGGAGAACAGTCCCGCCTCCGCGGCGAGGTCGGCCACGATGGTCAGGCCGATGACGAAGCCCAGGACGGGGGCGACGCGATCGAGGAGCTCGAGGAGGGCTTGGGGCGACAGGATGCCGACGACAGCGGCCACGAGGCCGATGATCGCGAGGCCTGCGCCGATGAGGGCTGTCTTCACCTACTTATATTGGACTACCCAGTCGACCTGGATGTGACCGTGTGCCGAAGACGAGACGGCTTTGCCCTCGGTGTTCGTCTCGGCCTGCAGCGTCCAGCGCATCGGCTTGGTCGGCACGCCGCTCGGCTTCGTGGTCTGCCCGACCAGCTTCCCGTCCCAGTACCAGCGGACGTGGCCGGAGGTCCACTCGGTCACGGCCGTGTGCCATCCGGTGCCCATCGTGGGCGCCGCGGTGACGGCCGGCTTGTCGAACTTCATGCCCGAGGCCGTCTGGGTGCCGACGATGGCCGAGGCCGGGTAGATCCTGCTGCCCAGGTTGCCGTCGGGCCAGTCGATCTCGCCGTCGTTCCACTTGTCGGAGGTCGGCCAGAGCAGAAACGCCATCTTGTAGCCGGCGACGGCGTCGGAGCGGAAGCGGATGGCGTAGCGGCCGTAGGTCTGCGCCTTGTAGCCGTTGGGGAGCGGCGCCGCCACGACCGGGCGGCCGTTCCGCGTGCGGAGGTAGTAGTCGAGGTGGCCGGCAGCGACCGAGAGCACCCGGTTGGGGTCGTAGGTGCCCTTGCCCGAGGTGTCGCTGAAGCCCGAGTAGCCGGCCCAGGTCGAGCCGTAGGTCTTGACGAAGGTGCCGAGAGGGGCGTTCTTCGAGAAGTTCTGCGACACCACCGGCTTCCACACGCGCCCGTTGGAGGTCACGTTGCCCGTGGGCATGGCCGTCGAGGCCGCGTCGGCGGGCTCGGGCACGTGTCCGACGCCGATCACGACCGTCGCAGCGGCCGCGACCGCGGTCAGGAGGGCCGCAGACCTCGCTCGGTGGTGCTTCTTGCCGCGGTGGTGA
Source organism: Frondihabitans peucedani (assembly GCF_039537585.1). Lineage (NCBI taxonomy): Bacteria > Bacillati > Actinomycetota > Actinomycetes > Micrococcales > Microbacteriaceae > Frondihabitans > Frondihabitans peucedani. Next base: position 939,618 of record NZ_BAABAU010000001.1, read on the forward strand.
CCTCGAGCCCGTATGCGCATTGCCCGACCGTACCGGCCGGGCACTCCGAGCAGAAGTCCCGTAAATTGAGGACACCGACAGCAAGGAGCCCCCCATCGTGCGCAAATTCCTCTTCAACGGAGCCATCATCTCGGCGGTCTTCAGCGGCATCAGCGCGCTGCGCGCCACCAAGAGCGGTCCGCGCGACTGGCGCCTCGCACTCCTCTGGCTCGCCTGGGCGGCCTCGACGGCCATCGCCGTCGGGAACGTCGCCGACGCGGCCAGCCACGCCGACGACTAGCCACGCCGACGACTATCCCCTGGGCTCGTCCCGTCCCTCCGGGTCGACGGTGGGGATCGACGTCGTGAAGAGCGCAGCGCGCTCGGAGTCCGCGTTCTCCCCGGTGAACAGCGCCGAGGCTGTGGCCGTAGATCGCTGACCCCGGCCGCCGACGGCCTTCTCGGCCTCGGTCAACTGCACCCGGGTGCGAGGCAGCGACTGCGGGCTGTGCTCGTGGAGCCACTCGATGAGCTCCTCCCGCACCAGGCAGCGCAGGTCGAACAGGTTCCCGGCGTCGTGGGCCGAGACCAGGATCCGCACGTGGACGAACCCGCCCACGGCGTCGGTCACCTGGAGTACCTTGACCCGTCCGTCCCAGAGGTCGGTCGCGTCGAGCACGGCGTCGAGTGCCTGGCGCATCCGCCCCGGCGTCACCCGCCAGTCGAGGTCGAAGTCGACGGCCCCGAGGAGCTCGGAGTTGCGCCTCGTCCAGTTCTCGAACGGCGTCGTGGTGAAGTAGGTCGAGGGGAGAACGAGGCGCCGGTCGTCCCACACGTGGACGACGATGTAGGTGAGGGTGATCTCCTCGATCCTGCCCCACTGCGTCTCGACGACCACGACGTCGTCGACCCGGATCGCGTCGCTGAAGGCGAGCTGGATCCCCGCGAAGACGTTCGCGAGCGTCGACTGCGCGGCGAGACCCGCGACCACCGAGACGAGCCCCGCGCTCGCCAGGACGCTCGCGCCCACGGCCTCCACGCCGGGGAAGCCGAGCAGGATCGCGCCGAGGCCGACGATCACGACCACCGCCACGGTCAGCCGCCAAATGATCAGGACCTGGGTCCGGACGCGTCTCGCGACCCGGTTGTCCGGCTGGTCGAGCCGGTACCTCGAGAGACCGAGGTCCTCGAGGAAGATGGCCAGCGACGCCACGAACCAGGCCAGCGCCGCGATGAAGACGCAGCGGAAGGCCTGCTCCACGTAGTCGTGGCCGGGGTACCGGGGCGCGATGTCGTCCATCGCGGTCGAGAAGGCGGCCCAGACGAGCCCCACGGCGAGGGCCGCCCGGAACGGCCTCCGCACCCTCAGGGTCAGGCGTCGCGCCCAGTCCTCGCGCTTGGCGATGACGCGGAGGACGACCGACAGGATCGCCGACACCGCGAACGCGATGACGACGGCGGCGAGCACGGACAGGACGGGTTGGAGCCAGGGCATCGACATGCCTCCAGCCAAGCAGACGCCCGGCCGTGCGATCGGGACGGGTGCCGAGCCGGGCCGGTCAGATGGAGCGGGGCCGCTGGCGGAGCGCTTCGAGGGCCAGGCCGTGCGTGGCGTAGCAGCCGACCTCGCGGGCCGCGGAGAGGTGCGTGCCGCGAAGGGCCGCGTAGCCGTTCCACTGGGTGCGGATGAAGCCGAGGACGGTGGGGCCGTTCTGCACCTGGGTCAGGCTGTCGGTCAGTGCTCTGGTGCTGATCTCCACCGGGCGGCGGAGCGGTTCGAATCGTGCGAGTGTCACGCAGACCAAACTATTCGTCTCGCCCCTGGGGCGACCGGCCGCCACCTGTCCATCCGCTGACGATTCGGCGAGGCCCCCGGAAGTGCCGACTGGCGGTCGGCTGTGAGGACGGGTAGCGTGCCCGGATGACGACCCCCACGACGGGGGGCGCGAGCGCCCCCGACACAGCCCCCGACGACTTCGTCGCGCAGGACTTCTCGCACGAGCAGAGCGGTTTCCAGCACGGTCTGAAGCCGCGTCAGCTGCAGATGATCGCGATCGGCGGCGCCATCGGCACAGGGCTCTTCCTCGGCGCCGGCGGGCGGCTGAACTCGGCCGGCCCGGCCCTCGCGATCGTGTTCGCCGTCTGCGGCGTCTTCGCGTTCTTCATCCTGCGCGCCCTCGGCGAGCTCGTCCTGCACCGCCCGTCGTCCGGATCGTTCGTGTCGTACGCACGCGAGTTCTTCGGCGAGAAGTTCGCCTATGCGGCGGGGTGGATGTACTTCCTGAACTGGGCGATGACCGCGATCGTCGACACGACCGCGGTGGCGCTCTACCTCTACTACTGGAAGCCGTTCACCTCGGCGCCGCAGTGGCTGCTCGCCCTCGTCGCCCTCGCCGTCGTGCTGTCGGTCAATCTCCTGGCGGTCAAGGTCTTCGGCGAGCTCGAATTCTGGTTCGCCCTCATCAAGGTCACCGCCCTGGTGCTGTTCCTCGTCATCGGGGTCGTCTGGCTCGTGTTCGCGTTCCCGGTCACGCACGACGGAGACCCCGTGAACACGGGTCTCGCCGTGATCCGCGACACCGGTGTCTTCCCCCACGGGCTCCTGCCCGCGGTCATCGTCGTGCAGGGCGTCGTCTTCGCCTACGCCGCGATCGAGCTCGTCGGCACCGCCTCCGGCGAGACGCAGGACCCGGAGAAGGTCGTGCCCCGCGCCATCAACACGGTGATCATCCGGATCGCCGTCTTCTACGTCGGCTCGATCGTGCTGCTGTCGCTGCTGCTCCCGTACACCGCCTACAAGGCCGGGACGAGCCCGTTCGTCACGTTCTTCTCGAGCATCGGCAACCCGCACGTCGGTGCGATCGTCGGCTCGATCATGAACTTCGTCGTCCTGACGGCTGCGCTCTCCAGCCTCAACGCCGGCCTCTTCTCGACCGGCCGGGTGCTGCACTCGATGGGCATGAACGGCTCCGCGCCGAAGTTCACCACCGTCATGTCGAAGGGCGGGGTCCCGTACGGCGGCATCCTGCTGACCTCGGCGATCACGCTGCTCGGCGTCGCGCTCAACGCGATGGTCGGCGCCTCGACCGCGTTCGAGATCGTGCTCAACATCTCGGCGCTCGGCATCCTGACCGCGTGGGGCACGATCATCCTGTGCCAGATGCGCCTGCGGCGCTGGGCCAAGGAGGGCAAGGCAAAGGAGCCGAGGTTCCGCCTGCCCGGCGCGCCCTACACGAGCTGGCTGACGCTCGCGTTCCTCGTCGCGGTGCTCGTGCTCATGGCCATCGACTGGCCGATCGGGAGCATCACGGTGGCGTCGCTCGTCATCATCATCCCGCTGCTCGTCCTGGGATGGTTCCTGCAGCGCGACCGGATCCTGCAGATCGCCTCGATCCGCGAGGGAGTGACCGGGCCGTTCCCGATCACCGGCCGCGACGCGGCGAACCAGGTGTCGCGCGAGGACGGCGACGAGGGCTAGGCGGGCAGCCGCTCAGGCGTCGTCGGCGTCGTCGGCGACGTCCGCCCACGCCGCCAGGTGCTCCGCGGCGAGCGCGAGGTAGACCTCGGCGTTCGCCCGCACCTTCGCGACCTCGTCGTCGGTGAGGTCGCGACGCACCCGGCCCGGGACGCCGGCGACCAGCGAGCGCGGCGGGATCACGGTGCCCTCGAGGACGACCGTGCCCGCGGCGACGAGCGACTCGCGACCGACGACGGCGCCGTTGAGGATCGTCGCACCCATGCCGACGAGCACGTCGTCCTCGATCGTGCAGCCGTGGACCACGGCGCCGTGTCCGACGCTCACGCCGCGGCCGAGCCGGGCGGGCTTCCCGGCGTCGCAGTGGACCGACACGTTGTCCTGGAGGTTCGTGCCCTCCCCCACCGTGATCGAGTCGACGTCCGCCCGCAGGACCGCGCCGTAGAAGACGCTCGCTCCGGCGGCGAGCGAGACCGCGCCCACGAGGGTGGCGCCCGGGGCGACGAAGGCGGTGGGGTCGATCGAGGGCGCACGGCCGCGGAAGGGCAGGACGTGGGAGTCGGTGTTCATGCCGCCAGCCTGTCACTTTCCCGAGACGGGAGGTCGCTCCGGGGCCTCCGTCCTAGAGTTCCGGTATGAGCCTCGACGACATCGAACTGACCACCCTCCGCGGCGACGAGACCACGTTCGGGGAGTTCTCCGACAAGGTCGTGCTCGTCGTGAACGTCGCCTCGCGATGCGGCCTGGCGCCGCAGTACGAGAAGCTCGAGGCGCTGCAGAAGGAGTACGGCGAGCGCGGGTTCACGGTCATCGGGTTCCCGAGCAACCAGTTCCTGCAGGAGCTCGGCACGGCCGAGAAGATCGAGGAGTACTGCTCGGCGACCTGGGGCGTCACCTTCCCGATGATGGAGAAGGTCAAGGTCAACGGCCGGTCGGAGCACCCGCTCTACACGGAGCTGAAGAAGACGCCCGACGCGTCCGGCAAGGCCGGCCGGGTGTCGTGGAACTTCGAGAAGTTCCTCGTGACGCCCGACGGCACCGTCCGGCGCTTCCGGCCGACGACCGAGCCCGACGCCCCCGAGATCGTGTCGGCCATCGAAGAGGCGCTCGTCACGGCGTAGCCCTCCGAGAAGGGCGTAGCCCCGCCTGCCGCGCCCGCGGCACTACCATTCGGGCATGGAACCGAGCGCCGTCGAGAGGCTCCAGGCTCTGATCAGGATCCCCACGGTCTCGTCGAGAGACCCTGAGGCGGTCGACCACGCCTCCTTCGACGCCTTCCTCCGCACCCTGCGCGAGCTCTACCCGAGGCTGCACGCCGACCTCGAGGTGACGTCCGTCGAGCGGCACGGACTCCTCGTCCGCTGGCCGGGTCGCTCCTCGGAGGCGCCCGTCGTCCTGATGGCGCACCTCGACGTGGTGCCTGTCGCCGACACCGACCCGTGGACGAGGCCCGCGTTCGGCGGCGACCTCGTCGACGGCGCGGTCTGGGGCCGCGGGACCCTCGACGACAAGGGTGCCCTGACCGCGATCTGCGAGGCGGTCGAGGCGCTCCTCGAGGAGGGCTTCGTGCCCGCTCGCGACGTCTGGCTGTCGTTCGGCTGCGACGAGGAGGTCTCGGGCAGCGCCGCCCGGGCCGCGGCCGTCCGGTTGACCTCTCGCGGTGTGCGGCCGTGGTTCGTCCTCGACGAGGGCGGTGCCGTGGCGCACGGGGCGTTCCCCGGCGTCGGGACGCCCGTCGCGGTGATCGGCGTCGCCGAGAAGGGGACGACGTCGCTCCTGCTGCGCGCGACCGGCCGCGGGGGCCACGCCTCCACGCCGCGACGACTCGGCCCGACGGCCAGGATCGCGCGCGCCGTGTCGAGGCTCGACGCCTCCCCGATGCCGTCCCGCCTTCCCGACACCACGGCCGTGATGCTGGCCCGGCTGGCCCCGCATGCGAAGCTGCCGCTCCGCAGCCTCCTGGCCCGGGCGGGCAGGATCGGGCCCGTCGTCGCCCGAGCCCTCGTCGCGGCCGGCCCGGAGTCGGCGGCCATGACCCGCACGACCTTCGCCCTCACGACCCTGGAGGGGTCCCCCGCCCTCAACGTCATCGCGGCGACCGCGACTGCGGGAGTGAACGTCCGCATCCTGGTGGGCGACACGGTGGACGACGCCGTGCGGCACGTCCGGCGGGCGATCGCCGACCGCCGCGTCGAGATCGAGGTGGTGGAGCGGGGCGAGCCGAGCCCGGTGTCGCCGCTCGATGACGCCTTCCGGCTGCTCGAACGGACCGTCGCCGGTGTCTTCCCGGACGCCGTCCCGGCGCCGTACATCATGATGGCGGCGACCGACTCGCAGTTCTTCACCGGCCTCTGCGACCGGGTGTACCGCTTCGTGCCGTTCCGGATGACGAAGGAGCAGCGGGCCTCGATCCACTCGTTCGACGAGCACCTGGAGGTCGAGGCGTTCCTCGACGGGATCACCTGGTACCGGCGCCTCCTCGAGGGGCTCCCGTCGTGACCGCGTCCGCCGGGCCCCGGCTGGCGAGACCCGCGTCGGGCCTCGTCGCCGTGGTCGGGTTCCTCGTCTGCGTGGAGGTGGCGAGCGGGGTCCTGCAGGGCTTCTACACGCCGGTCTGGCGGGAGGTCGCCGACCACCTCGACATCCGCGCGGGAGACGTCAACTGGTTCGAGGCGGCCCAGCTCATCGTGTCGGCCCTCGCCGTCCCGTTCCTCGCCCTGCTCGGCGACATCGTCGGCCACAAGAGGGTCCTCCTGATCGCGACCGCGGCGACCGCGCTCGGATCGTGGATCCTCGTGGTCAGTCCGACCTTCACGGCGTTCCTCGTCGGCTACGCGATCCAGGGCGCGTACGTCGTCTGGCTCCCGCTCGAGGTGGCGATCGTGTACCGGCGGACGGCCGGGAGCGGAGCGCAGGACCGCCTCACCAGGCGGGCCGCGGCGATCCTGGTGGTCGCCCTCTACGTCGCGATCATCGCCGCGTCGCTCGCCTCGGGGAACCTCGCGGACGTCCTGCCCGTCGCCGGCATGCTGGCGATCCCGGCCGGCGTCGTGACGATCTGCCTGGTGCTGGTGTGGGTGGGCGTCGAGGACCGGCCGGGCACGCACGACGCCGGGTTCGACCGGGCGGGGCTCGCGCTCCTGACGCTGCTGCTCGGCCTCGTGATGGCGGCTCTGATCGTGATCCGGGTGCTCGGGCCGGGGTTCTGGCCCGCCTGGCTCCTGCTCGCCGCGGGGATCGCGGTGGTGGTCCCGTTCGCGCGGTACGAGCGGCGGCTGGCCGAGCCGCTCATCGACGTCGACCTCCTGCTGTCGAAGCGGCAGTGGCCGCTGCAGGCGGCGTCGTTCCTGCTCGGGGTGTCGGTGCTCGGGGCGCAGGTGCCGCTGTCGACGTTCGCCCGCACCGACCCGGCCGAGGCGGGCTACGGGCTCGGGCTCCGCGCGTCCGCGGTGTCGATCCTGATCGCCGTCTACATCCTGATGGCCATCGTCGGGGCGGCCCTGCTGCCGGTCGCCTCCAGGATCCTCGGCCCCCGCGTCGCCCTCATCGTCGCCGCGCTCCTGGTCGGGCTCGGCTACGGGCTGTTCGTGCCCTCCCACGGCAGCCCCGGCGGAGTGCTGGTCAACATGATGATCGCCGGCGTCGGAACCGGCCTGCTCGTCGCGGCGCTCCCCGCGGCTGCGGCCTCCGCGGCACCCGCCGACCGCACCGGGTTCGCGACCGGCATGACCAACACGGTGAAGACCGTCGGCGGGGCCATCGCCTCGGCGGTGTTCGCGATCTCGCTCGCCTCCACCGGGGTGTCGACCGACCCGGCCGTCGTCGACACCTCGACGCCGACGCCGCTGTCGGGCTACCTCGCCGCGTGGTCGGTCTGCGCGGTCACGGCCGTGCTCGCCGGGGTCGTGCTGGCCGCCCTGCCGCGGAAGCCCGCGCCGGCAGAGCGCGCCTGAAGCGCTCCTACTGCCACCAGGAGTCGAACGGCGTCACCGGCAGCTCGCGCTTGTGGCGGGTCTGCAGGTAGCGCGTCTCGAGCGCCTCGGCGGCGGTCTCGTCGACGTCCTTCCCCTCGAGGTAGTCGTCGATCACGTCGTAGGTCAGCCCGAGGTTGTCCTCGTCGGTCTGCCCCGGGTTCTCGTCGAGCAGGTCGGCGGTCGGGGCCTTCAGGTACAGCCGCTCGGGCGCGTCGAGGTGGCGGAGGAGCTCCTTGCCCTGGCGCTTCGAGAGGCCGGTGAGCGGCAGGATGTCGGCGCCGCCGTCGCCGAACTTGGTGAAGAAGCCCGTCACGGCCTCGGCGGCGTGGTCGGTGCCGACCACGAGCATCCTGCTCTGGCCCGCCAGGGCGTACTGCGCGATCATCCGCGACCGCGCCTTCACGTTGCCCTTGTTGAAGTCGGAGATGCCGGTGCCGGTCGCGCGCAGGAACTCGGCCTGGAAGCCGTCGACGGCGCCCTTGATGTCGAAGGTGACGGTCTGCTGCGGGCGGATGAACGACAGCGCGAGGACGGCGTCCTCCTCGTCGGCCTGCACCCCGTGAGGCAGCCGCACGGCGACGAAGGAGACCTCGTGGCCCCGGTCGGCGAGCCGCTCGACCGCGAGCTGGCAGAGGCGCCCGGCGAGGGAGGAGTCCTGACCGCCGCTGATGCCGAGCACGAGGCCCGCGGCGCCGGTCGACTCGATGTAGGAGGTGAGGAAGGTCACGCGGCGCTCGATCTCGGCCGCCGGATCGACGGTCGGTGCGACGTGGAGTTCTTCGACGATGTGCTTCTGCAGTGGCCTCATGGGGTCAACGCTAGCCCGGGCGGCCCGGCACGTCGCCGACGATCGCGAGACCGCTGCCGCGGAACCGTCGCCGCTCGGCCGTGAGGGCCTCGATCAGCCGCTCGTTCGTGCCGTGGATGTGCCGCTCGACGAGGGCTGCGGCCGCGTCGGCGTCGCGCCTCGCGATGGCGTCGACGATGGCGAGGTGGTCGTCCCACGCGGCCTGACGCGCCTCGGGGGTCCGCACCTCGAGCCAGCGGGTCCGTTCGAGGCGGGTGAGCGCATCCTGCACCGTCTGCGTCATCACGGCGTTGCCCGACAGGCGGGTCAGCTCGGCGTGGAAGTTGGTCCCGGCGCGCACGACGCGCGCCTCGCTGTCGCGGCCCGGCCCCTCGTCGGCCTCCAGCAGCGCCCGGAGCGCCGCGACGTCCGCGGGAGCGGCACGCTCGACGGCGTACCGCACGGCCGCCGACTCGACGGCGGCGCGCATCTCCGAGATGGCGTGGACCTCCCCGAGGTCGATCGGGCTGACGATCCAGCCGCGGCCCTCCCGGGCGACGAGGCCCTCCGCCTCCAGCCTCATGAGCGCGGCTCGCGCCGGGGTGCGCGACGCCCCGTACGCGGTCTCGAGGCCGCGCTCGCTCAGCCGCTCCCCGGGGGAGGTCTCGAGGCTCAGGATCGCCGCCCGCAGGCTCGCGTACACCTGGTGCGTCTGCGACGGCGCAGGATCCATTCGCGTCTCCGGACTCATGCCCGAATGGTATGCCACCTCGGGGTGCCGAAGCGCTGGCCCTCCCCCTACGGGAGCGGCACCCCCTGCAGCACCACCGGGCCCGCCGTGTAGTCGAGCTCGTCGGCCTGGGCGACGCCCGCCGGGGTCAGGGTGTCGAGCACCTTCGGCACACTGCCCGGATCGGCGGAGCAGAGCGCTGACGCCGGGGCACCGTCGGCGCAGACGCCGAAGGAGTACGCGCCGGGGGTCTGGCTGAAGGCGCGGGTCTGGTCGATGCCGTGCGTGCCGTCCTGGCCGGTCAGCGCCACGGTGAAGGCCCAGCCCGCGCCGGGCGTCCCGCCGAGCGCCGCCTTGTCGACGCTGAAGGTGATGTACCTCGTCACCGAGTTCGCGCTCGACGTCACCGTGCCGAGCGACGCGCCGGACGCGCTGGCGAAGGTCCCGGCTGTGAAGCCGTTGACCTCGATCCGGCTCGACCAGGCGTCGTCCGGGCTCACGGAGTAGTTCATGCCCGGGTAGGCGGCCGCCGTCGAGGTGGGAGCACCCCCGGGCGTGTGCACGTACAGGTCGACCAGCTGCGCGCCGTTCGTCGAGCCGAAGGTGCCGGTGAGGTCGGCCGTCTGCACCCGGAAGGTGACGGTCGACCCGGTGTCGTAGACCTGGAACTGCCGGAGGTCGAACGCTCCCGAGTGGAAGTCGGAGGCGGTCGGGTAGGCGTAGTTCCCCGGGCCGGAGTCGTCGCCGGCCGGGTCGGCCTGGCTGAAGAGCAGCGTGCCCGCGACCTGGTCGTTGATGAGGGCGCGGGTCAGCTGCGCGGTGGCCCCGGCCTTCGTCGTCGCCGAGACGACGAGCTGGTTGCCGCCGGGCAGCGAGGTCACCTGGACGCTCCAGGTGCCGGACGCCGAGGCGGTGGTGGTCGCCGTGGACGCGGCCGAGTCGCCGTCGGTGGCGATGTCGGAGACGTCCACCGTCGATCCTGCGGCCGCCGTCCCCGTCACGGTGACCTTCCCGCCCGTCGCCGAACCGACGACGGCGCCCTCCGCCGGAGACGTGATCGTCAGAGTTGTCGCGCCCTGCGTGCGCGTCACGTACCGGTTCCGCACCTCGAGCGGCTGCTCGATCGAGCGGCCGGCGCCGAGGTCGGCGGTGAGGCGCACCTGCGAGGCGGAGCCCCAGCTGAGCGGCGAGGCGCTGCCGTCCGCCTCGCCGTTCACGAAGCCGATCGACGCCGTGGCCGGATCGGTCCCGAAGGGCGACGCGGCGACGTCCGGGTGGTCCCAGACCTGCTCGGGGACGAGCCCCGGGCCGGAGTTCTGACGGTTGAGCGTCGCGAGCTGCGCCGTCGCGCTTCTCAGCTGACCGGTCGCGAGGTACTGCTGCGCCCGCTCCACTCCGAGCACCGGCCACGGGTGCCCCGTGCCGACGTTCCCGTTCGTCCAGGGAGCCCCGGTCGTCGTGCAGGTCGAGTCGCTCGGCTGGAAGCAGTCGCCGTAGCCGTCGCCGTTGTAGCGGAGCCAGCCCGGCCCGGTCGCGGTCTGCTTCATCAGGGTCGTGTCGGCCACCTTCAGAGAGGCGGCGACGGTCGGGTCGGAGGCCGGCAGGATCCCGAGGCGCACGTACTCCAGGAAGCCCAGGTCGACGACGTCCCGCTGGTCGAGCGTCGGACCCCCGTTGCCGAGGTTGTAGCTGATCGCCGCGTCCGGATCGCCGGTCTTGGAGAGCCGGATGAAGTACGGGTCGGCGCTCAGCGAGCCGGTCGTCGTGACACCCCACGCCTTGATGGTGCGCTGGTACTGGTCGGCCGTGGCGAGGTAGAGCCGCTGCGCCGCTGCGTCGTGGTGCTGCCCGGCGATGGTGCCGGCCGCGACGAGGCCCGCGATCTCGGCCGCGATGGTCGAGGGCGAGTAGCCGGTCTGCTCCTCCCAGCGCTCCACGCCGAAGCTCGGGCCGTGGCTGACCAGGAAGTCGGCGGCCTTCTTCACGTGCGGCCACAGGGCGTCGTCGCCGCCGAGGCCGGACTGGAGGGCCATCAGGATCGGGTAGCTCGACTCGTCGAGCTGGTCGTTGAACGAGTCGGCGGCCTTCGTGCCGTCGAGGTAGGAGTTGCGCGGCTGCGAGCCGTTCGCCTGCTGCGACCTCGTCAGGAGGTAGCGGACGGTGTCTCTCGCGGTCGCGGTGTCGCCGTCGGTGTAGAGCGCGGTCCAGGCCTCGAAGAGGTCTCGCGCGAACACCTCGCCGTAGCCGGCGTGGAACTGGTCGCCCGGGTCGGTCGCCGAGACGCTCTGCCCCCACGGGGCGTCGAGCCCGGCGACGATCGCGCCCGGGAACGTCTTGTCCTCCGAGGCCTTGACCACGTTGGCGGAGCGGTAGTAGTCGGCGGCGGCGGTCAGCTTCTGGGCGGTCGTCAGGCCGGTGAGCGAGAAGCTCGGGTGCCGGAGCCGGGAGTCGTAGGCGAGCCACTCGGCGGCATACCGGGCGAGCATGCCGCCGGTCGCGGTCGAGCTCGTCCTCGTCGCGGTCGCGACGGCCTGCGCCCGGGTCGTGCCGAAGCCGAGGCTCAGCGTCGCGGTCCTGCTCCCCGGCGCGAGGGTCACCTCGGCGGTCTGCTCGACGTTGCCGTCCGTCGCGGTCGCGGTCGGCGTGGCGAGCCGGTGCGCGGCGTCGAGCTGCGTCAGCCCGTCGCTCGCGGTGCCGACGAAGCCGCTGCTGACAGCACCGAACGGGCGGTCGGCGCTCAGGGCGAGGTAGCTCGGGACGGCGTACGCGCGGTTCGCCTGACTCGTGGTCTTCGTGTCGAACGAGACGGGGATGCTCGACCCGGTCGAGGTGTCGATCGTCGCCGTGTCCCCTCCGGCGTTGGTCGTCCCTCCCCCGCCGTTCCCGCCGGCGGTCGCGTCGAGGCGCGCGTAGAGCCGGTACGCCTTCGCGGCCTTCGTGAGCGGGAAGTAGGCGGTCTTCGCGACCACGCTGTCGCGCGACGGGTCGGCGAAGTAGGTGGTCGTGATCCTGTACGCCTTCGACTTCGCGGTGCTGGTGACGGTGCAGGCCATCCCGGTCGCGTCGCTCGCCACCGTGTAGGTCGTGTCGCGGGTCTGCAGGTCGGTGAAGGTCGACCCGTCGGTGACGAGGAACTGCAGGCTCTTCACGTTCGTCGCGTCGACGGTGGGTGCGTAGACGTCGGAGAGCACGCCGTCGGCGACCGTGAACCAGATCCTGCTGGTGGTGTTGCGGGCCGTGCCGACGCAGTCCTTCCGCGACAGGCCGTGCGTCGACCCAGTGCCCGGGGCGCCGGCGGCTTCGCCCGTCGGTGCCGGAGCAGGACGCGCAGCAGGGGCCGCCTGGGCCGGCGTCGACGAGAGGGCGAGGGCTGCCACGACGGCGGCGGAGGTGATGATCGGGACGATTCTGCTTGCTCGGCGCTGAGGCAGCACGGTTCTCCTCGGTGGTTCCGGCGCCCGGATCAGTGGGCGCGCACCCGCCTCTTCGAGGGTGCTGTGGGGAGCCTAAGAGCCGCGGAGCCCGTCGTCAACGGGGTCGCGCCGACGCCAGCACCGAGAGCACGACCTCGGCGGACCGCTCCGCCGCCGCGGGCGCGTTGGAGTCGAACTCGTCGGCTCCGGTCGGACCGGCGAGGTCGGAGATCCCCCGGATCGACACAAACGGGACGCCGTGCACGTGGCAGGTCTGGGCGATCGCGATCGACTCCATGTCGGTGGCCGTGATCCCCGGGAAGTCGTGCTCGATGCGCGCGAACTTCCCCGGCGTCATGAACGAGTCGCTCGACGCGAACAGGCCGGAGTGCACCGACCAGGAGGCGCCGGCCCGCGCGGCCCCCGACAGCGCGCGGGCGTGCAGCGCCGCGTCGCCGACGTAGGAGGCCGGCATCCCGGGGACCTGCCCGATCCGGTAGCCGAAGACACGGGCATCGGCGTCGAGGTTGACGTACTCCGCACCCACGGCGACGTCGCCGACCCGGAGCCCCGGCCCGAGTCCCCCGGCGGTGCCGGCGCTGATGACGGCCTCCACGCGGCCCCCGATGAGCTCCGCGCGCAGGATCGCCGACGTCGCCGCGCCGGCCGCGTTCACGAACCCGATGCCGCTCTGCACGAGCAGGATCGACGTGCCGTCGATCACGACGTCGCGGTGCAGCGACCCGCCGACCGGGACCGCCTCGTCGATGTCGGAGGCCCGCTCGAGGAACGGAGCGGCCTCCTCCTCCATGGCCACCAGCACGATCCGTCTCATGCCGCCAGCCTGCCCGATCCTGCGAGCCGAGGTCGCCCGGCGGGCCGGGGGATGCCATAGTGGCACTTCGACGAGAGGAATGACGCCGTGGTTGTTGCCCTGTGGGTCCTGATCGGGATCATCGCGCTGTCCGGCTTCGTGCTGACGGTGTCCGCGTTCGTGGCGCTCGCCAAGCAGTAGCCGGCCCGGCTGCTAGGCGGTCGTCCGCGCGGCGTGCGCGCCGTGGACGTGCTCTGCGGCGCCCTCCGGCTCGTGCCGCTCGAGCTTCGCGCCCTCCACGTCGACGTCGGGCAGGATGCGGTCGAGCCACTTCGGGAACCACCAGGCCGACGCGCCGAGAAGGTGCATCGCGGCGGGGATCAGCAGCATCCGGACGACGAAGGCGTCGACGAGCACGCCGAAGGCCAGGCCGAAGCCGATCGGCCGGATGGTCGAGGACTCCGAGAAGATGAAGCCGGCGAACACGCTCATCATGATGATCGCGGCGGCCGTCACCACGGGGCGCCCGGCGCGGAGACCGCGCTGCACGGCGATCTTCGCCGGCGCGCCGTGGGCGAAGGCCTCGCGCATCCCCGACACCAGGAAGAGCTGGTAGTCCATCGCGAGCCCGAACAGCACGCCGACCTCGATGATCGGCAGGAAGCTCAGGATCGGGCCCGGGTCGTGCACGCCGAAGACGGCGTCGAGCCAGCCCCACTGGTAGATCGCGGTCAGGCCGCCGAACGTCGCCAGGAGCGACAGGACGAAGCCCGCGGTCGCGGTGAGCGGCACGAGGAACGACCGGAACACCAGGATCAGGATGATCAGCGACAGGCCGACGACGACCACCAGGTAGAGCGGCAGCACCTTGGCGAGGTTCTCGGACACGTCGATCTGCGCGCTGGCGTTGCCGGCCACGCCGAGGGTCGCCTTCCCGCTCGGCGTCGAGACGCCGGGCAGATCGCGGAGCGCGTGGACGAGGTCCTCGGTGGAGACGCTCGAGGGGCCGCCGGTCGGGATCACCTGGAAGGCCACGACGGTGCCGTCGGTCGAGGCGCCGATCGGGGCGACGGCGCTGACGTGATCCTGCGCCCGGATCTTCTGCCCGACAGCGATCTCGACCTCCGTCAGCGAGTCGCCGGACACCTTCTGCGGCAGGTCGGCCACCACCAGGAGCGGGCCGTTCTGACCGGCGCCGAACTTCTTCTCGACCGTCTTGAAGGCGAGGTACTGGCTGGAGTCGGTCGCCTCCGAGGCGCCGTCGGGGAGGCCGAGGCGCATCTGCATGGCGGGGAGGGCGATGGTGCCGAGGACGGCCACGCCGACGACGATCGTGATGATCGCGCGGAGAGTCGACATCGGCTTGTTCGGCACCCGGGTCGACGCCGTGTTGCCGATCGAGCCGCGCTCCTTCTTCCGCAGGATCCGCATGCCCACGATCGACAGCATCGCCGGCGTGAAGCTGATGGCCACCAGGATCGCGACGGCCACCGCCACGGCTCCGACCGTGCCCATGAGGCCGAGGAAGGGGATGCCGGTGATGTTGAGCGCGAGGAGCGCCACGATGACGGTGGTGCCGGCGAAGACGACCGCGTTGCCGGAGGTGCCGTTGGCGAGCCCGATCGACTCGTGGAGGCCCATGCCCTGCTTCAGCTGCGACCGGTGCCGGTTCAGGATGAAGAGCGAGTAGTCGATCCCGACCGCCAGCCCCAGCATGATGCCGAGGACGGTCGTGACGGAGTTGAACTCGACGAGCCCGGAGAACGCCATGGCTCCGAGGACGCTGGCGCCGAGGCCGACGACGGCGCTCAGGAGCGGAAGCCCCGCGCCGATGATCGTGCCGAGCATGACGAGCAGGACGATGGCGGCGACGATGAGGCCGATCACCTCGCCGGGGCCGACGATGCTCGGGACGCCCTGGGCGATGTCGTTCGAGACGTAGACCTTCACGCCCGAGATGCCGGAGTCGTCGGCCGCGTCGACGACCTTCGTCTTGAGGGTCTGGGGCACCGCGATGGTGGCCTTCTGGAACTGCACGCTGCCGACCGCCGCGCTGCCGTCCTTCGAGACGAAGCGGATGTTCGACGACAGGTCGAGGAGCTTCGAGCCGTTCTCGAGGGTCGTGCTCTGCGTCTCGAGCTTCTTCGTGTTGGCGTCGATCGTCGCCTGGCCCTGGTCGATCGTCTTCTGCTGGGCGTCGATCTGGGCTTGCTGAGCCGCGAGCTGCGCCTGCGCCGCGGCGAGCTGACCGGCGGCCTCGGCCTGGGCCTTCGCCGCGTCCAGCTGCGCCTGGCCGGCGTCGAGCTGCTTCTTTCCGGCGTCGAGCTGCGCCTGCGCCTGCGCGATCTTCGTCTTCGCGTCGGCGATCTGCTTCCGGCCGTCGACGACCTTCTGCTCCTGATCGTCGAGCTGCTTCTGCGTCGCGAACGGGTCGGTCGTCGCGCGGACGCCCGAGTAGCCGTCGATCCGGTCGAGGAGGTCGGAGACCCCCTTCTCCTGCGCGTCCGTGAAGGCGTCGCCGGAGGTCGTCGCGAAGACGAGGCTGCCGGAGCCGCCGCTCGCCTTCGGGAACTTGGCGGCGAGCTCGTCGGTCACCTTCTCGGTCGCGGTGCCCGGGATCGAGATCGACGACGAGACGGGGCCCTTGAAGAGCGAGAAGCCGACTCCGGCGAGGGCGATGATGACCACCCAGGCGATGATGACGGTCCATCGGCGGCGCGCCGAGAATCGTCCGAGACGGTAGAGGAGACCGGCCATGAGCTGTGCCCCGTTCCTTTCGTGTGCCTGAGGAGGCGTGTGGAGGGGGTGCGCCGGTGGACCCCGTGACTGCGGTGGATGGTGCTGGATTCGTGGGTGCTGGGTTCAGGGGGCGGCGTCGTAGCCGCTTCGGACGCTGTCGATCAGCCGCGAGAGGAGGGCCTGCCAGGCGGCACGGCCCTCGTCGTCGAGACGCACGCCCGTCTCGAGGATCCAGTGCCTGGCGATGACGATGACGCCGCTCATGAGGGCACCGACCAGGAACGCGATCTCGAGCGAGTCGGCGTCGGGGTGACGGCCCTTCACCTCGGTCTGGAGCCGGTCGGCGGCGCGCGCGAAGGCCTCGTCGCTGAGCGCCCGGCCTCGGGGGTCGTCGATGTCGTCGGGCTCGCCGAGGATCCTGGCGATCATCGCGATGGCGCCCGGCAGATCGGCCGACCGGAGGCTCTGCGCGATCTCGTCGAACATCGACGACCGGCTGCCGTCGCCGAGCGGGGCCGCCGCGACGACGCCCACGAAGTCGTCGATCAGGACCTCGAGCGCGTGGGCGCAGAGCGAGAGGAGGATCTCGTCGATGGAGGCGAAGTGGTTGAAGACCGTGCGGCGGGCGACGTCCGCGCGCTCGGCGAGCTCCTCGACGCTGAAGGTGCGCCCGTCGTGCTCGTCGACCAGCTCCTGTGCCGCATCCAGGATCGCCTGGCGGTGCTTCGCCTTGAGGGCGGCGCGGCGGTCGGGGGTCGCGGTCTGGAGCACGTCCTCACACTAGGTGCATCGATGCACCCAGTGCAAAGACGCTCAGCGACATCTCAGCGATCCCGCCGGGTGGCGAGATCAGAGCAGATGTCGCCGACGGGCAGCCCGAGGCGACGACGAGTGCGACGTCGCGGCGTAGGCACCGGCGTCGAGGTCCTCCACGAGGGTGGGGCCGGTCGGCGTCCAGCCGAGGAACGAACGCGTCGCCTCGCTCGAGGCGGCGATGTCCATCGAGAAGAAGCCGCCGAGGAAGCCGAAGTGGCCGACCGCGTCGGCAGCGTCGATGGACCTCGTCGGAACGCCCACGCTCCGGCCGATGGCCTCGGCGATCTCGCGGGTGGCGACGCCCTCCTCGGCGACGGCGTGCAGGATCCTCCCCGGCTCGGCCTTCTCGAGCGCCAGGGCGACGAGGCGGCCGGCATCCGAGATGTGCACCGCGGGCCAGCGGTTCGAGCCGTCGCCGACGTACGCCGAGACCCCGGTGCGCCGTGCGACGCCGCTCAGGATCGCGATGAAGCCGTGATCGCCGACGCCGTGGACGGTCGGGGCGAAGCGGAGGCTGACCGTCGCGACCTGCTGGTCGACGAACTCGAGGGAGCGGTTCTCGCTGCCGCCCCGGGCGGAGTCGAGCCCGTGCGCGGGCGACGCGTCGGCCTCCGTCAGCATCGCGCCGGGCGCCACGATCGCGGTCCCCGAGGCGAGGAGGAACGGGCGGCCCGATCCGGCGAGCGCCGTCCCGATCGTCTCGACGGCGTTCCGCTCGGCGAGGTTCGACGCCTGGGGGTCTGACCAGTCGTGCTTGTTGGCGAGATGCAGGACCGCGTCGGCCTCCTCCGATCCTGCGCGGAGGCTGTCGAGGTCGTCGAGGTCGCCCCGCCGGACGGTGACGCCGCGGGCCTCGAGGGCGGCGGCCGACGAGTCGGAGCGAGCGAGGCCGGTGACGTCGTGCCCGGCGGCGAGGAGCTCGGTGACGGCGGCGGAGCCGATCCAGCCGGAGGCTCCGGTGATGAAGACGCGCATGGTGTTCTCCTGGGGTGGTGAGCGGGCGGTGTCGGAGACTGATGTCAGCGACTGCTGTCACGCTACACCTCCACGTCAGCCACTGCCATCACTGCCCCGGCATCGGTAGGCTGGGCGGATGCGCTGGGAACCCGGGACGCCCGAGAGGCTGCAGGCCGCCGCCCTCGACCTCTTCGAGAGCCGCGGCTTCGACGAGACGACCGCCGCTGACATCGCCGCCGCGGTCGGCGTCACCGAGCGCACCTTCTTCCGGCACTTCGTCGACAAGCGCGAGGTGCTCTTCGGCGGTCGCGAGTTCTTCGAGGGGGCGTTCCTGCGAGGCGTGGCGGACGCTCCGGCCGACGCCGGCGCGCTCGACATCATGACTCTCGCGATCGAGGGCGCCGCCGAGTTCTTCCCGGACGAGCGGCGCGAGCACTCCCGGAAGCGCCAGCGGATCATCGTCCGGCACCCGGCCCTGCAGGAGCGCGAGCTGCTGAAGATGGCCGGTCTCTCGAAGACGCTGGCGGCGGCCCTCCGCGACCGCGGGATCGCCGATCCGCAGGCGACGCTGGCCGCTCACAGCGGCACCACCGTCTTCAGCGTCTCGTTCCAGACCTGGGTCGGCGAGGGCGAGACGCGCGGGTTCCTCGAGATCGAGGGGGACGTCCTCCGCGAGCTCACCTCGATGGCCGCATCCGGCCCACGTAGGCCGTGGGAGGGGTACACGACTGACCCGTCGCCGAGAAGCCCGGGGTAACGTCCCAGGCGCAGCCCACCCCCTACGAGAGGAACACCGTGGATCTCGGCATCTCAGGCAAGAAGGCCCTCGTCACCGGAGCCGACTCCGGCATCGGCTGGCACACCGCCAGGCAGCTCCTCTCGGAGGGCGTGACCGTCGTCATCAGCGATCGCGACCAGGAGAAGCTCGACGCTGCAGCCGCGGCGCTCGGCGCGAGCGACGGCCGCCTGTTCGCCTTCGCCGCCGACATCCGGAGCACGGACGACCTCGCGGCCCTGCACGGGCGGGTCGCCGAGGCGGTCGGCGAGATCGACATCCTGGTGCAGTCGGCCGGGATCACGGGCGCGCAGGGACTCTTCCACGAGATCGACGACGAGGGCTGGACCTCGACCCTCGAGACCGACCTGCTCGGGCCGGTCCGCCTCGTCCGCGAGTTCCTCCCCGACCTCCGCTCCGGCGGCTGGGGCCGCCTGGTGCTCGTCGCCTCGGAGGACGCGCTGCAGCCCTACGACGACGAGCTGCCCTACTGCGCCGCCAAGGCCGGGGTGATGTCGTTCGCCAAGGGCCTCTCGCGCTCCTACGCGACCGAGGGCCTCCTCGTGAACACCGTCGGGCCGGCCTTCATCAACACGCCGATGACCGACGCGATGATGACGAAGCGCTCCGAGCAGCGAGGCTCGTCGTTCGACGAGGCCATCGACTCGTTCCTCGAGGAGGAGCGGCCGTACATGGAGCTGAAGCGCCGCGGCGAGCCCGACGAGGTCGCGAGCGTCATCACGTTCCTCTGCTCCGAGGCCGCCAGCTTCGTCAACGGCAGCAACTACCGGGTCGACTCCGGCTCGGTCGCGACGATCTGAGTCAGCCGAACAGGCGCGGCGGGAGGCCCTTCCGGTCGAGGGCGCAGGTGAAGATGCCGCCCGAGAGCGGGTGCTCCTCGAGGTCCTCCTCGGTCGCGTTCTCGCGGGCCGAGCAGACGAACAGCGTCGACCCGTCTGGGCCCCCGATCGTCACGCCGGTGACGTTCTTCACCGGGAACGCGATCCGCTCGAGCTCCTCGCCGGTCGCTCCGAGGTGCACGACGACCCCCTCGCCGTAGAGGGCGCTCCAGAACTCGCCCCGTTCATCCTGCACGAGGCCGTCGTGCGGCCCGCCGCTCGTCCACGGCACGAGCTCGCCCAGGGTGCCCTCCGCGTTCCAGGGCGCCCGGAAGATCGTCGAGACCGCCGTGTCGGTGACCCAGATCGCGCTGCCGTCGACGGCGAACTCGATGCCGTTGGCCGTGCCGAAGCCGCCCGCCAGCACGGTCATCTCTCCGTCCGGCGCGATGCGGTAGAGACCCGCGTCGGGCTCGTGCGACACGAAGTCCATGCCGCCGACGACGAAGGCGCCGAACGGGTCGCACTTGCCCTCGTTGAAGCGGATGCCGGGGTCGGAGTGCCGGATCCGGGCGACCTCCCCCGTGATCCTGCCCTCGCCGTCGAGCGACACCACGGAGTCGCCGAGCGCCGCGACGAATCCGCCGCCGCGCTGGGGCTGGATCGACGCCAGCGGCGGGGGCACGGCGACCGCCCGATCGGCGGATCCGTCGGCCGAGATCCGGTGGAGGAGGCCTGCGGTGATGTCGCACCAGACGAGCTCCTGCGCGTCGTCGTCCCAGACGGGAGACTCGGCGAGGATGGCGCGGGCATCGGTGAACAGCTGAACGTCGGTCATCCGGCCGGTCTATCAGCATCCGAGGAGCACCGTAGAGGGGTGACTACGCAACTCGAATCGATTACTGTGCAGGGCTTCCACGCCCCCTTCGAGCGGGACGGCGGCTACGTCCCGCTCCGCGCCTACGCCGGCATCGGCGACGGCCGGACGATCGCGCTCATCGCCGACGACGGCCAGATCGACTGGCTGCCGCTGCCCGAGATGAACACCGAGCCGGTCATCGCCGGCCTCGTCGACGCCTCGTCGGGCGGCCGATTCGAGCTGCGCCCGACCGCTGACTTCGAGGTCGAGCGGTCGTACATCGAGGGGTCGAACGTCCTGACCACCCGCTTCCGCACCGAGACCGGCACCGTCGAGATCACCGACGCGCTCGTCACGGGCGTCGCCGGCCGCCTCCCCTGGGCCGAGCTGGTGCGCAGGATCGTGGGGCTCGAGGGCTCTGTCGACCTGACCTGGGCCGTCGTGCCCGGCAACAACTTCGGCACCGAGCCGGTCACCCGGGTCGACACGGTCCACGGGCCGCTCCTCCGCGCCGGCGACATCAACCTGGTGCTGATCGGGTCCGACCACGGCCGGACCGACCCGACCGAGGAGGGCGACGGCGAGGTCGAAGGGCCGCTGGAGTTCCGCGGGGCGTTCACGACCGCAGAGGGATCCCGGCACATCCTCTGCCTCTGCGGCACCGACGACGAGCCGATCCACCTTCCCAACGCCGACGTCGTCGACCAGGGAATCGACCGCACGGTCGACAACTGGGAGCTGTGGTCGAAGAACTTCCACTGGGACGGCCCGTGGTCGGAGACCGTCACCCGGTCGATGCTCGCTCTCAAGCTCCTGATCTACAGCCCCACCGGCGCGATCGCGGCGGCGGCGACGGCCGGCCTCCCCGAAGACAGGACCGGCGACAAGAACTGGGACTACCGGTACGCGTGGGTGCGCGACCTCGCCTACACGGTCGGCGCCCTGCTCGACTTCGGCCTCCGCGAGGAGCCGCACGCCGCCGTGTCGTGGATCCTGAACTGCCTCAAGGAGCACGGCCGCGAGATGCACATCTTCTTCGGCCTCGACGGCTCGCTGCCGGACGGCACCCACGAGACCGGCTCCGAGGGCTGGCGCGGGATCGGGCCGGTGTACTCCGGCAACCCGGCCTCCGACCAGCTGCAGCTCGGCGTCTACGCCGACATCCTGGCGATCCTGAGCCGCTACGCGTCCGGCGGCAACATCATCGACGCCTCGACCGACCGGCTGCTCTGCTCGTTCGCCGACGACGCGTGCCGGCGCTGGGAGGAGAAGGACAGCGGGATGTGGGAGCTGAAGGACCTCCAGCACTACACCTCGAGCAAGATGGGCTGCTGGCAGGCGATCGACTCCGCCGTGCACCTCGCGGAGATCGGGCAGCTCCACCCGGACCCCGACGACCTCGAGGCCTGGAAGCGCAACAAGACGCTCATCGAGGAGTGGGTCTCCGAGAACGCCTGGTCGGAGGAGCGGGGCGCGTACCTCATGCACCCGGGGTCCGACCGGCTCGACGCGTCCGTGCTGCTGCACGCGCCCACCGGCTTCGACCGCGGCGAGCGCATGTCGCGCACGATCGACGCCATCCGCGCCGAGCTCGGCCGCGGCTCCCTCCTCTACCGCTACAGCGGCATGCCCGACGAGGAGAGCACGTTCGTGGCCTGCGCCTTCTGGTGCGCGTCCGCGCTCGCCTGCGTCGGCCGGGTCGACGAGGCCGTCGAGATGATGGACGACCTGGTCGGGCAGGTGAACGACGTGGGCATGCTGGCGGAGATGATCTCCGAGGACGGCGACTTCATGGGCAACCTGCCGCAGGGCCTCAGCCACCTCGCCCTGGTCAACGCCGCGATCACGATCTCGCAGCTGACGGAGAAGGACTGATCGGGCGAGGCGTCGTGGGCGTACCGTCTGCAGCATGGCAGCGAAAGCGACGAAGGCCGAGAAAGACAACCCGGCTCTCAAAGACCCCGACCTCTACGCCGAGCTGAAGGCCGACGGCAACTCGTCCGAGAAGGCGGCCAGGATCTCGAACGCGGCCGCGAAGAAGGGCAGCAGCCGGTCCGAGATCGGCCGGAAGGGCGGCGAGAGCGGCTCGTACGACGACTGGACCGTCGCAGATCTGCGGAAGCGCGCCAAGGAGCTCGGCCTCACGGGCTACTCCGGCAAGAAGAAGGCCGACCTGGTGAAGGCGCTCCGTGACCGCTGAGTCTCCGATCGATTCCGACAGAATGAGACTCACCCCATGACCCGCACCATCCTCCTCGCCGGCGCCACCGGCGATCTCGGCCAGCGCGTCGTCCGCGAGCTCCTGCAGCACGACGTCCGCCTCCGGGTCCTCACGCGGCAAGGCAGCGCGACGGCCACGGCGGTCTTCGGCGACGACGACCGAGTCGAGGTCGTGCGGGCCTCGTACTCCGACCACGCCGCGTTGACGAGAGCCGCTGCGGGCGCGGACGTCGTCGTGTCGACCGTCAGCGGAATCCGACCCGTGATCGTCGATGCACAGCGCGCCCTGTTGAGGGCGGCCGTCGCGGCAGGAGTGCCCCGGTTCATCCCGTCGGACTACTCGGCCGACTACCGCTCGATCGCCCCGGGCACCAACCGCAACTTCGAGCTCCGACGGGAGTTCGCCGCCGACGTCGACGCAGCTCCCGTCCAGGCGACCTCCATCCTCAACGGGATGTTCACCGACCTGCTCACCGACCAGGCGCCCATGATCCTGTTCGACCGTCGACGAGTCCTCTTCTGGTCGTCCGCCGACCAGATCCTCGACTTCACGACCAAAGACGACGTCGCCCGGGTCACTGCCCGTGTCGCGCTCGACGACGACGCTACCCGCGTCGTGGAGATCGCCGGCTCGCAGGTGACCGCCCGGGAAGTCGCCCGGACGATGACCGACCTCACCGGGAAACCGTTCAAGCCGCAGTGGGCCGGCACCACCGGGACGCTGTCCGCGATGAGCACGGTCGTCCGGCGCCTGTCCCAGAGCGGAGACGAGACGTTCCCGGCCTGGCAGGGCATGCAGTACTTCGTCAGCATGTTCAGCGGGCAGGCGCAGCTGCGGCACGTCGACAACGACCGCTACGGCCCGCACGCCTGGACCACGGTCCGAGACGTCCTGCAGGAGCACCTCACCCCGAAGAAGGAGTCACCGGCGGCTCCGTAGAGCCGCCCGAACTCCTGCGGCCGAGACGCCGACGACCGGCTCAGCCGGCCTTGGGAGTCGACTTCGTCGGCTTGGACTTCGCGGCCGAGTGCGACTTCTTCGCGGCGCCCGCCTTCGAGCGGTTCTTCTCGACGCTCGCCCGCAGCGCCGACATCAGGTCGATGACCTCGCCGCCGTCGTCGTCCTTCTCGTCGTCCTCCTCCGACTCGCCGAAGGTGGCCTCGGTGTCGATCGACTCGCCCTCCTTCAGCTTGGCGTCGATCAGCTGCTGCAGCTCGCGCTGGTAGTCGTCGCTGAAGTCCGCCGGCTCGAAGTCGTCCGAGAGGTTGTCGACGAGGCTGGCCGAGAGGTCGAGCTCCTTGTCGCTGATCCGGGTGCTCTTGCTGAGGGCGGGGAAGTCGGCCTCCCGGACCTCGTCGTCCCAGAGGAGCGACTGCAGCATCAGGACCTTGCCGCGGACGCGGAGGGCGCCGAGGCGCGTCTTCTGCCGCAGCGAGAAGTGGACGATCGCCGTGCGGTCGGTCTCCTCGAGGGTGCGGCGGAGCAGGACGTACGCCTTGGGCGACGACCCGTCGGGCTCCAGGAAGTACGAGCGGTCGAACATGATCGGATCGAGCTGGTCGCTCGGGACGAACTCGAGGACGTCGATCTCGCGACTCTTCTCCTCGGGCAGCGACTTGAGGTCGTCGGCGGTCAGCACCACCGTGCGGTCGCCGTCGTCGTAGGCCTTGTCGATGTGCTCGTAGTCGACGACCTTGCCGCACACCTCGCACCGCCGCTGGTAGCGGATCCTGCCGCCGTCCTTGTCGTGCACCTGGTGCAGCGAGATGTCGTGGTCTTCCGTCGCGCTGTAGACCTTCACCGGCACGTTGACCAGGCCGAAGGTGATGGCGCCTCTCCAAATCGATCGCATGCCGCCATTGTTCTCCGCCCCTCGCCGACGGGGTACAAATCGACAGCGCGCCCAGCGTCCGGACGAGTTTGCTGGTCGGCATGAGCCAGTACGACAAGAAGGACCCGATCAGCCTCTACCCGCAGCCGCCGTTCCCGGAGCAGGATCAGTCGCTCCCCGGGCGCGCGTCGAAGATGGACCCGAAGCCCGACCACGGCGAGGAGAGCTACGTCGGCCGCGAGCGCCTCACCGGATTCCGCGGGATCGTCACGGGAGCCGACTCCGGGATCGGTCGCGCCGCCGCGATCGCCCTCTCCCGCGAGGGCGCCGACCTCGTGCTCACGTACCTCCCCGAGGAGCAGCCCGACGCCGAGGAGGTGCGCGACCTGCTCGAGAACGAGGGCCGTCGCGCGATCCTGGTGCCCGGAGACCTGTCGGACGAGGCGTTCTGCTTCGAGCTCGTGAAGCGCGCCGTCGAGGAGCTCGGCGGACTCGACACCCTGGTGATGGTCGCCGGCCACCAGGAGAGCCACGACGACATCCTCGAGATGACGACCGAGGGCATCGACAACACCTTCAAGACCAACATCTACTCGCTGTTCTGGCTGAGCCAGGCCGTCATCCCGCACCTCGAACCCGGCTCGTCGATCGTGACGACGGGATCGATCCAGGGCAACCAGCCCTCCCCCGACAAGCTCGACTACGCCGTGTCGAAGGGCGCCATCGGCGTCTTCACGGCGGCGCTCGCCCAGCAGCTCGCGCCGAAGGGGATCCGCGTGAACTCGGTCGCCCCCGGCCCGATCTGGACGCCGCTCCAGCCCGCGTCGAGCGATCCCGAGACCGTGTCGCACTTCGGCGAGGACTCCCCCTACGGCCGCCCCGGGCAGCCCGCCGAGCTCGGCGCCGCCTACGTCCACCTGGTCAGCCCCGAGTCGAGCTACACCTCGGGCACGACGATCACGATCGCCGGAGCGACGCCGGCCTACTGACACGGACGCGGTCAGGAGAGCAGGATCGCAGCATGGCGACGAGATCCCGGGGCGAGCGCGTCTCGGTGGGCGGGCACGTGCTGCAGCTCACCAACCTCGACAAGGTGCTGTACCCCGAGACGGGAACCACGAAGCGCGACGTGATGGCGTACTACGCCGCGATCGCGGAGTGGATGATCCCGCACACCGAAGGACGCCCGGCGACCCGCAAGCGCTGGGTGAACGGGGTCGACGGGGAGGTCTTCTTCGAGAAGAACCTCCCCGAGTCGGCTCCGTCGTGGGTTCCGCGGCACGCGATCGAGCACAGGGATCACGAGAACGTGTACCCGATGGTCGACGATCTCGCCACACTGACCTGGCTCGCGCAGGTCGCCGCTCTCGAGATCCACGTGCCGCAGTGGCGGTTCGGCCCGCGCGGGGCGCAGCGGAACCCCGACCGGATCGTTCTCGACCTCGACCCGGGCGAGGGGGTCGGGCTCGCCGAGTGCGTCTTCGTGGCGCAGGAGATGCGCGGGATCCTGGGCGACATGGGTCTCGATCCCGTTCCCGTCACCAGTGGGAGCAAGGGCATCCACGTCTACGCGGCCCTCGACGGCCGCCAGACGAGCGCCCAGGTGAGCGAGGTCGCGCACGAGCTCGCGCGCGCCCTCGAGGCCGACCACCCCGATCTCGTGCTGTCGACCATGGGCAGGCAGGATCGCCGCGGCAAGGTCTTCGTCGACTGGTCGCAGAACAACGGGAACAAGACGACGATCGCGCCGTACTCGCTGCGCGGCCGGTCGAGGCCGATGGTGGCGGCCCCGCGCACCTGGCGGGAGCTCGCCTCGACCTCGCTGCACCACCTGGAGCCGGACGAGGTCCTCAAGGCGCTGAAGCGGCGCGGCGACCCGATGCAGGGTCTGTCGTCGGGGACGCCGGTGCCGCCCGGCGAGCTCGGCCCCGACCACCGCAACACCGAGAACCCCGTCGCGGTCGGCGAGACGAGCGCCGAAGGCACGCCGGGCCGGCCCGACCGGCTCGCGGTCTACCGGTCGAAGCGAGACCCGTCGAAGACCCGGGAGCCCGTCCCCGCCGAGGCGCCCGCCCCGACCGACGGCCGGAGCTTCGTGATCCAGGAGCACCACGCCCGGCGCCTGCACTGGGACTTCCGGCTCGAGCACGACGGCGTCCTGGTCAGCTGGGCCCTGCCGAAGGGCGAGCCGCAGGACACGAAGCAGAACCACCTCGCTGTCCAGACCGAGGACCACCCGCTCGAGTACGGCACCTTCGAGGGCACGATCGCGAAGGGCGAGTACGGCGCCGGCGAGGTCACGATCTGGGACTCCGGCACGTACGACCTCGAGAAGTGGCGAGACGGCAAGGAGGTCATCGTCGTCCTCCACGGCGAGCAGCGCGGTGCGCGGCGGCTGGCGCTGATCCACACCGGGCACGGCGATCGCGATGCGAAGAACTGGCTGATCCACCGGATGCAGGACGACGACGAGCACGTCGACGCCCCGCGCGACGAGCAGGGCGGCGCGCAGGATCAGGCGGCCCCCGGTCAGGGCGACGGGTCCCCCGCGCCAGCCCGTCGCCCGAAGCCGGAGCGCGCGCCGCTCCGCAGCGCCGAGCCGATGCTCGCGAGCCCCGGCGCCGCGTCCGACGTGGGCGACAGCGACGAGTGGGCCGTCGAGATGAAGTGGGACGGGGTCCGGGCGATCGTCACTGTGAAGGACGGCCAGGTGACGCTGACGAGCCGGAACGGCCACGACCTGACGCCGTCGTACCCGGAGTTCGCCGAGCTGCCCGACCGGCTGGGCGGCGTCCGAGACGCCGTCCTCGACGGCGAGATCGTGGCCGTCGACCGCGGGGGCCGCCCCGACTTCGGGCTGCTCCAGACCAGGATGAAGCTCACCCGGCCCCGCGACGTCGAGCGGGTCAGGGCGACCGCACCCGTCCGCCTCCTCCTCTTCGACGTGCTGTCGCTCGGCGGCGTTCCGCTCGTCGACGAGCCGTACGACGCACGCCGCGAGGCCCTCGTCGACGCGGTCGACGCGGACCAGGTCGTCGACGTCCCGCCCGCGTTCGAGGGCGGGCTCGACGAGGCCGTCGCCTTCTCGAAGGAGCTCCGCCTCGAGGGCGTCGTCGCCAAGCGCCGCGACAGCACCTACTCGACCGGCAGGCGGAGCCGCGCCTGGATCAAGATCAAGCACCACGCGACCCAGGAGGTCGTCGTCGCCGGCTGGCGTCCGGGAACCGGTCGGCGCGCCGACGGGGTGGGGTCGCTCCTCCTCGGGATCCCCGCGGACGACGGGCTCCGCTACGTCGGCCGGGTGGGCACCGGGTTCACCGACCGCGACCTCGACGAGCTGCTGGCGTCGTTCCGGGCCTCCGCGCGGAAGACGTCGCCGCTCGTGGACGTCCCGCGGGTGGACGCGCGCGACGCGCACTGGGTCACGCCGTCGCGGGTCGGCGAGGTGGAGTTCGCCGAGTGGACCTCGACCGGGCGCCTGCGACAGCCGACCTGGCGCGGCTGGCGGCCGGACAAGGATCCTGCGGACGTGGTCCGGGAGTCCTGACGCGGCCGTCGCCGCGGAGATCAGGCGCGGACGGCGCTTCCCGCCGACGCCGTGGACCGCGGGCTCCGCACGGACCGGAGCCGGATCACGAGCGTGACGACGACGAGCACGACAGTCGTCACGACGGCCGCGACCGCCACGGGGACCGAGACGAGGTCGCCCGAGAAGCGTGCGATCGCGATCCAGCCGAGTCCCCAGGCCAGCGAGAGCATCGGGGCGATCCTGCCGCGTCCCGCGATGGCGAGCGCGATCCCCGCGATCCCCGCCAGCGCGACGAGGGCGATCCCCCACGCGGCACCGACGATCCCGAACCCGTCGAAGCCGTTCGCGACGAGCAGCGCGGTCACGTTCGCGACCGTGGCGACGGAGACCCAGCCGAGGTAGAGGCCGATGGTGCCGTCGGTGATCACCGCGTCGAGGGCGCTCGTCGGCGTGGAGCGGACCGCGCGGAGGAACGCCACCACGAGCACCGCGAGCAGGGCCGCGATCACGGGGACGCTGAGGGCGAGGAGACCGAACTGGATGCTCAGGATCCAGGCGGCGTTGAGGAGCAGCGACAGGGCGACCGGGTAGCCGAGGCGGCGGTGGCGCTCGGCCCTCCGCTGCCCGGGCAGGAACTGCCAGACGGCGTAGGCGACGAGTCCGAGGTAGATGATCCCCCAGATCTGGAACGCGCCCGTTCCGGGGGCGACGAGGGTCGCGTCGGCGGCGAGCGCCCCGCCGGCCGCCTGAGCGATCGGCGTGCCGACGACCGCCCCCGAGCCGATGAACGAGCCGATGATCGCGATCACCGCGCTCACCGCCACGGTGATCCGCCTGCGCCGGTCGGTGGTGTCCATGGTCGTCTCCTCGTGAACCGTGCTGCCGCACCGCGGGGTCCTGGCGGTGTCGCGGGGAACGCTACACGCCCGCGCCGAGGGGACCGTGAGCACGAGTGGCTAGGGTCGGAGCATGAGCGCGAGCATCCCCGTCGACCCGGTCTCGAGGATCGCGCCGCACCTCCCCGGCCGGCCCGTCATCTCGCAGTTCTGGGGCGACCTTGCCTTCCTGCACTGGCGAGTCGATCCTGCGCTCGTCGCCCCTCACCTGCCGCCTCGCGTCGAGCCGGACGTCTACGACGGGTCGAGCTGGGTGGGCCTGATCCCGTTCGAGCTGTCGCGCTCGGCGTTCGGGCCCCTGCCGCACGTGCCGTACTTCGGGCGGTTCGCGGAGACGAACGTGCGCCTCTACGGCGTGGGGGCGGACGGACGGCGCAGCGTGGTCTTCCGGACCCTGGAGGCCTCGAAGCTGCTGCCGGTGCTCACCGCTCGGCTCGGCCTCGGACTCCCGTACACCTGGGCGCGCATGTCGATCGTCCGCGGTGGCGGCACGATCGACTACGCCAGCACGAGGCGCTGGCCGGCTGTCGGAGGGAGACTCCCCTCGACGCATGTCCGCATCCGGCCGAGCCGCACGCCGGTCGAGGACGATCCTCTGGCCGACTTCCTGACGGCCCGGTGGGGCATGCACGTCGGCCGGTTCGGGCAGACCCGCTTCTGGCCGAACGAGCACGACTCGTGGCCGCTCTTCTCCGCGGAGCTCGTCGAGCTCGACGACGAGCTGCTCGCCGCGACGGGATTCCCCGGCCTCGCGTCACGGGCGCCCGACTCGGTGCTGTACTCCCCCGGCGTGGCGACGCGCTTCGCCCGGCCCTGAGCGCTGACCGATCTCACGCAGGATCCCCAGCGGCCGTGTCTGTCGGGACGGCCCCGGCCGGGCGCCCTGCTCCCTCAGCGATGAGGAAGCAGGACGAGGACCATGGCGGGTGTTCATCGACGGCCCGTGTTGCAGAGCGGCCGGACAAGCCCGGGCAGGGCACCTTCTGGAGGATCCGGCGGGATCATCCCGACACCTGAACCCAACCGCACACCCCTGACATTCGCATGCGTCCGCGGGGTACAGCGAGGACGTCCCGCACCGCCCGGCGGCTCAGTGCACCTTGGTCCAGGAGCCGCAGCCACGGGTCCAGAAGACGAAGGTGCTCTTCGTGACCACCGCCGTCAGCCGGTCGCCGTGACCGATGCTCTCGTCGTAGTCACCGACCTCGTTGGCCTCGGACCGGTACTCGAAAGCGCACTGGCCGCCCTGCTTCTTGTCGGTCACGTACGTGCCGACGGCGAGCTGCGACCCCACTCGGTACGAGCCGTCCCCGGGAATGGAGGTGTGTGCCGGCCCGGCGGTGCCGATGGGGTACCACGGTCCGCAGCCTTCGACGCCCCAGTACTTGTCGCCCTTCTTCACCTCCATGATGAGCTGGCCGCTCATGTAGCTGAAGTAGCGCTCGCCGTCCCAACTGGGTGTCGTCGACTCCCCCACCCCGCAGTCGGCGGCATTGGGCAGCATCTGCATGTAGTAGACGCCGATGGGCACGCCGCCCGGGACGTTCACCTTGAAGAACCCCGATCCGCTGAACACGGGCTGCGGGGCCGCGATGCTGCCCGTCGTCGGAGTCTGCGCGAGAGCGGAGGCGTAGCCGGACTTCGAGACCCGGACGCGCGCCATCAGCGTGTGCCCGGTGTCCCAGCCGCTCAGCGCGTAGTGCGGAGACGACGACTCGAGGACGACCCGACCCGAGCGGTACCAGATGAAGTGGTAGTGGAGGTCGGGGACGCTCCAGGTGCCGAGTGTGGCGGTGAGCGTCTTGCCGTCACGGGCGATTCCGACGAGGGTCGGCTTCGTCACCAGGCGCGGGGCGGGCGCGACGGTCGCGGAGGCCGCGGCTGCGGGTGCCGCGGATGCCGCGGGTGCCGCCGGTGCTGCGGTAGCCGCTCCGGGCAGAGCCACAGCGAGCCCGACGAGGAGCGCGACCGATCCGGCGGCCAGAAGACGAGAACGAGAGCGGGAGAGAAGGCGCACGGTGATCCGATCCGGGCCCGCGAGCAGGCCCGACGAGCTCGGCGCGGCGTCGTCCCCCGGCGCCGCACCGGTGCCCGGTCGGGGCACTGGGCTCACCGTAGCGGACAGCGCTGCTCAGGTCGACGCGCCGCTCTCGATCTCGTCGGCGAGGTCGTCGAGCCGCTCGGGCCGGACGCTGACGCCGCACTCCGCCAGGCGCTCGTCGAGCACGTGACCGGTGTCGCCCTCGAAGTTGCCGTGGACGATCTCGTCGCGCATCTCCTCGACGATCCTGGTGACGGTCTCCTCCTCGGACTCGTCGGGGACCGGGCCCCTCGGCTCGACCGTCACGCCGTGCCCCCCGCCGAGGGCGTCGCGGGGCCGATGGGCCAGCGGAGCAGGGCGCCGACACCGCTGTCGCCCGGCATCGATCCGGCGCTCGCCAGGACGACGGCGGCGTCGGTCAGGACGGCGGCCCGCACGAGGGCGGGAGCGGCCGGGGCCTCGCCCAGGACCGCCGCGCCGAGCGCCTCCTCCGGAGACGTCGCGACCCACGGCACGTCGCCGAGCGCCAGGAGCGTCCGGTCCCCGAGCGCCTGCGGGTCGATGAGGAGGGTGTCGACCTGCGCCGCACCGAGCGCCGTCACGACCTCGCCGAGGCGCGAGGCGGCGGTGGCGTCTCCCCGGTTGAGGTGCGTGCGCAGGAGGTCGAGCGCGTCGTGGACGCGCGTGGCGAGAAGCCGGGCCAGGGCGATGTCGACCTGCTCGACGAGCGCGTCGCTCGCCCGGGTGTCGGCGTCGACCATCGACAGGAGCGGCACGGTGGCCGGAGCCAGCTGCTCCGCGAGCAGCTGCCGGGCCTGGATGTCTCCGGCGACGACGACCAGCCGCGCCCTCGTCCGGCGGACGGCGTCGTCGATGGCGGTCGCCACCTCCTTGAGGTTCTGCCGCCAGAGCTCCTCCACGTGGTGCTGCACCCGGAGGCTGTCCCAGCCGCCGCTCGGCGACAGGTGCAGCGTGTCGGTGCGGCCCTGCACGTGCTGCTCCTCGTCGACGCCCTCGTGTCCGAAGCGGTAGACGCGGAACCCGCCGCCGCCCTTGCCGACCTCGACCACGAGGAAGGCGACGTCCAGGGGCCGGTGAGCCAGCAGCGGCAGGACGTCGAGGACGGGGCCGTGCCCGAGGGTGTCGGGGAGCTTGGGCGGCCCCGGGAGGATCTCGTCGACGACGACCGCCCCCTCCTGCGCCACCAGGAACCGGCTCACCGGGGCGGCCACCCCGGGAGGCTCGATGAGCGCGTCGGCGACCACCTCGGCGTCCTGCTGCGGTGCGCCCGCCCGGGTCAGCGCCTCGACGGCGCTCGTGCGGCGGCTGGACGCCAGACGCTGCGGGTCCTCGCGGTCCTCCGAGACGTCGGCGTAGGCCCAGGTCACGGCGGTCCCCTCGCGGAGCAGTCGGACGACGTCGGTCGTGGACAGGGCTGGGATCACGGTTCCTCCTCGAGCGTTCGTGCGTGACACCCAACGCCCTGCGGGAGGACGCGGACCGGGCTTGACAAACGCGAGGAGGACCGTCTCGCCGGGAGGCACTGACGGGGCCGAGAGGTGAGGGTTGCTTCTGAGGCGGGCGTCCTCCATTATGGGGACACGTCCTCCGCTTACCCGAGTCACGAGGACGAGATCACCCGAATCAGCGATACCCGATCGCTGAGTGCGCCCTGTGGCACGCGTGTCCTCCACCCCGGAGGCAGGCGCAGTCCGGCGCGCTCTCGCTCGGTCGCCGCGCCTACCCGAAGGCACACTCCGCCATGCCCGGACGCTCCTCCATGCCGTCTTCCCCCGCCCACGAGAACGACGCGTCGCCCGCAAGCGATCCGACCGCACCGGTCCGCAGCGGTCGCCGACGGGCAGCACGCCCGTCCGGTCTCACCAGGCGGCGCGGTCTCGTCGTCGGCTCGGCGGTCGGCATCGCCGCTCTCGCCGGTGTCGCGATCCCGCTGCAGTCCGCGCTCGGTGCGCCGGACACGACGGCACCGTCGGCCCCGAGCAGCCTGGCGGCCTCCTACTTCGGCGGCGTCGGCACGATCCTGACCTGGGGCAGGGTGTCGGCCTCCGACCTCGCCACCTACCGCGTCTACCGCTCGTCGTCGACGACCGTCACGACGGCGTCGACCCTCGTCTCGACCACCACGAGCCTCAAGATCACCGACCCCGCGGCCAGCGGCGGCTCGTCCTTCTCGTACGCGGTCGCCGCCGTCGACAAGACCGGCAACGTCTCGAAGCTCTCGAGCGTCAAGACGATCGTCGCGAAGGACACCACGAAGCCCGCGTCGCCGTCGAGCGTCAAGGCGACCGTCTCGGCATCCGGTGTCTCGCTCGACTGGGCCGACAACGACGAGCCCGATCTCAAGGGCTACTCCGTCTCGCGCAGCACCTCGTCGAGCGGCACCTACACGCTCCTCACCGGCACCCTGCTCCAGACGTCGCAGTTCACCGACACGCAGGCTCCGTCGGGCGCGAAGTCGTACTACCGGATCACCGCGACCGACCTCACCGGCAACGCCTCCTCGGCGGCGAGCACCAGCGCCACCCGTCCTGCCGGCGCCCCCGTCGCCCCTGCCGCGCCCTCGGGCTTCACGGCGAAGCTCGGCTCGAACGGCGTGCCGACCCTCTCGTGGAGCGCGTCGAGCGGCGCCACCGCGTACGTCCTCTCGCGCGGTGCGTCCACCACCGGACCCTTCACCCGCATCAACGCCTCCTCGGCCACCGCCACGACCTTCACCGACGCCGCAGCCCCCGCCGGCGCGACGGTCTTCTACACGCTCACCGCGCAGAACACGGTCGGCGTCAGCGCCGCCGTGACCGCGAGCATCGCCGTCCCCGGCGACACCACCCCGCCGAAGACCCCGTCGAGCCCCAAGGTCGTCGTCCTCGCCACCGGCGGCGTCACCGTCTCGTGGAAGGCCAACACCGAGGCCGACCTCGCCGGCTACCTGGTGACCAAGCGGAACGGCGACGAGGTCTACGTCCCCTACCTGCCGACGGGCGCGCAGAAGGCCCTGGTCGCGACCACCTTCACCGACGCCACCGTCGTCGAGGGCGACACCGACTACTACCGCATCCGCGCCGTCGACACCTCCGGGAACGCGTCCAGCTACCTCGCGGTCACGGCGAACAACCCGAACGTCGCCCCCGGCGCACCCGCCTCGCTCAAGGTGACGCAGGATGCCGCGGCCGGCCTCGACCTCGCCTGGACGGCCCCGAAGGACCTCGACCTCGCCGGGTACTCGGTGTCGCGGAGCACGACCTCGTCGGGCACCTACGTGCTCCTCAAGACGATCTCGACGGCCGACGCGGGCGCCTCGCCGCGCTTCGTCGACACCAGCGCCCCGAAAGGCGTCACGGTCTACTACCGCGTGACCGCGCAGGATGCCACGGGCAACGTCTCGAAGGCCAGCAGCACCGTCTCGGGCACCTCGCTCACGACCCCCGTCCCGCTCCCGCTCGTGCAGACGGTCCTGACCGTCGGCCCGCAGGGCACCTTCTCGACCATCACCGCCGCCCTGGCGTCGATCCCCTCCTCGTCGCTCGCCAACTACCGCATCGACATCGCCCCCGGCACCTACGACGAGTCG
The DNA here is from genome assembly GCF_039537585.1 of Frondihabitans peucedani. Lineage (NCBI taxonomy): Bacteria > Bacillati > Actinomycetota > Actinomycetes > Micrococcales > Microbacteriaceae > Frondihabitans > Frondihabitans peucedani. The sequence goes on from NZ_BAABAU010000001.1 coordinate 973,882, forward strand.
TTCGAGATCGACCAGCCGAACGTGACCCTGCACGGCACGGGCGCAGCTCCCGGCGACGTCGTCATCAGCTCGGCACGCGCCTCCGGCAGCTCCGACCCCGACGAGCCCGAGGCCACCCTCGGCACCGCAGGCAGCGCCGTCGTCTACGTCACCGGCTCGAACGTCACGCTCGACCACCTGACCGTCGCCAACACCTTCGACGAGGCGGCGAACCCGCAGATCACCAGTGCCCAGGCCGTCGCGCTCCGCGTCGAGGGCGACCGCTTCACGGCCGACACGGTCCGCCTCCTCGGCAACCAGGACACCCTGCTCGCCGACACCCCGAAGCCCACCACCCGCATCCGCCAGTACTACGTCGACAGCTACCTCGAGGGCGACGTCGACTACCTGTTCGGCGCCGGCACCGCGGTGTTCCAGCGCGACACCTTCAAGTCGCTCGACCGCGGCAAGAGCAACAACGGCTACCTCACCGCCGCCAGCACCGACAAGGGCAGCAAGTACGGCTTCCTGATCACCGACAGCAAGGTCGTGAGCAACGCCGCGGCCGGCACGATCAACCTCGGTCGCCCGTGGCACCCGAGCGCCGACCCCGACGCCCTGGCCTCCGTCGTCATCATGAACACCTGGCTGCCGAAGGCCGTCGACACGGCCGCGCCCTGGGACGACATGGCCTCGACCAACAGCGCCGGCGTCAAGGTGAACTTCACCTGGCAGAGCGCCCGCTTCGCCGAGTTCGGCAACAGCGGCCCCGGAGCCACCGTCAACGCCAACCGTCCGCAGCTCTCCGCGAAGGACGCAGCGAACGCGACGCCTGAGAAGTACCTCGCCGGCAAGGACGGCTGGGACCCGGTGACCGCGGCCTCGACCGCCGTCCCGACGACCCCGACGAGCCTCGTCGCGGCCCCGGACTCCCGCGTCGTGCACCTCACCTGGAGCGACGACACCTCGGCCGCCGTGACCTCGTGGAACGTCTTCCGAGCCGACGAGACCGGAGCGTTCTCGAAGATCGCCTCCGTCGACACCCCGACCTTCAGCGACACCTCCGTCGACAACGGCGCCACCTACCGCTACTACGTCGCCGCGGTCTCGCGCACCGGCGTCTCGTCGCTGCCCTCCGCCGAGGTCACCGCCGTCGTCGCCGCCGCGCCCCTCGTCACCGACATCACCGTCGACCCGAAGGGGACCTCCGACGGATCGACCCGCTTCACCTCGCTCGGCGACGCGCTGGCAGCAGCGCCCGCCGGGACCGCCACCGACCCGACCGTCATCTCGCTCGCGGCCGGCCGCTACGCCGAGTACGACACGATCTCGAAGCCGTACACGATCGTCGTCGGCGCCACCGGCCACGCCTCCGACGTGGTCATCACGGGCAACCGCGCCGCGGGCACCCCGACGGGCACCACGACGGCCGGCGTCGCCGACACCTACGGCACCTCCGGCAGCGCCACGCTCGTGATCACGGGCAACAACGTGCAGCTCCGGAGCCTCACGGTCGAGAACGCCTACGTCGAGGGCACCTACCCCAACGGCCAGGCCGTCGCGCTCCGCACCACCGGCGACCGGCTGACCTACGAGAACGTCCGCCTCCTCGGCAACCAGGACACCTGGTACGCCAACAGCCCCTCCACCACGCAGCCCGCCCGCTCGTACTTCCACGGCGGCTACGTCGAGGGCGACGTCGACTTCGTCTTCGGGCGCGGGACCGTCGTCATCGACGACTCGACGCTCAAGGCGCTCGACCACGGCACCTCGCCGAACGGCGCCGTCACCGCGGCCAGCACCGACCTGTCGCAGAGGTTCGGCTTCCTGATCACGGGCAGCCGCATCATCGGCAGCGCCCCCGACGGGTCGCAGAACCTCGGGCGCCCCTGGCAGCCCGGCAAGGCGCAGGCCGACGGCACCTCGGTCGCCGACACGAACGCCGTCGCCCAGGTCGTCGTGCGCGACACCTGGCTCGGACCGGTCGTGAGCTCCACCCAGACCTGGACCAACATGGTCAACAGCGGGATCACGACGACCTGGCAGAGCGCGCGCTTCGCCGAGTACGACAACTCGGGCCCCGGGGCCGGAGTCTCCGCCACGAGGCCCCAGCTGACCGACGCTCAGGCGCCGGGCTACACGCAGGCGACCTACCTGGCCGGGACGGACGGCTGGAACCCCGTCGCCGATCCTGCTGCCGACGCCGCGCCCTCGACCGTCACCGGTCTCGTGGCGACGCCCGCCGAGAAGCAGGTCGGCCTCTCGTGGGACGACTCGGTCGAGGCCGACGTCACCGGCTACCGCGTCTACCGCGCGGCAGGATCCGACACGGTGTCCGCCGACACGGCCCACCTCGTCGCCGAGGTCGCCAAGCCGACCTTCCTCGACAAGGGCCTCGTGAACGGCACCGAGTACCACTACCTCGTCGTCGCGGTGACCCGCACCGGTCTCCCCTCCGACCCGGCGGCCGCCCAGGCGACCCCCGCCGTCACGCCGCTCGTCGCCGACCTCACGGTCGCCGCCGACGGATCCGGCGACTACACGACGCTCCAGCAGGCCCTCACCGCGATCCCGGCCGGGACGTCGACGAAGCCGAAGGTCATCCTCGTGAAGCCCGGCACGTACAAGGGCGTGGCCACGTCGGCCAAGGCCAACGTCATCATCGCCGGTACCACAGGCGACGCCCGCGACGTCGTCCTGACCTTCGACAACGCCAACGGCACCGCCTCCTCCGCGGCCACCTGCCCGACGGTCACCGCCGCGACCTGCGGCACGGCCGGCAGCGCGACCGTCACCCTCACCGGTGCCGGTGTGCAGGTGCGCGACCTGACGATCCGCAACTCGTTCGACAGCGCCTCGCACCCCGAGATCGGCAACTTCAACACGCAGGCCGTGGCTCTCCGCGCGACCGGCGACCGGCAGGTCTTCTCGAACGTCCGCCTGCTCGGCGTCCAGGACACCCTGAACGCCGACGCCAACGGCAACATCTCGGCGGACGGCTCGGGCTACCCGCGCCAGTACTACGTGAACAGCTTCATCGAGGGCAACGTCGACTTCGTCTTCGGGCGGGCCACCGCGGTCTTCGACCGGACGACGTTCCACGCGACCGCTCACAACGGAGGCACGATCTTCGCGCCGAGCACGGCGAGCAAGGCGCACGGCTACCTGGTCGTCGACAGCAGGATCGCCAGCGACAACGACGGCTCCTTCGCCCTCGGTCGTCCGTGGCGATCCTGGAGCGACGGCGTCTACGCCGACATCTCCCGCGGCGAGACGACGATCAAGAACACCTGGATGTCCGCGGGCATCTCGACCTCGCAGCCCTGGGTCGACTTCGCCCCGAACGTCTGGACCGACGGCCGCGTCGCCGAGTACGGCACCACCGGCCCCGGCGCGACGATCACGCCGAACCGCCCGCAGCTGACGGCGGCCGCGGCCGCCCAGGCCACCCCGGCGGCGTACCTCGCCGGGACGGACGGCTGGAGCCCCCTCGTCGACGCCGCCACCGCCGACACCGCACCGACCGCTCCGGTCGGCCTCGCGGCCGGCGCGGGCAGCTCGCAGGCGGTCCTCACCTGGCAGGAGAACACGGAGGCCGACGTGGTCGGCTACCGGGTCTACCGCCAGGGCACCGTGATCGCGACGACGAGCACGGCCGGCTACACGGCCACCGGTCTCACGAACGGTCAGGCGTACGACTTCCAGGTCACGGCGATCGACGCCGCGGGCCACGAGTCGGCTGCCTCTGCCGCCGTCACCGTGACTCCGAGCCTCAGGATCGACGCCACCGTCCAGGCGGGCGGCACCTATCCGACCCTCCAGTCGGCGGTCGACGCCGCGACGGGCAGCTCGCCCTGGGTGATCAAGGTCGCGCCGGGCACCTACACCGGCACCACGACGATCGCCCGGTCGAACGTCACGATCCTCGGCGGCGGCACCTCCTCGTCCGACGTGACCCTCACGAACCCGACCGCCACCGCGACCCTCAGCATCACCGGGTCGAACGTGACCGTGTCGAACCTCGCGGTCGAGAACACCTCCGGCGTCAGCAACGGGCCGGCCGTGTCGATGACGGGCGACAAGATCCTGTTCACCGGCACGTCGCTCACGGCGACCGACCGAACCGTCTGGGCCGATGTGCCCACCGCGGGTGCGACCAGCCGCCAGATGATCGAGTCCTCGACGATCCGGGGCGCGACGAACATCGTGCTCGGCCGGGCGACCCTCGTCATCCACTCCACGACGATCACGCCCACCCGCACCTCGGGCACGGTCTTCATCCCGTCGACGACGGCCACCGGAGGCAACGGGTTCCTCGTGATCGGCTCCTCGATCACCCCGGCGGCCGGTGTCAGCGACGTCCGTCTCGGCGGTCCCTACGCGCAGGGAACGACGACATCGACCAACGCGCCGCAGACGGTCATCCGCGACTCGACCCTCGCTGCGGGCATCAAGTCGGCTCCCTGGCAGGACTTCAACGGGTATGCCTGGGTCAACGCGCGGTTCGCCGAGTACGGCAACACGGGTGCCGGCTCGACCGTCACTGCGTCGAGGCCGCAGCTCTCCCCCGCCGACTCCGTGAGCGTCACGGTCGCGAACTGGCTCGGGGCCGCCACCTGGTACCCGGCCGTCGCCGATCCTGCGACGCCCGCCGACGTCACGGCCCCCGCGCCCGTCTCGGGCCTGACCTCGTCGACCGGCGACCGGAGCGCCACGCTCACGTGGACCGCTCCCGCCGACGCGGACCTCGCCGGCTACTCGGTGTACCGGGCGACCGGCTCCTCGGTCACGCCCTCGCAGGCCACCCTCGTCGGCTCGGTCGGCCTCGTGTCGACCTTCACCGACACCGGCCTCGCGAACGGCACCGCCTACACCTACGCCGTCGTGGCGCAGGATGCGTCGGGCAACCGGGCGACACCGGTCACCGTGGGCGCCGCTCCCGCCGACACCGCTCCCCCGGCCGTCCCGAAGGGCCTGGCCGGCGCGGCCGCCGACACCAAGGCGATCCTGTCGTGGACGGCGGACACCGACTCCGACCTCGCCGGCTACGCGGTGTACCGCGACGGCGTCAGGATCTCGTCCGGTCTCCTGACCGCGACGACGCTCACCGACACCGGCCTCGCGAACGGCACCGACTACTCGTACCGGGTGACGGCCGTCGACACGGCGGGCAACGAGTCGGCGCAGTCGGCTCCGGTCGTGGTGACGCCGGCACCCGGCGACAACGTCGCCCCCGCCGTGCCGTCGAAGGTCACGACGACGCTCGGCCGCGGCTCCGTCACGGTCGGCTGGGCCGCCGACACCGACTCGGACCTCGCGGGCTACGACGTCTACCGCACGACGTCGAGCCTCGGGGCCTCCAGCCTCGTCGGCTCGGTCGGCGCCGGTGCGACCTCGTACACCGACCCGTCGGTGCTGATCGGCACGACGTACTCGTACTCGGTCGTCGCGAAGGACGGCTCCGGCAACGCCTCGGCAGCCTCGGCGACCGCGCAGGCCACGCCGATCAAGGTCGACTACGTCGTCGCGGCCGACGGATCGGGCGACGCCACGACCCTCCAGGCCGTCCTCGGTCAGGTCGACGCGAACGGCGCGCTCGTCGCAGCGAGCCCCGGACTCCTGGCGAACAACGCCGACTACGCGAGCCAGGGCTACCGCACGATCCTCGTCGAGCCGGGCACCTACACCGGCCCGGTAGTCAGCGGAAACCGCTACGGGGTCAACATCGTCGGCGCGACCGGCAACCCCTCCGACGTGGTCATCACCGCGCCGGGCGGCACGGTCGCCGCGATGACCGTGTCGGGCAACCAGTGGACCTTCCGGGCCCTGACCCTGAAGAGCGTCGCCGCGACCGCGGGCGCGCAGGCCACGGCGATCCAGATCAAGTCGGGCGACAGGCAGATACTCGACAACGTCCGGCTCCTCGGCGACAAGCAGACGATCCTCGCCTCCACGGCGAACTCGACGACGTTCAGCCGGATCTACATCACCGGCTCGTACATCGAGGGCGGCGCCGACCTCCTGCTCGGCCGCGCTGTCACCGTCGTCGATCGGAGCACGATCCACGTGCTCGATCGACCCGGAGCCTCGCTGACCGACTCGTCGGTCGCGAGCGCCTCGCCGTTCGGATTCCTCGTCACCGACAGCAGGATCGTCACGGACGGAGCCGCGAACACCATCTCGCTCGGTCGCCCGTACTCGACCCAGGGCCAGGCGCAGGTCGTCGTCCGCAACACCGACCTCGGCGCCGGAATCATCCAGAACAAGACCTGGAACGACTGGGACGCCGTGACGACCTGGACCGCAGGGCGCTTCTCGGAGTACCAGAACACCGGCCCGGGTGCCGCGATCGTCATGCCGTCGCTCCGCCCCCAGCTGTCGGACGCTCAGGCGCGGGGCTTCACGGCTCAGACGTACCTCGCGGGCACCGACTCCTGGAACCCGACCGGCCGATGAGAGTGACGAAGACGCTCCTCCGGCTCGCCACGGCGACGATCACCGTCGTCGTGGCGTCCGGACTGGCTCTGACCACCGCCTCCGCGGCGAAGGCCGAGGTCGTCTCCGGCCCCACGCCCGGAGTCTCGTCCTCCTGCTCGACCCTCACGGTGAAGCCGAAGGGCTTCGTCGACAAGGGCGAGGTCAGGGTCGTCGTCGACGGCGAGGTCCAGACCGACGGCTCCGCGCAGCGCGATTCGACCGGCGACGACTGGCGCGTCTTCAAGGGCAGCTTCCCGGGCGTCTACGACTTCGACCCGCGGGTGACGCACCGCTACTCCGTCGAGGTCAACTCGTGGGGCGGCGACTCCGACGGCCGGAGCTTCACGCCGGGCCGCGGGTCCGACCTCAGCGTCACAGGAACGACGACGCCGTGCTCGCCGGTCGCCCTGCGGGTGACGCCGACGAACTGCACCTCGCCGAGCCGGGTCGACAAGCAGGGCCTCGACCTGACCGTGGGTGCCCTCCGTCGCAGCACCACCTATCTGGTGGAGGTGTCCTCGGGCGGGACGGTCGTCAAGCACTTCCAGTTCCGGACGCAGCCCGAGATCAGCAAGCACTTCTCCGGGCTGACCGCCGGGCGCGACTACGACGTCCGCGTCACCGATCAGTCGGACGACTCCCTCTCGACGACCCGGCAGGTGGCCATCCCAGGATGCGCGGCGAGAGTCGGGCTCCGGGCCGCCGTCTCCGAGTGCGCCGCCGACGGGTCCACGCGGACTGTCACGGCCGACATCGACTCCCTGGTCGAGGGCCGCGGATACGACCTCGCCCTCACGTCCGAGACGGCATCGGCTCTGCCGGTCGTGTCGTTCGTCGGAGACGGAGCCAGCCACTCGGTGGCCTTCTCGGGGGTCTCCCCCGGGTCGTACCGCCTCAGCGTCAGTGACGATGCCGCCCCCAGGACCACGAGGACCGGCCCGATCGTCGTTGCGTCCTGCTCGGCGGCACCCGGCTCGTCGGTGCCTCCCGTCTCGTCCGGGCCTCCCGGCACGTCCGCGCCGGCCCCGGGCGCGACCGCGCCGGTCACCGGCCCGGGGTCCGGATCGTCCGGCGGCGGCGCCGGCGGCTCGGCTGGCGGCAGCGCCGGCGGCTCGTCTGGCGGCGCGACCGCAGGGTCGACGGCGTCGCACGACCGGTCGCCCGGCCTCGGGGCGTCCTGGGCCTCGCATCCTGCTCAGGAGCGCGCCTCCGTCGTCGCGGTCACCGCCGACGGGTCCCCGGTCGCGGTCGCTCGTCCGGGGCACAGGAGCGCGCCCCGTCCGGGATCCCCCGCCGCGGTCGCCGCGCCGTCTCGGTCGGCCCCGTCCCCGCTCGTGGCCGCACTCCTCTGGACCGGAGGCGGCCTGGCCGCGGTCGGTGCCGGCGGAGGGGCCCTGCTGCTCCGCCGCCGCGTGCTCGCGCGACCCGGGCGCCTCCTGTAGGGGCTCCTCTCCACGGGTGCTCGCGACACGCAGTCCGGCTCGGGTCAAGGGTCGTTCTGCGTGACCTCCGCCGGAATGCGTGTCTCCGCGAGGCCGGGATCCTGCCACCCCAGGGGGTCTCGCCAGTGCCTCCCTCCTCCGAGGCGACGCGAGCATGATCGAGGAGGCCGGCCGCACGGCCTGCCACGTTCGAGAAAGGACACCCCATGGAGACACGGAAGCTGCGCGACCTCGAGGTCGGAGCCCTCGGGCTCGGCACGATGGGCATGAGCGCGTTCTACACCGGCGCCGGAACCGACGACGACGAGTCGATCCGCACGATCCAGCGCGCCCTCGACCTGGGCGTCACCCTCCTCGACACCGCCGAGGCGTACGGTCCGTACACGAACGAGGAGCTCGTCGCCCGCGCCGTCAAGGGACGCCGCGACGAGGTCGTCATCGCCACCAAGTTCGGACTCATCCGCCACGAGGAGGGCGAGGAGACGCCCAGCACCGAGCGCCACATCACGTCGGCTCCAGGATCGGTCCGCACGGCTCTCGAGGGATCTCTCCGACGCCTCGACACCGATCACATCGACCTCTACTACCAGCACCGCGTCGACCCCGAGGTGCCCATCGAGGACGTCATCGGACAGCTGGCCGAGTTCGTCACCGAGGGCAAGATCCGCCACATCGGTCTCTCGGAGGCCGGCGCCGACACGATCCGGCGCGCGAACGCGGTGCACCCGATCACGGCCCTGCAGAGCGAGTACTCCCTCTGGACACGCGACCCCGAGGGCGACGTGCTCACCACCCTCCGCGAGCTCGGGATCGGCCTCGTGCCCTACTCGCCGCTCGGCCGCGGGTTCCTGACCGGTGCGATCACGAAGCCGTCCGACCTCGACTCCGACGACTTCCGGCTGGCGAACCCGCGCTTCCAGCAGGAGGCGTTCGAGACGAACATGCGGCTCGTGGACGAGGTCCGCGAGATCGCCCGCGAGGTCGAGGCGACGCCCGCGCAGGTCGCGCTCGCCTGGCTGCTGGCGCAGGGCGACGACGTGGTCCCGATCCCCGGCACGAAGGCCGTCACCCGCCTCGAGGAGAACCTCGGTTCGAGCAGCCTGGCGCTCAGCCCCGAGCAGCTCGCGCGCCTGTCGTCGCTGCCGGCCCCGTCGGGCGACCGGTACCCGGACATGTCGCCGATCGGGCGCTAGTCCTTCTGTCGGTCGTGCGCTGCAGTGGGCGGGTGCTCGCAGCAGTGGGCGGGTCTCCGGAGGCCCGCCCGCTGCGATAGGCGCCCGCCCACGCGAGCGGGCGCCCTCAGCGACGCTCACTGATCGGTAGGCTGCACTCATGAGCCGGATGTCGATCACACTGAGCCCCGGCCGCGGGGGCGCCGGAGGCGTGTCGGGCGACGACGGCTGGATCTCGACCTCGAGCACGGCCTCGACCTCCACCGCGGTGCGAGATGCCCCGACGCCGCGAGCGTCTACCCTGACAGCGACCCTCCTCGCCCCGTCCGCCCGCCGCAGCGCCTGCCCGCTCGCGTCGAGCTGCTCCTGCGTCTTTCAGCCCGCGGCCGACGGAGCCATGACTGTCGCCACGCTCGAGCGCACGCTCGGCACCGCGCTGCAGTCCGACCTGCACGACGAGCTGACCCGCTGGACCGACCTCGGCTACGCCGTCACCCAGGCCACCGACACGACCGTGGTGCTCGAGCGTCGCCGACTGCTCGGCTTCTGCGTCAACGCGGCGCTGACGGCGGTCACCGGCCTGCTGTGGCTGGCCTACTGGATCCCCCGCACCCGGCACCCGCGCTTCGACGTCGTCACGCTGACGTCTGCCGACGACGGCTCGGTCGTCAGTGAGCACCGCCTCGACCGGCGCTGACTCGCAGCACGGCCAGTGCCACCACCGGCACCAGTGTCAACGCGGCGAACCCGGTTCCGACCAGGATCGGGCCCACCACTCCGAGGGATGACTCGAGCGCCAGCCCGGCGACGCCCGTCCCGACCGCCGTCCCCACGTTGAACGCCGACACCGTGAGCGACGACCCGAGCGTCGCGGCCTGCCCGGCGGCCCGGACGGCGAGCAGCGTCAGCACGCTGTTCGCGCTGAAGCCGAACAGCCCGAGCAGCACCACGACGGCGATCGTCGCCGCCGGCGCGCCCGTGATCACGGCGAGCAGCCCGAGCAGGACGCAGGTGACGGCAGGGGTGACCACCGTCACCGCGTGCGGCCTCGCGTCGCCGAGACGGCTGGCGAGGAGGGTGCCGGAGAGACTCCCCACCCCGAAGCAGGTGAGCACCAGCGGCACGAAGCCGATCGCGATCCCCGCGTGATCGGTGAGGATCGGCGAGATGAAGGCGTAAGCGGAGAGCATCGCGGCGTTGGTGGTCGCGCAGGCGACGAGGGCGATCCAGAGGCGCGGTGCCCGGAGTCCTCGGAGCTCCCCGCGGATCGTCGCGCCCTCGGTGGCCCCGGCGTCGTGCGGCACGAACCGAGCGATCATCGCTGCTGCCACCACGGCGAGGACCGCGATCGACCAGAAGGTGCCGCGCCAGCCGAGCGTCTGCCCGACGAACGCCCCGAGGGGGACGCCCGCGACGCCCGCGAGAGCGCCGCCCGCGCCGACGACGCCGAGTGCTCTCGATCCTGAGCCGGTTCCTGCCAGGCGCACCGCGAGCACGGAGGCGACCGCCCAGAACGCGCCCGTCGCGAGAGCGGTGAGGAAGCGCGCGGCCAAGAGGATCGTGAAGTCCGAGGCGAGGGCGACGATCACGTGCCCGACGATGAAGACGGCGAGCGCCAGCAGCAGGGTCGACCGCTTCGACAGCCGCAGGGTCACCAGGGTCATCGTCGGGGCCCCGACGATCATGCCGATGGCGAAGACGGTGATCAGGAGTCCGGCGTGCGCGAGCGAGACGCTCAGGTCGCCGGCGATCTCGGGGAGGACGCCCGCCACGACGAACTCGCTCGTGACCATGAGGAAGGTCCCGAGGGCGAGGACGAAGACGACGAGCGGGAGCGGCTGGCGTGATCCTGCCGGGGCCTGCTGCCGGACGGAGCCCGTTGCCGGGCCGGCGGTGGAGCCCGTCACGCGGTCGCCTTCCAGCGGAAGTACCGGGCGCGCTGCGCCGTGAAGACGAACGCCGGGACGACGACGATGCCGAGACCGGCGCCGAGCAGCCAGGCGTCGGCGGCGGACGGGGTGCCGAACACCCGCAGCACGAGGAGCACCTGCAGGATCGCCCACGCGATCACGACCCCGAGGCTCACGAGGCTCCGCGTCTTCTCGGCTCGCGTCGGGGTCGGCTGCGCGTGGATCCGGGAGAAGAGGCGGAAATCGATGAAGATGGCCGCCTGGACCAGCAGAGGAAGCCAGGAGGAACGTCCGTCCGGGTGGCGCTCCATCCCGGCGAGCGCGATCAGGCAGACGACCAGGATGGCAGCCTGGATGCAGCGCAGGATGAGGAACGAGCGTCTGCTCACGGGCTCGTTGGAGTCCGGGATCTCGGCGTTCGGATCCTCGATGTACGACCGCGACGCCCCCTGCTGCCACACCGGCGGGCGCGGCTTCCTCTTCTGCACACTCCGACCCTGCCACCGAACGGCGGGTTCAGTCCTGTCGTGTCCGGGCGAATTCGAGACTCTCTCGGACGAATCCGACGACGGTGGCCAGTTCGTCGGCGTCGCGCGGGCCGTATACCAGGAACTCCGTGCCGAAGTCCTCGTACTGGTGCGGCTCCGTCCAGCCGGCCTCGGTCAGCTCTCGACCCCGGTCGGCGGGCAGGCACAGGTGAAGGCTCGTGTCGTGGACACCGTGCAGGTGGACGGGCTCCGGCCGCTGCCCCGGCGCGAGCGACGTCTCGGGTGCGGCCTCGACCGTCACGTCGTCGAGGAAGACGGCGCGGGACGACGGCGGCGACACCTGGCTGTGGCCCTCCCTCGCCTGAGGCAGGTCGAAGACCGTGGCGACGAGCTCGCCCCAGAGGGCCGGCGACGACCGCTGGCTCAACTGCGTCTGGGGGCCCTCCGTGGACACCCGGGGTCGTTCTCCCGGACGTGCGCGACCTGCATCCGGCCATGGTGGTGAGCGGCACTCCCCCGCCGCCCTGCTGCGCTCTGCGCCGGCCGCGCGGCCGCCCTGCCGCCCTGCCGCAGAAGTACGTTCTCACGTCGGAAGTACGTCCTCGAGCGCACTTCCGACGTCAGAACGTACTCGCCGGTCTCAGGTCAGTCCAGAGCGGTCCCACGCCGCGAGGGGCGGAGGTCGAGCCGACCGCTGCTGGAGAGGACGAGCAGGACGACGCCGAGAGCGACGGGCAAGGCGACCATCAAGGCCGAACCATTCTCGTAGAGGTCGCCGGTCAGACGCGCGACGACGAACGTGGTCGTGAGAGGCACGAGGGCCAGGATGATCGTGAAGCCCGCGCGCCAGAGTCGAGCGACCGCGAGTCCGACGGCCACCACGATGGTCGCCGCTGCGGCGTACCAGATGGCCGCGATCGCGCCCCAGAGACTGCTCGTCTGCGGGTAGGCGGCCGACCATTCGAACGATCCCAGGAAGAGGACGACGGCCACTGCGGCCCAACCGAGTGCGGCGAGCGCGGTGACGTTCCGTCCGGCGGGCCTGCCGATCACGGCGAGGAGCGCGCACGCGGAGAGGAAGACCAGGGTGGGGCGGTCGCCGAAGAAGATCTCGGGAGCCAGGGCGGTGACTGCTGTGAACACGAGCGACAGGCCGAGAACCACTCGACCGACGAGCCACCGCCGCCCGACGGCGAGCGCGAGCGCGGCGAGCCAGAGGACCGCGAGGACCAGGCTCGGGTTCAGGAGCGAAGCGGCGCTCGATGGATACGCGCTGAGCCCCGGCCCCCTCGTCCCCCACGGGACCCACGTGCCCATCACGAACGAGGCCGCGGCGAGGCCTGCGCCGAGCGTGAGGGCGACCGTGCTCGCGGCATTCCGCACTGCGGGCTCGACGAGGAGGTCGAGGCGCGCGCTGCTGCCGTGGACCCGGATGGAGGCGGCCTCGCCCCGGGCGGGCAGGCTCCGGCCCTGGGCCTCGGCGACGCCGAGGAGCGTGCCGAGGAGCACGTCGCCGTTCCGCGCCCGCCACGACCGCGGGTACCAGCGCAGGAGGCGGCGGTAGGTCTCGTCGAGCGACGTCATCACGCGATCCCTCCCGTCGCGGCAGGCCGTACCGGGCGCGACGTGCGGCCGGAGAGCTGTCGGCGCACGACGGCCACTTTCTGCTCGAGACGCTCCGCCTCGGCCTGGAGGCGCGCCCTGCCCTCCGGGGTCGCGACGAAGTAGCGTCGCAGCCGCCCGTCGACGACCTCGTCGCCGTCGGTGCTGACGAGCCCCTCGTCGACGAGTCGGTCGAGGGACGCGTAGAGGGTGGTGACCGCCAGCGAGACGGCCCCTCCGCTCAGGGCCGACGTCTCGCGGATCAGCGCGTAGCCGTGCTGCCGCCCTTCGGCCAGGGCGGCGAGGATCCAGAAGGCGGGCTCCCGCAGGTCGGTTGTCTCCATGACTAGAGCATATGCCCGTGGCGGGAATATGACCAGGAGGGTAGATGCTCTCGCCGACTATCGACTGCCGCGAAGGGGCCGACCGGCTAGACCACGCCGTCCGAACCAGCCGCGACGGCGCCGACCACCGGGTCCTCCGGCCCGCCGAGCATCGGCCGGAGACTCGCGACGACCGCCTCCGTCGCGGCAGGATCGTCGCCGAACCAGCTGTTGCTCGCGAGCACCACGGGATACGCCTCCGCCAGCAGCGCCAGCCCGTCGTCGGTCAGGTGGATCCGCGAGTGGCGGCCCCGGCCGCGATCGGCCCCGCGGGTCAGGAGCGCCCGTGCGTCGAGCCCGCCGACGAGCCCGGTCATGCTCTGCGGCCGGACTCCCACGGCGCGAGCGAGGTCGGCCTGGCTGAGGCCGTCGGCCGCGGCGAGCTGCACGAGGACGCCGAACTCGACCGGGGTCAGTCCCAGCGGCTCGAGGGAGTCGGCGAGGCGGCGGGCGAGTTCGCGGGCGGCTCGGATGACCGTCCAGGCGGCGATGGCGTCGATGTCGCCGCGCGTCGGGGAGATCCGTTCAGACATGTCCCGATCGTATCGGAGTAGGGTTCAGTATCAGTTAGCTGATACTAGGAGGAACCATGAGCGAACTCATCGCGATCACGGGTGTGACCGGCGACGTCGGCGGCAAGACCCTCGAGAAGCTGCGGGCCGCGGGCGCCCCGGTGCGGGCCGTCGTCCGCCGCCGCGAGCAGGCCGAGGCGCTGCAGGCCCGAGGCGTCGATGCCAGGATCGCCGACCTCGGCGACCGCACGGCCCTCGCCGCGGCGCTCGACGGCGTCGACCAGCTGTTCCTGGTCACGGCCGCGACCCAGAAGCAGGCCGAGCACGGGGCGAACGGCGTGTGGGCGGCGAAGGAGGCCGGCGTCCGGGCGATCGTGCAGCTCTCCGGCGGCGACGCGGCCGAGCACTCGCCGATGCCCTGGGCCAGCGCCATCTGGCAGATCGACGAGCTGGTGCGCGCGAGCGGTCTGGAGCGGACGATCCTGCACCCGTCCGGGTTCATGACGAACCTCGAGTCGTCGGGGCCGGCGATCCGGAAGGGGCTGTTCCCGCAGACCATGGGCCGCGGCCGGATCGGCTGGATCGACACCGACGACATCGCCCGGGTCGCCGCCCACGTGCTTCGCGAAGGCGTCCACGTCGGTGCGGAGCCCGTGCTGACCGGGCCGGAGCTCCTCGACGGCCGCGGCGTCGCGCGGGGCCTCGCGGAGGGGCTCGGGCGCGGGGTGCGGTACGTGCATGTGCCCAGCAGGGTGTTCGCCGTGATCCTGCGAGCCAACGGCGTCCCTGCCTGGCAGGCGGAGGGCCTCCGGCAGCAGTTCGGCGTCGTGGCCCGCCGCGGGCTCGACGGGGTCGACCTGCTCACCACCGACGTCGAGCGGATCACCGGCGAGCCCGCGCGGTCGCTCGCCGCCTGGGCTCGTTCGCGGCGGGCGGTGCTGCTCGGCGAGGGGTGAGCGCCGCCGGTCACCCCCGTGCGGGAGCTCGGCGTCCGATGTCGGCCTCCGCCCGCTACACGACCGAGGACACCCGGGTCACAACCGCGGACACCCGGGTCACAACCGCGGATCCACCGGCTCCGACTCCATGGCGAGCACCCCGAACACGGCCTGGTGCACGCGCCACACCGGCTCCTCGGCGACGAAGCGCTCGACGGCCTCGACTCCGAGGGCGTACTCGCGGAGAGCCATCGATCTCTTGTGCCCCACGTCGCGGTCGCGGAGGCGTGCGAGGTTCGCCGGCTCCAGGTAGTCGGGCCCGTAGATGATCCGGAGATACTCGGCCCCTCGCACCTTGATCCCCGGCTGGGCGAGCGAGCGGGTGCCTCGAGTGAGACCCACCGCCGGCTTCACCACCATGCCCTCGCCGCCGTCCGCCGTGAGTGCCTCCCACCAGTCCGTTGCCGCAGCCTCCGACTCGGGGACGGCGAGGTCGACCTCGATCCGGCGGGTGCGTCGGATGAAGGCCTCGTCGGCCTCCGCGAGCCGGTCGGCGAGCGCGAGGTGCCACGCGTGCTCCTGGCCGAGGTGGCTGGCCCCCTCGGACGCGAGCAGTTGGAAGGGCGCGAGCTGGACGCCGTCGAGACCCGAGACGGGGGCGCTGTAGCGACGGTACGCGTCGCGGTACGCCTCCGCGTTCGCTGCGCGGCTCTCGGTGCGCGCGAGGAGGTCGCCGACGTCGACGCCCCGGTCGAGGGCGGTCTGCAGGATCGCGGCCGCGGCCGGAAGCGCAGCAGTCGCCGCCGCTGCGACGCTCGCGTACTGCTCGCGGATCATCGCGCCCGCCTTGAGAGACCACGGCAGGAGCTCGGCGTCGAAGAGGAGCCAGGAGGTCTCGAGCTCCTCCCACAGGCCTGCAGCGGCCGCTGCTCGGTCGAGCCGCTCGAGGAACGCCTCGCCGGTGGCGTCGTCGAAGAACGGGCGGCCGGTCCGGGTGTGGACCGCACCCCTCCAGCCGGAGGGTGCACCGAATCGCGCGGGGTCGCGGGTGAGCAGCACGACAGCTCGCGAGCCCATGTGCTTCTCCTCGCAGAGGACACGCTCGACGCCCTCTCTCCGGTACGAGGCGAACGCCTCGGCGGGGTGCTCCAGGACCCCGGGGCGGCTCGAGACGTGCGGCGGACTCATGGTCGGCGGCAGGTAGACGAGGCGTCGAGGGTCGGTGGCGAAGCGGCTCATGACCTCCAGAGCGCCGGCGGCGCTGTCCTCGCGGATGCCCACCTTCCCGAACGCGCGGGTCTCGACGACCTGCTTGCCGAGGACGTCGTCGATGCGGAGGAGGCCCGGGTCGCGCGGGGGCGCCGTGCCGGTGGTACCCGTCGCGGATCCTGCTCGCCCGAGCGGAGCGGCCGGCTCGTACCAGACCTTCTCGGCCGGCACGCTGACGACCTCCTTCTCGGGGTAGCGCAGTGCGCTGAGCCTCCCGCCGAACACGCAGCCCGTGTCGAGGCACATGGTGCCGTTGACCCACTCCGCCTCGAGGGTCGGGACGTGCCCGTAGAGCACCGTCGCCGAGCCGCGGTAGTCGTCCGCCCACGGGAGCCGGACCGGGAGGCCGTACTCGTCGGTCTCGCCGGTGGTGTCGCCGAACAGGGAGAAGGCGCGGACCCTGCCGGAGGCGCGGCCGTGGTACTTCTCGATCAGTCCGGCGTGGGCGACGACGAGGCGCCCGTCGTCGAGGACGAGGTGCGAGACGAGATCGCGGCAGAACGTCAGGACCCTGTGGCGGAACTCGGCGCTCTCCTCCGAGAGCTGCGCGAGGGTCTCCGCGAGACCGTGACTCGCCTGGACCTTCTTGCCCTCGAGAGCGCGCACGAGCTTCGCCTCGTGGTTCCCCGGGACAGCCAGGGCGTGCCCGGCCTCGACCATGCCCATGGCCAGCCGCAGGACGCCCGGCGTGTCCGGGCCGCGGTCGACGAGGTCGCCGAGGAAGACGACGCGACGCCCGTCGGGATGCGCGGCGTCGACGGGTCTCCCCTCGTCGTCCCGCTCGATCTCGTAGCCGAGAGCACCGAGGAGCGACTCGAGCTCCGAGCGGCAGCCGTGCACGTCGCCGATCGCATCGAACGGTCCGGTCTCGCCCCGCCGATCGTTGAGGAGCGGCTCGCGGACGAACTGGGCCTCCGCCACCGCATCCACGCCCGACAGGACGTGCACGCGCCGGAAGCCCTCCTTGCCGAGGAACTTCAGCGAGCGGCGCAGCTGATCGTGCTGACGCTTGACGACGGACGCGCCGAAGGTGCGGTCGGCGCGGCTCGCGTTGCGCTCGACACACACGCTCTGCGGCACGTCGAGGACGACTGCGACCGGGAGCACGTCGTGCTCACGGGCGAGCTCGACGAGCGAGCGGCGCGACTCGGGCTGGACGTTGGTCGCGTCGATGACCGTCAGGAGCCCGGCCTCGAGACGCTTGGCCGCGACGAAACGGAGGGCCTCGAAAGCGGCCTTCGTCGCCGCCTGGTCGTTCTCGTCGTTCGACACCAGGCCGCGGAACCAGTCGCTCGAGAGCGTCTCGAACGGGCCGAAGTGCTGCGCGGCGAAGGTCGACTTGCCGGACCCGGAGGCGCCGACGAGGACGACGAGCGACATGTCGGGAAGGGCGAGCGGGGGCATCAGGAGGCCTTCTTCCGGAAGAGTGCGAGCTGCGTCGGTGAACCGTGGCGGGCGTCGACGTCGCCGACGGGCCGGTACTCGACCGTGTAGCCCCGGCGGTCCGCGACCCCGTCCGCCCACGCGGCGAACTCCTCGCGCGACCACTCGAAGCGGTGGTCCGGGTGCCGGAACGCACCGGCGGACAGAGTCTCGAACAGAGTGTTGTAGTCGGCGTTCGGAGTCGTCACGACGACCGATCGCGGGGCGGCGGCTCCGAAGACAGACGCCTCGAGAGCAGGGAGGCGCTCCTCGTCGACGTGCTCGACGACCTCCATCAGCACGACGGCGTCGAGGCCGCTGATCCTGTCGTCCTGGTAGGTCGCCGACGACTGCAGCAGTCGCACGCGCTCCCGCTGCCGATCGCCCGCCTCGCGCAGGTTCAGCGCGCGCTCCGCCCTCGCCAGGACACCGGCGGAGACATCCGTGCCGATGATCGTCGTGAATGCAGGATCCGCGAGCAGCCGCCGGAGCAGCGCTCCCTCGCCGCAGCCGACGTCGGCGACCGTGCGGGCCCCGACGTCTCGGAGTGCCCGCAGCACCGCCTCCGCGCGCTGCGGAGCGAGGGGTGCCGGTCGGACGGCGGCGGGCTCGACATCCGAGGGCTCCGACGGGAGGTCCTTCAGCGCGGCGATCCTGACTTCGGCGCCGAGGAGTCCTTCAGCCTCTTCGACCATGGAACGCTGGTGGGCGAGGTAGCGCCGCGTGATGAGCTCGCGCTCGGGGTGCTCGGGCAGCCATCCCTCGCCGGCGCGGAGCAGCTTGCCGACCTCGTCGTCCGACACCCAGTAGTGCTTGGCGTCGTCGAGGACCGGGAGCAGGACGTAGAGGTGACGGAGGGCCTCTCCGAGACGGACTTCACCCCGGAGGACGAGGTCGACGTAGGCGGAGTCGCCCCACTCCGGGAACGCAGGATCGAGCGGGATCGGCTTCGCGACGACGGTCCACCCGAGCGGCTCGAACAGTCGCGCCACGAGGTCGTCCGAGTCGCGTCCTCGAGCCGGCAGGGCCGCCACGGTGATCTCGAGGGGCAGGGCTGACGCCGCGAGCTCGGGGAAGGACTCGCTCGTGCCGTTCATCGCTGTCCGGAACACCTGGCCGAGAGCGACGGCGACCATCGACGAGGAGGCGTACGGGCGGTCGTTCACGTAGCGCGCGAGGGTTGCCGCGTCGCTGCCGCGGAAGCGCTTGTCGCGGACGAGCCCTACGGGGTCGACCTCCAGCAGGAGCGCCACGGTGCACCTGTCGTCGGACACCTCGGGGTAGAAGACGTGAGCCGTGCCGACGCTGAGCGAGAAGGCCTGAGCGCGGTCGGGGTGCTTGCGCAGGAGGTGGCTCAGATCGGACGCGGAGGGCGCGGTCGAGGTCACGGTGACCAGCACGGGTCTCCTTCAATCGGCGGACGGTAGCCGATCAGTCTAGGGCCGGCGGCGACCAGCCCCTCACACCGGCTGCAGCGCGACCGTCTCCCCCGCGGGCAGCTCGACACGGATCGGATCGCCGGCCCGGAGCACACCGCCCGTGACGACGACCGACATGACGCCGCCCTTCCGCTCGACCTCGCCGTCCTGCGAGTGCCCGAGCACCTCCTTCAGGAGGCCCGGCTCGAAGCCGTTGATCTGCTGGCACGGGTTGCGGAGGCCGGTCACGCGGACCACGGCCTCCTCGCCGAGGTGCAGGAGCGTGTCGGCAGGGAGCCGCAGCAGGTCTACGCCGCGCGTGGTGACATTCTC
This sequence comes from Frondihabitans peucedani, assembly GCF_039537585.1. Lineage (NCBI taxonomy): Bacteria > Bacillati > Actinomycetota > Actinomycetes > Micrococcales > Microbacteriaceae > Frondihabitans > Frondihabitans peucedani. The sequence goes on from NZ_BAABAU010000001.1 coordinate 993,227, forward strand.
GCCGAGCTGCCCGGGTGCGACCTCGTAGCCCCGCTCGCCGACCTCGTCGAAGAGCTCGGCGTGGATCAGGTGCACCTGCCGCAGGTTCGGCTGCGCAGGATCACGGGCAACCCTCGACAGGTGCTGCACGGTCACGCCCGCGTGCGCGTCGCCCTCCACCCCGAGGCCTGCGACCAGCAGGATCTCGTCGACGACGTCCTTGCTGAAGCGGTGCTGCCCGTCTCGGCTGACGGCCACCACGGATCCTGCCTGTTCGCTCTGTGCCATGCCCGATTCTCTCGCACCGACCCGCTCGGCGCGCATCGACGCACGCCGCTCCCATAATCGCGACATGAAACCACTGCGCGCGGTGGTTTCTTGTCGCGATCTCGGGCGAGGGCGCGGGCGAGGGCGCGGGCCCGGTGCCGCTAGGCCCGGCCAGCAGCGGCGCGGCGCGCGACCACGACCGCACCGGCCGCGAGCGCCCCGACGAGCAGGAGGTTCCGCGAGATCGTCCGGCGGCGCCCCTTCCAGCCGCCGGTGGTGGTCGCATCGGCAGGATCCGCGCTCGGCTCGAACAGGGCGCCGGACGTGTCGGGCGCCGACTCCTTTCTCGACAGGTGCGTCTTCTCCGTTTGCAGGGCCATCTGCGCCTCCACCGCAGCGGGCGTCATGCGGTGCTGCCGGACGAGGGCCCTGCCGATCCTGCCGACCGCGATCTCGGTGCCCTTGCCCGGAGCAGTCGCCGCCTTGACGACGGCGGCGGCCACCTGCTCGACCGGGTACACCGGCGGCATCGCCTGGATCGCCCGGCCGGTGTGGTTGGCGCTGTGCCGGAAGAAGGGCGTGTCGACCGTCGGAGGCAGGACGGTGACGACGTGCACGTGCTTCTGCTTCGCGAGCGCCAGCTCGGACCGGAGGCTGACGCCGAGCGCGCGGACCGCCGCCCTCGACATGCCGTAGGGCGCCGTGTACGGCTGCGGCACCTCGCCCACGATCGACGACACGTTGACGACCACTCCGTGCCGCTGACGCACCATGACCCGGAGGGCTGCCCGCGCCCCGTAGACGTAGCCCATGATGTTGACGTCGAGCACCCGCCGGAACTCGTCCATCGGCATGTCGAGGAACGGCGAGAACGACGACACGGCGGCGTCGTTGACCCAGACGTCGATCCTGCCGGTCGTCGAGAGCGCCCTGGCGCCCAGCCGGTCGACCGCCTGCTCGTCGGTGGTGTCGGTCGGCACGACCACGGCGACGGCTCCGCGCTTCCGGCAGAGCGCAGCGACCTCCTCGAGGGCGTCGGCGCGCCGAGCGGCGAGGAGGAGGGTGGTGCCGCGTTCGGCGAACCGGAGGGCCGATGCTCGGCCGATCCCGCTCGAGGCTCCTGTGATGACGATGGTCCGCTCGCGTGTGCTCATGGGTCCCTTGTAGACCGGGCCCGTCTGCCGTGCCGACGGTTGCGCTTTCGCGGGAGGTCGTCTAGCGGCGGTGAGACGAGATCAGACTCACGAACGAGAATTCCCCGCGGAAGAAGCGACGCTTCGACCACGGGGAACCGGATTCTGGTGCACCCCCTCGGACTTGAACCGAGAACCCACTGATTAAGAGTCAGTTGCTCTGCCAATTGAGCTAGAGGTGCGTGGCCTGTGGAAACCGGAGTTCCGCAACCGAGGAACAACATTAGCATGAGATGAAGGCGCTCAAGAACGCGCCTCAGCATCGAAGGAGAACCATGTCCGATCGCCTCGAGAAGGGCGCTGTCGCGCCCGACTTCACCCTCCCCGACGAGACCGGCAAGCCGGTCTCGCTCTCCGACTTCCGGGGCAGCAGGGTGATCGTGTACTTCTACCCGGCGGCGTCGACGTTGGGGTGCACGACTGAGGCGTGCGACTTCCGCGACAACATCAACTCGCTGAAGTCGGCCGGCTACCAGGTGCTCGGGGTCTCGAAAGACGAGGCGCCGGCGCTCCAGAGGTTCCGCGACGAGCAGGGGCTGAACTTCCCTCTGCTGAGCGACCTCGACCTGGGCGTCCACCAGGAGTACGCGGCCTACGGTGAGAAGTCCCTCTACGGCAAGACCGTCACCGGCGTGATCCGGTCGACGATCGTCGTCGACGAGGAGGGCCGCGTCGAGCTGCCCCTCTACAACGTCAAGGCGACGGGGCACGTGGCGTCGCTCCGCAAGAAGCTCGGCATCGACGACTAGCCGGTCGGCGTCGCGCGCCGTCAGTCGCGCTTCGTCGTCGCCGCGACGACGGAGGGCGAGATCAGCAGGACGAAGACGACGACGGCCGGCACGACGAGCGCCCAGCCGACCGCGGGCGTGGCGGTGAGGCCCTGGAAGCACCCGATCCCGACGGCGAACATCAGCACCTGCCAGACGATCGAGGCACCGCGCATCCAGGCCCTCCCCCGCCAGGCCGCGACGACGATGAAGCCCAGCCACACGGTGGCCACGAGGGCGAGCACCAGGATCGCGATGCCTGCGGCGACCGAGTCGGCGGTCGCCCCGAAGACCTCCGCGACCAGCACGAGCGACACGACGACCATCAGGAGGAACTCGGCCGTCAGGAGCACGATCAGCAGCCACATCAGCGGCGGTCTCGGGGCCGACACCTGTCGTCTCGAGACGTCGTCACGTGGATGTCCGCCCGGCTCCGTCACGCTTGAAGTCCTCTCTTAACCCCTTGATTTGGTCACACCAGTATGCGACCATATTCGAGGTCGAAGTGACGTGCACATTGCTGTGCATGCCTCCCGAATTCTTTTCTTTCCCCCACCGGAACCCGAGCACTTTGCTGTGGGGTTCAGCATTTAAGGAGTACCCATAGATGGATTGGCGTGACAAGGCCGCCTGCCTCACTGCAGACCCGGAGCTCTTCTTCCCCGTCGGCAACACCGGGCCCGCCGTCGACCAGATCGACAAGGCGAAGGCCGTCTGCGGGCGCTGCACCGTCACCGAGACCTGCCTCCAGTACGCGCTCGAGACCTCCCAGGACTCCGGCGTCTGGGGCGGCCTGAGCGAAGACGAGCGCCGCGCCCTCAAGCGCCGCGCCGCTCGCGCCCGCCGCGCCAGCTAGTCTCGGCCCGGCCTCACAACTTCACACGATCACGGCAGACCCTCGGGTCTGCGGCGCCGGGGGGCGCGTTCCGGCACGGGAGACCGTGCGGGGCGCGCCCTTCGTCTGTCTCGCGCCGTCGTGATCCTGCGCGGTTCAATAAGGCCAGCCGGGCCTACGCCGGCTGCTGGATCCAACGCAGCGGCACATCGATAGTCACCTCGGTGCCCGAGCCGACCAGCGTGTGCCAGTCGATGGTGCCGGCGAGCTCGCCCTGGATCAGCGTGCGGACGATCTGAGTGCCGAGCCCGGAGCCGACCTTGCCCTCGGGCAGGCCGATGCCGTTGTCGCGCACCTTCACGGTGAGCTCCTCGTCGGTGCGCTCCGCGATGATGTCGACGTCGCCGTCGCGGCCGTCGAGGCCGTGCTCGACCGCGTTCGTGACGAGCTCGGTCAGGGCCAGGGCGAGCGGCGTGGCGTACTCGCTCGGCAGGGTGCCGAAGCTGCCGGTGAACTTGGGTCGGACGGTGGTGTTGTGCGACGAGGCGACCTCGGCGATGAGCAGCAGCACGCGTTCGAAGACCGTGTCGAAGTCGACGTTCTGGTTGAGGCCCTCCGAGAGTGTGTCGTGCACGACGGCGATCGACTCGACGCGCCGCATGGCCTGATTGAGAGCGTCGCGGGCCACGTCGGTGTGCGTGCGCCGCGCCTGGATGCGCAGGAGCGACGCCACGGTCTGCAGGTTGTTCTTGACGCGGTGGTGGATCTCGCGGATCGTCGCGTCTTTGGTGATGAGCTCGCGCTCCTGGTGGCGGAGCTCGGTGACGTCGCGGCAGAGGACGATCGCGCCGACGCGTTCGCCGCGGTCGCGCAGCGGGATGGCCCGGAGCGAGACCGTCACGCCCTTCGCCTCCACGTCGGTGCGCCACGGCGCCCGGCCGGTGACGACGAGTGGCAGCGACTCGTCGACGACGAGCTTGCCGGAGAGCAGGTTCGTGGTCACCTCGGCGAGGGACTCGCCCTCGAGCTCGCCGAGGAAGCCCATGCGGTTGAAGGCCGAGAGGCCGTTCGGGCTCGCGAAGACCACGGTGCCGTCGACGTCGAGTCGGAGGAGACCGTCGGATGCACGCGGGGCGCCGCGGCGCGGGCCGGTCGGAGCCCCGAGATCGGGGAAGTCGCCGGCGGCGATCATGGCGAACAGGTCGTTCGCGCACTGGTTGAAGGTCAGCTCCTGACGGCTCGGCGTGCGGGCCTCGCTGAGGTTGGTGTGCCGGGTGATGACGGCGATCGGGTGCTCGCTTACGTCGGGACGGCTCGCCCCGAGGCGACGCAGGACGGGCACGGCGCGCACGCGCGTCGGGGTCTCCTCGTACCAGTCGGGCGCGGCCGAGTCGACGATCCGCGAGGCCTCGAAGGCCTGGCTGATCTGGGCGCGCCACTCCGGACGCACCTCCTGCCCGACGAAGTCGCGGTAGAACAGCGTCGCCGAGCTCGACGGCCGCGCGTGGGCGACCGCCACGAAGCTGCCGGAGTCGGTGGGCACCCAGAGCACCATGTCGGCGAACGCGAGGTCGGCGAGCAGCTGCCAGTCGCCGACGAGCAGGTGCAGCCACTCGACGTCGGCCTCACTGGAGCGGCCCTGGGCGAGAACGAGATCACTGAGCGTCGACACGACACCAGCCTAAACGCCAGCACCCGGGAGTCCTGCCGCGGGCGGAGATAGAAGGACTTGTCCACAGTTCGATTAGGCGACGCGTGTCGCTCACTCGAAATGTCATATGTTGATGCTAAGCCCGCAGGGTCGCCCCCGGGCCTCCTGCCGGACGCTCCTTCCGTACACGAGCGAGAGCAGTCACCATGCCCCAGTCCTCCGCCGCGCTTCTCCGCGACGACCTCCTCCCCACTCCCCTGCCTCCCACCACCCGGCCTCCCGCTGCCCGGCCTCCCGGCGCGCACCCCCGTGCGGAGCCCCACCTGCGGGCGCTGCCCCCGCTCGCCCCCGCGGCTGCCGTTCCGACGGCGTCGCGGCCGGCCCCGCTGATCCCGCCGCCGAGCCCGGTGCCTCGGGCCGAGCTGCCCGATCCTGAGCCGCTCGCCACGAGCCTCGCCCGCTGCGTCGTCGAGATCCTGGCCGGAGCCCGCGACATCGAGCAGATCGCCCGCTGGGTGACCGACGACGTGTTCCGCCACGTGCAGAAGCGCGTGGCCCTGGCCGCACGAGCGCGGAGCGCCCGCGGCGAGCAGGCCCGGCGCCCCTCGTTCTCGGTCGGGACCGTGCGGGTGACCGAGCCGGCCGACGGCATCGTCGAGGCGGTGATCATCATCCACGGCCGGGCTCGGAGCCGGGCCGTCGCGCTGCGGCTCGAGGCCTTCAACAGCCGCTGGCGGGCGTCCGCCGTGCACGTGCTCTAGGGGCGACCCGGGCGGGCCAGGCGCGGCGCCGGCAGGTCAGCGCGACGCCGGCAGGTCAGCGCGGCGCGGGCAGGTCAGCGCGGCGCGGGCAGGTCGGCGCGGCGCGGGCAGTCAACGCTGCGTGGGCCCCTCGGCGTCGGCGATGCGGGCGAGCCACACGTCGAGCAGCTGACGCTCCGCCGGCTCGAGCGCGCGCGAGAGCGGCGCCAGAGCCCGGAGGGTGGTCGCCGCGGCGGCGAGCGACCCGTCGCCGGTCGCGGGCGCGTCCGTGGTGATCGCCGCGATCGTCGACTCGCGGGCCAGGTCGCTGAGGCCGAGGTCGCGCTCGTCGGGAGAGACATCGATGAGGCTCAGGATCACGCCCCGGGCCGTGGCATGCATCAGGGCGACGGCGCGCTCGACCGACACGGCGAGCCGCCCGGCTGCCGCGACCCGCGACACCTTCTCACGCAGCAGCGCCCGACCCGAGACCACCGAGGGCCCGTCGTGGGGGCGCGCGTCGGCGATGCGGTAGGCCGCGGGCTGATCGAGGCCGAAGCGGACCGTGTCGTCCCAGCCCGCCCGCAGTGCCTCGACCGGATCATCCGGCAGAGTCGTCGAGCTCTTGCCTGCGACCCAGTCGGCGAAGGCGCGTTCGGCCGCGGCGTCGAGCAGGCCGTCCTTGTCGCCGAAGAGGCGGTAGATCGCCGGTGCCTGGACTCCCGCCCTGGAGATGATCGCCCTGGTCGAGACCGACGGGGCACCGCCCTCGCGGAGGAGGTCGAGCACGGCGGTCAGGATCCGCTCGTGGGGGCTGGCCGCACCGTTCACCGTCATGTTCCGATGCTACCAACATCGTGTTAGCCTCGCTATCACGCTGCTACCGTGACCGAGGTAGCACTGATACCAGGAGGATCCCATGATCGTTGTGACCGGAGCAGGCGGCCGTCTCGGAGGAGCCGTGCTCACCGAACTGCTCGAGAGGATCGAGCCGAGCGACCTCGGAGTTAGCACTACCCGGCCGGAGGAGTTCGGCGAGCTCGCCGAGCGCGGGGTCCGGGTCCGGCGCGGCAGCTTCGACGATCCTGCGTCGCTCCGCGAGTCATTCGCCGGGGCCGACCGGCTCCTGGTCGTCTCGGCGCCGCGTCAGGGCAGTGAGGCGGTCGACGCCCACCGCACAGCGATCGACGCGGCCCGCGACGCCGGCGTGGGGCGCCTCTTCTACACGAGCCACGTCGGGGCCGACTCCCTGTCCGCGTTCCCGCCGACCGTCACGCACGCCGCGACCGAGGTGCTCCTCGCCGAGAGCGGGGTGCCGTTCACCTCGCTCCGCAACGGCTTCTACGCCGACACTCCCCTGCGGCTGCTCCAGGGTGCCGCCGAGACCGGCGAGCTCCGCGTGCCCGTCGACGCTCCGGTGTCGTGGACCCAGCACCGCGACCTCGCGCCCGGGATCGCGAGCCTCCTCGTCGACGAGAGCGTGACCGATCCTGCGATCAATCTCACGGCCGAGGCCGCCTTCGATCTGGACACTCTCGCCGACATCGCGTCTGAAGCCCTCGGGCGCAGGATCAGCGTCACGCACCTCGGCGACGACGAGTACCGCGCCGAGCTCACCGCGGCCGGCACCCCCGCGCTCGGCGTCACCATGATGCTCGGCATCTTCCGGGCCTCGCGGCAGCGTCACCTCGGCATCGTGGATCCGGCGCTCGCCCGACTGATCGGCCGCCCGACCACGTCGCTCGTCGACACGATCCGCGAGACCCTCGCCGCCTGACCGCCGGCCCTGCCGGGCCGCGCCCTCTCACGCCAAAACCCTCGCGATCGGCTGCCGCGGTGGTCCTAGGACCACCGTCGCGGCCGATCGCGAGGGTTTGAGGTGAGGGTTGGGGCAGGTGGGGCGGGCGCGCGGGAGGGGAGGGCGCGGGCTACTTCCGCTTGCCCTGCGAGCGACGCTCGGCACGGTTGACCGGGGTCGCGTCGGCGGTCGTGCTCTGGCCGAAGGCGCCGCGCTTGGCGGGGAGCCCGTCGCCGCCGGAGGCCTCGGTCGAACCGGAGGTCGCGCGCGCGGCGGCGATCTCGGGGTCGGCCATCTCCTCGACGAGCTGCTGCTGGCGCTGCGCCCGCGCGGTCTCGGCCTTCTCGAGGTGCCCGCTCTGGTCGCGCACCTCGACCTCGCCCTCGGTGTTCGGCGCCGAGAAGTTGAGCACCGCGTCGGCGTTCTCCCCCTCGCCGAGGCCCTTGGCCGCGATGATCGGGCCGTGGTCGTGACCCTCGTGGCCGACCTGGCTCTGCACCTCGACCTCGAGGTTGAACAGGAAGCCGATGCTCTCCTCGCGGATGGCGCCCATCATGTTCTGGAACAGGGCGAAGCCCTCGCGCTGGTACTCGACCAGCGGGTCGCGCTGAGCCATCGCGCGGAGGCCGATCCCGTCTTTGAGGTAGTCCATCTCGTAGAGGTGGTCGCGCCAGCGGCGGTCGATCACCGAGAGGACGACCTTGCGCTCGAGCTCGCGCATCGCGGACTCGCCGAGCGACTCCTCGCGGGCCTGGTAGGCGACGCGGGCGTCGGACAGGATCTCCTTGACCAGGAACTCGCGGGTCGCCTTGCCCTTGGAGCCGGCCTCGGTGATGACCTCGTCGATGGTGATCGAGATCGGGTACAGCGTTCCGAGCTCGGTCCACATGGCGTCGAGGTTCCAGTCGTCGGGGTTGCCCTCGCCGGTGTGGGAGTCGATGACCTCGGTGATGACGTTCTCGAGGAAGGCCTCGGTGCGGTCTCGGAGGTCGTCGCCCTCGAGGATGTGGCGGCGGTCGGAGTAGATCGCCTCGCGCTGGCGGTTCAGGACGTCGTCGTACTTGAGGACGTTCTTGCGGATCTCGGCGTTGCGGCCCTCGACCTGCGACTGGGCCGAGCGGATGGCCCGGCCGACGATCTTGTTCTCGATCGCGAGGTCGTCGGGGACGCTGCCCCGGCCCATGAGGTTCTCGGCCGCGCTGGAGTTGAACAGACGCATGAGGTCGTCGGTGAGCGAGAGGTAGAAGCGGCTCTCGCCGGGGTCGCCCTGGCGGCCGCTGCGGCCGCGCAGCTGGTTGTCGATACGGCGCGACTCGTGGCGCTCGGTGCCGAGGACGTAGAGGCCGCCGGCCTCGCGGACCTTGTCGCCCTCTTCTTCGACGGCGGCCTTCTTCTCGGTGAACACGTCGTCCCACGCCGACTCGTAGTCGTCGGGCGTCTCGACCGGGCTGAGGCCGCGGCTGTTCATCTCGGCGACGGCAAGGAACTCGGCGTTGCCGCCGAGCATGATGTCGGTGCCTCGACCGGCCATGTTCGTGGCGACGGTGACGGCTCCGAGGCGGCCGGCCTGCGCGACGATGGCCGCCTCACGAGCGTGGTTCTTCGCGTTCAGGACCTCGTGCTTGATGCCCTTCTTGGCGAGCAGCTTGGAGAGGTACTCGCTCTTCTCGACGCTCGTCGTGCCGACGAGGACGGGCTGGCCGGCCTCGTGGCGCTCGGCGATGTCCTCGGCGACCTGCTCGAACTTCGCGGTCTCGTTCTTGTAGACGAGGTCGGTCTGGTCTTTCCGCTGCATCGGCTTGTTGGTCGGGATGGCGACCACGCCGAGCTTGTACGTCGACATGAACTCCGCGGCCTCGGTCTCGGCTGTCCCGGTCATGCCGGAGAGCTTCTTGTAGAGGCGGAAGTAGTTCTGCAGCGTGACGGTGGCGAGGGTCTGGTTCTCGGCCTTGACCTCGACGCCCTCCTTGGCCTCGATGGCCTGGTGGATGCCCTCGTTGTAGCGGCGGCCCGACAGGATGCGGCCGGTGTGCTCGTCGACGATCAGGACCTCGCCGTTGATGACGACATAGTCTTTGTCGCGCTTGAACAGGGCGTCGGCCTTGATCGCGTTGTTGAGGAACGAGATCAGCGGGGTGTTGGCCGACTCGTAGAGGTTGTCGATGCCGAGGTAGTCCTCGACCTTCTCGATGCCCGGCTCGAGCACGCCGACGGTGCGCTTCTTCTCGTCGACCTCGTAGTCGATCTCGGGCTGGAGTCGGCGGGCGAGCGTGGCGAACTCCGCGAACCAGCGGTTCGCCTCGCCGGACGACGGCCCGGAGATGATGAGCGGCGTGCGCGCCTCGTCGATGAGGATCGAGTCGACCTCGTCGACGATCGCGAAGAAGTGGCCGCGCTGCACCATGTCGCTGGCCTGCCAGGCCATGTTGTCGCGGAGGTAGTCGAAGCCGAACTCGTTGTTCGTGCCGTAGGTGATGTCGGCGGCGTACATCTCGCGGCGCTCGGCCGGGGTCTGGCCGGCCAGGATGCAGCCCGTCGTCATGCCGAGGGCGCGGAACACGCGGCCCATCAGCTCGGACTGGTAGCTCGCGAGGAAGTCGTTGACCGTGATGACGTGGACGCCGCGCGAGGCGATGGCGTTGAGGTAGGCGGCGGTGGTCGCGACGAGGGTCTTGCCCTCACCGGTCTTCATCTCGGCGATGTTGCCGAGGTGGAGCGCTGCGCCGCCCATGAGCTGCACGTCGAAGTGCCGCATGCCGAGGGTGCGGCTCGAGGCCTCGCGGACGGCGGCGAACGCCTCGGGCAGCAGGTCGTCGAGCGACTCGCCGCCGGCGTACCGCTCGCGGAGCTCGGCGGTCTCGTTGTGGAGCTCTTCGTCGGTCAGCGACTTGAAGTCGTCTTCGAGGTCACCCACCGCCTTGGCGTACGCCTTCAGCTTGCGAAGAGTGCGGCCTTCGCCGACGCGAAGGACTTTCTCGAGAACGTTGGCCACCGGAAGACTCCCACTGTGTTTGGAACCGGCGCCCGGTCAGAGACCGGCACCGTCTGCTGTTACCAGCCCGTGATTTTAGCAAGCCTAGTGTCCGCGGCCCTGGGAGGCAGCCAAGCGGGAGCTCGACCACCTCCCAGTGCGGGGGTGGTGCGGATCAGACGGCGAGGCCGCCGCGGATCGCCATCTCGGTCTCCTGCCGGACCGGCGCGTTGTCGTCGAGGCCGATGACGCCGTAGTCCCAGCCCTTCCGGCGGTAGACGACGCTCGGGCGACCCGTCTCGGAGTCGGTGAACAGGTAGAAGTCGTGGCCGACGAGCTCCATGTAGTAGAGCGCGTCGTCGACGGTCATCGGGTCGGAGGCGAAGACCTTCTTGCGGATGACGACGGGGCAGTACTCGTCTTCGGGCTGCTCGGCGTCGGCGTCGACGACCTGGACCGCCCCCGTCCGGACCTGCTCGAGCGTCGCGGCGTCGGCCGGGACGATCCCCGCGCCGCGGAAGTCGTCGGCGGACGCCTCGTGGAGCGAGGTCGGCCGGTGCTGCCCGCGGTGGACCTTCGAGCGGTCCTTCGCTCGGCGGACCCTCTCGACCAGGCGCCCGATGGCGAGGTCGAAGGCCACGTACTTGTCGGATCCGCTCGACTCTGCGCGGACGAGCGGGCCGGGGCCGATGAGCGTCAGTTCGACGCGGTCGTCGCCCGCGGCCCCCGACTTCTCGTTGTGACGCGAGACCTTGATCTCGAGCGCCAGTGCTCGCGGTGCGAGCGAGGCGACCTTGTCGGCTTTCTCTGTGGCGTATTCGCGGAACCGATCGGTGATCCCGACGTTTCGACCCGTTACGGAAATGTCCATGACGTTCTCCCAGCCACTCTGGCGTGCCGCCATTCTGGTAGGCGGACTTCCTTTCACGCCGCGTAGGCCCACCGTAGCCATCCGGCCCTCTCGGTGTCACGCGATATTCACCTTTTGGACGCCTGCACACGCTCCTCCCATGAACGCCAGAGGAGGGCCTCACCCGGATCACGGGTTCTTCGCAGAGGCGAGCGGCGTGGCGGCGAGACAGCACGCGGCCACGACGTCGGCCCCCGCCTCTCGCGCTGCGCGGACCGCCTCCACGAGCGTCGCCCCGGTCGTCGCGACGTCGTCGACGATCACCACGCGTCGACCAGCCCAGAACGCCGGGCACCGGATCGTCCCCTCCCTCGTGCGGAGCCTCTCCGACCGCGACCTCGACTTCTGAGACCCCGACGAGCGCAGGATCGCCAGCCCCGGCCTCGCGACCACCGCTCCCGCCGCCCGCGCGACGAGGTCGACGGGGTCGTAGCCGCGTCGCCTCCGTCCGGCGCGCGAGGGCGGCACGGCCAGGACCGCGATCGGCCCGGCTCCCCCGGTCGGCGCGGGCGAGGCGAGGCGCCCGACCTCCGCAAGGGCGGCGCCGAGCGCTGGCCCCAGCGTCGCTGCGAGCCGGAAGCGGCCCGCCTGCTTGAACTCCAGGACGACGTCGCGGACGACGCCCTCGTACACCAGCGCGGACACGAGCGGCGTGCCGTCGGGCAGCCCGGTCACCCGGACGTCTCCTCGCAGCTTCGACCGGCAGCGCGGGCAGAGCTCGATGTCGGGCGCGCCACAGCCCGCGCAGTCGCAAGGCGCGACCAGCGCCAGGGCGCCGCGGAGGGCCGGCAGCACGGCGCCCCACGCGCCACGGAGGGCGGGCAGCACGCCGCGCCGGAGGAGGGGCGCGAGGGGTCGGGCGGGGGCGGGGAGAGACGAGGCGGGAAGGGGCACGGGGACAGCGTGCCCGGCCGGGATCCTGCGCGGGCTCGGCCCTGCGAATCTGGGGAGAGCCCGGCGCTCTCCCCAGGCCGCTAGCGCTGGGTCGCGAGGAGGTCGGCTGAGATGCCCGTGTCTTCCCAGCCGTTGCCGCGGGGCTCCAGGAGGTCTCCCGCGGCGGTCAGCACGCGGACGCGGTCGGCGCCGTTCCCGCCGACGATCTCGACGCCCGTGCCCGAGGGGCGGCCGAGGTCGGTCGTCTCGCCGCCGACGTCGTCCTCGGAGACGAGCGAGTCGCCGGCGTCGTTGGTCGAGAGGGTCGCGACGGTCAGCTCGTCTACCCAGGTGACCGAGACCGGGTTCCCCGCCGGGGGCGTGAGCTCGAGCGGGTCGCCGAGCTTCGTGGGCACGTGGTCGCCGTCGCGGATGATCGCCGCCACGAGGAGCCGGGTGACGCCGTCGGCGTTCAGGAGGAGCACGATCCTGGTTCCGTCTCTCGACACCTTGAACGAGATGAGCCGCTGGTCGGTCGGCAGAGACGACGTGACGGGGTGGGCGACGCCCTCGAGCGAGTACGCGGTGAGCGACCGGGGTGCGTCGGACTTCGCGCTCCAGACGTAGCCGAGGTCGTCGAGCGACGGGTCGACGAGCCCCGAGCGGGAGTCGACCTTGCGGGCGACGCCGTCCTCCTTGACCGCGAACACCCCGGAGGGCGAGCCGACCGCGGCGACGTTCTGCTTCGTCGCGAGCTCGACCGACGTCGGGTCGAGCGCGGTCACCGCCTTGGTGAGTCCGTCGATCGGCGAGATCGACGTCGGGCTCGCCCAGCCGAACTGGCCCTTCGCGATCACGAGCGGCCGCGCGTCGACCGTCGGGTTCGTCTGCGGCAGGGCGCTGGAGTCGGGGATCGACAGCGCGTTGCCCTCGACGCTCACGTCGACCGCGCTCACCGTCGCCACCGTCGCGAGGCTCGCGAGGAGCTGAGCGTGCATCCTGGAGCGCGCGGTCGAGTCGGCCGAGATGGCGTCGCGGGTGAGGTCGACCTTCGCCGTCCCCGACGAGACGGTGACCGACCCGAGCGAGAGCTGCGTGCCCTCGGGGAACGCCGACACCACGGCGCCGCGCAGCCAGGTCGACGGCCCGGCGAGGAGCGCCGTGACGATCCGGGTCGTCGTCGAGGTGCGGGCGAGGAACCACCGCTGGTCGGGCACGAGGTACGTGTAGGTCGGGTCGAAGAAGTAGACGGCGTGCGGCCGGAAGACGAGGTCGAAGTTGGCCGTCGAGAGCTGGATGCCGTCGGGCGCGTAGCTCAGCCGCCACTCCTTGTCGACCTTCACGAACTTGAAGCTGAGGTCGGTGGAAGTCGACGGCGGCGACTCCGTGTAGTGCCCCTCGGCGTCGACCGTGGCTGCGCTCTGCACGGTGAAGGTCGCCTGCGAGTCCGAGGTCGACGAGAAGGCACCCGAGCCCTGGCGCACGATGACGCCGGCGCGCGGATTCCACTTCTTGGCGAACGAGTCGGTGAGGTACTCGCGCGCGACCGCGTAGTCGCCCTGCGAACCGGTGCCGGCGGCGACGAAACCGCGCAGGATCCGCTCCTGGTCGCTCCCGGGCACCGGGCCGGAGGGGAGGTACTCGATGTCGCTCTGCACGTTGCTCGTGATCGGGTCGCCGGTCTGCACTCCCCCGGTCGACGGGATGCTCGCGCACCCGGCGAGCGCGAGCGCTGCGACGATGCCCACGGCCACGAGCCGGACGCGGCGGGAGAGGCTCCGGATCATCGGCCGCCTCCCTCGGGCTCGCTCCGCCGGCGCTCGTCGAGCGCGATCGGAGACGTCGTGATGGTAGCTCCTCGACGTCGGGGAAGCGTGACGACGAAGCGGGTGCCGATCCCGGGCTCCGACCAGACCTCGAGGCTGCCGCCGTGGAGCACGGCGTCCTCCCGGCTGATCGAGAGGCCGAGACCGGTGCCGCCGATGGTGCGCTTCCTCGACGGATCGGCCCGCCAGAAGCGGTCGAAGACGCGCTCCGTGAAGGCCGGGATCATGCCGGCGCCGTGGTCGTCGACGGCGATCGCGACGGCCGAGGCGTCGCTGTCGACGACGACCTCGATCGGACGGCCCTCCCCGTGCTCGATGGCGTTGCCGACGAGGTTCCGCAGGATCCTGCGCACCCGTCTCGGGTCGATCTCCGCATCGAAGTAGCCGCCGCGCGCGGTCACCGTGAGCGTCGACCCGGTACCCTCGGCGAGCGGGTAGAACTCGTCGACGCTCTGCTCGACGAGACGGACGATCGCCACCGGCTCCGTCTCGAGCTCCACGGCTCCGGCATCGAAGCGGGAGATCTCGAGGAGGTCGGCGAGGAGGGTCTCGAAGCGGTCGACCTGCGTGTGGAGGAGCTCGGCCGTGCGCGCGGCGGCGGGATCGAACGTGTCGCGGTTGTCGTACAGCATGTCGCCGGCCAGCCGGATCGTGGTCAGCGGCGTCCGCAGCTCGTGCGAGACGTCGGAGACGAAGCGCTGCTGCATGCGCGACAGGTCGGCGAGCTGCTCGATCTGGCGCTGCATCGCGTCGGCCATGCCGTTGAAGGAGCGGCCGAGGGTCGCGATGACGTCCTGGCCGGCCTCCGGGATCCGCTCCTCGAGGTGGCCCGCGGCGATCTTCTGACTGGTGGCGGCGGCGATCCTGATCGGTCCGACCACGAGCCGGACGACCACGTACGTGATCACCGCGATGAGGAGCACCAGGGCGATCGAGCCGATGGCGAGGGTCTGCTGCATGAAGTCGAGCGTCTTCTGCGCGTCGGCGAGGTCGTAGACGAGGTACAGCTCGTACTGCCCCGCCGTCGGGACCTGGAGCGTCGAGCCCACCGCGATGCCCGGAGAGCGCCCGCTGCTCGTCGTCAGCTCGACCGCCTGCAGGTGCAGCTTCTCGGTCTCGCCGGCGACCGCCGAGCGCATCGCCTTCGAGATCGACGAGTTCGGGAAGTCGGGGCTGGCGATGTTCTGGATCGTCTGCGAGGTGGTCTGGCCGGGGGTCCGCAGGATCGCGATGCTCGTCCCGCCCGGGCTCGACGTCGACGACAGGATCGCCGACTGGGCCTGGTTCTGCAGGGAGTCGAGCTCGACCTGGTTGTTGTCCTCGGTGGCGGTCGCCGAGTCGAAGATGTTCTGGGCGAGCTGCGTCGCCCGCTGCGACTCCGACTCGATCTGCTGGCGGCGCTGCTCGTACACGTTGGTGCCGATGCTCACCGAGATGGAGGCGCCGATGATCGTGACCGCGATCCCCGACAGGATCACGGTGATGGCGATGGTGCGGAACTCCAGCGACGAGCGCCACAGGCCGAGGAACCGCCTCAGCCACCTCCGCCACGGGACCGGGCGCACGGTCGGCTAGACGCTCGCGCCGGCCCGGTAGCCGACGCCGCGCACGGTGCTCACGATGCGCGGGTTGTCGGGGTCGTGCTCGACCTTGGCGCGGAGGCGCTGCACGTGCACGTTGACCAGCCGGGTGTCGGCCTTGTAGTGGTAGCCCCAGACCTGCTCGAGCAGCATCTCGCGGGTGAACACCTGCTGCGGCTTCGACGCGAGGGCGAGGAGGAGCTCGAACTCCAGCGGGGTGAGGTTGATGACGTCGTCGCCGCGGCGCACCTCGTGGGCTGCGACGTCGACGGTGAGGTCGCCGACCGTCAAGGTGTCGCTGGCCGACTCGGGTGCGGGGCGCAGGCGCGTGCGGATCCGGGCGACGAGCTCTTTGGGGTTGAACGGCTTGACGACGTAGTCGTCGGCGCCCGACTCGAGGCCGCGGACGACGTCGGTGGTGTCGCTCTTGGCCGTCAGCATGATGATCGGCACGCCGCTCTCGGCGCGGAGGGCGCGACACACCTCGATGCCGTCGAGCCCGGGCAGCATGAGGTCGAGGAGCACGAGATCTGGCGTGGTCTCGTGGAACGCGTCGAGGGCCGCGGCGCCGTCGCCGCAGAAGGAGGGATCGAAGCCGTCGGCCCGGAGCACGATGCCGATCATCTCGGCGAGCGCAGGATCGTCGTCTACCACCAGGATTCGCGGGGTCATGATCTCCACAGGTAAGCTCCCGCGCCGGACGGTGCGGGTCTGCCCACACTAGCGAACGCCCCCTCGGAGTCCGCGACCCGCTTTTGCGGGTGGCTCCGGCGCAGAGGGCTGTGGAACACTGAATCGTCCGGTGCGGACGACCACGCCGACGATGTCCGGGGGAGCATGAGCGATCGAGGCAGCTGGGCGACGCCCGGCGACGACGGGGACGACGAGCGGCCGCGCGGCGAGCAGTCGGGTGCCCCGCAGTCGGGTGTCCCGCAGCCTCCGCCGCAGCAGCCCTCCGGCGGCCCGCAGCAGCCGTGGGGCCCGCCCGCGACCGCGTGGGCGCCTCCCCCGCGGCCAGGCCTCGTCCCCCTGCGCCCGCTCACCCTCGGCGACATCCTCGGCGCGGCCTTCCGGGTCTTCCGCCGGAACCCGCGCACGACGCTGGGCACGTCGCTCCTGTTCAACATCCTGTCGTTCCTCGTCAGCGGTCTCGTCCTCGGAGGCGCCGCCTTCGCCGCGTACACCCGCATCAGCGGTGCGCTCCCCCAGGATCGCGACCGCCTGCTCCCCGGCACGATCGCCGGGGTCGCCGCGGCCGTCCTCGTGCCCCTCTTCCTCACCGTCGTCGTCCAGGCGCTCCTGCAGGCCGTGTTCGTGCTCGAGACGTCGCACCAGGTGGTGGGCGAGAAGATGCGGCTCCCGGGGCTCCTCCGCCAGGCCCGAGGGCGGATCCGGGCCCTGGTGGGCTGGGTGATCCTGCTCGGTCTCGCGTTCTTCGTCGCGTTCGCGCTCATCGCCGGCGTCGTCGCCCTGCTCGCCGTCTTCGGGGGCCGAGGCGGGGCGGTCGGCGCCGTCGTGATCGGCCTGATCGGGTTCCTCGGAGTGGTCGTCCTCGCGGTCTGGATCGGCGTGAAGACGGCGCTGGTGCCGAGCATCCTGCTGCTGGAGCGTCTGACCATCCGCCAGGCCGTCGCGCGTTCGTGGTCGCTGACCCGCCAGAGCTTCTGGAGGGTCTTCGGCATCATCGCCCTCGTCACGGTGATCGTCGGGACCGCTGCCAACGTCGTGGGCGCGCCCGTGTCGTTCCTCGCTCAGATCGGCGGCGGGCTCGTGCAGCCGAACGGGTCGGTGGGCGACACGAGCGCGGTCGTCACCTTCATCGTCGTGTCGCTCGTCGGCAACCTCCTCACCGTGCTGATCCAGGCCATCGGAGCGGTGATCCAGTCGGCGACCGTGGCCCTCCTCTACATCGACCTGCGCATCCGCCGCGAGGGGCTCGACCTCGAGCTGCTCCGCTACGTGGAGCTGCGCACCGCCGGCGCGACGCCGCTGCCCGACCCGTACCGCACTCCCGACCCGTACCACACTCCCGACGGGCCCGCCCGACCGTGACGGCACCCCTCGCGCCCTCCGCCGACGAGGCACGGCGCTGGCTCCAGGAGGAGCTGGCGAAGCCCGGGTACAGCGGCGCGCGCCCGGGCCTTCTCGACAGGCTGGCCACGGCGTTCTCGGACTGGCTCGACTCCCTGCGCTTCGGGGGCGTCTCCGGCTCGCCGGCCCTCCTGCTCGTCGTGCTGCTGGCCCTCGTGATCGCGGGTCTCGTCGTCCTGTTCGGCATCTACGGCCTGCCGCGCCTGAATCGACGGTCGACGAGAGCCGACGCGCTCTTCGGCGACGACGACACCCGGCCGGCCCGCGACCTGCGGGCCTCGGCCGAGCGCGCAGCGGCGGAGGGCGACTTCGACCTGGCCGTCGTCGAGACCTACCGGGCACTCGCCAGGGCCCTCTCGGAGCGCGGGCTCGTCGCCACCTCCCCCGGCACGACGGCGCACTCCTTCGCTATCCGCGCGGCGGTCGTGTTCGAGTCGCGACGCGCGTCGATCCTCGACGCCGCCCGGGTGTTCGACGGGGTCCGGTACCTCGACCGCGTCGCGGCGGAGGACGACTACGTCCGGCTCCGCGACCTCGACCGCGAACTCGAGGCGACTCCCGTCGACACCCGCGTCCGCTCGAGCGCCGGAGCCCTGTCGTGACGACCACAGCCAATCGCCCCGACGTCCGGCAGCGCACGTCCGGCCGTCCGGCCGGGGGCGCCTCCCGGTCGAGGGCCGCCCTGATCGCCGCAGGCGTCGTCGTCGTGATCGTCTTCGCGATCCTGGCGATCGTGGGCATCACCGGCCGCGGAGGTCAGGCGCTCTCGGCGACGAGCACCGGGCCCGACGGCGCGGCCGCCCTGGTCAGCGTGCTGCGGCAGCACGGCATCGAGGTCGTCGAGGCGCCGACCCTCGCCGAGGCACGGTCGGCAGCGGCGGACGACCCCTCCTCAACCACCGTCCTCGCCTACGACCCGGGGCCCTACCTCACTCCGTCCCAGTGGAAGCGGCTGGCAGGATCGGCCTCGCGGACCGTCGTCGTTCAGCCCGACGCGGGAGCCCTCGACGCGCTCGCCCCGGGCACCACGATCCGCGGCGACCTCGCCGGGACCCTCTCGCCCGGCTGCGACCTGCCCGCCCTGCGGAAGACCCGCGAGATCACAGGATCCGGCACCGGCTACACGACCACCGACTCGTCGGCCGTCCGCTGCCTGTCCGCCGGCACGTCCGCCAGCTACGGCCTCGTCCAGGTCAGCCGCGACGGCGGCGAGCACACGACGACCATCCTCGGCGCGTCCGGAGCACTCACCAACAGCTCCATCACCGACGACGACAACGCCGCGTTCGCGCTCACCCTGCTCGGACAGACCGACCGCCTCGTCTGGTACCTCCCGTCGGTCGACGACCTCCCGAATGGCTCCGGCTCGTTCGCCTCGCTGACGCCGGGCTGGGTGACGCCCTCGGTCGTGCTGCTCGCAGCGGCGGCCCTCGCTGCGGCGTTCTGGCGCGGTCGACGCCTCGGGCCGCTGGTCGTCGAGAACCTCCCCGTCGTCGTCCGCTCCACCGAGACGATGGAGGGCCGGGCCCGGCTCTACGAGCGCGGCGAGAACCGCCGACACGCCCTCGACCAGCTCCGCATCGGGACCCTCGGCCGCCTCGCCGCCCTCCTCGGGCTCGGACGGGCAGCCGGCGTCGACGAGGTCGTCCTCCGGACGGCCGACCTGATCGGTGCCGACCCCCGGCAGCTCCGCCACGTCCTCGTCGACGCCGACCCGCAGGACGACCGCCACCTCCTCGCCCTGAGCGACAGCCTCCGCGACCTCGAGGGCGCCGTCGCCCGCGCGGTCCGGCCGAGGTGACGCCCATGACCCTCCCATCAGCAGCCCTCGTGAGAAAGAGCTCCCATGACCA
The DNA here is from genome assembly GCF_039537585.1 of Frondihabitans peucedani. NCBI lineage: Bacteria > Bacillati > Actinomycetota > Actinomycetes > Micrococcales > Microbacteriaceae > Frondihabitans > Frondihabitans peucedani. The sequence continues at coordinate 1,012,561 of NZ_BAABAU010000001.1, forward strand.
GTGACCTCCAGCTGTCGTTCTCCCGTGTCCGTGACGAGGTCGGCAAGGCCGTCGTCGGGCAGGAGGGCGCCCTCTCGGGCCTCATCGTCACCCTGCTCGCCGGCGGCCACGCGCTCCTCGAGGGGGTTCCCGGCGTCGCGAAGACGCTCCTCGTGCGCTCCCTGAGCCACGCGCTGAGCCTCGACACCTCCCGCGTGCAGTTCACCCCCGACCTCATGCCCGGCGACATCACCGGCTCGCTGGTGTATGACGCGAAAGCCGGCGAGTTCGAGTTCCGCGAGGGGCCCGTCTTCACGAACATCCTGCTGGCCGACGAGATCAACCGCACTCCCCCGAAGACGCAGTCGGCGCTCCTCGAGGCGATGGAGGAGCGGCAGGTGTCGGTCGACGGCGTCTCCCGGCCGCTGCCGGAGCCGTTCCTGGTGGCCGCGACCATGAACCCGATCGAGTACGAGGGCACGTACACGCTGCCCGAGGCGCAGCTCGACCGCTTCCTGATGAAGCTCACGCTCGACCTGCCGCCGCGCGACGCCGAGATCGAGGTGCTGCGGCGGCACGCCGAGGGCTTCTCGCCGCGCGACCTCCGCGCGGCCGGCGTGACCGCCGTCGTCGGCGCCGCCGAGATCGCCGAGGCGCAGGCGGCAGTCCGGCAGGTCGGCGTCAGCCCCGACGTCCTGGCCTACCTCGTCGACCTCGCCCGGGCCACCCGCGAGAGCCCCTCGGTCACCATCGGCGTCAGCCCGCGCGGCTCGACGGCGCTCCTCGCCGCCGCGAAGGCCTGGGCCTGGCTCACCGGCCACGACCGGATCACCCCCGACCACGTGCAGGCGATGGCGCTGCCCGTGCTGCGGCACCGGCTGCAGCTCCGCCCGGAGGCGGAGCTCGAGGGCGTCGACGCGGACGGCATCCTGCGGAGCGTCCTCCAGCAGGTCCGGGTCCCGATCTGATCATGGTCGTCACCGGGTGGTTCGTGCTCCTCGTCGCCGTCGGCGTCGTGCCGGTCGTTCTGACCTCCGATCCGCTGGTGCTCGTCGGCTGGCTGCTGCTCTCGGCGATCCTGCTCGTCGTCGACACGCTCCTCGCCGCGTCGCCGCGCGCCGTCCGCCTCTCGCGGGAGCTCCCCGGCGCGATCCGACTCGGGGAGAGCGCGGACTCGGAGCTGACGGTCTTCAACGAGGGCAGGCGCAGGATGCGCGGGGTCGCCCGCGACGCCTGGCAGCCCTCCGCGGGCGCCTCGCCCCGCCGCTTCCGCCTGTCGATCGAGCCCGGTCGGCAGCTGGTCGCCCGCACCGTCCTCACGCCCTTCCGGCGCGGAGAGCGGAGCGCCTCGGCCGTCACCCTCCGGACCGTCGGCCCTCTGCACCTGGGCGGTCGACAGGCCACGCACCCGCTGCCCGGCGCGGTGCGGGTGCTCCCGCGGTTCTCGTCGCGGAAGCACCTCCCCTCGCGGCTCGCCCGCCTGCGCGAGCTCGACGGCCGGACGAGCGTCATGATCCGCGGCCAGGGCACCGAGTTCGACTCGCTCCGGGAGTACGTCCGCGGCGACGACGTGCGCTCGATCGACTGGCGGGCGACCGCCAGACGGTCCGACCTCATGGTCCGCACCTGGCGTCCCGAGCGCGACCGACGGGTCGTGGTCGTCGTCGACTCCGGCCGCACCTCCGCCGCGCGCATCGGCGACGAGCCGCGCCTCGACACCGCCTTCGAGTCGGCGCTCCTGCTCGGAGCACTCGCCTCCCGGGCCGGCGACCGCGTCGATCTCGCCGTCGTCGACCGGCGGGTGCGGGCCCGGGTGCAGGGCGCCGTCGGAGCCGCACTCCTGTCGTCGATGGTCGACACGATGGCGCCCATCGACCCCGAGCTGGTCGAGACCGACTGGAGTCTCGTGCCCGGCCTCGTCCGCTCCATCACGACGCAGCGGTCGCTCGTGGTCCTGGCCACCACGCTCGACGCGCCCGGCGCAGCCCGCGGGCTCCTCGCCGCGCTGCCGCAGCTGACCTCGCGGCACCTCGTCGTGGTCGCGAGCGTCGTCGATCCTGCGATCGCCCTCACCGCGTCGCCCGACGCCCGCTCGTCGCGCGAAGAGGTCTACCGCGCGGCCAGCGCCGAGCGGGCACTCCTCGACATCGCCCGGGTGTCGGCCGCCCTGCGGCAGCTGGGGGTCGAGGTCGTCACCGGATCGCCGGCCGACCTGCCGCCGGCCCTCGCCGACCGGTACCTCGCGCTGAAGGCGGCGGGGCGGCTGTAGCGGCTGCGGGCTGGTCCGGCTTGCGGCGCTGGCGCGGAACGCCTGGCCTCAGCCGGATCAGCCGGAGACGAGCTGCCGGGCCCCCGCCTCGAACTCGTCGAGGTCGCCGGTCTGCCCGGCTCGATGCGCCCGGCCGCCGACCACCCACTGGTACACGACGAACGCGGCCAGGGCGACCGTGCCGATCCCGATCTTGACGGCCCACGGCCACGGCTGGCGGGTGACGAACCCCTCGATGACGCCCGAGACGAGCAGCGAGATCAGCGTGCCGATGGCAATGCTGATGAGCGCTCGGCCGTCTTCCGCGAGAGCCTGGCCGCGGGTGCGGGCGCCGGGCGCGATCCACGCCCAGAAGATCATGAGCCCCGCCGCCATCGCGACGAAGAGGCTGTACAGCTCCAGCTGGCCGTGCGGGGCGATGTACAGGAAGAAGTACTTCAAGCGCCCCTCGTCCGTCAGCACCCCGGCGCTCAGCCCGACGTTCTGCGCGTTCTGCAGCAGCAGGTACGGCACGTACAGCCCCGTGATTCCGAACGCGATGCTCTGCGCCGCGATGAAGGCGTTGTTGGTCCACACCTGGCCGGTGAACGACGACGGCGGGTTGTCGGAGTAGTAGTCGACGAAGTCGCGCGTCGCGAACTGCTTTCGGAACTCGGCACTGCCGAAGTTCGCCAGGACCGCAGGATTCGAGGCGGCCCAGACCGCGAACAGCGTCGCCACGACGATCGTCACGGCCGCGACTGCCAGGGTCACCCAGCGCACGCGGTACAGCGCCGCCGGCAGCTGCACGGCGAAGAAGGCGGGGATCTGCGCCGCCACGTTGCGACCCGCGCCCGTGAAGCGGAGCCGAGCCCTCGAGAGCGACAGCGACAGGCGCTCGCCGGTCGCGGTCGATCCTGCGCTCGACTTGATCGTCGACAGCTGCGCCGCCCCCGACTGGTACAGCTCGATCAGCCGGTCGGCCTCCGTGCCGGAGAAGCGGCGGCGCTTCGACAGCGCGTCGAGCTCGGCCCAGTCGGACGAGTGCTGCTTCGTGTAGGCGTCGAGGTCCATTCTGCTTAGATACTGTCATGCCAGGCCACCGCGCGCGTCCTCCGGCTCCGCCCGCGTTCGACACGTTCGACGCGGACGACGACGAGCTCGTCACCGGCGAGGCGGTGGGGCTCGACCTCCGGCCCGCGAGCTTCGTCCCGCGGCTCGCCGGCGTCGCAATCGACTACGCGACCTACGTCGCGGTGCTGGTCGGCCTGCTCCTCCTGCTCTCGCTCGCCGCCCAGCGCGACCTCGTCGACCGGTCGACCGGCGCCGCCCTCTCGGTCGCCATCGTCGTCTTCAGCCTCGTCGTGATCCCGACCGCCGTCGAGACGGTGACGCAGGGCCGCTCCCTCGGGAAGCTCGCCGTCGGGGCCCGCGTGGTGCGGCTCGACGGCGGCGCCATCACGTTCCGACACGCGTTCACCCGAGCGCTGGTCGGGCTGCTCGAGATCGTCGCCACGACCGGCGGTGTCGCCGTGCTCGTCGGGCTCCTCAACAGCCGCTCGCGCCGGCTCGGCGACCTCCTCGCCGGCACCTACGCCCTGAACGAGCGCCCGCCCAAGGAGGGCCGCGTCGTCTACGAGGTGCCCGAGGCCCTCCGCGGCTGGGCGCGGACGGCCGACGTCGCCCGGCTGCCCGACTCGCTCGCGCGGCGGCTGTCGTCGTTCCTGCAGCAGGCTCCGCGGATGGTGCCGGCCAGCAGGATGCGCGTCGCGGCCGGCCTCGCAGCCGAGGCCACGCGGTTCGTGTCGCCCCTGCCCGCCACCGACCCGGAGACCTTCGTGGTCGCGGTATCGGCCCTCCGTCGCGACCGCGAGTCTCGGGCCCTCGCCGGTGAGGCGGCCGTCCTGGCTCGCCTGGCGCCTGCGCTCGAGGGGCTGCCGGCTGGGTTCCCGCGGCGGTAGTGCCGTGCGGCGTCGGCGCCGCAGGTCGGCAGCAGCACGCCGCCGCGGCGCGGCGCCGCTGCCGGCCCGACCCGCCGCGCCCGCGGCGCCCGCACCGCGGTGAAACGCAGCACCCCCGACCCGCCGCCGCACCCCGTCGCGCGGGGGTGCGAGAGCCGGACGGGGGTGCGAGGCCGCGTGCCGAGGGGCGGGAGCCGGGGCTAGTAGCGGTAGTGCCCGAGCTTGTAGGGGCCCTCGACCGGGACGCCGATGTAGGCGGCCTGCTCCGGGGTGAGCTCGGTGAGCTCGACCCCGAGCGCGTCGAGGTGGAGCCGCGCGACCTTCTCGTCGAGGTGCTTCGGCAGCACGTAGACGTCGGTCGGATACTCCGTCTGCTTCGTGTAGAGCTCGATCTGCGCGAGCACCTGGTTGGTGAACGAGTTGCTCATCACGAACGAGGGGTGGCCGGTGGCGTTGCCGAGGTTCATCAGGCGACCCTCCGACAGGACCAGGATGCTGCGGCCGGTCGGGAGACGCCACTCGTGCACCTGCGGCTTGATCTCGATGCGCTCGGCGCCCTCGAGCGACTCGAGGCCGGCCATGTCGATCTCGTTGTCGAAGTGGCCGACGTTCGCCACGATCGCGAGGTGCTTGAGCGAGGTGAGATCGTCGACCGTGACGACGTTCAGGTTGCCGGTGCCCGTGACCAGGATGTCGACCTGGCCGATGACGCTCTGGAGCCTGGCCACCTGGAAGCCGTCCATCGCCGCCTGGAGGGCGTTGATGGGGTCGACCTCGCTGACGATCACGCGCGCGCCCTGGCCGCGGAGCGCCTCGGCTGCACCCTTGCCGACGTCGCCGTAGCCGGCCACGAAGCAGACCTTGCCGCCGATCAGGACGTCGGTCGCGCGGTTGAGACCGTCGGGCAGCGAGTGGCGGATGCCGTACTTGTTGTCGAACTTCGACTTCGTGACGGAGTCGTTGACGTTGATCGCCGGGAAGAGCAGCGCGTTGTCGCGAGCGAGCTCGTAGAGGCGGTGGACGCCGGTCGTGGTCTCCTCGGTCACGCCGAGGATGTCGTCGCCGATCCTCGTGTAGCGGTCGCTCGACTCGGCGAGCGAGGCCCGCAGCAGGTCGAGGACGACGCGGTACTCGGCGGAGTCGCCCGGCTGAGCGTCGGGAACAGCGCCGGCTGCCTCGAACTCGCGGCCCTTGTGGACGAGCATCGTCGCGTCGCCGCCGTCGTCGAGGATCATGTTCGGGCCGGTGTAGTCGGAGCCCTCGGCGCGGGCCTCGGCGCTCCAGTCGAAGATCTGGGCGGCGGCCCACCAGTACTCCTCGAGGGTCTCGCCCTTCCAGGCGAACACCGGCACGCCCGCGGGCTCCGCGACGGTGCCCTCGGGCCCGACGACGACGGCTGCGGCAGCCTCGTCCTGGGTGGAGAAGATGTTGCAGCTCGCCCAGCGGACCTGCGCGCCGAGCGCGGTGAGGGTCTCGATCAGGACGGCGGTCTGCACGGTCATGTGCAGGGATCCTGCGATTCGGGCGCCTGCCAGCGGCTTCGAGTCGCCGAACTCCTCGCGGAGGGCCATGAGGCCCGGCATCTCGTTCTCAGCCAGCCGCAACTGGTGACGGCCCGACTCGGCGAGGGCGAGGTCGCGGACCTTGAAGGTGGTGGCTGCTGCAGTGGCGAGTGACATGCGACCATTCTCGCACTCGCTCCCGTGCGGACCCTCGGGAGCGCGCGAAACCGGCGTCGACGAGAGAGCGAGCCGCGAGCCGCACGGGGCGGACCAGCAGGCGCAGGACGTCAGGATCGGACGAGGCGCGCGATCGCCGCGGAGGCCTCGCGGATCTTCGCGTCGGCGACGTCGCCGCCCTCCCGGGCGGCCTCGGCCACGCAGTGCGCCAGGTGGTCGTCGAGGAGCTGCAGCGCGACGGTCTCGAGCGCCTTGGTCGCGGCCGACACCTGCGTCAGGACGTCGATGCAGTAGGTGTCGTCCTCCACCATCCGCTGGATGCCGCGCACCTGACCCTCGGCGCGCTTCAGCCGCTTGACGATCTCGGACTTGTCGCCGGCGTAGCCGACGTGGCCCCCCGCATCCTGCGTTCCGTGCTCCATGCCATCACACGATACCCCCCAGGGGTACCGCCCAGCCGAGCGAGCCCCGCGAGCCCCTAGCCGCGGATCAGCCCCAGCACCGCGTCGCGCACGCGCTCCATGCCGGCGGGCGTCGCCGCCTCGGCGTTCAGGCGCAGCAGCGGCTCCGTGTTCGAGGGGCGGACGTTGAACCACCAGAACTCGCCGTCGTCGAACGTGCCCGTTACGGTGAGGCCGTCGAGCTCGTCGAACTCGCCGACGCCGGTGTAGGCGTCGACGATGCGGGAGTAGGCGGCGGGGACGTCGTCGACGGTCGAGTTGATCTCGCCGGAGGCGGCGTACGGCGTGTAGCGGTCGGTCAGGATCGACAGTGGATCGGGCCCGGAGCCGAACTCGGCCAGCACGTGCAGCGCGGCCAGCATGCCGTTGTCAGCGCCCCAGAAGTCGCGGAAGTAGTAGTGCGCCGAGTGCTCGCCGCCGAAGATGGCACCGGTGGCCTTCATCTCGTCTTTGATCAGCGAGTGGCCGACCCGGGTGCGGACCGGGGTCGCACCGGCCTGCGCGATGGCCTCGGGCACGGCGCGCGAGGTGATGAGGTTGTGGATGACGTTGATGTGCTCGTCGGGCGAGGCGGCGCGGACCCGGGCGATCTCGCGGACGGCCACGATCGCGGCCACGGCGGACGGCGTGACGGCGTCGCCCTTCTCGTCGACGACGAAGCAGCGGTCGGCGTCGCCGTCGAACGCGAGGCCCAGGTCGGCGCCGTGCTCGACGACGGCCTTCTGCAGGTCGACGAGGTTCGCGGGCTCGAGGGGGTTGGCCTCGTGGTTCGGGAAGGTGCCGTCGAGCTCGAAGTAGAGCGGGATGATCTCGATGGGCAGCTCGGGCAGCCCGGCGGCGGTGCCGAGGACGGCGGGGACCGTCAGGCCGCCCATGCCGTTGCCCGCGTCGACGACGATCCGGATCGGGCGGATCGACGAGAGGTCGACGAGCTGGCGGAGGTACGCGGCGTAGGAGGGCAGCGCGTCGAACGGGGTGACCTCGCCGGTCGCGTCGACCGACGGGATGCCCTCGGCGAGGAACGCCGCGGCGCGGTCGCGGATGGCCGACAGCCCGGTGTCGAGGCTGATGCCCTGGGCGCCGGCGCGCGAGAACTTGATGCCGTTGTAGGTCGCCGGGTTGTGGCTCGCCGTGAACATGGCGGCAGGGGCGTTGCGGGATCCTGACGCGAAGTAGGTCTCGTCGGTCGAGCACAGCCCGAGCAGCGTCACGTTCGTGCCGCGAGCGGTGGCTCCGCGCGAGAACGCTGCCGCGAACTCGGGCGAGGAGTCGCGCATGTCGTGGCCGACGACGATCTCGTCGGCGGACGAGCCGATCTCGTCGGCGAACGCGGCTCCGAAGGCCTCGACGACGTCGGGGGTGAGCTGGGAGCCGACCAGGCCGCGGACGTCGTAGGTCTTGACGAAGGCGGTGAGGTCTACGGGCGAATCAGAAGTCATTCCCCAAAACTACATGCCGGACGACCTGCCACCCCTGCGGAGCGGACAGTCTCTCGGCGTGCCGCTCGCAGAGGTCGTAGCCGTGGGGCTCCGAGGCGAGGGCGAGCGGACCCACGACGGCCATCGAGTCGGCGTAGTCGTAGGTGAGGGTCGCCACGGCGTCGGCGTGGCACGTGACTTTGCTGCAGGGTCGACCGTTCATCTGCCGGAAGCCTAACCCCGGAGGGCGCAGGATCCTGCGAGGCGCAGCCGACGACGGACGACTACGATTGGCGGATGGCCAGGTCTTACCGAGTCCGCTCGACGGGTCGGGCGGGTTTCCGCGATCGACACGGTCGCGGCCTCCGGTCGTCGGCCGCCGGGCCGCACCTGCCGTTCCTCCGCACCCGCGACGACCTCTTCGAGGACATCGTCGCCGGTGCCGCGCAGTACCTCCGCGAGCTGTGGCCGGACGACCTCCACGACGTCGTCTTCGAGGTGGCGGGCCTCCCCCGGGGCGAGGCGGGCACGCGCTTCGAGCGCTGGCACGTCGATGCTGCTCGGCGGCGCATCGTCCTCTACCGGCTGCCGATCGAGCGGCTCGCGAGGCAGCACGAGTCGCGCCAGCCGGAAGACGTCGAGTGGCAGCAGCGCGCCGCCATCGAGGGCTACGTGTTCCGCGCCGTCGGAGACCTGCTCGGCAAAGACCCGTGGGACCTCGCGCCCGACCGCTTCCGGTAGCCGCCGGCCGCAGCGGCCCGAGGCACCGCCCTACGGGTAGACCTTCACGGGCGACGACACGGAGCTCGGCGAGAACAGCGGGTACGCCGCGATCCTGGCGCCCGCGCTGTAGCTGACCGCCGCGCGCAGGCCGTCCGCCTTCGACAGCGTCAGCACCGTGCCCGTCCGGAGGAGCTGCAGCGTCGACGATCCTGCCGGCACTGTCAGCGTCGTGGGCGCGCCCGAGGCGCTCCGCAGCGTCGCCGCGACCGCCTTGCCGGTCGGGTTCGCGAGAGTGAGGGTCGCGTTCGGCCCCTGGGCGACGGCGAACATCGTGGTGCCGCTGATCCTCGGGGCCGAGCCGGTCCAGGCGAGGTCGATCGCGTCGCCCGAGATGCTCGACGAGCGGACGCCCGCGACGACCTTGGCCGACGACGAGATGGTCGCCGTGTACTGCCCGTCGGCGAGCCCGTCGAGGGGCACGTCCGTCACCTGGCCGGCGCGAGCGGTGACCGAGAACGTGGCGCCGGTGCCCTTCGGGGTCCGGAGCTGGATGTCGAGGTCGGCGTCGGCCGAGCCGGGCACGAAGGTGCGCAGGATCGTCGTGAGGTCGCCGTAGCCCTCGTCACCCGCGCGGCCCTGGATCGCCTGCCCGTCGCGGACGATGATGCCGGGGATGGTCACCTCGGTCGACGGCGGGGCCGCGGGGCTGACCGTGTCGGCGCCGCCGGGCTCGAGGGTCCGTACGATGCCGACCTGCAGGGTCGCGCCGATCAGTCCGCCCTGGCTGACGACGTGGACGACGGGCGAGGAGAGGTTCGTCGCGAAGCCGGAGAGCGGCACGACCTTCTCGCTGTTCGGCCCGACGACGATGCCCTTGAGGCCCGGCCCCTCGACCTTGCCGTCCTCGCCGTAGAGGGCGAGGTCGACGGTCGAGTTGACGTCGGTCGGGTTGACCAGGTCGATCAGGGTGGTGCGTCCGGTCTCGGTGGAGCCGCCCACGAGCCACGTGGAGCTCGTCGGCTCGGTGCAGGCGGAGGCGGCGAAGCCGGTGAGGTCGGTCGACGCCGCCTGCTGGCTCTGCGCCGCGGCGACGAGGGGGACGCTGGTCGAGCCCTTCGCGCCCGCCGTCACGAGGAGCGGCTTGGACCTGGCTCCGCTCGGCCCGGACAGGGTGGTCACCTCGGGCGCGTCTCCGTCGCCCGCTCCGGTCACGGTCGACGCGACGCCGGCCGCGGAGAGGCTGGTGGCCGACCCGCCGCTCTGTCCGGCGAGGCGGAGGAGGGAGCCGGAGCAGACCCGCTGCTGGTCGAGGGCCACGGGGGTGACCAGTCGACCGGCGGGAGAGTCGCTCACGGTCGGGAGCGGCAGCACGCTGGCTGCGGCGATGACGCCGGCTCCGACGGCGAGCGTCACGACGCCGACGAGGGCGCGGACTCCGGTGGTGACGAGTGTTCGCCTAGTCATCTCGCTCCTCGTCGAAGGTCGTGGCGGGCTGTTCCGCCTCGGGCTTGCCCGGGCGGCTGCGGCGCCGCCTCGGCGTGGTCGGGATCGCGAGCAGGAGCGCCGAGCCGAACACGATCGCCCAGATCGTCAGGATCAGGGGCCGGAGCGGACCGTCGGACCGCGTCGCGGTGGTCCGCTCAGTCGCGTCGCTGTACCGCCAGAGCTGCCCGCTGGTCGTGTCGCCGACGGGGAGGAACAGCGCGTTCGAGTCGAGCGCCTCGCCGGCGCGCTGCTCGAGGTCGTCGCCCGGGCCGTCGCCGGGCGCGGCCTGCAGCAGCACGAACCCGACGCCGAGCTCTCGGAGGTCGGTCTTCGGGTCGAAGCCGCTCCGGCTCACCAGGTTGCCGGCCAGGACCGTGAGGTCGCGCGTCGTCGACGACAGCCGCTGCTGGGTCGCGTCGAGGGTGGACTGCTGGTCGAGGGTCTCGCCCTGTCCGCGCTGCAGAGACACGGCGAGGCTCCCGTCGGGCTGAGGCGACAGCACGAGGGTGCCGACGTCGGGCTTCGCCACGGCCTCCGCGGTGACGTAGGCCGAGAGGATCCTGCCGGAGGACGGCACGACCGTGCCCGCACCGACGAACGTGGCGATGATCAGCGGGACCGAGGCGGCGACGCCGACCACGCCCAGGAGGAGGCCCGCGGGGGGCGTGAAGCGCGGGATCCTGTCGAGCGAGACACTCGCGGCACCGACGAGGCCGGCGAAGTAGAGGGTGAGCCCGCTGCCGGCCCAGACGCCCGTCGTCGTGCTGCCGACGCCGGAGATGTCGAAGTGGGTCGAGGCGACCGCCGTGCCGTAGCCGAGGAGGGCGACCGCGAGGCAGGCGACGGCGCGGCCGCGCGACGGGGCGAAGACCGACACGGCCGCCAGGATGCCGAGCGGCACCATCGCGAGGACGATCAGGATCGCCATCGTGCCGCCGGTGATCCCGATGCGCGCGACGAGGTCGGTCCACCCGTTCAGCCCCGTCTCGGGCGAGCCGAGCGCGAGCTGGAGCGGCGACGCGGAGGCCGACCTGGTCGGGACGCCCGGATCGGCGAAGACCGCCCACCAGGTGCCGCGGGAGGCCTGGGCGATCACCAGCGGGACGAACAGCGCGACGGCCGGCAGCGGGATCCCGAGCATGCGGTGCGTGCCGCGGGGCCGGGTCGCGATGGCGGCGAGCCAGCCGATGACGAGGGCGGGGATCAGCGACGGGGTCGAGGCCGCCACGACCGCGAACAGGATCGACGCGGTCGCCCCCGCCGCCCAGGAGCGGTGCGAGGAGACCACCGCCAGCACGAGGAACGGCACGGCGACGTGCGTCACAGCGGCGCCGAGGTGCCCCGTCTGCAGCGCGGCCAGGACCGGGGGCGACACCGAGTAGACGAGCGCTGCGACCGCGGGGACCCAGTGGCGCTCGGTCAGACGGCGCGCGGCCAGCCAGGCGCCGACGGCCGACAGCGGGAGCGCCGCGAGGTAGAACAGGACGATCCCGGTCGAGGGCGACCAGGGCGTGAGCGTCCCGAGCACGGCGACGACGCCGGCGAATGGGTCGGACGGCCCCACGAAGCCGGTGCCGATCTCGTGCCAGCCGTACCCGACGGAGTGCCACAGCGACCCGAGGGTGGTGCTGACGGGCAGGAGGCCGCCCCCGGTCACCGCGGGCGAGTCGAGCAGGCGGAAGAACGCTACGACCCCCACGATAGCGGCGAGGACCGCGACCCAGAGACCGCCGGCGCCGACGAAGCTCGCGCGGGCGACGGCGGCGTCCTCCGCCCCGGCGAGGAGGGCGTCGCGCTCCCCCGCGCGGCGCTCCCGGAGCTGCGCCACGGTCGCCCGGAGCGGCCGGATCGCGCTCCAGCGGAGCTTCTTCGAGCGGGCGAGGTTCGTGCGGGCGGCCGACACGTGCGAGCCGCCGAACGCGGTGGAGAACGCCGTGCGGAACTCGCCGACGGCGGCCCCCGGGTTCTTCGCGAGCAGGTGCCAGACCGAGCGCAGGATCGCCAGCGGCACCAGGCTCAGCCAGTGGAAGGGCAGTGCGAGCGCGGGTGCGTAGACGAGCCGGCGGTGCAGCTGAGCCGCGCGGCGCAGCCGGGACCGACGCGCGTGTCCGCCCTCGGAGCGGCCGAAGTCCTCCGGGTGGCCCTTGCTGAGCACGCGGGCCGAGGGCACGAGCACGACGCGGTGACCGGCGAGCCGGGCGCGCGTCGAGAAGTCGAGAGACGCGTCGATGTGGGGCAGGCCCGGGTCGAAGCCGCCGAGAGCCTGCCAGACGCTGCGACGGACGAGCATCCCGCCGGCGGCCACGCCGAGGACGTCGGCCTGGACGTCGTGCTGGGCCTGGTCGAGCTCGCCGGCCACGAGGGCGACCGAGGCGCCGAAGCGGGTCATGGTCTCGCCGAACTCGGCGATCACGCCGGGCTCGTCCCACCGCATGAGCTTCGGACCGGCGACGGCGACCGAGGGCGCCACCTCCACGGTCGCGAGGAGCTCCTCGAGAGCTGCGTCTTCCGGGGCGTTGTCCTCGCCGAGGATCCAGAGCCACTCGTCGCCCTCCGATCCTGCGGGGGCCGGGCCGACGGCCTTGAGCGCGTGCGCCACGGCCGCGGCGAGCGTGCTGCCCGCGGGGGCCGAGGTGAGGGTGGCTGCGCCGCTCAGAGCGAGACGCGAGGCGGGCGACGACGGGCCGCCGGTGTCGACGACGACGAGCGCCTCGGGCGGTCGCGTCTGGCGCGACAGACCGTCGAGGGTTCTGTCGAGGGAGGCCGCCCCACCCGGGGCGACGAGGATCGCTGTGACTCTCGGCTGCATGACGTGGGTGACTCTAGGCGTCCGGGCGGCGCGCCCCAGGCATCAGGGCCGCGCGCCGCCGCGATTCATAGGAACGCGGGCCGGGGCGGGGCCAGAGACGCAGGATCGCGGCGACCCAGGCGAGCCGTCCAGTGCTGCGGCGGTCAGTATTGCAGCAGTCAGGCGCGGCGGCGGAGCTTGCGGCGCTCGCGCTCGCTCAGACCGCCCCAGATGCCGAATCGCTCGTCGTTCTGCAAGGCGTACTCGAGGCACTGGGCGCGGACGTCGCAGGACGCGCAGATCTTCTTCGCGTCGCGGGTGGAGCCGCCCTTCTCGGGGAAGAAGGCCTCGGGGTCGGTCTGCGCGCAGAGCGAGTCGGCCTGCCAGGAGAGCTGGCTGTCTTCGTCGGTCTCGGGCTTGCGGACGCCCGGGACGCCGAGCAGGACGGGGTCGACGTGCCAGTCGTCCGGCACTCCGGTCGTCACTCGCGAGCTCTGTACCCCGGCGGCTGCGTCGAGATACTCCGACTCGGCGCGGTGGTCGACCTCGACGCGGTAGTCGATGTCGACGCGGTACTCGGTGTCAGCACGGGCGCTGCGGTCTTGGATGGCCAATGCGCATCTCCCCTCGTTGCGTCGCTTCCCCGGCGGTCGCGATACCTGTAATTACACCTGTGTAACTAGGGGTACGTCAAGTCGGGCATCATAAAACCCTCGACCCCCGAATGAGGGTGATTGACGCCTCGGGCGTGTCGCGAGTCAGGCGGCGGCCTTCCGAGCCTCCCAGGCGCTCGACACCATCTCGAGGAGCGTGTGGCGCATCTGCCAGTCGAGATCGCGGCCGGCGAGCACGCCTTCCGCGACGATGCGGTCGGGGTCGCCGGGGCGGCGCGGCGCGACCTCGGGGTCGAACGCGATGCCGGTGGCCTGGGCCATGGCGTCCATGATCTGCTTCACCGACACCCCGTCGCCGGAGCCGAGGTTGTAGGCGGCCTCCAGGGTGTCGCCGGCGTCGAGGCGACGGGCCGCCGCCGCGTGCGAGACGGCCAGGTCGGCGACGTGGACGTAGTCGCGGACGCAGGTGCCGTCGGGCGTCGCGTAGTCGTCGCCGAAGATCTTCGGCGTCTTCCCGTCGAGGAGCGCCTGGAAGACCAGCGGGAACAGGTTGTGCGGGCTCGCGTCGTAGAGGTCGGGCTCGCCCGAGCCGACGACGTTGAAGTAGCGGAGGCTGGTGTGCCGGAGCCCGGTGGCGACACCCTGGTCGCGGAGCAGCCACTCGCCGATGAGCTTCGACTCGCCGTAGGGCGACTCGGGGCTCTTCGGGGTGCCCTCGGTCACGGTCTCGGTGTCGGGCGTGCCGTAGACGGCGGCGCTCGACGAGAACACGATGCGGTCGACGCCCTGGGCGGCCATCGCCTGGAGGAGCACGGCCGTGCCGGTCACGTTCTGCTCGTAGGTGTGCAGGGGCCGCTGAACGGAGACGCCCGCGTACTTGTAGCCCGCGACGTGCACCACGCCGGTCACGCCGTGCTCGTCGATGGCGCGCTCGAGCAGCGGCTGGTCGAGGATCGTGCCGCGGACGAACGGGACGCCCTCCGGCACGAACGAGGCGATGCCCGACGACAGGTCGTCGAGCACCACGGGGTCGAGCCCCTCCGCCGCGAGCGCTCGAACCACGTGTGAACCGATGTACCCGGCGCCGCCGGTGACCAACCAAGACATGAGTCGAATCTATCGGGGCTCAGGCCGACGTCGCGACGAACGCCTCGCCGGTGCCGGTGACAGCGAGCCGCCACTCGTCGGGGGTCACGTAGACCGACTCGCCCTGCCGCAGCTTGATGTTGCCGTCCTGACCCTTGAGGTGCAGCTCGCCGCTCGTGACCAGGACGATCGAGGGGCCGCCGAGCGAGACCACGGCGCCCTGCTCCCCCGGCACCACGTGCAGGAGCGCGAAGCCGACGTCGGTGGGGTCGAAGCGGCTCACGCCGGCTCCGGCCTCGGTGGGGCGGAGGTACGGCAGCGGCAGCGGCTCGAAGTCGAGCACGCGCAGGAGTTCGGGCACGTCGACGTGCTTGGGGGTGAGACCGCCGCGCAGCACGTTGTCGGACGGCGCCATCAGCTCGATGCCGAGACCACCGAGGTAGGCGTGGATGTTGCCCGCGGGCAGGAACAGCGCCTCGCCCTTCGACAGGGTGACGCGGTTGAGCAGGAGGGCGACGACGACGCCCGGGTCGCCCGGGTAGAGCTCCGCGAGCTCGGCCGTCGTGGCGATGCTCGGCGACACCGCGACCTCGGTCGACGCGACGAGCGCGGCCGCTGCGGCGCTGACGGCCGAGATCGTCTCGGCTGCGTCGTCGCCGTCGAAGAGCCAGGCGACCGTGGCCTGGAGCGAGTCGTCGAGGTGCGCCCCGAGGGCGTCGAGTCGGCCCGAGCCGTCGTCGAGCGCTCGGATGTCGGCGAGCGTCGTGTCGAGCGGGCGGAAGCCGCAGAGGGCGTCGAACGTGTCGCTCAGCGCGTAGATGATCTCGGGCTTCGGGAACGGGTCTTTGTAGTTGCGCTCCGTCGCGAGGAGCGGGACGCCGGCGCGGTTCTCGCGCTCGAAGCCCTCGCGGGCCTGCTGCGGGGTCGGGTGGGCCTGGATCGACAGGGGCGCTCCGGCTGCCAGCACCTTCATCAGGAACGGCAGGTGCCGCTTGCCCTGGCCCAGCGCGCGGTCGGGCTGCGCCTGGATCCAGTCGGCGAGGGTGTCGGCCCCGTCGACGACGGCCGGATTCACGATGACGCTCGGGGAGCCGGGGTGGGCGCCCAGCCACAGCTCGGCCTCCGGCTTGCCGGAGGGCTTCCGCCCGAGGAGCGTCGAGATGTCTTCGGTCGACCCCCAGGCGTAGTCGCGCGGGACGTTCGTGATGGCGAGGAACATGCCCCCAAGCTATCAATGCCCGGTCACGGCGGACTGGACGGGCCGCCCGGGAGCCGCGGTCGTCTACCCTGGTCGCATGTCCGTCGCCCGCGCCCTCCGTCCGGCGACCGAGCGCACCGGGTTCGCGACCCTGGTGTTCCTCGTCCTCTTCTTCGGCGACGCGCTCCGCAACTCCGTCAACTGGTGGGGCTGGGGTGCGGCCTGCCTCGTCATGGTCGCGTGGTCGGTCGTCGTCGTGGTGCGGCATCCTCTGAAGCCCGGCCGCCTCCCGATCCTGCTGGGCCTGCTCCTGGCGTGGATGATCGTGTCGCTCATCTGGTCGGACTACCGCGGGGGCACCCTCCTCGGCGTCGCCACGCAGCTGATGACGACCGTCGCACCCGTCGCCCTCGTCTCGACGCTCTCCTGGCCCGCGATCGTCACCGCCCTCGGGCGCGCGCTCCGGGCGATCGTGGCGCTCTCGCTGCTGTTCGAGCTCGTCGTCTCGGTCTTCGTCCGCCAGCCGTTCTGCCCCGTCTACGTCGACTGCACGCCGCCGCACCCCGAGGCGTTCTTCTGGACCCGCGACGACCTCTTCACCGGCGGTCAGATCCAGGGGCTGCCCGGCAACAGCAACCTGCTGGCGATCTTCGCGCTGCTCGCGCTCATCGTGACGGCGGTGCAGGCGCACGCGCGCGTCCTGCCGAAGCGGCAGGCCTGGTTCGGCATCGGCGTGTCGATCGTCGCTCTCGCCCTGACCCGCTCGTCGACCGTCCTGGTCTGCCTGGTGCTCTGCGCCGTGGTCTTCGGCTTCGCCGTGCTGGCGCGCAGGATCCCGCTCGGCCGTCGCTGGACCGTCGGCGTCGGTGCCCTCCTGCTGGCCGGGCTGACGGCCCTCGTCGTCGTGGTCGCGCGCGGCGAGATCCTGCGCCTCCTCGGCAAGAGCTCCGACCTGACCGGCCGCGTCACCATCTGGCGCTCGGTCTACCGTCTCGCCGTCGAGCGGCCCGTCGTCGGCTGGGGCTGGACCGGCTGGTGGCAGCCGTACCTCTCTCCCTTCGCCGACCTCGCCCACCGCAAGGGCGTCGTCTACCTCCAGGCGCACAACGCCTACCTCGACGTGTGGTTCCAGCTCGGCTTCATCGGACTCGCGCTGTTCCTCGCCGTGATCGTGACGACGGCGGCGAGGTCGTGGTGGTGGGCGACCGACCGCAGGATGCTCGGGGTCGGCCGGCCCGCCCCGTGGAACTCCCTCGATCTGCTCCCGCTCCTCCTCCTGGCGACCATGCTGGTGCACGGGCTCGCGGAGTCGCGCCTCAACGTCGAGTGGGGCTGGGCCCTGCTCGTGACCATCTGCCTCGCCACCCGGGCCGACAACCTCCGCTGGTGGACGACGCCCGACTCTCCCCCGGGCGACGCGGCGACCAGCGCACCGGCGGCACCTGCGACAATCGGGAGGTGACGATTCCCGGCGAGAGACGTGACCCGCCGCGGCGGTACCTGTCCGCCTGGATCGGATTCTCCGCCGGCGGCACCTTCTCGCAGGCGCTGACCGTCGCGATCCTGCTCTACGCCCTCGGCATCCACACCGTGCGCGCGCTGATCGGCTGGCCGGGCTCCGTCGCCGTGCTCGCGACCCTGGTCGTGCTGTCGTCGCTGTCGCTCTTCGGTGCCCGCCACCGCATCGAGTGGCGCGGGATCCTGCCCCTGTCGCTCCTGGCGCTGTTCGGGTTCGCGGCGGTCAGCGTGTTCTGGAGCCAGTACACCTGGGTCACCGTCGGCGGGGTCTTCTACGCGCTGGCGTTTGGCGCGCTCGGCATGTACCTCGCGCTCGGGCGCGACCTCGTGCAGGTGATCCGGGCGACCGGCGACGCCCTCCGGATCCTCTTGACCGTCTCGCTGTCGCTCGAGGTGCTGAGCGGCATCCTGGTCGACCAGCCGTTCCCGTTCCTCAGCATCCAGGGCAACATCGCGCACGGCGGCCCGATCCAGGGCGTCGGCGGCACCCGCAACTTCCTCGGGTTCCTCGCCGCCCTCGCGCTCATCACCTTCGCCGTCGAGTGGATGACGCGGTCGATCTCGCAGAGCACCGCCGTCGCCTCCGGGGTGCTGGCGCTCCTCACCCTCGTCTTCGCGTCGTCGCCGGTGACCGCGATCGCCGTGCTGGTGCTCGTCGTCGCCGCCATCGCGCTCCGCAGCATCCGGCGGGCGCCGCCCGAGCGGAAGGCCGTGATGCAGTGGGTGCTGCTCGTGCTGGTGCTCGTCGGCGGCGCACTCGCCCTCGGAGCCCGCGACCGGCTCTGGGCCGCCATCGGGGCGACGTCCGACGTCGAGACGCGGCTCCGGCTCTGGACCGACATCCGCAGCCTCATCAGCCTGCACTCCATCGCCGGCTGGGGCTTCACCGGCGCCTGGCAGAGCGACGTGTTCCCGTTCACGCTGCTCTCGACGGGCGGCAGGCCGTCCGAGACCGGGCTCGGCGCGTTCTTCGACACCTGGTTCCAGCTGGGGCTGATCGGTCTCGTGATCCTGCTCGCCGCCGGAGGCCTCGCGCTCCTCCGCGCGTGGCTGACGGCGTCCGACCACCCGATCGTCGCCTACGTCTGGCCGGCGCTGGTGCTGCTGCTCATCGCCGTGACCGCCCTCGCCGAGAGCTACGTGCTCTTCGAGTCGAACCTCATGCTGTTCGTGGCCGTGGCGACCATCACCGCCCGGAAGCGCTCCTGGCGGCTGCGGCTGCCGCACTTCGAGCACGGGACCGATCTGCCCGATCCGCGGTAGGCGGGCGGGCAGCGGGTGGGCCGGGCCGGGCCGGAACGGCGCCGCAGGACGGCAGCCGCACCGCGCCGCGGCGGGGGGCCGCAGCCGACGCGCCGCGCCGACCGGGCTACGCGAGCGGAGACCGGAAGTAGTCCCAGAGCTCGGCGGCCCAGGCGTCCCAGGTGCGGACCTCGCGCGAGCGGGCCTCCTCGGCCAGCCGCCGGAGCAGCGGCGCGTCGGTCAGGAGCTGCACGAGCGCGTCGGTCACAGAGGCATCGGACCGCGGGTCGACCAGGATGCCGCCGCCTCCCGCATCGATGATCTCCTTCATCGACCCGTACTGCGACGTGATCACGGGCGTGCCGAGCGCGAGCGATTCGGCGACCGGCAGTCCGAAGCCCTCGTGGAGCGACGGGAACAGCGTGAAGTCGGCGACGTCGTAGGCCGCGCCGAGGAGGGCGTCGGTGGCCTTGCTGATCAGTACGACCGGCCTCTTCGCCGCGTGGAGCGCCTCGATCTCGTCGTGGAAGCGCTCGCTCGACCAGCTGGCGCCGCCGATGAAGACGAGCGTGAAGTCGAGGCCCCGGGCCCAGGCGTCCTTCGCGGCCTGCAGGACGGCGAGGTGGTTCTTCCGGGGCTCGTGGCTCCCGACGACGAGCACGGTCGGGCGCTCCGGGACGACCCCGAGAGCCCGGCGGGCCTCGTCGCGCTCGGCGGCGGTCGGCGGCGCGACCTCGGCCGCGAGGGGCACGTGGCGGACGTCGGGCCCGGTGATGCCGGTGGACCCGAGCATGTGCGCCCATCCTGCGAACTCCGCGGCGGCAGCGCCCGAGATGGCGCCGATGCGGTCGACCCGCGAGATGGCCTGCAGATAGAGCGGGTACTGCCCGGCGATGCCCTCGCTGGAGGTCTCGCTCGACGTCATCGGCACGGCGTCGTAGCCGATCACGTCGACCTCGAGCCCGGAGTGCTGGACGATGCTCTCGAGGCGGGCCGAGCGCCAGGTCTCGGCGACGAGCTCGGTCACGACGAACGTGCCGCCGACCGGCACGACGACCTCGTCGAGCTCGGCGTCGTCGCCGTCCACAGCCCCCGGAAGCCCCAGGAGGGAGTTGTTCTCCCAGTCGCTGAGCGGCCGGAGGGCGGTGCCGTCCTCGTCCCACGCGACGAACTCGAGCGGGTGGTCGCGGTGCCAGCGGCGGACCGTCTCGCGGACGACCCGCTGGATGCCCGTGATCTTCGTGGTGCGGCAGGTGTCGTGCACATCCACGACGACGGCGTCGGCGAGGGCGCGCACCCGCCGCTCGGGGAACTCGAGGGCCTCGGCCGAGACGAGCGCGTCGCGGAGAGTCTCCTCCCACCCGTCGAGGACCGCATTGCGGCGGAAGGCGACGACGTCGCCGGCGAGCGGGATCCGCGCGGTGATGAAGGCGAGGGCCTGCCAGGCGCGGTCGCGGCCACCGCGACCGAGAGCGTCGGCGACGGCGGGGACGAGCCCCTCGGCATCGGCAGCGGGCTGGACGCCCCACGCCTCGAGGAGGCTGCGGAGCCGGTCGTCGGCGTTCCGGGTGTCGACCGGGCTGGCGGTGCGGGTGCTGTCGGTCATGCGTGCAGGGCCTCCGTGGCGTGGCGGCGGATGGACGCGGCGTAGTCGTCCCAGGTCAGGACGGGCCGCGCGTCGATCTCGGCCCGGAGCCGGTCGAGGGCCGTGTCGTCGGTGAGCAGCAGCTCCATCTGCTCGGCGATCTCGACCATGTCGGTCGGGTCGACCGTGAGGCAGCCGCCGTCGCGCGCGATCTCGGACATGCTGCCGTAGCGGCTCGTGATGACCGGGGTGCCCGCGGCGAGCGACTCGGTGACGGGGAGACCGTAGCCCTCGTGCAGGGAGGTGAAGACCGAGAAGCGGGCGCTGCGGTACGCGGTCGCGAGTTCGCGGTCGGTGACGGCCTGCAGGATCGTGACGGGATAGCCGGCGATCGCGAGCTCGGCGATCTTGTCGTCGAGGTCGGTGTACCAGGCGGGCCCGTGCCCTCCGACGAGGACGAGGGAGAAGTCGAGACCGCGTCGCCACAGGAGCTCGGCCGCGTAGACGATGGCGATCTGGTTCTTCCGGGGCTCGTGGCTGCCGACCGACACGACGACGGGCTTGCCCGGGTGGCGGACGGGAGCCGGTTCCGCTGTGACCGCGGGCTCGGAGGCCAGCGGCAGCACCTCGACGCGGGGCCCGGGGAGGCCCTGCGCGCCGAGAGCCATGGCGAAGCCCTCGAACTCCCGCCCGGCCGACTCGGAGATGGCCAGGACGAGGTCGACGTGCTTCAGGACGCTGAGGTAGTGGACGAACTGGAGCGAGTCGTCGCGACTGACGTAGGCGCCGTTCACCACGGGGATCGCGTCGTACCCGATGGCGACGCTCGCGTTGCCCGAGTACTCGACGAGCGCTGCCAGCTCGGCCGAGTAGCGGTCGGGGGTCACCTCGGGGAGGAGCACCACGGTGTTCCACGGGATCACGAGTCGGGCCGAGGCGTCGGCGAAGAAGAGCGGCCGGTCGCCGCGGATGTCGGGCGACCAGTCGACCACGCGAGCGTGCTCGCGGTCGGAGACGGCGCGCATCGTGCTGCCGTCTTGAGCCCACGCGACCAGCGTGAAGGGGTCGCGGTCGTTCCACCGCTTGAAGGTCTCGCGGACGACCCTCTGCACCCCGGAGGTGAAGCCGTGGCGGGCGCAGAAGTCGACGTCGACGACCGGGCGGTCGGTGACGACCTCGACGGTCCGGAAGTGAGCCGCGTTCTTGGCCAGGATCGGCCCCGAGTGGTCGAGCAGCACCTGCGTGCGCGCCTCGCCGTCGTCGCCGGCCGACGCGAAGTCGCGGTTGAAGGCGCGGAGCGTGTCGCTGCTCGGCATCGCCGCCGACGTCGCCGTCAGGAGCAGCCACTGCGCCCGGAGGTCGTCGAGGGCGATCGAGCCGGTCAGCAGGTCGATGAGGGCGCTGATCGAGCCCGACTCGATCTCGGCGGTCACCTCGCGGCCGAGCAGGTGCGGGGCGACGGCCAGGATCCGCTGCCGCAGGGTCTCCTGGCGGGTCAGGCTGTAGAGGTCGATGGCGCGGCTGTCGTCGGGGTCGGCCTCGGGCCGGGTCTTGTCGGGGTCGATGCCGCGGAAGTGCGCCTGGACGACCTTCTGCGCCGCCTTCGCGCGACGGAGCGGCGAGGTCACCTTCCAGCTGAGGCTGGCCCGGAGCAGCTCGGCCGGCGAGTCGCCCTTCTCGGTGGTGACGGGGACATCCTGGTAGAGCCACCAGAGGAGCTTGAGGTCGCTCTTCACAGCCATGGCCGGGGCCGCCTTTCTTGCACGAGACGTCGTCTCGCTGGTACGAGCTGATTCACATCGGCCGCTCGGCGCACACCCCTACGCGCACCGCGGCCGACCACTCGGGTCATGGTAGACGATGCACCCTTGCCAGAACCTCCGCCCGCGTGAACGTCAGGCGACGTCGTCAGGCGACGTCAGTAGGGGACTTCAGCGGTCGACGCGCGTGAGGCCGTACTGGATCTCCTTGAGGCGCTCGAGGGTCTCCTCCTGCAGGATCCGGTTCGTCCGCAAGAGGTCGGCTATGACCGCGAGCGCGAACGACAGCACCGCCGCCACGAGCAGGAAGATGCCGATGATGAGCGACTGCAGGTGGTTGCCGCCGGTGTCGACCGAGAGCAGGATCGCGTAGCGCACGAACGGGATGAGCCCGACGACGCCGAAGAAGATGCCGAGCCAGACGAAGAACGCCAGCGGCTTGAACATGAAGTAGCTGCGGACGATCGCCTTGCCCGACTGGAGCATGTGCTCGCCCATCGAGCCGAAGAGGCGCGACTCGCGCGTCTTCGCGTTCGTGGTGATCGGCACGCTGGCGATCTTCATGCGCTTGTTGCCCGCCTGGATGATCGTCTCCATGCAGTAGCTGAACTGGGTGACGACGTTGAGCTTGATCAGCGCCTCGCGGCTGTAGGCGCGGAACCCGGAGGCGGCGTCGGGGAGGTCGGTCTCGGCGGCGAGGTTGACCACCTGGCTCCCGAAGCGCTGCATGCGCTTCTTGAAGGGCGAGAAGTGCTCGATGAGGTGGGTCTGGCGGTCGCCGATGGCGATGTCGGCCTCCCCCGCGATGACCGGGGCGAGGAGGTCGGGGATCGACGACTGCGGGTACTGGTTGTCGCCGTCGGTGTTGACGACGATGTCGGCGCCCTGGCTGAGCGCGTAGTGGACACCGTCGCGGAAGGAGCGCGCGAGGCCCTGGTTGCGGACGTGGTGCACGAAGTGCGTGACGCCGTACGAGCGCGCGACCTCGACGGTGCGGTCGGTCGAGCCGTCGTCGATCACCAGCACGTGCAGCTCGTCGACCCCGGGGATCGACTTCGGGATGCTCTCGAGGACGGCGGGGAGCGTCGTCTCCTCGTTGAGGCACGGGACCTGGACGAAGACCTTCACGGAGGACCTTTCGATGTTCGTTGCGGTGCGGCGCAGGATCAGGAGGTGGCGAAGTTCTCGCGGAGCGCGGCGACGCCGTCGACCGAGCCGCCGTCGAAGATGACCCGGCCGTGCGAGAGGACGATGGCGCGGTCGCACATCTCCTCGACGGTGGTGAGGTCGTGCGTGACGAGCACGATGGTGCGCCCCTCCTGCTGGAACTCCTTGATCTTGTCGAGGCACTTCTTCTGGAACGGCTCGTCGCCGACCGCCAGGACCTCGTCCACGAGCAGGACGTCGGGGTCGACGTGGATCGCGATGGCGAAGGCCAGTCGCACGTACATGCCCGACGAGTAGAACTTCACCTGCGTGTCGATGAAGTCGCGGATCTCGCTGAAGTCGACGATCGAGTCGAAGTAGCCCTCGATCTGCTTCTGCGACAGCCCCAGGATCGCGCCGTTCAAGAAGACGTTCTCACGCCCGGTCAGGTCGGGGTGGAACCCGGCACCGAGCTCGAGGAGGGCGGCGAGCTGGCCGCGGCGGCGGACCACGCCGTTCGTCGGCTGGATGATGCCGCCGATGACCTTGAGCAGCGTCGACTTGCCGGAGCCGTTGGCGCCGATGAGCCCGACGGTGGTGCCGGCCTCGATGTCGAGGGTGAGGTCGCGGAGTGCCCAGAAGTCTTCTTTGTGCTTGCGCGAGCGGCCGAAGTTGACCAGGCGCTCCTTCAGCGACTTCTCCTTGCGGATGATGAAGCGCTTCGAGACCTCGTTCATGGTGATGACCGGGACGGTTGCCATGCTCAGATCTCCTGCGCGAAGTTGCCCTGCAGGCGGGCGAAGACCCGCTGCGCGACGTAGACGAGGGCGAGGCCGATGACGAAGAGCACCAGGAGGCGCAGGTCGAGGTGGGCGGGCCAGTCGACCGGCGGCACGGGCTTGCCGTTGATGATGTTGGTCTTCGATCCGGCCTCCCACATGCCCTTCTGGAACGCCAGGATCGCGTTCGACATCGGGTTGAGCAGGTACACGTCGGCCACCCACGCGTGGTTCTTCGCCACCGTCTGCACCTGGGTCCAGGCGTAGACGATCGGTGAGGCCCAGAAGAAGATGAGCAGAGCCACCTCGACGAGGTACTGGATGTCGCGCAGGTAGACGTTCAGCGCCGACAGCAGCAGCGACAGGGCGACGCCGTAGGTGATGACCAGGATCACCGCGGCGAGGGCGTACAGCAGGTTCCAGCTGAGCGGGAACTGGCCCGTGACGACGATGGCTCCGAGCAGCACGATCATCTGGATGCCGAAGTTGAACAGCGCCGAGCCGATGGAGGCCAGCGGGAACAGCTCCCGCGGCACGTAGACCTTCTTGATGAGGCCGGCGTTGGCCAGGATGCTCATCGTCGAGCCTGCGACGATCTCGTTGTAGAGGCCCCAGATGGTGAGGCCGGAGTACACGAAGATCGCATACTGCGGAACAGCGCGCGCAGCGCCGAGGAACTGCCCGATCGCCACGTAGTAGATCAGCAGCATCGTCAGCGGTCGGACGAACGACCAGAGGAACCCGAGGCTCGAGTCTTTATAGCGGGCCTTGAGCTCGCGCCGGATCAGCAGGTCGAGCAGGTTCTTGTGCGTGATGACGTCGCGGACGCCGCCCCAGAAGCCCCCCAGCAGCGTGGCGTCGGGCGCGCCGGCCGCGACGAAGGGAAGCTTCTCCAATCGGCGGATGCGTTCTTGTGCAGCTGTGGTCGTCACCGGACTCCTCATTCTCGCCCGGTCACGGGGCCCGACGGCTCTCCAAGAACGGAATGGTCCTCGAGACGGGAGAGCGGGCCGGGCGGCATCGGGCGCGGTTTATTATGCCAGAGCGTCTTCGTCAGTCGGCCGTGACCGCCCAGAGGCGCGCCGCGTAGTCGTCCCAGGTCGGGACGGGGAGGCTCTCGGTCTCCGCTTCGAGGCGGACGATCAGGTCGTCGTCGTCGAGCATCCTGCCCATCGAGACCGCCATCCGGCGCGGGTCGTGCGGGTCGACGACGAGAGCGCCGTGGCCCTCGCCGAGCTCGCGCATGCTGCCGAAGTCGCTCGTCAAGACGGGGGTCCCGATGGCCAGCGACTCGACGACGGGCAGCCCGAAGCCCTCGTTGATGCTGCAGAAGACGGTGAAGCGGGCGAGGCCGTAGAGGCTCCAGACGGTCTCGTCGTCGACACCGGACAGCAGCAGGATCGAGCGGCCCTTCCGCCGGAGGGACCGCACCAGCTCCTGGAACTCGTCGTCGCCCCAGGCGTTGCCGCCGACGAGGACGAGGGTGAACTCCCGCCCCTCGCGCCAGGCCAGCTCCGACGCCGTGAGGAGGTTGAGGTGGTTCTTCCGCGGCTCGTGGCTCCCGACCGCGAGCACCACGGGCGCGTCGCCGAGGCCGAGCCTCTCGGCGGTGGCGGCCACGGTCTCCGGCGACATGCGCTCGGTCTGGCTGGGAAGGGGCATCGTCGTGACCGCGGGGCCGGGGAGGCCGGCTCCGCCGAGCATCCTGCGCCACCCCTCGTACTCGGTCGTCGCGGCCGACGAGATCGTCGCGATCGAGCGGAAGGCCCCGAGGGCGGCGAGGTACTTCGAGAACGCCCCCGGCATGCCGGGGCCCGACGTCTCGGACGTGGTGATCGGGATGCAGTCGAAGCCGATCGCGGTGGCGCGGCTGCGGCTGTAGCGGGCGATCACCCGCAGGTGGTCGGCTCGGCCGCGTGCGACGGCGATCTCGGGCAGCACGAAGGTCGCGCCGAAGGGCACGAGCACGACGCCCGGTCGGCGGAGGACGTTCCCGCGGACGGCAGGATCGAGGATCACGCGCTCGATCTCGTCGTCGCCCGCCCCGCGGAGGTGCGTCATCCCGGTCGACCACGAGGCGAGGGTCAGCTCGTGGTCGCGGGCCCAGCGGGTCAGCGTCTCGCGCGCGACGCGCTGGATGCCCGTCGTGAAGCGGCTGCGGCCGGTGTCGGTCACGTCGATCAGGATCCCCGACTCGACGACGACCGCCTCGGTGGCGCGGAGCGAGACGTGGGAGTAGGCCGTCGCGAGCGTCTTCTCGAGCCCGTCGACCCGCCAGGCGCGGGTGAAGTCGACGATCTCGCGCTCGCTCGGCACCTGCCGGTTGAGGCAGGAGAGCAGGAGGTAGGAGGCGGACTCGTCGGGGTCGACGACGGCTCTCGCCACCTCGGCGACGAGGCGGGCTCCGCCGGAGCGCCGCCAGCCGAGGGCGTTCCCCGTGAGGGCGGCGGCCGCCTCGCGCAGGGCGCTGTCGGTGGACTCGCGGCGGACGAGGGGCAGGGTCGGGCTCACGCGGACACCTCTCGGGTCTCGGCGATCGCGGACTGCGGGTCCTGAGCGACGACGTCCCAGAGCTCGTCGGCGTAGGTCTGCCACGACTTCCAGGTCGCCCCGCGGATCTCGTCGTGGAGCCGGCCGAGCAGCGCGTCGTCCTGGAGCAGTCGGCGCATCCCGTCGACGATCTGCTCGTCGTCGCGGGGGTCGATCTGCACGCAGCCGCCCTGGGCCGCGACCTCGTCGAGGCTGCCGAAGTCGCTCGTCAGTACGGGCGTGCCGAGCGCGAGCGACTCCGCGACCGGGAGGCCGAAGCCCTCGTGGAGCGAGGCGAAGACCGAGAAGCGGGCCTGCGAGTAGAAGGTCCAGAGGTCGTCGTCGCCGAGGCGCCGGTGCGACTCGACGCGCATGCCCTCCTTCTGGAGTGCCGCGACGCGCCGGTCGAAGCGGATCGTCGCCTGGCGGCTGCCTCCCCCGACGAACACGATGCGGAAGTCGAGGCCCTCGCGGAACAGCAGCTCGGCCGCGAAGAGCACGGCGTCCTGGTTCTTCCGGGGCTCGTGGCTGCCGACGCACAGGATGATCGGGCTCGCGTCGACGAAGGGCTCCGGCGCCGCCTGGACGGCGCGTCGAGCAGCATCCGAGACCTCGGTCGCGAGCGGGATCGCGACGACGTCGGGGCCGGTCAGCCCCTGGCTCGGCAGCGCGTCGACGAAGCCGCGGAACTCGTCGGACGCCGACTCGCTGATGCCGGCGACGACGTCGGAGTGCTTCACGACGGTCAGGTACTTCGCGAACCGCTCGGACTCGGCGTCGGGCAGCGTGTCGGCGCTCGCCAGCGGGATGGTGTCGTAGCCGACCAGGGCGACCCGGTTCGGCGACGACTGCGCGAGGCAGGCGAGCTCGGCGCAGACGGCCTCGGCGGGCACCTCGGCGATGACGACCGTGCAGTTCCAGGGGACGACGATCTCGGCGGTGTCGAGCTCCTCGTCGGAGACGCGCGGGTCGGTCTTCTTGTCGAAGCGGCGGTCGCTCCAGTGCAGGACGCGGTCGGCCTGACGCTCGGTGAGGTCGACGTAGGCGGAGGAGTCCTGGGTCCAGGCGACGAGTCGGTGGGCCCGCCGGGGGTCGTCCTGCCAGTGCGGGACGGTGTGGCGGACGACGCGCTGGATGCCGGTGTTGTGCTCCCAGCGCGCACAGAAGTCGACGTCGACCAGGACCTCGCCGGTGACGACGCGCAAGGTGCGGAGGCCGGAGAAGGTGCGCGATCCTGCGTCGATGGTGCCGGCGAGGACCTGCAGGAGCGCGGTCGCGGGCGTCGCGAGGATGAGGTGGCGGCGGAGGCGCCCGAGGTCGCCCGGCGTGGGGAGCGTGGCCGTGATCGCGACGTGGAGGAGCCACATGCGGTGCAGGTCGTCGGACTCGCGGACGGACCGGGCGATCACATCGAGGGCCTCGGTCGCGGTGAGATCGGCGTCGAGCCGCACTCCGAGGTGCGGCGCGGCCTCGACGAGACGCGCGAGGAGGGCCGCCCGGCGCGCGGGCAGGTCGGAGCCGATCGCCATCAGCGGCCCAGGCGGCGCGCGACGGCCGCTGCGGCGAGCTGGGAGGCGGGCACGACGCCGACCTCGCCGACCTTCTTCTGCAGCAGGCGACCGAGCCGGAGCGGCTTCGTGACCTTCCACGACACCGTCTGCTGGATGTCGTGGAGGGCGCCGGTCACGCTCGTCGTCACGACCAGCCAGTCGTCGAGGACGGCGTCGCGGAGCTCTGCCAGCTCGGCCTCCGACTGGGCCGCGGTGCGCTTCTTCGCTGGTGAGGTGGGTGTCACGGGCGTTCCTTCATTCGACGTGCGGCGGCGGAGCTTCACGACACCCCTCCCGATCGGGGGATGTCCGGACGCCAGTGCGACACATTACCGTGTGACGACCGGCGTCTTTCGGGAGACGTCGCGAGTGTCGATCGGTGAGGCACGCACGGAGCAGGGGCAATGACTCGTAGATCGACGATCGTCTGGATCGTGTCCGCCGTCGTGGTGGTCGGAGCCGGCGTGACGTACGCCGCCGTGGGGCCGACCTCGGCGGGTTCCGCCGCCGGAGCGCGGGTCACGGCCGGGTCGACGCCGTCCTCGCTCCCGTCGCCGTCGGGCACCCCGGCCGGGAGCCGGCCCGCTGCCGACGCGACTGCGCCTGCGACCGCGACGCCGGGCGATCCTGCGTCGCCCTCCTCGTCTGCGCCGTCGACCGGCCCGACCGCGGCGCCTCCCGCCGCCACGACGAAGCCCGTCGTGGCCGTTACGAGCGTCACCCCGCACCTCACCTACTACGACTTCACCGCGTCGTCGTCGACGCTCGAGGTCGGCGGCAACGTGCCCGGACTCGTCGACTCGGGCGGATCGTGCATCGTGACCGCCACCCGCGGCGCCGTGACCGTGACTCAGACCTTCACCGCCTCCCCGCAGGCGTCCTCGACCGAGTGCGGCACGATGCGCCTGGCGTCGCCGAAGCTCACGAGCGGCACCTGGAACCTGACCATCGGCTACCGATCCCCGCGCGCGGCCGGAGCCTCCCCGAGCACCGAGGTGACCCTGTGACCGAATCGAGAAGCCTCTGGCGCAGGATCGCGGCCATCGCGCTGGTCACCGCTCTGGCCGCGTCCGCGCTGACGGTCGTCACCGGCCTCGTCTCGTCGACGACCGAGCGCGCCTCGGCCGCGACGAGCGCATCGACCTTCGACGCGGGCAACATCATCAGCGACGACACCTTCTTCAACGCCTCGACCATGTCGGCGGCCGATGTCCAGGTGTTCCTGAATTCGAAGGTGCCGGTCTGCCGGTCGGGCTCCACCTGCCTGAAGAGCTACTCGCAGGCGACCGCGACCCACGCGGCCGACACCTACTGCCGCGCCTACATCGGGGCCTCGACGGAGACCGCCGCCTCGATCATCGCCCGCGTCGGCGCCGCGTGCGGGATCAACCCCCAGGTGCTCCTCGTGATGCTGCAGAAGGAGCAGGGACTCGTCCTGTCGACGGCGCCCACCGCGACGGCCTACCGGATCGCCATGGGCTACGGCTGCCCCGACACCGCGGCGTGCAACACCCTCTACTACGGCTTCGCGAACCAGGTCTGGAACGCCGCCCACCAGATGCAGAAGTACACCAAGAACAGCAGGCTGTTCAGCTTCCAGCCGGGCCGCACCAACCTCATCCAGTACAACCCCAGCGCGTCGTGCGGCGCGAAGAGCGTCTACATCCAGAACCAGGCCACCGCGAACCTGTACATCTACACGCCCTACACCCCGAACGCGGCGTCGCTCCAGGCCGGCTACGGTTCCGCGCCCTGCGGCGCCTACGGCAACCGGAACTTCTACCTCTACTTCAGCGACTGGTTCGGCAACCCCTCGAACTGGCTCTCCGCAGGCGGCTTCGAGGGCTCCTCGAAGACCGGCTGGGCGTTCGCATCCGGCGTCAACCGGGCGTCTCGCGGAGACGCGAAGACCGCCCAGGCCGGCGACTACTACCTCGTCGCGAACACCCCCGCAGCGGGACGCACCGTCTCGCAGACGATCACCCGGGCCACCAGGATCGGGGAGCAGGCCAACGCCTCGATCTGGCTGCGCTCGTCGTCGACGGCGCCGTTCACCGGCACGGTGTCGCTCACCGGCCTCGGCGGCACGGCCGAGACCGCGAAGCAGGCCTTCACCGTGGGCGCCACGTGGACGCAGGTCCGGGTCGCGCTCCCGATCCGGGCGTCGACCCACACCGGCGTCCGGCTCGACGTCGCGATGACGACGACGGGGAAGAACCTCTACCTCGACTCCGCAGCCCTCGGCTTCGGGCAGGCGCCCGTCCTGCAGAACACACTCGTCAACCCGTCGTTCGAGGGGTCGTTCGGCCGCTGGACGCCCGGCAACGGCTTCATCAATCAGCAGATCTACGACAAGCCCGCGCAGGCGAAGGCAGGCTCGTGGTTCGCCGCGTCGAACACCGCCGTGGCCGGCCGGAGCTTCTCGCAGACCGTCACCCCGACCGTCTCAGCCGGCGACCGCTGGACCGCCTCCGTCTGGCTGCGCTCCTCGTCGTCGTCCCGGTTCACCGGCCGGCTCGCGCTCTGGGGCCTCGGCGGCTCGAAGAACCTGAACACCGTGAAGGCGTACTCGGTCGGCAGCACCTGGACGCGGTTCACCGTCACCCTGGACGTCGGCGCGGTCGTGCCGAGCTCGCTGAAGTTCGAGGTGTACATGGACACGACGTCGAGTCGGGGCACGCTCTACCTCGACGGCGCCGACCTCTCGCGGAACCTCCTCGCCTCCGGGTCCTTCGAGGGCTCCGCCGCCGGCTGGAACCGGAGCTCGGCCGGGACGAACCTGGCCGTCTACAAGGCGTCCGGCACGAACACCGCGGTGAACGGCTCCTCCTACGCGGCGACGAACACGAACCTCCCGGGAGCGTCGCTCACGCAGGATGTCGTCCTCGCACCGATCGCGGGCGACGTCTACACCGCCGAGATCTGGGTCCGGCGGACCGGAGCCGCGCCCTTCACCGGGCGCCTCGCGCTCTGGGGTCTCGGGACGAAGAACGTGCAGGCCTCGACGGCGTTCACCGCCTCGTCCTCCTGGACCCTCGTGCGCGTCTCCCTGCCGATCACCGCGAGCGGCCTCACCTCGCTGCGGTTCCAGCTCTACGAGGACTCCACCGCGTCGACCATCGCGATCGACGGTGCACAGGTCTACTGACGCCCAGCACGGGCCTTCGGCCCTTGGCTATAGTGACGTGTCGGAAACGCCCGCGAACCAAAGGATCTGAATTGACGAAGCGCGCCCTCATCACCGGAGTCACGGGCCAGGACGGCATGTACCTCAGCCGCCTGCTCCTCTCGAAGGGCTACGAGGTCTTCGGCCTCGTGCGCGGTCAGAACAACCCCAAGCGCCAGATCATCGAGGAGTGGGCGCCCGAGGTGAAGATCCTCACCGGCGACCTCCTCGACCAGTCGAGCCTCCTCCGCGCGCTCAACGCCTCGCAGCCCGACGAGGTCTACAACCTCGGCGCCATCTCGTTCGTGGCCTACTCGTGGGAGAACGCGCAGCTCACCAGCCAGGTGACCGGCCTCGGCGTCCTGAACATCCTCGAGGCGATCCGCCTCTACGCCGGCGACGACATCGAGAAGGTGCGCTTCTACCAGGCGTCGTCGTCCGAGATGTTCGGCCGCGTCCAGGAGGTCCCGCAGCGCGAGACCACCCTGCTCTGGCCGCGCTCGCCCTACGGCGTCGCCAAGGTCTACGGCCACTACATGACCATCAACTACCGCGAGTCGTACGGCATGCACGCCTCCTCCGGCGTCCTGTTCAACCACGAGTCGCCCCTCCGCGGCCCGGAGTTCGTCACCCGCAAGATCTCGATCGCCGTCGCCCGCATCGCCCTCGGCCTTCAGGAGCAGCTCACTCTCGGCAACATCGACGCCAAGCGCGACTGGGGCTTCGCCGGCGACTACGTCGACGCGATGTGGCGCATGCTCCAGCAGGACACCGCCGACGACTACGTCATCTCGACCGGCGAGACCCACGAGGTGCGCGAGTACCTCGACATCGCCTTCAACCACGTCGGCATCTCCGACTGGGAGAAGCACGTCTTCCAAGACCCGCAGTTCTTCCGTCCGGCCGAGGTCGACCTCCTCATCGGCGACGCTGCCAAGGCGCACGAGACCCTCGGCTGGAAGCCGACCCTGTCGTTCGACGGCCTCGTCAAGAAGATGGTCGACGCCGACCTCGAGAACGAGAAGGCCAAGGCCGGCCGCTGACGACGATCGGCGGGTCCGAGCCGATGCCACGCGCACTGATCACCGGCGTCTCCGGGCAGACCGGCAGCTACCTCGCCGAGAACCTCCTCGCCCGCGGCTGGGAGGTGCACGGCGTCCAGCGGGAAGACACCCGCGACCCGATCGTCCCGGCCGCCGTCGAGGTGCACCAGGCCGACCTGGCCGACTTCCCGGCGACCGCGAGGGTCGTCGCCGACGTCGAGCCCGACACCCTGTTCAACCTCGCGGCGCTGTCGTCGGTCGCGGCCTCCTGGCAGAGACCGATCGAGACGGCGCTGCTGAACGGCGCCGCGGTCGCGAACCTGCTCGACGCCGTCCGGTCGCTCCCCGCGTCGGCGCCCGGTCTCCCCCGCGGGTTCGTGCAGGCCTCGAGCGCCGAGATCTTCGGCGCCGCCGACGAGTCGCCGCAGAGCGAGACCACGCCGATCCGCCCGGTCAACCCCTATGGCGCGTCGAAGGCCTACGGCCACACCCTCGTCGGTGCCTACCGCGCCTCGGGGCTCCGGGCCTCCAGCGTCATCCTCTACAACCACGAGTCGCCTCGCCGACCCGAGGCCTTCGTGACGCGGAAGATCACCGCCGGTGTCGCCAGGATCGCGCGCGGCGAGCAGGACGGCCTCGTCCTCGGCAACCTCGACGCCCGCCGCGACTGGGGCTGGGCGCCCGACTACGCCGAGGCCCTGGCCCGGGTCGGCAGCGCGACCGAGAGCGACGACTACGTCGTCGCGACCGGGGAGTCCCACTCCATCCACGACTTCGTCGCCGCAGCCTTTGCCGCCGCCGGGATCACCGACTGGGAGGGCCTGGTGTCGGTCGACCCCGCGTTCGTCCGGCCGACCGACGCGGCCGAGCTCCGCGGCGATGCGTCGAAGATCCGGACCGCGCTGGGCTGGGAGCCCACGAAGACCTTCGCGGCCGTCGTCGCGGCGATGGTCGAGCACGACCTGGCCTGACCGCCCATCCTGCGTCGGGCGGTGGCCTCCTGGCGTGGTGCTGATGCGTGGGGTCGGCGGGACGCGTCGGCGGGTGCTTGCCGCTGTAGGCGGGCCTCCGGGGGCCACCCCACTGCTGCGAGCACCCGCCCACCCGCGCGCCAGAACCGGCGAGCATCCGCCGAGGCACCTACTTCGACGCGGGCACGATCCTGCCGCCGGACTGCAGCTCGCCGAGCCACACGCTCCGGGTCGACTGCGTGAACGTGTTCGGGAGGTGCAGGAGTCCGCGTCCCCAGAAGGGCACGGTGACGGTCGTGATCGGCGAGACCGAACGGAACGCAGCGGCGTCGCTTTTCGGCAACAGGTTCGGCATGTACGTCACGACCGCGATGTTCCCGAGCTTCTTCTGAACCGTGTCGAGACTGGTCGAGTCGATCGTGGAGAGCGAGACACTCGCCACCTGCAGGTCACAGACGGTGCGGAGGGTGAGGGCGTAGTTCGCCGGCGCGCCATCACGAATGAGGACGACCGACTCTGCCCCCGGGTTGGCCTCGGCGATGCTTTCGCAGATCGCCTGGATCTCGTCTGCCTGGTGACTTCCGTCGCGGATCGCCAGGATGCCGTTCCACGCGACCAGCGGGGTCAGCGCGACGACTGCAGCCAGCAGGGCCGCCAGGATCCTGCCCACCACCCGCGCTCTCCTGCGATCGCGCACCGCTCCCCAGAGCACTCGCAGGGCGAACACTGCGGCGATCAAGAAGCCGGGCGTGACGATCGGAAGCAGCCGCCGGAATGCCCAGATCTGGCTCGGTGTGATCGACACCTTCGTGAAGTAGAGGGCGGCCACCGCGAGCGGCGCCGCTGCCAGGAGCAGGAGCGGGATGCTCCGTCGCTTCACCCCCAGGAACATCATCAGGACGAAGCCCACGATGGCCAGGCTGAGAGTAGGCCAGCCGAAGTACCAGGCGATCCACGACATCGTGTGCTCTTCGTACGACCGGGCGGGATCGACCTGCAGGCCCTCGAGCTTCTGCAGCGCACCCACGGTCGGCTGCTGGAAGAGGCTGCCCTGGCGGGAGACGAACCACAGCGGCCGACTCAGCCAGAAGACGAGCGCGAGCGCGGTACCCGAGGCGAGGACATACGACACGACCCGCCAGGTTCGGGTGAACGACCCCGGTGGCAGCTTTCGACCGACGAACCAGAGCAGCCCGGTGACGATGCAGACCGCGATCCCGACGGCCCAGAGCAGGCGCGCCTGCGGAAGCAGGGTGTCGATGTAGGCGGTCTTGTTGAGCGCGATCCCGAGCAGGCCGACGACGGTCGTGGCGATGGTGACGCCGAAGAACCAGAGGAGTCCGCGTCCCAGCTCTCTGCGCCGATCGCCCGTGATGAAGCCGAGACCGGCCGCGCCCAGAACGACGGTCGAGCCGATGAACGCGAGCGGCCCGTCGATCCTGGCCATGCTGGCTGTGCCGAGGAACATCCCGGCGACGATGAAGTCGCGCGAACTCCCCGAGCGCACCGCCGACAGGAGGTAGGTGAGACCGGCAGCGCAGACCGTGACCATGATGATCTCGGAGTAGCTCCCGCGCGCGAAGAAGAGGAAAGCCACGGAGAGTCCCAGGGCGAGTTGCGGAACAAGGGCCCAGATCGGGCCGAGCACGCGGCGCGCCAATCCGTACACCGTGATGAGGGCGGCGCCACCGAGCACCAGATTGGTCGACAGGCCCAAGCGGATTCCGCCGAGCCACGTGCCGATCGCGATCATCGTGGGCAACAGGTCGCCGCCCTGGAGATGCACCTTGCCGTCGGGAGAAGGAACGAACGCGCCCAGCTGAGCAGACACCCCCGGGATACCCGTCACAGCGTCGGAGGCGCCAGAGATGTCGATGCCGGCAGTCGGTGACTGGCTCAGCCAGATGCCTCCCAGCGTGTAGAGGCCCGGGTCGCCCGTGGGAACGATCGATTGGGACGTGAAGTGGAGATTGCCGACGACGAAGACGACCGCGATGACGACCGAGACGACGCTGCCCACGAGGACAGGTCGGCTCGTCTCGATCTGCTGGCGAGGGATGAGCCAGCAGAAGCCGATCGCGGCAATCAGCGCCGCGGGCAGGACCACCCATTCGTAGAAGACGTTCAGGGTCGACGTGACACTTGCCACGAGGAACACGGCAAGGCAGATCAGCGCGATCCGGTCGGGGAACGAGCGCACGAAGTCGCCCACGATCGGCCGGCGGGCCGGCGAGGGGGCGGTGGACAGGCGGCGGGAGGGGGCTTGAGTAGTCATCGGGCTCCGAACACCCTACCCTGGCCGCCCACTGGCTCTAGCTGGCCTTCGGCGCCGTGCAGAGCGACGCGGCCGGCACTGTGTCGGACGTCACCCGGTAGACGGTGAAGTCGTAGTGCGCGACCTGCCAGGCGTTGTTGGTCGGCGGCTGCATGAGCATCGACACGTCCTGCGAGACGGTGTCGAGTCGGGCGATGTCCAGGCCGCTCCCGGCGAGGCGCGTCGGAAGCCGCACACCACCCGGCATGTCGCTCTCGACGACGTAGACCTTCGTCGAGCGGGCACAGGCGAGCGCCCGGTCGATCTGCTGCGTCCCGAGGACCACGTCCGGAAGCGCGCCGTTCGCCGTCGAGCGTCCGCCGTTGTCGAACGGGTAGCCGTAGGCGTACTTCAGCGGCAGCCCCAGGGCCTGCCAGGTGTTCGGGAACCCCGAGCCCGGGACGATGCCGACCGCCGTCGCGCCCCAGAGCACCGTCTGGTCGCGGTCGGGCATGGCCTTCTCGAGCTGCGTCTGGATCGCCTGCGCGCCCTGCAGCTCGGTATTCTCCTGCAGCAGCGCGGTGCGGGGCAGGAGCCCGAGCACGAGCGCGGCGGCGATGACGGCCACGACCGGCCCCGCGATCGACACCGGCTTCCGGTCGCGCGTCGGGCGGGCGAAGACCCTCGAGAAGTCGAGGCGCACCGACACCGACTCGAACACCGTGCCGAAGGCGACGCCGACCAGGATCATCAGGATCGGGAAGAACTCGCTGTAGAGGTAGCGGTCCCAGTAGAGGAAGACGATGTGGGGCCGGATCTCGGCGAGGCGGCCGTTCTGCAGGACGACGAACACGGCCCCGAGCATCGTTGCCGCGATAACGAGGGTCGCCCGCGCCCTGGTGTGCCGCGTAACGGCCACGAGGATCGCTGCGACGAGGCCGATCCTGACGAACCAGATGCCCTGTCGGTTCAGGATCTGCCAGACGTCGTTGTCGTGGTGCCTCGCCAGGAGGACGGCGCCGATCAGGGCCGCGGCCCCGACGAGCTCGACAATCCGCACGACGACGCCGACGTTGTCGTCGTCGACACTCTCGGCCCGCGAGACGGCCCGGAGCCGGCGCACCAGGAGGTAGGCGGCGGCGAGCACCACGACGACGGCGACCGCGGCGACCGCGCTGGCGACGCTCGCCCGCAGCAGGCCGGCTCCGCGGAGGTCCTGGAAGAGGCCCTTCGGGAGGAGCTCCCGGATCTGGAGATCGACGTAGTAGTTCTGGATGCGGTCGATCCCGTACCAGTAGCCGATCGCCGCGCCCACGCCGTTGGCCAGGATGAAGGCCCAGAGGCCGGCGGCGAGGTGGCGCCAGCGGGGTTCGACGAGCGCGATCACGGCCACGACGACGACCGGCAGGATCAGGACGGGGGCGGTCCCTCGCAGGAGGCTCAGCGCCAGCATCGTGATTCCGCCGAGCGCCGCCCAGAAGGCCTGCCGTCTCGCGGTGCTCTGCACGACGCCGATGATCGCGATCAGCCAGAAGACCAGCAGGGGTGCGTTGAGCGACTCGCTGAGAGTGATGGTGGAGAACCAGATGGACGTGGGGTGGACGGCGACGACCGCCCCGACGACGAGCGCGATCCAGCGGTCGATCCCGACCATCCTGAGCAGGCGCACGGTGACCAGGATCAGGACGAGCCCGGTGAGCGGGACGATCGCCGTGACGCCGCTCGCACCGGTGAGGAGGCCGCCGAGCACCAGGAACATCGAGAAGACCGGCGGCCACGACGACTGCAGGGTGCCGGTGCGGAGGAACTGGTCGGCCCAGTTCGTGTAGGCGCCCATGTCGCCCGTGTACTCGACGAAGTCGCTCGGGTGGCGGCGGAGCAGGAGGGCCACGGCCAGGATCACGACGAGCACGGCGATCCAGACGATCTCGCGTCGGACGGGCGCTGCCGGCCAGGCGAACTGCCGCCGCCTGGTGACGATGAACGCCACGACGGCGAGCTCGACCAGCACGGCGAGGACGAGACCGGCGACGCCGATCCAGGAGTAGACGGACAGCCCGGTCACGAGGAGGAGGAGCCCGGCGGCCACGGAGTCGATGACCAGAGAGGCCCAGTCGTCGCGGTCTCGACGCACGGCCACCGCCCACGGCAGGCCGACGACGAGGGAGAGGAGCGCTGCGAGCGCAACCGTCAGAATCGCGATCACCGGCCACATGCTACTTGGTCGGACCCGCCGCCCAGAGTCAGGGGGCTGCGGTGTCGACCTGTAGCCTGGGTGACTGTCCAGTCAGCCCGAACGGTCGAGAGATGGTGTGCATGAGCCTGTCGGTTCTCGTCGACGCCACC
Source organism: Frondihabitans peucedani (assembly GCF_039537585.1). Lineage (NCBI taxonomy): Bacteria > Bacillati > Actinomycetota > Actinomycetes > Micrococcales > Microbacteriaceae > Frondihabitans > Frondihabitans peucedani. The sequence continues at coordinate 1,050,090 of NZ_BAABAU010000001.1, forward strand.
TCCCTCCCGGCGAACGCGGGCGGTGTCGGGCGCTACCTGCTGCACCTCCTCCCCGCTCTGGCCGCGGCGCCTGACGACGGCGACCGGCTGCGGCTCGTCGTGGCCTGCCAGGCCCGCGACCGCGAGACGTGGCAGCGCCTGGCCCCCGGGGCCGAGGTCGTCGCCGTCCCCGCCTGGGCCCGCTCGGTCCCCGGGCGACTCGTGTGGGAGCAGGTCGGCCTGCCGAGGCTGGCGGCCCGGCACCGCGTCGACGTCATCCACTCGCCGCACTACACGATGCCGCTCCTCGCCGGGCGGCCCGTCGTCGTGACCCTCCACGACGCCACCTTCTTCTCGCACCCGCAGCTGCACTCCCGGCTGAAGCGCACGTTCTTCCGGTTCTGGACCAGGTACTCGGTCCGGCGGGCGGCAGTCTGCGTGACGCCGAGCCGCGCCACGCTCGACGAGGTGCGACGGGCCACGAGGGCCCGGCTCGACACCGCCGTCGTGGCGTACCACGGCATCGACGTCGACCGCTTCCATCCTGCGTCGCCCTCGGCGATCACCGAGGTCACGCGCGTCTTCGAGGGCGGCGGGCCGTACGTGGCGTTCGTCGGCACCATCGAGCCGCGGAAGAACGTCGTGCCGCTGATCGAGGGTTTCCTCCGCGCCACCGACGACGAGCGCCTCGCGGGCTGGCGCCTCCTCGTCGCGGGCGGCGCCGGCTGGGACGACCGCGCCGTCGACCTCCTCCGCTCTCGACGCCACCACCCCCGCGTGCAGTGGACGGGCTTCCTCGACGACGAGGCGCTGCCCGCCTTCCTCTCCGGCGCCGAGCTCGTCGCCTACCCGAGCGAGGGCGAGGGCTTCGGCCTGCCCGTCCTCGAGGCGATGGCCTGCGGCACCGCGGTGCTGACGACCGACCGGCTCGCCCTCCCCGAGGTCGGCGGCGACGTGGCGTACTACACCGAGACGTCCGCCGACGAGATCGCCGACTCCCTCCGCGAGGTCCTGCTCGACCGTCGCGGTCGCCACGACCGCGCCGCGCAGGGCCCGGAGCGCGCGTCCGGGTTCACCTGGGAGCGATCCGCCGACGAGCACCTCGGCGCCTACCGGCAAGCCGCGGCATGACCCGGTCCGACGTCGCCGTCGTGACGATCACGTACTCCCCCGGCCAGACCCTCGACGACTTCATCGACTCGCTCCGCAGCGAGTCGTTCCCGCCGCGGCCCGTCATCGTCGTCGACAACGGATCGACGGACGGGTCGCCAGAGCGGGCCGAGCGCGACCACGAGCACGTCACCCTCCTGCGGAGCCCCGGGAACGTCGGCTACGGGCGGGCGGCGAACCTCGGAGTGGCGGCCCTCGACCGCGATGTCGAGTGGGTCCTGATCTGCAACCCCGACACGCAGGTGACCCCGGGCGCGGTCGAGACTCTCCTCGCTGCCGGTCGCGAGCATCCTGAGGCGGCCGTCCTCGGGCCGCGCATCGTCGAGCCCGACGGCAGCGTCTACCCGTCGGCCCGCGCGCTGCCGGCGATCCGGACCGGAATCGGGCACGCGCTCTTCTCGGGCGTCTGGCCGACGAACCCGTGGACGAAGCGGTACCAGCAGCGCGACGTCTCGGCGTCGCCCGAGCCCGCGGGCGTCGGCTGGCTCTCGGGGGCGTTCCTGCTCGTGCGCCGGGCCGCCTTCGAGGAGATCGGCGGGTTCGACCCCGACTTCTTCATGTACTTCGAGGACGTCGACCTCGGCCGCCGAGTCGGGCTCGCCGGCCACACGAACCTCTTCGTGCCGGCCGCCGTCGTGGTGCACATCGGCGGAGCGTCGACCGACCGGGTCGCCGATGTGATGGTGCGGGCGCACCACGACAGCGCCTACCTCTACATCGCCAAGACGCACCCCGGTGTCCTGTGGGCTCCCGTCCGGCTCGCCGTGCGGATCGGCCTCCGCGTGCGCGCCGGCTCGATCGTGCGGAAGTCGCACCGGGCGTAGCTCCGCTGGCGGTTCGGTGCGGCTGGTGCTGCTGGTGCCGCTGCGCGCCCGAGCTACCGCGCCCGCAGCACCTCGTCGAGCGGGGCCGTCACCGCGGCGGGCGTGAAGCGGGCATCGGCCCAGGCGCGGGCGTCGGCGCGATGCCGGGCCAGACGCTCGCGGTCGTCGGCGAGGGCCCGGACCGCGGCCGCCAGGGCAGCAGCATCGCCGGCGGGCACCAGGTCGGCGCTGTCCGCGAGGATCCTGCGCTGGGCCTCGGTGTCGCTCGTGATCACGGCCGTGCCCGCCGCCTCGCACTGGTACACCTTGTTCGGCACGACGCGCTGCGCCTTGTCGGTGGTGCCGAAGATGCCGAGCCCGACGTCGAACGACGCGACGGTCGCGGGGAGCTCCGCCGAGTCGACCCACGGCACCCAGGTCGTCGGCGCCCCGCCGGCAGCTGCCCGCTTCGCCGCGTCGAGGTCCTGTCCGCTCCCGATCATCGTGAACTCGACCGGGGCGTCGCCCAGCAGCGCGATCGCCTCGCCGATCGTCACGGCGCCCTGCAGCGGCGTGAACAGCCCGAAGAAGACCACGCGGAGCGGGCCGTCCGCAGCGGCTCCGCTCGCAGCAGCTCCTTCCGCAGCGGCTCCGCCCGCAGCAGCCTCGCCAGCAGGATCGGCGGGCCGGTCGACGAACCAGTAGCCGGGCGCGCCGACCGCGACGACGAGGCCCTTGTGGGCGCTCGCCGGCGGCAGGAGGTCGAGGTGCTCCTGCGTGTCGAGCAGCACGACGTCGGCGAGCCGGATGGCCCTCCGGTCGAGGAGCCGCAGCACGCGCTGCTTCAGGCCGCCCCCTCCGACGCCGCGGTCGACCGCCGTCGTGGAGGCGTAGATGAGGTGGTCGAGCACGATCGTCGTGCGCGGGAACAGCACGCGGGCGAGCCACACGTCGAAGTGGCCCATGTAGCCGATCAGGAGGGCGTCGGGGGCGTTCCGGCCGCGGGCCCGGCGCGTCTTCCCAGCGAGGCGGATCCACGATCTGGCAAGCTTGCCGACGAGTCTCAGCGGCCCCGCCGCAGACCCGAGCATGTCGACCCGCTCCGCGGTCGAGAGCCCGAGCGGGACGTTCGCCTCGGCCACCTGGTGCCCGTGGGAGCGGAGCCCTTCGATGAGCACCGAGATCCGCGGGTGGCTCGTCGCTTGGTAGGTTCCGAAGGCAAGAATGCGCACGACCACGACCCTAGGTGACGATGACCCCCACTGACGACGCCCGGCCCGAGGGCACCGCCCTGCCCGACGGCACGCCCAAGCGCTCGAGGGCGAAGCTCCTCCGCACGGGTCTCATGGTGGTGGCGCTCGTGCTCTGCGTCGTGTTCCTCATCCCCCGCGCCGACGACATCGTCACTGCCGTCGGCCAGCAGAGCGCGCTCTCGATCGTCGGAGCGCTGCTGCTCGGCTTCGCAGGCATCTACGCGACGTTCCTGTCGTGGCGCGAGCTCATGAAGGGCGCCGGTCACCGGCTGCCCTGGGCGGCGAGCCAGCGCGTGTTCTTCCTCTCGCAGATCGGCAAGTACATCCCGGGCTCGATCTGGCCGATCGTGGCTCAGGCCGACCTCGGGCGCGCGCACAAGGTGCCGCCGACGCGATCGGTGGCGGTCGGGCTGCTGACCCTGCTGATCAGCTGCGGCGCCGGCATCTGCATGGCCGCCGCCACGCTTCCGTTCGTGACCCCGGACGCCCTGGCCGACTACTGGTTCGTCCTGATCCTGGTGCCGATCGTCCTGCTGCCGCTGTACCCGCCGATCCTGCGCTCCCTGATGCGCCTCGCCTCGAAGGTGGCGCGCCGCGACCTGGCCGACCTGAGCCTCCGCGGCCGCAACACGGTCGCCGCCTGGCTCTGGGCGGCGGTGGCCTGGGTGCTCTTCGGCGGGCAGATCGCCGTCCTGCTGACGCCGCTCAAGACGCTCTCGCCGTCGACGGTGCTCCTGAGCATCGGCGCCTACGCGCTCGCCTGGCTGGTCGGCTTCCTGGTGTTCTTCCTGCCCGCCGGCCTCGGCGGCCGCGAGGCCGTGCTCACCGCTCTCCTCGTCGTGGGCGGCGCGGCGACGTCCGGCCAGGGCGTCAGCATCGCGCTCATGTCGCGGGTGCTGCTCACCGTGGGCGATCTCGTGCTCGCAGGATCCGCGATCCTGAACCACCGCCTCCGCGAGGGCCGCGGCGCCGAGGCCACGACCCCGGAGTCGCTCCGCTCGTAGCCGGGCGTGCTCCGGATAGGCTCGGTGTCCGTGCCCGCTCCCGTCCGCGTCGTCATCCGCGTCCTCGCTTTCGGCGCCGTCGCAGCCGTGGGGCTCTTCCAGGCCTTCTGGCATCTCGGTCGCGCGAACATCAACCCCGACGAGGGCGTGTACCTCACCGCAGGCCAGCAGTACATCCGCGGTGTCTTCACATTCAACAGGGAGCACCCGCCGACGGCGAAGTACATCCTCGGGCTCGTGCAGGAGGTGCTGGGCCAGAATCTGACCTCCGGCAGGATCGCGGCGACCAGCATCGCCTTCCTCGCCGGCGTGGTGCTCTTCCTCTGGCTCCGCAGGGAGCTCGGCTTCTGGTGGGCTCTGGTCGCGACCGCTTTCTGGTGGCTCCTGCCCCGCGCTGTCGTCCAGACCGGCATCAAGATCGATCGCTTCGCCATCCTCGAGCCGTTCATGGTCTCATTCGCCATCCTCGCCCTCGCCCTCGGCTGGTGGTGGTTCCGCAGGCCCACGTGGTGGGCGGCCGCGCTGGCGGGCGCGGCGATGGCCCTCTCGGTGACGTCGAAGGTCTCCACCGCCTTCCTGGTGGTCACCTTCGCGTTCTTGGCCGTGCGACTCCTGCTCCGCGATCGAGCCGTCCGCGCCGGCCTCGTCGGCCTGGCGAGCTATGTCGCCGCCTTCGTGGCGGTCTTCGCGGCCTCGTGGCATCCGATGGGCATGACGAGCGCCATCCGGTACATGCTCGACTTCCAGTCCGAGCAGAACCGACTCGGTCACAACGTGATCGTCGCCGGCCGGGTCGTCCTCCATCCACCGTGGTGGGCGAACCTGTGGTTCACCGAGCAGGGGCTCGGTCCGTGGCTCCTCGCGGCCCTCTGCCTGGCCGCCCTCTTCGCGTTCCTCCCCCGACCGAGCGAGTTGTCGGTGTACCTGGGGGTCGCCCTCGCCGTCCTCCTGGTCTTCTACCTGCTCGTCGCGAAGAACGCGTTGCCGAGCTACTACTACGTGTGGGTCTGGATCCTGTTCGTCCTCGCCGCGATCGGCACGAAGAACCTCTTCGAGTTCCGGCGGCAGCGGCGGAGGATCCTCCGTCCCCTCGCGCTCGTCATCCTGCTCGTAGCAGGGGCGACCGCCGTGACGACGACAGCCGCGATCGCCCGGGTCGGTCCTACCGGCTTCGCGCGCGTCAGCCCGGTGCTGGCAGAGCACGGAGTCACGCGGATCAAGATCCTCAGCACCGGATACGCATCCTGGGAGTTCAAGCCCTACCTCGGCGCAAATGTGAAGGCCGCGACGATCGATGCCTCGAATCACGCCTCGTTCGGCGGGGCGCCCTTCTCAGCGACTGCGGTTGCGTTGCGGACGGACAACCGCATTCACATCGATCGGCCGCTCGAGACCTTCGTCGCGAACCACCGGGAGCTCTTCACGCATGTCGTCGTGGACGACGTCGACCTTTATCTGCCGAAGGGCGGCCGGACGGTGATGCAGACAGGCGACTCCTTCGACTTCGGGCCGCCGAGCACCTGAACGATTCCCGAGGGACGGATGACGACGGCGCCGGATGGAGGTAACCTGCCCTGGTCGGCGAATCTCGCTCGACCCTTGGCACCTCGCCGCGCTCCCTGCCCGTGAAGCTCAGCGCAAGGCGAGATGCCCCCGGGGCCGCATCCTTTTCGACGAGGATGCGGCCCTCTCTGTCCCATCCACAGGTGGGGCGGGCAGTCCACGATAAGCCGCACTCGTGGGTCGCCGTCAACCCCCCGCGGGAACTCTCGGCAGACGCTATAATTGCTGGTCAAGAGCCGATTTCGCTAGACCCACTAGCTAGAGCGTCTAGATGGTTAGACTGAGCCCATGGTGCAGACGAAGCCCAGCGGGGCCACCTTCGACGCTTCCGGCTACTGGTACGAGAAGACCGATGCCGAGCGCAGCGTCGAAGTGCTGAACGCTCTGCGCCGCTACCGGGCGGCCGAGTCCGAGATGCGGCGACGCACCCGAACCTCGATGAAGATGGGCGAGACCGACCTCGCTGCGATCCGCTACCTCCTCCGCGCCGAGCGCAACGACCAGCCCATCAGCGCGAAAGACCTCGCCGATCACCTCGGCATCACGACGGCCTCGACGTCCGTCCTCATCAACCGGCTCGTCAAGAGCGGCCACCTCGAGCGGCTCCCTCACCCGTCCGACCGGCGCGGCGTCCTCCTGCGGGCCACCGGCGCCTCCGACGTCGAGGTGCGGGCGACCCTCGACGGCATGCACGCCCGCATGATCCTGCTGGCCGAGGCGCTGTCCGCCGACGAGGCGCGCGTCATCGCGACCTTCCTGCACGACATGGCCGAGGCCGTCGACATCGACGACCACGCCGTGGTGCCCGCGCCTGCCGACGCCTGACCGTCGACGCCTGAGGGCGGGCCGCCGCCGGGTCTGAGGCCCGCGTCCTGCTCCTCGCCAGGACCCCGGACTGGGGGCCCGCTCTCGCCTGGCTCTCCGCAGCCCCGCCCACCTACACTTGCAGGACCGGAGCGCCCGAAACGCACGGTCCTCTCCATGCCGATCTCTGACACTCCGCCCCCTCGCCGCCCCGCCGGTCCGCTCGTCCCGCGAGTGGGTTCCGACCTGGTGTCCGTCGTCGACGTCGAGGGGTCGATCCAGGCCTTCGGCGACCGCTACCTCGACCGGGTCTACACGCAGCTCGAGCTCGAGCAGTCGTCCCGGTCGCCCGAGCGGCTCGCCGGGCGCTTCGCCGCGAAGGAGGCCGTGACGAAGCTGCTGCGGCCCGAGCGCGGAACAGCGCTCCCCTACCGCGACATCGAGGTCGTCACCGCGCCGTCCGGCGCTCCGCGGGTGAGGCTCCACGGCCGTGCCGCCGAGCTCCGGCAGGAGCGCGGGCTCTCGCGGATCGACCTCTCCGTCTCTCACGACCGCGGCCTCGCCCTCGCGACCGCCGTCGCCCTGCTCCACCGAAAGGAACCCGGACCCATGAAGGACACCATCCGCACCGTCCTCGACCAGCACGGCCACCTGACGAGGCCCGCCGGGGAGGTGGGCGACTCCGACGACCTCTACCAGGCCGGCCTCACGTCGCACGCGACCGTCAACGTCATGCTCGCCCTGGAGGACGAGCTCGACCTCGAGTTCCCCGACGCCCTCCTCACGCGCGCCACCTTCACCTCCATCGACTCCCTCGCCGCTGCGGCGTCGTCGCTCCAGGACGCCTGATGGCCGGAGCCGCCGGCGCAGGAGCCGACGCGACGACCGTGACGCTGCCGGGGCGCTCCCTCGCCGACCGCGCCGCCGACGTCGCGAGCATCGCGGCTCTCCACGCCGACGACGTCGACGCCCGGGCGAGGTTCCCGCGCGAGGCCGTCGACGCGCTGCGGGAGAACGGCCTGCTCGGCGCAGCGGTCCCAGAGCACCTCGGCGGCGAGGGCGCCACCGTCTCGGAGCTCGCAGCGGTCGCGACCGTGCTGTCCGAGGCCTGCTCGGCCACGGGCATGATCTACGTCATGCACCAGATCCAGGTGCTCTGCCTGACCCGGCACGGCGGCGAGAGCCGGGCGGTCGTCGACCTCCTCCGCGGCGTCGCCTCGGGCGGCGTGCTCCTCGCCTCGGCGACGACCGAGCTGGGCATCGGCGGCAACACGCGCACCAGCAGCTGCGCCGTCGTGCCCGGCGCCGCGGGGCGCGTGATCCTCGAGAAGACCGCTCCGGTCATCTCGTACGGCGCCTACGCCGACGCGATCCTGACGACCGCCCGCCGCACCCCCGACAGCGTCCCGTCCGACCAGGTGCTCGTCCTCTGCGATGCCGCCGACACCGTCCTCACCCCGATCTCGGAGTGGGACACTCTCGGCTTCCGCGGCACCTGCAGCCCGGGGTTCGAGCTCCGCGCCGACGTGCCGGCCGATCACGTCCTGCCGGCCGAGTACGCGACGATCTCGGCCGAGACCATGCTGCCGGTGTCGCACATCCTGTGGGCGGCCGTGTGGCTCGGGATCGCGAACGCCGCCACCGAGCGCGCCCGCAGCGTCACCGTCACAGCGGCCCGGAAGGCGATCGGCACCCTGCCGCCGTCGGCGACGCGCTTGGCAGAGCTTCTCGGCGACCTCGAGGTCTTCGCGGCGCTCGTCCGCGACTCCGCGCGCACCTTCGACGAGGTCGCCGACGACCGCGCGGCCCTCACGACCATCCCGATGGCGATGCGCTTCAACTCCCTCAAGATCACGTCCTCGGAGACCGTCATCGAGATCGTCTCCACAGCCATGCTGATCACCGGGATCGCGGGCTACCGCCTCGACTCCGACGTCAGCGTCGGGCGTCAGCTCCGCGACTCGTACGGGACCGCCGTCATGGTCAACAACGACCGCATCCTCGCCAACAACGCTCAGCTCTCTCTGCTGACAAGGAAGAAGGCCGCACGATGAGCGACACCCGACACGGCGAGCCGGCCGCACTCGATCCTGCGGGCACCCCCGGAGAGACCGTGAGCGAGCTCGACGCGGCACGGGACGCCTTCCGTGAGGAGCTCCTCGCCTCGGGCCTGCTCGTCGATGCCGGCCAGCCGGGCCTCTACGGGCGCTCCGGCGAGCTGGAGGACGTCGTCGACGGCGTCTCGCGCTACGTGCAGTCGCGCTTCGCCGACCTCCGGCCGAGCCGGAGGCGCTTCGCCCCGGTGATCTCCCGGGCCGAGTTCGAGAAGACCGAGTACATCGTGTCGTTCCCGCAGCTCACCGGAGCGGTCCACGGCTTCACCGGCACCGACGCGGAGCACAAGAGACTCGTGAGCACTCGTGCCCAGGGCCTGCCGTGGGACTCCTTCCTCTCCCCCGCCGAGACGATGCTCGTCCCGGCCGTGTGCCACCCGCTGTTCGAACGGCTCCGCGGTACGACGAATCCCGAGGGGCAGATCTTCGACCTCGAGGGCTTCTGCTTCCGACACGAGCCCTCGCGCGACCCGATGCGCCTCCAGGCCTTCCGGCAGCACGAGCTCGTCTTCGTCGGTCCGGGCTCGCTCGCCTACGACTTCCGCACCGAGATGAACGAGCGGCAGCTCCGCGACCTCCGAGAGCTCGGGCTGGACGCACGGGTGGTCCCGGCGAACGACCCATTCTTCGGCCGGACCGGTCGCTTCCTGGCCCGCAATCAGCTCGAAGACGAGGCGAAGCTCGAGGTGGTGGTGCCCATCTACGGCGACCTCGACGACGGCACCGCCATCGCTTCCGCGAACCGCCACGGCGACCACTTCGGCGCGACGTTCGGCATCGAGGCGGGCGTCGGCGAGGCGGCGCACAGCACCTGCCTCGGCTGGGGCCTCGAGCGCACCGCCCTGGCCCTGATCCGGACCCACGGCACCGACACGTCGGCGTGGCCGGAGAGCACCCGCAGGCTGCTCTCGCTGTCCAGCTGAGAGCGATGGCCGGAATGCGCGACCTCTCCACGTCGAGAGAGACTAGTTAGACGAACTAGGCAAACCGGTGTAGAACAGAGACGTTCCGATTCACGGCGGAACACCTCCCCCGGTCACCGTTCCTGGCGGCCGGGCGCACGCGTCACCTCAGCAGCGCAGGGCTGCAGAAACGGGTTGATCATGACCACCAGCACCGCCGGGCCGAAACCCCGCTACCGCCGCACGACATCGCCCGCGGGCCTCTCGCCGCAGGCCGACCGCATCGTCAACAGGATCATCGCCGTGGCGGCCGGAGCCGGCATGTGCACCAGCCTCGCGGTCGCCTTCGTCAGCTCGGCCGGCCTCCTCCGCTGAGACACGTCAGCCCGGCGGCCTCGTTGCACTGAGGCGTCGTCGGGCCGGACCTGACAGGCCCGTCCTAGACCGGACCAGACCGGACCGGCCTCAGGCCAGCAGACTCCGCAGGTACTCCCCGTAGCCGCTCTTGACGAGCGGCGCCGCGAGCGCGGCGAGACGCTCATCGTCGATCCAGCCGCGACGCCAGGCGATCTCCTCGACGCAGCCGACCTTGAAGCCCTGCCGCTGCTCGATGACGCGGACGTACTCGGACGCCTGCATCATCGACTCGTGCGTGCCGGTGTCGAGCCAGGCGGTCCCTCGCTCGAGGACCTGCACCTGCAGGGCTCCGATCGACAGGTAGTGGTCGTTGACCGCGGTGATCTCGAGCTCGCCGCGGGGGCTCGGCGTGATGCTCTTCGCGATCTCGACGACGCGGTTGTCGTAGAAGTAGAGCCCGGGCACCGCGTAGTTGCTCTTGGGGTTCTCGGGCTTCTCCTCGATGGAGACCGCGCTGAACTCGGCGTCGAACTCGACGACGCCGTAGGCCCGCGGGTTCGCCACGTGGTACGCGAAGATCACGCCGCCGTCGGGGTCGGTGTTGGCCCGGAGGCTCGAGCCGAGACCGGTGCCGTGGAAGATGTTGTCGCCGAGCACGAGCGCGACCTTCTCGTCGCCGATGAACTCCTCGCCGATGATGAAGGCCTGCGCCAGGCCGTCGGGCGAGGGCTGGACCGCGTAGGTCAGCTCGATGCCGAGCTCGCTGCCGTCGCCGAGGAGGCGCTGGAACTGCGACGCGTCGTCGGGGGTCGTGATGATCAGGATCTCGCGGATCCCCGCCGACATCAGCGTCGACAGGGGGTAGTAGATCATCGGCTTGTCGTAGATGGGCACGAGCTGCTTGGAGATGCCCTTGGTGATCGGGTAGAGCCGCGTGCCGGAGCCGCCAGCGAGGATGATGCCGCGCATGCTCAGGCCCCCGCGCTCGTCGAGGACTGCGTCCGCAGCGTCTCGTAGTAGGCCAGACACTCGGCATAGGAGGGCAAGAGGCCCCGGTCGGCGGCCTCCGCCAGGGTCGGCGCCTCGACGTCCTTCGGCGACAGGAGCGGCTCGCCGAGGTCGCTCGGGAACGTCAGCCCGATCTCGGGGTCGGTGACGCTCAGGCCCTTCTCCCGCTCCGGATTGAACACCTCCGACACCAGGTAGTTGACGGTGGCGCCCTCGGTCAGCGCGACGATGGCGTGCCCGAGGCCCTCCGAGAGGTACACGGCGCGGCGGTCGACGTCGTCGATGAGGACGCTGTCCCACTGGCCGAAGGTCGGCGAGCCGGTGCGGATGTCGATGATGAAGTCGATGAACGCGCCCTTGGGGGCCGAGACGTACTTGGCCTGGCTCGGCGGCACCAGCGCGTAGTGGATGCCGCGCGCCACGCCCCGGGACGACACGGAGGTGTTGGTCTGCTTGAGGGTCAGGGCGTGGCCGACCGTCTCTTCGAGGGCCTCGTAGCGGTACTGCTCGAAGAAGACCCCTCGGTCGTCGCCGTGCTGCTTCGGCGTGAACTCCCACGCCCCCGGGATCGTCAATTCGCGAATCTGCACCCGTGGAGCCTAGCAAGGGCTCGGCTAGGCTCGATCGGACATGAACACCACCAAACTGCGCCGTCTTCTCGCCGATCTGCTCCGAGTCAACGGCCGGTACCTGCGCGACGACGTCTACCGCAACACGATCCGCGAGCGGCTGAACAACGTCGGCGTCGGCAGCCACGCGATCGAGGCGCGCGAGGTGAAGCGCTCCCCGCGGGCCGCTCGACCGTTCCGCGGTCTCGTCGAGACCAGCCTCGCGCTGTCCGGCATCGACCGCAGCGGCGGGGGCCGCCACGTCAACATCGTGCTCGGCGAGGTGCGCGAGGGCGGTGCCTTCGCCGGCATCCAGACAGCCGTGGCCGTCGGGGTCGCGCTGGCGTCCGAACTCGGTCTCCCGGTCCGCGTGGTGATGGTGTCGTGGACGACGCCCGGCAACTCGTCGAAGGCCGCCGCCGCGGTGCTCCGCGAGCGCTTTCCGGGCGTGAGCTTCGAGGTGGTCGCTCGCGAGGAGATCCTGCGCGCCTCGTTCGGAGAGCAGGACGTGTGGCTGGCGACGCACTGGAAGACCGCCCACGCGATCGACGTGGCCGCCACGTCCGGCGTGATCGACCGGGCCCGCGTCGGCTATCTGGTCCAGGACTTCGAGCCGGGCTTCAGCCCCTGGTCGACGGAGTTCGCGCTGGCACGGGCGACGTACCACGCGGGATTCCGCCTGCTCGTCAACTCGGCCCCCCTCCAGCAGTACCTCGCCCGGGAGGAGGGCGTCGAGGTGCCCGACGACGCGACGTTCTCGCCACACTTCGACCTCGACCTCCTGCGCCGCGTGGCCGAGGAGCGCTCGCACGACGCGACGACGCGGGTCCTCTTCTACGGCCGCCCCTCCAAGCACCGGAACCTCTTCCGCATCGGCGTCTCCGCCCTGCAGATCGCCGTCGACCGTCTCGAGGGCTCGGGCCTCACCCTCGAGTTCGCCTCGGCCGGCGAAGTGCACCGCGACGTCGACCTCGGTCACGGTCAGAAGCTCGAGAGCGTCGGCACGCTGCCGTGGGACGACTACTTCCGCTTCATCGCCTCCCGGAACGTCGTGCTGAGCCTGCAGCTGAGCCCGCACCCGAGCCACCCGCCCTTCGACGGCGCCATCTCGGGCGCGCAGGTCGTCACGAACGAGTTCGCCGACACCCGGTCTGCTCTCCACCCCAACATCGACGCGGTCGCCGCCGACCCGGTCAGCCTCGGCGAGGCGGTGGCTCGAGCCGTCCGACGTGCCGCGGCCGACGGGCCCACCGGCTACCGCGATCTGGCGCCCGGCGCCCTCGGCGGGTCGCTCGACGACGCCGTCGCCCACCTCGCTCGACAGCTCCAGGAGTCCGCATGAGTTCCCTCGCCTCCGATCGTCGCGTCACGGTCGTCGTCCCGGTCTACGGCGACCTCGAGTCGCTCCTCAACTGCCTCGACGCGCTGCTGTCGCACCTCGACCTCGGCCGCCACCGCATCCTGCTGGTGAACGACTGCGGCCCCGACGCCGACGCGATCGAGAAAGCCCTGCTGAACAGGATCGACGGGGTGGCCGGCGTCACCTACGCGCGCAACAGCGAGAACCTCGGCTTCGTGGGCACGTGCAACCGGGCCGCGACGGAGCTCGACACGAGCGACAACGACATCCTGCTGCTCAACAGCGACACCGTCCCGACGCCGGGCTTCGTCGACGAGATGCTCGAGGTGCTCTACGCGAGCGACGACATCGGCGTCGTGACCGCCCGGAGCAACAACGCCACCATCGCGAGCCTCCCGTTCCGCCTGAGCCAGGGCGGCGACCGCACCTTCGAGCGCACGACGGAGGTCTTCGAGGCCGTCTCCGGCCGACTTCCCCGCTGGTATGCGACACCGGTCGCCATGGGCTTCTGCTTCCTGACCAGGCGAACCCTGATCCGCCGCTTCGGTCTCTTCGACGACGCCTTCGCTCCCGGCTACGGCGAGGAGAACGACTACTGCCTCAGGATCGGCGCCCAGGGCTTCGTCTCGACGATGGCCAACCGCGCCCTCGTCTTCCACGCTGGCTCCAAGAGCTTCGTCGGTGCGCGCCGCAACACCCTCCGCACCGCGCACCAGCGGGAGCTCGAGCGCCGCTACCCGTTCTACGGCGAGGCCGTGCAGTCGTTCCTCCGGCACGACGTCGCGCCCGCCGACCGGTTCGCCGACCTCCTCGTACCCCGAGCGGGCGCCCTCCCCCGCGTCGCTCTCGACCTGAGAGGCGCTCCCTCCGCCGTCGTCACGAGCGCGGTACCCGCCTTCCTGGCCGCGTTCCCGGCCGAGCGCTGGCACCGCGAGCTTGTGCTCGACGACGAGGGTGCGGCCGACGTCCGCGGCGCCGCCGACGTCACCGTCTCGACGAAGGCCGACGACGACGACCTGGTCGCCGCGACCGTCCTGGCGAAGGGGTCGACAACCCCAGGAGCCCTGGTGCGCGCCCACCGACGCTCGCTCGTGCTCGTGACCGTCGCGGGTGATCCTGCGGCCCCGACCTCGGCCCCCTGGCCCGACGCCGCCTTCCGCGCTCGCGCCCGCGACGCCGGTCCCGCCCTCGAGCGCAGCAGCGGCGTCGTGATCACGGATGCGTGGGCGGCGGGCGAAGCGGCCCTGACGGCAGCCCTCTCCGCGCCGCTCGACGAGCGCGTCGACGCCCTCGAAAGACGCTTCGACGGCCTGCGTCTCGCCGACGTCACGCTCGACGCGGCCGGGCCGGACTCGGGCGCCGAGGTCGAGCGGCTCCGCACCGAGATCGCCGATCTGCGGGCTAGCCGGACCTTCCGCACGGGCGAGAAGATCGCGCGCCTCACGCCTCGCCTCCCAGGACGAAAGAAGTGACGGACGACCGCGGCCGCAGGCCCGGGTCTGCGCTCCGCGCGGTCGCGAAGCGGTTTCGCCCCGCACCGGCGCCTCTGACGGTCAACGACCGTCTGCTCCGCTGGGCGAGACGGATCGGCGAGTTCGGAATCGTCGACCGCGAGTACTTCGAGATCCTGGTCGGCCGCTCCTTCGCGACGGACGCGGAGGCGATCGAGTTCTACGTGTTGAACGACGGCAGCCGAGGCCTTTCGCTCTCCCCGCTCATCGAGCCGGAGTGGCTCCACGACCGCCAGCCCGACGAGCGGATGAGCTGGTACGACTTCCTGCACCAGGAGTCCGCCGACCTCGTGAGCACGTCGCCGGTGTTCGACGCCGGTGTCTACGCCGAAGCCTTTGCGGGCGCAAATCGCCCGGGCACCACCCTCGACGCCCTCCGCCACTTCCTCGCGCACACGAGCGACGCGACGCCGCTTCCCGTGCCGCCGGGTCGTCCCGGTCCGACCCCGACCTGGGGCGAGGTGCGGCGCCGTGCGCTCGACCAGGCGAAGCTCTTCGCGGCCGCTCAGCACCGCACCCGCCGCCGGTACCGGCAGGCCTGGGGCGGTGGCGACCTCGACTCCGCTCGAGCCGCCTACGCCACGGGGCTCGCCCGGCTCGCCGCCGAGAGGCCGCTGGTCTCCGTCATCCTGCCGACGCACGACCGGGCCGTGCCGCTCGAGACCGCGATCGCCTCGGTGAGCGCTCAGACCTACGACGGCTGGCAGCTGGTCGTCGTCGACGACGGCTCGACCGACGGCACCGCCGAGCTGCTCGAGCGCCTCTCGGCTGCGGAGCCCCGGCTCACGGTCGTGGCGCAGGATCCCTCCGGCGCAGCAGCAGCCCGGAACGCCGGCCTCGACGCTGCCACCGGCACCTTCGTCGCCTTTCTCGACTCCGACAACACCTGGCGGCCGTCCCACCTCGAGATCGCCCTCGCAGCCCTCCTGACTGACGACCGCAGCTCGGTGTTCACCGGCCTCCGGATGGTCGGCCTCAACAACACCGGGGACGCCGCCGCCGAGTCGCAGGAGACGTTCCGCGGCGAGTCCGGCACCCTCGACGACCTGCTGGCCGGCAACTTCATCGACCTCAACGCGCTCGTGGCGTCGGCCGCGGCCATCGCCGAGATCGGCCGCTTCGACACCGCGCTCAAGCGCTGGATCGACTACGAGTTCGTCCTGCGCCTCGCCCGCCGCTCCGGCGTGCCCCACTACGTCGACCACCTCACGGTCGACTACGACAACACGTTCGACCCGCAGCGGCTGTCGTCGCGCGAGGGCGCCTCCTGGCAGGAGGTCGCGGTCGCCCCGCACCTGATCGACTGGCCCGCCCTGTCGGCGGCTGCCGACGATCGCCAGGCCGACACCGTGTCGATCGTGATGCCCGTGTACCGGGAGTGGCGGATGACCGTCCGCGCCGTCGAGGCGGTGCTGGCCGCAGCCGACGGCGACGCAGACGCCGCTGGGGCTGGCGTCGAAGGGCCCGGCGTCGAGGTCGTCGTCGTCGACAACGCCTCGCAGCGGAGCGTCTCGGCGATCCTCACGTCGTGGTTCGGCGACGAGCCGCGCGTCGCGGTCCTGCGCCCGGACCGCAACCTCAACTTCGGCCTCGGCAGCGACGTGGGGCTCGCTGCCACCACGGGGGCCGTGGTGGTCATGCTCAACAACGACACGGAGGTGCGGCCCGGGTGGCTGGCTCCCCTGCTGCGCGAGCTCGACGATCCTGCGTGCCTCGGAGCCCAGCCCCTGCTGCTGTATCCCGAGGGCACCGTCCAGGCCGCCGGCACCGTCTTCGGCGGCGACAAGGTGCTGCCCTGGCACTTCCTGGCCGGGCACCCCACGGCCGATGTCGAGCGGGCCGGGCAGACGTCGTTCTCGGCCATCACGGCCGCCGCCGCCGCCTTCCGGGCCGCCGACCTGATCCGCTGGCGCGGCTTCGACCCCGTCTTCGCCAACGGCCTCGAAGACGTCGACCTGTGCCTGCGGGCTCTCGACGAGCGCCCCGACGCGCACTTCGCCGTCGCCCTCGACTCGGTGGTCGTCCATCACGAGAGCAGGTCGCCCGGCCGCGACGACGCCCGGATCGCGAACCGCCGGATCTTCGACGAGCGCTGGCAGGGCCGCTACCCGGCGGCCGACGCCGCCGAGCGGTATGCGACTGCCGGGCTGTCGTTCGCCGGAGTGCTCGCCGGCGAGCCGAAGGGCCACGACGTGATGGTCCGGTCGTCGCAGCCCGTCGTGCTGCGGCCTTCGCGCCTCGTCGAGTCCGGGCCGTGGTCAGGACGCCCGGCCCTCCGCTGGGCGATCAAGGCGTCCCCCTCGGCGGTCGCCACCGCCTCCTCGTTCGCCGCCGCCCTCCGCGACCTCGGCCAGGACGTCGTGATCGACGAGCCGGGCGCCTTCTACCGCTCCTCGTGCTCGCTCGACGACGTCTGCGTCGCGATCCTCGATGCCGACCGCTTCGTGCCGCAGCCGGGCGCGGTGAACGTGCTGTGGGATCCTGCCGCCGTGCAGGATCCGCTCGCGGCCTCGGCCTTCGCGATCCATGCCGGCCCGGGCGGCGTGCTGCGGTCGCCGAGCCGGACGACCGCGGCGGAGGCGCTGGCGCTCGAGGCACTCGAGGCACTCCACAGGATCGCGACGCGATGAGGTCGAGAGGCCGGGTCGCGGTCTTCCCGGCGTACAGCGACAACCCGTACGTCAACCTCCTCACGCTCGCAGCGCGGGCTCGCGGCTACCGCTTCGTCGACTCGACGTCGCTCGAAGGACTCGAGCGCGACAGCGCAGGCCTCGGCCGCGGTGACGCCCTGCACGTCCACTGGACGTCGCCGATCGTGCAGCGGGCCGACACCGGAGCCGAGGCGGCAGAGCGTCTCGCGCGGTTCCGGGCGGCGGTGGACGGTGCCGCGGAGCGCGGCGCCTCGGTGCTCTGGACCCTGCACAACGTCCTCCCCCACGACGTCCGCCACGAGGCCCTCGAGCTGGAGCTCTGCCGCTACCTGGCCGGCCGCGCCGACGTCCTGCACGGCATGACGCCCGACGTGGTCGAGGCCGCCGCGCCACTGTACGCGCTCGACCCCGCGAAGCTCGTCGTGATCCCCCACCCGAGCTACCAGGGCGTCTACCCGTCCGAGTTGACGCGCTCCGACGCCCGCGCGGCCCTCGACATCGCGGACGGCGAGCGCGCCGTGCTGTTCTTCGGCCAGATGCGGCCGTACAAGGGGCTCTCGGACCTCCTCGACGCGGTGGGCGAGTCGACGTCGCGAGAACGCGTCGTCCTGCTGCTGGCGGGACGGACGAGCGACGACGACCGCGCGGCCCTCGACGCGCGCCTCCCGGCCGGGGTCCGCGCCGTCCGGCATCACTCGCACGTGAACGACGCCGACGTGCAGCGCTGGTTCCGGGCGGCGGACGTCGCGGTGCTGCCGTACCGCCGCGTGCTGAACTCCGGCACGCTGCATCTCGCCTCGACGTTCGGCGTGCCGGTGATCCTGCCCGACGAACCGCACCTGCGGCGCTCGTTCGGCGACGAGCCCTGGATCTCGTGGTTCGACCCGTCGGACGCCGTCGGCGCCATCGCTCGACGCCTCGACGAGCTGGGCGACCGCGTGGTTCCCGACCCGGCCGCAGAGGCGTTCTCGCACCGGCTCGCGCCGTACGCGCTCTCCGACGCCTACGCGGACCTGCTCGACTCGATGCTCCACGAACGGCAGGCCTGAGTCGGTCCTGAGACAGGGTCACCGAGCGGTTGTCCGCGTCAGCCGCGACGGAGCCGGGAGGCGACCTTCCCGAGGAGCCCCCGCGCCGCGGGAGCGCGGTGGTCGACGAGGAACACCCAGCCGCGGGCGCGATCGCTGAGCGGCTGCAGCAGGGAGCCGTCCGGGATCGGCGGGAGGGGCATCCGAGCCGTCACGACCTCGTGATCCTGCGGCTGCACCGACGGTCCGGCCGAGAACCGCACCAGCGCGGAGTACCGACCGGGAGCGGGTAGCTCGGCCGCGGCGACGGAGGCCCGCCAGCGGTCGCCCGTCGGACTCGCGGAGAGCGACGGCTCCGCGGTACCGGCCTCGCTGCGCAGAAGCAGCACCGCCCCGTCGAGCGCCTCGGGCCACGGCAGCGGCCCCGACAGCTCGAGCGACGCAGGCGACACGTCGACCGTGTCGACGACGAGCGGCAGCCCTCGGCGGACGAGCGAGACGCGGCGGACGGCCGCCGGGTCGCCCGAGCGCACGGCGGCGAGCATCCAGCGCAGGATCGCGGACTCCCACGCCTCGGTGTCGGCCGTCGCCACCGAGGGTGCCCCCGCGAGCGCCGCGACGACCGGGCCCAGCTCGTCGGCCGAGACGAGCGCTGCGTCGTTGGCGAGGGCGGTCAGCGGCCCCTCGCGGAGGAGGGCGACGAGGTCGAGACCCCCACCGTCGGCGTCGAGGGCTTCGAAGGCGCGAGCCCAGGCGACCAGGCCGGCGGCGTCGAAGCTGCGTGCAACGCGGGCGGAGGCGGCGGCGACAGCGAGGGATCGGGCCTCCTCGATCCTGCCGGCCTCGGCGAGCGCGATGAGTGCGCGGCGATCGGCGGTCGCCCGCTCGACCGCCACGCGCGGGGCCTCGGCCAGGAGCGCGGCGAACGCCGCGAGGACCTCCGGGTCGGCGGACTCCCCCGACTCGAGACTTCCGAGGTAGCCGCTGAGGTGCACCCACCCGTCGGCGTCGAACACGAGTGCCGAGTACTGCTCGGTGACGGCAGGATCGTCGAACGCGGTGACGAGGCGCGTGGCGAGGAGCTCCTGCTCGAAGTAGAGGCGCGCAGCTTCGGCGGGCGGCGTGCCGGCGGTCATCGACGTCGACCCGGGCCGGTCGCGGTAGAGGTAGACGCACTCGGGCACCACGTCGATGGCGGTCGCTCCGAGGAACGCCCGGGTCGTCGGCACGATGTCGTCGTTCCTCGCCACCTCCGGGAAGCGGAGGTCGAGGGAGTCCCAGAACGACCGCCGGAACATGCGGTTCCAGGCGGCGCGGCCACTGACGAGGGCGGGCAGGTCGCCCGGCCGAGCGCGCTCGACCGCCTCCTCGAACGGGTGCCAGCGGGCGGTCGGGCTCCAGGTCGAAGTCGGCGAGAACTTGAGGTGGTCGCCGATCGCGAAGTCGGAGCCCGTCCGTTCGAGGCTGTCCGCGAGAGCCGCGTAGGCGCCGCGCGGGACGAGATCGTCGGCATCCGCGAAGACGAGGTAGGTGCCGGTGGCGAGGGCGGTGCCGGCGTTGCGCGCGGCTGCCGCACCGCGCGTGTCGGCGACGTGGTGCAGGATCCTGCGATCGCGTCTGGCGAACTCCGCCACCCGCGCCGGTGTGCCGTCGCTCGAGTGGTCGTCGACCACGATCACCTGGAGCTCGTCGCCGCCCTGGGCGAGGACGCTCTCGAGGAGCTCGTCGATCCAGGGCTCCACGTCGTGGGCGGGGATGACCACGCTGATGAGCGGGCGGGGTGCGGCGGGAGTCGTCATGGCGTCTCCGATTCTGTCCCATCCGGCGGCGTCGGGCGTCGCGTACCCCGTTCGAGGCTCTGGCGTACCCCCGCCGTCCCCCGTAGCCTCGGACTCACCACATCCGTCATCTACTGAAATCGGGTTCAGAGATGCTCTCTGCCGTTCGTCGCGCGTGCGTGACCGTGGCGGTGGCCGGCGCGCTCGTCGCCGTCGCCGTCACTCCTGCCCAGGCCGCCAGCGCTCCCAGCCGTGTCAGCGGCGTGGTGCCGTCGACGCAGAGCTGGGCCGCCAAGACCGTCCTGCTGAAGTGGAAGGCGATGTCGGGCGTCAGCTACCAGGCGAAGTACTCGACGTCGTCGACCTTCGCCTCGGCCACCTACAAGAACGTGACGACGGCGTCCTCCAACCTGACCGGCATCCAGCCCGGGCACACCTACTACGCCGTGGTCCGGGCCAAGAAGGGCTCGACGTACGGCGCCTACTCGAGCCGCATCTCGTTCAGCCTGACCGCCGGCTACACGGGTGTCTTCCCGTCGGTGTCGGCGAAGCCGGCCACGAACGGCATCACGGTCGCCTGGGGCGCCGCCCCCTACGCGACCGACTACCGCGTCGTGTGGTCGTCGGGCCCGAACCCGAACCGTCGCCCCGACTACTGGGTGCCGTCGGCCACGTCGTGGTTCTCCGCCTTCAATCCCGTGACGAAGTCGCGCACGATCTCGGGCATTGACGCGAACCTCACCGCGACCGCCTACGGCAACCCGATCTACGCGCACGTCGAGGCCAGGAGCACGGTCAAGCCGTCGACGCACGTTCGCTCATCCCCGCAGGTCGTAGCCTGGCCGACGCCCGCGATGCCCGACGAGTCCGCCCTCGCGGTGAATTTCGGCAGCTACAACGTCGAATGCTCCGGGTGCGAGAAGCCGGGAACGCCGGAGTGGACCACGCGCGCGCCGGCCATCGCGCAGAACATCACAGCGCAGCAGCTCGATATCGCCACCGTGGTGGAAGCCAGCGGTCATTCCGACTCGAACCCGTACGACCCCTATGAGCAGGCCTGGGTCGACCTCGACCGACGGTTGACGTCGCTGGTGGTCACCGACACGGGCGACCTGCCCAACCCCTCCGACCAGGGCAACCGCATCTTCTACAATCCGAGCAAATTCACGCTGGTCGCCACGGGCAACCTCGGCGGCGTCTACGACTATCGGCAAACCGACTGGGCGCATCATTTCATCAACACTCCCTGGGCCGAACTCCGGTCGAAGACCTCGCCCGACACATCGTTTCTCGTCGTCGCGGCTCACTACGGCGTCCCGCAGACGACGGATCCGGTGCTCCGCAAAACCCAACTCGGAATCGACTCGGCGAGGCTCCTGGGATCTCTCGCCGCTCTCAACACGGCTCACCTCCCCGTCATCCTGGGAGGCGACCTCAACGACAACCGGTATCCGGAAGACCGTACCGACGGGGCTCAGCCGACCCTCATCCGCGGAGGGTTCTACGACGCCGCAGCGTCGCTCCACCGACACGGGACGGCGAAATCGACGTACAACAACTCACTCGCTCCGTCGAACCAGGTGAGCGATCCGAACGGCGACGGGCAGCGCATCGATTACATCCTCACGCAGGGATTTCGAGGAAGCGATCAGTTCACGAACAACTACCTGCCCGTCGGAACCGACGGCAGGCTCCTCTCCGTCGTGCCGTCCGACCACAACCTGATAACCGCCTCGCTTCACGTCCCCGCCACTCCGGCGAGCTGAAGCGCTGATGTGCTGATGTGCTGATGGCCGGGGAACGGCCGAGTGCCACGTAGGATCTCCTGGTGTCGTCAACCCGAACCCGGACCACCGCGGCCCAGCAAAACCTGCGATTCGACATCCAGGGGCTGAGAGCCCTCGCCGTGGCGTCGGTCGTCCTCTACCACCTGTGGCCGAATCGACTCCCCGCAGGATTCATCGGGGTAGACATCTTCTTCGTGATCAGCGGTTACCTGATTACCAGTCACCTGTTCAAGAGTCTGGAGCAGGGCGAGGTCCGTCTCGGCCGCTTCTGGAGCCGCCGGGCGATACGCCTGCTTCCCTCCAGCTGCCTCGTCCTCGTCCTGACCGGGCTGTCGATCGCGGCCTTCGTTCCGCGGAACCTCTGGAGGCAGTTTCTCGGCGAGGTCGTCACCTCGACCCTGTACGTCCAGAACTGGAACCTCGCGCACTCGTCGATCGACTATCTGAATCAGGACAACGGCGCCTCGCCGGTGCAGCACTTCTGGAGCCTCTCGGTGGAGGAGCAGTTCTACGTCGTGCTGCCGCTCCTCCTCGTCGTGATCCTGGCCCTCTCGAAGCGCCTCCGATTCTCCGCGGTCAAGGTGGCTCGGATCCTGCTGCTCGTGGTCGTCGTCGTCTCGCTCGCCTATTCCATCGTCGAGACCGCGACGTCGCCCGGTCCCGCCTACTTCTCCACCGCGACGCGCGCCTGGGAGTTCGCGGCGGGCGGGGTCGCGGCGACCTACCTCGGCCGCCGTGGTCACGCCTACGGCCCGAGTGCCCGGCGATCAGGCGCAGCCGCGGCGGGCCTGGTCCTGCTCGTGGTCTCGCTCGTCGTCATCACCCCGGCGCTACCGTTCCCGTCCTACGTCGCCGCACTCCCGGTCGCGGGCACCTTCCTCGTCGTCGCGTTCGGCGGCAGGACCTTTCTCGAGAAGATCGGCTCCCTGGCGCCGATCGCCCTGCTCGGCAGGATCTCGTACGCCCTGTACCTCTGGCACTGGCCGGGAATCGTGATCCTGCCCTTCATCACCCACCACGCATTGACGACGACGGAGAAAGTCGCCATCGGAGTCGCGGCGTTGATCCTGGCCTGGTTGACCACCCGCTTCCTGGAAGAGCCTCTCCGGTTCGCTCCCCGCACGAAGAGCCTCCGCCCGCGGCGGGTCCTGGTGCTCGGAGCTGCCGTGATGGCGTCGTCCGTCGTCGTGGCGTCGACATCCATCGTCGTTCTCAACGTCCAGACCGCTCAGGCGGCGTCCACTGCGAAGCGACTCGAGTCAGGCGACGTCGCCTGCTTCGGCGCCGCCTCGCTCATCTCGTCCAAGACCCCGTGCAAGAACCCGAAGCTCGACGGGGTGTTCCTCCCCGACGTGTCGCAGATGGCGACCGACGACGCGAACCGACCGGCGTGCTGGTCTGCGGGCAACACCGATTCGCTCCGCGTCTGTTCGCTTGGCCAGAAAACAGGATTCACGAAGCACCTGTTGGCGATCGGAGACTCGCACAACAACGCCCTGATCGACGCCTACGAGACCATCGCCGAACACAACGGCTGGCGGATCGACGTCGCCGGTCGCGGCTCGTGCTACTGGACGACGGCATCCCAGACGCAGCTCACGAACGAGCTTGCTACGGCGTGTGCCAGCTGGAAGTCGAAAGTCACCAAGTACGTCGCCGCCCAGAAGTCGCTCGACGCGATCATCGTGACGCACTCGGACGGCAGCGCTCGCGTGAAGCCGACACCGGGGCAGACGGTCAACGAGGCCACGACGGAGGGCCTGGCGAAGGCCTGGGCCGTCGCCACTCGAAACGGCGTGCCGATCATCGCGATCCACGACAACCCGATCCCGGCTCCCAACACGGCGACATGCCTCGCTCAAGATCTGAAGACCGCCAACGCCCGATGCAGTTTCTCTCGGGCGGTGGGGGCCCGCTACTTCGACGGCCAGGCAGAGGCCGCCGCCCGAACTTCGAAGGCGCAGGTGATCGACCTTCGCCGCTACCTCTGCACGACGACGACGTGCCCCGTCGTCATCGGCGGTGTGATCGTCTACCGCGACGGGACGCATCTGACCAAGACCTTCATCAGGTCGCTCACGCCGTATCTCGAAAAAGACCTGCGTTCGGCTCTGACGAAGGCGGGGGCGTAGTCTCGCCTGCAACCGCTCTCACCATCTACTGAAATCGGGTTCATAGATGCGTCACCGCTTTCGCGTTGCTCTTTCGTCCTCCGCTCTGGCCGTCGCTCTCGTCGGCGCCGGCATCAGTCCAGCACTCGCGGCCACTGCACCCGCTCGCGTGACGGGACTCAAATTCGCGACTCAAGACTGGCCGAACCGATCCCTCAAAATCGCCTGGACCACCGTGTCCGGGGCGACGTCGTACGTCGTCAAACGCTCGACCTCGTCAAACCTTTCGAGTCCCGTCTACTCGGACGTGACCGTGAACGGCCTCTGGATCAGTCCCCTGACACCGGGCAAGGACTACTACTTCACGGTTGCCGCGAAGAACGGGACGACGGCAGGAGCCTGGTCGTCGACGTTCAAGACGCGCCTCCAGGCGAACGCCGTAGCCGTCTTCGGCGAGCCCTCCCTCACTCCCGTATCCAACGGCATGAAGTTCTCCTGGCCCGCCGTGGCGAACGCGAGCGACTACCGGTATCGGTGGTCGGCCGGTCCGAATCCGAACCGGACTCCGGATCGCTGGATTCAGCATGTGTCGGACTGGCGCACGGCATTCAATCCTTCGGTGCGATCAACGACGATTCCACTCACGGATGCCGACCTGACGAAAGTCGCCTACGGAAACCCGGTCTACGCCCGGGCGGAAGCACGAGACACCTACTTCAACAGCACCTACGTTCGCCAGTCGAAGCAGAAGGTCGCCTGGCCGACGCCCGTCTCACCCGACGCGTCCGCCTCGGCGATCCGTTTCGGCAGCTACAACGTCCAGTGCTCCGGGTGCGAGGTGTCAGGAGAGCCCAAATGGTCGAGTCGGGCCTCGGCCGTCGCCGCGAACATCAACCGCAAAAACCTCGACATCCTGACGACCCTCGAGGCGAGCGGCGACGCTGACAGCAAGACGGCGGGCCTTCAGCAGGTCTACACCGACCTCGACAGGCGCCTGCCCGGCCTCCAGCTGACCAACTCGGAGTCCGCGTCCAACACATCGGACCCGGGCAATCGAATCTACTTCAACCCCGCCAGATTCACCCTTGTCGCCACCGGCAGTCTTGCGGGTATCCACGACTACAGGGGCTCCGGTCGAGACCTCTACACGCCCTGGGCCAAGCTTCGTGCCAAGTCGGGAACGCAGGCGACCTTCCTCGTGGTGGCAGCTCACTACGGAATCCCGACCACCACGAATCCGACCACCCGCAAGACTCAGTTGGGAGTGGATTCGGCTCAACTCTTGAAGGCGCTCAACGCAATGAACACCTCGCAGCTCCCCGTCATTCTCGGAGCGGACCTCAACGACAATCGCTATCCCGAGGGCCGGACGGACGGGGCTCAGCCGACTCTGGTGCGGGGTGGCTTCTACGACTCCTCCGCGTCGCTGCACAAATACGGCACCATGAAGCCGACGTACAACAACTACAAGGCGCCCTCGCAACAGGTGTCAGACCCCAATGGCGACGGCCAGCGGATCGATTACATCCTTACCAAGGGGTTTAAGGGAAGCGACGAGTTCACGAACGAGTGGAATCCCGGCGGCTCCGTCATTCCCTCCGACCACAACATGATCACGGCTGTGCTGCGCGTCAGCTAGGACCACTCCGAAACGAGCGCCGCTCACTCGGCTGATATGGTTTTCGAGGCGTAAACGTCGGGGGTACTCTCGCCCTCGCGCTGCCGACGACCAGGTGAACCCGTGTTGAACCCGAGCGGCGACGCGACCCGATGACCGTGCGCCGAAGGATGGATGTAATGGAACGCGCTGAAGAGAATCGCTTCGTGGTTGCTGCCGTGATCGCCTGTTACAACGTGGCCCGCTACCTCCCGGAGTTCCTCGGGTCCCTCGAGGCGCAGACCTACGGCGTGGAGAACGTCCAATTCATCTTCGTCGACGACGGGTCGACCGACGACACCCTCGACGTCCTCCGCTCCTGGGCGCACGACAGACCGTCGAACGTCGTCGTCCTGACTCAGGAGAACCAGTGGGTCGCCGCGGCACGCAACGCCGGCCTCCCCCACGTAGCGGCCGACTGGGTGACGTTCGCCGACCCCGACGACGTTCTCGATACCCGTTACTTCGAGGAGGTCGTCAAGTTCGTGACCGTTCACGGCGGTTCCGGCAGCACTCTCTTGGCGACGCACCAGATGCGCATGACGGACGACAACGTCCTGACGAATACCCATCCCCTCCGCGGAAAGTTCAGCCGCGGCTCTCGGATCGTCGACCTCCACGTCGATCCGGTCATCCAGCTGAGCGTCAACTCCGCCTTCTTCCGGACCGACCTCATTCGATCGGCCGGCGTGCAATTCGACGGGCGCGTCAGGCCCGTCTTCGAGGACGCTCACTTCATCGGCCGGTATCTGCTGATGACGGGGGGCCACATTCTCGGTCTCCTGGCAAGCGCCAAGTACCACTACCGCACGCGATCCGATGGCACGAGTCTGATGCAGACGCACTTCGACCAGGCCGAGAAGTACACCGACGTGCTCCGCTACGGGCACCTCGACCTCTTGGAGCTGGCCGCGTCTCAGGGTGATATCCCGAGGTGGCTCGAGAACACGATCCTCTACGACCTGTTCTGGTACTTCAAGAACGAACGTGCCCTGCAGTCGTTGAGTGCGGTCGCGCCGCCCTACGTGTTCGACGAGTTCCACGGCCTCGTGAAGACGATCGTGAACCTGGTCTCGGATGACGCCATCATCAGCTTCGACATCATGGGCGTCGAGTTCGTGGTCAAGCACACGCTCTTGGTCGCCTACGGCGACAGCCCGGTCCGGCCGGTGTCCGTTCGCCTCGAAGAAGTCGACGAGACCCATCAGCTGGTGAAACTCAGCTACTGGTTCTCCGGTGACCTCCCCTCGGAATCCTTGAGAGTCGACGATGCCAGCGCGAGCCCGGTCTACGAGACGGTGCAAGAGTTCGTCTTCTACGGCCGACCGCTTCTCAAGAAGCGCATCTTCTGGCTGCAGCGCGGGAGACGGACGTCTGTCGAGGTCGACGGTGCCGTCCTCCCCGTCATCCCCTACGAGTCCTCTCGGGGTGCCGAGGCGCTGACCAGTGCCCAGCTCAACCCCTTGATCATGCGACAG
Organism: Frondihabitans peucedani; assembly: GCF_039537585.1. NCBI lineage: Bacteria > Bacillati > Actinomycetota > Actinomycetes > Micrococcales > Microbacteriaceae > Frondihabitans > Frondihabitans peucedani. Next base: position 1,077,016 of record NZ_BAABAU010000001.1, read on the forward strand.
CGCCGTGGATCCGTCGAGAAGTTCGCGAACCTGAAACAGACGATTCGTGATTACGCGATCCAGCAGGCGAAGAACTGGGTCCGTGCCCGGAGAAGCTCGCTCTCTCCTGACAAGCGTTTCGATCGCAAGCTGGCCTGGCGCCTCCGGGCCTCCAAGACCCGGGCTGCGTTCGAAGACGCCTGGGTCTTCATGGATCGCAATACCGATGCCAACGACAACGCGGAGCACCTCTACCGCCACGTGTCGAAGAACCACCCGGAGATCAACTCGTGGTTCGTCCTCGAGCGGACGTCGACCGACTGGCCGAGGCTCGAGGCGGAGGGATTCAGGCTGGTCGCGTACAAGTCGGTCGAGTGGTACCTGCTGCTGCTCCATGCCAAGCACCTCGCGTCTTCGCACATCGACCAGTACGTCGTCGACCCTCTCAACGCGCGTCGATTCGGAAAGCGTCGTTTCCTGTACAGCTTCCTTCAACACGGCGTGACGAACTACGACATCTCGCGGTGGGTGAATTCGAAGCCCATCTCGCTGTTCGTCGTCGTGACCCCGCAGGAGAGAGCCGCCATCGCCGGGCCGAGTCCCTATGCCTTCTCCGACCGCGAGGTCGTCCAGACGGGGTTCCCCCGCCACGACGAGCTCCTCCGGAAGCGCCGTGCCGCCCCCGAGCAAGACCTGATCGTCATAATGCCCACGTGGCGAAAGAGCCTGGCGGGCAGTCAGGTCGCAGGTTCGAACGAGCGCCTCAAGAACCCGGCCTTCATGGAGAGCGACTTCGCGCGCAACTACGTCGAACTGCTTCGCTCCGATCGTCTCGCCGAGGTCGCCGCCTCGACGGGAAAGCGCCTCGCGTTCATGCCGCACCCGAACATCCGACCGTACCTGGCTGATTTCGATCTCCCGGATCACATCACGATCCTCGACTTCGCGGAGAACAACGTTCAGGAGATCCTCGCGAGGGCCGCCGTGTTCGTCACCGACTATTCGTCCCTCGGATTCGACGCAGCTTTCCTCGACGTCCCCGTCGTGTATTTCCAGTTCGATGCGGCGAAGTTCTTCGACGGGACGCACGTTGGTCGCCGGGGCTACTTCGACTATGAACGCGACGGTTTCGGCCCGGTGCGCGTCGACGTGGGCGGCACCGTCGAGGCCGTGAGGACCATAGCCCTAGACGGCTTCGAATCCGAGCCGGTCTATCGACGCCGGACGGCAGAAACATTCGTCACCCGCGACGAGAACAACTCGGAGCGGACGTTCCAGGCGATGCGGCGTCTCGACGAGGTCCGGGTCTCCGTCGTCGACGAGCCTGCTCCTGAAGAATCGGCTCCCCTGACCGAGACGACAGAGATAGTCCTCGGCGGCTGACTCTGCGTAGAGCCGCTTCAGCGCGGAACCGCTTTGCGACGCCCTGCAGAGGTTCAGCGGAACGATTCGCACGGGGCCTAGGCTGATCGCCATGACCTGGGCTCGTGAACTTTTCCACCGGTCGCAGGCGTCGGTCGGCGAGTTCCTTCGAGAATACGGCCGCGAGCTGCTTGAGCAGACACAGGGACCCGTCGTGGTCGTGACCGACGGATCATCCTCGGCGACCCTCCGGGCCTGGCTCGATGCGGCGGGCGATCGCGTCCACGTCATCGTGATCGGTGAAGGGTCTGCGGCTCTCGGCGCTCCCGAGCTGGTCGCGATCACGGACGGTGTCTTTCCCGCCATCCCGCATGGCCGCGGTACCCACTCCGCGGCCGATGTGAAAGCCGCTTCGAAGATCTGCGACTCGATCGGCAGGGTCGGCGTCTTGGTCGATGCCACGACGGGGAACGGTCTCGAACGGACACTGCTCTGGGAGTCGCTCTTCTTCCATGTGGCGAAGGACGGCCTCTACATCGCACCTGAGGGGCCCTCTGAGCCCGGGTGGATTGCCGCGATCGAACTCGGCGGCGGTAAGCACAAGAGTGAAAGGGAGCTGGCCGAGCTTCGGCTTTCGCTGTCACCGGACCGCTTTTCGAGTCACGGACTGATCGTGCTGGTCAAGACGGTCGAACACCTCTTCAAGGTTCCTGAAGCCCGCGCCGACGACCTCGTCACAACCCGTCTGCCTGAGCTCCGCGTCGAGACTCTCCAGTCGTTGGCCGAGACCACTTTCGAATCTTCGCTGCGCGTGACACAGCACGGAAGAGACCAAGACCTCCCGAGCACGACCATCAACGCCTCGCCTGCCGCCGTCCGTCATTACTCGGGACCCATCGGAATCGGGCCCACGATGCTCACGATGGCGCAGGGTTCCGTCCTTCCCCCGTCGTTCCGTCATCCTTGGATCAAGAATGTCAAGAATGATGCTCTCAGGAACATCAATTGGGAATTCGCCGTCCTTCCGGGGTCGAACGATGGCTGGGTGCGCCTGCCCGGGCTCTACTACGACCTCAACCCGTCGATCCCGGGTCACTTCGGTCACGTCATGACCGAATCGGTGGCGAAGCTCTGGGGCTGGCCAGAAGCGAAGGCTCGGTTTCCCGACCTTAAAGCGCTGTGCCAGATTCCCAACGAGTCGTACGACCCTGTCGTCGAAAGGACACTGTTCACCTCGTTCGGCATCGACGAGGCGGACATCCACTGGGAGTCGCAAAGCGTGACGGTCGACGCCTACATCTCCGCGACGATCCTCTGGCAGAACAGCCCCGAGTACCAATTCCATCCCGCTCTGCAAGACACGTGGTCGACTCTACGGCGGGCGCTCGTCGGCCCTTCCGAACCGATCTACGACAGGATCTTCATCTCCCGAGAGTTGTCGCGAGAAAACCGTCTGTGCCGCAACGCGGCCGATGTCGAACAACGATTCGTGGATGCGGGATTCGCCATCGTGCATCCGGAAACCCTGAGCTTTTACGAGCAGGCGACCATTTTCGGCAACGCTCGGGTCGTCGCCGGTTTTGCCGGCTCGGGCATGTTCAACATGCTGTTCTCGGAGCGGCTCGAGCACGTCATCGTTCTGTCGCAAGACTCGTACTGGGCGCGAAACGAGTTTCTCTACGCGGCCTCTCTCGCCGACTCCATCGACTATTTCTGGTCGCCCGCGGAGATCCGACACGGTTCGGGTTTCTCGACCACCGCGTTCCACTCCCCGTGGAGCTTCGATTTCGAGCGGAACGGAGACGATCTGCGTCGACTCTTGGCGGACGTCGCGACCGCCTGAGCCGGAGGGCCCTGAGGCCCGGTCCGGCCGTCAGACGGTCAGCTGATACGCGTCGATGACCTGCTGGGCCGGCCCGATCTGCTGGAGCTGGCCGGAGTCGAGCCAGGCGACCTCGTCGCACATCTCCTTGACCGTGGCCATCGAGTGCGACACGAGGATGACCGTGCGGCCCTCCTTCTTCATCTCCGCGAACTTCGTGCGGCAGCGCTTCTGGAACGTCGCGTCGCCAACCGACAGCACCTCGTCGACGACGAGGATGTCGGGAGTCACCGCGATGGCGACCGAGAAGCCCAGCCGCACGTACATGCCGGACGAGTAGTTCTTGACGGGCTGGTCGATGAAGTGGCCGACGCCGGAGAACGACACGATCTCGTCGAACTTCCGCGTGACCTCCTTGCGCGTCATGCCGAGGATCGAGCCGTTCAAGAAGACGTTCTCCCGCCCGGTGAGCTCGGGATGGAATCCCGATCCGACCTCGAGGAGGGAGGCCTGCTTGCCGTTGGCCGTGATCGAGCCCGACTCCGGCCAGAGGATCTTCGCGAGGCACTTGAGCAGCGTCGACTTGCCCGAGCCGTTGCGGCCGATCAGGCCGAAGGTCTTGCCCTGCGGCACCTCGAACGAGATGTCCTTCAGCGCCCAGAAGTCCTCGTGGACGCTCTTCTTGCGGCGCATGACCGCGCTCTTGAGCGAGTCGTTGCGCTCGGAGTACATGCGGAAGCTCTTCGACACGTGGTCGACCGAGACGGCGACGTCGTTCACAGCAGTTCCGCCAACTTCTTCTCGTTGCGGGAGAACACCAGGTAGCCCAGGCCGAGCGACACAGCGGCCAGGACGATGCAGGCGAGCGAGTCGCTGGGGTGCGGCCACCGGTTGTCGTACATGAGGTTCCGGAACACGGTCGAGAACCGCTCCATCGGGTTCAGCTCGTACAGATTCAGGATCCACGGCTTGCCCGCCTTCTTGGCGGCGTTCTGCACCAGGGTGAGCGGGTAGATGATCGGGGTGAGGTACATCCACATCTGCAGCGCGATGCCGATGAGGTGCTGCATGTCGCGGAAGTGGACGTTGACGATTGCCAGCATGAGGGCGAGGCCAGTCGCGAACGCGGCCAGCATCACCATGAAGAAGGCGACGACGGGGATCCACGGCCAGATGAACGAGCCGAAGCAGGCCAGGACGATGACCAGGAAGCCCATCTCGATGAGCCAGGTGAAGCCGTGCGCGCCGACGGTGGCGAGCGGCAGGTTCATCCGCGGGAAGTAGACCTTCTTGATCAGCGAGCCGTTCGACACGATCGACGACATCCCCGCGTTGAGGACGGAGCGGAAGAAGATCCACGGCAGGAGTCCGCACATCAGCCAGAGCGGGTAGAAGTGAAGCCCGCTGGGGTTGCCGACCTCGAGCCGGGCCTTGAAGATGAACGAGTAGACGATGGTGTAGATGAGCATCGTCGCGAGCGGGTTGATGAGCGACCACAGCTGGCCGAAGACCGTCCGGCGGTACTTGCCTTTGACCTCTCGGGCTGTGAGGTTCGCCAGCAGTTCGCGCGACGAGACCAGATCGGTCATATAGGTCATTGGGAAAACTCCAGAAAGCGAGCCTGCCGGGTGCCGGCTCATTCAAGGGGACGAATCATTCTCACACGCCCCGGGGCAACCCAGGGTTCACCGCATGTTCTGTCACGTGCTGCCGAACCCGAAGCTGGCCGTGATAGGGCGATCCTGCTTGTAGTCTCTTCAGGTGCGAGTCATCTTCAGCAATCACAGCACGGCGCCGGTGAATCTCGGTGGCGCCGAGCGGTCGCTGTTGAAACTGGTCGACGACTGGACCGCCTCGAACCCCGATCTCGAGCCCTTCTTCTTCACGAAGGCACCGACCGGGCTGTTCACGAAGGCCCTCGACGAGCGCTCGTGGAAGTACCGCGCGTTCCGCTTCCGAGGGTGGGCGCTTCCCAGCGTCCAACCGGCTCCCGTCGTCGAACGGACCACGTTCGCAGCCGCCGACTACCAGGCCGTCGGCGCGATGATCACCGAGCTCGAGCGCCTGAAGCCCGACCTCGTGGTCACCAACACCCTCGTGGCACCGTGGGCGGCCTTCGCGGCCAAGACCCTCGGCATCCCGCACGCCTGGTTCGTCCGCGAATACGGCGACCTCGACCACGACCTGAAGTTCCAGGAGGGTCGCGAGCGCACGCTCGCCGACATCGGCCTGCTGTCGGAGGCCGTCTTCACGAACTCTCTCGCCCTCAAGAGACACGTCGCCTCGCAGGTCCCCGACGACAAGATCTCCGTCGTGTACCCGTCCGTCGACACGGCGTCGATCCGGACGTCAGCCGAGCAGGATCCCGCCACGGTCCCCTTCCCTCTCGCCGACCCGGGCCTGAAGATCACCGTGGTGGGCCGCGTCGAGCCCGGCAAGGGCCAGTTCCGCGCCGTCGACGCGCTCGGCCTCTTGAAGGCCGACGGCGTCGACGCCTCCCTCTGCCTCGTCGGCTCGTGGAAGACGCCCGGCTACGACCTGGAGCTCCGCGATCGGGCCGCGGCACTCGGCGTGGCCGACCGCGTCACGTTCGCCGGGGAGCAGGACAACCCCTACCCGTATGTCGCGGCCGCCGACGTCTGCGTCACACCGTCGACGATCGAGGCCTTCGGCCGGACGACCCTCGAGTACCTCGCGGTCGGCCGTCCCGTCGTGGCATCCTCGACCGGCGGCAGTGCCGAGCTGGTCGAGCCCGGCGTCACAGGCTCCCTCTTCGATCCCGAGTCGCCGCGCGAGCTCGCGGACGCCCTCGCCGTCTACGCGGCGACCCCCGGCCTCGCCGAGACCCACGGCGCCGCCGCGGCGATGAGTGTCGAGCGGGTGCTGGAGAGCGGCTTCTCGCAGGAGGCGGCCATCGCCCGGCTCGAGAGCCTCGTCGGCGCGCCGGCCTACAAGCTCCCCGACATCGCGCGCTACTGGTTCGCGCTGCCCGGCGACTACGCCTCCCTCGGAGCGACCACCGCCCGGATGGCGGCGGGGCTGCTCGCGTCGCGCCTGCGGACCAGGTCGGGGATGGTCGGGCGGATCCTGCGTCGTCCGGGGGTCGCCACCAGGAGGATCCTCGGTCGATGACGGTGGCAGGGGGACACACGAGCGAGGAGCCGCACCTGACGGTCACCTCGGCGCGCTCGGGCGCCCGACGACCCGTGTCGATCGTCGTGCCGATCTACGACGACCTCGACGGCCTGCTCGCCTGCCTCCAGTCGCTGATCGAGCACGTCGACTTCGACGTCGACCGGGTCGTCCTCGCCAACGACGCCGGCCCGAACGCCGACGTCATCGAGGAGGCCGTGCTCAAGCAGGTCGACGGCCACGACGGCTTCGAGTACCACCGCAACAAGACGAACCTCGGCTTCCTCGGCAACTGCAACAATGTCGTCCTGAACCTCGACCACACCGGCAACGACGTCATGCTGCTCAACAGCGACACGGTCGTGACCGCGGGCTTCATCGACGAGATGTCCGCCGTGCTCTACGAGTCGGAGTCGCACGGCGTCGTCGCTCCCCGCAGCAACAACGCCACGATCGCGACCATCCCGTTCCTCCGCCGGAACGTCCATGCGCCCACGACGCTGGCCCGGACCAGCGCGGTGCACGCCGTGGTCGCCCCGCTCCTCCCCCGCTACACCGTCGCTCCGGTAGCGATGGGCTTCTGCTTCCTGATCCGGCGCGAGCTCATCGACCGCTTCGGGCTGTTCGACGAGCGCTTCGCCCCCGGCTACGGCGAGGAGAACGACTTCTGCCTCCGGATCAACGAGCACGGCTTCGCGTCACTGCTCGCCAACCGGGCGCTCGTCTTCCACACCGGCTCGACCAGCTTCTCGGGCGACCGCGGCCCGTCCCTCCGCTTCGCCCACGAGAAGGTCCTGATCGAGCGCTAGCCGCACTACGTCGGCGCCCTCGGCCTCTACCAGGCGCACGGCCGCGACCCGATCGACAACTTCGCCGACACCTTCCTGCCCGAGGACGACAAGATCCGGCTCGCCATCGACGTCCTGGGCGTGGCGACCGACACCCTCCTCCGCGAGATCGACCGCTTCGCCGAGCGCCTCAGCGACGACGTCGTCGTGACCGTCATCGCGCCGCGCAGCGTCGTCCGTCGCGCTCGCACCTGGATGAAGCACGGCGGCGTCACCGACCGGCGCCACGTCAACTCCGTCTACGACGTCGCGATGGGCCTCGGGCCGATCGACTCGCTGACGCGTCTCATCCGGCTGAACGAGCTCGCCCCGCGCTGGCTCCTCGTCGACGAGGGGCCCGCGCGAGACACCCGCTGGTCGCAGCGGGTCTCCCGCTACCAGGTCGAGGCCGTCGAGCGTATCGCGCGGCGCTTCGCCGACGAGTGGGTCCGCGACGACGACGGCGAGGCCGCCATCGACGCCCTCTACCGGGTCGCGAGGCGGCCCATCGACGTGGCCAACGTCCGCGAGCGCTGGAACCACCTGGTCGACGCAGGATCAGCGGCAGGTCTCACGAGGTTCCCGCAGCGGGCGTCCCTCCAGCGCCGCCTGGCCCTCCTGATCGGTGCGCGCTCGCCCCGCTTCTCGCGGGCGATCCGGGCGTTCCTTCACCGCTGAGGCCGGGCGGCGCCGCCCCTACGGCAGCAGGTGCCCGGCGGCGGTGAACAGCCGGTACCACTCCTGCCGGGTGAGCGGGAGCTCCGATCCTGCAGCCGACGCCCTGACCCGGTCGCGGTTCGTCGTGCCCAGCACGACCTGCATGTCGGCGGGGTGCCTCGTGATCCAGGCCACGGCGATGGCCTCGGGCTCCACGTCGTACTTCCCCGCGAGCTCGTCGATGACGTCGTTCAGCTCGCCGTACTGCTCGCGGTCGCCGAGGAACACCCCGTCGAAGAAGCCCTTCTGGAACGGCGACCACGCCTGGAGGGTGATGTCGTTCAGGCGCGAGTAGTCGAGGATGCCGTTGTCGCGATCGATCGACTGGTCGAGGCCGTTCATGTTCGCGGCCACTCCGGCGGCGACCAGGTTCGCGTGGGTGATGCTGAGCTGCACCTGGTTGACGATCAGCGGCTGCTTCACCGAGCGCTTCAGCAGCTCGACCTGCGCCGGGGTGTGGTTCGAGATGCCGAAGTTCCGCACCTTGCCGCTCGCCTCGAGGGTGTCGAAGGCCGAGGCGACCTCGTCGGGCACGACCAGGGCGTCGGGGCGGTGGAGCAGCAGGATGTCGAGGTGCTCGAGCTTCAGAGACCGGAGCGACTCGTCGACCGACTCGAGGATGTGCTCCGTCGAGAAGTCCCAGTAGCCGTCGGCGAGGCCGACCTTCGACTGCACGATCACCTGGTCGCGCTCGGCCGGGCTGAACGCGATCGCATCGCCGAAGCGGCGCTCGCACCCGTGCAGCGAGTCGCCGTACACGACGGCGTGGTCGAAGAAGTTGATGCCCGCATCGCGGGCCTGCCCCACGAGAGCGCGGATCTCGTCGTCCGAGAGGGGCTCGATCCGCATCAGCCCGAGGATAATGTTCGAGGCGGGCAGGGTCGTGTGAGGCAACGTCATCGTCTTCATGCCTCCATTGTGTCCCCGTGCGCCGCCGTCCGCGCCGGGACGGGCATAGGCTGCGGACACCGACGAGCGGAGCCAGCGATGAAGCGAACGCCTCCTGCTCTGCGCCTGGCCGTGCTGGCCGCGGCGATCGCCCTGACCGCCGCCGGGGTCTCGGGCTGCACCGGCACCGCCCCCTCCGGCGGAGCCCGGGCCGACGGCGGGTCGTCCACCTCGAGCGGCGACGCGACGGCCGCTCTCTCGCGGGCCCTGGCATCCTGCGGTCTCTCGTCGCGGTCGACCGGCGTCACGGTCAGGGCGCAGGATCTCGCCCTCGTCAGCCAGCCGCACGGTCGCCCGACCGACGTGGTCGCCGCCTCCGCCCGCTGCACCGTGAAGGCCCTGGGAATGCCCGCGAGAGACGCCGCCCTCTTCGACCAGGACATGGCGTCCGGCGGCTTCCAGACGCTGTCGTGGCGGGGCTGGACGGCGACGATGACCGTGAAGGACACCCTGCACTTCGAGGTCGACGTGTTCGCGCAGGCCGCCTGACGACGACCGGTAGCATCGGAGTCACGCCCGCGAACTGAGAAAGATCACATCATGCGCATCCTCGTCACCGGCGGCGCCGGTTTCATCGGCTCCAACTTCGTGCGACGCACCCTCCAAGACGCCTACCCCGGCCTCGAGGGCGCCGAGGTCGTCGTGCTCGACGCCCTCACCTACTCGGGCAACCTCGAGAACCTCGCGCCCGTCGCCGACTCGCCCCGCTACCGCTTCGTCGAGGGCGACATCCGCGACGGCGCCCTGCTCGACACGCTCTTCCCCGACATCGACGCCGTCGTGCACTTCGCCGCCGAGTCGCACGTCGACCGCTCGGTGCGCGACGCCTCGATCTTCGTCGAGACGAACGTCCTCGGCACGCAGCAGCTGCTCGACGCCGCCCTTCGCAACGAGGTCGCTCGCTTCGTCCACGTCTCGACCGACGAGGTCTACGGCTCCATCTCCGAGGGCTCCTGGGCCGAAGACCGCCCGCTCGAGCCGAACTCGCCCTACTCGGCCTCGAAGGCCGGCAGCGACCTCCTCGCCCGGAGCTACCACCGCACGCACGGCCTGAACGTGTCGATCACGCGCTGCTCGAACAACTACGGGCCCTACCACTTCCCCGAGAAGGTCATCCCGCTGTTCGTCACCAACCTCATCGACGACAAGCACGTGCCGCTCTACGGCGAGGGCAACAACATCCGCGACTGGCTGCACGTCGACGACCACACCCGCGGCATCGCGATGGTGCTGGTGAACGGCCGCGCCGGCGAGATCTACAACATCGGCGGCGGCACCGAGCTCACCAACAAGGAGCTCACCCAGCTCCTCCTCGATGCGACCGGCAAAGACTGGTCGTACGTCGACCGCGTGCAGGACCGCCTCGGCCACGACCTCCGCTACTCGGTCGACATCTCGAAGATCCAGAACGAGCTCGGCTACGAGCCGCAGGTGCCGTTCGCCCAGGGCCTCGCCGACGTCGTCCAGTGGTACCGCGACAACCGCTCGTGGTGGGAGCCGCTGAAAGAGCGCGCGGCGCTCGTATGAGCGACGCGGGCACGCCAGGCGGCCAGCACCTGAAGTACCTCGTCACCGGCGCGCGCGGCATGCTCGGCTCCGACCTCGTCGAGGCCCTCTTCGGTCGCGACGTGACGGTCCTCGGCCGGGCCGACCTCGACGTGACCGACCGCGACGCGGTCTTCGAGGCCGTGCGCGGCCACGATGTCGTCCTGAACGCCGCCGCCTACACAAAAGTCGACGACGCCGAGACGCACGAAGACGAGGCGCTCGCCGTCAACGGCACGGCCGTCGGCCTCCTCGCCCAGGCGACCGCTGAGCACGGCGCGAAGCTCGTCACCGTCTCGACCGACTACGTCTTCGACGGCAGCTCGACAGAGCCCTACGACGAGGCCACACCGCTCGACCCCCTGAACGCCTACGGCCGCACCAAGGCCGCGGGCGAGAGAGCGGCCCGGGCCGCGAACCCGTCCGGCGCGTTCATCGTCCGGACCGCCTGGCTCTACGGCCAGCACGGCCCGAACTTCGCGGCCACCATGCTGCGGCTCGCCCAGTCGCACGACACCGTCTCGGTCGTCGACGACCAGGTCGGGCAGCCCTCCTGGACGAGCGATCTCGCAGCGCAGATCGTCGCCCTCGTCGACTCCGGGGCTCCCGCCGGGGTGTATCACGGCACGAACTCCGGGCGGGCGAGCTGGTTCGAGTTCGCGCGAGCGGTCTTCGAGGGCGCCGGGCTCGATCCCGAGCGCGTCCTCCCCACCGACAGCTCGGCGTTCGTCAGGCCCGCTGCGCGGCCCGCTTTCAGCGTGCTGGGGCACGACGGCTGGGCGGCCGCGGGGCTCGAGCCGATGCGCGACTGGCGCGAGGCTCTCGCCGACGCGCAGACGCAGGCGGTGTTCGCGTCGTAGCCGCAGAATCGCTCCGATTGAGCCAGGGCACGAAGCGCCCAGCACACCCCAAGGTCGTCATCGGCGACCCTGCTAGGGTCGATCCGACCGACAGCTTCGCGTTCGTCAGGCCGGCGCCTCGACAGAACCTCAGCGTCCTCGGTCGCGACGCGTCAGGCCGAGAACGACCGCCTCACGCGCCCTTGTCACGAAGTGCTGAACGAGGCCGCCGGCTCAGGAGTATCCGATCATGATGACGCTGCGAGTAGTCGTTGACCAGATCCTCGCGCCCGTCCCCGGCGGTGTCGGCCGCTACACCGAAGAGCTGACGCGCGAGATCATCGCCTGCGCCCCGCGGGGGTGCGACGTCGAGGGCGTCGTCGCCGCTCACCCGCAGGAGGACTACGACCGCCTCGAGGAGCGCCTCCCCGGCCTCGCCAGCCTGTACCGCTCGGTCCTCGGACGCCGCGAGCTCTCGGTGGCCTGGCAGCTCGGGCTGGTCGGTCTGCCCGGCCGGGGCATGGTGCACGGCACCAGCCTGATGACGCCGCTGTACAAGCACGACCGGTCTCTCGATCCTGCGACCCAGACGGCCGTGACGATCCACGACACCGTGCCGTGGACCCACCCCGAGACCCTCACCGCCCAGGGCGTCCGCTGGCACCGCGCGATGGCCAAGCGCGCGTTCCGGTTTGCCGACGCCGTCGTCGTGCCGACCCACACCGTGGCCGCCGAGCTGTCGGAGCGCTTCGACTTCGGCGAGCGGCTCCGAGTCATCGGCGGTGCGGTCAGCGCCGACGTCGCCCTCCCCGACGACACCGACGAGGTCGCCGACAGCCTCGACCTCCCCGAGCGCTACGCCCTGAGCGTCGGCACGCTCGAGCCCCGCAAGGGCATCGAGCCGCTCATCGAGGCCATGGCTCACCCCGACGCCCCCGACATCCCGCTGCTCATCGTCGGCGCTCACGGCTGGGGAGACGTCAGGATCGAGGACGTCATCGCGCGGACGGGCCTCCCCGAGGGGCGCATCCGCGTGCTCGGGCACGTCCCCGACTCCACTCTCGCGGTCCTGCTGCAGCGCGCCGCCGTCTTCGTCTTCCCCTCGCTCGCGGAGGGCTTCGGGCTCCCCGTGGTCGAGGCGCTGAGCTTCGGCACTCCCGTCGTCCACTCCGACGCCCCGGCCCTCGTCGAGGTCGCCGCGGGCGCCGGCGTCGTGGTCGCGCGCGAAGACCGCGCGGGGTACCCGGAGCGCCTCGCCCAGGCGATGTTCCAGGTCGTCAACGACGTCGAGCTGTCGACCCGCCTCGGCGTGGCCGGGCTCGACCGGGCCCGCGCCTTCAGCTGGCGCGACTCTGCCGAGAAGGTCTGGCAGCTGCACGCCGACCTGTAGGGCTGTGCTGCTGCGGCGCCGCACGTCGGCGTCGGCACCTGTCCGCGGACTGGCGCCTGTGCCGCCGAGAGCCGCCGACTGCCGGCCCCTAGGAGGCGCCGCCCGCCCGATACGGCGTGGTGCAGGTCTTCAGGAGCAGCGGGTCGCGGTCGGCCGCTCCCTCGGCCCGGGTCGACAGCACGTGGCATCCTGACGGGAGTCCTCCGACCGCGAGCGTCTGGCCCACCCGCTTCGCGGTGCGCGCCACCCCGTCGACGTAGACCGTCGTCGACGATCCGGAGCCCGCCGGCAGGAGCACCCGCGCCACCGTCGTCGACGGCACCTGGACGGCGGCGTCGACGAGGCCCCCGGAGGCCCGGTGGAACGCGACTCCGATGCTGCCGCGGAGCGTGGGGACGGTGACGGCCGCCGAGGCGATCGCGCCCGGCTGCGGTCGCACGTCGAACCTCTCGTAGCCCGGAGAGGTCGGGAGCACCCCGAACATCCCCTCCGCGACGTCGTACGTCGGCGACGCGCCCCACGGGTGGGAGTAGGTCGTGTTCGACTTGAGCGACGCGTCCCACGCCTCCATGGTCGATCCTGCGCCGGCCTTGATCATGTTGACCCAGCTGCGCGTCCCGGTCGACGTGAGGAACGCGTCGGCCACGTCGCCGGCACCCGCCGAGTACAGCCCCGGCAGCATGAACGCGGCGCAGTAGACGCTGCAGACCATGCCCTTCGCCTTGATCGACGCGACGACCCGCGGCTGGTTCGCAGGATCGACGACGCCGAACGCCAGCGCGAACGCCGACGCGTGGATGGCGTGGTGGGCGATCGGCGCGGCCGTCTTCGTCTGGAGCCCGTCGCGGTAGGAGCCGGTCCGGGAGTCGTAGAGGCGGCTGTTGACGGCCTTCTTCAGCGCCGCCGCCTGACGGCTGTAGGTCGAGGCGTCCGACGTGTGACCGAGGGCGCCGGCGAGAGCGGCCATGTCGACCAGATCGCGGTAGGTCAGGACGTTGACGACCGTGTCGTAGTCGGTCATCACGTAGCCGTCGCGTTCTCCGCCCGGCCAGTCGACGATGTCCTTCGACGACGGGTGCTTGATCAGCCCGGTCCTCGAGTCGAGGTACTTCGTGAGCAGGATCGTCTTGAGCGTCGCGTAGCTCCGCCTCGCCTGCGACAGGTCGCCCGACCTCTGCCAGGCGTCGTGGACCGACAGGATGTCGTAGAGCCGCCACTCGGTCGGCCACGAGGGATGAGCGAGGAGGTAGTCCATCGTGTAGACGCCGAGGGCGCGGTCGCTGCCGAGGACGGCTCCCTCGCGCTGCTGGATGTACGCGTCGGCCTCGTAGGCGGCCCGCTCACGCGTCCAGGAGTCGACGTACAGGTCGACCGTGTTGGCCTCCATCGTGTTGCGCGACAGGGTCCAGACCGCGTTGAGCGTGGAGTCGGACGAGCTGAGCGTCGCGGCATCCTCGTCGAAGGGCGAGAGCTCGGCCACGGCCTGGAGGTTCTTCGCCGTGATCGGGACGGGCGAGTTCTCGATCTCGACGTAGCGGAAGACCCGGAGGCCCCAGGACTCCATGGTCCGGGCGCCGCCCGAGAACGTCCACTCGTCGCGGTAGCGGTTGCCGGCCGACAGGTTGTACTGGACGGTCGGCTCCTTCGTCGACCGGTCGAGCATCTCTCCGTACTCGATGCCGACGGCGCGGGTCTTGCCCGCGGGGAGGCTCAGGCGGACGCCGCCCGCCCAGGTGCGCCCGAAGTCGACCACGTAGTCGCCGTCGTGGAGCTTCGTGATCCTGGTCGGGGCGTGGTACTGCTCGACCACCTTCTCGGTCGGGGTCGCCTTCAGCGCGGTGAACGCCTTCTGCGTCTGAGCGGTGTCCCAGGCGCGGTCGTCGTAGGCTGCGGTCGCGAAGCCGAACGGGTAGTGGCTCGAGTCGATGTTCTCCTTCGGCGCGGTGTAGTAGACCGTCCCGATGCTGCCGACCGAGGGGAACGTCGCGAGGCCGGGCAGCGTCGTCCACGACGACCCGGTGCCGAAGGTCTGGCTGGTGCCGTCGGCGTAGTGCACGACGAGGTCGGCCACGAAGCGGTGGTCGCTCGTCGTGTAGAGCAGAGCGCCCAGGGCGTTCTGCTGCCCGGGCTGCAGCAGGCTCGTGACGTCGAAGCCGTCGTAGCGGATCTCCGAGCCGATCGACTGCGTCGGCCCCATGCCGACGTAGGCGCCGTTGACGTAGAGCTTGTAGACGTACTGGCGGGTCGGCTTCGGCGACGAGCCGGTCGCGTAGACGGAGGCCCACGCGATCGCCTTGTCGGGCAGGTCGACCTGACCGCGGGTGAAGAGCCAGTCGGACACGGCGCCCGAGCGGATGACGCACGCCGCCGACTTGCCGATGGAGACGACGTGGTTCTTCACCGTGCCGCAAGGCACGTCGATGCTCGTCTTCTCGAAGCCGTTCGAGTAGACGATGGCGCCCGACGGGCTGCGGACCGACATGCTCGAGAAGCTCGACGTCTCCTTGCCGCCGTTCCGGAACCCGAACGCTCCGGTCGTGAAGACCGTCGAGCGCCGGGTGTCGACGAGGCGTCCGTGGAACCAGGTCCGGATCGTCGACCCCGAGGTCACGATGCGGATCGAGTAGGTCTTGCCCGGCACGACCCGCTCCCCGAGCGTGATCTTCGCCTTGGTCAGGGGGCTGAAGTGCCCGTGGACATCCTGCTGCGGCACCAGGGTGCCGGTCGACGGCACGAACTGCCAGAGGTAGTAGTCGTTGCCGGAGCGCGCCCGGAACGTCACCCCGGTCGGCTGCTTCGTGGCCTTGAAGTTGAGGCGGAGGTCGTAGTCGTGCCAGGGGTCGTAGATGCAGGATGTCCGGCCCGAGACCCGCAGGACCCCGGCGCGAGCGGCCGCGCACGAGAAGTCGGAGACCTTCGCGGTGGCGGACTGCTTCCAGAGGGAGGTCCCGGCCCGCGTCGCGACGGCGAGGTGCGAGAAGCTCGCGGACTCGCCGGTGCCGGAGCGGAGGCCGACGAATCCGCGCGAGATCGTGGAGTCGATCCTGCGCTCGATCTGCGTGCCGTCGACCGTGGTCGTGATCGTGGAGCCGGCCGTCGTGATGGCGAACGTGTGCGCGCTGCCGGGGGTGAGCGAGACGCCGAGCGGCGCGAGCGAGACGGTGCCGAGGACCCGGTCGACGCCCTTCGCGTGGACGCGGGCGACCAGCCGGTCGCCGCTCGAGGCGAACTGCCAGAAGTAGTAGTTCGACGCGTCGTGGGCGCGGAACAGGACGGCGGCCGACGAGGAGCCGATGGTGAACGAGCCCGACACCGTGTAGTCGCTCCACGCGTTCGTCGGCGTCTGCGACCAGATCGGCTGCACGCCGTGCCAGACGGCGCCGGGGCCGGTCCCGAAGGTCGACGGGGTCGCCCAGGGCGAGGCTGCCCCGGTGCCGTCCCAGGTGCGGACGGTGAACCAGTAGCGCGACGACGTCGACAGTGCCCGACCGCGGTAGGGGACGTTCTGCGAGGCGCCGGACGCGACGCGGCCGCTGTTCCAGAGGTCGCCGGTCGCGGCGACCGCGCGGGCGTAGCTCGATGACACGACGACCTGGTACGCGGCCTGGTCGACGACCGACGGGGCAGCAGACGCGCGGTCGAGAGCTGCCGGCTGCCAGCCGAGGAGCGGCGAGGTCAGCTCGTCGAGGTCGACAGGGCTGGTGCGGCCCTGGACGGTGAGGGCGGTCGGGGCGGCTGGTGGGGTTGTCGGCGGGGTGGCGGTCGGCGGGGTCGGCTTCGAGGTCGGGGAGGCGGTCGGGGCCGTGGTCGTGGTGGGGGTCGGTGCGGGGGCAGTCGTCGTGGTGGGTGCGGGTGCGGGGGTCGTCGTGGTGTCGGGCGGCGTCGCGGTGTCGGTGGGTGTCGCGCTGTCGGTGGGCGTCGCGCTGTCGGTGGGTGTCGCCGTGTCGGTGGGCGTCGCCGTGTCGGTCGGCGTTGCGCCGTCGGTCGGCGTAGCCCTGTCGGTCTGCGTCGACGGATCGACGGCACTCGAGATCGCAGGATCCGCGGAGGCGGCCTCCGGCGTGACGATCCCCGCCGCGACGAGCCCCGCGACCGTCGCCACGGCGGCGAGGGTCAGCGCGAGAGTGCGGGCGGAGCGGATGGATCGGGGCGCGCGCGGACGGCGCCCCGGACGGTGGTCAGACACGTGGCGGCCTCTGTCGGTCGGGTTGGATGGTGATCACGACCCGGTCCCCCCGAATGCCGCACTGCGAGCCTAACCCGGACGCCCTCCCCGGCCGACTCCCCCTTCGGGTGACCTCTGCGACCGTCGCGTCACCCCCGGCTCACCTTCCGCGCGCATATGGACGGAGATCCTCGCCGCCCGCCGATCCTGCGTGCGTAAATGGACGGAGATTCTCGCTCCCCGGCATCCTGTGTGCGCAAATGGACGGAGATCCTGCTTCTGGAGCCTCTGGTGGAGCATATGGACGGAGGTTCTCGCGCGGACCCCCTCCGATCCGCATGAAGTGCTCGGAAAAACGAGAATCTCCGTCCATATGTACACACGGGCCCCGAAGAGCGCGGATCTCCGTCGATATGTACGGACGCACGCACGCACACGCACACGCACGTCAGCCCCGCAGCACCCCTACTTCGCAGCAGCCGCAGCCGACGTCGCGGTCGCCTTCTTCACGGCGGCACGGATCGCGGCGAAGTCCGGGTGCACGTTGTCGTACGTCGGCGGCACGATCTCGAGGTCGGTGATCTTCTGCGACTTGGCCTTCACGGCGAGCGACACGAACTCCGAGAGGGTGCCCTGGGGGATGTCGGTCTTCACGACCTGCGTCCCGGCGTTCGCCACGGCCTGGAACTTCGACAGCACCTTCGCCGGCGTGAACTGCGCGAGGACGGCCTGCTCGACGGTCCGCTGACGCGCCATCCGGTGGTAGTCGTCGGTGCCGTGCCTGGCCCGGGCGAACCAGAGCGCGTGGTAGCCGTCGAGGTGCTGGACGCCGGGCTCGATCCACCCGTCGACGTTGATCGGCTGGCCGTTCGCGTCCATCCCGCCGTTGATCGGGATCCGGTAGGGCACGTCGACGGTGATGCCGCCGAGCGCGTCGATCAGGTCGACGAAGCCGCCCATGTCGATCAGCGCGTAGTACTGGATGGTCAGGCCGGTGACGCCCTCGATGGCGTCGCGCTCGGCCTCGATGCCCGCGTTCGAGCCTTCGCTCTTGGCGCGGGGATAGAGCGACTCGTGCGCCTCGCCGTAGGTGTACAGGAAGCTCACCAGGCAGTCGTCGCCGCAGGTGTACCCGTCGGGGTAGGGGCCGTAGAGCGGCGAGCCCTTGCGGAACGGCGCGTTGTAGAGGTTGCGCGGGATGCCGATGATCGTCGTCTGCCCGGTCTCGGCGTCGATCGACGCGACCGAGATGCTGTCGGGGCGGAGTCCGGTGCGGTCGGCTCCGGCGTCGCCGCCGAGCAGGAGGACGTTGTACCGTCCGTCGACGGGCGCGGCGACGTCCTTCTTCGACGAGAACAGGGTGTCGAGCAGGCCGTGCTGGACGCTCGACAGGTACGAGCCGTAGGCGGCGGTGCCGGCCGTTCCGACCAGGACCACGACGGCGAGACCGGCGACGAGACCCCGGGCGAGAGGCGCCAGGCTCACGAAGCGCACGAGGCGGAGCGTGTCGACGGTGAGGACGAGCCACAGGATCGCGTAGAACGCCAGGAAGACCTGCACGACGGTCAGCGCCACCGTGTTCGTCGCGATGTCGAAGAGCACCGAGTGGGCGACGACGACCGACACGATCGACACGACGAGGAGCGCCCAGAAGACGAGCGTCGAGGCGAGTCCGAACCGGCCGAGGCGACGGTTGCCCGCCAAGACCTGCGCTGACCCGGGCACCAGGAAGTTCAGCACCACCAGCCACCAGGCCCGCCGCGTCATCACGGCCATCGACCGGACATCGGGGTTCCGGACGGGCGTGACCGCGGTCACAGCGCTCGTTTCAGGGCGGCGTTCTTCTCCTCGACGAGGTCGGCGAGGCTGGCCGCGTACTCGGCGAGGCGGTCGGCGATCGCAGGATCGGCGGACCCCAGGATGCGTGCGGCCAGCAGGCCCGCGTTGGCCGCCCCGCCGATCGACACCGTCGCCACCGGGATGCCCGCGGGCATCTGGACGATCGACAGCAGCGAGTCGAGGCCGTCGAGCTTGGCGAGGGCGACGGGCACGCCGATCACGGGGAGGGTGGTCACGGAGGCGAGCATCCCGGGCAGGTGGGCCGCGCCTCCTGCGCCCGCGATGATCACGCGGACGCCTCGGCCGGCGGCCTCACGGCCGAACGCGATCATCTTGTCGGGGGTCCGGTGCGCGGAGACGACCTCGACCTCGAACGGGATGTCGAACTCGGCGAGGATGTCGGAGGCCGACTTCATGGTCGCCCAGTCGGAGTCGCTGCCCATGACGAGGGCGACGAGGGGCGACGGGGTCGAGGAGGACGACGCGGCAGACGACGGGGCGGTCGTCGGGGCAGACGACGAGGGGGCAGAGGTCACGGGAGCACCGGCGGGCACGGCGGATTCTTCGGGTTCGGGCAGCACGCAGTCAGGGTAGCTTCTAGCCCGCGAAGAACTCGGCAGCGGCGCGCGCCTGGAACACGACGTCGTCGAGGTCGTCGCCGGTCACCGTGACGTGCCCCACCTTGCGCCCGGGGCGCGGGTCTTTGCCGTAGTCGTGGATCTTCGCGCCGGGCTGGTCGGCCATCACGGCGGGCAGCCGGTCGGCCATGGTGCCGGTGGCGGGGCCGCCGAGCACGTTGACCATGACGCTCCAGGCGTCGTGCGTCCCGGTGTCGCCGAGCGGCAGGTCGAGGACGGCCCGGAGGTGCTGCTCGAACTGGCTGGTCGTCGATCCGTCGATCGACCAGTGCCCGGTGTTGTGCGGGCGCATCGCCAGCTCGTTGATCAGCACGCGGTCGTCGGTCGTCTCGAACAGCTCGACGGCGAGCACGCCGGTCACGCCGAGCTCCTCGGCGACGGTGCGGGCGATGGCCTCGGCCATGTCGGCGATCCTGCCCGCGGATCCGGGCGCGGGGGCGATGACCTCGGCGCAGACGCCGTCGCGCTGGATCGACTCGACGACCGGCCAGGCGACGATCTCGCCGCTCGGGCGCCGGGCCACCGACTGGGCCAGCTCGCGGCGGAACTCCACGAGCTCCTCGGCGAGCAGCGCGTCGCCGGTCGGGCCGGGAAGGGCGGCGAACCAGTCGTCGACCTCGGAGGAGGAGGTGACGACCCGGACCCCGTGGCCGTCGTAGCCGCCGCGCGCCGTCTTCACGACGACGCGGCCGCCGTGCTCGGCGAGGAAGACGTCGAGGTCGCTCGGCGTCTCGATCCGGGCCCAGTCGGGCACCGGCAGGCCGAGGGCCGAGAGGCGCTCGCGCATGACCAGTTTGTCTTGCGCCACGAAGAGGGCCTCGGGCGCAGGATGCACCGACACCCCGGCCTCGACGAGCGCACGCAGCACTCCCTGCGGCACGTGCTCGTGGTCGAAGGTCACCACATCGACGTCGCGGGCGAACGCCAGGACCGTCTCGGCGTCGTGGTAGTCGCCCACCTCGGTGGCCGCGAGGCGGGCCGACGACCCCTCGGTCTCGGCCAGCACGCGGATCTCGAGGCCGAGCCCGACCGCGGGAGGGACCATCATCCGGGCCAGCTGCCCGCCACCGATCACGCCGACCGTGAGTGCCATGTTCGTGCCCTTCGTCGCTTTGCGGGGTGCGGACGGCGACGCGCTGTCACCGGCCGCGCAGGATGCTCGTGGCCGGGTCGTCAGGGACGGCCGAGACCGCGGACCTCGAAGCCGGCGGCGCGCCAGGCTCCGACATCGAGGCAGTTGCGCCCGTCGACGACCTTCTTGCCGGCGACGAGGACTCCGACCCTCTCGGGGTCGAGCTCGCGGAACTCGGTCCACTCGGTCAGGACGAGAACGGCGTCGGCGCCGCGGACGGCGTCTTCGGCGTTGTCGGCCGTGGTGAGCTCGGGGAAGCTGCGCTTCGCCGTGCCGTTGGCCTCGGGATCGAAGGCCGTGACCTCGGCCCCGGCCTCGAGCAGCTTCTTCACGACGTCGAGAGCGGGCGAGTCGCGGACGTCGTCGGAGTTCGGCTTGAAGGCGAGGCCGAGGACCCCGACCCTCCGGCCGGCGAGGTCGCCGAGCAGCTCGCGGGTCAGCGTGACGACGCGCTCCCGGCGGCGCAGGTTGATGGCGTCGACCTCGCCGAGGAACGACAGGGTGTCGGTCAGGCCGAGCTCGTCGCCGCGGGCGCGGAACGCGCGGATGTCTTTGGGGAGGCAGCCGCCGCCGAAGCCGAGGCCGGCGTTCAAGAACTTCCGGCCGATTCGGGCGTCGTGGCCGATCGCGTCGGCGAGCTGGGTGACGTCGGCACCGGTGGCCTCGGCGACCTCGGCCATCGCGTTGATGAAGGAGATCTTGGTGGCGAGGAACGCGTTGGCGCTCACCTTGACGAGCTCGGCGGTCGCGTAGTCGGTGACGAGCCGCGGCATGCCGGTCGCCAGGGCGGTGGCGTAGACCTCGTCGAGCACGGCGGTGGCCGCCTCGCCGGCGTCGCCCGAGGGCACGCCGTACACGAAGCGGTCGGGGCTGAGGGTGTCTTGCACGGCGAAGCCCTCGCGGAGGAACTCGGGGTTCCAGGCCAGTGTCGCGCCGGATCCTGCGCCCTCCACGAGCTCCGCGAGCCGCGCCGCGGTGCCGACCGGCACCGTCGACTTGCCGACCACGAGGTCGCCCGTCGAGAGGAACGGCAGGAGCCCGTCGACGGCCGCGTCGACGTAGGTCAGGTCGGCGCTGTAGCTGCCCTTGGTCTGGGGCGTGCCGACGGCGACGAAGTGGACGGTCGCGTCACACGCCTCGGACATGTCGGTCGTGAAGCGCAGGCGACCCGACTCGACGGCGCGGCCGAGGACCTCGCCGAAGCCGGGCTCGAAGAACGGCGGCCGCCCTGCCTGCAGCTCGTCGACCTTATGCTGATCGACGTCGATGCCGACGACGTCGTGGCCGAGCTCGGCCATGCAGGCGGCGTGAACCGCTCCCAGATACCCACAACCGATGACAGAGATTCGCACGAGACGACCCTAACGGAACTTCGAACGGGCCCTAGTTCCCGTTCCACAGGGTCGAGCCCTCGGGCGGCGACGACTGCTCCTGCTGCCGCAGCCTGGCCACGGCGCTGATGTTCTCCTCCATGAGGTCGTGCAGGGTCGACTGCACGAGGTCGGCGCTCGGGACGTCCCAGAGCACGACGGGCCGGTCGAGACCGGTGTTGATGAGCACGTCGCCGGAGCCGAAGAGCGACTGCACGCCGTTCTTCCGGACGGTGAGGTCGTAGCCCCGCGTGTGCATGAGCTCCTGCCTCGTCCGCACGAAGAGCCCCCGCCGGATGATGATCCTGCGCGTGGTGATCGTGTAGTGCCGGCCGAGCCACGCCAGCAGCGGGACGACCCAGAGCAGCAGGATCAGGACGACGGCGCCGAGCAGGACGGCCTGGTTCTGCCACGCCTCCGGGAGCCGGCCGTTGAACCAGCCGCCGAGCCCCGAAATCGCGACGAGCGCGACCGACGGCCAGAAGAGGACGCGCGCGTGCGGTCGCAGGCGCGCGATGACCTCCTCCGGGGCGGGCTGCGCAGGATCGGAGTACCCCGCGCCGCGGTCAGCGGTCGTCATCCGTCATTCATACCTCAGGTGCGTCACGTCTCCGGCAGCGACGGCGATCTCGTCCGGAAGGTCATCCGCGAGGACGAGGAGGCGGCCCGCGGCGTCGAGACCGGTCGCCGTCCCGAAGCGGTCCGTGCCATCGGGGAGCTCGACGCGGACGCGCCTGCCGATCGTGTCGCAGACGGCCGCGACCGTGTCGCGGATCCCGGAGGTGTCGCCTCCGGAGCGGGCGAGCCGCTCGACGAGGGCGCGGAGGTTCTCGAGGTAGGCGGCGAAGACCCGGTCGCCGAGCTGCTCGGCCGATCCTGCTGCGCCCTCGAGCGCGAGCGAGGTCGACGTCGGAGTCGGCAGGTCGGCCTCGGCGATGGTCAGGTCGATGCCCGAGCCGACGACGACCGCGTCGGGACGGCCGTCGACGGTGACGAGGTCGGCCAGGAGGCCGGAGACCTTTCGTCCGGCGACGAGCACGTCGTTCGGCCACTTGAGCGTGACCTCGCGGTCGGGCAGCACATCCGCGACGGCCGCGCGGAGCGCCGCGCCGGCGATGAGCGGGTACCAGCCCCACGACTCGACGGGCAGCGGTGCTCCCGACTCGGTGCGGGTGCGGAGCAGGACGCTCGCGGCCAGCATCTGACCGGCCGGCGCCTCCCAGACGCGGTCGAGCCGCCCTCTCCCCGCGGTCTGCGCGAGGGACGCGATCACCGCGAAGTCGGACCGCTCGGGTGCCGCGGCGACGAGGTCGGCGTTCGTCGATCCCGTGGTCTCGCGGAGGTCGAATTCCTCGGCCTGCGCCCGGGAGAGGGGGAAGGAGCCGCTCACCAGCCGAACCCCCGCCGAGCTGCCTGCTCGGCCGCCGACCGGTCCACCTGCTCCGTGAGCACGGAAGAGGCAGGCAGGCCCCGGTAGTCGCGGATGTCGTAGCCGTCGCAGTGCACGATGCCGCGCGGCGTCCCGAGATTCGTCACGTCGTCTCCCCAGTAGTCGAGGTGGCCGCCCGCGTCGGTGCGCGTGGCCACGATCACGTAACCTACCCGGGCGTCCCGATAGGGAGCCAGATCGACCAGCCACGGGTACACCGTGAAGTCGCTGTTGACCTGCAGCAGCCGGACGCTCGGCCCGCCGTACGCGGCCAGGCGGCGCCCGGTCCAGAACTGCGCGACGCCCGTGACGTGCTTGCCGCGCGTCCACGCCGTGAGGCAGGCGGCCCCCGAGGCGGACGCGGAGGCGACCGCGTCGCCCGCGCGAGCCACTGCCGCGGTGGCCGGCACCGCTGCGCCCGCGACGACCAGGAGGACGGCGAGGGGCGCGGCGACGGCGATCCTGCGCCTGTCTCGGGCGCGAGCAGGCCTGGGGGCGGGTCGGGGCGTCACCGCGAGCGCGGCCACGACGAGCGCGAGGGGCGTGAACAGCAGCGGCAGGGCGTAGCGGGTCGAGATGCTCCCCGTCACGAGGAGCGCGAGGGGCAGCAGGATCGCGGTCGCCCCGGCCACCAGCGCGACGAGCGCCATCGGTCCCGACGAGCGCCTCGCGACGACGGCCGCCGCGACGACCACCGAGCCGACGAGCAGCGCCGCTCCGACCAGGGCCTCGACGACTCCCCCGGGCGTCTCCACCAGCGCCCGGAGCGACTCGCGGGCGAACGAGAGGGTCAGGTCTTCGCGGCCCCAGCGGAAGTACTCGTCCTTCTCGGCGATGATGAACCGCCCGCTGAATGGCTGCCTGGCGGCATAGCCCGCCGCCGAGCCCGCCACCAGCGCCAGGGCGGTGGCTGCCGGGCGCCACCACGGGTCGCGGATCCTCGTCCGCCACCGCACGAGCGACAGCACGAGGAGCGCCGCCACGACCGGGCCCGTGACCCAGAGCACGAAGAGCGGGTTCGACAGGGTCGAGACGGCGGCGACGATGCCGATGGTCAGGGCGGGCAGCAGGATCCTGCGCCCTCGTCCGTCGAGCGGCCCGGCCAGGTGCACCACCAGTCCGAGCGTCGCGACGAGGGCCATCACCGTGCCCGAGTAGTAGGTCGTGGTCAGGAACAGCGACGCGATCTCGAGCGTGTTCCCGCCGGGGCGCGTCTCGAGGAGGCAGAGGGCGACGAGCACGGCGACGCCGAGGAGTGCCGCCAGGATCGGGCGCCTCGGGTCGGTCGCGCCTGCCGCGGCGCCCTCCTGACCCGGCGCGGCGAGACTCCTGGTCGCCAGCACCCGCCCGGCCAGGAACCGCAGCAGCGCGTACAGCGCCACGACGTTCACGACGCCGTTGAGCAGCAGGGCCGCGGCCACGGAGATCGTGACGGCGGCCGACGTGAGGTAGAGCGGCAGCTCGGGGAACACGAACAGCACCGGCGACATGCCCCACTCGAACGCCTCGCCCCGCTCGAACGAGCGCTGCATCAGAGGCAGGAGCACCGAGTCGCCGTCGTCGAGGAGCAGGCTCCGCTTCGCACCGGCCAGCGCGTGCGCCAGGGCCACGACGGCTGCGGCAGCAGACAGCAGGATCCCCGCGGTCTCCCACCCGACACGGGGCAGGCGGGGCGCACGGCGGGTGGACACGGGTCGACGCTACCGTCCTGGGTAGAGTGGTCGCCGTGACTGACGACCCCACCCAGCCCGTGCCCGCGACGACGGCGAGCAAGATCGCCGATCTGAAGGAGCGCTATCACGAAGCCGTGACCGCTCCGGGAGAAGCCGCTCTCGCCAAGCAGCACGCGAAGGGCAAGAAGACTGCGAGGGAGCGCATCGACCAGCTCCTCGACGCGGGGTCGTTCGTCGAGATCGACGAGTTCGTGCGCCACCGCACCGTCGGCTTCGGCATGGAGAAGAAGCGGCCCTACGGCGACTCCGTGGTCACCGGCACAGGCACCATCGGCGGGCGCCAGGTCGCCGTGTACTCCCAGGACTTCACGACCTTCGGCGGCTCCCTCGGCGAGGTCGCCGGCGAGAAGATCGTCAAGATCATGGAGCTCGCCCTCCGCACCGGCGTGCCGATCATCGGCATCCTCGACTCCGGCGGGGCGCGGATCCAGGAGGGCGTCGTCGCCCTCGGCAAGTACGGCGAGATCTTCAAGCTCAACACCGCCTCGTCGGGCGTCATCCCGCAGATCTCGATCATCATGGGCCCGGCGGCCGGCGGCGCCGTCTACTCCCCCGCCCTCACCGACTTCGTCATCATGGTCGACAAGACCAGCCAGATGTTCGTCACCGGCCCCGACGTCATCAAGACCGTCACGGGCGAGGACGTCGGCTTCGAAGACCTCGGCGGCGCGCTGACCCACAACAAGATCTCCGGCGTCTCGCACTACCTCGCCGCCGACGAGGACGACGCCCTCGACTATGTCGCGACGCTCCTCGGGTTCCTGCCCGACAACAACCTCACCGACGCGCCCGTCTTCGACGTCGCCCCCGAGATGGAGACGACCGACGCCGACCGGCAGCTCAACGTGCTGATCCCCGACTCCCCGAACCAGCCGTACGACATGCTCACCGTCATCGAGCACATCGTCGACGACGGCGACTTCCTCGAGGTCCAGCCGCTCTTCGCGCCCAACGTCGTCATCGGCCTCGGCCGTGTCGAGGGCCGCTCGGTCGGCATCATCGCCAACCAGCCGAACGTCATGGCGGGCACGCTCAACATCGACGCCGGTGAGAAGGCCGCGCGGTTCGTGCGCTTCTGCGACGCGTTCTCCATCCCGATCCTGACGCTCGTCGACACCCCCGGATTCCTGCCCGGCACCGACCAGGAGTGGACCGGCATCATCCGCCGCGGCGCCAAGCTCCTCTACGCCTACGCCGAGGCCACCGTGCCGCTCGTGACCGTCATCACCCGCAAGGCGTACGGCGGGGCCTACATCGTCATGGGCTCCAAGCAGCTCGGCGCCGACATCAACCTCGCGTGGCCGACCGCCGAGATCGCCGTCATGGGCGGCCAGGGCGCGGTCAACATCCTGTACCGCTCCGAGATCAAGCGCGCGACCGACGCCGGCGAAGACGTCCACGCCGTCCGCACGAAGCTCGCGAACGACTACACGTACAACGTCGCGTCGCCGTTCCTCGCGGCCGAGCGCGGGGAGCTCGACGGCATCATCGAGCCCGCCGGCACCCGCGCCGCCGTGATCAAGGCGCTGCGGGCGCTCCGCACGAAGCGCGCGTCGCAGCCGGCCAAGAAGCACGGGAACATCCCGCTGTGAGCGGCAGGCACGCGGCTCCCTCTTCTTCTGCTGAGGCTCCTGCTGCCGCTGAGGCTCCTGCGCCGCCGATGATCTCGGTGGTGTCGGGCGATCCGTCGCCCGAGGAGCTCGCCGCCGTCACCGCCGTGCTCGCCGCCCTCGAGGCCGAGCGCGCGGCGGAGGACGCCGCGCAGAAGGAGCCGCAGCCGGTCTCCGGCTGGGAGCTGAGCCGCCGTGGCCTCCGCACCCCGATCACCGTCGGCCCCGGGCAGTGGGGTCGGCACGCCGGCTGACTGGTGCAAATGGACGGAGATTCTCGGCCGGGGCGCATATGGACGGAGATTCTCGCCCGATGCCCGTCCGATCCGCCTCACTTTCGTGATTCCAGCAGGATCTCCGTCCATATGTACGCACGGTCAGGATCTCCGTCGATATGTACGGGCGTGACATCCGCCTGAGGCACCAGCACCAGCACGAGCGCCCGCAACAACCACGCACCCACAGGCGAAACGCAGAAGGGCCGGACACCCCGTCCGGCCCTTCGCGAATTCCCGAGTCGGGGCGACAACCCGAATGTCGCCCCGACTCGCCCCCGAACGAGAGAAAGACCCGCTTACCCTAGTTGGCCTTCGTTCGGTGGTGTAACTCTGAGAGAGACACCTAGCACTAGTAATACTGCTGCGGACGCCGCCTGTGCAAAAGTCGTCATTTAGGGGGACATCGGGGGGCAGTTTTGCTACCGGAGACCTTCGCGATGGCCCCCGTTGTGGGGATCCTGCCGCCTCTGATATCCGTCACGACACTCGAACGGGGGACATTCTGCAGCGGAATGCCCCTCCCGCACGCCGGCAGGTCAGGCGTCGACGGGCTCCTGGAAGACGACCGTCCGCGACCGCGGGATCTGCAGCCAGAGGCTGACCTCGTCTTCTCCGTCGTCGTCGTCCTCGTCGTCGTCGAAGCCGTCGTCGCCGGCCGTGCTCGACCCGAGGGCGCTCGACTCGAGGTCTTCCGAGCTGAGCCCGACGACCGTGACCGCGTACTCGCCTCCGGTGGCGACGGTGCGGATGATGAGGCGGTCGGCTGCGGAGTCGCGGATCGCGTCGGCGAGCTCGCGGTGCACGCGGTCGAGCTCTGCGTCTTCGAGGTCGTCGATGCCGCCCTCGTCGAGCAGGCTCACGATGGTGCCTCGGCGCCGCGCGGCCATGACCTCGCGCCGGACGTCGTCGCTGAGAAGGCGTCGGCCGCGGATCTCGTCGCGGATCGCGCCCTCGAGGTTGAGGCACTCCTGACGCTCGGCCGGCGAGAGGTCGCCTCCTGTCGCGACGATGCGCTGCAGCATCGGGCGCGCGGTGCGGCCGGTCTGCAGCAGCCGGAACTGCCGCTCGTTGACGTGCGCCTCCTGTGCGGCCTGCCAGTCGGCGGCCTCTTGCTCGGCGCGGATGAACTCGCGGGTGTCGCGGCTGGCGCGGGCGAGGGTCGCCTGGAGGGCGTGCGAGATGGCGACCCAGCTGACGCTGCCGACGACGCCGAGGCTGGCCAGCTCGGCGAAGTCGCCGCTCCAGATGATCGAGTGCACGACGAGGAAGCCGACGCCGACCCAGGCGAACCCGTGGCGGCGCCTCGTCGAGACGATGACCATCAGCGTGCCGACGGCGGCGACGTACCAGGTGGCGTACCCGTTGCCGCCCTTGGCGTGAGGGTCGAGCTGCGAGGCCACGATGAGCGGCAGGATGACGGCGACGCCGAGGGCGATGCTCGCCATCCAGACGGGCAGCGTGAGGCTCTTCGACCTCGTCGGGTAGAGCACGACCGCCGTCGCGATCCCGTAGAGCGCCATGGCCACGACGATGGGCGCAGGATGCTCGGGGACGTCGAGCGAGACGGCCGCGAGGAGCAGGTGGTACAGCGAGAACAGTGCGGCGAGCCCGATCGGGAGCCAGCGGGGCAGCTTGACGTTCATTCTTCCTCCTCCGCGACATCGGTCGGGACGATCTGCGCTCGGGGGACGGCGCGGGGCCAGGTGAGGCTGATGACGGTCCCGGAGCCGGTCTTGGTGTGGATCGACGCCTCGCCGCCCGCGTTCGCGAGCCGCTCGGTGATCGAGACCCGGACGCCGAGCCGCTCGCCGGGGACGGCCGCGGGGTTGAAGCCGGATCCGGTGTCGCCGACCTCGACGGTCACCATCTCGCGGGCCCAGTTGACGCTCACCCAGCGCGACACCTCCTCGCCGCCCGCGTGCTGGACGCTGTTGACGATCGCCTGCACGGCGGCCGAGTACAGCGCCTCGGCTGCGGCGGCGGGGATGACGTGGTCGTCGAGGCCCTTGGCGCGCACCTCGACGTTCGCGCCGAGGTTGGAGACGAGCACCTGGATCCGCTCGCGCATCGAGGTCAGACTGGTGGACGACTCGTCGAAGGGCGTGACGCTCGCCGCGGTGGTCAGGTGCGACATGGCGTTCCGAGCCATGGTCGTGGCCAGCGCCCGCTCGTCGGGGCTGAAGGCGCGCGACGCCGAGATGAACGTCGTCAGCACGCTGTCGTGGACGATCGCGTCGACCTGCACGCGCTCCAGCTCGGTGGCGTGCTCCCGGATCGCGCTCGAGTACCTGGCGACGGCCATGTTCTGCGCGGTGTCGACGGTCACGGACGCCTGCCGGAGCAGAGTGATCAGGATGAGGACGGCTCCGCCCAGGATGATCGAGTACGACCCGTCGAGCGCGGCGCGCAGCGGCTCGACCCCGCCGCCCGAGGGCGTCAGGCGGATCAGGCCGTAGATGACCGGGGCCAGCAGCAGGTAGCCCGTGGCGACCCAGAGCGAGAACGCGACGGCGGCGGCCGACGTCGCCACCGTGACGAGGTACCAGAGCCACGGCACCTGCGGCTGCACGTACGTGGGGTCTTGAACGGCGAGCGGCCACGTGATGAGCGCGACCAGGAACGAGATCGCGACGAACGCGGCGGCCGTCTCGACGCCGCGCATGATCGAGCTGGCGACGCCGACGGCGACGAAGCCGCCGAAGATCGCGATGGAGATGATCCAGCCCCAGGCGACCTGCATGCTGGACTGCTGGCCGACGGCGAACGGGACCGCCTGGAGCCCGAAGACCAGGCTCATGATGGCTAGAGCGCGCGCGAAGATCTTGTCGAGCAGCGGACCGCTGATCGGGTTGCGTGCCTGCCTCGGCCGAAGGGACGGAACGGACGAGGCTCCGTCAGCGGCCATCGCCGCCGTCCGCATCGAGTCCTGGCAGGATCCCGTCTTCGACGGCGCGGCGGAGCAGGTCGACCTTCGTCGGGGCCGGGCGGCCGACCTCGACGTACTTCACGCGGATGCGGTCGAGGTACTCGCGGGCGGTCGAGTAGCCGATGCCGAGCTGCTGGGCGGCGAGCTTGAGCGGCAGACCCGAGGCGTAGAGGTGCAGGATCTCGCGCTCCCGCCGACCCAGCTGCGCCTTCGCGAAGTCGCGGTCGGCATCGATCGCGCTCGCCCACTCGAGGTTGTTGAGCACGTCGCCGCGGGCGACCGTCGCGACGGCCGCCATGACGGTCTTCGTGGCCGACGACTTCGGGATGACGCCCGCGGCCCCGGCGGCGAGCGCCTCGCGGACGGAGGCGACGCGGTCGGCGATGCTGTGGACCAGGACGGCCGAGCCGGTCGCCTGGACGCGCTTGACGTTCTCGGTGACCGTGGAGCCGTCGCCGAGCGACAGGTCGAGGACGACGACGTCGACCTCGCGGCCGGCGAGGTTGTCGACGAACTCCTGCACGCCGGCGGCGGTCAGGATGACGTCGAAGCCCTCGTTCTGGCAGGCGGCCTGCACTCCGAGGCGGACGGACTCGTGGTCGTCGACGATGGCGACCCGGACGGAGCGCGGGGCCGGAGCGGCGGTGGCCGCCGAGGCGCCGGCGGCGGGGGCGGCGCCTGGTGAGCCGGCGCCCGTCGGCTCGGGTGCGAAGCTTGCGTCGGTCGTGGATTCTGGCACGATCATCCTTCGTTCGATGGGCGCGTCGGGTCCCTGATTCCCGGGCGTCACAGGCCAAATCCTACTTGCCTGCGAGACGCCTAACGACTCAGGCGCACCACTGTCTCGAGATGGTGCGTGTTGGGGAACAGGTCGAAGGCCCGAAGGGCTTCGACCCGGTACCCACGCTCCGCGAAGAGCGCGACGTCGCGTGCCAGAGCAACCGGATCGCAGGCGACGTAGATGATCTGAGCAGGCTCGATGGACGCTATCCGCATCACCACGTCCTTGCCAGCCCCCGAGCGGGGTGGGTCGAGGACGACCGTCGCCCGGTTGAGGCGCTCCCGCTCCCCCGCGCTGGCGGTGCTCGCGAGCTGCGAGATCCAGCGCTCGACCCGGCCGGTGACCGCGGTCGCCCCGATCCACTCCTGGAGGTTCTCGGCGGCGTGGTCGGTGGCGCGGGGGTCGCTCTCGACGCTCGTGATGCGGGTCGCCTGGCCGAAGCGGTCGCCGACGGCCGCAGCCAGCAGGCCGACGCCGCCGTAGAGGTCGAGATTCATGGCGCGCGGATCGAATCGCGCAGGATCCACGAGATCCTGCACGGCCTCCGTCAGCGTCGTCGCCGCAAGCCGGTGCACCTGCCAGAACCCGCCGTCGTCCAGCTGGAACTCGCGGTCGCCGACGCGCTCCCGCACGGTGGTCTTCGCCTGCGAGCCGATGATGAGCCGGGCTCCGCCCTCGGCCGGGGCCAGGATGTCGATCTGCTCCTCGCCCGGGAAGAGCTGCTCGAGGGGTGCCGCCTCCTCCACCGCCTCGGTCGCGAGGGGCAGGTCGTCGACCGGGACGACGGTGTGCGATCTGGCGGCGAACGGCCCCGGACGCCCCGACTCGTCGACGTGGAGCCGGATCCTGGTCCGCCAGCGGGTCCCCGAGAGGTCGTCGTCGCCGGCGAGCGCCTCGACCGAGACGCCGTCGGTGACCGAGGCATCCAGGTGGCCCATGCGCGTGAGGGCGTCGACGAGCACCTGCCGCTTGAGCTCCCGCTGGTGGGGCAGGGCGATGTGGCCGAACTCGGCTCCGCCGGCACGCTGCGCAGGATCGCGGTCGATCGACGCGGCGTCCCAGACGTGCGGTCTGCGGTGCTCGGAGGCCTCGACGACCGAGACCGTGTCGGCCCGCCAGAACGACTTCTTGCGGTCGTCGGTGATCCTCGCGACGACCCGCTCGCCGGGGATCGCGTCGGTCACGAAGACGACCCTGCCGTCGAGTCGCGCCACCGAGATCCCGCCGTGCGCGATGGTGGTGACGTCGAGTTCGACGTCCTGGCCCTGCATGTCACCCATGTCTCCAGTCTCCCGCATGGGAGGAGGGCGTCTGCCAGTCTTGAGGCCATGACCGTTCGCCTCTATCTCGCCAGCACCAGCCCGGCCCGCCTCTCGCTGCTCCGCGCTGCGGGCATCGAGCCGATCCTGATCTCGCCGGGCGTCGACGAGGACGAGGCGGTGGCGCAGGAGGAGGCGACCCTCGGCCGACCCCTCACCGCACCGGAGACGGTGGCGCTCCTGGCCCGCGCCAAGGCCGAGGCGGTCGTCGGCCAGAGCGTCCACGGTCAGCCGATCGACGGGTTCGTCCTGGGCGGCGACTCGGCCTTCGAGATCGAGGGCCAGGTGCTCGGCAAGCCCCACGAGCCGGCTGTCGCGGTCGAGCGATGGCGGCAGATGGCCCGAGCCGGTCGGGGGACGCTCTACTCGGGCCACCACCTGATCGACCACCGGGGCGGCCGCCCCCACGCGGGCCACTCGGCCACGGCGCACGCCGACCTGACATTCGCCGACGACCTCAGCGAGTCCGAGATCGAGCACTACGTCGCCTCGGGCGAGCCTCTCGAGGTCGCCGGGGCCTTCACGATCGACGGCCTCGCGGGCGCGTTCATCACCGACATCCGAGGCACGCCGAGCGCCGTCGTAGGGCTCTCGATCCCCGTCCTCCGAGCCCTGCTCCGGACTTGCTTCGACGTCGAGTGGCACGAGCTCTGGAACCGCGGCTCCTCTCTCGGCGTCTAGCCCCGCCGGGTCGCTTCTTGTCTCGGACCTCCTAGGCGGGAATCGTGTTTTTGTGCGGGGCAGCCAAAGGGCACCTGTCGCCGACCCGTAGGCTTGGGTCTCATGCCGCGTATTACCAAGGTGCTCGTCGCCAACCGTGGAGAGATCGCCGTCCGGGTCATCCGTGCCGCGCGAGACAGCTCCATCGCCTCCGTGGCGGTCTATGCCGACCAGGACAGAGACGCCCTCCACGCCCGCCTCGCCGACGAGGCGTACTCGCTCGACGGCACGACCAGTGCCGACACCTACCTGGTGATCGACAAGATCCTCTCGGTGGCCCGGCGCTCCGGTGCCGACGCCGTGCATCCGGGCTACGGCTTCCTCGCCGAGAACGCCGACTTCGCCCGAGCCGTCATCGGTGCCGGGCTCATCTGGATCGGCCCCTCCCCCGAGGCGATCGAGCAGCTCGGCGACAAGGTCTCGGCGCGGCACATCGCCGAGCGCGTCGGGGCGCCTCTCGCGCCCGGCACCCTCAACCCCGTCTCGGGCGCAGACGAGGTCCTCGAGTTCGTCGACCAGCACGGCCTCCCGGTCGCCATCAAGGCGGCCTTCGGCGGCGGCGGCCGCGGCCTGAAGGTCGCCCGCACCCGCGAGGAGGTGCCGGAGCTCTTCGACTCCGCCACCCGCGAGGCGATCGCCGCCTTCGGTCGCGGCGAGTGCTTCGTCGAGAAGTACCTCGACAAGCCCCGGCACGTCGAGACCCAGTGCCTCGCCGACCAGCACGGCAACGTCGTCGTCGTGTCGACGCGCGACTGCTCGCTCCAGCGCCGCCACCAGAAGCTCGTCGAGGAGGCGCCCGCGCCCTACCTCACCGAGCAGCAGGAGGCCGCTCTCTACACGGCGTCGAAGGCGATCCTGCGCGAGGTCGGCTACGTCGGCGCCGGCACCTGCGAGTTCCTGATCGGCCAGGACGGCACCGTGTCGTTCCTCGAGGTCAACACGCGCCTGCAGGTCGAGCACCCCGTCTCGGAAGAGGTCACCGGCATCGACCTCGTCCGCGAGCAGTTCCGCCTCGCCGAGGGCGGCGTCCTCGACTACGGCGACCCGGTCGCGCAGGGGCACTCGTTCGAGTTCCGCATCAACGGCGAGGACGCCGGCCGCAACTTCTTCCCGGCCCCCGGCCCCGTCCACGTCTTCAAGGCCCCGGGCGGCCCCGGCGTCCGCGTCGACAGCGGAGTCCAGGCCGGCGACGAGATCTCCGGTGCGTTCGACTCGCTGCTCGCGAAGCTCATCGTCACCGGGTCGTCGCGCGAGGACGCCCTCGAGCGCGCCCGTCGCGCCCTCGAGGAGTTCGAGGTCGCGGGTCTGCCGACCGTGCTGCCCTTCCACCGCGCGATCGTCGACGATCCTGCGTTCGCTCCCGCCGACGGCGCCCCCTTCTCCATCTACACGCGCTGGATCGAGACGGAGTTCGAGAACACGATCGAGCCCTGGAGCGGCGAGGCCGAGGCGCCCCGCGTCGCGCCCGAGCGCAGCACGGTCGTCGTCGAGGTCGACGGCAAGCGCATCGAGGTGACCCTCCCGGCGACCCTCGGCTCGCGAGCGGCTGCGCCCGTCGCGCCGCAGCGTCGACGGTCCGCCGGCAGCCGCACCACGGCAGCCGCCGGTGCCACGGGCAACGCCGTCACCGCGCCGATGCAGGCCACCGTCGTCAAGCTCGCCGTCGAGGAGGGACAGAAGGTCGTCAAGGGCGACCTCGTGCTCGTGCTCGAGGCCATGAAGATGGAGCAGCCCGTCGCCGCGCATCGCGACGGCACGGTCACGGGCATCGACGCGACGGTCGGCACGACCGTGTCGTCCGGGCACGTGCTCCTCTCCATCGGCGACTGACGCGCTCCTCCTCTTCTTCTGCTGTGCTCGGTCGCTCCGACGTAGAAAAAGAGGAACCCCCCGCACCAAAGGAGGAGCCTGAGCTCCCTCCGTCACAAACGGAGAAATCCGGGCTGCCCGACGCCACACACGGAGGACCTCCTCCCCGAGTCTCCTCATCCCGTGGGCAGCCGCCAGCGTGACGCAACGGCGAGCCCCGGTCACGGCACCACCACGGGTGCGTGCGCCGACACCGCGACCGCTCGCAGCACCATCGACTCGACCCACGGCCATCGGTCGCGCACCTGCAGCGCGGTGAACCGCATCGGCACGAACCCCCGGGCTCTCGCCTCGGCGTCGCGCCGCCGGTCGTCCGCGAACCGCTCCGGACTCGAGTGGAACCGGTACCCGTCGACCTCGACGAGCACCGGGGTCCCCACGATCCTGAAGTCGACGAGCCCGACCCCGTCGATGGGAACCTGCTGCGCGAGCACGAGCCCCATCGGAGCCAGCCGCTGACGGAGGATCGACTCGGGCCCCGACCCGGATCCTGCTCTCGCCAGCATCACGACCGACATCAGGCGGGGCGAGTGCTCGACCCGCGCCAGGAGGCTCGCGCGATCGACCACACCCAGGGTCAGGGCCGTGTCGAGCACCGCCACCGCCGTCTCCTCGCGGCACCAGCGGAGCGTCTGCGCCAGGCACCGGTCAAGCGACACCCGCCAGCACCAGTCGGTATCGTGCGGATCGTCCGACCAGTGCAGGGAGATCGGCGGGCCGGCAGGATCGCCAGGCGGCTCCGGGCGCTCTCCGCGGCGCGCTCTCGCCGATGACGAGTTCGCGCGCAGGCACACGGTCAGCGGCTCGTCCCAGCCGCCCCAGAGCCCGAACGTCTCGGCTGCGCTGATTCCTGCGAGTCGCCCGCCGAGCCGGAGCGCCGCGACCCCGGCCTCTGGTGCTGCCGGCAGCGCGTACACGCCCTGCCTCGCGCGGACGAGGCGTCCTGTCTCGACGAGCTCGCGGAGCACGGCGAAGGTCGCTCCGGCAGCGCGCAGCTGCCGGGACGTCGCGAATCCTCCGCCGGCCCACAGCGCCTTCTGAATCGGTCCCATGCGCCGATGCTGGCGGAAGGCGGCGACCCCGCGTCGGCATGATCGGCAGCCTGTGGAGAGTGCGGCCGTGATCCTGCGCTGGGGAGGAGTTCTCCGTAGGAGCTCTGCAGAGGTGCCCCAGAAAAGCGACGCGGAGGACCCCGTGGCGACAGAGCCCGATGGCGCTCTCGAATTGAGGTATCGTCAGCCTCTGGACGCGGTCTTCTCGCGCGTCCGTTACGGCGGCCCGAACCGCCGAGATCACACCTCCACCCGAATGGACACCGCATGCCCCGACGCACTGTCGCGCCTCCACGCTCCCGCCGCACAGCCAGAGCCCTCTCCGCCACCACCGTGATCGCCGCGCTCGTCGCCGCATCTCTCCTCGGCGCCGGCGCTGCCCAGGCCGATCCGGCGCAGGATCCGACGTCGACCTTCTCCGCCGACGCCTCCCCCAGGATCGTCGGCTCTGCCACGGCGGGGTCGTCCGTCACGCTGGTCGCCCCCGATCTGACCCCGACACCGGACACCCTCACGTACTCCTGGTCGTTGGACGGCGCGCCCCTCGGCGCAGCGTCCTCGGACGACGAGCTCGCCCTCGACTCGACGATGGTCGGACACTCCCTCGCGGGCGAGGTCACGGCATCCGCGCCGGGCTACACCGACTATGTCGCCTCGAGCGACCCGGTCGTGGTCGGCGCCGAGCCGGTCGTCGCAGGATCGGCCCTCACGCTCCCGTCCTCCGCTCAGGTCGGCGTTCCGATCGTCACGAGCGCGCCGACGTTCACTCCGTCCTCGGCGGCCGTCGCCTACCAGTGGAAGCGGGACGGTGTCGCCGTCGCCGGAGCGACGGAGCCGCAGTACACCCCTGTCGCGGCCGACGTCGGCACCACCCTGTCGGTGGTGGTCGAGGCGACCGCTCCGGGACACCTCCCGTTCTCGAGCACCTCGACTCTCGGCAGCCCGGTCGCCCCCGGCTTCCTCGCTCCTCCGACCTCGGTGGAGGTCAGCGGAGACCCCCGAGTCGGGTCGCCGCTCCAGGCCACGGCGTCCACCACGCCCGGATCGTCCCTCACCTGGGCGTGGTCGAGCGACGGCGCCGTCATCAGCGGCGCCGTGCGATCCACGTACACGCCCACTTCGAGCGACCGCGGGACCACGCTGCGCGCCCGAGCCGTCGCCACCCGATCCGGGTACGCGGCCTCGAGCGCCACGGAGTCCTCGCCGACCGGCACTGTCGTCGAGGACGTCGCCCCTCCGACTCCCACCATCAGCGGCACGCCGCGCGTCGGCCAGACTCTGAAGGCCCTTCCCGGTCTGCCGTCGCCGGGAGCATCGTTCTCCTACGTCTGGCTCCGCGGCGGGTCGCAGGTGCTCACCGAGACCGACGACACCTACCAGCTGACCGCTGCCGACGCCGGTTACCGGCTCTCGGTGAACGTCACCGCCGACGGTCCCGACTACCTTCCGAAGACCGTCCGCTCCTCCGCCACCGCTCCTGTGACGGGCAGCATGCGCACGACGACCGCTCCCCGAGTCACCGGAACAACCGTTGTCGGCTCGACGCTGACCGTGCATGCCGGCACCTACGCCCCCTCGCCGACGGCGATGTCGTACCAGTGGCTCCGCGACGGCGTGTCGATCAGCAAGGCGACGAGCGCGACCTATCGGCTGACCTCGTCCGACGTCGGCGCCACCGTCTCCGTCCGCGTCTCGGCGACGCGGGCGTACTACGACAAGAACAGCGTCATCGTCTCCGCGGCCAGCCGGGTGAGAGGTGTCTTCACCACCCACGCTGCTGTCATCACGGGCACCCGTCAGGTGGGGAAGACCTTCTCCGCCTCCTTCCCGACGTGGAGCCCCGCCCCGTCCGCCAAGAGC
Organism: Frondihabitans peucedani; assembly: GCF_039537585.1. Taxonomy (NCBI): domain Bacteria; kingdom Bacillati; phylum Actinomycetota; class Actinomycetes; order Micrococcales; family Microbacteriaceae; genus Frondihabitans; species Frondihabitans peucedani. The sequence goes on from NZ_BAABAU010000001.1 coordinate 1,114,298, forward strand.
TACCAGTGGTACCGGAACGGCTCGGCCGTCCCCGGCGCGAAGTCGGCCAGGTACACCCTCTCCGGGGCTGACGCCGGCAAGAGCATCAGCGTCACGATCACGGGAGCCCGCGCCGGCTACATCACGGCGAGCAGGTCCACGCAGGACCCCGGGACCATCGCCAAGGCGGCCGCACCCCGAGCCACGAAGGCCCCGCACCTCTCCGGAACTGCGCGGAACGGCAGCACACTCACGGTGACCAACGGATCGTGGAACGTCTCCGGGCTGACGCCGCATTACACGTGGTACCGCTCGGGCGCGCAGATCGCCAAGGCCGCTTCTCAGACGCTCAAGCTCTCCGGTTCGGACGTCGGAAAGTCGATCACGGCTCGAGTGACCGTCACGAAGACCGGCTATGCAAATGGTTCAGCCGCGTCGAACGCGACTGGCAAGGTCGGAGCCGCGACGCCGTCCTTCAGGGGAAACGGCGTCTTCAAGGTCGGAAGCGACATCCCCGTGGGGACGTTCTACTCGACCGGAGGCAGCTCGTGCTACTGGGCGCGTCTCAGTTCGTCCAGCACCTCGAGCTACGTCGACAACGACTTCGGCGACGGTCAGCGGATCATGACCGTCGAGAAGTCGGACAAGTACGTCGAGCTGCGAGACTGCGGCACCTGGTATCGGATCGGCCTCGCAGGACCAGCGAAGACCACGATCCCGTCATCGGGGACGTTCAAGGTCAACCAGCAGATCGTGCCGGGCGAATACCGCGCTCACTACGGCGACTCCTGCTACTGGGCGCGTCTTTCCGGGGGCTCTACGAGCGACATCATCGACAACGACTTCGAATCAGGCTCGGGCTATGCCTACGCGACCATCGAGTCGTCCGACTTCTCCTTCGAGACGAGCGGCTGCGGCACCTGGACGAAGGTCGGCTAGCCGACCAGCCGCGCCGCCGAGGGCGCAGGATCCCGGCCCGAGCCGAGCCGCGGATCCTGCGCGCGCTGGCGCCGTGCCCTAGTTGACGATGTGCATCGCCCGGGCCGCATCCGCGATGCTGCCCGAGAGCGACGGGTAGACGGTGAACGCCCGGGCCACCTGGTCGACGGTCAGCCGGTGCTCGACCGCGAGCGCCAGCGGGAACACCAGCTCCGACGCGTTCGGAGCGACGATGACGCCGCCGATGACGGTGCCGGAGCCGGTCCGCGCGAAGATCTTCACGAAGCCGTCGCGGATGCCCATCATCTTCGCCCGCGGGTTGGAGGCGAGCGGCAGCTTGTAGATCTCGCCCTGGGCTGTGCCGTCCTCGATCTGGGCCTGGGTCCAGCCGACGGTCGCGATCTCGGGCTGCGTGAAGATGTTCGAGGTGACGTTGCGGATCTCGATCGGCGTCACCGCGTCGCCCATCGCGTGGAAGACGGCGGTGCGGCCCTGCATCGACGCGACGGAGGCGAGCGGGAGGAAGTCGCTGCAGTCTCCGGCCGCGTAGACGGACGGGATGGAGGTCCGGGCGACGCGGTTGACGCGGATGTGGCCCGTCTCGGTGAGCTGGACACCGGCCTCCGCGAGGCCGATCCCGGCCGTGTTCGGGACGGAGCCGACGGCCAGCAGGCAGTGCGTGCCCTCGATCCTGCGCCCGTCGGTCAGGGTGGCGACGACCACGTCGCCCTCGCGCTCGACCGACTGCGCGCGGGCCTTCGACAGGACCCTCATGCCGTTGCGGGTGAAGACGTCCTCGATCACGCCCGCCGCGTCGGCGTCCTCGCCGGGGAGCACGCGGTCGCGGCTCGAGACGAGCGTGACCTCCGACCCGAGGGCACGGTAGGCGCTGGCGAACTCGGCTCCGGTCACCCCGGAACCCACGACGATCAGGTGCTCGGGGACCGACCGGAGCGTGTAGAGCTGCGTCCAGGTCAGGATCCGCTCGCCGTCGGGCCTGGCGGTCTCGAGCTCGCGCGGGCGCGCACCGGTGCTGATCACGACGGTGTCGGCCTCGATCTCGTCGAAGTCGGTGCCGGCGACGGCTCGGCCGTCCTCGGTCGACCCCACGGTGGAGACGACGACGGTCGACGGGTCCGCGAGGCGGCCGATCCCCGAGACGAGTCGGACTCCGGCGCGGATCAGCTGGGCGCGCATGTCCTCCGACTGCTGGCGCGCCAGACGCACGAGCCGCTCGTTGACAGCCTGGAGATTCACCGCGACCTGGGGCCGCACGGGCCGACCGCTGTCGCCGCGGGTGAAGAACTGGACCCCGAGGTCGGCGGCGTCGCCGAGCGCGTTGCTCGCCTCGGCGACGGCGATCAGAGCCTTCGACGGGACGACGTCGGTGATGACCGCCGCACCGCCGATGCCGACGCCCTCGACGAGGGTGACCTCGGCTCCGAGCTGCGCACCGCTCAGGGCGGCCTCGTAGCCGCCGGGGCCGCCGCCGATGATGGCGATGCGGTGCTTGCGCTCGAACTCGTAGCTCATCTGCTCATTATCGCGGCCCGGTCGGGAGTCGCGGCCTGGGAGTCGCGGGCTGGTCGGGAGTCGCGGCCCGGTCGGGAGTCGCGGCCTGGGAGTCGCGGGCTGGTCGGGAGTCGCGGCCCGGTCGGGAGTCGCGGCCTGTGCAGACCGGGCGGCCTGTGGACAGTCGCTGCCGAGGTCTCCCGCCGCCTCTAGAGTGGATCGCATGTCTTCGACCACCACGAATCCCCTCGACGACCCGTCGGCCGACCCCTTCGAGATCGCCGCCACCGCCGCCGACGAGATCGCGCGCGCCACCGGTGTCGCCCACCACGACGTCGCCCTCACCCTCGGCAGCGGCTGGGCCAAGGCCGCCGAGCTGATCGGCGAGACCGTCGCCGAGATCCCCGCCACCGAAATCACCGGCTTCAGCGCCTCCGCGGTGGTCGGCCACTCCGGCTCGCTCCGCAGCATCGCCCTGGCCGACGGGCGCCACGCCCTCGTCATCGGCGCGCGCACGCACTACTACGAGGGCCACGGCGTCCGCCGCGTCGTCCACAGCGTCCGCACGGCCGCGGCCACCGGTGCGAAGATCATGATCCTCACCAACGGCGCCGGCGGCATCCGCGAGACCTGGACGCCCGGCTCCCCCGTCCTGATCAGCGACCACATCAACCTCACGGCCGACTCCCCGCTCGAGGGCGCGACCTTCATCGACCTCACCGACCTCTACTCGAAGCGCCTCCGCGACCTCGCGCGCACCATCGACCCGACCCTCGACGAGGGCGTGTACACGCAGTTCCGCGGCCCGCACTACGAGACCCCGGCCGAGGTGCAGATGGCCAAGGCGATCGGCGGCCACATCGTCGGCATGTCCACCAGCCTCGAGGCCATCGCTGCCCGACAGGCCGGCATGGAGATCCTCGGCTTCTCCCTCATCACCAACCTCGCCGCGGGCATCCAGAAGACTCCTCTGAGCCACGCCGAGGTCCTCCAGGCCGGGCGCGACGCCGAGCCGGTGATCAGCGACCTCCTGGCCCGGGTGGTGGCGGCGCTGTGAGCCTGTCCGACGGGACGCGGGCTCGGGCCGAGGCCTGGGCCGCGCAGGATCCCGACCCCGAGACGCGCTCCGAGCTCCTCCGACTGCTCGAGACTGCTGTTGCCGACGGTGACGCCGCTGAGGCTGCTGCCGCCGACATCGAGGCCCGGTTCGACGGTCGTCTGCAGTTCGGCACGGCCGGTCTCCGGGGCGAACTCGGCGCAGGATCGACCCGCATGAACCGCGTCCTCGTGGCTCAGGCCGCCGCGGGCTTCGCGTCGTTCCTGCTGTCGCGGTCGTCGGCTCCCGCAGCCGACGGCTCGACCTCCGATGCCGGCCGCGCGCCGTCCATCGTGATCGGCTACGACGGCCGCAAGAACAGCGACGTCTTCGCCCGCGACACCGCCGAGATCATGGCGGCGGCCGGCGTCTCGGCGACCCTGCTGCCTCGGGCGCTTCCCACGCCCGTCCTCGCCTTCGCCGTCCGGCACCTCGATGTCAGCGCCGGTGTGATGGTCACGGCCAGCCACAACCCGCCGCGCGACAACGGCTACAAGGTCTACCTCGGCGACGACGACCACGGCTCCCAGATCGTGAGCCCCGTCGACGGCGAGATCGCCTCCTTCATCGACACGGCCGCCGAGGGCAGCGTCCTCGACCTGCCCCGCTCCGACGACTACGCGATCGCCGGTGACGACCTCGTCGAGGACTACGTCCGACTCACCGCCGCCGTCGCAGGCGCCGCCGCCAGCGGCTCGACGCAGCCACGGGTCGTGTACACGGCGATGCACGGCGTCGGCTGGGAGGTGGCGCGCCGCGTCTTCGCCACGGCCGGGTTCACGGAGCCGATCCCCGTGGCCGAGCAGGTCGCTCCCGATCCTGCGTTCCCGACTGTCGCATTCCCGAACCCCGAGGAGCCGGGCGCCCTCGACCTCTCGTTCGCCACGGCCACGCGCGTCGAGGCCGACCTCATCATCGCCAACGACCCCGACGCCGACCGGCTCGCGGTCGCGATCCCCTTGGGCGACGACGAAGACGACGACGCCGAGCCGTGGCGTCGGCTCTCCGGGAACGAGATCGGCGCGATCCTCGGCTGGCGCGCCGCCGAGCGCATCTCCGCCGAGGGCGGCTCCGGCACCCTCGCAGCGAGCATCGTCTCGTCGCCCGCTCTCCGGGCCGTCGCGGCCGCGTTCGACCTCCCCTACGCCGACACGCTGACCGGCTTCAAGTGGGTCTCGCGCGTCGACGGCCTCGCCTTCGGCTACGAGGAGGCGCTCGGCTACCTGGTCGATCCCGCGAAGGTCCGTGACAAAGACGGCATCTCGGCCGCGGTCGACATCCTGGCGCTCGCTTCGGAACTCGGGTCGTCCGGCTCCTCGCTGGAGCAGCACCTCCGCGCGTTCGACGAGCGCTTCGGCGCCTTCGCCTCGTCGCAGGTGTCGCTGCGTGTGGCCGACCTGGCCGAGATCCCCCGCATCACGTCCGCGCTCCGCGCCGAGCCGCCCGCCTCGATCGGCGGGCATGCTGTCGACCGGCTCGACGACTTCGCCGAGGGGTTCGAGCAGTTCCCGGCCGGCGACATCCTGCGCTTCTGGCTCGTCGGCGACGACGCGCACGACGGCTCGCGCGTCATCGTCCGGCCGAGCGGCACCGAGCCCAAGCTCAAGGTGTACATCGACGCCTGGAGCACCTCGGGCGACCCTGCGGCACGACGTCGGGCCGCCGACGCGGTCGTCGCCGAGCTCGATGCGGGCGTGCGCGAGCTGCTGCGCTAGCGTGCCCGCGAGGTCGCAGTAGGCGTCGGGTCGAGGCCTCACGGGGCGACGACTAGTGCGATCTCACGCGGCCGTCGCCCGGCCCGGGTCCAAGCACGCCGAGATCGCAGTTGGACACGCGATCCTGCGCCCCGAACCCGTCGAAGTGCGATCTCGACGCAGCCGCAGCGCAGAGCAGCACCCGCAGCACAGCACTACCCGAGCGCCCGCTCCAGCTTCTCGGCGAGCTCCGCCTGGTCGAAGTGGTTCACGATCACGATGACGTCGGCGAAGGTCGACCCGATCGCGTCGACGAACTCGGCGGAGGTCAGGATGACCTGGGCATCTTCGGCGACGGCCCGGACGCTGCCGATGTCGGCGGCGACCACGTCGGCCTCGATGTCGAGCTTCGCCAGGGCCCGCTCGGCGTTGACCTTGAGGATGCCGCTGGAGCCGATCCCGGCTCCGCAGATGGTGACGATCTTCATGCGGTTGCTCCCATCAGGGCGCGGACCTCGTCGGGTGTCGACGCGGCGGCGAGGCGGGCGATGACGCCGGCGTCGTTGAAGACGTTGGCGAGGTCGGCGATCGACTCGAGGTGCCCGCCGACGGAGTCGACGGCGAGGCCGAGCACGACCCGCACGGGGTCGTTGTGCGGGTGCCCGAAGGCGACCGGCTCGGCGAGGGTGACGACGGCGAGGCCGGTGGCGAGCACCTGGTCGTCGGGGCGGGCGTGCGCCAGGGCTAGGCCCGGGGCGATGACGACGTAGGGGCCGTGCTCCTCGATCATCCGGATCATGGCGTCGGCGTAGCCCGGCCGAGCCGCGCCCGATGCGACGAGCGCCCCCGCTGCCACGCCGACCGCCGCCCTCCAGTCGGGTGCGACGGCGCCGATGACGATGGCGTCGTCGGGCAGCGGGGGAAGGGTCACGGTCAGGCCTTCTCGAACCCCGCGATGATGCGGTCGGCCAGGTCTTCGCGGTCTTCGAGCGGCAGGAACGACGCGGCGGCGGCGTTCAGCTGGAACGTCTCGAGGTCGCTGAGGTCGTAGTCGAACGCCTGCGCGAGGAGGGCGAGCTCACGGCTCAGGCTCGTGGCGCTCATGAGGCGGTTGTCGGTGTTGACGGTCACCTGGAAGCCGAGCTGGTACAGCAGGTCGAACGGGTGGTCGTAGAGCTCGGTGCCCCACTGCGCGATGGCGCCGGTCTGGAGGTTCGACGACGGCGAGAGCTCGAGGGCGATCTCGCGGTCGCGCACCCAGGCGGCGATGGGCCCGAGGCCGACCGTGGTGTGGTCGCCGTCGCGGTCGATGACGGCGACGTCCTCGGCGAGGCGCACGCCGTGGCCGAGGCGGAGGGTGCGGCCGTCGAAGAGGGCGCTCTTGATGCTGTCGAGCCCGTCGGCCTCACCCGCGTGGACTGTGACCGGGAAGAACTCGCGGGCCAGCAGGTCGAAGGCCGGCTTGTGGTTCGAGGCGGGGAAGCCGAGCTCGGCGCCCGCGATGTCGAAGCCGATGACGCCGTTCTCGCGGTGGCGGAGGGCCAGCTCGGCGATCTCGAGTGACCGGTCGGCGTGGCGCATGGCGGTGACGAGCTGACCGACGGTGATCTCGTGGCCGCGCTCGGCGAGGTCGGCGATCGCGTCGTCGATGCCGCCCTGCACGGCCTCGACGGTCTCGTCGAGGGTCAGACCCTGCTGGAGGTGCTGCTCGGGAGCCCAGCGGACCTCGCCGTGGATGACGCCGTCGGCCGCGAGGTCGAGGACGAACTCGTGAGCGACACGGCGCAGCGCCGGGGCCGTCTGCATCACGGCGATGGTGACGTCGAAGGTCTTGAGGTACTCGACCAGCGAACCGGAGTTCGCCTGCGACACGAACCACTCCTCGAGGCCCTGCGCGTCGGTCACGGGGAGGGTGACGCCCGCCTCCTCAGCGAGTTCGATGATCGTCGACGGGCGGAGCCCGCCGTCGAGGTGGTCGTGCAGGCTGACCTTCGGGAGTGCCGCGATGCTCGGCCCTCCGTTGGGCAGGCGGTATTCCTGGTCCGGTGCGCTCATGGGCTCAAACCTACTAGTCGGACGAGACCCGATTCTGAGCGACGCCCCGGCGCAGTCGGTGCGTTCTCAGGAGATCCGCTCCACGACGCGCGGGGACACCGCGGGAGCCTCCGACCCGATCGTCCAGGCGCCCTCAACGGCCTCGAGAGCCCTCGCGAAGCGCGACGCGTCGTCGGCGTGGAGTGTGAACAGCGGCTGGCCTTCGACGACGCGGTCGCCGGGCTTCGCGTGCAGTTCGATGCCCGCGGTGGCGACCACCGGATCCTGCTTCCGCGCGCGCCCGGCACCGAGGCGCCACGCGCCGATGCCGAACGGCAGCGCCTCCTGGCGCGTCACGAACCCGGTCGACGACGCCGTGACGACGTGGGTCTCTCGTGCCACGGGGAGAGGGGCCGCAGGATCGCCGCCCTGCGCCTCGATCATGCGCCGCCAGGTGTCCATGGCCGCGCCGCCGTCGAGCGCGCCCTCGACGTCGGCGTCGGGGAGCCCGGCGAGGGTGAGCATCTCGCGGGCGAGCGCGACGGTGAGCTCGCGGATGTCGGCCGGGCCGCCGCCCGCGAGGGTCTCGAGCGACTCGCGCACCTCGAGGGCGTTGCCGATGGTGAGGCCGAGCGGGGTGTTCATGTCGGTCAGCAGGGCGGACGTGGTCACGCCGGCGTCTTTGCCGAGGTCGACCATCGTCTGCGCCAGGAGCCTCGACTGCGCGATGTCCTGGATGAAGGCCCCCGACCCGAACTTGACGTCCAGCACCAGGGCGGAGGTGCCCTCCGCGATCTTCTTCGACATGATCGACGACGCGATGAGCGGGATGGCCTCGACGGTGCCGGTGATGTCGCGGAGCGCGTAGAGCTTGCCGTCGGCGGGCGCGAGGCCTGATCCTGCGGCGCAGATGACAGCGCCGACGTCCGCCAGGATCTCGAACATGCGCTCGTTCGAGATCGAGGCCTGCCACCCCGGGATCGACTCGAGCTTGTCGAGGGTGCCACCGGTGTGGCCGAGTCCGCGCCCGGAGAGCTGCGGGACCGCGACGCCGAAGGACGCCACGAGCGGGGCCAGCGGCAGCGTGATCTTGTCGCCCACTCCCCCGGTCGAGTGCTTGTCGACGGTCGCCTTCGGGAGGGCGGAGAAGTCCATGGTGGAGCCGGAGGCGATCATGGCGAGCGTCATGTCGCGGATCTCGCGGCGCTCCATCCCGTTCAGGAAGACCGCCATCGCGAAGGCCGCCATCTGGGCGTCTTCGACGTAGCCGCGCGTGTAGGCGTCGATGAGCCAGTCGATCTGCTCGGTCGAGAGGGCTCCCGACGAGCGCTTGACGCGGATGAGGTCGACGGTGTCGAAGGGCTCGACACCAGGCGTGGCAGTCGCGGAAGGCGCGACTGGGGCGGTGCTCACGATGGTTCTCCTAGGAGGTCTGCGACGCGCGGTAGGCGTCGAGCTGACGGGGCCCGAACGCGTCCGGGATCACCTCGTCGATGGTCTTGAAGCCGGACACGGTGTCGAGCACCATGCCCTCGGCCGAGTGCTCGTACAGCAGCTGGCGGCAGCGGCCGCACGGCATGAGCACGGAGCCGTTGCCGTCGACACAGGCGAACGCGACGAGGTGCCCTCCCCCGCCCATGACGAGGTCGGTCACGAGCGAGCACTCGGCACAGAGGGTGATGCCGTACGAGGCGTTCTCGATGTTGCAGCCGGAGACGATCCGGCCGTCGTCCGTCAGAGCTGCGGCTCCCACGGGGAACTCCGAGTACGGCACGTAGGCCTTCTCCATGGCGGCCACGGCCGCCTTCCGGAGGGCGTCCCAGTCGATGCTGTCGGCAGGTGCGTCGGTCATGACTTGATGTACGGCTTTCCCGAGGCGGCGGGGCCTCGCGACTGGCCGACGAGCCCGGCGACGGCGAGCACCGTCACGACGTAGGGCAGCATCAGCATGAACTCGCTCGGCACCGGCGACCCGACGACGCTCAACACGTTCTGCAGGTTGCTGGCGAAGCCGAACAGGAGGGCGGCGAGGGTGGCCCGGATCGGGTCCCAGCGGCCGAAGATGACGGCGGCGAGGGCGATGTACCCGGCGCCGGCGGTCATGGTCTTCTGGAACTCACCGAGGTCGCCGAGGGTGAAGAACGCTCCGCCGAGGCCGGCGATGGCGCCCGCGAGCGAGACGTTCCAGAAGCGGGTCGCGTTGACCTTGATGCCCACGGTGTCGGCGGCCTGCGGGTGCTCGCCCACGGCGCGGAGGCGGAGTCCCCAGCGCGTCTTGAAGAGGCCGAAGAACACGGCGGCGATCGCGATGTACATGAGGTAGACGACGACGTTCTGCTGGAAGAGCAGCGGGCCGACGAGCGGGATCCGCGACAGGACCGGGATGTCGAACGGCGGGAAGAGCAGCCCCTTGTTGAGGTCCGGCTGGCTCGTCAGCACCTCCGAGTACAGGAAGCTCGTGAGGCCGGTGACGAGCACGTTCAGGACGACGCCGACGATGACCTGGTCGACGAGGTACCGGATGCTGAAGACCGCGAGCACCATCGACACCAGGGCTCCGGCGACCATCGCGCTGACGAGGCCGATCCAGAGCGAGCCGGTGATGCTGGCGACGACGGCCGACACGAACGCGCCGCCGAGCAGCTGCCCCTCGATCGCGACGTTCACGACGCCGACGCGCTCGGAGATGACCCCGCCGAGCGCACCGAAGATGAGCGGCGTGGAGAGGCTGAGCGAGCCGATCAGGAGGCCGGGCACCAGGATCGAGTTCCCGGCGCCGGCCCAGGCGAGGAACCCGACCAGGAACAGCACGCCGAACAGCGCGATCAGCCAGATCGGCGTCTTCTGGTAGCGGGTCGAGCGGAAAGCCGAAAACAGCGCGATCAGCGCCAGGACGACCGTGACGACGACGCCGGTGCCGTACGTCGGCACCACCGCGTTCGGCAGGGTGAAGAAGTCGGTCGAGGTCGACAGCCGGAACGTCGAGTGGCCGTGACGGCCCGCGACGAGGAACAGCAGGATCGCGAGGACCGTGAACGCCCCGAGCGCGATGGGCGCCTTGAACGACCGGCTCCTCGTGATCTCGAGGCCGGGCGTGGGGGCGGCCGGGACGGCCACGTCGGGTGTCATCGTGCTCACTTGGTCACCACCGCGGTCTTTGAGGAGGCGCGACGGACGCGTCGCTGGGCGGGCCCGGGGGCCGGGATCCTGAAGATGGTCCGCACGAGCGGCGGCGCGGCCACGAACAGCACGATCAGCGACTGGACGACGAGCACGATGTCGATCGGCACGCCGTTGGCCGCCTGCATCGCGTAGCCGCCGGCCTTCAGCGCTCCGAAGAGGAGGCCGGCGCCGAACACGCCCCAGGGGCGCGAGCGGCCGAGGAGCGCGACGGTGATCGCGTCGAAGCCGATGCCCGCGTCGATCCCCGACGAGAAGCCGGTCGTCAGGGTGCCGAGCACCTGCGTCGCTCCGGCGATGCCGATCAGGGCTCCCGAGATGAGCATCGCGTAGACGTAGATGTTCTTCACGTTGATGCCGGCCGTGCGGGCGGCGTGCGGGTTCTCGCCGACCGCGCGGAAGCGGAAGCCGAGGGTCGAGCGGTTGAGGAGCCAGGCGACGAAGAACGTCGCGGCGATGACGACGAGGAACCCGACGCTCACCGGGAAGTGCACGCCGAAGAGCTTCGGCAGGGTCGCCGAGTCGAGGGTCGCCGGCGACTGCGGGTTGGTGGAGCCCTTCGCCTGAAGGAGGCCCTGGGTCCGGAGCATGAACGAGATCAGGTAGAACGCGACGTAGTTCAGCATGATCGTGACGATCACCTCGTGGGCGCCGGTCCGGGCCTTCAGGAACCCGACGAGGGCTCCCCAGAAGGCGCCGCCCGCGATGCCGGCGAGGATCGCGAGAGGCAGGTGGATGCCGATCGGCAGGTGGAACGAGAAGCCCACCCAGCCGGCGAAGGCCGCCCCGATCAGGATCTGCCCCTGGCCGCCGATGTTGAACATTCCCGCGCGGAAGGCGAGCGCGACGCCGAGGCCGGCGACGATCAGCGGCATGGCGAAGTTGATGGTGTTCGCCAGCGGGGCGATGCCGGCGAGGAACCCGACGGCCTGGAAGTTGATGATCGCGCCCTGGAACAGCGACACGTAGGCGAGCGAGACCGAGTTCCACACCGCGCTCAGCATGTCGCTCGGGCGGGCGAAGAAGTAGCCGGCGGTCTTCTGCACGGTCGGGTCGGTGACGGCGATCAGGATGCCGCTCAGCACGAGCGCGAGCACGACGGCGAGCACCGAGATCATGGCGTTGCCGGTGACGATGTCGCGCAGGATCCCGGAGGCCCGGTCGTTCCGTGAGTCCTGCGGCGCTCCGGGGGTCTGCCCCGCTGGCTCCTTCTCGGCGGCGAGCGCCTGGGTGTTGCCCGTCTCGCCGACGGGCGTGGCCGAGGTCTCGCTCATACGGAGAGCTCCTGTTCGTGCGACTGCTGGTATTCGGGCGGGACCTCGCCGGCCATCATGAGGCCGAGGACGTCGCGCGGGGTGTCGGCGGGGACGATGCCGATGATCGAGCCGCGGTACATGACGGCGATCCGGTCGGCGAGTGCGGTGACCTCGTCGAGCTCGGTCGAGACGACGATGACCGGGACGCCCTCGTCGCGCGTCGCGACGATGCGCTTGTGGACGAACTCGATGGAGCCGACGTCGATGCCGCGGGTGGGCTGCGCTGCCACGAAGAGGCGGAGGTCGCGAGAGAGCTCGCGGGCGAGGACGACCTTCTGCTGGTTCCCGCCTGAGAGGCGGCCGACCGGCGTGGCGATGCCCTGGCTGCGGACGTCGAACTCCGCGACCTTGTCGCGCGCGAAGGCGGCGAGGTCGACGAGCTTCAACCAGCCCCGCGACACGAACGGGCCGTGGTAGGAGCGGTCGAGCATGAGGTTCTCGGCGATGGTGAACTCGCCGACGAGGCCGTCCTCGGTGCGGTCCTCCGGGACGAAGCCGACGCCGGAGTCGAGCACCTTCCGGACGCTGAGGCCGGCGATGCGCTTGCCGTCGAGCGTGATCGAGCCCTCGACACGCGGCTGGAGGCCGAGGAGCGCCTCGGTGAGCTCCGTCTGGCCGTTGCCCTGGACGCCGGCGATGGCGAGGATCTCGCCGCGGCGCACCTCGAACGAGACTTCGTCGACGACGACCTGCCCGATCGGGTCGATGACACGGAGCCCCTCGACGACGAGGGCAGCCTCGCCGGCTCGGGCCGGCTCCTTCTGCACGGTCAGCTCGACCGAGCGGCCGACCATGAGCGACGCGAGCTCCGAGTTCGACGCGGTGGGCGACGCCTCGCCGACGACCTTGCCGAGGCGGATGACGGTGATCCTGGAGGCGACCTCGCGGACCTCGCGGAGCTTGTGGGTGATGAAGACGATGGCCGTGCCGGCGTCGCGGAGCTGACGCATGATCGCCATCAGCTCGTCGGTCTCCTGGGGCGTGAGGACCGCGGTGGGCTCGTCGAACACGAGCACCTTGGCGTCGCGGGAGAGCGCCTTGATGATCTCGACGCGCTGCTGCACGCCGACCGGGAGCTCCTCGACGATCGCGTCGGGGTCGACGTCGAAGCCGAACCGCTGCGAGATCTCGCGCACCTTCGCGCGGGCTCCGGGCAGGTCGAGGCGGCCGCCGAACGAGGTCTCCTCATTGCCGAGCATGACGTTCTCGGCGACGGTGAACACGGGCACCAGCATGAAGTGCTGATGCACCATCCCGATGCCGGCGGCCATGGCGTCGCCCGGTCCCTGGAAGTGCTGGACGACGTCGTCGAGCAGGATGTCGCCCTCGTCGGCCTGGTAGAGGCCGTACAGGACGTTCATGAGGGTGGACTTGCCGGCGCCGTTCTCTCCGAGCAGCGCGTGGATCTCGCCCGGCTCGACGGTGAGGCTGATGTGGTCGTTCGCCGTGAGGGCGCCGAAGCGCTTGGTGATGCCCTGGAGTTCGAGCTTCATCGGGGTCTGACTCCCTTTCGGGTACGGAAAAGGGCGGAGGGCCCGGAGCGACATTAGTCGCTCCGGGCCCTTCTGTGGGTGTGCTATTTGGTGAGCGAGGCGGGAGAGTCGACGGTGATCGAGCCGTCGATGATGCCGGCCTTGATCTTGTCGAGCTCGTCCTTCAGGCCCGAGTCGATCTTGCTGTCGTAGTCGTGGAACGGCGCCAGGCCGACGCCGTCGTTCTTCAGCGTGCCGACGTAGGGCGTCTTGGTGAACTTGCCCTTGGCGGAGTCCTCGACGACGGCCTTGGTGGCGGGCGCGATGCCCTTCTCGACGCTGGTCAGGAACAGCGACTTGTTCGACGGGTCGGTCTCGTAGGTGTCGGAGTCGACGCCCACGAGGGTGATGCCGTCGCCGGTCGAGGCGTTCTTCGCCTTGACCGCCTGAGCGGCGCTCTGGTAGATCGGGCCGCCGACGGGCATGATGACGTCGGCGTCCTGGTCGAGCAGCGTCTGAGCGGACTGCTTGGCGGCGGTGCCGGCGTCGAAGCCGCCCGTGAAGACGCCCTTCTGCGTCTTGACGTTCCAGCCGACGAGCTTGACGTCCTTCTTCTTCTGTTCGTTGTAGTAGGCGACGCCGTCGGCGAAGCCGTCCATGAAGATGGTGACGGTCGGGATCTGCGCGCCGCCGAAGGTGCCGACGACACCCGACTTCGAGTAGCTGGCCGCCGCGTAGCCGCCGAGGAACGCGGCCTCCGAGGTGTTGAAGGTGATCGGGCGCACGTTGTCGGCGACGGTGGACGCGTCGTCGATGGTGGCGAAGTCGACCGAGGGGTTGGCCTTGGCGGCCGCCTTGGTCGCGTCGGCCAGGAGGAAGCCGACCGTGATGATCAGGTTGCACTTCTGGTTGACGAGGCTGGTGATGTTCGAGGCGTAGACCGTCTGGTCGGCCGACTCGACCTGCTTGGAGGTGGCTCCGACAGCGGAGGCACCCTCCTTCAGGCCGTCGAGGCCCAGCTGGTTGAACGACTTGTCGTCGAACCCGCCGGCGTCGGAGACCATGCACGGCACGTAGCTCGACTTCGCTGCCGACTTCGTGCTGGTCGCCGAGGGGGCCGTGCCGCAGCCTGCGAGCATCGCGGTCGCGCCCACGATGGCGAGGCCGGAGAAGACGGCCTTCCGCGGAGAGATAGTCAAAGTGTCCTCCAAGACAGAGTTTCGTAAGAATCGACCCAGCATCGGGTGCTGGGCACTATGACATGGAGGTTACCCAACGTGACGACCGCTTCTTGACACTCCTGCTCGCCGGTGGCAGAAGCGTTACCAGACCGCGACGATCCAGAAACAGCGCCGTTACGCGCGATCTGCTAGGCCGACGGAGGGCGCGGGCGCAGGATCGCGTCGGCCCGCCTCAGAGGACGTCGTTCCGGCCCGAGAGCTTGAGCGCGTCGACGACGCTCTTGACGCGCTGCGCGTTGGCGCTCGTCGTGACCAGGAGGGCGTCCGGAGTGTCGACCACGACGATGTCGTTGACGCCGATCAGCGAGATCAGCCGGTCGCCCTGGCTGACGACGATGCCGCTCGAGGAGTCGGCCAGCACGCGCGCGTTCTCGCCGAGGATCGCCAGGTCGGAGGCGCGTCCCTTGGAGTGCAGCTTGGCGATCGAGGCGAAGTCGCCCACGTCGTCCCAGTCGAAGTCACCTGGGATGACGGCGAGGCGCCCCTCGGCGGCGGCGGGCTCGGCGACGGTGTAGTCGATGGCGATCTTCTCGAGGTTCGGCCAGATCCGGTCGACGACGGCGCCTCGCGCGGAGGTGTCCCAGGCGTCGGCGAGTTCGAGGAGGCCCGCGAGCAGCTCCGGGCGCGTCTCGCCGAGCTGCTTCAGGAGGACGTCGGCGCGCGAGATGAACATGCCGCCGTTCCAGAGGTAGTTGCCGTCGCGGAGGTACTCCTCGGCCGTCTCGAGCTCGGGCTTCTCGACGAACGAGGTGACGGCCTTGGCGTGCGGCGCGCTCTCGATCTCGAGGTCCTTGCCGCAGTGGATGTAGCCGAAGCCGATGGCGGGCTCGGTGGGCGTGATTCCGATGGTGGCGATGTAGCCGGCGTCGGCGGCCGCGATCGCCTCGTGGACGGCGCGGACGAAGCCGCGCTGGTCGGCGATCACGTGGTCGGCGGCGAACGAGCCGATGATGACGTCGGGCTCGCGCTTGACGAGGATCGCGGCGGCGAGGCCGATCGCGGCGGTGGAGTCCTTCGGCTCGCTCTCGAGCACGACGTTGTGGTCGGCGAGCGCCGGGAGCTGCTCCTCGACGGCGGCGCGGTGCGAGCGCCCGGTGACGACCATGATGCGCTGCTCGCCGTTGATCGGCGCCAGGCGGTCCCAGGTCCCGCGGAGCAGGGTGGAGCCGCTGCCGGTGAGGTCGTGCAGGAACTTGGGGGCGTCGGCGCGGCTGAGCGGCCACAGCCTCGAGCCGATGCCGCCGGCCGGGATGATGCTGTAGAACCGGTCGAGACTCTCGCGCGCTGTCGTCATGCCCCACACCCTACTGAGTGCGGCCCTGTGCTCCGGCTGCAGCGCCGCGGCGGGCACGATCCGCGCACCGCCTCTTCACGTCCCGGCCACTCCGGCGCCACGGCAGAGTCCTACCCTCCCCTCAAGCGACCGAGGGGAACCGATGCGAGTAGCCATCGTGACCGAGAGCTTTCTCCCGACCTTGAACGGGGTCACGACGAGCGTCTGCCGGGTGCTGGAGCACCTGGCGAGACGCGGGCACGAGGCGATGGTGATCGCGCCCGACGGGAAGGGGCCGTCGCAGTACGCCGGCTTCCCCGTGCACCGCATGCCGTCGGTGGGGTACCGGCAGTTCCCCGTGGGGATCCCGGGCCCGCAGCTCGCGGGGCTGCTGGCCGGGTTCGCACCCGACGTGGTGCACGCGGCCTCGCCGTTCATCCTGGGGGCTCAGGCCATCACGGCGGCCGCCCGGATCGGCGTGCCGACGGTCGCCGTGTTCCAGACCGACATGGCCCGCTACGCCCGGGGCAACGGCTTCGGCGCGGCGGGCCAGGCCCTCGTCTGGAAGGTGATCCGAAGGATCCACCAGGGCGCGACGCTCACGCTCGTCCCGTCCGAGGCCTCCCGCGCCGACCTCCGGCGGATCGGCGTCGAACGACTCGCGACCTGGGGCCGAGGGGTCGACAGCACCCTCTACCACCCGAACCGGCGCACCGACGAGGCGACCCGGATCCTGCGCTCCCGGATCGCAGCCCCCGACGAGGTGGTCGTCGGCTACGTCGGACGCCTCGCCCCCGAGAAGGAGGTCGAGCGGCTGGCCGCCCTGCGCAGGATCCGGGGGCTCCGTCTGGCCGTCGTCGGCGACGGCCCGGCGCGCCCGGCCCTCGCTCGCAGGCTCGCGGCCCTCGACCCGGTGTTCCTCGGGGCCCTGCGCGGCGAGGAGCTCGCCACCGCGTACGCGGCGCTCGACGTGTTCGTCCACACGGGCACGACCGAGACGTTCGGCCAGACGCTCCAGGAGGCGCACGCCGCGGGGCTCCCCGTCGTCGCTCCCGCCGTCGGCGGACCGCTCGACCTCGTCGAGCACGGTGTCGACGGGCTCCTCTTCGACCCCGGTCAGGCGCACGCGCTGCGTCGCAGCGTGCTCTCCCTCGTCGGCGACGAATCGCTCCGCGCCCGCTTCGGCGAGGCGGGTCGGCGGGCGGTCGTGGGGCGCACCTGGGAGGCCCTCGGCGACGAGCTGATCGGGCACTACGAGGCCGTCGCGAGCCGCGCGATCCCCGTGACGGCGGGCGTCGCCCCTGGAGCTCCCGGTCTCTCGGCATCGAGATAGTTGAGTCCCCCTTCACGGTGGCCCCCAGAGGCGCTGTTTAGGATGGAGAAGTTCTTGAGAACACACCCCGATCCAGCTGGAGGGTTGCTCATGGCCGAGCAGACGACAGGGGTCCTCACCGGGCCTCCCACACCGAACGTCCCGACTCCGCGACCGGGCCGGTTCCAAGGCACGCTCTATCGGGGTCGCGAGGGAATGTGGTCCTGGGTCCTCCACCGGATCACCGGCGTCTCCATCTACTTCTTCCTGCTGGTGCACATCCTCGACACCGCTCTCGTGCGGGTGAGCCCGCAGGCGTACAACGCGGTCATCAGCACCTACAAGCACCCGATCATGGGCCTCGGCGAGACGGCCCTCGTCGCCGCGATCGCGTTCCACGCCCTCAACGGCCTGCGGATCATCCTGATCGACTTCTGGAGTGCCGGCACGAAGCACCAGAGGATCATGTTCTACGTCGTCATCGCGCTGTGGATCATCCTCCTCATCGGCTTCGTCCCCCGCCAGCTGATGAACGTCTTCTCGGAGTAAGCGAATGACCACTGAGACCGTCGAGGCCCCCCGCTCCGCGCGCGCCGCGAAGCGCACCACCAACTGGGAGAAGTGGGGTTGGCTCTACATGCGCGGCAGCGGCGTGCTGCTCATCGTCCTGATCTTCGGCCACCTGTTCACCAACCTCATCGCGGGCAAGGGCGGCGTCAAGGCGATCGACTTCGCCTTCGTCGGCGGCAAGTGGTCGAACCCGTTCTGGCAGGTCTGGGACTTCCTGATGCTCTGGCTCGCGCTGATCCACGGGTCGAACGGCATGCGCACGATCGTCAACGACTACGTGTCGAATCCGAAGGTGCGCCGCGTCATGCTCATCGCCCTGCTCGCATCGACGGCCGTCCTGCTCCTCCTCGGCACCCTCGTGATCTTCACGTTCACGCCGTGCCCCGCCGGCGCCCTGCCCGCCGACCTCCCCTCGTTCTGCCCCGCCCAGTAGCGCAGGCCGCAGCAGCCTGTCGACTCCCGCCTCCCCTCCCACCAGAGAGCTCCCGTGACTGAAATCCGCGACAACGCCACCGCACCGACCGAGACGCGCAACGGAATCCACTACCACCAGCACGACATCGTCATCGTCGGCGCCGGCGGGGCCGGCATGCGCGCCGCGATCCAGGCCGGCTCGGGGGCGTCGACCGCGGTCATCTCGAAGCTCTACCCCACCCGCTCCCACACCGGCGCGGCGCAGGGCGGCATGGCGGCCGCCCTCGCCAACGTCGAGGACGACAACTGGGAGTGGCACACCTTCGACACCGTCAAGGGCGGCGACTACCTGGTCGACCAGGATGCCGCCGAGATCCTCGCGAAGGAGGCCATCGACGCGGTCATCGACCTCGAGAACATGGGCCTCCCGTTCAACCGCACCCCCGACGGCAAGATCGACCAGCGCCGCTTCGGCGGCCACACGGCCGAGCACGGCAAGAACCCCGTGCGGCGCTCGTGCTACGCGGCCGACCGCACCGGTCACATGATCCTGCAGACGCTGTTCCAGAACTGCGTCAAGCTCGGCATCAACTTCTTCAACGAGTTCTACGTGCTCGACCTGATCATGGGCGAGGTCGACGGCGTCGAGCGCCCTGCCGGCGTGGTCGCGTACGAGCTCGCGACCGGCGAGCTGCACGTGTTCCAGGGCAAGGCGGTCATCTTCGCCACCGGCGGCTTCGGCAAGATCTACAAGACGACGTCGAACGCGCACACCCTCACCGGCGACGGCGTCGGCATCATCTGGCGGAAGGGCCTCCCGCTCGAGGACATGGAGTTCTTCCAGTTCCACCCGACCGGTCTCGCGGGCCTCGGCATCCTGCTCTCGGAGGCCGCGCGCGGCGAGGGGGCGATCCTCCGCAACAGCGAGGGCGAGCGCTTCATGGAGCGCTACGCGCCGACGATCAAAGACCTCGCGCCCCGCGACATCGTCGCCCGCTGCATGCGCACCGAGATCCGCGAGGGCCGCGGCGGCGGACCGAACAAAGACTACGTCTACCTGGACATCACCCACCTCTCCCCCGAGGTCATCGACGCGAAGCTCCCCGACATCACGGAGTTCGCCCGCACGTACCTCGGCGTCGAGCCCTACACCGAGCCCGTGCCGGTGCTCCCGACCGCGCACTACGCCATGGGCGGCATCCCCACCAACGTCAAGGCGGAGGTGCTCCGCGACAACGACACCCCGGTGCCTGGGCTCTACGCCGCCGGCGAGTGCGCCTGCGTGAGCGTCCACGGCTCGAACCGCCTCGGCACGAACTCGCTCCTCGACATCAACGTGTTCGGCAAGCGCGCCGGCGACTACGCGGTCGAGTACGTGAAGACCGCCGACTTCGTGCCGCTGCCCGACGACGCCGCCGACTTCGTGAAGGGGCTGATCGACCAGGTCTCGACCTCGACCGGCACCGAGCGCATCGCCACCCTCCGCAAGGAGCTCCAGGACTCCATGGACGAGAACGCCCAGGTGTTCCGCACCGACGAG
The DNA here is from genome assembly GCF_039537585.1 of Frondihabitans peucedani. Classification (NCBI taxonomy): domain Bacteria; kingdom Bacillati; phylum Actinomycetota; class Actinomycetes; order Micrococcales; family Microbacteriaceae; genus Frondihabitans; species Frondihabitans peucedani. The sequence goes on from NZ_BAABAU010000001.1 coordinate 1,133,870, forward strand.
ACCCTCGACGAGGTCACGAAGGTCATCGAGGGGCTTCGCGAGCGCTACAAGAACATCTCGGTCCAAGACAAGGGGAAGCGCTTCAACACCGACCTCCTCGAGGCGATCGAGCTCGGCTTCCTGCTCGACCTCGCCGAGGTCGTCGTCTACTCGGCGCGCTCGCGCACCGAGAGCCGCGGCGGCCACTTCCGAGAGGACTACCCGACCCGCGACGACGAGAACTGGCTCGTGCACACGATGGCCTACCTCACCGGCGACGCGCACTCCGCCGACGCCGGAGACCACATCAAGCTCGAGACGAAGCCCGTCGTCATCACGAACTACCAGCCCATGGAACGGAAGTACTGAGATGAGCACCGTCCTCGAAGAGCGCCCGGCCGCCGCCGACGCCGTCCAGAAGTTCACCGCGACGATGATGATCCGCCGCTTCGACCCCGACGTCGACACCGAGCCGCGCTGGCAGGAGTTCTCGGTCGAGATGCTCCCCACCGACCGCGTGCTCGACGCGCTGCACCAGATCAAGTGGGAGCAGGACGGCTCGCTGACGTTCCGTCGATCCTGCGCCCACGGCGTCTGCGGCTCCGATGCCATGCGCATCAACGGCCGCAACCGCCTCGCCTGCAAGACGCTGATGAAAGACCTCGACGTCTCGAAGCCCGTCTACGTCGAGGCCATCAAGGGCCTGCCCCTCGAGAAAGACCTCGTCGTCGACATGGAGCCGTTCTTCGCCTCCTACCGCGAGGTCCAGCCGTTCCTGCAGTCGTCGTCGAAGCCCGAGAAGGAGCGCCTGCAGAGCGTCGAGCAGCGAGCCCGCTTCGACGACACCACCAAGTGCATCCTGTGCGCCGCGTGCACCTCGTCGTGCCCGGTCTTCTGGACCGACGGCCAGTACTTCGGCCCCGCCGCCATCGTCAACGCGCACCGCTTCATCTTCGACTCGCGCGACGAGGCGAGCGAGGTGCGCCTCGACATCCTGAACGACAAGGAGGGCGTGTGGCGCTGCCGCACGACCTTCAACTGCACCGAGGCGTGCCCGCGCGGCATCCAGGTGACGCAGGCGATCGCCGAGGTCAAGGCGGCCGTGCTGCGGGGTCACGCGTAGGCGGTCAGTCCTCGACGAGGCAGACGGCGTCCTGAGCGAGGGCGAGGCGGAGGGCGATCGAGACCCCTGCCTCGCCCTCCTCGCTCCAGGGCGCGTAGGCGTCGGTCCACCAGGTGGGCAGGGCGAGCTCGGGGGCGTTCGGCAGGAGGCGCCTGACCTCTCCGACCGTGCCGATCCTGCGCGGGGCGTAGACGGTCAGCAGGTCGACGCCGTCCTCGCTGAGCACCTGGACGGCGGCACCCTCGTCGATCTCCCGCACGGATGCGGCGCCCTCGATGCCCTCGGCCGCGTGCGCCACGGCGTAGAGGTCGTGGGCCGTCGACGACAGGATCGTGATCTCACGGGGCATCGGTCTCACCGCCCCGGGGCGAATCCGTCGGCCGGAGCCGCTCGCCGTGCGGATGCGGTTCGCCGTGCCGCTCCAGGTCTCCGTGGAGGTCGTCCTCCCAGGCCTGCAGGAGCGGCGGCTCGACGCTCGTCGTGACGCGCTCGGAGCCGACGGAGTCGAGGGCGTCGTGCAGGGCCTCCCAGCCGGACCTGAACGAGTCCCCGAGAGAGAGCAGGTACGCCGGCTTCCTCGGTCGGCCGACCACCCGGACGTGCTGCTCGTCGGCGAACGTCCGCTCGTGGAGGTCGAACCTCTCCACCGACGGCGCTCCGATCAGCAGGACGACGGGGTTCGGCGGCGGGTAGGTGAGCGGCCGAAAGCAGCGGTCGGGTTCCCCCTCCCGGGCGAGGACCAGCGCGAACGTCGGCAGGGACGACCTCGTGAGCCCGCCGAGGGCGTCGCCCAGTCGGCCGATGGCGGCGTCGAGGCCCGCCGATCCCCCGGGGACGTCCGCTGTAAGAGCGATGGTCTCCTCGATGCCCCGGTCGGTGACCCTCGCCGTGACGGCCGCCGAGAACCGCTCGCCCTCGACGAGGTAGCGGGACGTGCTCGGGGCGCGGTGCCTGGCATCCTGCGTCATCGCCCACCTGTCCCACGTCTTCTCGAGGGGCTCGCTGGCGCCCCAGACCTGCGGGTGGTATCCGCCGACGGCCATGGCGACGGCCTCGACCGCGCCGCCGAGCGCAGGATCGTGCGAGGCCGAGTGCAGGAGCGTCACGTCGACGCTCAGCTGCGTGGTGACCTGCTCGGCGCTGTGGACGGTGCTCTGGTGCAGGCCGGAGGCCGCAGGATCGAGCGACGGGTCGGGGCTCCCGACCGCCTCGTCGAGCGTCGCGTGGTCGACTCCGGTGATGCCGTCGCGGAACCCCGACGGCGTGCGGGCCAGCCAGATGCCGCCGGCGGCGACGAGCGCGGAGCGGAGGCCGATCGTGATGCGGGAGGTCTCCGGGGTGACGAGGGCGATCCTGCGGCCCGCTGCGACCGGACGTGCAAGGAGGTCGGCGAAGGGTGCGGACAGGCGGACGACGGTGGCCCGGCTCTCCACTCGGACGGCCCGCGACGTGATGTCATCGATCAGAGGATGACGAATCGGGATGCCCACCCGGCCATCCAACTCTCCGTGGCCTGGAGTCCGCCCACCTGGGTAAGCTCTGAGAGGAGCCCGGCCTCACCGCCCGGGCGGATCCTGTTCCCTGTCGCGAGAGGCCCGTCATGGACCCCGAGATCACCGACCGTCCCGCAGCTGCACCGGGCGCCGACCACAGCGAGACCCCCGAGGTCGAGCCAGCCGGCCTCGCCGTCCAGGCGCGAATGGCGGCCCTCATCGCCGAGTCGCTCGCCGACTCCGACTGGCACGGCGGGACGCTGTTCTGGTCGGCGATCGGCAGCACCGCCATCGGCCGCCTCACGACGCTCGACCTCTCCGGGCACGCGCGGGAGCACCGGCTGCCGGACGGCCTGGACGCCCTCGGTCGGGAGCTGCGCGAGACGATGACCACGCCCGAGAAGGGCGCCTGGCTGTCGATGACGCTGCAGCTCGGCCGCGACGGCTCCTTCGTCTCGCGCTTCAACTTCGACCGCCGCGTCTACGACAACCCGGCGACGCCCTTCGCCGCCGGGGAGCTCGGCGACGTCCCGAGCGACGACGACTACGCGTCCGACCTGCGCGAGCACCCGCGGAGCCCGCGCTCCCTCCCGGCGTGGCTGCGGCCCGCGTTCGAGGCGCCGGCCCCCTACGACGTCCTGGCCGACGCCTGGGGCTGGCCGGGAGTGTTCCGGAGCGTCGACCGCCAGGCGGCGATCGCGCTCGACCAGCACGAGCCGGCCGGGCCGGTCGCCAGAGAGCTCCTCGAGGGCGTCGGCCGGCGGGTCCTCCGCGCAGTCGTCGCCGACGTCTTGGAGCCGCACCGCGTCGCGACCCTGCTCGGCCTGCACGCCGAGGCCGTCTCCCGGAGGCTCCTCCCCGCGGTCGACGGCACCGCCGCGCTCGACTCCGACCAGAGCCTCCTCGAGGCCCGTGAGGCGTCGTCTCCCGCGCTGCTCGCCGTCGAGGCGGGCGTCTACGGCATCATCGGCGACCTGGTGCGGGCGCGCCTGGCGCCGGCCGTCGCCTGACGCGGCCCCCGAACCGAGAAGGCGACAAGAAACCAGCAGAATGCGTGGTGTCTTGTCGCCTTTTCGGGCGCAGCGGGCTCAGGATCGCGCGGCGGCGACCCTCTCGGCGAACGGCGCGACGAGCGGGTGCTCGGCCTCGAGGCCGGTGATGCGGGTCGCAACGTCGACGTCGGTGAGCGACTCGTCGCCGAGGAGCGCCTGGAGCTCGACGCTCTGGTCGTCCTCGGGGAAGTCGAAGCGGAGGGCGGCACCCATCGCGTCGAGGATCGCCTCGGGCGTGGTGCCCTGCTCGGCGATCGCGGCGCCGGGCGAGACGAAGCGCTCGTCCCGCGAGAGCTTGCGGAGCGGCTGCCGCCCGACCCGGGTCACGGTGTCGGGGAGGTGCGGGTTCTCGAAGCGCGCGATGATCGCGCTCACGTACGCGGCGTGATCGTTCGCATCGAGCTCGTGCTTCGCGATCAGGAACGCACTCGTCTCGCCGAGGACGGCCTCGACCTGCTCGCGGACGGCAGGCAGGGCGATGGCGTCGGAGATCTTCTCCGCCCCGGCGAGGAAGCCGTGGTACGCCGTCGTCGCGTGTCCGGTGTTGACGGTGAAGAGCTTGCGCTCGATCGACGCCTCGAGACCGTCGACCCAGTGCACGCCGGGGATCTCGGGCTCCGAGCCCTCGAACGGCGTGCGGTCGATGGCCCACTCGAAGTAGGTCTCGACGGTGACGTCGAGCCCCTGGCCGGGCTCCTGGGCCGGGACGATGCGGTCGACGGCGGTGTTGGCGAAGACCGCCTTCGCGAGTGCAGGATCGCTGTCGCCACCGGGGAGAGCTGCGACGATGAACTCCTCGAGGCGGTCGGTCGCATTGATGGCGTTCTCGCAAGCCAGGACCGCGACCTTCGGCAGGGAGGCGTCGCGGGCCTCGAGCCCCTCCGCGATCGCGGGGGCGATGAACCGCAGCACGTTCGGGCCGACGGCGCAGGTGACGATGGAGGCGGTCGCCACCGCTGCCACCACCGCTGCGGGATCAGCGGAGCTGTTGAGCGCGGTGAAGCGGGTGACCTCGTGATCCTGCGCGCCCTGACCGACCTCGTGGACGGTGTAGGAGTCGGCTGCAGCGAGCGAGTCGATCAGCTCGGCGTTGACGTCGGAGAACACCACGTCGTACCCGGCCTCGTGGAGCAGGAGCCCCACGAAGCCACGGCCGATGTTGCCGGCGCCGAAGTGGACGGCCGTGCTGCCGGGCGCCGGGCTCATTCGTTGACGTCTTCGAGCTGCTGGAAGATCTCGTCGACCCCGGCGGCGTCGCGCAGGTTCTGGACCTGCTCGTCGTCGGAGAAGATGATCGCGATCTTCGACAGGATCTCGAGGTGCTCGTTCTCGATGCCCGCGATGCCGACGACGAAGTGGACGGGGTTGCCGTCCCAGTCGATCGGCGTCGTGTAACGCACGAACGAGAGGGCGGACGCCAGGATCGCGTCTTTCGCCTCGTTGGTGCCGTGCGGGATGGCCAGGTAGTTGCCCATGTAGGTCGAGACGCTCTTCTCGCGCTCGATCATCGCGGGCAGGTAGTCGGCCGTGACCGATCCCGCCTCCACGAGGATGTCAGTCGCTTCGCGCATCGCCTCCAACTTGGTGGTGGCTGTGCCTTCGGCGCGGATCTGGCTCTTCTGGAGGACGGGATTGGTCATGGCCTGATGCTACTTTCCGTGGTCAGTTCTGGTGCTGGATCTCGGTGACGACCTCGTCGTACTTCGGGGAGTTCATGAAGTTGTCGACGGAGATGTGCTGCGCCTGGGGGTTCTTCTGGCGCGCGCGGTCGGTCAGATCCTTGTGGGTGATGATCAGCTGCTCGTCACCGGTGAGGTTCGCGATCGACTTGTTGACGACCGTGACCCCCTCGATGCCGGCCTTCTTGATCTTGTTGCGCAGGACGCTCGCGCCCATGGCGCTCGATCCCATGCCGGCGTCGCAGGCGAACACGATGTTGTCGATCCGCGTGGCCGTGGTCGTCCCGGCAGCGCCACCGGCGACACCGGTGCCGCCGAAGGTCGACTCCGCCTCGGCCTCGGTGGCCGGAGCGTTGTTGCCGAGGAGGCCGGTGGTCGCGGCGTTGGCGTCGCGGCCCTTCATGCCCTGCATCTTGCTCAGCGCGTCGCTCATGTCGCCGCCGCCGGCCGCGAGGTCGCGCTTGCGGCTGGCGAGGAGGAGGAGCGAGGCGACGACGCCCGACACGGCGGCCGAGAGGATGACCGACAGGATCACGCCGACGAAGCTGTCACGCGAGGTGTTCGCGAGCACGGCGATGATCGATCCGGGCGAGGCGGGAGCGACGAGACCGGAGCCGAAGGCCACGTTCGTGCCCACACCGGTGGCGCCACCGAGGATGACGGCGATGACCAGGATCGGCTTCTGCAGCACGAAGGGGAAGTAGATCTCGTGGATGCCGCCGAAGAACTGGATCAGGATCGCGCCGGGAGCCGAGGCGCGGGCGGCGCCGATGCCGAAGAACGTGAAGGCGAGCAGGATGCCGAGACCGGGGCCGGGGTTCGCCTCGAGCAGGAACAGGATCGACTTGCCCGACTCCTTGACCTGCTGCGCACCGAGCTGGTCGAGAACGCCGTGGTTGATCGCGTTGTTCAGGAACAGGATCTTGGCGGGCTCGATGATGAGGCTGGCGAGGGGAAGCAGGCCGTGGTTGATCAGGAACTCGACCGCGTTGCCGAGGCCGGTGGCGATCAGCTTGAACAGCGGGGCGAGCCAGAAGAAGCCGATCAGGGCGAGGGCGAAGCCGAGGATGCCGGCCGCGTAGTTGTTGACCAGCATCTCGAAGCCGGGGCGGATCTTGCCGTCCCAGATCTTGTCGACCTGTTTGATGAGCCAGGCGCCGAGGGGGCCGCAGATCATCGCGCCGAGGATCATGATCGTGCCGTTGGCGCCGACGATGACGCCCATGGTCATGACCGAGCCGACGACAGCGCCGCGGGTGTCGTAGACCATCCGGCCGCCCTGGAATGCGATCGCGAGCGGGATGAGGTAGGTCAGGATCGGCCCGACGAGACCGAGGTTGGTCCCGCCCGCGCCGTCCGACCCGAACCCGCCGAGGACGCCCACGGGCGTCCAGCCGGTCTGGATGAAGAACGCGGTGATGAAGCCCCACGCGATGAAGATCGCGATGTTGGGCATGACCATGCCGGAGAGGAACGCTCCGAACTTCTGGACCTGGACTCGGCCACCGGCCCGGCTCTTGGCCGGTGCGGCGCCTGCAGACGTCGTTGTCATTGTGGGTTTCTTTCTCTGTGGTGTGGGGTGAGGGGAGGGATCAGAGGGAGGTGACGACGGAGGCCACGGCCGACCGGGCGGCCGCGGCGGACGGAGCGGCGAGGGCGGCCGCGGCCATCCTGCGCGCCTCGTCGAGGGTGTGGGTCGAGAGCTCGGCGCGCACGTCGGCGAGGGCCGCGGGCGTCATCGAGAGGGTCGTCGCGCCGAGGCCGACGAGCACCACGGCGAGCACCGGGTCGGACGCGGCCTCGCCGCAGATCCCGACGCCCTTGCCGACCGCGCGGCCGGCGTCGCCGAGCTGCGCGACGAGGCGCAGGACCGCAGGATGCCACGGGTCCTGATACGAGGCGACGGTGCCGAGCATGCGGTCGGCCGCCATCGTGTACTGGGTGAGGTCGTTCGTGCCGATCGACACGAAGTCGGCGACTCCGAGCACCTGGTCGGCCATCAGCGCGACGGAGGGCACCTCGGCCATGACGCCGGCGGTGCGGATGCCGAGCTCGCGGGCGAGGGAGACGAAGTACTCGGTCTCCTCGACGTCGGCGACCATCGGCGCCATGACCCACAGGTCGGCCTCGGTCTCGGCGTCGGCCTGGGCGAGGGCGGTCAGCTGGTCGCGCAGGATCTCCTCGTGGTGACGGAGGGCGCGGAGCCCTCGGCGTCCGAGCGCCGGGTTCTCCTCGTCCTTGTCGGTGAGGAACGGCAGCGGCTTGTCGGCGCCCGCGTCGAGAGCCCGGACGACGACCTTCTTGCCGGGGAACTCCTTGAGGAGCGCCACGTAGGAGGCCTTCTGCGTCGCGACGTCGGGGGCGTACGGCGAGTCGAGGAAGAGGAACTCGGTGCGGAAGAGCCCGACGCCCTCGGCTCCGGCGGCGACAGCCGCGGGGGCGTCGTTCGGCGAGCCGACGTTGGCGAGGAGCGGGACGAGCGTGCCGTCCTTCAGCGCGCCCGGAGTGAGCGGGGCGTTGACCGCGGCGAGCCGCTCGGCGCGCTTCCGCTCGGCCTCGGCGAGCTGCTCGTCGGTGGGCTCGGTGATCACGACGCCGGCTCCGGCGTCGACGACGACCGTCTGGCCGTCGACCAGGTCGTCGGCACTCGTGACGCCGACGATCGCCGTGATGCCCTTGGCGCGGGCCAGGATCGCCGTGTGCGAGGTGGGGCCGCCGTCGCGCGTGACGAGGGCGAGCACCTTGTCGAGGTCGAGGAGGGCCGTGTCGGCGGGCGCGAGATCGCGGGCGACGAGGACGAAGGGGGTGTCGGACTCGGGGACGCCCGGCGCGTGCACGCCGCGGAGCTGAGCGATGATGCGCTGGGAGACGTCGCCTAGGTCGGCTGCCCGCTCCCCCATGTAGCCGCCCATGCCGGACAGGATGTCCTGGAACGACTTGAAGGCGTTGTAGACCGCGCGCTCCGGGTTGGTGCCGGAGTCGATCTGAGCGTGGACGTCGTCGAGGATCGAGGGATCCTGCGCCATGAGGGCCTGGGCCTCGAGGACCTGCTGCGCGTCGCCGCCGGCGAGCGCGCCGCGCCGACCGAGGTCGGCGGCGACGACGGCGAGGGCCTCGCCGACCGACGCCTTCGCCGACGCCGCGTCGCCCTGGAGGGGCGAGGCGTCGGGTTCGCCGAGCGGGGCCGCCATGCGGAGGACGGGGCCGCTCGCGGTTCCGCGGCCGACTCCGACACCGGGCAGTTCAGGCATCCAGGACTCCTTCATCGTGGCTCGCTCGGGTGGAGCGTCTACAGCGTGGGCAGTTCGTCGCGCACCAGGCGCTGCGAAGACCATACCTCGATCTGAATTGACAAACAAACAAAATCAGAGCTAAAAATGCAGCAACAGACATTTGTTTGCGCTTGGATTCCTCGCAAGAGGGTTCAAAATGCCCATTTCGCCTTGATGAGGACCGATGTACGCTCCAGAACGCCATCTGCGGATCGTCGAAGAGGCGAGGCAGCACGGGCGTGTCGACGTCCGCGACCTCGCCGAGCTCCTCGAAGTCACCCCCGAGACCATCCGCCGGGACCTCACGAGTCTCGAGCGCCGCGGGCTCGTCCGGCGGGCCCACGGCGGCGCCATCCCGGTCGAGCGGATCACCTTCCACCCGGGCGTCGGCGACCGGGGCGGCATCAACACGGCCGAGAAGATGGTCATCGCGCAGGCGGCCGTCGACGAGATACCGGAGAACGGGTCGATCATCATCGACGCCGGCACCTCCACGATCCTGCTCGCCCAGATGCTGCCCTCCGACCGCGGCCTGACCGTCGTCACCCACTCGCTGCCCGTCGCCATGGCGGTCGCGAGCCGCCCGGGGATCGACCTGCACCTGCTCGGCGGCAGCGTCCGGCGCGACTCCCTGGCCGGCGTCGGCACCTGGACGCACCAGCTCGTCGGCATGGTGTCGGTCGACGCCGCGTTCATCAGCGTCGGGGGCATCACGCCCGAGCGCGGCCTCACGACGCACAACATCGCCGAAGCCGCCGTGAAGTCGGCGCTGATCAAGGCGGCGCGCCGGAGCATCCTGCTTGCAGACCACACCAAGTTCGGGCGCGAGGAGTTCGGCCGGGTCGCCCCGATCGCCGCGATCGATACGATCATCACCGACCCCGCCGTCAACCTCGACCTCGTCCGCGAGGTGGAGGGCGCCGGCACCGAGGTCTTCTGGCCCGGCCGGAACTGATCCGGCAGGGCCCGACCGGCTGCGGCAGGCCCGCAGCGCGTACCGTCACACGAACACGACCATCTCGAGGAGCACCATGTCCGAAGCCACCCGCACCGTCACCGTCGCCAGCTCCTCCGGGCTGCACGCTCGTCCGGCCTCGCTGTTCGTCCAGACCGTGACCGCGTCCGGCCACCAGGTGACAATCGCCAAGGGCGACAAGTCGGTCAACGCGTCGAGCATCCTCGGCCTCCTGGGCCTCGGCGTCAACACGCGCGACGAGGTCGTCCTGACGGTCTCCGGCGACGACGCCGAGACGACGGCCGACTCGCTCGTCACGTTCCTCACCACCGACCACGACGCCTGAGCCCCGACCGGCCTCCGGCGTCGGCGGGTGTCAGTAGTCTTTCGGCATGGGAACACGCCTGCGTCTCGCCTCGATCAACACCAACGGAATCCGCGCCGCGTACCGCAAGGGCATGGGCGAGTGGCTCGACGGGCGTGACGTCGACATCCTGGCGATCCAGGAGGTCCGCGCGTCGACCGACGACATCCAGGGGCTGCTCGGTCCGGAGTGGAGCGTCCTGCACGACGAGGCCAGCGCGAAGGGCCGCGCCGGCGTCGCTCTGGCGAGCCGTCGCGCCGCCGAGATCCACCGCGTCGACCTCGGCGCCAAGACCTTCGACAGCGCCGGCCGCTGGCTGGAGGCCGACTACGACGTCGACGGCACGATCGTGACCGTCGTGAGCACCTACGTGCACTCGGGCGAGGCCGACACCCCCAAGCAAGACGAGAAGTGGAAGTTCCTCGACGCCATGTCGAGGCGCCTGCCGCAGCTGCAGAAGCACAACGAGCTCGCCGTCGTCGTGGGCGACCTCAACGTCGGGCACACTTCGCTCGACATCAAGAACTGGCGCGGCAACGTCAAGCGGGCCGGGTTCCTGCCGCGCGAGCGCGCCTACTTCGACCGCTTCTTCGGGCCCGCGGGCAAGAAGGTCGAAGGCGCCGACGGCTCCACCGGCAAGGGCCTCGGCTGGGTCGACGTGGGTCGCCGCGCGGCCGGAGACGTCGACGGGCCGTACACCTGGTGGTCCTGGCGCGGCGCCGCCTTCGACAACGACACCGGCTGGCGCATCGACTACCAGATGGCCACCCCGGCCCTCGCCGAGCGCGTGACGAGCTACACCGTCGACCGCGCCGAGTCGTACGACAAGCGCTGGTCCGACCACACGCCGGTCGTCGTCGACTACGACATCTAGCCCTCCGTCTCCCTCTCGCACCAGCGCTCTCCACCAGCAAGGAACCCCATGTCCCTCCCCCGTCTCTTCTCGGGTATGCAGCCGTCCGCCGACTCCCTCCACGCCGGCAACTACATCGGCGCCCTCCAGCAGTGGGTCGACCTGCAAGACACGCACGACGCCCTCTACTGCGTCGTCGACCTCCACGCGATCACCGTCCCGCAAGACCCCGCGGTCCTCCGCGAGACCACGCGTCGCACGGCGGCGCAGTACATCGCTGGCGGCATCGACCCGGCGAAGTCGATCCTGTTCATCCAGTCGCAGGTTCCGGCGCACGCCGAGCTCGCCTGGGTCCTGAACACGATCACCGGGTTCGGCGAGGCCAGCCGGATGACCCAGTTCAAAGACAAGTCGGCCAAGCAGGGCGCCGACTCGGCCTCGGTCGGGCTCTTCACCTACCCGATGCTCATGGCGGCCGACATCCTGCTCTACAACACCCAGCTCGTGCCCGTGGGCGACGATCAGAAGCAGCACGTCGAGCTGACCCGCGACCTCGCGAACCGGTTCAACTCGCGCTTCGGCCCGACGTTCACCGTCCCCGAGCCGTACATCCTCAAAGAGACGGCCCGCATCTACGACCTCCAGAACCCGGAGTCGAAGATGAGCAAGTCGGCGGCCTCCGACTCCGGGATCGTCTGGATGCTCGACGAGCCGTCGAAGACGGCGAAGAAGATCCGGAGCGCCGTGACCGACACCGGCCGCGAGATCCGCTTCGACCGTGGCGAGAAGGCCGGGGTCTCGAACCTCCTGACCATGCTCTCGGCCTTCAGCGGGCAGAGCGTCGCCTACCTCGAGGAGGCCTATGTCGGGCGCGGCTACGGCGACCTCAAGAAAGACGTCGCCGAGGCCGTCGTCGAGGCGTTCACGCCGATCCGCACGCGGACCCTCGAGCTCCTCGACGACCCCGCCGAGCTCGACCGGGTGCTGTCGGCGAACGCCGACCGGGCCGACGAGATCGCCAGTCGCACCCTCGACGACGTGTACGAGAAGGTCGGCTTCGTGCGGAAGGTCCGTCGGGCGACACCGGCGGCCTGAACCCGTGCAGCCGTTCGTCCTCGAGTCGCCCCGGCTGCGGCTCGAGGTGCCCCGCACCGCCGACACCGTCGCGATCCACGACTGCTGCCAGGACGAGGAGCTCCAGCGCTTCACGACCGTCCCGGTGCCGTACACCTTCGGCGACGCACAGTTCTTCGTCTCGCAGATCGTCGAGCGCGGCTGGCTGACCGGCCGCGAGTACACCTGGGGTCTGCGCCTGCCCGGGTCCGACGTGCTGGTCGGCATGATCAGCATCCGGTTGAGAGACCGCGACGTCGGCTTCTGGCTCGCCGCCGACCTCCGCGGCCGCGGACTCATGACCGAGGCCCTGCGGCTCGTCGCCGACTGGGCCTTCTCGGAGGGCCTCGACGACGTCCTGTGGGAGGGCTATGTCGGCAACCTCGGCTCCGCGGGCGTGGCCCGCAAGGCCGGGTTCACCTACACCGGCACCGGCCCCGGGCTGCAGCCGGATCGAGACCGAGGGCATCCGCAGTGCTGGAAGGCGCGCCTCGGCCGCGACGACGACCGGACCGAGAAGGCCGGCTGGCCGCCCGAGACGAGGGGCGCGGTCTGACCGTCCCGGGCACGAGTCGCTCGACGCCGAGCCTTCGCGCACCGTCCGAGGAATACGCCTCCCGGGCGCGTGTTGGCTATGGTCTAGTGCGCGCCCCGCGCCGAGCCGAGAGAGCCCACCCGTGAACCCCACCCCTCCGAGCGACACCGAAGAGCGAGCCATGCGGCACGCGCTGTCGCTCGCGTCGAACGGACCGGCGACCGGCGTGAACCCGCGGGTCGGGTGCGTGATCCTGCGCGGAGACGGCTCGATCGCCGCCGAGGGCTGGCACCGCGGGGCCGGAACCCCCCACGCCGAGGTCGACGCCCTCGCCCGGCTCGCGCCCGGCGAGGCGGCCGGGCTGACCGCCGTGGTCACCCTCGAGCCCTGCAACCACCACGGCCGGACGGGCCCCTGCAGCGAGGCCCTCCTCGACGCCGGGGTGGCCCGCGTCGTCTTCTCCGTCGACGACCCCGGTGAGCACTCCGCCGGCGGGGCCGAGCGCCTCGCCGAGGCCGGCGTCGCCGTCGTCTCGGGCGTCCTCGTCGACGAGGGCACCGAGTTCCTCCGCCGCTGGCTCACCTCCGAGAGGCTCCGCCGCCCGTTCGTCACCGTCAAGTGGGCGTCGAGCCTCGACGGGCGGGTGGCTGCCGCCGACGGCAGCAGCCGCTGGATCACCGGCACCGCGGCCCGCCAGCACGTGCACGAGCAGCGCGCCGCCCACGACGCGATCCTCGTCGGCACCGGCACCGTCCTGGCCGACGACCCGAGCCTGACCGCCCGCGGGGACGCCGGAGAGCTGCTCCCCCATCAGCCCAGACCCGTGATCGTGGGCGAGCGGGCGGTGCCGCGCGATGCGAGCATCCTGCGCCACCCGCGCGGCACGATCGAGCTCCGCACGCGCGACCTCGAGAAGGCGCTCGGCGAGCTCTACGCCGACGAGATCCGGAGCGTCTTCGTGGAGGGAGGGCCGACGATCGCGACCGAGCTCGTCCGCCTGGGCCTCGCCGACGACATCCTGGTCTACCTCGCCCCGACGCTGATCGGCGGGCCGAGGCTCGCCCTGGGCGACGTCGGGGTCCGCTCCATCGACGACCAGCAGCGCCTCCGGGTGATGTCGGTCACACCCCTCGGCGACGATCTCGCGATCCTCGCCCGCACCCAGAGTGGGAGCTCCTGATGACCGACACCCCCGCCGTGCGCCCGCACGTCTCCTTCGAGGTCGAGACGACCGTCCCGACCGGCCACGGCACGTTCCGCATGCGCGCCTACCACGACCTCGACACCGGAGCCGATCACATCGCCATCGTCTCGGGCACCCCCGGTGACGGCGCGCTCGTCCGCGTCCACTCCGAGTGCCTCACCGGCGAGGCGTTCGGCTCGCTCAAGTGCGAGTGCGGGCCGCAGCTCGACGCGGCGCTCGACACGATCCACAACCACGGCGGCGTCGTCGTCTACCTGCGCGGCCAGGAGGGGCGCGGCATCGGCCTCATCAACAAGCTCCGCGCCTACAAGCTGCAGGAGGAGGGGCTCGACACGCTCGACGCCAACCTCGCGCTCGGTCTGCCGGCGGATGCGCGGGAGTACGGGGCGGCGGCCGACATCCTGCGCGATCTCGGCATCTCGAGGGTTCGTCTCCTCACGAACAATCCCGACAAGCGCGACCAGCTGACCGCGCACGACATCGAGGTCAGCGAGATGGTGCCGCTCGTCGTCGGCGTCGGCGCGTTCAACGAGGCCTACCTCGACACGAAGCGCGACCGGATGGGCCACCGGCTGCCCGGCGAGCTCGACACCGGCTTCGACCCGGTCGACTGAGGGGGCCTCAGCCCTGAGGTAGGCTTGTCGCCTGATCGCCACAAGCGGTCGAACACTTCCCGGTGGCGACGACGCGGTGCGGAAGCGCCCGCATCACCCTGCGCCGCCTCCCCGCGACCGCCACCTCCCGCACGCCCGACCAGCGTGCATCCGGTCTCGGAGATCACACCCCCATGTCAACCAGCACTGCCTCCCCGACGCGCCCGGCGCCCGTCAACTCGAGGGCCCGCGTCATCGTCGCCAGCCTCATCGGCACCTCGATCGAGTTCTACGACTTCTACGTCTACGCGACCGCCGCCGTCCTCGTCTTCCCCACCCTGTTCTTCGCGAACGCCGACCCGACGGTCGCGCTCCTGGCGTCGTTCGCCGTCTTCGGCGTCGCTTTCATCGCGCGCCCGGTCGGCTCGATCGTGTTCGGCCACTTCGGCGACCGGATCGGCCGCAAGAACACCCTCATCGCGTCCCTCCTCACCATGGGGATCGCGACGTTCCTCATCGGCGTGCTGCCCCCGGCGTCGGCTGGCGGCTGGCACGTGCTGGCGCCGACCTGCCTCGTGATCCTGCGCTTCGCCCAGGGCTTCGGGCTCGGCGGCGAATGGAGCGGCGCGGCCCTCCTCGCGACCGAGAACGCGCCCGAGGGCCGCCGTGCGGTCTACGGCACGTTCCCGCAGCTCGGCGCGCCGATCGGCTTCATGATCGCCAACGGGCTCTTCCTGATCCTCAACGTGACCATGTCGGCCGAGGCGTTCGCGTCGTGGGGCTGGCGGATCCCGTTCCTGGCCAGCGCGATCCTGGTCGCCGTGGGCCTCTACGCCCGGTTCAAGCTCGTCGAGACCCCCGCGTTCACGAAGGTCGTCGAGACCGGGAACGTGTCGCGCCTGCCGCTCGGGCGGGTGTTCCGGACGAGCTGGCGGCAGCTGATCCTCGGCACGTTCATCATGCTGGCGACCTACACGCTGTTCTACCTGATGACCACGTTCACGCTGACCTACGGCACGACGCCGACCGCAGCCCCGGTCGCAGGGCTCGGCTACTCGCGCGAGTCGTTCCTCCTGATGCTGATCGTCGGAGTCGCGTTCTTCGGCATCTTCACGCTCGTCTCCGGGCCACTCGCGGAGCGCTTCGGGCGCCGCAGGCTGCTGCTGGCGGTGACCGCCGGGATCCTGGTCTTCGGGTTCCTGTTCGCGCCGCTGTTCGCCGCAGGCTTCGCGGGGGCGCAGGGCCTGCTGATCATCGGGTTCATCCTGATGGGCCTCACGTTCGGCCCCATGGGCGCCGTCCTGCCCGAGCTGTTCCCGGCGAACGTCCGCTACACAGGATCCGCGATCAGCTACAACGTGGCGAGCATCCTGGGCGCCGCTGTCGCCCCCTTCATCGCCGTCGCGCTCTGGAAGGCGGCCTCCGGGAGCACCTGGCTCGTCGGCGTGTACCTGTCCGCCATGGCTCTGATCACGCTGGTTGCGCTGTTCCTCAGCCGCGAGACGCGCGACGTCGACTACTCGAGCAACCTGAAGTAGCCGCCTCTCCTCCCCCGACGGCCCCTTGCGCGTGTTCTCCACAGGCGCAGGGGGCCGTACTCGTCGCCCAGCCGGGCGAGCCTAAAATCGAGCGCAGGATCACCACGCCTCGAAGGACGTCCATGAGCTCCGACACCACCGCACGGCCCGCCCCCGACCCGGCTTCGCCTTCGGCGTCCTCCCGTGGTGCCGCGCCGGCTCCTCGCCCCACACCCGCCCCCGCTCCCCGTCGGGCACGCGGTCTCGGCCGGGGCAGGTCGAAGCGCGTCCGCCCACCGAAGCTCGACCGGAACGGCAGGCCGATCCCCGAGGGCCCTCGCGCCACCTTCTCGCAGCTGCTGCCGTTCCTCTTCGAGCACAAGCCGATGCTCGCCGTGATCATCGTGCTGAGCGTCCTCGGCGCTGCAGCGTCGCTCGCGCAGCCCCTGCTGGTCAACCAGGTGATCGGCTTCGTGCAGGCGAACAAGCCCCTCGGCACGCTCGTCTTCCTGCTCGTCGCCCTCGTCGTCGTCTCCGGGCTCCTCAGCGGGTTCCAGCACTACCTCCTGCAGCGCACCGGCGAAGCCGTCGTCCTCTCGAGCCGGCGCCGGCTGGTGTCGCGGCTCCTGCACCTGCCCATCAGCGAGTTCGACGCGCGTCGCACCGGCGACCTCGTCTCGCGGGTCGGCTCCGACACGACGCTGCTGCGGGCCGTCCTCACGCAGGGCCTCGTCGACGCGATCGGCGGCTCCCTCACGTTCGTCGGCGCCATCGTCGGCATGGCGATCATCGACCCCGTCCTCCTCGGGCTCACCGTGCTCGTGGTCGCCGCGTCGGTCGCGGTCGTCGTCACGCTCTCCGGCCGCATCCGCGTGGCCAGCCAGCGCGCCCAGCGGAAGGTCGGCGACCTCACCGCCGCCGTCGAGCGGTCGATCTCGTCCATCCGCACGGTCCGGGCCTCCGGTGCGACCGAGCGCGAGATCGCCGCGATCGACATCGACTCCGAGGGCGCCTACGACCGCGGCCTCGAGGTCGCCAGCGCGTCCGCCGTCGTCGTGCCGATCGCCAGCGTCGCGATGCAGGTCAGCTTCCTGGTCGTCCTCGGCGTGGGCGGCTACCGGGTCGCCTCAGGAGCCGACACGATCGCGCAGCTCGTGTCGTTCATCCTGTTCCTGTTCCTCATGATCATGCCGCTCGGGCAGGCCTTCGGCGCCGTCACGAGCGTCAACTCCGCGCTCGGTGCGCTCGGTCGCATCCAGGAGATCATCGACCTCCCGAGCGAGACCGACGACGACGCCAGGATCGCGGCCACCGTCGCCGGTCCTGCCGCGACTCCCGCCTCGCCGGCCGACACCACGAGCGCGATCCGCTTCGAGGGCGTCGAGTTCTCCTACCCGGCCGCCCCCGTCGAGGGCGAGGATGCCTCTTCCGTGGTCGCCGCCGCGGCCGGCCCCTCCGCCGGACCCTCGGCCGACGACCTGACGGTGCTCCGCGGCGTGAGCTTCGACGTGCAGCGCGGCCGACGGACCGCCCTCGTCGGCCCGTCGGGAGCAGGCAAGTCGACGATCCTGGCGCTCATCGAGCGGTTCTACGACCCGACGGCCGGCACGATCACGCTGGGCGGCACCGACATCCGCGTTCTCGACCGAGGCGAGCTGCGCGCGCAGATCGGCTACGTCGAGCAGGACGCCCCGGTGCTCGCGGGCACGATCCGCGACAACCTGGTCCTCGGCTCGCCCGACGCGACCGACGACGACTGCCGCCGCGTGCTCGAGGCCGTGAACCTCACGGCCGTCCTCGAGCGCGGGGAGCACGGCCTCGACGCGCAGGTCGGCGAAGACGGCGTGATGCTCTCCGGTGGCGAGAAGCAGCGTCTCGCCATCGCACGGACCCTGCTGGCCGCGCCGCCGATCCTGCTGCTCGACGAGTCCACCTCGTCGCTCGACGGCATCAACGAGCAGCGCCTGCGGGAGGCCATCGACGCCGTGGCCGAGAACCGCACGCTCATCGTCATCGCGCACCGGCTGTCGACCGTCGTCGACTCCGACCAGATCGTCGTGCTCGAGCAGGGCCGCGTCGTCGGCGTCGGCACCCACTCGGAGCTCGTCGTCTCGACGCCCCTCTACAAAGACCTCGCGAAGCACCAGCTGCTCGTGTAGGCGGTTGCTGTGCGGGGCGCTGCCGCTGGCGCTGGCGCTGGCGCCGCGATCGCAGTAGATGTCGCCTCGGGCCGGGCGCAGGCGACGACTACTGCGATCTCGCGGCACCGTCGCACGGCAGCAGCACACGCGCCGAGATCGCACTTCGACACGCCCCGGTCGCCCGCACGCCTGTCCAACTGCGATCTCGGCAGGCACCCGCGAGATCGCAGCAGATGTCGCGTCGGGCCCCGCCCACGCGACGACTACTGCGATCTCGCCGCGCCGTCGCACGGCCGCAGCACCCGCGCCGAGATCGCAGTTCGACACGCCCCGGTCGCCCCCACGCCTGTCCAACTGCGATCTCGGGGCAAGACACCCCCGAGATCGCAGTAGATGTCGCCTCGAGCCGGGCGCACGCGACGACTACTGCGATCTCGCCGAGCGGCAGCGGCAGGCAGCGAGCTACGCGAGCGTCACGCCAGCAGCAGCGAGCTCGGCGAGAGCCGAAGCAGAGCTCGCGGGCGCGACACCGGCCACGAGGTCGCGCAGCACCCGCACGCGGAGGCCCGCCGTGACGGCGTCGAGGGCCGTCGCACGCACACAGTGGTCGGTCGCGATGCCGACGACGTCGACGTCGGTCACACCGCGCTGCTCCAGGATGCGGGCGACCGGCGAGCCGTCGTCGCCGACGCCCTCGAAGAGCGAGTAGGCGGGCTCGCCCATGCCCTTGCGGACGTGCACGTCGATCAGCGAGGCGTCGAGGCCGGGGTCGTAGTCGGCGCCCAGCGATCCTGCGACGCAATGGACGGGCCAGGTCGACACGAAGTCGGGCGGGGACGTGGTGGCGAAGTGCCCTCCGTTGTCGTCGTCGCCGTGGTGCCAGTCGCGGGAGGCGATCACGACGTCGTAGGCCTCGGGAGCCGACCCGAGCATCCTGGTGATCCCCGCAGCGACGGCCGCGCCGCCGTCGACACCGAGCGCGCCGCCCTCGGTGAAGTCGTTCTGGACGTCGACGACGAAGAGGGCGCGGGTCACTGGTTCGAGAGGTTGGCGCCGCAGGAGTAGACGGCGGTCGAGAGGGTGTCGAGGGCTTCGCGCGCGGTGCCGGAGACATTGCCGATGGCGTAGAAGGCGAAGGTGAGCTTGGTGCCGTCTTTTGCGTCGATGACGCCGGCGAGGGTGTAGGCGCTGTCGATCCAGCCCGTCTTGGCGTGGACGGCGCCGCGCGCGACCGCGTTCGCGCCGGTGAAGCGCGAGGCCAGGGTGCCCGTCTGTCCGGACACCGGCAGCGAGTCGTAGAGGAGGCCGAGCGAGCCGCTGCGAGCCAGGACCTTCTGCATCAGCTGCGCCTCGAACGCCGACGGGACGCCGTTGTTCGCGCTCTCGCCGGAGCCGTCGACGATCTTGATCGCGGAGGCGTTCAGCCCGTAGGTCTTCGCGAGAGCCGCCTGGTACACCGACGTGAGCGAGGCCGCCGAGCCGTCTTTGCCCGAGACCTTCGACGACACGCGCGCCAGCATCTCGGCGAGCGTGTTGTCGCTGTTCGGGATCATCTGGCCGATGAGGGTCGAGACAGGCTGCGACTGCACCTGGGCGAGCACGGTGGCGCTCTTCGCGGCGCCCTTCGTGATCGGGGCGTTCGAGGCTCCGTCGACGCCGGCGGCCACGAGCGCCTTCCGGAAGAGGTCGCCGGCCCGGCCGACCGGGTCGGTGCTGCGCGGGCTCGTCTCGAGCGAGGGGTTGGCGCGGTCGCCGTCGACCATCAGCGCGACGACCTCGGGCTGGTAGCCGATCGTCTGCTCGGTGCGGGGCCAGGACGGGTCCCACCGGTCGGTGTCGTTCCAGTAGGTGTCGTCGAGGTCGATGCTGGTGAGCTTCGTGGTGCCGAGCTTGGCCTTCACCTGAGCTGCGAGCGTGGCGAGCTTCGGCGCGCCGGTGTAGAGGCTCTCGGCCCCGACCGGCGTCGCGCTGAGGGTGGCGTCGCCGCCTCCGACGAGGGCGATGTCACCCTTGTCGCCGACGACCTTCGTGGTGAAGCGGTAGTCGGGCCCCAGGACCGAGAGCGCGGTCGCGGTGGTCAGCGTCTTCATGACGCTGCCCGTCCGGGCGGGCGTCTGGCCGTTGCGGTCGAAGAGCGTGGCACCGGTGGCCGAATCGACGACGGTGCCCTCGAAGGAGCCGAGCCGGGAGTCGGCGGCCGCGGCGGCGACGGAGCAGGTGCGCAGCGGACTCGCGCTCGGGATGGCGGAGGGGACGGCGCGGGCAGCCGCCGTCGGCTTCGGGGACGGCGACTTCGAGGAGCGCGGCGAGGCCGACGGCGAAGCGGGAGTCGACGCGGACACCGAGGCGACCGGCTGCACGGAGGCGGCGTCGGCTCGGCCGGTGGCTGCCCCGGCGGCGACTGCGCCGCCCCCGAAGAGCACCAGCGCGAGGGCGCCCCCGGTGATCGCTGCGGCACGCGGGTGAGCGCGGAGGATGGCGGGAACACGGGAGCCGGAGCCGCCCGCCGGCGCCTGATCGTCGGAAGTCATCGGAGCCATCCTACGAAATGCTGCCGCGAGCGCCAGCCTCGGATGGTGTCGGCATCCGCGCTCGAGCCCGGGCTACGCCTTCTCGCCCGGGTACCGGACGCCGAGCTGCCGCCGGATCTCGTCCATCGTCGTGGCGATCGCGACCGTGTCGTCGGGCGTGAGCGGCGCGTCGTCGCCCCAGCCCTCGGCGACGATCCGCTCGAGCTCGAAGGCCTGGTGCTGCATGCCGCGGAGGCCGTGCTCGTCCGAGTCGTACCGCTCGGTCTGGCGCCCGTCGGCGTCGAACACCGTGAAGCCGCTGGCCGAGAAGAAGACGTCGTCGATCTCGATCCTGCCGGCCGTCCCGTCGATCCTGGCCGAGTTGTGCTGGCGGAGGTCGAGGGCGGCCGAGATCATCGACCGGGCTCCGCCGTCGTGCTCAAGGACGGCTGCGACCCGGGCGTCGACGCCCTGGTCGCTGAGCACCCCGCTCGCGTGGACGCCGGTCGGCGCGCCGAGCACGTCGAGGGCGAAGGCCACCGGGTAGACGCCGAGGTCGAGCAGGGCGCCACCGCCGAGGGCCGGGTCGTTGATGCGGTGCCGCGGGTCGGTGGGGAGGCTCTGGCCGTGCGTGCCGGCGAAGAGGCGGAGCTCTCCGATGGTGCCGGCGCGCAGGATCTCGCGCAGTCGCCGATTCTGCGGCAGGAACCTGGTCCACATGGCCTCGAGCGCCACGACCCCGGCTCGGGACGCGGCCTCGAACACGTCGCGCGCCTCGGCGGCGTTCACCGTGAACGGCTTCTCGACGAGCACGTGCTTGCCCGCGGCGATCGCGAGGAGCGCCTGCTCCCGGTGGAACACGTGCGGGGTGGCGACGTAGACGACGTCGACGCCCGGGTCGGCGACCAGCGCGTCGTAGCCGCCGTGGGCGGTCGGGATGCCCAGCTTCGCGGCGAACGCGCGCGCGGTCTCGTCGCTCCGGGAGCCGACGGCGGTCACGGTCAGGTCGGCGCCCTGGAGGTCGCGGACGAACGTCTCGGCGATGCCTCCGGTGCCCAGGACTCCCCAGCGCAGTGTCATGACCCCTGTCTATCAGGGATTCGAGGGGGCTCCCCCGGTGCCGCCGCCGAGCCCGAGGTCGGCTGGCCGCGCGTACGACGACTGAGCCCCGACGCCGCGGATCGCGAACGTGCCGGCGCGGGTCCCGAGGGTCACGGCGTCGCCGAGGCTCGCCGAGCCCGACTCCTGCCCCGGCTCGGCACTGTCGGCGGAACTGGCGAGCGCGAAGGCGAGCGCGCCGACGAAGGCGTCGCCGGCTCCGGTCGTGTCGACCACGTCGCTGGTCTCGCGGGCGGGGACGTGCGCGGCCTCCTCGCCGTCCCGTGATCCTGCCCAGACGGCGCCCTGCGCTCCGAGCGTGATGACGGCGGACCGCGACACCGTGAGGAGCCGGCCGACGGCCTCCAGGGCGGCATCGACGCCGGCGACCGGCTCGCCGAGCAGCTGCGACGCCTCGATCTCGTTGAGCACGAGCGGGTCGGCGGCCGCGAGCACGTCGGCGGCGACCTCGCGGTAGGGAGCGAGGTTCAGGATCAGGCGCGACCCGGCGGCGAGGCAGGTGCGCGCGGTCTCCTCGAGGACGTCGAGCGGCAGCTCCCCCTGCAGGACGACGAGCGTGTCGGCGCCTCCGAGACGGATGGCGGCCGCGCTGGCCCTCTCGGCCGTCACGGTGTCGTTTGCCCCCGAGACGACTGTGATCGCGTTCTCGCCCGAGTCGTCGACCGAGATGAGCGCGAGGCCGGTCGGAGCCTGGTCGACGATCCGCACGTCGTCGATCGTCACGCCGTCCTTCTGGAGGGACCGCAGGATCCGGGCCCCGTCGTCGTCCCGCCCGACCGCGCCCACGAAGTGCACGTCGCCCCCGAGTCGGGCCGCCGCGATCGCCTGGTTGGCGCCCTTGCCGCCGGGGAGTTTCACGAGGCTCCGCGCGATCGTCGTCTCGCCGCCCTCGGGCGCGCGGGGAACGCGGACGAGGTAGTCCTGGTTGGCCGAACCGACGACCACGATGCGTCTGCTGCTCACGGCTCCCAGCCTGTCACGGTGCGGCGTGCTCCGCCGACGGGTCGGTCCAGACCGAGAGAGCGGCAGGATCCCAGGACACGTCCGCCGCATCACCGACCGCGAGCTCGACGGTGTCGGTGGTGTGTGCGCGGAGCTCCGCGTCGACGCCGATCCGCACGGTGAGGCTCGTCGACGTCCCGAGCTCGGCCACGTCGACGACCGTCGCGGGCAGTCCCGCCGGTGTGCCGTCGGCAGGGCCCGCGCCACGGAGCCGCACCCGGAGCCGCTCGGGCCGCACACTCCAGAGCACGGCCTCGCCCTCGGCGATGCCGTGGCCGGGCGCGGGCACTCGGGCGCCGGCGGTCTCGATCGCCTCCCCCGACACGGCCACGCCCCGCAGCAGGTTCGGGATCCCGAGCAGCCGCGCGACCGCCGGCGAGGCCGGACGCGAGAAGACGTCTCGCCGCGGGCCCGCCTGGAGCAGCCGTCCGCCATCGATGACGAGGATCTCGTCGGCGAGCATCGCGGCCTCCTCCGGGTCGTGGGTGACCAGCACCGTCGACAGCCCGGTCTCGACCTGGAGCCGCCGCAGCTCGCGGCGGAGCTCCTCCCGCACCGGAGCATCGAGGGCCGAGAACGGCTCGTCGAGCAGGATCACGCGCGGTTGCCGACTGAGTGCGGACGCGAGGGCGACCCGCTGCCGCTGACCGCCGGAGAGCTCCGACGGCAGGCGGTCCTCGAGGCCGTCGAGGCGGAGCGTCCTGAGCCACCAGGAGGCGACGGCAGGATCGGTGCCCACCCCGAACCGCACCTGCTGAAGCACCGTCCGTCCCGGCAGCAGGGCCCCGCCCTGGGCCACGTAGCCGACGTGGCGGTCCTCGGCGGAGACGGCCGTCACGTCGTCGCCGCCCAGCCGCACGGATCCCCGAGCGCCGTCGAGGAGGCCCGCGAGCGCTCTGAGCGTCACCGACTTGCCGGAGCCCGACGGCCCGAGGATCGCGATCCGGTGCGCGCCGGCCCCGTGGGAGAGGTCGAGCGTGAAGGCGCCGACGCGGGCGTCCAGCGCGAAGGCGACGGGCGTGGGGGTGTCCGGGCGGGGCGGGGCCGGCAGGATCGCGCGGGCGGCGCTGGTGCTCCGGGATCCTGCGCTGCGTCGCCTGCAGGAAGGACGCCGGGCGGCCCCCAGGAGCACGGCCAGGATCGCGATCCCCAGCGCAAGAGCGGTCGGCGCCTGCGTGCCGGGGATGCCCGCCGACTGGAACTGCACGCTCGTGAACACCGGCAGCGAGTACGGGTGGTACGCCAGCAGCACGGTCGCGCCGTACTCGCCGAGCGCACGCAGCCAGGTGAGCAGCACGCCGGCGCCGATTCCCGACGCGGCGGCGGGCAGGGCCACGCGGACGAAGCGCGCAAGCGGCCGGTGCCCGAGGGTCGCGGCGAGATCGTCGAGCGCAGGATCGAGGGCGGCGAACGCACTCCGCGCCGCGATCACCAGGAACGGCGAGGCGACGAAGGTCTGCGCGATGACGATTCCGGCGAGGCTCCCGGTCAGGCGGCCGTCGAAGAGCTCGCCCAGCCAGGTGTACGGACCGACGACGTAGATCAGGACGATGCCGCTCATGACCGGCGGCAGAGCGAGCGGCAGCTGCACGAGGATGCCGAGCGCGCGGCCGAGGCCGCCGGTCGAGCGGGCCAGGGCGTAGGCGAGCGGCACCCCGAGGACCACGATGATCGCCGTCGAGATGCTGGCCGTGACGATCGAGGTCCAGAAGGCGGCAGCGAGGCCGGGCGTCTGGAAGCCCCGGTCTCCGGAGACGGCGAAGCGCACGACGAACGCAGCGATCGGCACGAGGAGGAAGAGGGCCAGGAGACCGCCCAGGAACGCGAGCGGGCTGCGGGGCATGGGGTCCAGCCTAGGGAGGCGCGCGGCGCTAACGGCTGAGCACCCCGGAGAGGCTCTTCGGGACGCCCGTGCCCGTCACTGCGGCGGGCGTCTGGAGGTCGTAGCCGAACCCCGTCAGGGCCTTCCGCCCGGCGTCGCCGAGGAGGTACTCGATGAAGGCGTCGGCGCCCTTCGGGTTCGGCGCCCCCTTCAGCCTCGTGACCGTGTAGGTCGCCTTCAGGTCCTGACCGGTGAGCGGGATCGTCTCGATGCCCGCCGCCTTCGCCTCCGAGGCGTAGAAGAACGCTGCGTCGAGCTGGCCCGACTGCAGACGGCCGACCAGCGACTCCTCCGGCTGGACGTCGTCGTACGACTTCGCGATCGCCGCGAGCTCGGGCCTGTTCTCGCTCTTCGCGGCGCTCTCGAGGGCCGTGACGCTGAGAGCGCCCTTGGGATCGGTCAGCGCGTCGGTCGATCCGAGTCGGAAGCCCTTCTCACCGACGACGTCGTACCAGGGCTTCGAGCGGAGCTCTGCCGCGAACGACGACCTCGGGTTGATGCCGATGACGAGCTTCGACGAGGCGAAGGCGGCGTACCACGAGACCCAGCCGCCGTTCGCGGAGCCCTCGAGGGTCTGGTTCACCTTCGGACTGGCGCTGACGAAGACGTCGGCCCTGACTGTCTTGCCCTTGATCATCGTCGCGAGCGCCCCGGATCCTGCGCCCTGCCCCTGGAACGTGTAGCCGGTGGTGTCGTCGTAGGCCGGCCCGACGGTCTTCTCCATCAGGTCGACCAGCGACCCGGCGTAGAGCACCGTCACAGTACCGCTCCCCCGCGCGATCGTGCTCGTCGACGACGGCGCCGGAGAAGCGCTGCCGGACGAACCGCCGGAACAGCCGGTGGCGACCAGGGCGACGACCACGGCGAGCGCGACCAGGGCCGGAACGCGGCGCGAGGGCAGGATCATGCCCTCACCGTACCCTGATCTGCGGCTTGATCTAGCACGCGGGCACGCATCTGCGGATCGAGGTCAGGCCGTGCGGTCGTAGACGACGATCCAGTCGATCTCGATGTGCCCCTCGGCGCCTTCGGGAGGAGCACCGCGGCCGATCCAGGTCTCGGCCTGCAGCGTCACGCGCATCGGCGTCGTCGGGATGCCGGCGTTCACCTCGGCGATCAGGTCGTCGTCCCAGTAGAAGCGGATCGCGTCGGGCGTCCACTCGGTCGTCGCCACGTGGAACCCGGTCTGATCCGTCGGCGCGAAGTGCTCGCGATCCGGCAGGAAGCGCATGGTCCTGGTCCAGAAGCCGATGCTGCCGACGATCGCCGAGGCCGGGCGCGTCCGCGCGTCGAGGTCGCCCTCGGGCCAGTCGATCTCGCCGTCGTTCCAGCGATCGGACGACGGCCAGAAGAGCCCGACGAACTTGTAGCCGCGGGCCGACGAGGCCCGGTACCGCAGCTGCACGCGACCGTAGAGGTGCGGGCGGTAGTCGTCGGGCAGGACGGAGGCGACCAGGTGCCGGTCGTCGACCGTGCGGAGGTGGAAGTCGAGCACGGAGTCGTGGACGGAGAGCACCCGCTCGGGCGCGTAGGTGCCGTGCCCGGAGGTGTCGCGGCCGCCGGGGTAGGCGTTCATCGCCGGATACGCGGTCAGGACGTCGCCGGTGGCCGCGTCGCGCAGGAAGTCCTCCGCCAGCGTCGGGGTCCAGGTCGTGCCGTTGCTGACGACTGCCCCGGAGGGCATCGCGTCGCTCACGGGCGGTGCGTCGGAGGTCGGCGGGACCTCGGGGACCGGCGGGATCTCGGAGTCCGGCAGGACGTCGGGGACGTGGCCGAGGACGCTCTCGACCCGGTCGTGGAAGACGCCGCCGACGACGGCGAGGACACCCACGGACGTCGCCCCGACGATGCCGAGGAAGGCGCGGCGACTGACCACGTGCTCCTCCTCGGGACGGCGGCAGAGAGGTGTCCGCCGAAGAGAGGACACGACACCGAATGTAGCGGGTGCTGGACCCCCTCAGGCTGAGGGTCTGCCGCAGGCTGAGGGCCTGCCGAGCCGTCCGACGAGGGAGCTGGGCGGGCGGAGTCGTCTGTCGGCGGTGTCGTCAGCGCGCCTCGTGGATGGTGATCCAGTCGATCTGGATGTGACCGTCCGACGAGTTGGACGGAGCGCCCTGGGCGATCCAGGTCTCTGCCTGCAGCGTGACCCGGAGGGGCGTCGTCGGGATGCCCCTCGTCACTTCGGCGACGAGAGCGCCGTCCCAGTAGAAGCGCACCGCGGACGACGTCCACTCCGTGGTCGCGACGTGGAACTGCGACTGATCGGTGTTCGCGAACATCTCGGTCGGCGGCAGGAAGACCGGGGCGCCGCCCTTGCCCTGACCTAGGGTGCCGGCGATAGCGGAGGCCGGACGCGGGTGACGCGTCAGGTCGCCCTCGGGCCAGTCGATCTCGCCCTCGTTCCAGTTGTCGGACTTGGGCCAGAGCATGCCGACGAACTTGTAGCCGGTGATCGGGTCGGCCCGGTAGCGGATGGAGACCCGCGCGTGGACGTGCGGCGCGTAGTTGTCGGGGACGACGGAGGCGACGAGGTGCTGGCCGTTGACGCTGTGCAGGTGGAAGTCGAGCGCGGAGTCCTTCACCGAGAGCACCTGATTCGGCGCGTAGGTGCCGTAGCCGGAGGTGTCCTTGCCGCTGGCGTAGAAGTTCAGCTTCGGGTAGACCCGGGTGACACCGCCGAGCGGGGCGTTCGTCAGGAAGTCCTCGGCGTAGACCTGGGTCCAGGTGGTGCCGTTGCTTACGATCGTCCCGGTCGGCATCTTCGAGCCGATCAGGGACGCGGTCGTCGCGGTGGCGGTGGCCTCCGCCGCAGGTTCTGCGACGGGCGCGACGGTGGCTGCTGCGGACGGGACAGCACTCGGCCGGGCGGTGGCGGACGCGGTCGCCGCCGGCGTCGGTGCTGCGATGCCGGTCTGCGGTGCGTGCCAGCGGTGTCGCCAGCCGAAGAAGGCGGCGCCGGCGGCGCTTGCTCCGAAGAAGCTCAGGAAAGAACGGCGAGAGGGCATGGGTTCGCTCCAGGAGGGGGTTCATGGGGTGGACGGTCAGGCTGCGGCAGCCCTCGTACCCCCCAAACTAGGGGGTCGCGGCCCTCCCCACACACTCCGTCAACATCTCCGTGGACAATTTCACCCCTTCACCCCCCTGTGGAGGCCGCGCCCGCCCCTGCTCCGGTCGTCCCTGGAGCCGTCCGCAATGCGCACGCAGAGCGGGCCACGGGAGGTTGCGCAGCAACCGACCAACCGGAGCCGCCGCGGCGAAGCCGCCACGCGGCGAAGCCGCCAGACAAGCACCGCGGGCTGTGGGAGGTTGCGCAGCAACCGACTAACAGAGCCGCCTGTCGGAATCGAACCGACGACCTTCTCATTACGAGTGAGACGCTCTACCGACTGAGCTAAGGCGGCGTGGTTTCGGGCCGGGGCCCGAACGCACAGTCAGATACATTACCCGATGTCGGGAGCCTCCTGTGACATGAGCGCGGCGGCCCTGCCGAAGCTGTCGTCGAGGTGTGCGCGGAGGGTGGCGCCGACGGTCTCGCTCTCGTTCCGCTGTTCGACCCACTCGGCCCAGCCGTGTCGGAGGGCGGCCATGATCATGAGGGTCATCAGCTGGGCGTCGCTGGTGAGCTGCTCGGGATCCTGCGCCCGTTCGGGTCGGTCGTGCTCGAGGCGGCGGCGGACGGCGTCGCCGAGGGCTGCTTCGAAGTCGTGCATGCTGGCGGTCCGTCGGGCGAACAGCTCGGGGTGGTCGCGGAGGACTTCGCGGCGGGCGCGGACGAGTTCGCGGTCGGTGATGTTGGCTTCGGTTGCGGTCTCGATGAGGTCGACGACGTCGTGCAGGATCCTGCCGGGGCCGGTGCCGTGGACGAAGGGCAGCAGGCCGTCGCCCTCGGGCAGGACGGGCGGGTCGCCGACGACGGCGTCTTCTTTGGAGGGGAAGTAGTTGAAGAACGTCCGGGCGGAGACGTCGGCTTCTCGGCTGATCATGTCGACGGTCACGGCGTCGTAGCCGAGCTGTCGGACGAGGCGCAGGACTGCGACCTGGATGGCGCGCCGGGTGGCGAGTCGTTTGCGTTCGCGGAGGCCGGGCGGGGAGACGTCGTCGGTCATGAGGACATCTTGGCTTACCGGACGGGGTGGCGGCTGACTGCGATCAACATCGCCTCGAGTGCGAGGGCGGGTGCCACGTTGCCGTCGATGCGCGTGCGGGCCGTGCTGATGGCGTCCATCACGCGCAGCGTCGTCGCCGATGTGGCCGCGGAGGCCGCCTGGTCGAGCTCGCTGCGGATGCTCTGGTTGATCGGCTCTTCGCTGACGCCGAGCTGGAGCAGCAGGATGTCGCGGTACAGCGAGAGCAGGTCGACCAGGATGCGGTCGATCCCGTCGCGGAGGCTCCGGGTGGCGCGCCGCTTCTGGTCGTCCTCGAGGGCGCGGAGCTGCGCGCGGAGGGCCGGCGGGACGGTGCCGCCGGGTGCGATGCCGAGGGATCGGAGGGCGCTCTCGCGTTCTTCGGCGTCGCGTTCGAGGGTGATCGCCTTGGCGTCCTCGCCGGCGACAGCGAGGAGTGTCGCCGCGGCGATGACGGCGTCGGAGACAGACCGGATGGCCAGGGCGGTCTCGAGCGTCTGGCGCCTCCGCGCACGGGCGTCGGGGTCGGTCGCCAGGCGGTGCGCCATGCCGATGTGGCTTTGGGCCTCTCGGGCTGCGACGACCGCGGTCTCGGCGTCGACACCGTCGCGCTCGCGCAGCAGCTCGGCGACGTCGCCGACCGAGGGCACGCGGAGGCGGACGCTGCGGACGCGCGAGCGGATCGTGGGGATGAGGTCGGCCTCGCTGGGGGCGCACAGGATCCAGACGGTCCGTGGCGGGGGCTCTTCGAGGGCCTTGAGCAGGACGTTGGAGGTGCGCTCGGTCATCCGGTCGGCGTCTTCGATGACCACGACCCGGTAGCGGCCGACGGACGGCGAGAACTGCGAGGCCTTCACGAGCTCGCGGACCTCGTCCATCTTGATGATGACCATCTCGGTGCTCAGGACGGCGAGGTCGGGGTGCGTGCGGGCCTGCACCTGCCGGACGGTGGCGTCTTCGTCTTCGGGGCCGCGCGAGAGGAGCGCCGCGGCGAACGCGTAGGCGAGGTTGGACCGCCCTGATCCGGGCGGGCCGGTGATCAGCCAGGAGTGCGACATCGCGGTGTTGCCCGCGGCCGTGCTGGCGGCGGCGCGGAGCGAGCGGATCGCGTCGGCCTGCCCGGTGAGGTGATCCCAGACGCCCATTGTCAGGCCAGCTTAGCTCGGACCCGCTCGCGGATCAGGCCGGCGATCTCGTCGACGGGGAGGCCCGCGTCGACGACCAGGAAGCGCTCGGGCTCGTCTGCCGCGAGGTCGAGGAACGCGGCCCGCACCCTCGCGTGGAACTCGGACGCCTCGGCCTCGAGCCGGTCGTACTCCGTCCGCGAGCGGTCGAGGCGGGCCCGGCTGGCTTCTTCGTCGAGGTCGAGCAGGATCGTGAGATCGGGCAGCAGGCCCTCGGCCGCCCAGAGCGACAGTGCGCGGATCTCGGCGGCGACGAGCACCCGCCCGGCTCCCTGGTAGGCCACCGACGAGTCGAGATAGCGGTCCTGGAGGACGATCTCGCCCCGCTCGAGGGCGGGGCGGACGAGCGTCGAGACGTGGTGCGCGCGGTCGGCGGCGTAGAGCAGGGCCTCTGCCCGGGGCGCGATGTGGCCGCGGCGGTGGAGCACCATCGAGCGGATCTCGTCGCCGAGCTCCGTGCCGCCGGGCTCGCGGGTGCGGACCACTCCGTGCCCGGACTCGGTCAGCCAGGTCTCGAGGAGGGCGGCCTGCGTCGACTTGCCGACGCCGTCTCCCCCCTCGAGAGTGATGAAGAGGCCTGCCACTACTCGGACTCGGTCGCCGTCGTGGTGGCTGTCGTCTTCGGGTTGCCGGTCTTGGCAGCGGGAGCGCGACGCGCGGTCGTCTTGGCAGCCGCCGTCTTTGTCGCCGCCGTCTTGGTCGCAGCCGTCTTGGTCGCGGCGGCCTTGGTCGCCGCAGGCTTCTTGGCGGCTGGCTTCTTCGCGGCGGGCTTCTTCGCGGCGGGCTTCTTCGCGGGGGCCTTCTTCGCAGCCGGCTTCTTGGCCGGTCCCTTGGCCCGCTTGTCGGCGATCAGCTGGACGGCGCGGTCGAAGTCGACCTCCTCGACGGTCTCGCCGCGCGGGATCGTCGCGTTGGTCTCGCCGTCGGTCACGTAGGCCCCGAATCGGCCGTCCTTGATCTTGATGGCCTTGCCGCTGACAGGATCGGGCGCCTCGAACTCCTTGAGGGCGCTCGAGGCCCGTCGGGCCCCGTACTTGGGCTGAGCGTAGAGCTCGAGGGCGCCCGCGAGGTCGATGTCGAAGATCTGGTCCTCGCTCGTCAGCGACCGCGTGTCGGTGCCCTTCTTGAGGTAGGGACCGTATCGGCCGTTCTGCGCCTGGATCTCCTCGCCCGACTCGGGGTCGAGCCCGACGGTCCGGGGCAGGTCGAGGAGTCGGAGAGCGGTCGCCAGGTCGATGGAGTCGACGTCCATCGACTTGAAGAGCGAGGCGGTGCGCTCCTTGGGGAGCGCCGCCTTCTTGGCCGGAGCCTTCTTCTTGGCGGGCGCCTTCGTCAGCGTGGTGCCCTCCGCCTCGGACGGAGCCGCCGCGGCCGCGACCGGAGCGGCCTCGAGGATCTCGCCGGTGTCGGAGTCGACCGCCGCCTCGACCTCGACCTCGGGGGTGCGCTCGGTGACGTAGGGGCCGAAGCGGCCGTCTTTCGCGACGACCTCCTTGCCGGAGTCGGGGTTGACTCCCAGCACGCGGTCGCCGACGACGGGCGCGTCGATGAGCTCGCGGGCCCGGGCGGGCGTGAGCTCGTCGGGGGCGAGGTCTTCGGGGACGTTGACGCGGCGAGGCGTCTCGGGGTCTTCTCCCGGCGCCTCGAGGTAGGGCCCGTAGCGGCCGATGCGGAGGGTGAGCCCTTCGCCGAGGGGGATCGAGTTGATGTCGCGGGCGTCGATCTCGCCCAGGTTGTCGATGACCTTGCGGAGGCCGCGGTGGGTCTCGTTGCCGAAGTAGAAGCCGTTGAGCCAGTCGACCCGGTCGGCCGCGCCGTCGGCGATGAGGTCGAGGTCGTCCTCCATGCTGGCCGTGAAGTCGTACTCGACGAGGTCGCCGAAGTACTCCTCGAGCAGCCGCACCACGCTGAACGCGATCCAGTTGGGCACGAGCGCCGTGCCGCGCGGGGTCACGTAGCCGCGGTCGACGATGGTCGACATGATCGCCGCGTACGTGGAGGGGCGCCCGATGCCGAGCTCTTCGAGTGTCTTGACGAGGCTCGCCTCCGTGTAGCGGGGCGGAGCGCTGGTGTCGTGGCCCTTGGCCTCGACGTCGTCGAGCGCGAGCGCCTGACCCTCGGTCAGCGACGGCAGCTTGGCCTCGGCAGGTCCGGCGTCGGCGTGGCGCTCTTCGTCCTGGCCCTCCTCGTAGGCGGCGAGGAAGCCGCGGAACGTGATGACGGTGCCCGTGGCGACGAACTCGGCGAGGGTGCCGCGCTGGCCTGCGCCGCGCGATCCGGCGTCGATGCCGTCGACGGCCTCGGTCGTGGTGGCCGCGACGACGACGGAGGCGGTCGACCCCTTGGCGTCGGCCATCTGCGAGGCGACGGTGCGCTTCCAGATCAGGTCGTAGAGCTTCCAGTCGTTGCCGCGGAGGGTGCCCTCGAGCTGGCTCGGGGTCTTGAAGGTGTCGCCGGAGGGGCGGATCGCCTCGTGCGCCTCCTGCGCGTTCTTGCTCTTGCCGGAGTACAGGCGGGGCTTCTCGGGCACCGTCTCGGCGCCGTACAGCTTGGACGCCTGCGAGCGCGCCGCGTCGATCGCCTGCTGCGAGAGCGACGGCGAGTCGGTCCGCATGTAGGTGATGTAGCCGTTCTCGTAGAGGGACTGCGCGACGCTCATGGTCTGCCGTGCCGAGAAGCGGAGCTTGCGCGCCGCCTCCTGCTGGAGGGTCGACGTCGTGAACGGGGCGGCGGGGCGGCGTGTGTACGGCTTGGACTCGACCGACTGCACCACGACGGCGACGCCGGGCTCGTAGAGGGCGGTGGCGAGAGCCTGCGCGTTGCTGCCGTCGAGGGCGATCGAGTCGCCCTTGAGCTGCCCGCGGTCGTCGAAGTCGCGACCGGTGGCGATCCTGGACCCGTTGACCCGGACGAGCCGCGACGGGAAGGGGAGGCGCTCGGTGACGGGCGAGAAGATCGCACTGAGGTCCCAGTAGCTGGCGGAGACAAAGGCCAGGCGCTCTCGCTCCCGGTCGACGACGAGGCGCGTCGCGGCCGACTGGACGCGGCCCGCGGAGAGTCCGGGGCCGACCTTCCGCCAGAGCACCGGCGAGACCTCGTAGCCGTAGAGGCGGTCGAGGATCCGCCGTGTCTCCTGGGCGTCGACGAGCGCGGTGTCGAGCTCGCGGGTGTTCTCCTGCGCCTTCTGGATCGCGTCTTTGGTGATCTCGTGGAACACCATGCGCTTGACGGGGACCTTGGGCTTGAGCTCCTGGAGGAGGTGCCACGCGATGGCCTCGCCCTCGCGGTCCTCATCAGTCGCGAGGTAGAGCTCGTCGGCACCCTTGAGGGCGCGCTTCAGGTCGGCGACGGTCTTCTTCTTCGCGTCGGAGACCACGTAGTACGGCTCGAAGCCGTTCTCGACGTCGACGGAGAACTTGCCGAGGGAGCCCTTCTTGAGCTCCGCCGGAAGGTTCTTGGGCTCGACGAGGTCGCGGATGTGGCCGACGGACGCCAGCACCTCGTATCCGCTGCCCAGATACTGACCGATCGTCTTCGCCTTCGCGGGCGACTCGACGATGACCAGTTTCTTCGTGCCTGGCACGGGACTCCTTGGATGGTGGTAAGGACTGCCTGCGAAACGCGCAGGCGGCTTGAGTCGTTGTCTCGACAGATGGCCGATTCACGAGAGAGCAGATGCCCGACGGCCTCTTCGCCCCGCCGATCGGTGAGATCGCACGATGTCGGTGCACCCGACAGGCACACCATACACACACCGGGCGGGGGTCTCGCTCTTCCTTTCTTGGAAGGAGCAGTGCGCAGCCCGGACGCACGAGGCGGCGGACCGGCCGTCGCCGAGACGTGGATCGACAGTCCTCCGACGGCCCCGCCGACCCGCACCGTGACCGTGTCCCCGCTCACCTCGCACGTCTCGAGGACGGCTCGATCGGCCTCCGCGACGGTGCGCGCCGCCTCGCACGGAGACATCGGCAGAAGGCCCGCGAGACCATCCGCGGCAGCGAGCGCAGCCGCGTCGGCAGCCCCGGAGAGACGGTGCCGCTCGATCAGGACGCCCGAGGTCAGGACCGTCATCGAGCCGATCGCCACGACCACTCCGAGGAGGGCGGCTGTGAAGACGGTCACGGCGCCCTCATCCCCCGCCCTCGGGCGCGCAGCTCTCCGCGGAGAGCGAAACCCCTTTCGCCAGCGGACCGATCGAGGCAGTGCGGCGGAGGTGCACGCACACCAGCCCTCCTCTCGTGATGTCGACCTCGGCACCCGGGGCGAGGTGGCGGACGGCGAGGTCGACCAGCCCGTCGTCGCCCCGGCCCGCGGCACGAGCGGCGACGCCTGCTGCGTCGGCCAGTCGGACGCCCTGGCCCGCGACGCCGACGGCGCCGACGGACAGCGCCGTGACGAGCAGGAGCGCAGGCAGGACGACGGCGAACTCGGCTGTGACGGTCCCCTCCTCCCCGCTGGAGCGCAGCCGGTCATCCGACGGTGAGCGCACGCTTCACCAGCTCGGTCAGGACCGACTGGATGGCCCCGGAGCGCAGGATCGTGACGAGGACGCCCGCGAACGACACCGCGGCCATGATGACGATCGCGTACTCGGCCGTCGCAGCTCCTTCGTCGTCTCGGAGCACCTCCAGGAGCGGGCGCCCTGAGGAGGAAGGAGAGGGAGCGGAATGGGAAGGGTGAGGAGAAGGAGAAGAGGGAGTCACGGTGGCCTTTCTGTTGGACGGCTTCAGTCTCGAGGGAGCGGCAGGGACGGGGAGTGCCGCGGCACCGGGCCGGTGGACGGCGGCTCACGTCATGAGGCCTGTGGAGGAGAGGAGCGCCACGACGAGCGGCACGACCCCGACGAGGACGAAGGCCGGCAGGATGCACACCCCGAGCGGCAGCATCAGCGTCACTCCGAGACGCTCCGCAGCGATCGACGCCCGTGCTCGCGCCTCGCGACGAGTCTCCGCGGCCGCCGACCGCAGCAGTGCGGCTCCGGGCACCCCTGCGGTCTCGGAGAGCTCGACGAGGGCGTCGACCTCGTCGACGGGGGTCGGGATCCTGCTCTCGGGGCAGTGTCGTTCGAGGGCCGACTCGACCGACCGCCGCGCGTCGGGCCAGGAGCCTCCGGCGCCCAGGGCGACAGCGAGGAGCTCGAGGTCGAGCCCCGGCACACCCGGGGGCGGTGTGGCCCGCGCGAGGAGCCTCCGGTTCCAGCCCCTCGCCAGGGCGACGAGCGAGCCCGCGACCAGGAGGGAGCCCCAGCCCACCGGTGTCGAAGCCAGGACCCGCAGCGTGTCGAAGCCCAGCAGGCTGCCGAGCAGGAATCCCACGGCGGGCAGCGCGAGCACGATCCTCGACGTCGCGATCGGTCCGCTGAGCGCGATCTCGCTCTCGCGACGCGACTGCGTGAGTGCCCGGGCAGACGCTGCACTCGACCGGAGGCAGTCGGCCAGCGGGGCACCGCTCCTCTCGGAGACCTCCCACGCGGCGGCGAGCTGCTGCCACTCGCCGAGAGGCACCGCTCTGGCAGGAGCCGCCTCGAGGGCCGCCGACAGGGCCTCGGCCCCCGGACGGCCTCGGGCGAGCGCCTCGGCGACGGACCGCACCACCAGCCCCTCCGGGTGATCGCCCCCGGCCGCGGCCAGGTGCCCCCACGCGGCGGCCGGTGCGATGCCCGCCTCGAGCAGGACGGCGAGCCGCTCGAGGGCGACGGCGCTGGTCCCGGCGGGCGTTTGCACCCGGGCCGACGGGAGCAGCGCCCCGAGACGCCCGGCGTGAGGCGGTCTCCCCGGCCTCCCCACGCTCCTACGCCTCGACGACATTCAGACGGGCGTCGGGGCCGATGGCGAGGGTGGCGAGGCCCGTGATCCTGCGCCCCTCGGTCGTCCGCTCGAGATGGACGACGGCTCCGAAGGCGCTGACGGCCTGCCGCGCGAGCGCCTCCGGCAGGAGCCCCGCGAGCGCGCCCACCGCCTCGAGTCTCGCTGCGACCGAGTCGAGGCCGTTCGCGTGCAGGGTGCCGGCTCCGCCGTCGTGGCCGGTGTTGAGGGCGCTGAGAAGCTCGCGGACCTCGGCGCCGCGGCACTCCCCCACGACCAGCCGGTCGGGTCGCATCCGCAGGGCCTCGCGCACGAGTCGCGCCAGGTCGATCGCGCCGGCGCCCTCGAGGTTCGGCTGGCGCGTCTCGAGGGCGACGACGTGCGGGTGGTCGATCCGGAGCTCGGCGACGTCTTCGAGGGTGACGATCCTCTCCGTCGGCGGCGCCGCTCCGAGCAGCGCTCCGAGCAGCGTCGTCTTGCCCGAGCCGCCCGCCCCGGTGACGAGGATGTTCACCCGGTCGCGGACGAGCTGCTCGACGCGCTGCCGCGGCACGCACTCGAAGAGCCCCGCGGCGTCGAGATCGTCGAGCGAGAGGGGCAGGATGCTCGGGGCCCGGATCGAGACAGCGGCCCCTCCCCGAGACACCGGCGGCAGCACGACGTGCACCCGGATCCCGTCGGCGAGACGCACGTCGGCGCACGGCGTCGCCTCGTCGACGTGCCGATCGCCGACTGCGACCAGAGTCGTCGCGAGTCGTCGCGCTGTCGGCGTGTCGAGATGCAGGGAGCGGACGAGTGCGGGCCCGGCACCCCGATCGGCCCAGACGTCTCCGCCGGGGTTCACGAACACGTCGGTGACGGTGCCGTCGCGCAGCAGCGGACGGAGCGGACCGAACTGCTCGGGGACGCGGCGAACCGGTTCCGGATGTACCCCGTTCGGCGAGGGCGTACCCCGACGCCGGGGGACAGACGGGACGCCGGGCGGGACGTACGGAGCGGGGCAGACCAAGCTCGAGGGGACAGCGGAGGGGGCCGGGATCGCATGCTGGCTGGGGATCATGCCCGACGGTAGGCAGGAAAGTCGCGAGGCAGACAGTTCTGCACACCCCCAGCCCCGGAATGACGCCGATGTCGGCCCTGTGGAGGACACGCTGGTTGACCCGTCGTCCAGTCAGATCACCGGCCACGGCGGCCGGAAGACGATCGACGGCCGCGTTAAAAGAGAGGGGCGGCACCAGTTGGGGGGAACCAGTGCCGCCACAGCAACGCTCGATTGGGGGGAATCGGGGGCGTTGCTCGCCGGAACGAATCCGACTCCCACGAGTGTACCCCAAAGACGACTCGGCGCAACACACTCCTGTCGGTGCGGACGACCGGACGGGTCTCCCGCTCGGAGTAACGTTCTGATCGCACGCCACCGCAGCGGCCCTCCGCTCTGCGACCCTCGCAACGACGCGAAAGGACGACCATGCCCGACAACATCGACAATCTCCTCACCGAGACGCGCCGTTTTCCGCCCAGCACCGAGTTCGCCGCGTCCGCCGTCGCGACCGGAGACCTCTACGACCAGGCCAGAGCCGACCGCCTCGGATTCTGGGCAGCGCAGGCCGAGGGGCTCCTCTCGTGGCAGAAGCCGTTCACCGAGGTGCTCGACTGGTCGGACCCACCCTTCGCCAAGTGGTTCGCCGACGGCCGCCTGAACGTCGCCTACAACTGCCTCGACCGCCACGTGGACGCCGGAAACGGCGACCGTGTCGCGATCCACTGGGAGGGCGAGCCCGGCGACAGCCGGACCCTCACCTACACCGAGCTCACGGCCGAGGTGAAGAAGGCCGCCAACATGCTGCTCGGCCTCGGCGTCCGTCCGGGAGACCGGGTCGTGATCTACCTCCCCCTCATCCCCGAGGCCGTCGTCTCGATGCTCGCGGTCGCGAGGATCGGCGCCGTCCACAGCGTCGTCTTCGGCGGGTTCAGCGCCGAGAGCATCCGGGCACGGGTCGACGACGCGGGCGCCAAGGTCGTCATCACCGCCGACGGCGGCTGGCGGAAGGGCGCGATCTCCCCTCTGAAGCCCGCCGTCGACGAGGCGCTGGCCGTCGGCACCCACGGCGAGACGACCGTCGAGCACGTCGTCGTCGTCGACCGGACCCACTCCGACGTCGAGTGGACCGAGGGCCGCGACCTCTGGTGGCACGACCTGATGGCCGAGGCGGCGCAGGATCACGAGGCCGAGGGCTTCGAATCGGAGCACCCGCTCTTCATCCTCTACACCTCCGGCACCACCGGGAAGCCGAAGGGGATCCTGCACACCTCGGGCGGCTACCTGACCGGCGCGGCGTTCTCGCACCGCAACGTCTTCGATCTGAAGCCGGAGACGGACGTCTACTGGTCGACCGCCGACATCGGCTGGATCACCGGCCACACCTACGTCGTCTACGGCCCGCTGGCGAACGGCGCGACCCAGGTCATCTACGAGGGCACCCCCGACTCCCCCGAGCCCGGCCGCTGGTGGGACGTCATCGAGAAGTACGGCGTCACCCTCTTCTACGCCGCACCGACGGCGATCCGCGGCTTCATGAAGGCCGGTCGCCAGATCCCGGCGGCCCGCGACCTGTCGTCGCTCCGGCTGCTCGGGAGCGTGGGTGAGCCGATCAACCCGGAGGCCTGGGTCTGGTACCGCGACGTCATCGGCGGCGGCACCACCCCGATCGTCGACACCTGGTGGCAGACCGAGACCGGCTCGATCCTGATCTCCGCCCTCCCCGGCGTCACCACGCTGAAGCCCGGCTCGGCTCAGGTGCCGCTGCCCGGCATCTCGATCGACGTCGTCGACGAGAGCGGGACACCGGTCGAGAACGGGCAGGGCGGCCTGCTCGTCGTCACCGAGCCGTGGCCGTCGATGCTCCGCGGCATCTGGGGAGACCCGGACCGCTACAGGGAGACGTACTGGGAGAAGTTCGCCTCGAAGGGCTTCTACTTCGCCGGCGACGGGGCGAGGAGGGACGAGGACGGCGACATCTGGCTCCTCGGCCGCGTGGACGACGTGATGAACGTGTCCGGCCACCGGCTCTCGACCGCCGAGATCGAGTCCGCGCTCGTCTCGCACCCGATCGTCGCCGAGTCGGCCGTGGTCGGAGCCTCCGACGAGACGACCGGTCAGGCCGTGGTGGCCTTCGTGATCCTGCGCGCCTCGCAGGCCGAGTCGATGACGCCAGACGAGGCCGTGAAGGCGCTCCGCGACCACGTCGCCCACGAGATCGGAGCGATCGCGAAGCCGAAGACCGTGTTCATCGTGGCCGAGCTGCCGAAGACGAGGTCGGGGAAGATCATGCGGCGGCTGCTCCGCGACGTGGCCGAGGGTCGCGAGATCGGCGACACCACGACCCTCGCCGACACGCAGGTGATGTCGGTCATCACCGACCAGCACCGCGGATCGCAGGCCCGGTAGCGACGAGGGCTGCTACTCCACCTCGAGGATGATCTCCACCTCGACGGGCGAGTCGAGCGGCAGCACCGCGACGCCGACGGCGCTGCGGGCGTGGACGCCGCG
This sequence comes from Frondihabitans peucedani, assembly GCF_039537585.1. NCBI lineage: Bacteria > Bacillati > Actinomycetota > Actinomycetes > Micrococcales > Microbacteriaceae > Frondihabitans > Frondihabitans peucedani. The sequence continues at coordinate 1,172,918 of NZ_BAABAU010000001.1, forward strand.
GTCTCCGAAGATCTCGCCGAGGACGTTCGAGGCGCCGTTGATGACTCCGGGCTGGCCCGTGAACGCAGGATCGGACGCCACGAACCCGGTCACCTTGACCACCCGCACCACGCGGTCGAGGTCGCCGTCCAGCACGGAGGCTGCCGCGGCCAGCGCGTTCAGCGCGGACTGCTTCGCGAGGTCGTGGGCCTGCTCGGGCGTGATTCCCGCGCCGACCTTGCCCGTCGCGGGGAGCACCCCGTCGACGAACGGGAGCTGACCGGCCGTGTAGAGGTAGCCGCCCGAGACGACGGCGGGCACGTAGGCACCCGCGGGTGCCGCGACCGTCGGGATGCTCAGTCCGAGCTCGGCGAGACGCGTGTCGACGGTGCCCATCAGGCGGACTGGACGGGACGCTTGAGGTAGGCGACGAGGCCGCCCTCGGGGCTCTGGAGCACCTGGACGAGCTCCCACCCCTCCGACCCGAAGTTGTTCAGGATCGCGGTCGTGTTGTGCACGATCAGGGGGGCGGTGAAGTACTCCCAGAGGACCATATTCGGCGTCCGTTCAGTCAGTTGCGGTGGTCGATCACTTACCCTGATCCTATGTCTGCCCAAAAAAAGAGGCCTACGTCTGTGCTGGGAGCCGTGTTCGGCTTCGTCGGTTTCAGCGCCCTCGCCGGTCTGCTCGTGACGATCGGAGTGACTCCCGCCCTCGCCGTGTCGAGCGTCACCGCGTCGTCGTCGATCGGCATCTTCGAGAGCCTGCCCGAGTACATCGCGATCGGGCAGCTCCAGCAGCGCAACACCCTCTACGCCAAGGCCAGTGGCAAGGAGGTCCCGTTCGCGACCATCTACTCGCAGAACCGCGTGAACCTCAAGTGGGACGAGGTCTCCGTGAACCTCAAGCACGCGGTCGTCGCCGGTGAAGACAAGCGCTTCTACCAGCACGGCGGCGTCGACCTCACGTCGCTCGTCCGCGCGGGCGTCGGCTCGATCGCAGGCGGCGGACTCGGCGACTCGGGCGGCGGCTCGACCCTGACCATGCAGCTGGTCCGCAACATCAAGCTGGCGCAGGCCCAGGACATCAAAGACCCGAAGAAGCAGGCCGCGGCCATCAAGGACGCCAAAGAGGTCACCATCTCGCGCAAGCTCCAGGAGATGAAGCTCGCGATCGGCCTCGAGAAGAAGTACACGAAAGACGAGATCCTCCTCGCCTACCTGAACATCGCCTACTTCGGCGACCAGGCCTACGGCGTGCAGGCCGCCGCTCAGCACTATTACGGCAAGAGCGCCGCCGACCTGACCGCCGTCGAGGCGGCCAGCCTCATCGCGATCGTGCAGTACCCCGAGAGCCGCGACCTGTCGACGCCGAAGAACTACGACGCCAACGTCGCGCGCCGCAACGTCATCCTGAAGTCGATGTACGCGCAGGGCTATATCAAGAAGACCGACCTCGACGCCTCCGTCGCCGAGTCTCCGGCCAAGTACGTGCACCTGAAGCCCGCGACGCAGGGCTGCGCCGCCGTCACCTGGCCCGGAGCCCAGCAGTTCTGCGACTACGTGACCTCGCCCGAGATGATCAAGTCGTACTCGTTCCTCGGGTCGTCCACCGACGACCGCACGAAGGCCTGGAACACCGGCGGATACAAGGTCTACACGACGCTCAACCTCGACCTCACGGCCGCGGCGAAGGGGCAGATCGACCAGTACGCGCCCGCCTCCTGGACGGCCTTCCCGCTCGGCGGCGTCGTCGACTCGGTCGAGCCCGGCACCGGCCGCGTGATCGTGATGACGCAGAACAAGAACCTCACGACCAACGCGTCCGCCTCGCCCACCGGCCCGAACACGTACCTCAACTACTCGGTCGACGAGAAGTACGGGTCGAGCTCCGGATTCCAGGCAGGATCGACGTACAAGCTGTTCACGCTCCTCGACTGGCTCGAGAAGGGCCACGGGGTGAACGAGCTCGTGAACGCCACTCCGAGACCGTTCCCGACGATGACCTCCGGGGGCCAGCAGATCTCGACGATCGACGGCGACTTCCCCTACGGCTACAAGCCCAAGAACGACGAGGGCTACATCTCCGGCTACATGAGCGTGAAGACCGCCACCGCCGAGTCGGTGAACGTCGCCTACGTCAGCATGGCGCAGCAGCTCGACCTCCAGGACATCCGCGACACAGCGGAGAAGCTCGGCGTGCACACCGCCACGGGAAAGCAGCTGCTCGACAACCCGTCGTCGGTGCTCGGGACGAACAACGTCGCTCCCCTCACGATGGCCAACGCGTACGCGACCGTGGCCAACAAGGGCGTCTACTGCTCGACGGTCGTCGTCGATAAGGTCACCCTGCCGAACGGCAAAGAGACCGCCGGCCAGCCGAAGAGCTGCAAGCAGGTCATCGACCCCGATGTGGCCGCGACCGCCATCACGGCGCTCCAGGGCGTGTTCACCTACGGCACCGCTGCCGGCGCGCTCCCCGACTCGCAGCCCGAGTTCGGCAAGACCGGCACAACCGACGACGCCGACCAGATCTGGCTGAACGGCTCGACGACCGCGCTCACCACGGTCACCTGGATGGGCGACACCTCGGGCGGCAGGCACAGCCTGCGGCAGTACTCGAGCCCCATGGGAGGGACGCTGGCGACCAGCCGGAGCAACCTGTTCCGGGCCGTGCAGGGAACGAACAACACCCTCTACAAGGGCACCGACTTCCCCGCGCCGACCGGCAACCTCCAGACGGGCTCCGGAGTCAACGTGCCGTCGACCGTCGGCTCGACCGTGGACTCGGCCAAGTCGCAGCTGAGCGGCGTCGGCCTGACCTACGTCGACGGCGGCACGCAGCCCTCCGCCGCTCCCGCGGGCGAGGTCACCGCGACGTCACCCTCAGGCGGAAGCCTCGTGCCGTCCGGCACCAGCGTCACCGTCTACACGAGCGACGGATCCGGGGCCACCGACGTCCCGAGCGTGACCGGCAAGAAGGTCAAGGACGCCGCGAACGACATCGAGAACGCCGGGTTCGACTCGTCGAAGATCTCCGTGAAGTTCACGCAGAGCAAAGACGACAACCGGTGCAACGTGCTCTCGCAGAGCCCCGACGGCGGCAGCAAGGCGGCGAAAGACGCCTCGATCACGCTGACCGTCGGCGGCGGCAAGAACGGGAAGGACCCCGGTAACTGCTCGTGACCAGCACCACCACGTCGCGAGGCTCCGGCGTCGCCCTCGGCATCGCGACGATCGCCGGGGCGGCAGCCGCCGGGGCCTTCGCCTACGGCACGTTCGTCGAGCGGAACCTCTTCACGGTCCGGCGCGAGACGCTCAGCATCCTGCCCGCAGGATCGCGCCCGCTCACGATCCTGCACCTGTCCGACCTCCACATGGCCCCGTGGCAGACCGACAAGCAGGAGTGGATCAGGAGCCTCGCCGTCCTCGAACCCGACCTGATCGTCAACACCGGCGACAACCTCGGCCACGAGGACGCCTACGCTGCCGTCGAGTACGCGCTGGAGCCGTTCCGCGACATCCCCGGGGTGTTCGTGCACGGCTCGAACGACTACGTCGCACCGAAGTTCAAGAGCCCCTTCACCTACTTCACCGGGCCGTCGAAGGCCCACTCCACGCCGAAGGGCCTCGACAACGAGCGCCTGACCTCCTACTTCGAATCGCTCGGCTGGCTCAGCCTCAACAACACCGCGCGCGCCATCGAGCTGCGCGGCTCGCGACTCGAGCTCTTCGGCGTCAACGACGCACACTGCGGCTGGGCACGGCTCGAACGCATCCCCGGCGCCCTCGACGACCTCCGCGAGAACGTCGGCTGGCAGGACGAAGAAGGCCCCGAGTCGGTCAGCATCGCCCTCACCCACGCCCCCTACCAGCGGGTGCTCAACTCCTTCGTCACGAACGGCGCCGACCTGATCTTCGCCGGACACACCCACGGCGGCCAGGTGTGCGTCCCCGGCTACGGAGCGCTCGTCACCAACTGCGACATCCCCCGCAAACAGGTCGCCGGGCTCTCCCTCTGGAACCACGCGTTCAAGTCGGCCTGGCTCGAGGTCTCCGCCGGGCTCGGCACCTCGATCTACGCGCCGTTCCGGTTCGCCTGCCGCCCCGAGGCCGTCCTCGTGACATTGACCGCCCAAAAGATCGGCTAAGATAATGGGGTTGCTTCAGCCGCCCGCGGTCGAAGCGACCAACACACCATCGGGGTGTGGCGCAGCTTGGTAGCGCGCCTCGTTCGGGACGAGGAGGTCGTGGGTTCGAATCCCGCTACCCCGACACGAAAAGAATGGCTAGACCCTTCGGGTCTGGCCATTTTTTCGTGGTGCTTGTCTGTCGCCTGCGGCGCGTGCGGCTCCGCCGCGGAGGGAGGCGACCCTTCGGGTCTGGCCATTTTTTCGTGGTGCTTGTCTGGCGCCTGCGGCGCGTGCGGCTCCGCCGCGGAGGGTCGGGATGGACGGATGACGTAGGGTCCGGGCCGACCGGAGGAGGAGGAAGAGGAGATTCTCGGAGGAGGTCCTCTTTTCGTGCGAGGGGGTGCTCGGGGCTCCGGCGAGAGTACGTAGAACGAGGGGGAACTCCTCGGTTTGTCGGGCGTGGTCCTCTTGTTGTGCGGGGGCGGGGGCGGAGCGTGACCTCTAGTGGGGATGTCGGGCGAGCCGCGGGTGCTCCTAGGGTTGTCGAAGCGGCGATCAGGGGGAACACGCATGACGGAACCGAGTCCGGACGCTCCGCGCGCCGCCTGGTACCCGGATCCTGCGCACGAAGCGGCCTACCGCTGGTGGGACGGCGTGCGCTGGACGAGCGCCACGCGCGCCGAGCCCGAGCGCCCGCAGACCGTGGCGGAGGTGCCTGTCGCGGATCCTGCCGCCGACCCTCTGCCGAGCCGGCGCAGCCTCCGTGCCGCCGCAGCCGCGACCCCGGCGTCACCCGCCGCCGCTCCCCCGGTTCCCGCGCCCTACGTGCCCCTCAACCCGCTCGTGACGGCTCCCGTGCCGCAGCCGACAGCTCACCCGACCGGGCAGCAGCCGTACGTGCAGCAGCCCGTGCAGCAGCCTTACGGCCAGCAACAGCCCTATACGCAACACCCCTACGCCCAGCAGCAGCACTACGCCCCGCAGCAGTACGCCCAGCAGCCCTACGCCCAGCAGCAGTACGCCCAGGGCGGCTACGGGAACGGCTCCCGCTTCCTCGCCAAGCCGACCGTCATGCCGGTCGACAAGGCGATCAACCGGCCGGCGCGGAACGGGATGGCGCTCGGGGTCCTGAGCATGCTGCTCACCCTCATCCTGGTCGGCGCCACCATGGCGACCGGACACCTCCTGGTCGTCTGGTCGGTGTGGGGCCTGGCCGGCCTCGCCTGGAGCATCTTCGGGCTCGTCAAGGCCCGCCGCTGGGAGGCCCAGGGCCTCGTCCCCGTCGGTGCGCATCGGGCCGTGGCGGGGATCGTCCTGTGCTCCCTGGCCCTTCTCGGCCAGGGCACCGAGACCGGCCTCGCCCTCGCCGCAGGAGTCCAGCCTGCCACCGGCAGCGCTCTACCGGCAGGAGGCACCGGCACGGGCACAGGCACCGGCACCGGAGCCGGCGCGGCCGCGACCACGCCGCCCGTCGTCGCCGTCCAGCAGGGCGACGGCACCTACGCCTACTCGCAGGCGACGGCCCAGTCGTCGATCGGCTCGGCCTACGCGTCGACCCTCAAGTCCACGCCCACCTCGGTGGAGTGCCCCGCGAGCGAACCGATGCAGATCTCGGTGTCGTTCCAATGCCGGGTTACCCTCCCCGGGGGAACCGTCACAACCGCCCAGGTCACGATCATGGACGCGCAGGGCCACGCCGAGGTGCAGGTCCACTAGCCCGGTCTGCAGCCGAAGCCGCCGCCGAGAGGCCTACCGCAGCGCCCCGCCCGACTCCTCCAGGTAACAGACCGCGCAGAGCGCCTCGTACGACACCTCTTCGCCGTCGATCGCGACCTGGTCGCCGTCGAAGACGTAGCGGCCGTCGATCAGCCGGGCGTTGAACATGGCCTTTCGTCCGCAGCGGCAGATCGTCTTGAGCTCTTCGAGCGAGTGCGACACCTCGAACAGGCGGGCGGCCCCGGGGAACGCCGTCGTCTTGAAGTCGGTGCGGATGCCGTAGGCCAGCACCGGGATGTTCTCGACGACGGCGATGCGCAGGAGGTCGTCGACCTGGGCCGGACGGAGGAACTGCGCCTCGTCGACGAGCAGGCACGCGACGTCGCGGCCCGTGTCGTCGAGGACACCCTCGCGTGCGGCCGCGAACACCGACAGGAGGTCGTCACCGGGCGCGACGAGGAAGTCCGCGGGCCGGGTGACGCCGAGGCGGGAGACGATCTGCTCCTCGCCCTTGGTGTCGGTGTCGGGCTTCGCGAGCAGGACGCGCTGGTGGCGCTCCTCGTAGTTGTAGGCCGCCTGGAGGAGAGCGGTGCTCTTGCCGCTGTTCATCGCCCCGTAGCGGAAATAGAGTTTTGCCACCCGGCGAGCCTACCGGCAGCCCGACCCGGCACCCCGCGCGGGCGGAACGCCCCTATTGCAGGTAGCCGTCCTCCGCCGCGCGACGGATGAGCTCGGCCTTCTTCGACGCCGGTCGGTTCGCCTTCGCGTACTTCTCGCGCACGCGACGGAGGTACGTCTTCGCCGTCTCGTACTGCACGTTCATCTGCTGCGCCACCTCGTTGGTGCTGAAGCCCGAGACGTAGAGGCGGAAGGCCTCCGCCTCGCCGGCGCTGAGCTTCGGCCGGCTCTGGTTGGCCGCGCCGACCGGCAGCGGCCGCCAGTCGCGCTGGGGCGCGTTGTCGCGGGCGACGCCCATGACCTGGCGAGCGGCGTCCATGACCTCGCGCATCGGCAGCGCCTTCGACAGGAACGCCGAGGCCCCGGCCTCGAGGGCGCGCTCCCGCGACTCGCGCGTGTCGAGGGACGACAGGACGACGACCTTCGCGCCGGCCGCGCGGCAGGTGCGGACGCGCGCCTCGATCGACACGGGCTCCTTGAGCTGGAAGTCGAGGAACACCAGATCGGTCGGGAAGTTGTCGCTGTGCACGAGCTGCAGCCAGGTGTGCGCGGTCAGCACGAGATCGAAGTCGTAGGCGTTGACGTTGATCCAGCTCGAGAGGCTGTCGAGCAGGACCTCGTGGTCGTCGAGGATCGCCAGACGCACGCGGCGCTGCGAGGGCGCCTCCGGTGCGAGCGAGTTCCAGGAGGCGACCGGCATCGGCCGAGATGAGCTCGAGCGGAGGTGGTGGCTACCGGTCGGGTCAGTGCTGGTCATAAGAAAACCTTAGTGTCAGGAAGGATCCCGAGACCTCGACCTGGAGGTCGCGGAACAGGATGCGGAGGACGGCGAAATAGGGGGCGTAGTGCTGTCGGACGGCCAGATCGGGAGACGTGCTCTCGACCCGGATGAGGGCTCTGACGAGCGGGTCGTCATCGTGGAGGACGATGCCGAGGCTGGAGGCCTGCGCGGCCGTGTCGGTGGCGATGGCCTGCAGGATCGCGCGGATGGCGGTGCGCTGGTCGCTCGTCATCCGCTCGGCGAGGCCCGAGCGGTCGACGACCGTCCCCGCCTGGCCCCGGGGGCAGATGTCGAGCAGGATCTGCTCGAGCCAGCTCCGGTCGCTCTCGGCGACGATCCGCTGGCGGATGGCCGTCGCCGCGGTCCCTGCGCGCTGCCGGTCGTCCTCGGTCACCTCGCCGCGCTCGACGAGGTCGGTGAAGAACGGCACCACGTCGCGATTGAGACCCGTGACGCTGTCCTGCTGCACCGATCTCGCGATGCCGGGACGCATCTCCTGGGCGCTCTCCTCGGTCAGGATCGCGGCCCGGGACAGCCACTGCTCGACCAGCCGGACGAAGGTGCCGGAGTAGACGGCGCTCCCGACGCCGAGAGCGGCCACGGGGGTGACGCCGACGGCCACGAACAGGGGTGCCGGAGCCTCTGTGGTGAAGTAGGGCGTCTCGAGGACGACGATCACGGCGATGACGACCGCCGCGACCGCCGTGCCGACGGCGAGGTCGCGTCCGGGCCGGTAGGGCGCGCAGGCGAGGAGGAGGAGCCCGGTGGCCGCGCTCCCCCAGTCGTCGCGGATGACGAGGTCGTGGCCGAAGCCCGCTGCCGCCTCGGTGACCGCGCCCAGGATGCCCGACCCCAGGACGACGACGAACCGCAGCCGGGAGAACGGGGCGCGCAGCGGACTGGAGGCGAACACGATACCGAGGGCGGCGATGCCCACGAAGACGATCGCGACGACGCTGAGGACCGCGTCGGAGCCCGGATCACGCGTGACGATCGAGCGCCCGGCGGCCAGCACCACCGCGAACAGGGCGATGACGAGCGTGACGGGTCTCTGCTTCAGGGCACCGAGCGGATCGATCTGCTGGGCGGTGGCCTCGCGGCCCTTCACGCGGCGTCTTCCGAGCCGCGGTCGTCGCCGGCTGCCGAGCCGCGCGCGCTGCCAGCTGCCGAGCCGCCGGCCGCACCGGCGCTCACGCCGGCCTCGGCGGGCAGCCCGATCATGACCGAGGTGCCGCTGCCGGGCGACGACCAGATCTGCACGGTCCCGCCGACCCGCGTGATCCTGGCCCTGATCGAGTTCTTGACCCCGAGCCGGTCTCCCGGCGTCTCGCTCTCGGTGAAGCCCACCCCGTTGTCGATGACCATCACCGACACGTCGCTGTCGGAGCCGATGATGACGACCTCGGCGCGGTCGACGCCCGAGTGCTTGAGGACGTTGGCCAGACACTGGGCCACGGCCAGGGCGAGGGCCTTGGACCGCACAGGATCGAGACGGCCCACCGCGGAGACGTCACCGGTCACGACGACGTCGAGCCCCTGCTCGATCGCCCGGTCGACGGCCCGGTACAGCTCGCCGGCCTCCCAGTCGCCGCGGAGGGAGGCCGCATCGCCGTCGGCCTCGTGCAGCCACTCCTGGCCGATGAGGGCCTCGAGGTCGCGCTGCATCGCCCTGGCCAGCTCAGGATCGAGGGGGCCCGGCTTCGCGATCGAGATCGCGGCGAGGTGGCTGAGCACGGTGTCGTGGACGAGGGCGGACGCCTGCTGCTCGATCTCGTGCCGGAGCGACGAGACCTTCTCGTCGCGGGCCGCGAGATGCAGGTTCGGCTGGAACCTGCGCGCCCGGTCGCGGGCCACCAGCGAGCCGCCCATCGTCGCGACGATGAGGAGGTAGCCGAGGAGGGTCGTCACGTCGACCTTGTGCTGCGACCCGGTCTGGAACGTCGCGATCTGCGTCGCGAGCTCTCCGGCGAGGAGGCCGCACGTCGCCCAGAGCGGTCCGCGGCGGGCATAGAGGCCGCTGCCGCCCACCATCACGAGGGCGAGCTTCGGCAGCGACACCGAGAAGGCGTCGGAGGAGCGGACGACGTCGATCTGCGACAGGACCGTCACCGCGTAGACGTAGACCGCTGCGCCACCGATCACGAGGTACGCGATCGTGGACACCGTCGACCGCACCCGCTCGACGATGACGAGGAGCGCGAGCATGGGGATGAGGGCCAGGAGCGCCGGCCACAGGATCAGCGACGGTCTCGTCAGCTGCACCGAGATCAGCAGCACGGTCGCTGCGATCAGCAGGACGGTGGCGATGGCGTGGCACGAGCGGGCGATGGCGCGGCCGGAACTCTGAGGAGCGAGGTGGCTGGGTAGCCCGAGCAGCACGCGTCCTCCTTCGTTCACCGGCGCGGATCGTTTCGACGACCCTCCGAAGTATGACAAATCGGACAGCCGCCGTGTACCCCGATATCAGGGGTCAAAACGCCTTCGAACCTCGCAGGGGCACAGATTTGTGCCCCGTTCGCGGTCCACCAGGATCATATCGCTGCGCGCGATGCACGAGATCCGGCGCGAGTCGGATGCGGTGGGCCCTGCGAGCGGGATCGGGCGCCGGTCAGGCGTGGATGTGGAGGGCCTGGGCTGTCGCACCCATGGTCGCGGCGGCCTTCGCCTCGTCGGCGGCGAGATGCTCCCCGATCGTCGGGATCATCTCGCGGAGCTTGCCGCTCCACTCCGACTTCTTGTCGGGGAAGCAGCGCTCGAGGACCGTGAGCATGATCGGCACGGCGGTGGACGCCCCGGGCGAGGCGCCGAGGAGGCCCGCGATGGAGCCGTCCTGCGCCGTGACGACCTCGGTGCCGAACTGCAGCACGCCGCCCTTCTCCTTGTCGCGCTTGATCACCTGGACGCGCTGACCGGCCGTGATCCGGTACCAGTCCTTCGGGTCGGCGTCGGGCATGTACTCGCGGAGGGCGTCGAACTTCGACCGCTTCGAGGCCGCCAGCTGACCGATGAGGTACTTCAGGAGGTCGACGTTCGAGAGGGCGACGCGGATCATCGGGTACAGGTTGTGCAGCCGGATGGAGCGGAACAGGTCGAGGTACGAGCCGCTCTTCAGGAACTTGGGGCTGAAGCCGGCGTACGGGCCGAACATGAGGCTCGCCGAGCCGTCGACGACCCGGGTGTCGAGGTGCGGCACCGACATCGGCGGGGCGCCGACGGACGCCTTGCCGTAGACCTTCGCCTGGTGCTTCGCGACGACGGCAGGGTCGTCGGTGCGGAGGAACTCGCCGCTCACGGGGAAGCCGCCGAAGCCGCGGATCTCGGGGATGCCCGACTTCTGCAGCAGGTTCAGGGCGCCGCCACCTGCACCGACGAAGACGAACCGGGCCCGGACGTCGATCAGTTCGCCGGTCGCGCCGCGCTTCATCGAGACGGTCCAGGTGCGGTCGCGACCGCGGCGGAGACCCGTCACGTGGTGGCCGAGCGCGAGCTCGACGCCGTTGGCCGTGAGGTACGAGAAGAGGTTGCGGGTGAGGGCGCCGAAGTCGACGTCGGTGCCCGCCAGGATGTGCGTGGCAGCGATCGGCTGGCCCTTCGGCCGTCCGACCATGAGCGCCGGCGCCCAGCCCGCGATCACGTCGGGGTCGTCGCTGAACTCCATGCCGGCGAACAGCGGGTGACCCTCGAGAGCCTCGTGGCGCTTCCGGAGGTACTCGACGTTGTCACGGCCCCAGACGAAGCTCATGTGCGGGGTCGAGTTGATGAACCGGTCGGGCTCCGGAAGAGCGCCCTCGTCGACGAGGAATGACCAGAACTGACGCGACACCTGGAACTGCTCGTTGACCTTGACGGCGCTCGTGATGTCGATCGAGCCGTCGGGCTTCTGCGGCGTGTAGTTCAGCTCGCAGAGCGCGGAGTGGCCGGTGCCGGCGTTGTTCCAGGGGTTGCTGCTCTCCTGGGCGACGTCGTTCAACGCCTCGTACACGCGGATCGACCAGTCGGGCTGCAGCTGCTTGAGCAGGGCTCCCAGGGTCGCACTCATGATGCCGCCGCCGATGAGGGCGACGTCGATGGGCTCCGTTGCAGCAGTCACAGTGCGATTGTATGCCGCGCCGGTCGGAGAGCCCGCAGGATCGCTCGACGCCGAGTCGGGCCCGGAGGCCCTGAATGTCAGACGGCCGCGAGCCGCCGCTCGGCCACGACCTCGGCGATCTGCACCGCGTTGAGGGCCGCGCCCTTCCGGAGGTTGTCGTTCGAGATGAACAGGGCGATCCCCCGGTTGCCCGGAACCCCCTCGTCCTGCCGGATCCGGCCCACGAAGCTCGGGTCTTTCCCGGCTGCGTGCAGCGGGGTCGGGACCTCGGCCAGGATCACGCCCGGCGCATCCCGGAGGAGCTCCGTCGCGCGCTCCGCCGTCAGCTCCGACGAGAACTCGGCGTTGATCGACAGCGAGTGACCCGTGAACACGGGCACCCGGACGCAGGTGCCCGAGACCAGCAGGTCGGGCCGCTCGAGGATCTTGCGGCTCTCGTTCCGGAGCTTCTTCTCCTCGTCGGTCTCCCCCAGACCGTCCTCGACGAGGTTGCCGGCGAACGGGATGACGTCGAACGCGATCGGCGCGACGTACTTCACGGGGTCGGGGAAGGAGACGCTCGATCCGTCGTGGACCAGGCCCAGGAGATCCTGCTCGGCCGCCGCGGCGACCTGCGAACGGAGCTCCTCGGCGCCCGCGAGCCCGCTGCCGGAGACCGCCTGGTAGGTGCTGACGATGAGGCGCTCGAGGCCGGCCTCCGTGTCGAGGACCTTGAGCACAGGCATCGCGGCCATCGTGGTGCAGTTCGGGTTGGCGATGATCCCCTTCTTCGCCTCGTCGATCGCGTGCGGGTTGACCTCGCTCACAACCAGCGGCACGTCGGGGTCCATGCGCCAGGCGCTCGAGTTGTCGATCACGAGCACGCCCGCCTCGGCGAACTTCGGCGCGAGGGCGCGCGCCCCGGTCGCACCGGCCGAGAAGAGGGCGATGTCGAGGCCGCGGGGGTCGGCGGTCTCGGAGTCCTCGACGACGATGCTCCGGCCGCGGAACGGGAGGGTCGTGCCTGCCGACCGGGCGGTCGCGAAGAACCGGATCTCGGCGATGGGGAAGTCGCGCTCCTCGAGGAGACGGCGCATGACGGTGCCGACCTGGCCCGTCGCACCGACGACGCCGACGCGGAGTCCTTCAGCCATTTCGTGATCCTGCTCTCGTGCTTTGTCGTGTGAGTCGTATCGGGGGGGGGCGGTCAGCGACCGGTGCCGCCGTGCACGACGGCGAGCTGGTCGGCGTCGAGCTCGAAGGCGCTGTGGACGATGCGCATCGCGTCGTTCAGGATGTCGGCACGCGTCACGACGCTGATGCGGATCTCGCTGGTGGAGATCATCTCGATGTTGATGCCGGCCTCGAACAGAGCGGTGAACAGCTTCGCCGTGACGCCCGCGTTCGTGCGCATGCCCGCGCCGACCAGGGCGAGCTTGCCGATCTGGTCGTCGTAGAGGAGCTCGGAGAACTCGATCTCGTCACGCTCCGACTGGAGGGCCTGCATGACGACGGCGCCCTCCGACTTGGGGAGCGTGAACGAGATGTCGGTGAGGCTCGTCGCCGCGGCCGACACGTTCTGAACGATCATGTCGATGTTGGCGCCCGTCTTGGCGACGGTGCGGAAGATGAGCGCCGCCTTGCCGGGCTTGTCGGGGACGCCGACGACGGTGATCTTGCCCTCGCTGAGATCGCCCGCGATGCCCGCGATGATCGGCTCTTCCACGTGTTCTCCCTCTTTCGGGTTGACGACCAGGGTGCCCTCGTTGTTGTTGAACGAGGAGCGGACGTGAAGCGTGACGCCGTGGCGCCTCGCGTACTCGACCGCGCGGATGTAGAGGACCTTCGAGCCGGCGGCCGCGAGCTCGAGCATCTCCTCGCTGGTGATCCGGTCGAGCTTCTTCGCTCGCGGGACGACCCGCGGGTCGGCGGTGAAGATGCCGTCGACGTCGGTGTAGATCTCGCAGACGTCGGCGTCGAGCGCTGCCGCGAGGGCGACCGCCGTCGTGTCGGACCCGCCGCGCCCCAGTGTCGTGATGTCGCCGGTCGAGCGGTTGAAGCCCTGGAAGCCGGCGACGATGGCGACCGCGCCCTGGTCGAGCGCCTCGCGGACGCGCCCCGGCGTGACATCGACGATCCGCGCCTTGCCGTGCTGGGCGTCGGTGATCATGCCCGCCTGGCTGCCCGTGTACGAGCGCGCCTCGACGCCGAGCCCGCGGATCGCCATCGACAGGAGGGCCATGCTGATGCGCTCCCCCGCGGTGAGGAGCATGTCGAGCTCGCGCCCGCCGGGGATCGGAGTGACCTGCGCCGCGAGGTCGAGGAGCTCGTCGGTGGTGTCGCCCATCGCGCTGACGGCGACGACGACCTCGTTGCCCGCCTTGCGCGTCTCGACGATCCGCTTCGCCACCCGTTTGATGCTCTCGGGGTCGGCGACGGAGGATCCGCCGAATTTCTGCACGATCAAGGCCACGCTGGATGCTCCCGGGGTCGACGCGGTCGAGTTGCCGCCGTTCGCGCAATTCTATTGGACGTTTCCGGCGCGTTACGGCTGCTTGCTCGGGTGGTGCTGCTGCTGTGGTGCCCGCCTCGTGCGGGTTAAGGCCTTCGCGTGCATATGGACGGAGATTCTCGGCCTTCGTACATATGGACGGAGATTTTCGGGCGCTGCGTACAAATGGACGGAAATTCTCGGCTGAGACCCCTCGGATCCCCATGAGTTCTTCCGGATCTCGAGGATCTCCGTCCATATGTACGCAGGAGGGTCTTAGAGCGCAGGATCTCCGTCCATATGTACGCAGGAGGGTCCGACAGCGCAGGATCTCCGTCCACATGTACGCGAGCGAGGGGGGAGACCGGGCAGCGCGAGCGAAGCAGCGCGAGCTACTCGCTGACGACGCGCCGGCCCTCGAAGGCACGACCGAGGGTGACCTCGTCGGCGTACTCGAGGTCGCCGCCGACGGGCAGGCCGGAGGCGAGACGGGTAACTCGCAGCCCGAAGGGCGAGAGCATGCGCGACAGGTAGGTCGCGGTGGCCTCGCCCTCGAGGTTCGGGTCGGTGGCGATGATGACCTCGGTCACGGTGTCGTCGGCCAGGCGGGTGACGAGCTGACGGATGCGGAGGTCGTCGGGGCCGATGCCGTCGATCGGGCTGATGGCGCCGCCGAGCACGTGGTAGAGGCCGCGGAACTCGCGCGTCCGTTCGATGGCCTGCACGTCTTTGGCCTCCTCGACGACGCAGATCGTCGCCGGCGACCGCCGCGGGTCGCGGCAGATGGAGCAGGTCTCCTCCTCGGTCACGTTGCCGCAGATCTCGCAGAAGCGGACCTTCGTCTTGACGTCGATGAGGAGCTCGGCGAGGCGGGTGGTGTCGAAGTTCTCGGACTGCAGGATGTGGAACGCGATCCGCTGCGCCGACTTCGGCCCGATCCCGGGCAGGCGGCCGAACTCGTCGATGAGGTCTTGGACGATCCCCTCGTACATCGTCACTCACCTCCGAGCGGCGCGCCGGACTGCGGAGTCACCTTGGGAGCGATGGTCTCCTCGTGCATGAACTGCGCGTTCAGGATCTCGCGGACCACGGCCTCGCCATAGCGGGAGTTCTGCGGCACGCTGCCGCCGGCGCGCTGCGAGGAGCGCACGGGCTGCGGCGCGGCAGCCGCGGGAGTCGGCGCGGGCGCACCAGCGGGAGGAGTCGCGGCGGGGGCCGCGGGCACAGGATCGACGTCGACCGACGGCACGCCGCCCGGAGGCTCTTCGGTGATGTACTCGGGCTCGTCGGGCTCCGGCGGCGCCGACTGCGGGATGGGCGCGACATCCCAGCCGGTCGTCGGCGCGGCGGCCGCCCGGGTGGGAGCCGCGGCAGCAGCCGGCGCAGGGGCAGCAGCCGGCGCCGAGGCGCGAGCGGCAGGCGCAGATGCAACAGGAGCAGATGGGGCAGGCGCGGACACGACAGGCGCAGATGCAGCAGGCGAGGCCGCGACAGCTGGCGCAGCAACAGGAGCAGCAGCCGGCGCGGAAGGCGCGGCAGCACCAGCCGACGGAGCCGCGGGCCCGCCCTCCTCCGGGCGCTCGACCCGCGCGATGTACTTCACGCGCACGCCGAGGATCTGCAGGATCGCGCGCCGCAGGTGCTCGCTGACGCCCTCGCCGGCGCCGACGGGCCGCTTGAACAGCTCGACGTCGTTGTGGCTCGGGAAGCTCAGGGTCAACACGTCGTCGGCGAACCCGCGGACGGTCGCGGTCATGACGACCATCCAGGCGGAGAGCTTGTCTCGCTCGAGCGCCTCGAGGATCTCGGGCCAGGCGTCGCGGAGCTGCTGCAGAGACACCGGAGCAGCGGGCGTCGTCACGGCATCGGCCGTCTGCACCCAGGTGCTCGAATGGGCTGACGTCGGCACCGCCGGCTCAGGCGAGACGTCGCCAGCATCGGGCGACACCGCAGGATCGGGCGACACCGCGGCAGGATCAGGAGCCTGAGCCGCGGCGGGAGCCGCAGGCGCCTGCGCAGCCCAGGCCTCGGCAGCCGCCGCCGGGGACGACGATGCGACCGACGGAGCGGAAACCGTCACCGACGGAGCAGAGGCCCCCGGAGCGGAAGAAGCGGAGGCGGCAGCCGAAGCACCGGCAGCCGAAGCACCGGCAGCCGGAGTACGGGCAGCCGAAGGCCCGGCAGCAACGGGCGCAGAGCCGGCAGCCCGCGGAGGGGTCGCCGACGCTCCGCCGGAGGTCTGCCCGGCTCCGGGACCCTGGACGCCAACCCGCCGCTCGAGGCGCTCGACTCGGGCGAGGGCGCCGCGCTCCGTCTCGTCGCTCTCGGGCACGAGAACGCGCGCGATCATGAGCTCGAGGTGGAGCCTCGGCGAGGTCGCCCCGGTCATCTCGGTGAGCGCGCGGTTGACGACGTCGGCGGAGCGCGAGAGCTCGGCCGCGCCGAAGGCGTGCGCCTGCCTCGCGAGGTGTTCGAGCTCCTCGGGCGTGATGCCGCGGAGGACGGCGGCCGCCCCCTCGGTCGTGGCGCCCACGACGATGAGGTCGCGGAGGCGCTCGAGGAGGTCTTCGACGAAGCGGCGCGGGTCTTGCCCGGTCTGGATCACGCGGTCGACAGCCGCGAAGGCCGCCGCACCGTCGTGCTCGCCGAGGGCGTCGACGACGGCGTCGAGCAGCGACGCGTGCGTGTAGCCGAGCAGGGCGACGGCCCGCTCGTAGTCGATGACGACCGTGCCGGAGGCGTCGCCGTCGGAGCCGGCCATCAGCTGGTCGAGGAGGGACAGGGTATCGCGCACCGAGCCGCCGCCCGCCCGGACGACGAGGGGCAGGACCCCGGGGGCCGCCTGCACGCCCTCGGTCTCGCAGAGCTGCCCGACGTAGTCGAGCATCTGGGCCGGCGGGACGAGCCGGAACGGGTAGTGGTGCGTGCGGGAGCGGATCGTGCCGATGACCTTCTCGGGCTCGGTCGTCGCGAAGATGAACTTGACGTGCTCCGGCGGTTCTTCGACGATCTTGAGCAGAGCGTTGAAGCCCTGCGGCGTGACCATGTGCGCCTCGTCGAGGATGAAGATCTTGTAGCGGTCGCGGGCCGGCGCGAAGATCGCCCGGTCGCGGAGGTCGCGGGCGTCGTCGACGCCGTTGTGGCTGGCCGCGTCGATCTCGATGACGTCGAGCGAGCCGGAGCCGTCGCGCGACAGCTCGACGCAGCTCGGGCAGACGCCGCAGGGCGTGTCGGTCGGGCCCTCGGCGCAGTTGAGGCAGCGGGCCAGGATGCGCGCGGACGTCGTCTTGCCGCAGCCGCGCGGACCGCTGAAGAGGTAGGCGTGGTTGACGCGGTTGGTGCGGAGGGCCGTGCGGAGCGGATCGGTCACCTGAGTCTGCCCGATGAGCTCGGCGAAGTTCTCGGGCCGATAACGGCGATACAGAGCGGTGACCACAGAGAAAGAGTAGTCGGAGCCACCGACACTCGACCTCGCTCCCGTGATGTCAGCGATCCTGCTCGGATTGTCCCCTTTCCGAACCGGACGGTCGGGGGTACTGTCGTTCCAACAACCGGATGCGGCACACGCCGGGCAGGGTCTCACCAACCCCGCTCCCTCACCAGGCACCCGGCTCAGGATCAGGAGAAGGCATGTCCGCACCCTCGGCGTCCCGCGACGCTCTCACCGCGCCCAGCGGGCTCTCGCCCGCCGCCGTCCGCCGTCGGCGGCTGTCGAGATCGGGCCGCGTCCGCGCGGTCCTGGCTCTCGGCGCCGTCGTCGGCCTCGGGACGGTCGCGACGCTCGCGGCCTGGTCGGACACCGGGGCGGCGACCGGCAGCTTCAGCACCGGCTCGCTCGACTTGAAGCTGAACAGTCAAGACGGAACCGTCGCCCTCACCTCGCTGTCGATGGCGAACGCGACGCCGGGCACCGTCGTCTACGCGAACCTGCCGGTGTCGAACGCGGGCACGGTGCCCTTCACCTACGGCTTCACGACCTCGTCGACCAACAGCGCCGACAGCACGCCGCTGAACGCCAACCTCAACTGGTCGATCGTCTCGCTCGGAACCTCGGCGACCTGCAACGCGTCCACCTACGCCACGGCGGCCGGCGTCCCGGCCACCTATCTGTCGCCCACGACGACGCTGAGCGCGGCGCCCGCCGTGAGCGGCCGAGCCCTGGCTGCCGGCGCCACCGAGAACCTGTGCTTCCGGGTCGAGCTCCCGACGACGGCCCCGAGCGGCGTCCAGAGCAAGACCACCGTGGCGACGGTGTCGTTCACCGCCACCCAGTCCTGATCCTCCGGCCGACTCTCGGCCGCTTCGGTCCCGGCCGTGCCGGGACTCGCGGGCGGTGATCCGCAGGCTCCTTCGGGTGGAGCCCGGATCACCGCCCGCCTCTCCACGTCCTCGAGGCGGTCACGCATGACGTCACCCGCGGCTCAGCCGCCCGGCCCCAGTCGCGGCTACCGGGCGGCCGTCGTGGTGCGCGAGATCGTCCTCTGGATCGGCTCGGCCGTCGGGGTCCTCTGCCTCGTGACGGCCGCCGCCGCCCTGTTCTTCGGCGTCACGCCGCTCGTCTTCCGCTCCGGATCGATGTCGCCCGGGATCCCCACCGGAGCCCTCGCCCTCGCCCGCACCACGCCCGTCGCCGACCTCCGACCGGGCGACGTCGTGAGCGTCATCCGGGCCGACGGCGAACGCGTCACGCACCGGCTCGTCTCCGCTACCGCCGACGCCGGCGGCCGCTCCTCCCTCGTCATCAAGGGCGACGCCAACGCCGCGGCCGACCCGGAGCCCGTCGTCACCCGCAGCGTCGACCGGGTGTTCTGGTCGGCGCCCAGGATCGGCTACCTGGTCCAGGGGGCCTCCAGACCCCAGGTCCTGCTCCCCCTCGGCGCGCTGTTCGGCGTGCTGATCGTCGTGGGTTTCCGGCCTCCGCTCGACAAGCGGCTCCTCCGTGATCCTGCGTCGCTCGACGAGGAGCACGAGGAGCACGAGGAGTCGCAGGAGTCGCAGGAACCGGCGCAGTCGCACGAACAGTGGCAGTCGCGGGCGCAGGATCCGGCCCCCGCCGCTCCCCCGGCCCCCTCCCGGGTTCGCGGAGGTGCTCTCGGCCTCGCTCTCGTCGTCGTGGCGGCCGGTTCCGCCTTCGGGCTCCACGCCACCGGGACCCTGGCCGCCTTCGCCGACGCCGGCAGCACCACGGCGTCGTTAGCGACGGGATCCGTGGCCGCACCCGCGACCTTCACCTGCTCGATCGTCGGCGGGAAGGTGCGCTTCGCCTGGTCGCTGCAGCCGGCGCCCCTCTGGACGCCCGGCTCGTTCGTCATCACGAACACCAGCACCGGCTTCTCCACGACGGTGTCGGACCCCGCCGCCACGACGATCGACATCACGCCGCCCCTCGTCTCGGTGGGCGGTCTGACGTCGTTCACCTACGCGATCACGTCGCGCCTCGGCTCCTCCTCCGCGACCGCCCCGCAGACGCGGACCGTGACCGCCGTGCTCGGCATGGCGCCCACCTGCGGCTAGCTCGCGGTCGGCACCAGCTCGAGCCCTCCCCGAGCCCGAGCTGCCCCGCGACCTGCCCGAGCTGCCCCGCGCCCACCCCGCGCCGAGATCGCAGCACGACGCACGAGACCCGCCGGCGACCCCGTCGACCTGCGATCTCGACGGGGCCCCGGCGGGCACATGCGGAACGACCCTCCCGACCCGAATGCGGGAGGGCCGTTCCTGTTTGGCGCTACCTCCTGCTCGCCCTGATCCTGCTCAGTCCCCGGGAAGCACCCACCATCCCGAGTCCCAGGGCGAAGAGGCCTGCGCCCACGACCATCCAGGGGAGGACGGTCGAGCCTGTGAATGCGAGCGCTCCGCCGGACACGAAGGTCGGTGTCGCACCGCCGCCCGCCGTGACGCCGATCCCGGAGCCCGCACTGGTGCCGGTCCCGCTCCCGTTGCCGGGGGCGCCGGAACCGGTGCCGTTCCCGCCGGTCCCGCCGTTCCCGTCGCCGTCCGTGCCGCCGCTGCCGCTGTCGCCGCCGTCGGTGCCCGAGGCAGGACCCTGCAGCACCAGGAACGAGGTCGACACGGGCGCCGAGGCGAAGCCGTCGACGGTCTCGTGCACGACGTACACGTGGTCGCCGGGCTTCACCGCGGGGAACCTCAGCGACCAGCGGCCGCGGGCGTCAGCGGTGACCGTCTCGGTCCGGCCGTCGTCGAGGCGGACGGTCACGGTCGCTCCCGGCTCCGCCGTGCCGCTCACCGGGATCCACATCGTCCCCTCCGGGCCCGTGGTGAACACGGAGCCGGGACGAGGAGACGAGACCGTGACCGGGGCCACACCGCTGACCGTGAAGTCGCGCGGGGCGGTCGTCGTGGTGCCGGTGATGGCGACCTGCGTGGCGGTGTAGTCGTGCGTGCCGAGGGCCACCGCCGGGAAGACGACGCTCCAGGTGCCCGCCGTGCCGACCGTGGCCGTGGCCGTCCGGCCTCCGTCGAGCGCGACCGAGATCGCGGCTCCCGGCGTCCCGGTGCCGGTCACCGTGACATCCTGCGAGCCGTTGCCGTCACGGTCGAGGAGCAGCGCGCCGTTCCGCGGCGACGTCACCGTCAGCGCTCCGCCGGTGACGGTGCCCGTGACCGTGAAGGTCGTGGAGACCGGCGCCGAGGTCGCTGCCCCGACGGTCTCCGTCGCGGTGACCGTGTGGTCGCCTCGCGAGACGGCGGTCAGCAGGATGCTCCAGCTCCCGTCGGCCGCAGCGGTCGCGGTCTTCGCCGCGCCGCCGTCGAGCGACAGCCGCACGGTCGCGCCGGGCTCGGCCGTCCCCGACACGGGCACCGCCGACGTCCCGGTCATGCCGCCGGCGAAGACCTGACCCGGGGTGGGCGAGGTGATCACGATGGGCGCCGCCTTCGATCCGGTGACCTGCACGGACGCCGAGCCGGTGGTGGTGCCGCCGGTGGTCTGCGTCACGACGATGGTGCGCGGGCCGTCGGGGACCGACGTCACGGTCGTCGACCAGGTGCCGTCCGAGAGGACGGTGGTGGTCCGGCTGATCCCCGAGCCGAGATCGACCCTGATGGTCGAGCCGGGCTCGCCCGTGCCGGTGACGGGCACGTCGAACGTGCCGTCGCCGTCGGTGTCGCGGATGATCTGGCCATTCGCGGGGCTGGTGATCGTCGGTCCCACGGCAGGATCGGCCGTGACGGCGACGGTGAACCCGACGCTGGTGGGCGCCTGGCTGGTGCCGCCGATGCTCTCGGTCGCCGAGACCGTGTGCCGGCCTGCGCCGACGCCCGTGAAGGTGGTCGTCCAGCCGCCCTGCGCGGTGACCGTGACGGTGCGGGGGTTCGCGCCGTCGAGGGTCACGGCGACGCGTGCTCCCGGCTCGCCGGTCCCGGTCACGACGACGGGGGTCGTCGTGTTCGAGGTCACCTGGAACTGCTGGCCCGGCTGCGGCGTCGTGATGACCGCGGCCGTCGCGACCCGGACCGTCACGTCGTTCGAGACGGGATCGGTCGCGCCGTCGGCGAGCGCCTCGGTCGCCTCGACGGTGTGCGCGCCGGGCGAGACGGCCGGGAACGAGGTCGACCAGGTGCCGTCGGTGCCCGTCGTGACCGTCTTCGGCGTGGCGCCGTCGAGGGTCACGGTGACCCGCACGCCGGGCTCCGCCGTCCCGGCGACCGGGAGGGTGGCGGTCGACGACGCGGTGGGCACGGTGACCGCCGACCCGTCGCGGGGGCTGGTGATCGCGACCGGCTTCGCGACGGCGACCGTCACGTCGCGGGTCACGGCCGGGAGGGTGGCGCCGTTCGACGTCTCCACGACGGAGACCGTGTGGTCGCCGACCGGGACGTCGTCGACCGTGACCGACCAGGTGCCGTCGGAGCCGACCTGCGCCGTTCCCGTGAGGCCGTCGCCGAGGTCGACCGCGATCGTCGCGCCGGGCTGGCCGGTGCCGGTCACCGTCACGTCCGCCGTCGCCGTGGGCGACGAGACGACGATCGGCGTGCCGGCCGCCGGAGCCGTGATGGTGACCGGGGCGATGGTCACCGCGGTGATCTGCACCGCGTCGGAGCCGGTCGTGTCGCCGTCGGTCTCCTGGGTGACGACGACGGTGATCTGGCCGACCGGGACGTCCGCGACCGTGGTCGACCAGTCGCCGCCGGTGCCGACGGTCGTGGTGCTGGTGTGTCCGTCACCGGCGTCGACGGTGATCGTCGAGCCGGGCTCGCCGGTTCCCGAGACGGGCACGTCGACCTTCCCGTCGCCGTCGGCGTCGGGGAGGACCGCGTCCCGGACCGGGCTGGTGACGACCACCGGGGCTGCCGGATCAGCGGTCACGACCACCGAGAAGTCGACGTCGACCGGAGCCTGGTCGACTCCGCCGACGGACTGCGTCACCGCGGCCGTGTGGGAGCCCGCGGGGACCCGGGTGAACGTCGTCGTCCAGGAGCCGTCGCCGGCGACCGTGGTCGTCCTCGCGTTCGCCTGGTCGGCGTCGAGGGCCACCGAGATGGAGGCTCCCGGGTAGCCGGTTCCGGTCACCGGCACGGTCGCCGTCTGACCGGCGGCCACCTGGACCACCTGATCCGGCCGCGGCGTCGTGATGGTCGCGGCGTCGGCTGTGGCGACAGCGAAGCCGGCGTCGACGAGCGCGGTCGGACCGTCGTTCAGGATCTCGCGGGCGGTCACCTCGTGGTCGCCGATCCCGACGCCCGTGAAGGTCGTCGTCCACGCCCCGGCGCCCGACGAGCGCAGGACGACGGGGGTGCCGCCGTCGAGCGCGACGCGCACCTCGGTGTCCGGCTCCGCAGTGCCTGCCGCGGTGACCGAGCGGGTGCCGCCGATGAGGGCGACGGGCAGCGAGCTGCCGTCGGCCGGCGACTGGATCGCGACCGGTGCTGCCACGCGGACGGTGAGATCCTGCGTGACGGGCATCGTGGGGGCACCGCCGACGAGCTGGGTCACCGAGATGGTGTGGTCGCCCACCGGGACGTCCTCGACCACGGTCGACCAGGAGCCGGTGGGTCCGGCCTGGGCGGTGGCGGTCAGGCCGCCTCCGAGGTCGATCGTGACCGAGGCGCCGGGCTCGGCGGTGCCGGCGACCGGGACGGTCGCGGTGGCGCCTGCCGCCCCGACCACGACGTCGACGCCGGGCTCGGGCGCGGAGAGGACGATCGGCGCAGCGGCCCGCACGGTGACCGTGACGGTGGCAGCGGTCGGCGAGGTGGTGCCGTTGACGGTCTGCTTCACGGAGATCGTCTGGGAGCCCGTCGGGACGTCCTGGAGGGTCAGCGAGTAGGAGCCGTCGTCGGCAGCGGTGGTCGTCGCGGCGATGCCGCCCGGGAGCTGGGCCACCACGGTCGCCCGGGGCTCGGCCGTGCCGGTGACGGTCACCGACGTGGTCGAGGTGTCGCGGGCGACGGGGTAGACGGCGCCCGTCGAGGGCGAGTCGATGACGACGGCTGCACCGACCACGACCTGGAACGGCCTCGTGACCGCGCCGGAGGTGGTGCCGCCGACGGTCTGCGTCGCGCTCGCGGTGTACGAGCCCGTGCCGAGGTCGGCGACGGTGACGGTCCACTCGCCGGAGCCGTCGGCGGTCGCCGTGCCGCGGGGGGCACCCGCGATCGAGAGGGCGATCGAGGCGCCCGGCTGCGCGGTGCCGGTGACGGCCACGTCGGTGGTGAGACCGGCGGCTGCCACGGGGATCCGCGCGTCGGCGGTCGGGTCCGTGATCGCCAGCGGAGCGCCGGGGACCACGGTGACACGGGAGGTCACCGCGTCGGACGTGGTGCCGCCGACCTGCTGGGTGACGCTGACGGTGTAGGCGCCCACGGGCACGTCGGCGACCGTGGTCGACCAGCGGCCGTCGGAGGCGGCCGTGGTGGTCGCCGTGAGGCCGCCGCCCAGGTCGACGCTGATGTCGGCGTTCGCCTCGGCGGTGCCCGAGACCGGCAGGTCGACGCGCGCCGCGGAGTCGGCGACGGTCACGCGACCGCCGTCGGCGGGCGAGAGGACGACCACAGGATCGCCCGCGACGATGGTGAAGTCGGACGTGACAGGGACCGAGACGGTCCCGTTGACCGTCTGCGAAGCGGCGATCGTGTACCGCCCGACCGGGAGCTGGGCGAAGTCGGCGGTCCAGACACCGGTGCCGTCCGCGGTGGCGGTAGCGGTGAGACCGGAGCCGAGGTCGATCGCGACCGGGGCCCCGGGAGCCGCGGTGCCGGTGACGGTGACGTCGATCCTCGCTGCCGGACCGGCGACCGTGATGGTCGAGGTCGGGGCGGTGACGGTGACGGGTGCCGCAGCGCGGATGGTCACCGTGCGGTCGATCGGCGCGGAGGTCGTCCCGTTCAGGGTCTCGACGGACCGGAAGGTGCGCGGCCCGACTCCCACGTTCGCGAACGAGGTCGACCAGGTGCCGTTCAGACCGACCGTCGTGCTCTTCGTGGTGGCGCCGAGCGCCACCTGCACGGTGGCGCCGATCTCTCCGGCGCCGCTGACCGCGATCGTCTGAGTGCCGGACGCGTCGGCCACGTCGACGACCGAGCCGTCGAGGGGCGCGGTCACCGTGAACGCGGCTCCGGCTGCGACCGAGAACGAGCGGGTGACGGGAGTGGACGTGGTGCCCCCGATCGTCTCGGTCACCGAGGCCGTGTACGTGCCCTCGGTGAGACCCGCGGTGCGGACCGCCCAGGTGCCGTCGGCGCCGGCGGTGGTGGTGGAGAGGGTGGCTCCGGCGACGGCGACCGAGATGTCGGCCCCCGGCTGGGCGGTGCCGGTGATCGCGACGGGGACGGCGGAGTCCGGCGTCGCGACCCTGATCTCCATGCCGGCGACCGGCGCAGTGATGTCGACCGGGGCGCCGGCGCGGATGCTGAACGACGTCGGGGTGGCGTCGTCGGAGGCCGCCTGGAGCGTCTGGGTGGCGTTCACGGTGTAGGTGCCCACCGGGAGGTCGGTGAAGTCGACCTGCCAGGCGCCGCCCGTCGCGGTGGTCGACCTCGTCCTGCCGCCTCCGAGGTCGACGAGCACGCTCGCGCCGTCGCTCGCGCGCCCCGAGACGGTGGTGGTCGCTCGGGTCGAGCCGGACTCGGCGACCAGGTAGCCGGTGCCGTCGGCGGGCTGCTGGATGACGATGGCGCCGCCCTGGACGACCGAGAAGGGCTGGGGAGCCGTCGCGGAGGAGGATCCGTTGATGCTCTGCGTAGCACTCAGGCTGTAGGTGCCGATGCCGACGGCGGGGATGCTGACGGACCACGCGCCGGTGGGCGACGCCGTGGTGGTGGCGCTGAGTCCTGTGCCGAGGGAGACCCTGACCGAGGCGCCGGGCTGAGCGGCACCGGAGACGACGACGTCCGTCGTGCCGGTGGCGCCGAAGACCGTGACCGTCTTGCCGGAGACCGGCGACGCGATGGTGATCGGGGCTCCCGCAGCGACGGTGAGAGGCTGCGTCACCGCGAGCGACACGGTGCCGCCGACGGTCTCGGTCACGCTGATGGTGCGGTCGCCGATCGGCACCTCTGTCACCTGCGCCGACCAGGCGCCGGAGGCGTTCGCGGTCGTCGTGGCGGTGAGACCGTCGCCCAGGTCGATGGCGATGGCGGCTCCGGGCTGCGCCGTGCCGGCCACGGTGACTGTAGCCGTGCTCCCCTCGGAGGCGACGACGACGTCGACGCCGGGGGTCGGTGCGGTGATGGCGACGGGGGCGCCGGCCTGGATGGAGTAGGGGCGCGTGACCGGCAGGGAGGTGGTGCCGCCGACCGTCTGGGTGGCCTGGATGGCGTAGTCGCCGACCGGGATGCCCGTAAAGGTCGTCGTCCACGCTCCGGTGCCCGAAGCGGTGACGGTGGCCGTGTGGTCGGCGTCGAGGACGACGTCGACGGAAGCGCCTGGCTCGGCCGTGCCGCTGACCGTCACGGGCCGCCTCGAGCTCGGGTCGGCGACGATGCTGGTCGTGCCGGCGGCCGGGGCGGTGATGACGACGGCGTCGGCGGCCACCACCGAGAAGGCGCGGTCCTCGGGTGCGGAGGTCACTCCGGCGACGGTCTGCGTGACGGTCGCGGTGTAGTCCGCCACCCCGAGGTTCGGGAACGTGGCGCTCCAGGTGCCGGAGACCGCGTCGGCGGTGACCGTCCTCGAGACGCCGTCCGCGAGCTGCACGGTCACCGAGGCGCCCTTCTCGGCGGTGCCGGACACGGTGACGGGAGTCGTGGAGAGAGGACCGGCGACGCGGAACTGGCCGCCCGGCACAGGGGCCTGGATGACGAGCGGCGCGGAGGCGACGACGGTGATGGCGCGGGTGATCGGCGCGGAGGTCGAGCCTCCGACGCTCTGCGTGACGCGGACGCTGTAGTCGCCGACGCCGACGCCCGCGACGGGGATGCTGTAGCTGCCGTCGGCGGCGGCCGTCGTCGTGCCGGTGAGGCCGCCTCCGAGGTCGGCTCTGACGGTGGCGCCCGGCTGGGCGGAGCCCGTGACCGTGACGGTGGTGGTCCCGGTCTGGCCGGGGACGACGATCCTGGTGCCGTCGGTGGGAGCGGTGACGGTGAGCGCCGCCCCCGCGACGACGGTGAAGGGCCGGGTCGCGACGGGCGACGTCACGCCGCCGGAGGTCTGGGTGGCCGAGATCGTGTAGCTGCCGACGCCCACGCCCGCCACCTGCGTCGTCCAGGCGCCCGAGGCGTCGGCGGTCGCCGTGCCGGTCAGGCCGGAACCGAGGTCGAGCGCGATGGCCGCACCCGGCGTGGCCGTGCCGGACACGGTGACGGCGGTGGTCGCCGTCGGCGACACGACGGTGAAGGTGCGGTTCGCGGTCGGTGCGGTGATCACGAGGGGCTGCTGGGCGACCACGGCGAAGGTCCGGGTGACGGCGGGTGAGGCGACGCCGCCGAAGGTCTGGACCGCCGAAGCGGTGACGGAGCCCACCCCCACGCCCGGGATCGTCGTGCTCCAGGTGCCGTCGGCGCCGACGACGGCCGTGCCGGTGCGGCCGGCCCCGAGGTCGACGGCGACGGATGCCGAGGGCTCCCCCGCGCCGGTGATCGTGATCGACCTGGTCGCGGTGGGCGTGGCGACGGTGAACTGCTGGTCGGCGGTCGGAGTGGCGATGGTGAGCGGTGCGACGGTCGTCGCGTTGACGGTCGACGTTGCGAGGTCGACCGTCGCGGCGTTCACCCCGGGCAGGATGCTCAGCTGCAGCGCGTGGACGGAGCGCGATCCTGCGGTGGTCCCCCGGTCGTCCTG